>CAVWBV010000001.1:0-67874 GCA_963753355.1 uncultured Alphaproteobacteria bacterium
CGATAATGGCCGGACGATATTTTATGTTGCCGGCTGTGCGTCATGTCACACCACGCCGAACAATGACGCAAAAAAAATCGACTATACGCGGCTTGGCGGCGGCCTCGCTTTGCCTTCGCCGTTCGGCACTTTTTTCGTTCCGAATATTTCGCCCGATCCGGCCGGAGGGATGTACATGGAGCGAAGCGGATTCGTCACCGCGCTTTGGAAGGGAACGTCGCGGCGGGGCAGGCATCTGTTTCCGGCATTTCCCTATACTTCGTACCGGCGCATGCGGCTTGCCGAGTGCGCGATCTGTTTGCTTATTTGAAAACACTGCCGCCGGTTTCGGGCCGGCCCCGCCGGCATGATTTGGCATTTCCTTTCAACGTGCGCCGGCTGGTCGGAGTGTGGAAGCTTTTGTTCTTCCACGGCGGGCCTTTCGCGCCTGATCCGACGAAATCCGCCCAATTGAATCGCGGCGCTTACCTTGTGAACGGGCCGGGCATTGTGCCGAATGTCATAGTCCGCGGAATTTTCTCGGCGCCGTTGTGGACCGCCAGCGTTTCGCAGGTGGACCGGCGCCGGACGGCAAGGGTTGGGTGCCGAACATTACGCCCGCAGGATTACAGCATCAGGATCCGGCGTGGTCGGAGAAGGATATCGCCAGCTTTCTTGGGGACGGCATGACCCCATCTGGAGACTTTGCCGGCGGCGCCATGGCCGACGTCGTACGCAACCTTGAGCAAATCGATAAGGCGGACCGCGACGCAATGGCCACGTATATTTATGCCTTGCCAGCGCGGGAAGGGCCGACGCGGCCCGCTAAGCGCCCCCAAAAGCCTTGAACGTGATGATGGTGCGCGTGTCCTGCACGCCAAGTATGGTTTGCACTTTCTCCGCGACGAAGTGGCCAATGTCCGTGGTCTGTTCTACATAAAACTTCACCAGCAGGTCAAAATCACCGGCAGTCGAATAGATCTCCGAGGCGATTTCAGCGTCGGCCAGCCGGTTCGCCACCTCGTAGGACTTGCCGAGCTGACATTTGATCTGAACGAAGAAAGGGACCATCCGCGTCTCCACCTCGGACATTAGATGCTAATTTGGACCGAGGGCGCCGATAATACCTGCTAAATTGCAAAGAGCCACTGGACGGCATCCTTGAAATCCGAACGGGCATGCGGGCACCACTCGATTTGCGGCTGAACGCCATTCTCGATCCCGAGCGCGCCGGGGGGCACGATTTGCTCGACCTCGCCCGCGCCGTTGCGGCAGGCGGAGCGACGCTTGTGCAATTGCGCGACAAGAAAAGCGACACCCGCGCCATGATCGAGGCGGCGCGCGCCATTAAAGCGGCTTTGGCGCCATCGGATGTTGCGTTTGTCGTCAACGATCGGGTCGATGTTGCGCTCGCTGCCGGGGTCGACGGGGTTCATGTCGGGCCTGAGGATATGGCGCCCGAAGACGCGCGGCGCTTACTGGGCCGGGACGCAATCATCGGCGTGTCAATCAAGACGGTTGCCGCGGCCGAGGCGGCGCCGGTCGGCCTTGTCGATTATGCGGGTGTCGGGGGAGTCTACGCCACCTTGTCGAAGGAGCAGAAGACGCCGCCGATCGGTACGGATGGATTTAGCCGGGTTGCCGGCGCCTTGCGCCGCCGCGCGCCGGCGTTGCCCATTGTCGGGATTGCCGGGATCGACGCCAGCAATGCCGGCGCGGTCATCGCCGCAGGCGCCGATGGCATCGCCGTCATCTCGGCATTATCAAGCGCGCGCGATCCCGCGACGGCGGCCCGCACGCTGCGCGAGGTCGTCGACAGCATGCTGGCGAAGCGGCGAACCTGAGTATCGCCGGCGCGCCGTTTCTACCGCTGTCACTCGGAAGATCGGCTGGCGGTTTGAGGCCCGCGCCACTAAATCTCCGCAATGGTTGCAACGCGAAAGCCAATGGCGAGATTTCAGCGCGGCAGCGAGCAGGGCTCGACGCTGAACCGCGAACAAAAAGGGCGCGGCGTGCCGATCGCAGTCACAATTGCGGGCTCGGATTCCAGCGGCGGCGCCGGCATCGAGGCGGATCTCAAGACCTTTTCGGCGCTCGGTGTGTATGGCGCCGCTGTCGTCACCGCGGTCACCGCGCAAAACACCAAGGGCGTTTTCGGCATCCACGAGGTACCGGCCGCGTTCATTGCGGCGCAAATCGATGCCGTCTTTTCCGATCTTGAAGTCGGAGCCGTGAAGATCGGTATGCTTCCGGGCGCCGCCGCGATCGACGCCGTGGCCGAGGCCCTCGATCGCCACCGGCCGTCCAACGTCGTGCTTGATCCGGTCATGGCCGCAAGCTCGGGTGACCGCTTGCTGCGCGCGGATGGTACCCGCTTGCGGGTGTTACTGTCGCGCGTGCGGCTCCTGACGCCCAATCTGCCGGAGGCCGCGGGCCTACTCGATGTCGCGCTTGCCAACGACGAAGACGAGATGCGGGCGCAGGGGGAGAAACTGCTGGCGCAAGGTCCCGAGGCGGTTCTCATCAAAGGCGGCCATGGTAGCGGCGCCGAGAGCGTCGATTTGCTCATCGAAGCCGGGCGTTGCTTTCGGCTTGCGGCGCCGCGCGTGGCGACCAAGAACACCCATGGAACAGGTTGTACGTTGTCGTCGGCAATTGCGGCCGGCCTCGCCAAGGGACTGCCGCTGGAAACCGCCGCGCGGCAAGCCAAGGAGTACGTCAGCGCGGCGATCGTGGCAGCGGATCGTCTCGCCATCGGTGCCGGCCACGGGCCGCTGCACCATTTTCACGCTTGGTGGTAGGCTTTCGAGCCGCACGGAAAATTGCTACCGCTTTCTCCCCTTTAGAGGAAACGCGGCGGAGGTTGGGACGATGCGGGCTATCCTAACTTTTGTGGCGGTAATGGCGGTAATGATGTCAATTAATAACGCGTCCGGAGCGGAATATGAAATGGCAAGCCGGCCGGACCTCGTGTTTGCCGAGCACGACGGGGTCAAACTGGTCGGCGATCTCTACCTGCCCAAAGGCCGCACCAAAGCGCCGGTGTTAGTTGCGATACATGGCGGTGGCTGGCAAGTCGGCAGCCGCCAGTTTTACCGTTACTGGGGCTTGTTTCTGGCGCGCGCCGGTTACGCGGTTTTCGCCGTCGAGTACCGGTTAGGTAAGCCAGGCACTTATCCGGCGGCGGTGTATGACGTCAAAGCCGCTATTCAGTTCGTACGGGCCAAGGCCGCGGAGTTTGATCTCGATCCGGACCGCATCGGTCTCGTTGGCGATTCTGCAGGCGCGCATCTTGCCTCGCTGACCGCGCTCGCGGGCGACCAATTCAACACGGCTTATCGGGACGACGCCAATGCTGCCGTAGCCGCGGATGTCAAAGCCGTCATCGGCTTCTACGGTGTCTACGACATGCACGCCCAATGGATGCACGATCTCACCACGCGTCCGAACGATAAGATCGTGGAGAAGTTTCTTGGCGTGTCACCGATGCAGAACCGGCGCGTCTATTTCGAAGCGTCGCCGATCAGCTTCGCTACCATCGATCGCAACCGGGTCAAATTCTTGCTGATTCACGGTACCGACGACGACATTGTCGATTTGCCGAGCCAGTCGGGCGCATTTCTCGTCGCACTCACCCAAGCGGGCTTCTTCGTGCGGCGGATCATCGTTCCCGGCGCTGGGCATTTTTGGGCGTCGGACCCGTTCGAAAGCGAGCCGCACAGCTACAGCGCCTTGGTGATTCCAAGGCTGATGCGGTTTCTCGAAGGTTCGCTGTGAACGTGTAAATGCGGGGGCGTGGCGGCAATGCAGCGCCCCCATAAAGCAGGAGGAAACGGGTCATGTTGAAATCGATTACCATGATTGCCTCTGTTGCGCTCTCGATGATGGCGTGGCCGTTGTTGCCGCTGCACAACGACCCGGCCTTGGCGCAAACTGGACCGTTCCTTGTCAATGCGGTCGAATATGACGTCGTGCCTGGCCAAATTGACAAATTCCTTGCCGCGCTCAAGGAGAACGCCGAAGCGTCGGTAAAAGAGCCGGGTTGCCGCGAATTGAATATCGCGGTGTCGCAGAAAGATCCGAACCACGTCTTCATCTATGAGGTCTATAACGATGCCGCCGCCGCTGAGGCGCACACGGCGACCGATCACTTCAAGAAATACAAGGCGGCGACGGCCGGCATGACAACCAAGCGCGAGGCAAAATCATATTCGTCAGTCGCGACGAATATTAAGGGCATGTGACCGGCGGGTACTCCGCCAACTGAGCAAGGGCATAGGGATGGCTACAAGAAAAAGGGGCACCGTCGGGATCGTCGGTCTCGGTATCATGGGCGGTGCTTTCGCGCGCAACCTCGTCGCCGCCAATTGGCGGGTTGTCGGCTATGACGTCGCCCCCGATCGGCGGCGTGCGATGGCCAAGGCCGGAGTCGATATCCGCTCGGATGCCGGGGAGGTTGCCCGCGAGGCGTCGACGCTGATTTTGAGCCTGCCAAATCCCAAGGCGCTCTCGGAGACAGTTGCCGCCATTGTCAAAGCCGACGTGCCCCGTCGCGTGGTGATCGAGTCATCGACATTCAAGCTGGAAGACAAGCTTGCGGCGCAGGCGGCGCTGCGCAAGGCCGGTCATGTTTTGCTCGATTGCCCGGTCAGCGGGACGGGCGTTCAAGCCGAGGTAAAGGACCTCGTCGTTTATGCCTCCGGCGACGCGGCCGAGATCAAAAAGCTGCGCCCGTTGTTCGCGGGCTTTACGCGAGTGGTGCGCGACTTGGGCGAGTTCGGCAATGGCAGCCGCATAAAATACATCGCCAATCTCCTGGTCGCGATCCATAACGTCGCAAGTGCCGAAGCTTTGGTGCTCGGGATGAAATCCGGCTTGCCGCCGCAGCTTATCTACGACGAAATCAAGGTGGGCGCCGGCAATTCCGAGATATTCCGAATTCGTGCGCCGATGATGGTAAAGGGCCGCTACGACAAGCCGACGATGAAGGTTGCGATCTGGAAAAAAGACATGGACATCATCGGCAGTTTTGCGCAGTCGCTCGGCGCGCCGATCCCATTATTCTCCGCCACATTGCCGATCTACGCGGCCGCGCTGTCGACGGGATATGCCATGCAGGACACGGCTTCGACCTGCGCCGTGCTCGAGTTGATGGCCGGCATAAAGCGCGGCAAGACAAAGTCAAAGCGCAAGCGCGCGGCGCCGGCGAGATAACAGTATGGCGCGCCGCCGCCTCGCCGCGCAGCCGAAATCGCGGCTTGCCATTTGGGCGCGGCGGCTCGCGTTGTTCTCGCTCGCCGCGACGCTGATCGGCGTCATTATTGTGCGCTCGGGCGCGCTGGATATCGTGCCGGCGTTATCTACGTTGGCGGGCGCCTTGGTCCTTGCCGTCGTTGCGATCCTGCTCGCGTTCGCGGCCGGCGTGGCGATCTGGCGGGAAGGGATTAGTGGCATTGGCGAGGCGGTCACCGGATTGCTTGTCGGCGTCGCGCTGATTGCGTATCCGGTTTACCTCGGCGTCAAGGCCTATCGCCTGCCGGCGATCTATGACGTCACCACAGATCCAATCGACCCGCCCCGATTTGAGGCGATTGCTCGGCTGCGCCCGCGCGACGCCAATCCAGTGAACTATGCCGGCCTCTATTCCGCCGAGCAGCAGCGCGAAGCGTATTCCGACATCGAGCCCGATGTGACCAACTCCTCCCCGCAGGAAGCCTATGACGCGGCGCTCAAGATTGTGACCAAACGCAAATGGCGTGTCGTCGACGCGCGTCCGCCGCAGGTGGCTCCGCCACGCGAGGGGCTCATCGAGGCGATTGCGCGCACGCCCATTCTCGGCTTCCGCGATGACGTGGTAGTGCGCGTGCGCGCCGCGCCCGAAGGCGCCCGCATCGACGTACGTTCGGCTTCGCGCTACGGGCGACACGATCTCGGGGCAAATGCGGCGCGCGTGCGTTTGCTGATCGACGATATTGATGATTTGCTAGCGACGCCTACGCCCGAGAAGAAACAACCCGACGCGAAGCCGGCTCAGCCGGCCGGGCGGGGCAATTCGGCCAAACGATAAACGCCGCCAATGGTCGGCGCGCCATCGGTCGCAACGAGGCCACGCGCTACCAAATCCTCGAGATGTGCGAGGAGAGACAGGGCGGCCGCTCCGCTAAGACGCGGATCGAGCCCGATATAGATCGCACGCACGAGCGTCGGAATATCGGCGGCGCCTTTGTCGAGCCTGTGGAGGATCGAGTTTTCGCGCGCTTTGCGGTGCCCGATATAGCTTTGCACAAAACGCGGCGCATCGCGCACTGGCCCGCCGTGGCCGGGCAGATAAACAGGTTCGCTACGCTGCGCCAGTTTCGCTAGCGAAGCCATGTAATCGCTCATGGCTCCGTCTGGCGGTGCAACGATGGGAGTTGACCACGCCATCACGTGATCGCCGGAGAAAATCAAATCCGCTTCGCGGAACGCGTATGCCATGTGGTTCGCAGTATGCCCCGGCGTAGTTAGCGCTTCGATGGTCCAGCCTTTGCCCGTTACGGTTTGCAGATCGGTCAATGCAACATCGGGACGAAAGGCGGTGTCGCCGCTGGCATCGAGCGCCGCCGTTTCGCCGATATGGAGTGGCCGCGCGGCACGATGCGGCCCTTCGGCATAAACCGTGGCGCCGGTCGCTCCCTTGATCCTGGGCGTCGCGGGCGAATGATCGCGATGCGTATGAGTGACGAATATCGCGGTCACGTTCTCGCCGCGCACGGCATCGAGCAGCGCGGCAACGTGGGCGTCGTCCTCCGGCCCGGGATCGACGATCGCGACGTCGCCGCGACCAATGATGTAGCTGACAGTTCCTTTGTAGGTAAACGGACCGGGATTGTTTGCGACCAAGGCCCGCACGCCGGGCGCGACTTCGGTTGCTCGTCCGGGAATAAGGTCGAAGGCCTTATTGTAGGGGATGTCCTCGGCCATGGCCCGGAGGGTCACTTACCGTTGTTGCAGGTGTATCCATCTGCGGGGGCGGCCGATCAAGCGCAAGCGGGAATTTTGCGGGGCAGGGCCCAAAAAAGGATGGAGCCCCGGTGCCGGGATCGCCGGGGCTCCAAGCAATCTCATTCAGCACATGGTGTGAGACCGAGATCGCGCCAGAGGCCATGCAAGCCGTGGGCCAAGTCGGGATTGTGAAGCGCATCGGTCCGCAAATCGGAAAGTCCGACCTCGTAAAGGGGCGCTAAATCGGTGTTTATGTGCCGGCGGCAGCCCTTGTTCGTCCAGCGTGCAGGCTCGTGGCTAAATTACGGGCAGTAGCGGCGAAGTTTCAAAACGGCGTGCGGCTACGCATCGCCGCCGCCAAAGTTCCCTCGTCAAGATAATCGAGTTCGCCCCCAACCGGCACGCCATGCGCCAAGCGTGTGACCTTGACGTTGGCCTCGTGCAGTAGGTCGGTAATGTAATGAGCCGTGCTCTGACCGTCGACCGTCGCATTCAGCGCAAGAATGATTTCGCGGACCGCCGGCTCATGGGCGCGCGTAACCAGTGCGTCAATCGACAAATCATCGGGGCCGATGCCGTCGAGCGGCGATAAAGTGCCGCCGAGCACGTGATAACGTGCATTGATGGCGTGGGCACGCTCAAGTGCCCAAAGGTCGGCGACATCGGCGACCACGACAATAGCAGACGCGTCCCGTCGGGGATCGATGCAAACGGTACAAGGATTCTGCGTGTCGATATTGCCGCAGATTTTGCACACCTCGATTTTGTCCATCGCGGTTTGCAGGGCTGCGGCAAGCGGCGCCATGACGAGCTCGCGCTTTTTGATCAGGAACAGTGCGGCGCGACGGGCCGAACGCGGTCCGAGCCCCGGCAGGCGCGCGAGCAGTTGAATGAGGCGTTCGATTTCTGGACCGGCGGTGGCGGGCATTTAGGTCAGAACAACTTCAACCCCGGCGGCAGCGACAATCCTCCGGTGAGGGTTTGCATGCGCTCGGCGATCACCGCTTCGAGCTTGCGGCGGGCGTCGGCATGTGCGGCGACGATGAGATCCTGAAGTATCGGCTTTTGATCCGGCCGAAGCAGCGAATCATCGATCTGCGTCGAGCGGACTTCGCCCTTGCCGGAAAGCTTCACCGAAAATAATCCGCCGCCTGCCGTGCCTTCGACCTCGATGTGATCGAGCTCGGCCTGCATCGCTTCCATCTTCGACTTGAATTCGGCGGCCTGCTTCATCAGGCCGAGAAAATCCGCCATGGGGATACCTTCACTCTTCGTCGTCAGCCGCGCCGGCGTCGGTGGGCGGCTCGATCGGTGATTCCTCGATCTCCGCCGGCGCACGCACGCCGACGATCTCGGCGCCTGGAAAACGCGCCAGGACGGCTCGCACCAGTGGGTCGTCCCGAACGCCGTCTTTCAGTTCGGCCTTTCGTGCCTGCTCCTGGGCGTACATCGTGGGTTCGCCGGGCTCGCTCGAAACGATCACCATCCAACGCTTTCCAGTCCAGTCGGCGAGCTTTTTAGAGAGCTCACCGACGAGGCTTTTTGGCGCATTCTCTTCAAGCGCGATTTCGATCCGGCTATCCTCGAAACGCACCAGCCGAACGCTGCGCTCAAGCGCGCTCTTAATGGTCAAATCGCGCTTTTCGCCGGCAAGCGCCACAAGCGCGGCAAAACTCGCTACTGCGCCATGCGGTTGGTTCGCGTCAGCGTCGACATCGGCGGCCGGCATCTGGACAGGCACTGGGGCCGGCGCGAGCCCCCCGCGTGTTGAATTGCGCAGACTTTCTGTGCGCGACGGCGGCGGCTCAGGACGCGCTGACGCTGGAGCCGCAACCGATGGTCCCGGGCCGCTGCCGCCCGGCGCGTCTGCCAGCAATCGGATTGCCTCATCGGGTGTCGGCAAATCGGCGGCGTAGGCAATACGCACCAGGACCATCTCCGCGGCCGCAAGCGGTCGTCCGGCCTCCTGGACTTCTGCGATACCCTTAAGCAGCATCTGCCAGGTACGCGCTAAAACCCGCATCGACAGTTTGGCGGCAAAGTCCCGGCCGCGCGTTCGTTCCTGCTCGGTAAGGGAAGCGTCCTCGGCTAAAGCGGGCGCTGCTTTGACGCGGGTGACGAAATGGGTGAATTCCGCCAGATCGCCGAGCACTGTCGCCGGATCGGCACCTTTGTCGTATTGGTCGCGTAACTCGGTCAAGGCGCGCGGGAGTTCGGCGCCCATCAGCGCGCCGAACAAATCGATGACGCGGGCGCGATCGGCGAGCCCGAGCATCTGCCGTACGTCTTCGGCGTGAATCGGACCGGCGGCGTGCGCGATGGCCTGATCGAGCAGGGAGAGCGCATCTCGCACCGAGCCTTCGGCGACGCGGGCGATCAGGGCCAGTGCCGCCGGCTCAGCCTCAATCGTTTCTTGCGCCGCGATGTTCTGCAAGTGCTTGACCAGGAGCGCTGCATCGAGCCGGCGCAAATCGAAGCGTTGGCAACGCGACAATACCGTGATCGGCACCTTGCGGATTTCGGTGGTTGCGAACACGAACTTGGCGTGCGCCGGCGGTTCCTCGAGGGTCTTCAGAAGCGCATTGAATGCCGAGCCCGACAGCATGTGCACTTCGTCGAGGATGTAGATCTTGTATCGCGCCGAAACCGGGGCGTAGCGGATGGCTTCGTTGATCGTGCGCACGTCCTCGACGCTGTTGTGGGAGGCGGCGTCCATCTCAATGACGTCGAGGTGCCGGCTTTCCATGATCGCCTGGCAATGGACGCCGAGCACCGGCATGTGAATCGTGGGACCGGTAACCGAACCGTCCGGCAGTTCGTAGTTGAGCGCGCGCGCCAATATGCGCGCGGTTGTGGTTTTGCCGACGCCGCGCACGCCTGTGAGAATCCAGGCCTGCGGGATGCGGCCGGCCTCGAAAGCGTTCGAGATTGTGCGCACCATGGCGTCCTGGCCGATCAAGTCGGCAAAAGTCGACGGCCGGTACTTCCGTGCAAGCACGCGGTAGGCGGTGGCCGGGCCGGCTGGTGTGGTGGCGTCGTTCATCGGCGATACTTAACACGTCAACCCGGGGTGCAAGGCCGCCATATGGCCAGCCTGAAGGATGACGGACGCGCCATCACCCTTCGAGGCTTGCTGCGCTTGCACCTCAACGGCGGCGCAGTGCTTCAAACGAAAGGAGAGGGTGGGAGGCTGACGAGCGACCCGAACCGCGCTCGTTAGGGCTGCTTCCTTCCGGACCTGACCCGTTTGGCGAGTGGCTCGTCCACCGCCAACCTCCCAAGCCCTATATCGGCCGGGGAGGGGGGAAAGCAAGCGGCGCCGGCTTCGTGGGGGAAAGCAGAAGCTTAGGCGCCGTGTGTCGTCGGTCCTACTGCGCAGCGGCGAAGGTTGCGCTAAGTCCGTTCGGTATTTCGATGTCCACTTCGAGCGTGGAGACCGATTTGCCTCGGTCCATCTTGATCTGGACCTTGTCGGGTTCGAACGAGATGTGGCGGCTGATCACCGCGAGAATTTCCTCGCGCAGTACGCCGAGCAAGTCGGGCTGACCGCGCGTCGTGCGCTCGTGCGCGAGCAGGATTTGCAGGCGCTCCCGTGCTACCGGCGCAGACCCGCGCCGGAAAAAGTTGAACAGGCTCATGCCGCTTTCCGTCCAAATAACCGGTTGAGAATGCTTCGGCTTGCGCTCGGCACGATCAGCGGAACGTCTTCGCCTTTGAGGCGGCGCGCCGCCTCGAAATATGCCACTGCCGGGGCGCTCAACGTGTTGCTCAGGGTCACCGGCGCCCCGACGTTTGAGGCGCGAAGCACTTCTTCGCTCTCGGGAATGATCCCAAGAAGCGGGGTCGACAGGATTTCGAGCACGTCGTCGATCGAGAGCATTTCGCCGCGTGCCGCCCGGGCAGGAGAGTAGCGGGTGATGAGAAGGTGTTTGGCGACCCGTTCGCCGCGCTCCGCCTTGGCCGTTTTCGAATCGAGAAGACCGATGATGCGATCGGAGTCGCGCACCGATGATACTTCCGGATTGGTGACGATAATCGCTGCGTCAGCATTGCGCATCGCAAGCGTAGCGCCGCGCTCGATGCCGGCCGGGCTATCGCAGATGATCCAGTCGAATTTGGTCCGTAACTCGGCAATGACGCGGGCGACGCCGTTTTCCGTCAGCGCGTCCTTGTCGCGGGTTTGCGAGGCTGGAAGGAGACAAAGGTTATCCAATCGCTTGTCGCGAATGAGCGCCTGCTGCAGTTTCGCAACGCCGTGAATGACGTTGATCAGGTCGAAGACGACCCGCCGCTCGGCGCCCATCACCAAATCGAGATTGCGTAGCCCGACGTCAAAGTCAACGACCACGACTTTTTGGCCTTCTTGCGCGAGTGCAGCCCCCAGCGCCGCCGTCGACGTAGTCTTGCCGACGCCGCCTTTGCCTGATGTCACGACCACGACTTGGCCCATATCTGCTGCCTTTCTCGCTTTCGGGGAGCGCGATCCGTTTTGCGTCCGCCGTTTCTCGTTCCCGCGTCAGTTCATTGCCGAAATTTTGACCGTGCCGCCGTCGAGCCAGGCCTGAACCGGCCGGCAACGCAAACTGGCTTCGATGTCGTCAGCGGTCTTGTAGTAACAATCGATGGCCAGAAGCTCGGGCTCGGCGCGGTGGCAAAAGATTCGGGCGCGCGCATTGCCGCCGGCGCCGGCGATGGCGCGGCCGCGCAACGGTCCGTAAACGTGGATCGATCCGCCGGCGACGATTTCAGCGCCGGAAGCGACCGAGCCGAGGATGGTGATGTCGCCCTCGATGAAGACAACGGATTGCCCAGAGCGCACCGGATCTTGAATCAGTAGTGACGTTTCCTGCGGCTTTAACGCGACAAACGGCGGGGCCGCCGTGGGATGTTGTGGCGGTGCGGCCGCAGCGCCGGGTTTCGGCAGTTCGAGGGTTTGTGTGCCGCGACCGTTGCGCAGGACCGGCGGCAGACCGGGAGGCAGCGCAGCGCCATCGGCATCTTTCAGTCCTTCGATGCCGAGGATACGGATGTTGCGTTCGGCAAGGTTCGCGACCAGGTGGGCAATGGCGGACGGGCTCAACTGCACGGCAGACAGGTCAAGTGCGACAGCATGATTGGCAAAGAACCCGTCGGATCGCGCGAGATTGGCGTCGAGCTCGGCGAGCCACTCCACAATCGGCGGCTGCGGCGCGAATACGAACGCCATGTAGGATCGCGCCTTGAACATGAGCGATTGGCGTTGGCTGGTAGCGCCTGACACCGTATCCCTCCACTTTCCCGATGATTCCGATGGTTAATGAATTGCGTATGCCGGGTTAACGTCGGGTTAACGCGATGCTTATTTTCGTGAGCCGAAAAAGATCGGCTCCAACGAGCAATAATGCCGATGAAAGCGCTGAGCGGCCTAGCGTTTTTGCCGCCGGTCTTTGACTCGAGCGGCTTTGAACTCGGTTCGCGGTAGCGTGCCCGGCGTCAGCACATCGATAGTCGCGCGCACCTCGCAATGGGTGCGGATTTCATCGGCTACCGCCGTGGCAATGTCGTCACCGGCTTGGTGCTCCACCCGTACCGTCATCACGTCGAGCCCATCCGAGTTGGTGTGAAGCAGAATCTCGAATTCATCGCCGATGCCGCCGATCGATCGTACGGCGTGCTCGATTTGGCCGGGAAACATTTTTATGCCGCGCAGATTGATGAGATCGTCGGCTCGGCCACTGAACGACCCCACTGCGCGCACATGGTTGCGTCCGCACGGGCAGGGCGAGCGATCGAAAGTGGTGTAATCGCCGACCAGAAAGCGCAGCTGCGGGGAGGATTCGGAATTGAGGTTTGTGCAGACGGTCAACCCGCGCTCGCCGTCCTGCTGCGGTTTCAACGAGTGCGGATCGACTGTTTCCCAGACTTGAACGTCCTCCAGCAAATGGGTGGTGACGGGTCCTTCCGCCGGCTGCGAATGAGGGCAGGAAAAACCGCCGACGTGCGGGGATGCTTCGGTGCAGCCGTAAAATTCGACAAGCCGCGCGTCCCAAAGTTCCTGAATGCGTGTGCGCGTGGCCTCAACGCTCATGCCCGGTTCGCCGGCGACGAACAGCATCCGCACCGCGGTCTTGCGCGGATCGGCGCCGAGAGATTCCAACGTGCGTCCGAGATGAAGTGCGTACGACGGCGTGCAGAGCAGAATGGTGGGTTGGTAACGGATGACGACGTTGGCGCGGGCTCTCGCGTCCATGCCGCCACCTGGCAGCGTCGGCAACCCCATTTTCGCCAGCGCATATTGCACGCCCCAGGCCCAGACGTGCGGCCCGTAGCCGGTGATCATGAACACTGTATCGCCGTTACCGAAACTCATGGCCTGCAGTGCGCGCGCGTTGGCCCAGGCCCAGAGTTCGCGGTCGACATGTGAATAGCGAAATACACGCGGCGGCCCGGTTGTCCCGGATGACGAAAACATCATCCAGCCACGCTCGCGCCAAATGGCTTCGTTCATGGTCGTGAAGGTGCCGTACGGCGGGTCCCTGGCGGCATCCTCGGCCATTTCCAGCTTGTCGATTACCGGCCATTTCGCGGCGAGATCGTCGACGGTGCGCAAGTCCGACGGCGTGAGACCGAGGCGATCGAAGCGTCGCCGATAGAAGTCGCTGTTCTCGTAGAGGAACGGTGTGACCGCCGCGATCTTGTCATCCTGAATTGCCCTGATGTTGTCGCGCGAAGCGGGATCAAGCCGCGGCGACCAATAGTCGGGCGATGCGGATTTATCGGGGTCGTGACGATGGCGCTCGATGGTCGCGAGCCATACCCGTCGCGTCTTATCCGCGCGATCCGAGCGATCGGTCATCGGCTCCTCCTCCAGCGCGGCGATTGTAGCTCCGATAACGCCTGACCGCACCTCGGTCGGCTCCGTTGCGCCCGGCCCCCACGCATTTTCGCTTCGCTCCAGAACGCCTTATCGCTAGAAAATAGCGGTATGAATCGTCCACCCGTCCGTGCCGACCACATCGGCAGCTTGCTGCGCCCAGCTCCCTTGCGCCAAGCATTCCGCGCATTCCATGCGGGCGAAATCGACGAGGCGCGCTTTGTCGCCGCACAGGACACAGCGATCCGCGATGCTATAAAGATGCAACAGGAGATCGGCCTTCCGGTCGTCGCCGACGGCGAGTTTCGCCGCGGCTCGTACTGGAGCCGCTTCGTCGAACGCACCGAGGGGCTCGATGTCGCCGACGCGCGTTTTCATTTCCGCGACGAGCAGGGGCAGGAGCTTGCCTTCACCGCGCCGTTCGTGAGCGGCAAAGTGGCGCACCGAAATCCGATTGCGTTAGACGAATTCGAATTTTTGTTTCGTCACGCCGACGTGCTTGCGAAAGTTACGCTGCCGGCGCCGTCGACTATGCATTTCTGGCGCGGTTCCCGTTATGTGGCACCCGGCCTTTATTCGCACCCACGAGACTTCTTTCGCGATCTCGCACAAGTCTATCGCGCGGAAATCGCCGACCTTGCCGCCGCCGGCTGCCGTTATATTCAGCTCGACGAAGTTGCGCTGGCCATGCTGTGCGATCCCGCGGTCCGGGCTAAAGTCACTGCCGACGGGAACGATCCGCACGAGCTGACCGATCTTTACGTCGAGGCCGTCGCCGAAGCCATCGCCGGAGCGCCGGACGGCCTAGCGATCGGAGTGCATCTGTGCCGCGGCAATTTCAAAGGCAAATACTTGGCAGAAGGCGGCTACGATCAGATTGGCAAAGCTCTATTCGGCTGCCCTGGCATCACGCACTTTCTTCTTGAATTCAACTCTGCACGCGCCGGCGATTTTAAGCCGCTCCGTTTCGTCGCGCCCGATAAAGGCGTGGTGTTGGGGCTGGTCAGCTCGAAGAATCCCGGCCTCGAAAGTATTGTAGATCTGCTCGGTCGCATCGAGGACGCGGCGCAGTGGATCGAGAAGGATCGTCTCGCCATAAGTCCGCAATGCGGCTTCGCGTCCACCGTGGCCGGCAATCCGCTCAGCGAAGCGGATCAGCGCGCCAAGCTGGTGCGCTGCCTGGAAGCGGCACAGGCGGCGTGGGGATAAACAGTGCCTCAGAGCGCTTGACCACGCCTTCGGGCGCGGCTTCAATCCGCCCGCACCTACGGGATGAGGATCGGTGATAAAGATAAAGTTCCATCTCGCCGGCCCCGGCAGGACGGCGCGCCCTCTGACGATGTCTCGTCAAGTCACCGTGCATCGGTACATTTGAGCGTCGTGTCTAAACACTCCGAGTCCGGCACGGCGCCACGCTTTGCCTATGCCGGAAGTCCCATCGAGCGCGCGGCCGTTTGGCGCGACGATCATGACAAGCTTACGAGCCTTGGTGGCGGCTCGCGCGCGGGCTTTTACTTGTTCGCCGGCAATTCGGTGCTGCTCAAACGCGACGGCGAAAAATTCGACCCGCTATTTTCATCCGCCGAAGCAGGCGCGTTTGGTCAAGCGCGCGAGACCGTCTTTCTTGGCCTGCTCGGCGATGAGCCGCGCTTTGCTCGGACGCTTGAAGGGGCCTCAGTCGAGTCGCTCGGCTCTCGCCCCGATCTGAAAATCATCGATCTGCGAAGCATTGCCGTGCAGGGTGCGGTCGCGAACGAACATTTGCCGCCGCTGGCAGAAGCCAAGGCGCTTCTCGGCTGGCACCTCAAGCACGGTTTCTGCTCGAATTGCGGCGCGGCGACGGCGATAACGCAAGCCGGCTGGCGGCGCGACTGTCCATCGTGCAAGACCGAGCATTTTCCGCGCACCGATCCGGTGGTCATCATGCTGCCGATCGGGAAAGAGCGTTGCGTGCTGGGCCGCTCGCCTCGTTTTCCCGCAACCATGTGGTCTTGTCTCGCCGGGTTCACTGAGCCGGGAGAATCGATCGAGGAGGCCGTGCGTCGCGAAGTGCAGGAAGAAGTTGGTCTTACTTGCGCGCGGGTCACCTATTTTGCATCTCAACCGTGGCCGTTTCCTTCGTCCCTGATGATCGGGTGTCATGCCGAAGCGATATCCGAGCAAATAACGATCGACAAAAATGAAATCGAGGAGGCGCGCTGGTTCGACCGCGAGGAATTGCAATTGATGCTGGCGCTTAAGCATCCACAAGGTCTGGCCACCCCGCCGCCGATCGCCATCGCTCACCACATTATCCGGGACTTCGTCGAACGTGGCGCGCGGGTTCTTGAATGAAATGCGCACGGTTGGATTTCTTTTGTAAGCTCGCGGTCGGTTGGGAACAGGGGTAGGAAAATGAACGCTGGCGGGGCGCCGCACATCCTTTGCACCGGCATTATCGTGCTTGATGAGGTCTTTCGTGTCGAAGAATTTCCACAAGCTGACGGCAAGGTCGAGGCCAAGGATTTTTTCGTGGTCAATGGCGGTTGTGCAGCGAATGCCGCCGTCGCCATTGCCCGCCTCGGCGGCCGCGCCGCGATGGCGGGCCCGTTGGGTGGGCCGGCCGGGCAGGACTCCAACGGTGACCGCGTGCTGGCGGCGCTCAATCGCGAAAATGTCGACACCACCGCGTGCCACCGCGTCAGCGGACTAGCCACCGCGCTGTCGGCGATCTTTGTCAATTCCCGCGGTGACCGCACCATAGTGACGTATCGCGACCAGCGTGTAGCGAATGTCGTTCCGGCCGACCCGGAGAAAATGATCGCAACGGCCGATCTGGTACTTGCCGACAACAGATATCCGGACTTCGCGCGTCCGATTTGTGAAGCGGCGCGGCGACGCGGTATTCGAGTTGTGCTTGATGGCGATAAGCCCACAAAACAAGATGACGTATTGTTCCGCATCGCCACGCACGTTGTGTTCTCTTCGGAATGTCTGAAAGCGACGACCGGCAGTAACGATCTGAGCGAGGGGCTCAAACGAATAGCCCAGCACACTGACGCGTTTCTTGCTGTCAGCAACGGGCCCGACGATATTCTCTTCCTCGAGAAAGGTTCAATCCGCCACGTGCCGGTGTTTGCCATTCGAGCGGTTGATACGCTTGGCGCCGGCGACGCCTTGCACGGCGGGTTTGCGTTGGCGCTCGCGGAAGGCCGCTGCGAGACGGATGCCCTGCGTTTTGGCGCCGCGGTCGCGGGCATCAAATGCACCCGGATTGGGGGTTCGGCCGGGTCGCCCAAACGCGCAGAAGTCGAAGCGCTCCTGGCGGATACCGCGCAATCTATACCGGTCCGGTAAGGCGGTCGTCCCCGGGTTTACTCAGTGCTTGGCCGGGCTATGCCCATGCAGACGGCACCTCGCTCCCGCGGAATTTCCACTTGCCTTGGAATATTATTCTAGCTAGACACCCTTCGTCCGTGTCGGTTGAAAGATTTTTTCATGGATACGATCGATCGCAAAATATTGGCGGTATTACAGGACGATGCCTCGCTGGCGGTTGCCGAGATCGGCAATCGGGTTGGATTGTCCTCTACCCCCTGCTGGAAGCGGATCCAGCGCCTCGAGGCGGACGGCGTCATTCAACGGCGCGTAGCGCTGGTGGACCAGGACCGCGTGGGCCTAGGCGTCACGGTATACGTATCAATCGAGACCGGCGATCATTCGCAGGAATGGCTGGAGCGCTTCGCCAAGGTCGTCCGGGCAATGCCCGAGGTTATGGAGCTTTACCGGATGGCAGGCGACGTCGACTACATGCTGCGGGTCGTCGTGCCCGACATTGCCGGATATGACGCCTTCTATAAGCGCCTGATTGCCGCGGTGCCGCTGGCAAATGTGACGTCGCGGTTCGCCATGGAGAAGATCAAGTCTACGACCGCGCTGCCCATTCCATGAAGCCTGACCGCGCTGCGGTCTGGCCTCATGTACGCCCGGATCGGCTCGGCTAGTGTGAGCCCGTTCCGCCGGCCGCCGCGGCCTGACTGTTGCGGTTGGTGATCTGCTTCATCGTCGCCTCGAAGATATCCGGGGCGTCACCAAGCGCCAGGCTGCGCGAGCACTCAGGCGCACAGCTGTAGGTTTCGCGCTCCACGCCGCGATAGACAACGACGCTGCTTTGGTCGTTCGAAAGCGTCACGTCGACGGTCTTTTCCGTCAGCACGACGCCGGCGCGGTCGAGCACCACAAAGTTGGTCTCGCCATAGCTTTTGCCGGTAACGACCGCGAGCCCGCCGGGCTGAATGGAAAGGTCGGCGATGAGCGGATTGCCGATCACAATCGTCGCGGCGCGATCGGGCAGGTGCAGGATCCGAGCCTTGTCGAGCGGTACTGTAATCTGATCCGAGGCGTTGCCCGCTGCGGTCAGAGCAACCATGCACAAGACGGCCGATACCCAAAATAGCGGTCGGCAATTTGCCCGACCGAAAGTGCGCGACGCCGTCATCAGAACTCTCCGATACGCTACGCGGACGCAACAACCGATAACGCTGCTTCCGAAGTCACTAATTGACGCCAAATTGGTGAAAGAAATGGAAATCGCGCGGCCGCTTACCGGGTAAAACTGCTTCAAGCAGCCGCCGAAATATCAGCCGGCGGCTTTTGCGGGCGCTCAGCCGTGAACGGATGCACAAGTTGCCCGCCGAAGGTCGTCGGAAACTCCTTGTCGTCGACGCCGTACTGGTCGGGAAGCTGGCCGGCCGGCATGTAGAACGTGCCGAATAGAATATCCAGAATGGGGAAAGTGGCGGCAAAATTCTTTTCGCCGCCGCGTTCCGCAGCCGTGTGATGCCAGCGATGAAAGACGGGGCCGGCAAGCACGTATTTGAAGGGTCCAAGCGTCCAGTGAAGATTGGCGTGCACGAAAGCCGAATGGGCGATGGTGACCGGCCCGAGCACGACAAACACGTTCGGCGAAATCCCGGCCAGCAGCAGAGCTACGTCGGCGATCACCGAACCAAAGAATATGTTCACGGGGTGAAAACGCGCCGCCGAAATCCATTCCAGTTCTTCGGAGGAATGGTGCACGGCGTGATATTTCCAAAGGTTCACTCCATGAAACAAACGATGGATCCAGTAGGTGATGAAGTCTTCGCCCACCAGGAACAGGATCATTTGCGCCACCAGCGGCAGCGCCGCCAGCGGCCCGTGGCCGTTTTCATAAAAGGCGATCAGGCCGTCCGCTGTCGTAATGCCGAACAACACAGCGGCGCCGGCGACCAGTAGACCGATACGGAAATAACGGGCGGCGACGGGGATGAAGAACCAGTAGCAAAGATCGGTGACGATGTCGCGCTTCTGCCACCACGGCCGCCCCGGGTTGCAGGCCCAGAAGTAGGTTAGAACGGTGAAGACCACGGCCAGCGCCAGCGAGATCTGGATGCTCTTCATGAACGTCTCGCCGACGCTGATGACGAATCCAAGCAGTTCCCTACTCATGTCGTCGAACCTCTTTTGTAGAACTGCGATACCGCGTCGCTGGCGCGCGTATTACACCTGGTATCGAGCACGCCACTTAATAGGGGATGAATAAAACTTTCGTTGAGCTGCGCGTCGTAGTTTGGTCAGAATTGCATCAAATGCGCGGCGCTCTCTTACGCCTAAGACAACACTTCGGCGTTATGGGTTTGGCGTGCGTTCCTCGTTTCCGTGGCAAAAGCTCGGGCCCGGATGGCCGCTGGCGCCCAGCGGGCTTCTGTGAGTTCGTCAAAATGTTTTGACGGCGGAAATTAGCTATTAACCACATTTGGGATCGGCGCATTAGGCCCCAGTTTCGGTGGTCGGTTTAACTGCATCGCAATTTCTCATTGTTACGTTTTTCGCGTGATCCAAATGGTCCGACAAACGGGCATTGGGTCGAGCTCAGACAGCCACCAATGGACCTTAAGGAGCCATGTTATGAAGACCCTTGTTTCGCGTTTTGTGAAGGACGAGTCGGGTGCGACCGCCATTGAATATGGCCTCATCGCCGCCGGCATCTCGGTTGCCATCATCGCCGTCGTGAACGGCATCGGCACCAAGTTGAACACCACCTTCGGCAGCATCTCGACCCAGCTGAAATAAGCGGCGATTTGTTGCTGTGATTTCCGGGCTCTGGCCAATGGCCGGAGCCCGTTCGTTTTTGCCGGTGTTCGGCGCAGTCGCTAACTTGCCGTCAACTTGCGTCGGATAAGACCGCGACGCGTTGAAATAGCGGACGGTCCCGCGTCGCCATGGCCTTTGTGATTCAAGCGATCAGTCTGACGTTGTTTCCGGCCGTCATGGCGTTTGCGGCGTCGAGCGACTTTTTCACCATGACGATCGCCAATAGGGTGTCGCTCATCCTGGTCGGCGGCTTCGCCGTGCTGGCGCTGCTGACGGGAATGAGCGTGCACGATCTGATGTGGCACTTCGCGGCCGCGGCCGTGGTGCTTGTTATCGTCTTTGTTTTCTTCAGCCGCGGATGGATCGGCGGCGGCGACGCCAAGCTTGCGGCGGCGACCGCTCTATGGCTGGGCTTCGCCCACTTGCCCGATTACCTGATCTACGCGTCGCTGTTCGGCGGCGCTTTGACCCTCTTGATCGTCCAATTTCGTGCGCTGCCGATGCCGCGGGCATTCGTCGGCCGGGAATGGGCGGAGCGGCTCCATCAACGCGGCGCCGGCGTTCCCTACGGCATCGCGCTCGCCGCGGCCGCGCTTTGGATCTATCCGCAGACCGAGTGGATGGCGTCCATAGTTCGTTAACGAATCCGCGCTTACCGGATTTGCTACCGGCCGAACCAACACACACGTTGGCGAAAAGTCTCGGCGTAACGCGCAATTAACGCGATTTAGATACGCCTCATTAACCATGCTTTGACGTTTAGCTGGTGAAATCAATATCGCGACGCGTCCGGCGTTTGCGTTGCTTTGTCAGGTGGTGAAGGCGTTATGAAACCCGCCCGTCTCATTGTTCTAGTGATCGCTCTCGCCGCTGGCGGAGTTGCCGCCATGATGGCTAGTGGGCTGCGGCAGGCGCCCGCTCCGCAGGCGCCGCCACCGGCTCCGCCGCTGGCGACCGTCGATGTTTTGGTCGCCAAGACCGACCTCAACATTGGCCAAACGGTCAACGAAAAAGACGTCGGTTGGCAAATGTGGCCGGCGGCAGCCGCCGGAAATTTCATCAAAAAGACCGATCGGCCCGACGCCACGAAGGAATTTGTCGGGGCGATCGTGCGCTCACCCGTCGCCGCCGGTGAGCCGATCCGGGACAGCAAAGTCGTGAACGGCAAGAATATGGGCTACATGGCCGTTCTCCTGCCGAAAGGCATGCGCGCCGTCGCGATGGATGTGGCTGCCGATACCAGCGCCGGCGGCTTTGTTCTTCCAAACGATCACGTGGATATCGTGCTCACCCGCAGAGACAAGGCCGCGGAAAAAGCAACCGGGGTCGAGACGTACGTGAGCGATACCATTCTGCGAAACGTGCAGGTGCTCGCGGTAGATCAGACGGTAGAAGACAAGGACGGTCAAAAGGTGGTGGTCGGCAAGACCGTTACCGTTGCGCTCGATCCGCAACAGGCTGAAACACTGGCCCGTTCGCGGCAGCTCGGCACGCTGTCACTTACGCTGCGCAGCATTCTTGATTCCCAATCGGCGAAGCCGGAAGGCGGCGACGATGAAGGCGCTAAGAGGGGCATTAATACAGTGCGTTACGGCGTTAGCACTCAAACCACGACGCATTGAGAGGGAATTGATGATGAGACCACGGACTCCGATGCGGTTGGCGGCGATTCTGGGATTGCTGCTGTTCGGCACGCTGCCGAGCGTGGCCCAAACGGCGGGACGTCCGGAAAGCGATTCGGCATCTCAAGTCGCGCATGTGATGGGCGACGCCGTATCGCGCGTGGTTCGGCTCGGCGTCGGCAAATCGATCGTCATCGATTTTCCACGAGACATCAAGGATGTGCTGGTTGCTGAACCGAAAATAGCCAATGCCGTGGTCCGCACGTCGCGGCGTGCTTACATCATTGCAGTCGACAAAGGGGCCACCAACATCGTCTTTTTCGATGGCGACGGCAATCAGATGGCCGGCTATGAGATCGAAGTCGACAGGCCTACGCCCCGTAGAACTCTGCAAGACATTAACGATGCCATCGCGCGGCTAGTCCCAAACTCTCACGTCACAGTTGAAAGCGTTGGCGACGGCATTGTTCTGTCGGGCACCGTCTCCAGCCAACTTGAGGCGCAGCAGGCCTACGATATCGCATCGCATTTTGTGTCTCCTAACGACGCCTTCAACACTGGCGCCAACAATGGCGGCATTAATGGCGGTAGCGCCAGCGGCGGCACGGGTGGCGGCGCTGGTGGCAACAGCGTGTCCGTGGGCGCATCGCCATCGGGGCTGCCAACGGCGGGGGCATTAAATGGAGCCAGTGCGAGCAAAGTCGTCAATATGATCGTCGTTCGCGGCCGTGATCAGATCTTGCTCAAAGTGGTCGTCGCCGAAGTCGAGCGCGATCTCATCAAGCAACTCGGCATAAATCTACAAGGCGCGCTCGGCTCCGGAACCGCGACGGTCACCTTAAACAATACCAATCCGTTCACGGCTTTTGGGCAATCGCTTAGCGGTTCGAGCATCACGGCTGGATGGAAAGGACTCAACGGAACGCTGCAAGCGATGGAGCAGGCTGGTGTCATTCATACGCTGGCCGAACCTAATTTGACGGCGATTTCCGGAGAAACCGCGACCTTCCTCGCCGGCGGCGAGTTTCCAATCCTCAACGGCTATTCCTGTTCGGCCACGTCGAGCACGCCAGGTGCGCCGACGACCTGCCAGCCGTCGATCGAGTACAAGAAGTTCGGTGTCGGGCTGAACTTTACTCCGGTGGTGCTGAGCGAGGGCCGCATCAGTCTTCGGGTGATGACCGAAGTATCGGACATTACCAGCCAGAATTCGCTGACCATCCCTATTCCGGGCACGACCAACACCGTGACTGTGCCGGCGATACGTACGCGCCGGGCAGACACAACGGTAGAGATTCCGTCCGGTGGCTCGCTGGCGATGGCCGGCATGATTCAGGATAGCACCAAGCACAATATCAACGGCTTGCCGGGCTTGATGGAGCTTCCAATTCTCGGGCCGCTGTTCAAAAGCAACGACTATGTCAATCAGCGCACTGAGCTGATGGTTTTGGTGACGCCGTACGTTGTGCACGCGGTGGCGCAGAAGGATTTGTCACGGCCGGATGATGGCTTCGCCGACCCGAGCGACCCGGCACAAGTGCTGCTGGGCCACCTCAATCGCATCTACGGGGTCGGCGGTACGACTGATCCACCCGATAACTACCGCGGTAAGTATGGCTTCATCCTCGACTGAATTGCGGCGCAAGGAGACGACGATGCTGACTTTCGGGATTCCCACCGGCGCTAGTCGGACCCCTGCGGGGCTCGCGATACGCGCCGCAATTGTCGCCGGCTGTGCGTTGTTTGTTTGCGCCTGCAACACCGACCAGCAGGTTGCCGCTGCTCCCGATGTCCCTTTCGACTACCGTTTACGCCATCCGATAAGCATAACCGAGACGCAGCACAACGTGGAGATTTTTGTCGGTTCCAATCGCGGCGAGCTAAATGCCAGCCAGCGCGCAGCGCTCGTGGAATTCGCTGAGAATTGGAAACACGAAGCCACCGGCGGTGTGGTGGTAAACGTGCCCGTCGGCAGCAGCAACCAGCGCGCCGCGGCGGAGGTGGCGCCGGCGATTCACGCGATTCTCACGGCCGGCGGCGTACCTGCGAACGGAATACGGATGCGGGCATATCATCCGCCGCCCGGCACGCTAGCAACGATCCACGTGATCTATCCGAAGATTGGCGCCCAGGCGGGACCATGCGGCTTTTGGCCCGAGGACATCGGACCGAGCGCGAATCGCGGCTATTTCGAAAACGCGCCGCCATGGAACCAAGGCTGCGCCACCCAACGCAATCTTGCCGCAATGGTCGACAATCCGGCGGATTTGGTGCAGCCGCGGGCCGACGGCCCGGTTTACGAAATGCGCCGTACCAACGTCATGACCAACTACGTGAAGGGTGGCGACACCACCACAAAATATCAGGCAAACGAGAGCGCACGGATCAGCGACCTCGGTCAATGATTACACTTAACAATGGTCTTGCATGAGCCCAGCCAGCCAAGCCGTTCAGTTTGATAACCCCGCTGCCGAACTCGCCGGCCGCGAGGAAAATATCGCGCCGGCACCGCGTGTTTCGGTGCAGGCGTTTTGCGAAACCGTAGAGACCGCCGCCGCCATCCAGGCAGCCGGCGAAGACCGGCGCCTGGCCAAGGCGCACCTGCGCGTTCAGATGGGCGGTTTGACCGCCGCCATCGAAGCGTACCAGAGCTCGCCGACACCGAATGTCATTATTCTGGAATCGGAAAGCCGCGGTGACGACATTCTGGACGGTCTTGATCAGCTCGCGCCGGTTTGCGATGCGGCGACGCGGGTGATCATCATCGGCAGGACGAACGACGTTACGCTGTACCGTGAGCTGGTGCGCCGCGGCGTCAGCGATTATCTGATCGCGCCGGTCAACACGTTGCAGGTCGTGCGCGCAGTGTGCGGGCTGTTTTCCGCGCCGGACGCCAAACCGGTCGGCCGCATCATCGCCGTGGTCGGCGCCAAAGGCGGGGTAGGGTCCTCGACCATAGCCCACAATATCGGGTTCTCGATCGCGCGCGATCTGATGCTCGATGCCGTCGTCACCGACCTCGACCTGGCCTTCGGTACCGCCGGACTCGATTTCAACCAGGACCCCCCGCAGGGCATTGCCGAAGCAGTCTTTTCGCCAGACCGCATCGACCACGCGTTTATCGATCGGTTGTTGTCGAAATGCACTGACCACTTGAGCCTGCTCGCCGCGCCGGCGACGCTTGATCGGGTCTACGATTTCGGGGCGGACGCGTTCGATGCAATCTTCAACTCGCTGCGCGCGACGGTCCCGTTCGTGGTCGTCGATGTGCCGCATCAATGGACCGGTTGGACCAAGCAAACGTTGGTCACCGCCGACGATATACTCATCGTCGCTGCGCCCGATCTGGCGAACCTCCGAAATACGAAAAATCTCTACGATTTCTTGAAGGCGGCGCGGCCGAACGATCAGAAGCCGCTGTACTGCCTCAACCAGATCGGGGTTCCGAAGCGACCGGAAATAAAGGCGGCCGATTTCGCCAAAGCGCTCGAAGAAAACCCCATCGCCTCCATTCCGTTCGAGCCGCAAGTATTCGGCGCGGCTGCAAATAACGGCCAGATGATCGCCGAAATGTCCGCGAACCATAAGAGCGCGGAAATATTCCGGTTAATGGCGCAGAAATTGGCCGGACGCGTCGAGCAGAAAAAGCAACGTTCGAGTTTTCTGTCGCCGCTGATCGAAAAGCTGATGAAGAAATAGTCGTCACTCTATGGTCCATTGGAGTTAAGTTGTGTTTGGCAAGCGTGCGCTTTCCGGTGATGCAGCGGTCGCCGACACCGAAGATCGGCAGCCAAGTCCCGCCAGGCCGGCGCCATCGTCCGCGCCCGGTGCAAGTGCGAGCCCGCCGCCCCAAGGCGGACGCACTCCGTTTCCGTCTGCCGGGCTAGGAGCGCCGATTATAAACGCGCCGACGCCCGGCAAGGGCGTGCCGTCGGTGCAAAGCCCGCAGCCGAAGATGTCTTCGGCGATCGATTCTCGCCGTTCCGAGTCCTACTACGAGACCAAAGGCACCATCTTTGGCGCCTTGATCGAGGCGATCGATCTCGGTCAATTGGCCAAGCTTGACGCCGATTCGGCGCGCGAAGAAATCCGCGACATCGTCAACGAAATCATCGCAATCAAGAATATCGTCATGTCGATCTCCGAGCAGGAGGATCTGCTCGACGACATCTGTAACGACGTGCTCGGTTACGGACCGCTCGAGCCGCTGCTCGCCCGCGACGATATCGCCGACATCATGGTCAACGGTTCCGGTACGGTCTACATCGAAGTCGGCGGAAAAATTCAGAAGACGGGAATTCGTTTTCGCGACAATCAGCAGCTGCTGAACATCTGCCAGCGCATTGTCAGTCAGGTCGGCCGCCGCGTCGACGAATCGTCTCCGATCTGCGACGCGCGCTTGCCGGACGGCTCGCGCGTCAACGCTATCGTGCCGCCGCTCGCCATCGACGGCCCCGCCCTGACCATCCGCAAGTTCAGAAGAGACAAGCTCACGCTTGAGCAACTGGTCCGGTACGCCTCGATATCGCCGGAAGGAGCTGAGATTCTCAAGATCATCGGCCGGTGCCGGGTCAACGTCTTGATCTCCGGCGGTACCGGTTCGGGCAAGACGACGCTGCTCAACTGCCTGACCCGATATATCGACGATGACGAACGGATCGTCACCTGCGAAGACGCGGCGGAATTGCAATTGCAGCAACCGCACGTGGTGCGGTTGGAAACGCGGCCGCCGAACCTTGAAGGCGAAGGCCAGATCACAATGCGCGATCTGGTGCGCAACTGCCTGCGTATGCGACCGGAGCGGATCATCGTCGGCGAAGTGCGCGGACCGGAAGCGTTCGACCTGTTGCAGGCGATGAACACCGGTCACGATGGTTCCATGGGCACGCTTCACGCCAATATGCCGCGCGAGGCACTCTCGCGCCTGGAATCAATGATCACCATGGGCGGCTATTCGCTGCCGTCGCGCACCATCCGCGAAATGATCTGCGCCTCGATCGATGTGGTTATTCAAGCGGCGCGTCTGCGCGACGGCTCGAGACGCATCACCCACATCACCGAGGTGATGGGTCTGGAAGGCGACGTCATCATCACCCAGGACCTGTTCGTCTACGACATCCTGGGCGAGGATGCGAACGGCAACCTGATGGGACACCACAGGTCGACCGGTATCGGGCGGCCGAAGTTCTGGGACCGGGCGCGCTATTACGGCGAAGACGTGCGCCTCGCCGCAGCACTCGACGCTGCGCAAGCCTTGAACCAGACGAGAAATTAAAGGGCGGCGACAGTGAACATATACCTCATCTTCCTTATGGTGGTTCTCGCGATCGGCGGCGTTGCGTGGGTCTTTCTCTATCCGATACTGTCCGGCGAAAAGGCCGCCGAACGACGCATGGCGAGTGTCACGCGCGCCGAGCCGGTGGCGACGCGCCCGATCAGGGCCGCACAAAAGAACCGGCGCGAGCAGGTTGAAGGATCGATCAAACAGCTCGAATCGCGACAGAAAACAGCAAAGCGAATCCCGCTGACGGTGCGGATAGTGCAGGCCGGGCTGCAATGGTCGACTCGCCGATTCATCGTGACTGCTGCCACGCTCGGCGCCCTGTTCTTTTTCGTGCCGCTTCTGTTCGGCGTCGGTCTTCTACAAAGCCTCGGGCTTGGTTTTGCTGCCGGCTTCGGATTGCCGTTTTGGCTGCTGTCGTTTCTGAAGAAGCGGCGCGAAGCAAAATTCCTCGAAGCCTTTCCGGATGCCGTCGATGTCATCGTCCGCGGCATCAAGGCCGGATTGCCGCTGCTCGACAGTCTTAAGCTTATTGCCAGCGAAGCACAGGAGCCGGTGCGCGGCGAAATTCGCGCCATCATTGATACCCAAACGGTCGGCATCCCGTTGGGCGAGGCGTGTCTCAAGCTCTACGAGCGCATGCCGCTGCCGGAGGCGAACTTTTTCGGGATCGTCATCTCCATTCAACAGCGCGCTGGCGGCAATCTGTCCGAAGCACTCGGCAACCTTTCACGCGTGTTGCGTGACCGCAAAAAAATGAAAGCCAAGATCCGGGCGATGTCGCAGGAGGCCAAGGCCTCCGCCGGCATTATCGGCGCGTTGCCGATTGCCGTGATGTTGCTGGTCTACGTTACCAGCCCGGATTACATCTCGATGCTGTGGACGGAATCGCTTGGCCGCATGATGCTGTTGTGCTCCGCCGTTTGGATGTCGATGGGCATTTTTGTAATGCGCCGGATGATCAACTTCGATTTCTGAGCGGCGAAAATGTTTGAAATTCTCCAGGCACTGATAGATCCGCGAGTTCTCACCATGGTGCTGGCCGCAATCGCGGCCGGCGCAACGGTGATCACGCTGGCGATGCCGTTGCTTGTCAAAGACACGTTGTCGACGCGGATGAAAGCGGTCGCGTTTGAACGCGAGAAAATCCGACAGCGCGAGCGTGAGCGGTTGGCGCAGGGCAGCAAGGTTACGCTGCGGCAGTCGCCCAAAGCGTACATGCAGACCGTCGTGGAGAACTTCAACCTGAACAAATGGGTGGGCCAGGAGACGGCCCGCGCGCTCCTTGTTCAGGCGGGTTATCGGGGCCACGCGCCCTACGTGACCTACCTGTTTTTCCGCATGATCATGCCAGTCGTGATGCTGCTGGCTTCGCTATTTTACGTGTTTGTCGTCATCCAGCTCGATGAACCGCTGCTGATAAAGCTCGGTATCGGGATCGGCGCGGCTTATTTCGGCATGCTGAGCCCGAACCTCTTTCTCAAAAACAAAATCAAACGGCGGCAATTGTCGATTAAACGCGCATTTCCGGACGCGCTGGATCTGCTCTTGATCTGTATAGAGTCGGGTATGTCGGTGGAAGCCGCCTTCCAGAAGGTGAGTGAGGAGGTGGGCCGGCAGTCGGTTCCATTGGCCGAGGAGTTGACGCTGACCACAGCGGAACTGTCTTATCTTCCGGACCGGCGGCAGGCCTACGAAAACCTCGCGCGCCGCACCGGATTGGAAGGCGTGAAGGCGGTTAGTCTCGCTTTGCAGCAGGCTGAGCGCTATGGCACGTCGCTCGGCGGCACCATGCGGGTGTTGTCGCAGGAAAATCGCGACATGCGCATGTCAGAAGCAGAAAAGCGTGCGGCTGCTCTGCCGCCGAAGCTTACAGTCCCGATGATTCTGTTCTTCCTGCCGGTGCTGTTTGTGGTCATCCTCGGCCCGGCAGCCATAAAGGTCATGGCGCTGCAACACTAGCTGCCGCCGATTTCATTTTCCGGATTTTATGTTGCGGGATGCGGCGACGGCCTTGCCGGCCGCCACGCCGGCTCGATCAGTTGTGCGACGCGATGCTGGCGGTCTTTTTCGGGTCGCGAAGATCTTTATGTTGGGCGAGCATTTGCTTTAGATATTCGACGTTGGCCGCCGCCTCATCGGGCGGTAGATCGGCACGTGCGATTGCTTCGGCTTCCTGGAAGCGGCCTTGCAGTCCGACAACGAGAGCCAGGTTCTGGCGGACACGCGGGTCGACAGGTTGCCGCGTGACTGCCTTACGCAGCGTCGTCTCTGCGTGCTTCAGGTCCTTGGCCAGCGCGTAAGAAAGCCCCAGATTGGAAAGCACGCTGGGCTCGTTGGGCGCGATCTTGAGCGCGGTTTCGTAGTAGCGTTGGGCGTCCGCGTGGCGGCCCATTTGATCCAATACGGCGCCTTGTGCGGAAAGGATGTGCCAGTCGGGCTGATCGGGTGAGTGCGCGCGTTCGAGCACTTCCATCGCCTGAGTATAGTTGCCCGCATCGGCCAGCGCCCGGCCATAAGCGCCTAAGACTTCCTTGTTGTGCGGGTTCCCGATGGATGCGCGCTCAAGCACTGCAACTGCCTGGGCTCGTTGCCCGGTCATGCTCAGCGCCTTCGCGTAGTGCAGCGCTATGTCCACGTTTGTTGGACTGGCGGTATATTTCTGGCCGTAAATTTCCGCGTCATGCCGCCAATCGGCGTCCGAATGCTCGGGGGCCACGATCGGCACGGAGCCGGTCGTTTCCGTGCTCTGCGTGGTCTGGCATCCGGCGGCTACCGCCGCGATCGCCGCAAACACCGCGGCCGAAGCAAGGAGGCGTGAAAGGCGATGAGTGATCCCAGCTGTTGAGCCCATGTTATCGCTGCCAAAATAGCCAAATTACGCAAGAAGCGCCGGGGTAGGCGGCGGACTCAGCAATAGAACGTTAACCCTAATGAGGAGTTAACGGTGGCCGGATGGGTTCGCTATTACGCCGGGACCTTGCTTGCGGCGGCGCGGATTTCCCCGACATAGCTCGAGTTGTCGCCCTTGGGGCGCTCACCGGCGATAGCCTGGCCCTCGACCATGTAGTGGACAGCCTCGGCAATGTTGGTGGCGTGGTCGCCAATCCGCTCAATGTTTTTTGCGCAAAACAGGTGATGGATGCACATGGAGATGGTGCCCGGGTCTTCCATCGTATAGGTGAGCAATTCCCGGAACAGCGACACGTAGAGGGCGTCGACTTCCTTGTCGGCCTGCCACACCAGCAACGCTTTTCCCGGATTGCGATCGACAAAGCTGTCGAGCACTGCGGCCAATTGCGAGACAACGAGGGTCGCCATGTGCTTAAGCCCGCGCACCAGCTTGCGTTGCGTGTTGTCGCCGCTGACCGCAATGACGCGCTTGCCGATGTTCTTGGCCAGGTCGCCGACCCGTTCCAGATCGTTGGCGATGCGCAACATCGCAACCAGCGCCCGTAAATCGATCGCCATCGGCTGTCGAAGAGCAATCGTCGCGATGGCTTTTTCCTCAATCAACCTCTGAAGATTATCCACCGTCGCGTCGGCGGCGATCACCTGCCGTGCCAGCGATACGTCGCGGCGGGTGAGCGCGTCGATTGAGTCGGTCACCTGCTTCTGGGCGAAGCCGCCCATTTGAGCAACCATTTGCGTGAGCTTGATGAGATCGGTGTCGAAGACTCGGGCGGTGTGCTCGGAGACGTTCATGATGTATCCGCAGGCGCTGGTTACGCTATCGGGAGCTGTTCGCACCGCTGCTGCTACGTCACAGACCCGGAACAAAAACTAACCCAACGCCTTGATGATTCTACGATTCGTCCGTGACGATCCGATGACAAATTCCACCCGGCTGTGCGCGTATTCCGTAAAGATGCCGCGCGATCGAAACTTCAACTTTGTCATCGTGAACACATCAGCCGATCGTTAAGTGGCCAAAAATGATTCGAGAAAGTCCGATCGCTTGCAGCGCGCAGTCGTTTATCAACGTTGTCGTCCCGCGAGGCCAGAATGCTGATGACGCACGCCGTCGACGCCATCGGCGCCGCCGGAGCTATTCTGACCACGATATGCTGGGTGCCGCAGACCGTTAAAATCATTCGCGAGCGGGAGGCGCGAGCTATCTCGCTTCCCGCCACCACATTATGCACGCTCGGCGTCTTGCTCTGGCTGGTCTATGGACTGGCGATACATGATGCGCCGCTGATCGGCTCCAGTATCGTGACGTTGGCGATGACGGCGACGATTTTGGTGCTTAAAGTTCGTCACGGCTGATCGCACGAGCGTCAGGCGAGAACGCGCACCGGCTTGCCGTCGAGAAAGGCCCGGATATCGTCGACCATTCCGCCAAAGAAAGCGCGATAGTTTTGCGCCGCCACATAGCCAAGATGTGGAGTGATCACGACATTGTCGAGCTTGCGCAAGGGGTGATCTAGTGGCAGCGGCTCGATATCAAAGACGTCAAGCCCGGCTCCGGCGATGCGTTTATCCCGCAAGGCGGCGAGCAGGGCCGCTTCGTCAACGATCGGGCCGCGCGAGGTGTTGATTAAGTAGGCGCTTTTTTTCATCAACGCGAGTTGCTTGGCGCCAACCAAGCCGCGCGTCCGCGGCGATAATTGGACGTGAATCGAGAGGAAATCGGCGCGCTCGAACAGCTCGTCTCCGCTGACATATTCGGCGCCTGCCTCCTGGCACTTTTCGGGCGTGAGATTTTGGCTCCAGGCGATGACGTGCATTTTGAAGGCGCGGCCGATTTCCGCCATCCGCGCAGCCGAGTTTGCCGAGGCCGAGCAGCGCCAGGGTCAACCCTTCGAGGTCAAGACCGACGGTGCTTTGCCAAAGCGCACCCGATTTGAGTCGCGCGTTTTCATAGCCGATGTGGCGTGCGAGCTCGAGCATCAGGCGCCGTTGCGATGGCCGCGGTGGCATTGCCGAAAGCGGGCGTGCCGCAAACGACGACGCCTCTCGCCTTCGCCGCTTCGAGATCGATCGAGGCGTTGCGCATTCCGGTGGTGATGAGCAGCCTCAGTTCGGGCAACGCGTCGATCACCGAGCGCGGAAACGGGGTACGCTCGCGCATGGCGCAAACGATAGGAAATCCCTTGAGTGCGGCGATGACTTGATCTGCGGTCCCAAGATGCTCGTTGAACACCTTGATTTCCATGTCGCCGGAGACCTTCGACCAATCGGCGAAAGAAAGTGCAACGTTCTGGTAGTCGTCAAGGATTGCGCAACGAACGGGCATGGCGGCGCCTCTGCGGCGGACCACTAGCCGTTCCATAACCCCTTAGAGAACACAAGCCGGATGGGGTTAAGTGCGAGCCGCGGCTATCCCGGCCGCGGCATGAATCTCTATGGGACGCGAAGCCGGAGCGGCGAGATCGGCCCGCTTGGCGTGCCACTTTGGGCCCGGGCCGCGCATGTAGTGAAGTTCCGGCCGATATGGATCGAACGCGCGGGCGAAAGTCTGCGCCAGTTCGTGAATACCGCTGACAATACTGTGCCTCACGTCACGTCTCCCAAGCGGTTTATCGATCCGCCGTCCTTTCGCTTGGGGGTCTGCGCGAAAGGCGCGGCCTTTGCCGCAAACTTTCGGCGTAAAGTCATTAAAAATTGGTACGAAATCGTTGTACCTGCTGTCCAAATGCCGGCGCGGTTGACGAATCATTGCCGGAATCGTCGACCGGTGCGTCAGCGCAGGCGGCGGACCGATGGGTTCTTGTCCGCCATGCGCTTGATCGCTACATGTGCGCGGACTTCCCAAAGTGAGGGTTTCTTACAGTCGCGCACTTGAGCGAGTGTTGGTGCGCGGCTCCGAACAGAAGGGCGGGGCCCTTCGAGCTTGGACCAAATGGCGCGTCAATTCATCTATCATATGCAAGGTGTTTCCAAGACTTATCCGGGTAACCGGAAGATCTTGGAGAACGTCAACTTATCGTTCTATCCCGACGCCAAGATTGGGGTGCTTGGCGTCAACGGCTCCGGCAAGTCGACACTGCTTCGGATTATGGCGGGCCTCGACACCGAGTACTCCGGTGAGGCCTGGGCCGCCGATGGCGCCCGCGTCGGCTACCTGGCGCAGGAACCGCAACTCGATCCGGCCAAGTCGGTCCGCGGCAACGTCATGGAAGGCGTCGCCGCGCAGAAGGCGATCCTAGATCGCTACAACGAACTCGCCATGAATTATTCCGACGAAACCGCCGACGAGATGACCAAACTCCAGGACGAAATCGAGGCGCAGGGGCTGTGGGACCTCGACTCCAAGGTCGATCAGGCGATGGATGCCTTGCGTTGCCCGCCGGACGACGCCGAGGTGGCGCAGCTTTCCGGCGGCGAGCGGCGGCGTGTCGCGCTGTGCCGGCTGCTTCTCGAGCAACCGGAGTTGCTGTTGCTCGACGAGCCCACCAACCATCTCGACGCCGAGTTGGTTTCCTGGCTTGAAGGCCATCTGCGCAACTATCCGGGCGCCATCCTGATCGTCACCCACGACCGCTATTTCCTCGACAACGTCACGGGCTGGATTCTGGAGCTCGATCGCGGCCGCGGCATTCCGTACGAGGGTAACTATTCGGCTTGGCTCACCCAAAAGCGAAAGCGGCTGGAGCAGGAGGGGCGCGAAGAGGAAGCGCGCCAGCGCACGCTCGCGCGCGAGCAGGAATGGATTTCGGCGTCACCGCGCGCCCGTCAAGCCAAGTCCAAAGCCCGCTATGAACGCTACGAAGAGTTGCTGAAGAAGGCGGGCGAGAAGCAAACTCAAACCGCGCAAATCGTTATTCCGGTTGCCGAACGGCTCGGCCAGAACGTCGTCGACTTCGAAAACTTGAAAAAGGGCTTCGGCGACAATCTTCTCATCGATGAACTCACCTTCAAATTGCCGCCCGGCGGCATCGTTGGGGTAATCGGACCAAACGGCGCCGGCAAGACCACGTTGTTTCGCATGATTACGAGCCAGGACAAGCCGGACAGCGGCACGATCCAGGTCGGAGAGTTTGTTCACCTCGGCTATGTCGACCAATCACGCGACGCGCTCGACGGCAAAAAGACGGTTTGGGAAGAGATTTCCGGCGGGCTGGATCAGCTCCAGCTTGGCAAGCGCGAAGTTAATTCGCGCGCCTATTGCGCAGCGTTCAACTTCAAGGGCGCCGACCAGCAGAAGAAAGTCGGCGCGCTATCGGGCGGCGAGCGCAACCGCGTGCATCTGGCGAAAATGCTCAAATCCGGCGCGAACGTGCTGCTGCTCGACGAGCCGACCAACGATCTCGACGTTGACACTTTGCGCGCGCTCGAAGAGGCGTTGGAGGATTTTGCCGGCTGCGCCGTCATCATTAGCCACGATCGCTGGTTCCTCGACCGCATCGCTACGCACATTCTCGCTTTCGAAGGCGAGAGCCATGTCGAATGGTTCGAGGGCAACTTCCAGGATTACGAGAAAGACAAGATGCAGCGGCTGGGGACGGATTCGATCGTTCCGCAACGGATCAAGTACAAGAAGTTTTCACGTTGAGGATGCGGCGCTGTCGCCGATTGCCGTTCAGCGTTGTACTTTGCGGCGCTTACGGTCGGCTCACATAGGTTTCGCCAGCAATCCGGCAAGCACCAGATCGAGGTGGGCGTCAAAATATCTCTTCAGATCGAGCGGATGCCGCTCATCAAACATCATCATCCACAAGTCGACCAGCGCGATCGGCGCGATGATGACGAGCGGGCATTCAGTTACTGCCGAGCGGCGGATTTCGCCGCGATCAAGTCCGCGTTGAATCGTCCGCGTGAGCACATCCATGCAGGGCAGGTGTATTTCTTGATAGTATCGGTCGGCCAGCGCCGGAAAGCGCGAGGCTTCTGCAATCAACATCCGAACGACTTCGCGCCGCCGCCGGTCTTGGACGATGTGGTCGTAGATGAAACTGAACTGTTCACGCAGAAGGTCGGCCGTCGAGCCATCGTGGCGCTCGAACATGTCCTCCACGGTGTCCATCGTGGCCTTCACGGCCTCGCGCACCATAGAAATGAACAAGTGCTCCTTGTTCTCGAAGTAGACGTAGATCGTACCCTTGGTCACGCCGGCGCGCTCGGCCACCTGATCGAGCGTTGTCATGGCATAGCCGTTCTTGGAAAACTCCAGGAATGCTGCTTCGATAATCTCCTGGGGGCGTTCGGCTTTTCGCCTGCGCCGGGTTTCAGTGCGGGTATCCAATAGCTGGCTCAGGATTCCCTCCACCGCTTATTGACTAACCGGATAGTAAATAACTAATCTGCCTTTGTTAAGGGTGAATTAAGGGTAGCAGCGTGGGGCTGTTAGGGTGGCAGCGTTGCCGGCTACGCCGTGGCCGGGCCGGGTTTCCGGCGTTTCTGGGCATTTTTCGGCCTAGCACTGTCATTGCCGCGTCCGCCTTGGTGCTGTTGGCGGGGTGCGCGGTTGGCCCGGATTTCACGCCACCGCCGGCCCCGCCGGGCGGCGGATACACGCCGGACACGCCTCCGGCCGCCACCACTTCGGCGGCCGACGGCCAAGTTGGCTCGGTTCAAAAGTTCGCCATGGGGCGGGATATCCCTGGCGAGTGGTGGAAGGTCTTTCATTCCAAGGAGATCGACGCCCTGATCGTTGAAGCGTTGCACGCCAATCCGAGCCTGCAGGCCGCACAAGCCTCACTATGGCAGGCCAAGGAAAACCTTTACGCGTCGGCTGGCTCGTTACTTCCGAGCGTGAACGGAACTTCGTCGACTACCCGCGAGCAATTCTCACCGGCGGAATTTGGCCAGCCGGGAGGGCCGCAGATATTCAACCTCTATCAGGCCACGGTGAACGTCTCTTACACGCCCGATGTGTTCGGCGGTATTCGGCGGCAAATCGAAGCCAACGTCGCGCTCGCCGAGTATCAGCGCTTCGAACTCGAGGCCACTTATCTGACGTTGACCGCCAACGTGGTGACGGCGGCAATCCAGGAAGCCTCGCTGCGTGGCCAGATTGAAGCAACGCAGGAAATCATAAAGGCGGAAAGCGACCAGCTTACGGTCGTGCGCAATCAGTTTGACGCCGGCGCGGCGACGCGCGCCGACGTGTTGCAGCAGGAATCCGAGGTAGCGGCGACCGAGGCAACGTTACCGCCCCTGCAGAAACAACTCGAACAACAGCGCCACGTGTTGCTGGCGCTCATCGGTCACTTTCCGAACGAAGCGGGTCACGATCAGCTGACACTCGGGGTGCTTCACCTGCCTACAGGTTTGCCGGTCAGCCTTCCTTCCCAGCTTGTCGAACAGCGGCCGGATATCCGCGCTGCGCAAGCGCAGTTACATCAGACGAGTGCGCTGATCGGCGTCGCCATCGCCAACAGGCTGCCGCAATTAAGTCTCACCGCACAGTATGGCAACCTGGCTCTGACGCCGGCGCAGCTGTTTACGCCCGGAGCTGCCATTTGGACGATTGGCAGTTCCGTAACCCAGCCGATCTTTGAGGGATTTACCCTACTGCACCAGGAGCGCGCGGCAAGAGCCGCTTTCGAGGTGGCCGACGCGCAATATCGCAATACCGTGTTGACAGCATTCCAAAACGTCGCGGACGCGCTGCGGGCGCTCCAGTTGGACGCCGCGACCCTGCGCGCGCAGCAGCATTCGGTACGCGTCGCCTCTGAGACGTTTGACTTGACGCGCGGACAGTACCGGCTCGGCGCCATCACCTATGTGGTGCTGCTCAATGCCCAACGGAGCTACCAGCAAGCGCGGCTTGCGCTGGTCACCGCGCAGGCAGCGCGCTTCGCCGACAGTGCCGCCTTGTTTGCGGCGCTCGGCGGCGGCTGGTGGAACCGCGCCGATGTCAAACCCGATCCATATAGTCCGGAACCCATGATCGTTCACGCCGCCAGCGATTCGCCGCCGCCGATAAAAATGGAGCCGAACAAATGATCAAGCGCATGGTGATCATGCTCGTGGCGGTCGCCATTGTGTTCGGCGGAATTTTCGGATTCCAGCTGTTCAAGGCGGCCATGATCAAGAAATTCATCACCGCGCTGGGAAATCCGCCGCAAACGGTATCGGTGACCAGGGCGGCGCAGGGCGAATGGCAAACGCGCCTCGAAGCCATCGGGTCGTTGCGCGCCGTCAAGGGGGCGGATTTGTCGCTCGAGCTTTCCGGTGTCGTCGAATCGATTTCGTTCAATTCCGGTGATGACGTCGCGGAAGGCGCGCAGCTTCTGAAGCTGCGGACCGCGGATGATGTTGCCCGGCTGGAATCGCTACAGGCGATAGCGTCGCTCAACGAGATAACGAACGAGCGCGACCAGAAGCAATTTAAGATGCAGGCGGTGAGCCAGGCGACGCTGGACACTGATGCCGCCAACCTGAAAAACGCCCGGGCGCAAGTCGTCCAGCAGCAGGCGATGATCGACAAGAAAATTTTGCGCGCCCCGTTTGCCGGACACCTCGGTATCCGCGCCGTGGATTTGGGCCAATATCTCGGCCCGGGAACGGTAATTGTGACGCTGCAGGCGCTTGATCCGATTTACGTGGATTTCTTCGTGCCGCAGCAGGCGATCGATCAGCTGCGGCTTGAGGAAGCCGTCACCGTGCACGTGGATGCATTCAAGGGCGAGACCTTTACCGGCAAGATTTCTGCGATCAATCCGAAAGTCGATACCGGCAGCCGCAACGTGCAAGTGCGGGCAACGATGCAGAATGCCGATCACAAGCTGCTGCCGGGGATGTATGCCACCGTGGAGATCGCGACCGGCTCGCCGCAGAATTACGTCACGTTGCCGCAGACGGCGATCACCTATAATCCCTACGGCGACACCGTCTATGTGGTCGATAAGGGAACCGGCGCGGACGGCAAGCCGCAACTAACTGCGCGGCAGACTTTCATCACCATTGGGCCGACCCGCGGCGATCAGGTTGCGGTGCTCAAAGGCGTCGAAGATGGCGACACCGTTGTCACCGCGGGCCAGATCAAGTTGCACAACGGCTCGGTGGTTTTGATCGACAATTCCGTGACCCCGACCGCGGACGCGGCGCCTGTCCCGATCGATCGGTAGCGTGCGGACGTCATGAACTTCACCGACATCTTCATTCGCCGGCCGGTTCTCGCATCGGTCATCAGTCTGTTGATCCTGGTTTTGGGCGTACGCGCCTATTACGCGCTGCCGGTCTTGCAGTATCCGCGCACCGAGAACGCGGTCGTGACCGTAACCACCACCTATTATGGCGCCGATCCCGATGTGGTGGCGGGCTTCATCACGACGCCGCTCGAGATCGCCATCGCCCAAGCCTACGGCATCGATTACATGACGTCGTCGAGCCAGTCGGGCACCAGCACCATCACGATCTACCTGCGGCTCAACTACGATGCCGACAAGGCGCTGACCGAGATCAATACGAAAATTCAGTCGGTGCTCAATCAGCTGCCGACAGGCACGCAGCAGCCGGTGTTGACCGTCAAAGTCGGCCAGACGATCGACGCCATGTATCTCGGCTTCGACAGCGAGGTTCTCGCACCAAACCAGATCACCGATTACCTCACCCGGGTCGTGCAGCCCAAGCTGCAAACCGTCGCGGGCGTACAAACGGCCGAGCTGCTTGGGCAGAAGGTGTTCGCGCTGCGCGCCTGGCTCGATCCGCAAAAGCTCGCGGCCTTCGGGCTCACGGCAAACGACGTCAGCGCCGCGCTTGCCGCCAACGACTTCATATCAGGTATCGGCACCACCAAAGGCCAGATGGTGCAGGTCAACCTTACGGCCTCGACTGGCCTGCACACAGCAAATGAATTCCGCAACCTCGTCATCAAGCAGGCGAACGGCGCGGTCGTGCGCCTGCAGGACGTCGCCAATGTTACGCTCGGCGCCGAGGACTACGAGTCCGAGGTCGGATTTGACGGCAAGCAGGCAGTCTATATCGGCATCCAAGTCGCGCCGGCGGCAAATCTACTGGAAGTAATACGAGGCGTCCGCAAGATCTGGCCGGATATTCACGACCAGCTTCCCCGCGGGCTGGAAGGCGCGATCGTCTACGACTCCACCGAGTTCGTGAATGCGGCGATTTACGAGGTTGTGCTGAGCCTTGTCGAGGCACTGGCCATCGTGACGCTGGTCGTCTTTATGTTTCTCGGCTCGGTGCGAGCCTCGCTTATTCCGACGGTCGCCATTCCACTATCGCTCGTCGGTACGCTGATCATTCTGCTAGCGCTGGGCTACTCCATCAACCTTCTGACGCTGCTGGCGCTGGTGTTGGGCATTGGTCTCGTCGTCGACGACGCCATTATCGTGGTCGAAAACGTCAGCCGCCATCTGGAGGAGGGCGTCGCGCCGATTCCGGCAGCGATCGCTGCGGCGCGTGAACTCGGCTGGCCGATTATCGCCATGACCGTGGTGCTTGGCGCCGTGTACGTGCCGATCGGGTTTCAGGGCGGCCTGACTGGCGCACTGTTCGCCGAGTTTGCCTTCGCACTGGTCGGCGCGGTGACCGTCTCCGGCGTAGTGGCGTTGACGCTCTCGCCGATGCTGTGCTCGCGGCTATTGAAAAATCCCGATCCGCAGCACCGCGGCTGGGAATCCAAATTTACTTCGTTCATCGATCGCGGGTTCAATTGGCTGCGCGGCGCCTATGAGCGGCGTCTGCATCGCAGCTTGAATTATTTGCCGGTGACGGTCGTGTTTGCGCTGGTCGTGCTCGGCAGCATCTACTTTTTGTTCATCACCGCGCATACCGAGCTGGCGCCGCAGGAGGATCAAGGCGTCATTCTCTCACAATCGATCGCCGCGCCGAATTCGACGCTGCGGCAGCGGGAGCTTTACGCGCATCAGGTGTACGAGACTTTCTTCAGCCATCCCGAGACCGAACACGTATTCCAGATCGATTTCCCGGGCCAGGTCATTTCCGGAATGGCGCTCAAGCCATGGGACAAGCGTTCCAAGTCAAGCAATGTCTTGCAGCCCGCGGTGCAGCAGGAGGTGAGCAAAATTGCCGGGATTCGTGTGGTCGCGTTTCAGCCGCCGCCATTGCCCGGCAGCATCGGGCTACCGGTGCAATTCGTCATCGGCACGACCAAATCGTTCGAACGGCTGTACGGCATCGCCCAGCAATTCCTCCGCGAGGCGCAGCAGAGCGGCAATTTCATCTTTCTTGATTGCGATCTAAAAATCGACAATCCGCAGTCGAATATTCTTATCGATCGCGACAAAACGGCTCAGCTTGGGCTGAAGATGAGCGATATCGGTGGCGCGCTCCAGTCCATGCTCGGCGGCGGGTATATCAATTATTTCAGCATGACCGGCCGCTCTTATAAGGTGATCCCGCAAGTCCAGCAGCGATTTCGCCTTAACGCCCAGCAGCTTCTCGATTATCACATCCGTACCGCTGACGGCTCTTTGGTGCCGTTGTCCACGGTTGCCACGGTTTCGAGTAAGACGGTCCCCGAATCGCTCAATCATTTTCAGCAGCTCAACAGCGCTACGATCCAGGGCGTTGCGATGCCCGGTGTTTCGCAAGGCGACGCGCTTGCCTATTTGCAGAGCCTGGCGGCGCGGACCCTGCCGCGCGACTATTCGGTCGATTACGGCGGCTTGAGCCGGCAGTACATTCAGGAGACCAGCGGGTTTGTGACGACCTTCGGCTTCGCGCTGATCATCGTGTTTCTCGCGCTGGCGGCGCTGTTCGAAAGCTTCCGCGACCCGGTGATCATCCTGGTTTCGGTGCCGATGTCGATCGCCGGTGCGCTGATCTTCGTCAGCATCGGCATCGCCGGCGCCTCGCTCAACATCTACACCGAAGTCGGGCTGGTGACGCTGATGGGCTTGATCAGCAAACACGGCATCCTGATCGTGCAGTTCGCCAACGATCTGCAGGCCGAGGGACGCAGCAAGCGCGACGCGATTGAAACGGCGGCAGGAATACGGCTGCGGCCGATTTTGATGACCACCGCCGCGATGGTGCTGGGCGTTGTGCCGCTGATTACGGCAGGCGGGGCTGGCGCGGTTTCGCGCTTTCAGATGGGTCTTGTCATCGCCACCGGCCTTACCATCGGTACGCTGTTCACGTTGTTTGTTGTTCCGGCGGTATACATGTTGCTGGGGGCCGATCGCTCCCAGCAATTGGGAACCGCAGTCGCCGCTTCTGCACTGCACGCTACTCCCGCGGAATAGCGCGAAAGTCGATGGCGGACTGGAATCCCCAGCAATATCTCAAGTTCGAGGACGAGCGCACCCGGCCACCGCGTGAGCTGTTGGCGCGGGTTCCGCTGGAAACGCCTCGGCGGATAGTCGATCTCGGGTGCGGGCCTGGCAATTCGACCGAATTGCTTCATCGGCACTTCCCCGCTGCGCAAACCATAGGTCTCAATTCGTCCCCGAGCATGCTCGGCAAGGCGCGCGAGCGCTTGCCGGACTGTTTGTTTGTGGAGGCAGATATTGGTAGCTGGACGCCGGACCCGGGCACCGATCTTCTTTTCGGCAACGCGGTATTCCAGTGGGTGCCGGATCATCCGGCAGTATTGCGCCGCTTGCTGGAGTCGTTACCCGCCGGCGGCGTTCTCGCTGTGCAGATGCCGGCCAATACCCGCGAACCCGCGAACGCCTTGCAGGAGGAGGTCGCTGCAAACGGCCCGTGGGCGAAGGATTTGAGCGCGGCGGTACCACGCTCCGGACTTTTGGCGCCCGACGCCTATTACGACCTGCTCAGGCCGGTCTGCGCGCAGATTGATATTTGGCACACCATTTACAACTTTGTGATGGCAACGCCGCAGGCGATTGTCGAATGGTTCAAAGGGTCCTCGCTGCAGCCTTATCTGGCCTTGCTTGATACTGCTGCGCGCGAGGAGTTCCTTGCCGCCTACAGCAAAAGGGTCAGCGCCGCATACAAGCCGCGCGTCGACGGCACGGTATTGCTCAAGTTTCCCCGCCTGTTCATTGTGGCGACGCGATAATTGGTCTGCAGGTATGAGACTGGCCGCTTGCTTGTTTTGCGTGATCTGGTTGACCGCAGGCATTTGCGGCGACGGCGCTGTCGCTGCCGATCGCGAATTCGAGGCGTGGCTGCAATCGCTGTGGCCGCAGGCGCAAGCGCTTGGCGTGTCGCGAACAACGTTCGACACTGCGACGCGCGGGCTCGAACCCGATTTGTCGCTCCCGGAGCTCGTTATCCCAGGACGACCGCAACAGGGCGGCCGCGGCCAACCGGAATTTGTCGAGACGCCGGCGGACTACCTCAAAGAGTCCACCTTCGATCGCTTGTCAGCGCAGGGCCGGAAGCTCCTCGAGCAATACCGTGCCCCGCTGACTGAGATTGAAAAGCAATACGGCGTCCCCCCGACCGTCCTGCTCGCGATCTTCGGCCGCGAGACCGATTACGGACGCGCACGCGACACGCACAACGCCGTTCGCGTGTTGGCTACGCAAGCCTATTTCGGTAAGCGCAAGGAAAAGTTCCAAGGCGAATTCTTGCTCGCGCTGAAGATGCTGGAAGACGGCTCCGTCAAACTCGCTGACATGAAAAGTTCATGGGCGGGCGCGATGGGCCTTACTCAGTTCCTGCCGTCGGATTTCTATAAATATGCCGTCGATTTCGAGGGCGACGGCCGGCGCGACATCTGGAACTCGGTGCCGGACGCGCTTGCCTCGGCGGCCAAGCAGCTCGTCGACAAGGGGTGGCAGCGTGGCGTGCGCTGGTCCTACGAGGTGCACTCTCCGGCGAATGTGGATTGCACCATGGGTATCCCCGAAAACACCCGCCCGATCGGCGAATGGCTCGGAGCGGGATTTGTGCCGGCGTATGGGCGCGCAGTTTCGGCGGCGCAACGGGCTGAGCCCGCTTCGTTGCTGCAGCCGGCCGGCTTGTATGGTCCGGCATTTCTCGCCACGAAGAATTATTTCGCCCTCAAGGAATATAATTTCTCCGATCTCTATGTCCTTTTCGTCGGCCATTTAAGCGACCGAATTGCCGATCCGCGGCCGTTCGAAACTCCCTGGATGAAGGTCGCGCAGCTGCCAAGCCACGATCTCGATCGTATGCAGGAAATTCTGACGGCACGCGGCTATTACCACGACAAGATCGACGGCAAAGCGGGGATGAAAACGCGCGCAGCGCTCGGCGATTATCAAAAGCGCAACGGCCTTAAGGTCGATTGCTGGCCCAGCGCCGCCGTGCTCGCACACATGGATGCCGCCCGGTAAAGCCGGCGGCAGCTCGCGCTTGCGCGCGAGGTCGGAGCAGACGCACATTGACAGCGGATAGCGGGAAAATCAAAATTCCCGGGATAAAGCACGGACAAAATAAAGGACGGAAAATTATGGAAACGCTGCCGAAGATGGGAGTTTCTCGCGCCAATATGATGAAACGGGTCGCCCGTTTCAACGACTTGAAAGGCTCCGACGGCGGACTGCCTGACAGCACAGCGCCGCAATGCGAGCGGACTCTCTACAACGTGATCGGTTTCCAGCCGCCGCACGACGAAGGCGGGGCCGTGACTTCGCCGGTCGGCGACGATGCGTCACGGCTTGCCGCAATTCCGATTTCTGAAGGCTTCAATCTCGGCTATTGCCGCGCCAAGCCCGGCAAGGGTCCGATGATGCACAACCACGACACCAACGAGACCTTTATTCCGATGACCGGCGTTTGGCGTTGCTCATGGGAAAACGAGGCCGGTAAAGTCGAGTCTGTTGACCTTAATCCACTCGATGTCATTTCGTTTCCGCCCGGCGCTATTCGGCGGTTCGAGAACGTAAAAGCGGCCGAGAACGGCGAGGAAGCGATCCTGATGTTCGTGATTGGCGGCGACGGTCCCAAGGCCGAGTTTACCGACAACGCAATGAAGGAGCTTGAAGATATCGGCGCGTGGCCGCGAAAATAGCGACCGGCCGTTTCCAAAGCATCGCACCGATTTAGTCGGCGCCCGGCTCGGCCAGCGGCAGGCGATCGTTCTCGCGCGCGTAACCGAGCGGGCGAGTAGGCGATCCGGACTTGATAGCGCCAGTATATGAGGGCTCTCCTTCGTGGCGCGCGGCGTAGGAGTGACCTCGCGCACGCTCGGCGACGACCTCGCCCGGGATCGCGCTCGGCTCGCAAATGTGCCGCCGGCTCGCATGCCGCATCAGATCAACGTGAATGTGGTTGTAGTGATAGACGTTGGCGCCGGGCGCCAGCACGGTCGAGAACTGCTCGCACGCCGCCAGCTGCACGTCATGCAGGAATCCCTGCTCTTCAGGCGCTCCTCGCCAGCCGTACTGCACGCTGATCCGGTGGCCGTCAGCCAGCGTGAATTCCGCAATGTCGAGTGCATTACCGAAAGCATGCTCGGAAACGTGTGCGTTCGGGTCGCCATTCATACCGCGGCAGGAATAGGCGGAGATTTGTTTGATCTCGACGACCGGTTCGCGGAACCAATGCATCGCGGCCGGCTGCACGGAAGCCGCAATCCATCGATCGAGCGCGGAAACAATAGGGCAGGCGAGCGTCGCCGCCGGCTTCACTTCAACCGGGCCGCCCGCATTGATCGGCCTATTTATGCCTGAGGCGCCGAGAGGAGCGCTTTCGTATGGCGGCGCTGGCGTCGGTTCGGCGCGTCGCGAGTAGGTGGGTGCAGGCGCGGGATAATTTGGCGGAGGATAATTAGGCGTAGCAACACTTGGCGGCGGCAAAGCTACGGACGGCATACCGCTCCGCGCGCCCGAAGCGCCCTCATATAGGCGCGGCGGCGCAGGTTCGAATTCCTCTGCGTCAGGCTCCGGCACAGGCACGCCCGGAGCATAAATCGACATTGGCGCACTAGGTTGGGCGGCGGGCGGCGGGCCGGTCTGCCATCGCAAGTCTTGCGTTGCGCCGGTTTGGACCCGCCCGACAGGAGCTGCGCCGTAAGGCGGAGGCGCGCCGGATGAAATTGGCGGCGGCATGTTGGGCTGAGCAACGGGCCAGTGCGGCGGAAGCGAACTCTGCGGAATGGCGCCCGGCGGGCGCAGCGCCTCGTCTTCGTAGCTAAGCGGCCCACTCACTCCTAAAGCGGACACGCGCAGCGGAAAATCGATCCCGCAAATGCCGGGACCACTGATCGCGGTAATCTGCACGCGCTCGGGGCCTTCCTTGACGCCGCCCGAGCTCAGGCACGTGACCTCGGCGTCGTGCCGCCACGATTCACGTTCGCCTGAGAGGTAATGGCTGCAGCCCGCGAGCGCGATCAACGCGGCAACGACGACAGCCGGCAACGCACGCTGAACGCTACGCAACATGATGCGCAGAATGCCGGCATTTCCGTTAAGGACTGCTCAATGTTCGAAGCGGCAAAAGCCTGTTAACCATATGGCTGCGGCGTGGGCCTTGAACCGGCGCTGGCTTACGATCAAATCGGGTTTGGCGGGACGTTGGGGTGGATCATGGAAGGGAAGGCGAGGTTCATTTTTCCCGTTCTCGCCACGGCGCTCATTGTCTTCTGCGTCAGCGCCGTTGTCACTTTCAGCAATATTGGTTTTCGCGCTGACTTCGTTCGCCGCTGGTTGTCGGCCTTCGGGATCGGCTGGCCGGTCGCCGTGGTCATCGGACTAATCGCCTTTCCGGTCGTACGCCGCGTTACCCACCGTCTTGTCGCTCTGATTGAAGGTAAATGATGCTTTCCGTACTCGATCTCGTCCGACGCCTGGATGCCGGCGAAACTAACCCGCGCGCAATTGTCGACCTGTGCGCGGAAGCGATTGCCGCTCGCGAACCGGAGCTCGCCGCCTTCGTTGCGCTCGATGTCGAGGCGGCGCGGAAAGCCGCGGAAGACTCGCGGCTGAGTTCATTGCCGCTGCGCGGTTTGCCGATCGGCGTGAAGGACATTTTCGACACCGCCGATTTCCCGACCCAATATGGCTCGCCAATCTATGCAGGTTACCGTCCGCGCGCTGACGCGACCGCCGTGACCTTGGCGCGGCGCGCCGGCGGCGTCGTGCTGGGCAAGACGGCCACGACCGAGTTTGCTTCACTGGTCCCGGCCGGTACGCGCAATCCGAGAAATCTCGCGCATACGCCCGGCGGCTCGTCGTCCGGTTCGGCCGCTGCAGTTGCCGCGGCGATGCTGCCGATCGCGTTCGGCAGCCAGACCGCGGGGTCGGTCGTTCGCCCGGCGGCATTTTGCGGCATTGCCGGTTTCAAGCCATCGTACCGGCTCATTCCGACGGTCGGGATGAAATGCTACGCGTGGCATCTCGACACGGTGGGTTTGTTTGCCGCGAACGTTGCGGACGTCGCTTACGCCGCGGCGGCCATCAGCGAGCGTCCGCTTCGCGTCGATGAAAAAGCGCCGGCAGCGCCGCGCATTGGTCTCGTGCGCACGCATCTCTGGTCGAAGGCGAGTGCGACCATGCACGCCGCGGTTGATTCCGCCGCACGCGGCGCTGAAGCGAACGGCGCTACGGTATTTGACCTGGAGTTGCCGGAAATTTTGCAGCAGGCTTATCGCGCTCAGTTCGTCATTCAGGATTTCGAAGCGTTCCGCTCGCTCGCATTCGAGTATGACAGCCACCGCGACAAGATCGGCCCGCCGTTGCGCGAACAGCTTGATCGGGCTGCGTCGATCACCGTCGGCGACTATGACGCGGCACGCCGCACCGCTTCGCGTGCCCGGCAATCGCTCGGCGATTTTTTGCGCGACGTCGACGTAATTTTGACGCCGTCGGCGCCAGGCGCCGCGCCGTGCGGCTTTAGCTTTACGGGTGACCCTGTGTTTAACCGGCTGTGGACCTTGATGGGAACTCCATGCGTGAACGTGCCCGGACTGAGTGAAGGTGATCTGCCGCTCGGAGTGCAGATTGTCGGCGGTTTCGGCCGCGATCGAGACACCCTTGAAGCGGCGCTCTTTGTCGAACGCGCGATCGCGCACGGGAACTAGGGAACGGAAAGCCCCAGCGAGACGAGATAGCCCTTGTTGATGCGGACATTGGCGAAGCGCGCATTTTCCAGATAGGCGCTGAGTATGCTCATTGCTTGCTCGCGAGGCAGGAGATGTTCCTCGGCGGCGGCGGCGGTGGCGGTGCTGCTGCCTGCACGCGCGATCAGGCTCCATTTGTCCGGCGCCTGAATTGAAACGACGCTGGTTTGCGAATCCAGGTTCTTGTACGGCCAGAAGCACCACCCAATATCGAATTTTTCGTTGAGGCGACGAAATTCTTCATTCCATTCGTAAGAGCCTTCGCCGGTTTCGCCGATCAGCAACGGAACATTCCAGCGATTGCTGAAGTCGAAATAGCTTTGCACCGCGTCGCGGGTCGGGTGCGCCCAAAACTTGTGATACGAATAGATTGCGTTGTCGTCGAACGGCCGAGAAAACGCGGCGAAGCTCGTGCTCCACTGGGCGCCCGCGAGTATCACCGGGTGCTTTAAATCCACGCTTCGGATCGCCGCGACGATATCGTGGTAGAGCGGCTCCAATCGCGGATTGAGGTAAGGCTCGTCGTTGTAAGGAGAGATCGGCTCGTTCAGAAGATCGTAGCCAAGGATGGCCGGCTCGTCGCGATAGTGTAGCGCCAGCCGCCGCCACAGCTCGATCGTCAGCTCGCGGTAGCGCGGAACATAAAATACCAGCGGGAAACCCGGCCCGTCGTCATGGTTGACTCCGGTCTGGCCACCGGGCGCCGCATGGAGATCGAGAATAACGCGCAGTCCGGCTTCCCGGCTCCATCCAACCAGCCGGTCGAGCAGTGCCCAGCCCGGTCCTTCAAAAGCATCTTCCCCATTTGCGCCCGGCCTGACGAAAAGCGCCCAATGCAGCGGCACACGCACGGTGTTAAATCCGGCCGCTTTGATGAAGTCGATGTCGGGCTTGGCGACATAGACGTCGCGGAACTCCGTCCAGAATCGAGCGGCGTCTTGGGGTCCGATCAGCGCGCGAATGACAGCGTCGATCTCGGATGGTGCGCGCGCCCGGGTAAACTTGAACATATAGCCTTCCGGCACGAGCCAATTGCCGAGATTTATTCCCTTGATGGCGAAACGTCCGCCGTTACCGTCGACGAGGTATCGCCCGTCGGCCCGGATAAAAGTTTCTGGCGTCGCGGCGCTCACCGCGACCGTGAGGAACAGCGCGAGCCCAACCGCCGCTTGAACGCAAATCGCCAGCCATCGACCAAGCCGCGCCGTCATTCGCTCTATTGCTCCGTCGAGTGAGGTCCAATATTGGTTTCGGCCATGCCGTTAGTCCAGGCGCTTGTCTTCATTGCGGCGGCCGCCATTCTCGTTGTCGCAATTCAATCGCGGCGCCTGCATCCGTGCATCGCAATTCTGGTTGTTGCGACCGGCTTTGGCTTGGCGAGCGGTTTTTCCGTCAGTCTTCTGGGCAAGAGTTTCGGCGCCGGCTTTTCCCAAACGCTCTATTCGCCCGGGCTGGTCATTGTCGGCGCCGCTATCGTCGCAGGCATTGCCGAGGCTGCAAACCCAGTTGGTCGAACCACAACCTCAATTGCGTGCGGGACATGGTGGGAGCAAGGCTGGAAAAGTACGCTTGTCGGCCTGATTGCGGGTATCGGGGCGTATCCGGCCACGGCCTTTGCGCTCTTGAGCCCGGCGCTGCGCGGGCTTGGCGAGAAGTCGACTGCTGCACGTCCGTCAATCACAATGGCGCCGGCGCTGGCGATCTCCGCGGGCCACGGGTTCATCTTGTTTTCGCCCGTGCCGATTGCCGCCGCTTCCATCCTGGGCGCGCACTGGGATCGCGTCGCGCTTTTTGGTCTGCCGATCGCCGTCGTGCTTGCCGTCTTCGGCATGGCCTGGGCGCAATGGTTTTTCCCGTCCGGTGAGGCAGAACCCTCGGCAAAGGATAACGTCAAACAACAAACCGCGAGTCCTTGGGTGGGGACCGTTTTTATTCTGGCCATTGCCGTCCCATTGCTTCTCCTGATGATCCAATCCCTCGGCGACATTCCAAGCGAACCGCTCGGCGGCGGCACCGATCGGGAAAGAATCCTCGGGATGGGGCGGCCGCTGATCCTGTTTTTGGTCGGGGTCGGCATCATGGTTGCCGGCCACCGGCGGCTGAGCGTGAAGCTTCTGGCCGACATCACTTGGACCGAGAGTATTTTCGCCAAGGTTGCGGGCGTGCTGCTGACGGTGGGCGCGGCTGGCGGCTTGCAAAAGATTTGCCAGGAAACTGGAATGGCGGAGCTGATTGGCGAGCGAGTGGCCGGCCTGCATGGTGGCGTGTTGATTGCTTTCCTGGTCGCTGCGGTAATCAAGACCTTGCAAGGCTCGTCGCTCGTTGCCGCGATCGCTGCCGCGGGAATGATCCAGCCTTCGCTCGCATCTCTGGGATTAGATGCCGAGAATGGACGGGCGCTCGCTGCGCTCGCGATCGGCGCCGGCGCGATGACAATTTCTCACGTCAATGACGATTACTTTTGGCTGGTAACTTGCAACGCCGGCGTCACACCGGTCCGGGGGCTCGTCGCACTAAGTCTTGGTACGCTTGCGCAAGGGCTGTGCGGTGTCGCGCTACTGTCGATCTTGTCGCTCGCCGTTTAGCCGCTATTCCGCGGCGCGGCGCAGCGCCGCTAGTGGATCGTAATTCAGAATTGGCGCCAGCCATTTCTCAGCTTCCGCGAACGTCCAGCCTTTGCGCGCGGCGTAGTCTTCCACTTGGTCGCGTTCGATCTTGCCGACACCGAAGTAATAGCTTTCGGGATGGCTGAAATAGGTTCCGCAAACGGACGCGCCTGGCCACATGGCGAAGCTTTCCGTAAGCCGCACGCCAATCTCACGCTCGCTGTCGAGCAGACTGAATAAAGTGATCTTCTCGGTGTGGTCTGGTTGTGCCGGATAGCCGGGCGCGGGTCTTATGCCACGGTATTTCTCCGCGATCAGTTCGCCGCTGCCCAGCGCCTCATCCGGCGCGTAAGCCCAGAATTCCTTGCGCACGCGCTGGTGAAGCCGCTCTGCGAGCGCTTCGGCCAGGCGGTCGGCAAGCGCTTTGGCCATGATCGCGGAATAGTCGTCGTTGGCGTGCTTGAAACAGTCGACGACCGCTTCCTCGCCGATGCCCGCGGTGACGGCGAAAGCGCCGATATAATCCGCAAGCCCGCTCGCGCGCGGCGCGACGAAATCGGCGAGCGCCACGTTGGCTTGACCTTCACGACGCGGAAGCTGCTGACGGAGCGTATGCAGCGCCGCAATCGGCGCCGCACGACGCTCGTCGCCAAACAAGAGAATGTCATCGCCTTCGCCGTTCGCCGGCCAGAAACCGACAACGGCGTGGGCCTGAAACCAGCGTTCGGCAATAATTTTCCGCAGCATATCCTGCGCGTCGGCGTAAAGGCTGCGGCCCGCTTCGCCCACTTTGGCATCGTCCAAAATCGCCGGGAACTTGCCGCCGAGCTCCCAAACCGAAAAGAACGGAGTCCAATCGATGATGTCGATGAGTTCGGAAATCGGCACTTCCGTCAGGCGTTGTGTGCCGATAAGGCGCGGCACAGGCGGGCGATAATCTCCGGACCAATTCAGCTTTAACGAATTGGCGCGGGCATCGGCAAGCGGTAGCCGCCGCTTATTCTGCTCGCCGCGCGCATGCGCGGCGGCGATGCGGGCATACTCCGCTCGCACTTCATTGATTGTGTGTGCGCGCGTATCCGATGACAGCAGTGAGGACACCACGCCAACCGCACGGCTCGCATCATTGACATAGACCGTTTGCCCGCGACGGTAATTAGGATGGATCTTGACCGCGGTGTGCACCCGGCTGGTGGTTGCTCCGCCAATGAGCAGCGGGATCTCGAAACCCTGGCGTTCCATCTCGTTGGCGACGTGACACATCTCGTCGAGCGAGGGCGTAATGAGGCCGGAAAGGCCTATGATATCCGCCCGTTCGTCGACCGCAGCCTGAAGAATCTTTTCGGCCGGCACCATCACGCCGAGATCGACCACGTCGTAATTGTTGCACGCGAGCACGACGCCAACGATGTTCTTGCCGATGTCGTGCACGTCGCCTTTGACGGTCGCGAGCACGATCTTGCCGTTGGTGGAGACGTGGCTGCGCCCGTCCCGGTCCTGCTCCATGTACGGCAAAAGGCAAGCGACCGCCTGTTTCATCACCCGTGCTGATTTGACCACCTGCGGCAAAAACATGCGGCCGGCGCCGAATAAATCGCCGACTACGTTCATGCCGTCCATCAGCGGGCCTTCGATCACCGCAAGCGGGCGGGACGCTTTGAGGCGCGCTTCCTCGACGTCGACGGGAATGAAGTCGTTGATGCCGTGCACCAACGAGTGCGTGAGCCGCCGCTCGACCGGCCACTCGCGCCACGACAGATCGGCTTCTTTCTTTTCCTTGCCGTGACCGCGATGGCGTTCGGCCACCGCAAGCAGCCGCTCGGCGGCGTCGCCACGGCGATTAAGCACAACGTCCTCGCAGGCTTCGCGCAATTCGGCATCGAGATCGTCATAAACCGCGACCTGACCGGCGTTGACGATGCCCATATCCATGCCGGCGGCGATGGCATGGTTAAGAAAGACCGAGTGCATGGCTTCGCGCACCGGCTCATTGCCGCGAAACGAAAAAGATAAGTTCGACACGCCTCCCGAGACATGGGCGTGCGGCAGGTTCTGCCTTATCCATCCGGCCGCATCGATGAAGGCCTTGCCGTATCCGTCATGCTCCTCGATACCGGTCGCCACCGCGAAGATGTTAGGATCGAAAATGATGTCTTGCGGCGGAAAGCCGAGCCGGTTCACCAGGATGTCGTAGGCGCGCGCCGTGATCGCCGTTTTGCGTTCGAAAGTATCAGCCTGGCCCTTCTCGTCGAACGCCATGACGACGACGGCGGCCCCGTAGCGGCGCACCAATTGGGCCTGCTTGACGAACACGTCTTCGCCTTCCTTCAGCGAGATCGAATTAACGACAGACTTGCCTTGAACGCATTTCAGGCCGGCCTCAATGACCGAAAATTTCGAAGAATCAATCATCACCGGCACGCGGGCGATGTCAGGCTCCGCGGCGATGAGATTGAGAAATGTCATCATCGCGTTCTCAGAATCGAGCAAGCCCTCGTCCATATTGACGTCGATGATCTGCGCGCCGTTTTCGACTTGATCGCGCGCCACGGCAAGCGCAGCGGCAAAGTCGCCGGCGGTGATCAATTTGCGAAACCGCGCCGATCCGGTCACGTTGGTGCGCTCGCCGACGTTCACGAACGGAATCGCCGACGTGAGCGTAAACGGCTCCAGCCCGGAGAGCCACAACAGCGGCTCGGGTTTAGGGATCCGCCGCGGGGCCTTGCCCGACACGGCGGCGGCGATGGCGCGGATATGGTCGGGAGTCGTACCGCAGCAACCGCCGACAATATTGACCAGTCCGGCTTCGGCAAACTCGCGGATAAAATCCGCCATCATCTGCGGGCTCTCGTCGTAACGGCCGAACTCGTTCGGCAGTCCGGCATTGGGGTAAGCGCAAATCAGCGTATCGGCGACGCGCCCCAATTCGGCGATGTGGGGCCGCATCTCCCGTGCACCCAGCGCGCAATTGAGCCCGGCGGAAAGCGGCGCGGTATGGGCGACGGAATTCCAGAACGCCTCCGGCGTTTGGCCGGAGAGAATACGCCCGGACCGATCGGTGATCGTGCCGGAAATCATCAGCGGGAGGCTTAGCTCGCGGGCTTCCAATGTTTCGAGGCAGGCGAAGATTGCAGCCTTGGCGTTGAGCGTGTCGAAAATGGTTTCGATCAATAAAAGATCGGCGCCGCCGTCGATCAGGCCGCGCACTTGCTCGGCGTAAGCTGCGCGCAGATCGTCGAAGGTGACGGCACGGAAGCCTGGATTCAAAACGTCCGGGGAAATGGACGCGGTGCGGTTGGTTGGACCAATCGCGCCGGCCACAAAGCGCGGCCGTCCGTCTTCGTCCTGTGCGATGCGTGCGGCCGCGTGAGCGAGCCGCGCCCCCTCCAGGTTCAGCTCGTAAGCGAACTCCGCCATACCGTAATCGGATTGCGCGATGCTGGTTGATGAGAACGTGTTGGTCGAGACGATGTCGGCACCGGCGCGAAAGTAGGCGAGGTGAATGGCGCGGACGGAGTCGGCCCGGGTAAGATTTAGAAGATCGTTATTGCCGCGAACCTCGCGGTTCCACGCGTCGAAGCGCGCGCCGCGATACGCCTGCTCTTCGAGCCGGAGGTCCTGGATCATGGTGCCCATGGCGCCATCCAGAACCAGGATGCGCTCCTCAGCGAGGCGGCGGAGCGTCGTTTCCGTTGCTGAGCGCGTCACCATCACTTTCGTCCTATTTTCAAGCGGGCGCGGTCTCGGCATGCGCGCGCGCCCCAGGCCGAGCGCTCGGCCGCAAACCGAGGAGGTGACAGATGGCGTAAGCGAGGTCGGCACGGTTCATCGTGTAGAAATGAAAATCGCTGACACCGTGTTCGGCGAGGCGCGTCACCTGTTCCGCGGCGACGGTCGCCGCGATCAGTTTGCGCGTCGCCGGGTCTTCGTCGAGGCCTTCGAACCGCGAAGCAAGCCAAACGGGAACGGAAGCGCCGGCGCGTGCGGCGAAGTTTTTTGTCTGGGCGAAATTCTGCACCGGCAGTATTCCCGGTACGATCGGAATGCCGATGCCGGCAGAGCGCACTTTATCGAGATACCGGTAATACAGGTCATTCTCGAAGAAGAACTGTGTAATGGCACGGCTTGCGCCGGCATCGATCTTTGCTTTGAGCATGTCGATGTCAGCGGCGACGGTGGGACTGTCGGGATGCTTCTCGGGATAGGCAGAGACCGACACTTCAACTTCGGCAAGACGTTTAATGCCACGGACCAGATCGGCGGCGTTCTGGTAGCCGTCGGGGTGAGGTGAAAAACGTTCGCCTATGCCGGTAGGAGGGTCGCCCCGTAGCGCCACGATATGGCGCACGCCGGCCTCGGCGTAGGCCTCAATGACTTCGTCGACCTCTGCGCGGGTGGCGCCGACACAAGTCAGGTGCGCAGCCGGAGTAAGCATGGTCTCCGCGAGAATTCGTTTAACGGTGGCATGCGTGCGCTCACGCGTCGTCCCGCCAGCGCCATATGTCACCGAGACGAATTGGGGTTGCAGCGGTGCCAACCGCCCGACCGCCTGCCACAGCGTGTGTTCCATTTCGGCGGTCTTCGGCGGAAAAAACTCAAACGAGACGCGGATTGTCCGTGCGTTCTCTGCATGGTGTTGCATCAGGCGACCTCGCGTGTGCTCGGGACAGCCAGCAGGATGCGCGGGTCGCGTGCAAGCCAGAGAGATACTGCGACCTTGCCCTCGGGCCCGGGCGGCAGCGTTTGCTGCCGAATGACCTCGAGGCCCGCGGCTTCGAGCCATTGCCTGACGGTCTCGGCGGAGAAGCCGAGCCGGCGGTGCTCGTGTTCCTCGCGCAGAAATTCGAGATCGTGCGGCGCGAAATCAACGACTAACAGACGCCCGCCCGGCCGCAGGACGCGGGCAGCCTCGCGGATGGCGCGCGCACTGTCGTCGAGGAAGTGCAGGACCTGATGGATGATGACGACGTCAAAAGAGTCGCGCGGTAACGGGATGTCGTAGATGTCGCCCTGGCGAACGCTGCAGTTCTTGAGACCGGCGCGATCGAGGTGCGCGCGCGCAACCGCCAACATCTCCAGGGAAAGATCGAGGCCGATCCCACGTTCGAGATCTTTGGCGAATAGTTCCAGCATTCGCCCGGTCCCCGTGCCGAGGTCGAGGAGAGAACGGATCGGCTGGTCGCCGAGCGCTGTTGCGATCGCATCTTCGACGGCGGCGTCGGCGACATGCAGCCTGCGTATCCGGTCCCACTCAGCCGCATGCCGGCGAAAATAGTTTTGGGCAGCTGCGGCCCGGGTCGCGCGTACCGCCGCCAAACGTTCGCGATCCCTGGCCAGGACGGCATCGTTCGGATCGAGCTTGGCGATAACGACGCGAGCAATGTCGGCGGCTGTGCCAGTATCACCGAGGCGAAAGAAAGCCCATGACCCCTCGCGGTGACGCTGCACCAGTCCGGCTTCCACTAAAAGGCGCAGATGGCGCGACAGCCGGGGTTGTGATTGCCGCAGAATGGCGGTGAGATCGGAGACGGTTAGTTCGGCTTCGGCAATGAGCATCAGAAGGCGCAGGCGCGTGGCTTCGCCGGCCGCCTTGAGCGCGGCAGTCATGCCGGGAAAGGTATGCGGTTGGGCCTCGAACATCGGGTCAGACTGAAATCTCATGACGACATAAAGATATCTTTATGCGGGTAAATAGGCAAGTGCTGGTGGGATTGGTCCCACAAATAATGATACCTTCGGCGATTTGCTGCGCAAAACCGCGACGGCCGCCGAGCGAGACTTGGCAGTGAAGGGCCGAAAAGAAGCGCCCCGGCCCGAGGCCGGTCTACGTGCGGGCGAGATCGCCGTGGCCTTGCCGGAGAAGTTCGATGCGTCGCTTTTCTACATCGGCCGCATCCGAACGCCCTGGAAGCGGCGAGAGGACTGTCCAAAAAATCCGCGTGAAACCGATGCCGCCTGCACCATCGTGCTTGATGAGCGCTGGAGGCAAGGCCTCAGGGGTTTGGAAAGTGTGACACACGTTGTCGTGCTCTATTGGATGGACAAGGCGCGACGCGATCTCGTACTGCAAATACCGAACCACTATGCGGAAGGCCGCGGCACGTTTGCGCTGCGCTCGCCGGTGCGGCCGAATCCGATCGCGGTGTCGGTAGCCCAACTCGTCAGTATCAAAGATAACGAGCTCACTGTCATCGGGCTCGATTGCCTCGACAACACGCCGCTGCTCGATCTTAAGCCGTATTTTGCTTCGACCAACTCGGTGCCGGAGGCCTCCGTCGGCTGGCACGCGAGCCGAAATAAATAAGTTCAAAACAGTGGTGCGATCTGACCGACGGGTATCATCCCGACAAAAACCGTACCGTCTACGAACTTGAGCGGCAGTGCGACAGCCGGCCGGCCATCGACCGAAGCCGGCTGGCCCATCTTTTTGAGGGTTTCGATGGCGCCCGCATTCGCGCTCTGACGAATGACCCCGCTGATCCCCGGCGCCAGCCGATCGAGAAGGTTATCACCGCCGGCAAGGCGATCGACACTTTGGGCGACAAGTCGATCGACCCCGAGCATTGGAACGATGCGCTCGATGCCGACGACGGCCACCCCGAGGACGCCGTCCAACTTGCCACGACCGTTCAAAGTCAATGTCCCGGTTCCCGCGATGACAATGGCGTCGCCCTGCGCCATGCGAAGTTCTTTGATCTCGATGCCGCCGCCTGCCGCTTGCATCTCGCGGATTCGATCGGGCCAAGATTTGGGGCCGAGATCGTTCAAGCCGCGCACCACCACGTCGAGCTTGATGTTTGCGGGTGCGGCGAGCAGAGGATGCAGCGCCGGCGCCATCGCGCCCTCCAGATCCAAGGTCGCTTCGATGATCGGATGACGGTTTGGTTGTCCGCTAACGACGCGGGCCGCCGCCTCGACCCGATCGGCTTTGAAAAGTCCGTCGGATCCGCCGGCGCCGATGACGCGATCGACGTGAGGAGCGTCAAACGACAACGACGCGCTGTCGGGGTTGGGCGGAATGCCGCGGACCGCGACGCGCGCGTGACTCCAGTCGGCGCTAAAGCGGGGCGCTTGACCGAGCTCCGCAAACGTCAATGGGCCGGCGACATCGCCGACAAGGGTTGTCGGGTGCCAGATCATGGCGCCGAAAGTCGTCGCGTTCGCCGCGACGGCAAATGCCGGCTGGGCACTTCTGATGTCGACCTCGACGCTGTCACAGTGGATGGCGAGCCTGAGCGGAAACCCGCCCACGGATTGGGAGTCGCATGAATAGGATCTGCCAGCCGCGGCTTCCCGCTGATACCAACCGGCAAGCGTCTGCTCGACGATCACGGCAGCGTAGTACCAGAGGCCGGTCCAGATGACTGCGAGGGCGACGATAATTGCCCCACCTGCAATCCAGGGCCGTCTGCGGTGTCCAGAGGCACGCCGCGGCAATGGCCGATCCGGCGTGCGCATCATGCTTAGAGGCGATTCTCCGGGCATTCGCTCTTTCCAGCAGTCAGGCGCTTATTTCCAACACTCCGCTGACGTGTCAAAACGGCGGCAGAGTGGTATGCGGTTTATCTGAACCCTAAATCCTGAATGCAACCGTGTGGGTTGCCGAATCAGCAATCGGCAAACCATCAACTCACAGTATTGGCCTGCCAAAGGCCAGATTTAGGCGAGCGTGAGGCCGCTGGGGAGAACCAAAGACCGATGGCGAAGCCAACCCCAGCCTCATCGGCCGAGGACCTTTGGGTGTTCGGCTACGGTTCCCTGATGTGGCGTCCCGGTTTCGACTTCCTCGAACGCATCCCGGCACGTCTGGTCGGACTGCACCGCGCGCTCTGTGTCTATTCGTTTGTTCACCGCGGCACTCCCGAGCGCCCGGGTCTCGTGCTGGGGCTTGATCGCGGTGGAATGTGCCGAGGCATCGCCTTTCGCGTGGCCGCGAGGTTGCGCGAACAAACCATCGCGTATTTGCGTGCACGCGAGCAGGTCACCACGGTCTATCTCGAAACCGTGCGGCGCGTCGAGCTTGAGGATAAAGCGCGCCGGCAGGTGAAAGCGCTCTGCTTCCTTGTTGATCGCAGTCACGTGCAGTACGCCGGACGCCTCAGCTTAGAAGAGCGCGTCCACCTGGTACGACAGGGCCACGGGCGTTCCGGCGCCAATCGCGACTATGTTATCGAAACGGTGCAAGCTCTCGAGTCGTTGGGCTACCGCGAGACCGACCTGCATCTCCTCGCCGCGCGGCTTTTGAGCACGCATCAGGGCGAGGCCATTCCTGTCGCCCATCAAGAATGACGCTGCATTGATTGGCGGCCTTCGGCAACGAGACGCGCCGTCGCCTCTTCCAGCACCTTCTGCAGGTGCAACATGAAATCGCGCCGCTCCAGGCCCGGTGGTATCGGATCGAGCACTTCCACCAGCACCTTGCCCGGATAACGTCGCAGGGACCGGCGCGGCCAGTACAGTCCAGAATTTAGCGCCACCGGGACGCAGGTCAGCCCAGTCTCTGAATAAAGATGGGCTACGCCGGGCAAATAACGCGGTCTGGCATCGGGCGGCCGCCGCGTTCCTTCTGGGAACACCACGATTTGGCGCGAGCGGGCAATCTCCTCCCGCGCCCGTACCGTCATGCGCGCCAGCGCGCTTGCCCGGGCGCCGCGGTCGATCGGGATCATGTGCGCTTTGACGGCCAGCCAGCCGAACAGCGGTATCAACATCAATTCGCGCTTGAGCACGAAGGTTGGGTCGCGAAGCAGCGCGAACAGAGCGAAGGTTTCCCAAGCCGACTGGTGCTTGCAGGCGACGATGAAGGCGCCTTGCGGAAGCTTTTCGCGTCCCCGCCATTCCACGTCCGTGCCGCAGATATTCCGCAACAGAGAGAGGCTGCTGCGGCAATAAGCGCGCAGCACGCCGAGCAGATACTTGTAAGGCAACAGGATAGTCGGAAGCGCGACGATCATGCGCACAGTTATGTTGACGTAAAACAACGCGTTGAAAACGATCGACCTGACAGTCAGTGCAAGGGGATGGGACAAGGCGGCGGGCCTGATAATCAGCGGAATTGGTGCGCGTCAGAAAAGCGATTATCGCCGGCTGCCGTGGTAACCGAATCAAATGGCATCCGCGCCTTGGCGAAAAGAAACTTGAAATACTCCGACAATACGAGCTTGGTTGTTGCGCCATTCGACCACCAAGGTTCGACACGTAGGCGATCGGAGACAACTGGAAATGGAATGACGGCGACTCTGGGAAGCTGGTGCGAGATTTCCGCTAATGCGCGCGGCATGTGATAGGCCGACGTAACGACGATCAGGGAGTGAAAGTTGCGATCGATCGCCCAGCGGCGTGTCTCCACTGCATTGCCCAGCGTGTTGAGGGCGGAATAATCGAGATCGACGCAACAGCCGAGAAGTTTGCCGTAGTCGGCAAATTGATGGGCAATGTCCGCTGTCGTCGTGCCGGGATTGACGCCGGTGATGAGTAGCCGCCTGCCGCGTCCCGCGGCGAGGAGTTCGAGGGCGTCAGTAATTCGCGAGGTGCCCCCGGTCAACACCACGATGCCGTCAGCATTGCGGTCGAGTTCGACTTCTTCGGCCGGCAGCAGCCAGAGAAAAGCGAAGAAGCCCAGTACGATCGCAATCGCGCCGGCGAGGGCAAGCCGTGCCGAATACGCTCTGAAATGCCGTCTTCTGACGGCTCCCCTAAGATCAGCCATCGCCGCGCGCAGCTCCTGCGCCGAAATTCGTCCCGTCAGCCAACGTGCGCCTTCCGCGCACGTCATAATAACCGCTGTGCGCGCGAAAGGTCATTAACCGCCGGGTCACGGCGTTAATCAATGGTCTGTAACGTTCGTCGAACGGTACGGCGCGAGGCAAACGCCGTTACCAAGGCCATGAACACGACTTGCAGGACAATCGCCAAATAGCCGGCCACGCCAATGGTGAGATTGCCAAACAAGGCCGCCACCTGATCGCCCTCCGGCGTGCCCCATAGCCACGCGTTTGTCGCTTCCACGAGCCCGAACAAAAGGATGGCGGCGCCGCCGCCGATGGCGCCTCCCTTAAAGCCGAGCACCAGAAAGTGACGCTGAAATTGCCCGGCAATGAACTTGTCGGTAGCGCCAACGTAGTGCAGCACTTCGATGATAGGGCGGTTGGTGGCCATGGCGCCGCGTGTAGCGAAGGTCACAGAGAGCACGGTGGCGACCAGCACCAGCGAGAAAATAGCAATGCAGACGCCGACCGCCGTTTCCGCCATGGTCCGCATGCTGTCGATCCAGCGGCGATGATCGTCAAGACTGGCGGTGGTGACTTGCGCGGCCAGCATTTGACGCAACGCTGCGAAATTGGGTCGCGCCCCCGGCAAAAGTTTCACCACAACCAAGCGCGGCATCGGCAGATCGTCCAAAGCCAAGCCGGACCCAAGCCAGGGCTCAACCAGACGCGCGGACTCTTCTTTCGTGTAGGCCTGTACGTCGGCGATGCCGGGAGCGCCGCGAACGATCTCAGTCGCCTTGCGTAAGTCGGTCTCGATATCGTGTCCCGGCGCAGGCCTGACCTGAATGGTCACTTCGCGGCCGACTTCGGATTCCCAGTCGCCGGCGGCGCTCACAACCACCATCGCCGTGCCGGTCGTGAGAGAAGCGAGAAACGTCATGATAGCGACGACGGCGCCGAGCGAACGACCGGCGAGCGAATTCCTCGGCACGATGGGCGCAACTGCCGGCAAAGCATCGGCCGGCACGGAGGCCGCTTCGAGATCTTCCCACGGCTCCGCCATACCCTCGATTGGCTCAGTCATAGACATGGAGGCGTCCTTCGTGGAGCACCAAGCGGCGCGCGTCGTATTCGTCCATCAGAGCAATGTCGTGCGTAGCAATAACGACCGCAGTGCCCGATTTGTTGAGCTCGATAAATAATCGTAGCAGCCGCTGTCCGAGATTAGGGTCGACGTTACCGGTCGGCTCATCGGCGAGCAGAAGCTGCGGGCGGGCGATAACGGCCCGCGCTATGGCTGCGCGTTGTTTTTCACCGCCCGAGAGAACCGCCGGCAGCGCCGCCATTCGCTCGCCCAAACCAACCCATTGCAGCAACTCGATGACCTCGGCGCGATAGTTGGACTCATCCTTGCCCAGCACCCGCAGCGGCAGCGCGATGTTCTCGTAGGTGGTCATATGGTCGAGGAGCCGAAAATCCTGAAAGACAATGCCGATGCGGCGGCGCAAATGGGCCCGATCTTCTTTACTCAGCGTTGCGGTGTTGTGTTTGAACATGCTGATCAGGCCGCGTGTTGGCTGCAGCGACATCAACATAAGCCGGAGCAGGGAAGTCTTACCGGCTCCTGAGGGCCCGGTAAGGAATTGAAAGGACCGGTCCAGAATCCCGAAATTGAGATCGCACAGCACCTCCCGGCCGAAACCATAGCGCAACCCGACATTTTCGAATTGAATCACGCCGTCCTCCGGGGCGACCGGCAATTGGGGAGCCTCGGACGAGGCCGATTGGTCGCCTTACCGGGCGTGGCACCAGGACGCCAAAAGCCGCCCCGCCAGCCCGTTATGGTTTCCAGTTCGTTAATGGATCGGATGGTAGCACCGGCATAGGTGCCGTCATACTGATTCGAGCCATGCTGATCGTCTGCCCCTCCTGCACGACCTCATACACAGCGCGACCGAACAGCCTTCGGCCCTATGGGCAGACGCGCTGCCTGAGGTGCCTCGCCATCTGGTCGCCCCAGCGTCACCGGGCCGAGATGCTCGTAGCCGCCGCAGCAGCGATCGGTGACGATTTTGCCCCTTGGCCCGAGCCCGGCGAGGGAGGCGAAAATCCGTCCGGAGATTCGGGGCACGTCGAAACGGCAAGTTTTCAGCCGGATCCTCTTATTTTCGACGAGTTCGGAGTCGCAAACCTGGATCCAGCCTACGCCGGCGTCAGCGACAGCACTGATGCAAATACAGGGTTGGACGACACACCCGCAAATCACGAGATCTATTTCGTCGATTTGGACCCGGATAATCCACCTTTCGCTCCGGAGAATGCAGCCATCAATCAAAGCACCGAGGGTGCGGCAGTTGATCAAGGGCAGGAGGCATTCGTTGTCCCTGAGCTAACGGCTGTTGGTTCGCCCTCCGCTGGCGCGGCTGTCGCGTCCGATCAATTCGTCAGCCCTGACGCGAACGTCGCGCCGATTCCCCTCGTGCCCGCGGAAGAGCAATTGCACGCGTCGGCGAGCGACGCGCCCGCGTCGGATGAAGAGGGCAGCGCGCCGGTTGGCAACAAATGGGTGTCCGACTATTTGGCACCTGAAGGTACGGAAGACGAAACTTGGACCAGCCATACCGTTGCCGCCATCGAGGGAGAGCCCGTCGCCAACGACGAGGAAGCAGGCAGTTCGGCGCCAAGGTGGGAGGCGGAAGATGGCTCCCGTGCCATAGAGGCGTCGGAGCATGGAACGGGGCTGATCAGGGAACCGAGACCGGATGCCCGACGCTGGATCGTTCTTAAGGCCAACAATCCCGAAATTCCACTTCCTAAAGCTGTCACGGACATCGCGCTCCGGAACGCCCTGCGTCCCCGGCATAATCTTCCGGTCCCGTCGCGCGGCTGGCATCCTCCGGCGCGGCGCCGCGTCGTGCCACGCTGGCCGCTGTCAAGACTGCAAGCCGGAATTGTAGCGCTGGCGCTAGTTGATTTCCTGCTTGTCGGCTGGCGCACCGACATCGTGCGGAAGCTGCCGCAGACTGCATCGTTTTATGAGCTGGCCGGGCTACCCGTGAATCTCCGCGGTCTTGCGTTCCACGGCATCACCACGACCACGGTTCGCGATGGCGGCAAGCCCGTTCTTGTCGTCGAAGGAGACATCGTCAACAACACGGCGAAAGCGTTGCGCGTGCCGCAGCTCAGATTCGCCGTCCGCGACGCGGCCGATCAGGAAATCTACTTTTGGACCGCGAGCGCAACTCGTACGTCATTGCCTCCCGGTCAGGCGGTGACCTTCCGCGCCCGTCTTGCGTCGCCGCCGGCGGGCGCGCGTGACGTCATCCTCCGTTTTGTCAATCGCCGCGACGTTGTCGCCATGAACCCTTGATGGCTATGGCGCGCATTCTCATAGTCGAAGACGAAGACACACTCCGCGCGCTGGTGGCGCGCGCGCTGGCTACCGAGGGGCACGAGGTCGAGACTGCCGGCGACGGCAAAGCTGCCCTCGATTTGCTCGTAGGCGAGCACTCCTATTTCGATCTACTTCTCACCGACGTGCGCATGCCGGTGATGGACGGTATCGCGCTCGCGCTCAGCGCGGCGCGCGAACGTCCCGAACTCGCCATCCTGCTGATGACCGGCTACGCCGATCAGCGAGAGCGCGCCCACAATATCGAACCGCTCATCCACGATGTTATCCCAAAGCCTTTTTCGGTCGCCGAACTGCGTGCGGCTGTTCAAGAAGCGCTCACCATACAAGCGCGATACTAGATTAGTCGTCGCTCGAGAGCGCATAAGGGCGCGGCAACGGCTCCCCCGGCAGATCGGGATGCGGGCGGCCGAAATCCGGCGCGGGAGAATCCTGGCCGATCTGCACGATGCCGCGCCGAATGGCGCGCGTGCGCGCGAAATGCTCGAATAGAGCTTCACCATCGCCGCGCCGGATGGCGCGGGTGAGCCGGGATAAGTCTTCGGTGAAGGTGCCAAGCATCTCCAGCACGGCGTCTTTGTTGGAAAGAAACACGTCCCGCCACATGGTCGGATCGGAGGCGGCGATGCGGGTGAAATCGCGAAAGCCGCCGGCAGAGAATTTGAGCACCTCCGATTGCGTCACTTCGGCCAGCTCGTCGGCCGTCCCGACGATTGTGTAAGCGATGAGATGCGGCAGGTGGCTGGTGATCGCTAGGACCAGGTCGTGATGCGCCGGCGGCATGGTTTCAACTTGCGCGCCAAGCGATCGCCAGAACGCGGCCAGGCGCTCGGTCGCTGCGGCATCACCGCCGTCCGGCGGCGTGAGGATGCACCAGCGACCAACAAAAAGTTCGGCAAAGCCTGCGTCGGGCCCGGAATTTTCGGTGCCGGCGACCGGATGCGCCGGAACAAAATGGACTTCCGGTGGGAGGTGCGGAGCCATGTCGCGCACCACCGCTGCCTTGACCGAGCCGACGTCGGAAACAGTAGCGCCGGGCGCCAGGTGCGGACCAATCTCGGCAGCGACCGCCCCACACGCGCCGACCGGTACGCACACAATAACCAGATCAGCGCCGACGGCCGCGGCCGCATTGTTCTCCGTTACTTGATCGGCAAGCCCGAGCTCAGCCACCCGCCGTCGTGTCGCCGCCGAATGGGCGGTGGCTGCAATCTCGCGCACCACGCCTTGCTTGCGTGCAGCACGTGCGATCGAGGAGCCGATAAGCCCCATGCCGATCAGCGCCAGCCGGTTATAAAGGATGGTGGATTTGGTCACGGCATCACGCGGGCTTTGCAGAAAAATCTTTGAGCGCGGCAACAACGAGCCGATTAGCCTCTTCGCTACCAACGCTCATGCGCAACGCATTGGGTAGCCCGTAGACTCCAACTTGCCGCAAAATCAGTCCGCGCGCCGAAAGGAAGGCGTCGGCTTCCTGAGCCGTTCGGCCTCTTGTTGTGGGAAAATAAATCAACAAAAAATTGGCGACGCTTGGCGTCACTTGCAGTCCCAGTTTTGCGATTTCCACCGCCAGCCAGGAAAGCCAATGTGCGTTGTGCTCGCGCGCGCGTTCCTGATGCTCCGCGTCGCGGATCGCTTCGATGCCGGCGGCAATCGCGGGCGTATTGACGTTGAACGGACCGCGCACGCGATTGACGGCCGAAATGACGCCACTTGGGCCGAACATCCAGCCAAGCCGCAGCGCCGCCAGCCCGTGAATCTTGGAGAAGGTGCGGGTCATCACCACGTTCTCGTTGGTGGCGACGAGCTCGATGCCCAATTCATAATCGTTACGACGGACATACTCGGCATAGGCTGCGTCGAGCACGAGCAGCACGTCGCCCGGAAGGTTCCGGTGCAGCCGCTTGACTTCGTCGAACGAAATGTACGTTCCGGTCGGATTGTTCGGATTGGCCAGGAAAACGATTTTCGTCTTCTTGGTGACGGCCCCGAGAATGGCGTCAACGCTCGCCGTGTAGTCCCTCTCGGGCGCGACCACAGGCCGCGCTCCGCTGGCGCGCGTTGCGATCGCATAGACCAGGAAACCGTGCGCGGTGTGGATGGCCTCGTCGCCGTCAGCGAGATAGGCCCGGGCCAAAAGATTGAGCAAATCGTCGGAGCCCGCGCCGCAAATGATTCGCTCCGGATCGAGCCCGAAGACGCCGGCGATGGCCTCGCGCAATTCACTTGCCGAGCCGTCCGGATAATCTTCCAGGTGTTTGGCGACCGATTGGTAGGCGGCGATCGCGCGCGGGCTCGGCCCAAGCGGCGTCTCGTTGGACGAAAGCTTGAACAAACGCGCCACGCCCGGCGCGCTGCTTTTGCCGGGCACGTAGGCGCTGATATCGAGCACACCGGCCCTGGGCCGAGGATTGATCGCAGTCATGGCATCCTTCCCCGCGCGCGGGGACTATTGTCGTTAGCGCGGGACCGTATAGCGGGTTGCGTGGCTGCCGACGAGGGTCCTTGAACGGATCGAGGCACCGGTCGCAAGGAGGGTCTCAGCGACCGCTCCGATACCGCCCCTCGCCACCGAGATCAGAAGGGCACCGCCGTCGAAGGCGCGATCGGGCACAGCAATGGCTTCGGCGGTCCCGGCAAGCTTGTCGACCGCGCTCGCGCTCCATCCCGACACGCGGACGCTCCACACTTCGGTTTCGGTGACCATGGCGTCCGCGGCTACGCGGGAGATGACGAATACCGGCAAGCCGGCGGGATGATTTGCGCGTTCAACGAAAGGCAACCGGGCGATAATTTTTGGCGCGGTCTCAAATTCGAGCGCTGTCCACCATGGGCCCGCGCCCGTTACAGCAAAGGCGGGCACCAGGCCGAGATCGCCTCTTGATGCGGTTACGGCCTGGACGACGCTTGCCGCTCCCATGTGCGGCTCAAAAGGGACCGTGAAGCCGAAATGGAAACGTGCGGAGTCGCGCATGTGGGCGTCGCCAGCCGACAGGTCGGCATGTACTGAAAACGGCGTCTGGACGTAGGTGAAGGTCGAGATGATGACTCGCCAGATGCTTTCCACGGTATCGAAAGGCAGGCTGCCGTGATGGCGCTGGACGAGCCGGCGCATCATGTCTGCTTCACGCGCCGGCCGAAAAGCCGAACCGGTTTCCTGGCTTTTCTTGACCGCGATCAATTGGTCGATGATCCCGCCGCGCTCGATCAGCAGCGCATGCATCGCCTCATCGATGCGGTCGATTTCTCGGCGCAGGTCGGCGAGCGAAGGGGTGTTCTGGTGCGGCGCTTTTGCCATGCGTGGTCCCGGGATCGGCCCGATTGATAGTGCCGTTATCCGCGAAATCAAAGAAAACATTGACACCGGCGGGCAGGGGCCTATTTACCCGCCGTTTGACCGCCGGTCAGGCGCCCCTTAAGACGCCGGAAAGGCGTATCCGGGAAGCTATCTGACATGGCCGAAGCAGGTGCGACGCTCGACTTCGCCGACCGCAGGCGCGAAGCGGACCATCCGCATTCGCTCCTGGTGCGCTTTCCGGCGAACAATCCGCTTCGGCTCGACTGTGGCGTCGATCTCGCGCCGTTGCAGATCGCCTACCAGACCTACGGCACGCTCAACGCCGAGCGCAACAATGCTGTGCTTGTTTGCCATGCGCTCACCGGCGATCAACACGCGGTGAACGACCATCCGGTGACCGGCAAACCGGGTTGGTGGGAAACTATGGTCGGACCCGGGCGTCCGATCGATACCGGGCGGTATTTTGTTATCTGCCCGAACGTGGTTGGCGGGTGCATGGGCAGCTCCGGTCCGGCTTCGACCAATCCGGCGACCGGAGCGCCGTGGGGTCTGGATTTTCCGGTCATCACTGTGCGCGACATGGTGCGCGCCCAGGCGATGCTGCTCGACCATATCGGGATCGAGTCACTGTTTGCGGTCGCGGGCGGTTCGATGGGCGGCATGCAGGTGCTGCAATGGGCCGCGAGCTATCCGACGCGGGTGTTCGCCGCGTTACCGATCGCCGCGTCGACACGGCACACTGCCCAGAACATCGCCTTCCACGAGGTCGGGCGCCAGGCCGTGATGGCCGACCCGGACTGGCGCGGCGGCCGCTATTTCGCCGAGGGCACCAACCCGCGCCGCGGGCTCGCGGTTGCGCGGATGGCCGCGCATATTACTTATCTGTCTGGCGCGGCGATGCACCGAAAATTCGGCAGGCGTTTTCAGGATCGCGACAACCCGACTTTCTCATTCGATGCCGATTTTCAGGTCGAGTCCTATCTGCGGCACCAGGGCATCACTTTTGTCGAACGCTTTGACGCGAATTCGTATCTGTACCTGACGCGCGCCATGGACTATTTCGATCTCGCCGGCGACTATAACGGCGTTGCGGCCAACGCATTTCGCGCGACCGCGACGCGGTTTTGCGTCATTTCATTTACCAGCGACTGGCTGTTCCCTACGTCGGAATCCCGCGCCGTCGTGCACGCGCTCAATGCCGCTGGCGCACGGGTGTCGTTCGCGGAAATCACGACTGACAAGGGGCACGACGCCTTCTTGCTCGACGAGCCCGAATTGTTCACCACCGTGCGGGGCTTTCTCGATGGCGCGGCGGCGGCGCGCGGATTAAAACCGGCCGCGAGGTAAGCATGCTCACGCGTCTTAAACAGGACCTGACCATGGCGGAGGCCGCGCGCGGCCCGGGCGGCGCGCGTATCGACCTGCTGGTCGTTGCCGCCATGGTGGAGCAGGGCGCGCGTGTGCTCGACGTTGGTTGCGGCGACGGCGAGCTATTGCGCCTGTTGGAAACGCGCGGCGTCGACGGCCGTGGCATTGAGTTGTCGCGCGAAGGCGTGAACGAGTGCGTTGCCAAGGGCCTGGCGGTAGTGCAGGGCGACGCCGACACCGATCTTGAGAATTATCCGGACGACGGGTTCGATTTCGTCATCCTGTCACAGACGCTACAAGCGACGCGGCAGCCGCGCCTCGTGCTCGAGCACATGCTGCGCATCGGGCGCCATGCCATCGTGTCGTTTCCCAATTTCGGGCACTGGCGAATAAGGATGCAGGTCGGACTCGGCGGTCATATGCCGCATACCGACAATCTGCCGTACGCCTGGTACGAAACGCCGAACATCCATTTCTGCAGTATCAGGGATTTTCGCCAGCTTTGTCAGGTCGCCGGCGCAAGAATCGAGGAGGCGGTAGCGCTCAACGCCTGGGGGCGGCGCATGCGGCTCAAAATGCCGTGGTGGTTTTGGAATCTTTTCAGCGAGCAGGCTGTGTTCCTGCTAAGCCGCCGGGGCTGAGGGCGCCCGTTCCCTCGTTCACCGATTTTGTCACCGCGTTTTCGCCAGTATAACAGGCGGCGCGGGCCCGTAGCTCAATGGTTAGAGCCAGCGGCTCATAACCGCTTGGTTGGAGGTTCGAGTCCTCCCGGGCCCA
>CAVWBV010000002.1:0-112616 GCA_963753355.1 uncultured Alphaproteobacteria bacterium
CGCCAAGCAGCTCATCTGGGAAAAGATCGCCAACCTGAGCTGGCGCCTCGAGTCAGCCGCCCTCCTCACCTACCGCGCCGCCACGCTTTATGACCAAGGCCTCTCCGGCAAGTCCCTGATGAAGGAAGCCGCGATGGCGAAACTGGTTGCCACCGAGACTGCCAACATCTGCGCGGACGAAACGGTGCAGATCCTCGGAGGGGATGGCCTCACCAAGGAGTACGGTCGCGCGGAGCAGATCTTTCGCGATGCACGCGCATTGACCATCGTCGGCGGAACATCGGAGATGGCCCGATACCTCATTGCCGCCAGCGCGCTGCCTGACATCAAACTCAACCTGTAGGAAGGTCATGTATATCGGATCCCTGCTCGAGCAGAGCGCCGAGCGTTATCCGGGCCACCTTGCACTGGTCTATGAGGACCGACGTTGGACCTACGCAGAGTGGCATGCACGGGTGAGGCGACTTGCACAGGCGCTCGCAGATCTGGGCGTGCGCCCCGGCGACCGTGTCGCGTTCTTCGTCGGCACGTCGGAGTATTCGGCGACCACGTATTTCGCCACTCAGCTTCTGGGTGCCGTGGCGGTCCCCGTGAACTTCCGCCTGGCCGCGAAAGAGCTCGCCGAAATTCTGCGGGACTCGGCTGCATGCGCCCTCATCTATGGCGCGCCCCTGCTCGACCGAGTGAACAGGAGCGCCGAACTACTGGATACCGTCTCGGTTTTCGTCAGTTGTGGCGGAAGTGCGCGCGACGTTCCCCAGGGGCATCTGCATTTCGAGACACTCGCGGAAGAAACCATCGATCGGCGCGAGTTCCGCCTCACCCCGGCGGAGAACCAACTCGCCGCACTCGTCTATACATCGGGAACGACCGGGCATCCCAAGGGCGTACTGCACAGCCAGCGAAACGATCTCGCGATTGCCATGAATTGTGTGATGGAATACAGCCTGACTCATAGTGATACCGCACTTCACATCGCACCGCTCTATCATGTCGGTGGCATGCAGGCGTTTTTCATTCCACATGTCATGGTGGGCGGAACGAACGTCATCATCGATCGCTACTCGCCCCTGGCGACGCTCGAAGCCATCCAGCGGGAACACATTACTACGCTGTTCGCCGTGCCGACGCAGATCCAGGACATGCTCGTGCATGAGAACTTCAAGTCCTTCGACACCACGAGCCTGCGGATGATCACCACGGGCGGCGCGGCGATTTCCGCCGCTACAATGGAAAGGGTGCAGCGGGAATTCTGCACCAACATCTTCAATGGCTACGGGATGACGGAGGCCAGCCTGACCTTGCTGTTGCACCCTGGCGATGCGCTCGCAAAGCTGGGCTCGTGCGGCAAGTCCACGTTGATTACCGAATGCCGCATCGTCGCCAACGACCCACAACGAGAGGTTCCAGTGGCTGAAGGCGCCGCCCCCGGGTCGATCGGGGAGCTCATCGTTCGTGGGCCACAGGTGACCGCCGGCTACTGGAACAAACCTGTCGAGACCGCCCGCAAGCTGCGCAATGGATGGCTCTACACTGACGATCTTTTCAGCCGTGACGCGCAAGGATTTTTTTACTTTCATGGCCGTGCGGACGATCTCATCGTCTCGGGGGGTGAGAACATCTACCCGCGCGAGGTGGAGGAAGTGCTATATCGATGCCCCGGTGTTCAGGAGGCCGCCGTCGTGGGGCTCCCGGATCCGTCCTGGGGATCGACCGTCACTGCATTCATTGTCAGAAGTGACCCCGCCCTCACCGCCGAAGACATCGATCGACACTGCCGTGGCCGGGACGATCTTGCCGCTTTCAAACGTCCCCGGCGCGTTGTGTTTGTAGACGCGTTACCCCTGAACCCGAGCGGCAAGGTGTTGAAGCGGGAACTGGTCGCGACATATGCTGAAGAACGTTGACGGTATGAAAACGCATGGCTCGTTTTTATAACATCCTGTTCTCCATGCTGTGGGTCGCCTGGGTGACCTACTGGTGGGCACTGTCCCGCAGTGTCAAGGCCAATGCCCGCCGGGAATCGGTCTACTCCCGCCGCTCATACGTCGCCGCACTACTGCTTGCCGTCGTGCTGCTGTCAGTTCCGAATCTGCCCATTCCCTTTATCGGCAGGCGGTTTCTACCTGCGCAGATGTGGCTTCTCTGGAACGGGATAGGCGCGGCGCTCGTTGTGGGTGGCCTGCTATTTACCGTATGGGCCCGCGAGCATCTCGGCCGAAACTGGAGTGATGTCGTGACCATCAAAGTCGATCATGAACTCGTCATGAGCGGCCCCTACCGCGTGGTTCGTCACCCCATCTATACTGGGCTCCTGGTGGCGTTCCTCGGCACGGCGATCGCTCGAGGTGAGTGGCGAGGACTCCTCGCCGTCGCCCTGGCCCTGTGGGCTTTCTGGCGAAAATTGCGAGTCGAAGAGCGCTTGATGCAAGAACAGTTCGGAGCTGGCTACGAGGAATACAGCCAGCGCGTTGCCGCCCTCATCCCATTCGTTTTGTAATCGCAATGCGATCTAGTCGGAACGGCTCGCCAACTCCGATCGAGCCCTGGTCACATCCTGCGGCAACACAGGTAATGCCGAAGCGCCCCATGTGTTGCGGATATAGGTGAGTACCGCCGCAACCTGACTGTCCGTCAGCTGCCAACCGTAGGAAGGCATTCCGGGCCCAGTCGGCTCAGAGGCGGTCGCCACGCTACGTGCGCCACGGAGTACGATCCGAATCGAGGTGGTAGGATCATTCGACCGCGCCATGGACGAGTCGGCGACCGACGGGAAAAGTTGCGGAATACCGTGACCATCCAACCCATGACACGCTGAGCACTGATCGCGATAAATCGCCTCGCCGGCACGCATCACCGGATCATCGACGCGCAACGGCTGTGCACTGCTCCTGCCGCCTGGAACGCTCTTCAGGTAAGTCGCGATTGCCTTGAGATCCGGGTCCGTCATGTGTGAGCTCGACAGCGAAACCTCTTCCGCCATAGGTCCGGTCGCAGCCGACACGCGGTTGTGTCCGGTCTTCAGGTAGGCAACCAACTCGTCCACCGACCAACCACCGAGCCCCAGCCTTGCATCGTTCGTGATGTTTGGAGCAAACCAGCCCTGCAGCTCCGAGCCCTGGAGGTAACGGTTGTTCTTGTCACCGCCCAAGGACGTCTTTGGCGTGTGACACGCACCACAGTGTGCCGGTCCCTCGACCAGGAAGGCGCCGCGGTTCCATTCAGCGGTTTGCTTCGGGTCCGACTTGTACTCGCCCTCGGTGAAGTAGAGCGCATTCCACACATGCATCGCCGAGCGGATGTTGAATGGAAACGGCAGCGAATGCGCCACGATCGGGTTTCTTACCGGGGTAACCGTAGAAAGATAAGCGTGGATGGCCTGCACATCGTCGCTAGACATCTTCGTGTACGCGTTGTAGGGCATCGCAGGATAAAGCCGCGATCCATCCCGCCTGACCCCTTTACGGACGGCTGCACCGAACTCCGCGTCACTCCAAGCGCCAATGCCGGTTTCGCGGTCTGGCGTGATGTTTGGCGCGATGATGTTTCCGAAAGGCGTCTCGATGGCCCGCCCGCCGGCGAACGGAGTGTTACTTCCCGGGATGGTATGGCAGCTGGCGCAGTCCGAGGCGACCGCGAGATAACGGCCCCGTTCGATTTGAGTGAATTCTTGTGCGGAGGCTCCCGCAAACGCCGGGGAGCCGGCGAGGAGGATTGCAATACCGGCGCCCGTGGCGCCGACCGATCTCGCGAGACCTCCGATGCTACGCATCGACGAGCCGTCCCGGGTTTTTGAGGTACCGGTTGCGTATTGCGTCCGCGGACCAGAAGGCCAGCGCCGCCACCGTCCCGGTCGGGTTGTAGCCCGCATTCTGCGGAAAGGCGCTCGCGCCCATGACGAACAGATTCGGAGACATCCCAGCTCTGCAGGTAGCGGTTGATCGCGCTGGTCTTCGGATCGGTCCCCATGATGGCGCCGCCGCACAGATGCGTGGTCTGGTACTCGGTGATGTCGTAGGGCGCCTTGCGATACTCCTTCTCCACCTGGTTGCGCGCCCATGGCCTGGAAGATCTCCGCGAACTTGTCGGTCAGAAACGCGTTCTGCTTGATCTCGTTGTCGTGGAAATCCATGGTGATGCGCACCAGCGGCCGGCCGAAGCGATCGCTGTAGGTCGGATCGAGATCGAGTAGACGTCCCGGTAGCTGTACATGCTGCCGTGTACGCCGGTGCCCGGCTTGAGCGTGCTCAGATAGTTATCACGCACCGCTTGCTTCCATTCCGCGCCCCAGCGCGGCGTGCCCGGCGGCATGGGCGTGGTTTCGATGGGCCGGCCGTTGGTCTGCACCTGGCCCATGTAGCCGCCGCCGACGAAGCCGTGCGGGCCGTGATCGAAGTTGTCGCCGTTGAACTCGTCGATGCACATGCCGATCGCGCCGGAGGCGATGAACGGATTGAAGATGAATTTGGTCTTGTCGAAGAAGCTCGTCGACGTCGGAGATCGTCTGGTGGGTGAAATTGCGGCCGATGACGCCGCTGATTGGCGACGGATCGTAGGGCTTGCCGATGTCCGACAGCAGCAGCAGCTGCACGTTGAAAATCGTGTAGGCCGCCAGGATCACCAGCTCCGCCGGTTGCTCCCACTCCTTGCCGCTGGTGTCGACGAAGGTGACGCCGGTGGCGCGCTTGCCGGAGGCGTCGGTGTTGATGCGCGTCACCTCGCACATTGGTCGCGCGCCGCGAAGTTCGACTTGCGCACCAGCACCGGCAGGATCGTGGTCTGCGGGCTCGCCTTGGAATAGTTGCCGCAGCCGAACCACTCGCAGAAGCCGCAATAGGTGCAGGGCCCGAGCCGCACGCCCAGCGGATTGACGTAGGCCTGCGACATGTTCCCGGAGGGCTGCGGGAACGGCTTGTAGCCGAGCTCCCGCGCCGCCTTGCGCAAACAGCGTGTGGCTGAAGGGCTGCGCCTGCGGCGGGTGTCGGATAGGGGCGCGAGCGCGGGCCCTCGAACGGATTGCCGCCGGGCTGGATCTGGCCGCGCAGATTGCCGGCGGTGCCCGACGTGCCGCACAGATACTCGAAGCGATCGTAGTGCGGCTCGAGCTCGTCGTAGGTGACGCCCCAATCCTGGATCGTCATGTCCTGGGGCAGAAAGTGCGCGCCGTAGCGCTGGGTCAGATGCGTCTCGCAGCACGAAATCGCGTCGGCAGGAAGCGCCAGGTCTCGGCATTCCAGTGCACGCCGCCGCCGCCGACGCCGTTCGGCGGCATGAAGGCGCCCCAGGTGCGGATCGGCAGCGCCGTCTGATCCGATCTTGTTGCGGAAGGTGAAGGTGGTCTGCGCGGGCTGCAGGAACAGCTCGTGGCGGATGCGGTAGCGCAGCTCGTCCTGCGCATAGTTCGGCGGGAAGTCGGTCGCGGTGTTGCGCCACGGCCCGCGCTCGATCGCGACCACGTCGAGTCCCGCGTCGGTGAGCTCGTTGCGCCAGGATCGAGCCGGTCCAGCCGAGCCCGATGATGACGACATCCTTGGCGGGGAGTTTGCGTCGCCATGGCGCCTTCAGCTACGTCGCGGCGTCCAGTCGGGCCGGCCGGCGATGCTCACCGGCGGATGGGGATAGCGTTCGTTGTGCCGGCTGACCCAGTCGCGGTAGTCGTAATGCGCGCCGGGAAAGCCAATCATCTTCCACGCGCACATGTCGCGGTTGCCGCCGTAGATCGGATCGGCGAAGAATCCCTCCTGCACGTCCTTGAGGGCCTGCTCGAAGAAGGCTTGTCCGTCGACGTCCCTCGAGCTTGAAGTTCACCGCTCTCGAGTCCCTTGAGCACCGTGTCCTGGTCGGCGGTGGGCGAGCTCGGCGAAGGCCTTGCCGGCGTACTTGGCTCGGCAGGCCTCGTCGAGAGCGGCGAGCGCGGCGCGATACATCTGCGGCCGGACCGGCCTCGGACTGCGGGCCCTGGCTCTTCTCGCCGGCTTGGAACGGCGGCTGACATAGAGGCCCTCGCTGTCTGCCATAGGGTCCCGCGAGCTGGCGATCGATGAAGACGGCGCAGCCGGCATCCTTGCCGCCCGGCGTCTGCGGATCGGGCGGAATGATGCGATCGGCAATGGCTTCCAGCGCAGCGCCTTCAGCACTGTTGAAGAACAACCAGGATCCCGGCTTGGCGGCAGCAGGAGGATTTCCCGCATTCGGCGCCCAGGGCAACTCGCCGAGGATCGCCCTCGCCTGCACCGCGGGCGCGCTGAGCAACAAGGTCGCCGTGCCGGCCAGTAATTCGCGCCGGCCGAGGACCGGTGCCGTCGCTGTTTCCGGGTCGAATTCTTTTTCCACGCGATGGCCCTCGGCACTGGCAGCGCCCGCCACCCTGCCATGGGTTTCCATCGCCTTCTTGTGCAATCGTACCGTGTTTTGCCACTAGGAGCCCGTAAGCTCCCAGCTCCGCAGGCCCGGACAGGGCCGTCTATGTCGCCCCGCGTTGGAGAATTGCACCCTCAGTTGAACTTACCGAAGATACCGTTCAACTCCCTACCCGACATGCCACCAGCCAACGAATCGAACTTCCCTCCTCTAATGGCCTTCGCGGCCTCCACGGTTGCCGCCCAGGCGACTGTGGCAAGCGAGCCGCCGATGCTGACCCGTCGTACGCCAAGGTCAGCAAGCTCGGCGAGCGGGACGGCGGGATCCATGACCAGAACGTTCAACGGCTTGGGTGCCACGGCACGGACCATGGTCAGTATGGCCTCCTTTCCAACAACACCCGGTGCGTAGAGACAGTCGGCCCCGGCCTCGGCGAACGCGACGAGTTTGTCGATGGCGGGCGTGAGAGCACTCGGGTCGCTGAGCAGTCCTTCGGTTCGCGCCACCAGCAGCACGTCCTCTTTCGACCGATCGATAGCCGCTCGCGCCGCGCGGATTCTCTCGACCGCAAAGGACTTCTCGTACAGGCCTGAACCGTCAAGCTTCCGGTCCTCGATCGAAAGACCCGCGACCCCGGTCTTAATGCCGAGGGCCACGTTGGCGGCAACCCCATCAGGGTCGGCAGCGAAGCCCGACTCGAAATCGGCATTGACTGGCAAATCAACAGCAGCGCTCAGGGTCGTGAGGTGCTGTAAGACATCGTCACGGCTCACCGTGTTATCCGAGCGGCCCGTGGTCCACGCATAACCCGAACTCGTGGAGGCAAGTGCATCGAACCCCAGATGCTGGAGCAGGCGGGCGCTGCCCGCGTCCCACGGGTTGGGCAGAATGAAGCAACCTTGCTGATGCAGGCTGCGGAAGCGCACGCGCTTTTCGGCGGTTGTACGGGCCATTAGAGCATCCTCAAAACTTACGTTTATAGTCGGGTCCGAGGGCGAGCGCTGGCCATTTTCGGACCTCAACGTCCGCGCCGTGGATTATCGTGCCGAGGTGGTACCAAAGTACCTTGTTACCATGGTACTATCGGCGCATGAGAGAAGTCACCCGCACGCAGACCGGTGTCCGCCTGGAAAGCCGCCTGTTGAAAGTCCTGAAGGCGCTGGCAACGGAGCTCGAGTTACCGCTAGGCGATCTGCTCGAAGGTATCGTGCTACATGCCTTCGAAGGCAAGGCACCGTTCTCGGCCCCTACTCTCAAGAAGATCAAGGCGCTGAAGAGCGTCTATGGGCTCGATCTGACAGCGGAGGATTCCCACAGCCTCCGGGAGGCGGACCGCAATGAATGAGGAGTGCACCGATCTCGCGCAATTTATCCGCGGGGAGGTCGACCCAGGCAGCTTTCCACATCGCGAGCACGTTCGAATGGGCTTCGAGATGCTCCGACGGCACAACTTCGAAGAAGCCGCCCTCCACTACTGCGGGGCTTTGCGCGCGATGACAGCACGTGCCGGAAAACCCATGGCTTTCCATCGGACGATTACGATCGCCTTTCTGGCACTGATCGCGGAGCGGATGGAAGCCGCCGCGCATTCCGACTTCGCCTCCTTCGCCGGTGCCAATCCCGATCTCATTGATAAGTCGGCCCTGAAGCGCTGGTACCGCCCTGAGCGGCTCGCGACGGACGCCGCCCGGCGCACCTTCCTGTTGCCTGATCCCTGTTCGACGGGAGACCGACCATGAGCACTTCTTCCAGCCGCTGGCGGACCCAAGGCGTGCGGGTCATTCGTGCGGACGAGTTGGATGACGCGACGGCGCAGACCCTGGGAATGCACCGACGTGCCGCTGTTACGACGGATCGCACTGGAGCGACCAAACTCTGGGCTGGCACCGTCACCATCGATGCCAAAGCCAAGACGGGCGCGCACCATCACGGCGACCTCGAGAGCGTCATCTACGTCGTCAACGGGTTAGCTCGGCTGCGTTGGGGGGATAGCCTCGAGTTCGTCGCCGAGGCCGCGCAGGGGGATTTCATCTACGTACCCCCATATGTTCCGCATCAGGAAATCAATGCGAGCGACGACCTGAAACTGCACTGCGTATTGGCTCGCAGTGGGCAACAAGGTCTCGTGATCAACCTCGACATCACCCCGGTCGAGGTTCCGGAACTGGTTCGTTGGATCGACGATTTACACCAGTGACCGGTGTTGGGTTCCTAGCTGCCGGGCGGCTTGCGAACGATGCTCGTCGCCATGGCGACCACGGACGCGAGATCACTGAGTTGCCCGGGGATGATGAGCGTTGTGCTCTCTTTCGCCAGTTTGCCGAACTGCCGGACGTACTCCTCACCGATGCGAAGCTGCATTGCTTCGATGCCACCGCGATCGCTGAGAGCGCTGCCGACCTGGCGTAGGCCCTCGGCCGTGGCGGTCGCGACCGCGAGGATTGCCGAGGCCTGACCTTCGGCTTCGTTGATCTGCTGCTGCTTGTTGGCCTCGGACGCCTTGATGACGCGTTGTTTGTCACCCTCTGCCTGATTGATCTTGGCGTCACGCTCACCCTCGGATGCCAACACGACCGCGCGCTTTTCCCGCTCGGCGCGCATTTGCTTCTCCATCGCAGATAACACGTCCTTCGGTGGCGCGATGTTTTTGATCTCGTAGCGCATCACCTTCACGCCCCACGCAACCGACGCCTTATCCAACTCAGCCACGACGTTCGCGTTGATTATCCCACGGGCCTCGAACGTGCGATCGAGCTCTATCTTGCCAATCTCGCTGCGCAGCGTGGTTTGTGCGAGTTGGGAAATCGCGAAGCCGTAATTGGTGATACCGTATGAGGCGAGATGCGGATCGAGGACCTGCATATAGAGGACGGCGTCGACCCCAACCTGCACATTGTCGCGGGTAATGCAGATCTGCTCGGCCACATCGAGGGCCTGTTCCTTCAGGCTGTGGCGGTAGGCAACACGCTCGACGAACGGAAAGAGGATGTGAAATCCCGCGTGCAGGGTGCGGCTGTACTTGCCGAGATTCTCAATTACGTACGCGCTTTGTTGTGGGACCACTATTGCGGTCCGCACAAGCACAATCACGGCGAGAATAGCGAGCGCGATGAATGCGTAGGACGTGTACATGTGGCAGTCCGTGGATGTTAACTACGTGGAGGCTAGGTGTCGGGTCGGACGAGGAGCGTAAGACCTTTTACGCTCGCGATGCGGGCGCGCGCACCGGACGGTATCGGTGTATTGCTATCGTTGCACACCGTCCAGAAAGTACCCCCGTGCTCGGCCCTGCACGTTTCGCCGGGAGCGAGCGCGACCGGCAGCGTCATCTCACCACCGTGGGGCGGCCCAACTTGAACGGGTATTGCGTGACCGTGGAAGCGGCGATAGACCCGGCTACGGAAAGCCACCATCAGAACGATCGCGAGAATCGCGAAGCTGGCCCACTGGGCCCAAGGCGCTAGCGGGTACAGAATCCCCGTGGCTAGGCCGACCACGATGGCCGCGAGCCCGACAAAAACGAGGTAGAAGTCCGCTGGCACGAAAGCGAGCTCCGCCCCAAGCAGGATCGCACCGCCGATTACCCAGCCCCACCAGCTCATTTCGACCTCTCCGGATATCCTTGGCGCCCCCGGGGCGCCCTCAGCTCTCGGGCGAGTGGAGTATAGACCTTGCGCGCAACCGGCGCCGGATCGCCGCCGAAGGCTAGCTTCCCAGTCGCTCCTTACGGGTCAATATGTCCCACCAGAGACGCCAGTCACCGATGAAGCTGAACACAGGGTATTGGAACGTCGCGGGCCTGTTATGTTCAAAAAAGAAATGACCTATCCAGGCAAAGGTGTAGGCCTCGACGAAAGCCATGACGACCAGTCCCCATCGCTGGGTGAACAGGGCGGTCACGATCAGCACGGCAGCGATCGTGGTGCCGGCGAAATGCAGCCGGCGGCACATGGGGTGCGTATGCTCGCCGAGATAGAACGGGTAAAAGTCGGCGAAGGTGCGCAAGGATCGTGATTCGCTCATGAATCCCCCTTTAGCCGATAGGAACCGAGGAGAGTTTGCTTCCCAGGAGGGTCGTTTGCAATGGGAAGGGTTACCTTGGCTTCGCTCTTGCGGCGGATGACGACCGCGAAGGCTGTGTCGGCGGCGTGGACACGCGGTTGAAGGTTGCAATCCAGTTCGTTTCCCACGTCTTGCCGCCATCACCGGAAAAAGCTTGCTCGAGCTGGAATGTCGTTGTCTGCATGTCGGAAAAAATAAAGCGGGCGAAAATAGCTCGCCCATCCAGCGTGTCCGCGCTATAGAACTCGCCTCGTCCGGCCTCGAACCGGCCTGTCAAGGGCACCGTCAGATTCCCGTCCCGGCTGTTTGCCCAGGAGATGGCCCACTGATCGGTCTGCGGGTTATAGAGCCGCAGGCTCAAACCTTCGATACGGCCGGCGCTGCCGGAGACATCGAGCTCTCCCAGGTTGGCGCGACCGCCCCAGACTTTCCGTACGATCGAGGAGCCGTCGTATTCGACCCAGTCTTTGGAGCCGGTCAGGGGATGTTGTAGTCGGCGGATGTGCGCTTTCCAGGTACCAAACTCGAAATCGAAGTCATGCTGACCGTTACGTTTTACCGTGCCCGTGACAGGCTCCGCGTGGTTTGCCACTGAGGTGTGCGCCGCGCCCGCGCCGAGGAGCGGCAGCGCTAAAAACAACATAACGATCGTGCGGAATCGGATAAAGGCGTGGATCCCTGCGTTCATATTGACGTTACCCCGGTATTCGAACGGCCCGTGCGTTCGTGCGGCCCCATCAGAGCCTGAAGAGGATTTGACGGGCCACGCCCGAATCTCGAATTGGTCCCCGGCTGCGACGAGTCCACCCCTACCCCCCATTCGGGGGAGTCCTTACGGGCTCGCAGATCGGGAGACTAGGCGGCATGTATGGACTCAGAATCAGCGAACCCAGGCTGCTCGCAGGCGCCCTGATCGTCACCCTAACCGGCTGCGACGGCTCCCCCTCCCGAAACATCCTGGGCTCCTACTTCCCCTCCTGGATGGTGTGCGCGGTGGCAGGACTCGTCCTCGCCCTCATCGCGCGCGCGGTGCTCAAGGCGACTGGGATACTCGAGGAGCTCCCCGCTCCCCTGGTCGTCCTGATGGCTTTCGGCTGCGCGGTCACCTTCGGTCTGTGGCTTCTCTGGCTGGCGTGACACAACACACATGACTGCCGGTGTTACCTTTCGAGGAAAACTGATCGCCACCACGACGATCGTCGCGGCTGTGGTGCTCTGCGCGTGGGTCGTGTTTACCATCGACCGTCGCCCCCGCACCCACGACGCCCGGATCTTCGCGTTCAGCGCGCAGATGGCCTCCGAAATCAACGGCCGGATCGTCAAGGTTTTAGTCACCAACGACCAGCATGTCGAGGCGGGTGCGCCGCTCATTGTCATCGATCCAACGCCGTTCGAGATGCAGTTGCGCCAGGCGCGTGCCCAGGTCGCCGCCCTCAAAGCGCAGATCTCGCTGACCGGACGCCAGGTCACCTCCCAAGGCTCGGGGGTCCAGGCGGCCGAAAGCCAGGTGCAAAAGGCGCGCGAGCAATTGCGATACGCGCAAGACACACTGAAGCGAATGGAGCCCCTGCTCGCCCCGGGGTATGTCACGCAACAGCAGATCGACGAGGCGCGCACGAACGAGTCGTCGGCAACGGCAGCGTTACATGCGCTGACCAACAGCGCCACGCAGGCTCGCCAGGCAGTCGGCGACACGTTGAGCTTGCAGGCACAGTTAGAAGGCGCAGAAGCTTCCGAGGCACTCGCGGCCCGCAATCTCGACTTGACGACGCTCCGGGCTCCTTTTTCCGGAACGGTGGTCGGTTTGCAGATCGCCGCAGGCACCTTTGCCCTGGCCGGCCATCCCTTGTTCAGCCTGATCGAGTCCGACGCGTGGTATGCAATCGCGGATTTTCGGGAGACGGAGTTACCCCGTATCGCGGTCGGCGATCCGGCCACTATTTGGACGATGGCGCAGAGTGATCGCGCGTTTACGGGTCGGGTGGCGAGCCTGGGTGCCGGCGTCCAGTCAACCGACCAGGACGGTCCCGACCTGCCCAAGGTCGGCCGCGATCTCAACTGGGTGGTGGTGGCGCAGAGATTCCCGGTCTGGGTGAGACTCGACAATCCCCCTGCCGAGGCGATGCACGTGGGCATGACTGCATCGGTCAAAGTGCGTCATGGCGGCGCTCGTTAATTCGCGGGCGCGACGCAGCTCCTTCCTCGACCTGTTCGCCGTCGAGTTGGCGCCGCGAGAAGGTCGGGTTCTGGCAGTCGTCCACATCGCGGCGGCGTCTGCGATTACCGTGGCCATCGCGATGTTGTTCCGTATTCCAGAGCCAACCTACATGGCCTATATCGTCTTTCTGATCAGCAAAGACGAGAAAGCGGCGACCGTGACCACCGGCGTGGGCGGCCAGGTAGCAGTCACTCTCGCGATCGTGCTGACGCTGGGGCTGATGATGATCGACCTGTCAGAGCCGGCGCTGCGGTTACCCGCGATGGCGGCGGCGACTTTCATCGCGATGTATACGGCTCGGACTTTCGTGCTCGGGCCGATTACCTACCTGGCGGGCTTCGTGCTCGTAATGCTGCAGTCCGTGGTCGATGACGTCCCAAACCCCGAGGCCCTCACGCATTTGGCGCTGTGGCTGTGGGTCGTTCTGTTGGTACCCGTCGTCGTCACTGTTCTGTTGAACCTGCTCTTCGGACAGAGCGCGCAGCTTCTGACCGAGCGCACGCTAAAGAAAGTCTCGAGCGAGCTGGAAACCGCTTTGCTCTGGGGGAATGTGCACGAGCATCTCGCCCACTGGCGGGAGATTACCGTGGCGTTGCTTGGCAAACCTCTGTCAGGAAACCCGCCAGCCGCCTCCCATCCTCGCATCACCCTGGCGGCGGTCCAGCGGCTCGTGGATGTCCTGGTGATCCTTGAAGCGCTACCAGCCAATATCACTGCGGACCAGCGGAGCGCGCTCGCCAAACAGGTGATGGCCTGTCGCCGCGCGGTGGAGGGGAATCCCGATCCAGGAGGGCCCGGTGACGACTGGTCCTCGAGCCACGGGGCGATACCCGGCGTCACTGATGCGATGCCGCCCTCGATACTGACCCTCCACGAGGCATTGCGGGTGTTCCACAAAGAAATCGTTGAGCCGGGCAGGACCTCAGCGTCTGGCAAGCCTCACGTACAACGACCTCCCTTTGCGGCGGACGCCCTCACGAACCCCGCTCATTGGCAATTTGCGCTCAAGACCACACTCGCTGTCATGGTCGTGTACGCGATCTATACCCTCCTGGATTGGCCGGGAATGCGGACATCGATCGTGACCTGCTTCTTCGTAGCGCTCGGCAGCCTCGGGGAAACCGTACATAAGTTGACGCTCAGAATCTCGGGTGCGTTGATTGGAGGGTTGATCGCTGGTCTGTGCATCGTGTTCGTACTCCCCCATATGACGGACATCGGCCAATTGTGTGCGTTAGTCGCCGTGGTATCCGCCGCAGCGGGGTGGGTCGCCACGAGCAGCGAGCGCCTGTCATATGCCGGACTGCAGATTGCTTTCGCCTTTTTTCTCGGCATTCTGCAAGGCTACGCGCCCGCGACCGACCTGACGGTATTGCGCGATCGGGTGGCGGGCATTCTGTTGGGCAATGTGGTGATGACCCTCATCTTCAGCCTGCTGTGGCCGGAATCCGCAACGTCGAGCCTCAGAGCGGCCCTCGCAGAAGCTCTGCGCGCGATCGGTGCCGTCATCAAGGGCGGCGGCGATCCAACAGGCGCCCGGATCCGCACAGCGCAGGCGCTCGTGAAAGCGGATCATTTCGCGGCGCTCAGCAGCTTCGAGCTCAGTATGTTGCCGAAGGATTCGCGTGCCACGCCCCCAGCACCCGAACTCGCGGAAATCAATCGACTCGCCGGGGCCGCGCTGGTCGCCACAGAGGGGGCACTTCTGCCCCTCCAGGATTCGACAGCGTTGGCCGCGCTAGCGCGTTGGGCCGATGCGGCGGCGGAAAGCACTGCTAGCGCCAGCGTGTTACCACAAGCACCGCCCGCTCCCGCTGTAACCGCAACATGGAGTGAGTCCCTCCCTTGCGGCCCATTGGCAGGCATCGCACACCGAGCCACCGAGGAACTGCGCATAGAGATTGGAAATGTGGTCACGACAACACGCTGATCTGTGGCTGGCGGCGCTCGTGCTCACGACAGCGGCCCTATTCGCACCCCTTTCGCAGGCCCAGGCGCCACCCACGCCGGATCGGCCGTGGCCGATTCCCGAGAGTTACAGCTTACGGGCCGGTCAACTTGGCGAAAGCCGCACTCCGGTCCCCCAGAAACAATATGACCTCGTCATGTTGATTGATCTCGCCGAGCGTACCAATCCGCAAACACGTGCGTCATGGGAAGCGGCACGGGAGGCAGCCGCCGCGGAAGGCCTGGTGGAAAGCAAGTATCTTCCCCAATTGTCCCTCGAAGCTCTCGGCGGCTACGAGCACACGCCACTCCCGGCCCCGAAGGACCTGGTCCCGAAAGGCTATTTCGAGTCCAACTCGCAGGAGTTCATCCCGTCCCTGGCGTTGAAGTGGCTGCTCTTTGATTTCGGGCAACGTGATGCCCAGCTAGAGGCCGCCCGAGCGAATTCGTTCGTTGCGAACGTCGCCTTCACAGGCGCGCATCAATCGGTGATGTTCGCGGTCTCGCAAGCCTACTTCGACCTGGGCGCCGCGCGCGGCAGGCTACATGCCGCGCAAAAAGGATTGAGCACTGCATTGACGACTCAAGACGCGACGACCGCCAAACGCAACAACGGCCTTGCCACAGTAGTCGCGGTAGCGCAGGCAGACCGCCAAACTGCCCAGGCGCGCTACAGCCTGGCGGCGGCCGAGGGCGCGGAGCAAACCGCCCGAGCTAACCTCGTGGCCACGCTGGGGATCGAGGCTGCCACAGATCTGGACGTCGTGGATAGCAGCGAGCTAGCCCTTCCCTCGATCCCCGAGGAGGATGTGAAGGCCGCAATTACACGAGCGCTCGCACATCGGCCGGACGTGATCGCAGCTCTGGGTAAAGTCGATTCCGCCGAGGCCTCTCTCAAAGGCTCGCGGCGCGCTTACTATCCGGTGATCTCCCTCGGCGCGCACGCCTTTCAAAACATGGGGGCCGTCAGCTCAGACGGCAAACCCTACTCGAGTATCAACCGCCCGGGTGCGAACATACTCCTCTCATTCAGCGTGCCGATCTACGACGGCGGTATGCGGTCGAGCCAGGTCTCTATGGCGCGAGCCAAGGTACGTGAAGCTGAAGAGAATTTGGCACAAGTGCGTGACACGGCCGCCCAACAGGTCGTCAACGCCTACAACGGCTTGATAACGAGCCTGGCGGAGTACACGGCCGCCAACACTTTGAGCGCGGCGGCACATACGGCCTACGACGCGGCGCTGCGTTCATATCGTCAGGGTGTAGGAACCTACACCGATCTGGCGACGGAGGAGAATGCGGTGGTGCAAGCCGAAACCCAGGTTGAGGACGCGCGTGCAAGTGCGCACACGGCGGCCGCAGCCCTTGCTTTTGCCATGGGGACCATCGGGCGAACCCCCTGACTTACATTTCATCGCATCAGCTCGACCCATTGAGCGCGTGAAGGCCCCGGCTCAAACGCATCGCCGAAGTATTGGGTCTCGCGAGACACCTTTCCATCTTTGAACTCCATGATGCTCACTGTGTAAGACGGTTGCCCGTCGTAAGTAAGGACGAATTCAGTGACCCAGAGGTCGGCAGCGCCGAGGATACGCCGCACGGTGAAGCGCTTCATGCTCGGCTGTGCGAAGCGAGACGCCTGAATATTGCGCCGGCCGCGGATGCGCTCGGCCGACTGGGGATACTCGAGCACAGCGTCCTCCCGGTAGATTTGGTGTTCCAACTCGAAGTCATTCGCGTCGGATGCAGCCCAGTGGGCATCCAATGCCGCTCGGATCTCCCGGTCTTCCATTTCAATCTTCCCTCGCGTCACCGGTGCGCTAAGACCCGGCAAAGCTAGCATGCTAAAGACTCCCGGCGGATTACACCAAAGTATGACTCGGGCTACCGACCATTCATTTATGCTTTGAAGCGGGATCCCGGCGGCAGTCGCCGGCAAAGGAGGAGAAAGTGTCGGCTCGCTTACTTTCGGTCAACGTGGGCCTGCCGCGGGACATCGCATGGCAAGGGAAGACCGTCCACACCGCTGTTTGGAAAGCACCCGTTCAAGGCCCCCGCCGGGTACAGCGGCTCAACATCGACGGCGACGGGCAAGGAGACCTTGCTGGGCACGGCGGCGAGCATCGGGCGGTTTTCGTCTATCAAATCGACTCCTATCGCTATTGGCAGAACGAGCTCGGCCGCAACGACTTCGCCTATCGGACAGTTTGGCGAAAACTTCACGGTCGAGGGCTTGCCGGACCGACGAGGTATGCATTGGCGACCGTTACCGGATCGGCGGCGCCTTGTTCGAAGTGACGCAACCGCGCGTCACGTGTTACCGGGTTGGCATTCGCATGAACGAGCCGCAAATGGCCGCCTTGCTGGTCGCGCGCGGCAGGCCCGGTTTCTATTTGCGTGTAATGGAGGAAGGCCAAGTCGAAGCAGGCGATGAGATCGTCCAGGTTGGAACGGGGCCTGAGCGCATGACCGTCTTCGAGATCAACGCGGCGCTGTACATGCCCGGTCATCCCCGCAGCCAGCTAGAGCGGGCGCTGCGCATCCCCGCGCTGAGCGCGGGCTGGCGCGGATCCTTCCAGACGCTGCTCGAGCAGGAGCAGAGCGGCGCCGCAACGACAGGAAATGCCGCACTCGCACCGGTGTCCGGACCGCCACCGGCATGGGCCGGATTTCGCACGCTGAGGGTGTCGCACAAAGTCCGGGAGAGCAGCAGCGTGATGTCTCTGGTGTTGGAGCCTATGGATGGACTTCCCCTGAGCAAGGCCCTTCCTGGTCAGTTTGTAGTGGTGCGCATAAGGCTCGCGCCCGGTACACGGTGCTAATGCGTAGCTATTCCTTGTCCGGGGAGCTCAGCGACCGGTGCTATCGCGTGAGCGTAAAGCGCGAGCCGCATGGCGTAGCGGGCGAGTACATCGACGAGAAGGTGCAGATTGGCGACGTGCTGGACGTGAGCGCGCCAAGAGGTAACTTCACTCTTGCATCAGGCGATGCTCCCGCCGTCTTCCTGAGTGCAGGGGTGGGGGTGACACCAGTTATGGCAATGCTCCACGCACTGGCGGCCGAAGCGTCGCCGCGGGAAGTCTGGTGGCTGTACGGAGCCCGCAGCGGCCGCGAGCATCCCTTTGCACAAGAAGCCCGAACTCTCCTCAAGGCCTTGGCCCACGGCCACAGTCATATACGCTACAGCTCGCCCGATCCCGAGGATAGGCCAGGCGTAGATTTCGATGCTCATGGACGTTTGGACATCGGGGTACTTCGGGAACTCGAAGTACCACGCAATGCCGATTTCTTCATCTGCGGGCCATCGGCCTTCATAAGTGACCTGACAGCGGGTCTTGTCACCTGGGGCGTCGCTACAGGCCGTATCCACACTGAGCTTTTCGGCCCAGGTCCCTCCATTACTCCAGGCGTCGCCAGCTCCTCGCTACGGCCACCGCACCTGCCTGCCGGGCCTGCCGGCGCGGGACCGCTGGTTTCGTTCGCCCGAAGTGGCTTGAGTGTCCGTTGGGGTTCGACGTTTCGGAGCGTCCTCGAGCTTGCCGAAGCGTGTGACATCCCAACACGGTGGGCGTGCCGCTCGGGAGTCTGTCACACTTGTGAAACCGGACTCGTGGCTGGGACCGTCGCCTACCAGCCCGACCCCATCGAGCCACCGGCAGCCGGCAATGTACTGATCTGCTGCTCCCGACCTAACAGCGACGTCGTTATCGATCTCTAACGAGGTTGGCTGTCTAAAAATTTACCCACCACGTTGCCCTCTGAGCCCTCCGGCCTCGCGATCAGTCAATCCAAGAGCTCTTGCTCATGGCGCGGAAACACGTTAATTAATACTGCCGTGAAGGCCGGGCACACGTCGTGCTGGGGTCCGTAAGGAGCCGCTAGGGTATTCGATGGCAGCCAGTGTCACTTTGTGGTGGACTTTTCTGTGCGTAGTGGCCGGGTTAAACATACTCGCCTGGTCGTTTTCGGCCGTGGTGGTGTTCAATCGTAGGCCTGGGGCCGTGGGGTCAATCGGGTTCCACCTTGCGCGCCGCCAGCAACTCCTGTTATCGGCCGCTTATGTGCTGGGTTGCGCGTACCGTTCCGCGCTGCCGGTCTTTGATATCCCGCGTCTCGTCTTCGTTGACTCCTGGATGTCCAGCGTCGTTGTCGGCCGCTCCGTCGCGACCGTAGCCGAGCTGTGCTTCGCCGGCCAGTGGGCCTTGACGCTGCGCCAGAGTGCGCGGGCCACCGGGAGCCCGACCGCCAAATTCGTCTCGCGGGTACTCGTGCCCCTGATCGCCATCGCAGAAGCTTGCTCCTGGTTTGCGGTGCTGACTACCGTGAACCTCGCCCATGTCGCTGAAAATTCGATCTGGGGACTGTCTGCGGCTTTGGTCGTCGTCAGCATCTGGGCGAGCGCGCTACGTTCCCCTGCGGCTCGGCACCCGCTACTCGTAGCCTGGTGCCTCGCGGGTGCCGCCTACGTGGCGTTCATTTTCTCGTTCGATGTCCCCGGATACTGGGCACGCTGGATGGCCGATGAAGCCAGTGGCCGCCATTTCTTCAGTATCGTGCAGGGCCTGCGCGATGCTTCCGAGCGAAGGGTCGTGTCTTTCCGCTGGGAGGACTGGAAGAGCGAGATCGCGTGGATGTCACTGTATTTCAGCGTTGGGGTGTGGATGAGCATTTCACTCATTCATGTGTCGGCGCCTGGCGTGCCTGTTGCCGCTGACGACGGCGCTGGCCACCCTGAACCCGCGGAAAGCGTGCCGACTCGTTCACGGAGTGTCAGCGAAGGCCGGCCCAGCCGCCGCCCGGCACCCGAATGAGAGCGATGGTCGCCTCCAGACGCCGGTCAGGCCGGTTGCGGTGCGGAGGCGGACGCCTCGAATACGGAGACCGCGATACGCTCATCGCCGCATTCGCACCGACACTGCTGCGTCAACCTGCCTCCCCGCAACGCGAACTCTCCTGAAGAGACGGTCGGCAACGACAGATTGCAGGTGCTCTCCGTGATTTCCGAGAGCAGACTCTTGATGTTGCCGCCCACCACATTGGTCAGTTCCGCAAGTGCGTCTCGTGCGGACTCATCGGATACCTCGCCTGCCTCCACTGCGAACATAGCTCGCGCGGCGTGGTGAGCAAATGCCCGTGTGCACCCCAATGTCACCACGCCGTTGTAAGCGCCGCTCACGCAAATACAACCGGTCCAGAGTTCCTCGGCGTCGCTCGATTCGGCTTCGCCGGGTTTTGGGGCGACGTAGGAATGAAGGTGTACGAAAGCGGCCGTCACGGCCGTAACGATCTCGCGCAGATCGTTTTCACCGAGGGTGATTTGTTTCAGTTGAGTCATGATCGCAGGCCATAGTAAACGGATTTTTCGGTCGCGACGCGCCGCCACTGCTCATCGACATTGAGGGTGGTTTCGGCGCCGCCGAGGAACAGCGAGCCATCGGGCGCCAGAACTGGCGCACTCGCTCCAGAATGCTGCTCTTCGTCGGAACGTCGAAGTAGATCAACACGTTGCGCAGGAAAACGACTCCGGTCGCAGATGCAGGCTCCAGGGGTCGATCAGGTTCAACTGGCGGAACTCGACCAGTCTCTTACCTCGGTTTGACCTGCCAATGGAGGCTCGCGCGGGAGAAGTACTTGACGAGCAGCGCGGCTGGCAACCCGCGATTGACTTCAAGCGGGGTGAACTTCCCCGCACTCGCCTTCTCGAGCACCAGCGTGGAAATGTCGGTTCCGAGGATCCGCACGGTCCAGTCGGCGAGTTGTGGGAAGTGCTCCAGGAGCAGCATGGCGATGCTGTAGGGTTCCTGTCCGCTCGAGCAGGCCGCGCACCAGATGTTGAGTGAGCGCGTGTTTTGCCGGGCGACGAGCATCCTGGGAACCAGCTCGGACCGCAGCGCCTCGAACGGCTGCAGGTCGCGAAAGAAGGTAGTCTCATGTGTCGTGATGGCCTCGACGATCTTGGCATGCAAGCCCGTTCGCCCGCGCGAGCCGGCCCACCAGCTCGTCGACGTGGCGAGCCCCCGGTCGCGGGCAAGGGGCGCGAGCCGCGACTCGATCAGGTACTCTTTGCCCTCTTCGAGGACGATCGCGGAACGGCGCTAGACGAGATCGCGAACGAAGTCCGACGGCCGGCTAACCGACATGATGTCTTTGCCCCTCGCAACAGCGGGGCGACCGCCGGGTGCACCCGTCCGCCGGCAGAATTCTCGTGGGCGATATCCGTCAGGGGAAGGATCCTCTCCGCAAGGCCGGCCCTTGCGACGTAGCCCGGCATGCCCCACACGACGGACGTGGCCTCGTCCTGGACGACGACCTGCCCGCCTGCTCCGCGGAAGCGCTCGCAGCCTCGAAGCCCGTCCTGCCCCATGCCGGTCAGCACGACCGCCGAGGCTGTGGGCGCCGTAGGCTCGACGCACGAGCGAAAGAGAACGTCGACCGCCGGCCGGCAGGAGTTTTCGGGCGGACTTTTGATCGCAGCGTGACCGTCGTGCGAAGCCTTCGCGAACACCCCCATGTGGTAGTCGCCCGGGCGCTATCCACACGCCCCGGCGCTAAGGTCTCACCGTCGCGGGCCTCTCTCAAAGCCGAGCTTATGTGGGGCGCAGGCGCTCCGCCAGCAGCCGCGTGAAGACCGGCGGCATGTGCTGCACGATCACCACCGGGACCGGTAGATTCGCGGGAAGCTCCGGAAGCAGCGTCGCCAGCGCGTTGGGGCCGCCGGTGGAGACGCCGATCGCGACACTTCGATGACTGCTGGACGCGGTCGGAGCGGGTGCGCAACGGCCGTCGGGCCAGTTGCTGCGCGCCGCCAGGGCAGCAGGTCGCGCCGGGACGGATGCGCGGCGCACAGGATCTTATCTGGGGAGCAACTCCTGCGCGGACCTGCTCGCATGGACGGCTGCCCGCGCTGCCCGTCCGGCGGGCTTGGTGACATAGTCGGTGGCCCCCAGCGCGAGCGCCTCGAGCGTCGCCGCGGCCGCCGCGCTCGGTCAGCGCGCTGAACATGATCACGGGCAGCCGGCGCGTCTTGCGGATCAGCGCCAGCAGCGCCAGTCCATTCACGTCCGGCATCTCCACGTCGAGAGTCACCAGTCGGGATTCACTTGCTGGATCTTGGCGAGCGCGATCTCGGCCGTTGGCCGCCGTGCCGACGACCTCGATTTCGGGATCCGCCGCGAGGATGTCGGTCAGCGAGCCGGCGAATCACGACGGCAGTCGTCGACGACGAGTACGCGCGATCCTGCGCATGGTCAGCTCACTGCCCGAACCCAGAGCAGCGAGCTTCTCCGCAGAATCTCCGGGGTGAACGGCTTCATCACGTACTCGTTCGCTCCCGCATCCAGTGCCCGCCTCATCTGGGCCGCTTCGCTCTCCGTCGTCACCATCATGATGCCCATGCGGTCGAATGCCCTTTGTGCCCGCACCTGCACGATCAGCTCGATAGCCATTCATCACCGGCATGTTCCAATCCACCAGCGCCAGATCGACCACGCCGGTGCTTCCTGAGCTCAGTCGAGAGCCTCGCGTCCATCGCCGGCCTCGAAGACTTCGAAACCCCTCCTCCTTGAGCGACTCTCGCGTAAGAATGGTCCGCATCGCATCGGGAGTCATCGACAAAAGCGCTTCCTCATTCGGCCGGCGACCAGCTTCTGCCAACTCGCGACCGCCATTTGCGGTCGCGAGCGGCCCGTGCCGAGCCTCGAACGACTTCAGAGCACCGCTTCCGCCGGAGTGTCCTGCGCGGCCTGGGCCACGCCGGCGATGTTCTTGCGCGATCTCGTTGCGATGCCCTTGCGCGCCTCGGCGACGTTGCGGCTCATCTCGTTGGTCGTCGCCGTCTGCTCCTCGACCGCGCTGGCGATGGTGTTCTGGATGTCGTTGATCTGGTCGATGATGCCGCTGATCTCGGCCGATCGCGGCGACGCGCTCCGCGCGTGTCGGCCTGGATCGCCTCGATCTTCTGGCTGATGTCCTCGGTGGCCTTGGCGGTCTCCTTGGCCAGCTCCTTCACCTCGTTGGCGACGACCGCGAAGCCCTTGCCCGCCTCGCCGGCGCGCGCCGCCTCGATGGTGGCGTTGAGCGCCAGCAGGTTGGTCTGCTGGGCGATGGAGGTGATGACCTTGATGACCTTGCCGATCTCGGCGCTGCTCTCGCCGAGCTTGGTGACGGTGGCGTTGGTTGTCGTCGCCAGCGTTGACCGCCTGGCGCGCGACCTTGGCGGCCTCGGCCGCGTTCTTGGCGATCTCGCGGATGCTGGCGCTCATCTCCTCGGTGCCGGTGGCCACGGTCTGCACGTTGCTGCTCACCTGCTCGGCGGCGCCGGAGACGACGTTGGCCTGCGCCGAGGTCTCCTCGGCGTTGGCGCTCATCTGCTGGCTGACGGCGGACAGCTCTTCCGCGGCGACGGCCGAGCGACGTGGGCGCTCTGCGTGACGCCCTTCGAGCACGCTCCGCCATGCTGCGGTCGCGCATGCGCACCTGCTGGGTGATGTCGGTCGCAAACTTGACGACCTTGCAGGGCTTGCCGTTGAGGTCGAGGATCGGGTTGTAGGAGGCCTGGATCCAGACCTCCCGGCCGCCCTTGCCGATGCGCTTGTATTCGCCGGCCTGGTACTCGCCGCGTCGAGCTCGGCCCAGAACTCCTGGTACTCGGGGCTTGCGCGTAGGCCTCCTCGACGAACATGCGGTGGTGCTGGCCCTTGATCTCCTCGAGCGAATAGCCCAGGGCCCAGGAAGTTGTCGTTGGCGCGTGATGACGTTGCCGTCCAGGTTGAACTCGATCACCGCCTGGGCGCGGTTGATCGCCTCGAACATCGCCTTGAATTCGGCGTTCTGCAGCTCCTTGGCGCGCACGTCCGAGATGTCCAGGCAGGCCTGGCAGTCATACTTGCTGGCGCGGTAACGTAATGTCGCTTCGTCAACAGTTGAGCCTGTCGTCGTTAGCATCTTGCCGGCGGGGCAATAATAGACGTCGCCGACATCGTCGTAGGTGAAGTCGTCGCGTAGAAGGTGCCGTCCTGACGGGTCGACTTATCGAGCACAGTCACATGGGGCTCGATGCCATGCTCGTAGACGAGCCATCCGAGCATCTCGGCTGAGCCATAGGCGCTATCTCCCAATAGGCGTGCGGGATAAAGATCGAAGCGATCAAGCGAGCGTTCTATCATGCGTTTTGCGGCCAGGACCTCGGCCTGCCGGATCGCGGTTGTGGCTTCGACATCAACGATGATCGCGTTGTCGACATCGATCAGATAGTTGGTGGAATAAGCGAAGAAGGCTTGCCCGCCATGGGCTCCGGTCCATCGCGCCGCCGGATCGGCCGGGAGACGAACTTGGGCACGACTCGGTCGCAGCGCCGAAGGCCTCATCGTCGAGCACAGCTATATATTCTTTGACCGCCCGGCCGGCGGCTTCTGATGGCAGCCCCCTCCCGCCCTCGATCCCTTTTTGCCGATTGGCATCCGCTTTGATCAGACTGGCATCGATCGCAAAGGCTTCGCCGCCGACCAGTCCCTCGCCGATGCAGCGCTGCAGAACCGTCTCAAAAACGCGTCGCAACAGATCGCTCTCGCGGAAGCGGCCATCCGGTTCTTCGAGAAGGTGGAATGATCGGGGACATCACCGTCAAGCCCGAGCCGGCAGAACCACCTGTACGCCAGATTGAGATGGACTTCCTCGCACAGGCGCCGCTCGGAGCGGTGCCAAAGCAATAACCGATGATCAGCATCCGGATCATCAGCTCGGGAGCGACCGAAGGGCGACCCAGCGAGCTGTAGAACGGCGCGAGCTCGCGCCGCAGTTCCGAAAGCTCGACAAAGCGGTCGATCGACCTCAGCAAATGATCCGCCGGCACATGGGCATCGGCGAGAAGTTGTAGAAGGGCCTACCCTGTTCGACTTGCCGTGGTCCCATCATCGACTCAGTTCCTGTTTCTCAACAGGACTAAATAAGTGAGCCTTCACCGTTTCAACTGGCGATTTTTTCAACAAAATCGACCAAAAAGGACATCGACCGGATGTCTGCTCTCCTGTCAGCAATTGACAGGTGACGAACGGACATGTTGCGAGATAGGCAATTTGGTAGATGGGAGTAATCGGCCGGCGAGGCTTGTGGATTAGCTGGAGATTTTGGGTGCTGCGCTTCAGGCTGAATGGTAGGAAACGAGGTGACCGTGGTTACGGGCCTCAAGCATCAGAAGGAGAAGCGCAGCATGGACCATTTTGCTGGACTGGACGTTTCGGTCAAGGAGACCAGCGTCTGCATTGTGGATGACACGGGCGGGATTGTTCGGGAAGTGAAGGTTGCGGAGCGAACCTGAAGCGTTGTTGTGGGTCCCTGAAGAACTCCGCCTACCGCTTCAAACGGATTGGCTTGAGAAGCCGGGCTGTCGATGGTGGCCGCCCAAAATTGGCTCTGACGCAATTTCGATGATGATCTGCTGAGTTAAGCGGTGCCGATCAGCCGGGCTTGCAGCAGGTCGATTTTCGCTCGTCCATACATCTGGCGCTTCACCAGCTTGAGCTTCGTGATCTGCCCTTCGGTCTGGCCGTTGGACCAAGGCTCGGTGATGGCGGCACAGACCGCGGCTTTGTCCTTGCTGATGCCACTTGCAAATGATGCGATGAGGCTCGCGCTGGCGGTGGCGATCCATGGTTCGAGATCGGCGACGAGCTTCTGGCGCACCATGGCTTGGAACCTTTCGACGAGAGTGCGGGCTTCGACGAGCGTGGGTACGCGCGCCTCGATGGCGGCGATGGTGACGGTATCTGCCTTGCTCAGATGATCGCGCGCCGTGGTCATCAGTCGCGCGATCGTTCTCGCGGACGGTACTTTTTGCAGTTGTTGATCAGTCGCCTTCTCCGCTCGTCGCCGTCGTGTCGTCCATTCGCTGACGACACGCGAGGAGCCCTGGAAGCCGAGCACCTGCAGACGACGCCAGAGCTCTGCGCCGTTACGGCAGCCCGTCGGCCCATTGCGCGTCCAGGAAGGGTAAGTGGGCGTCGAGCGTGCTCTGCCGAGTCCGGAAGATATCCGTGCTCTCGCCGCGGCTGACCTGGCGAACGAGTTTACGGCTGTGCCCCGTCCGACGGACGATCTCCTTGAGCGGCACTCCGTCCCTGAACGAGCGCCATGATCGCGGCATTGGTCTCCTTGCGCCGCAGATAGCCTTCATATTGCAGCCTTTCCGCACAGGTGAGCAGCTCCGGATTGATCGTCGTCGCGCCGATTGCGGCACGGATCACGCGCATGGATCGGCGTACCGCGTCGAGGAAGGCCGCGCTCGCGTTCTCCATCAGGTGCCAGCGATCAGCGACCTGGATAGCGTCAGGCAGCGCCTTGGCTGCGGCCTCGCCGTAGCCGCCGCCGCGGTCGCGCGACACGATCCTGATCTCGGGATGCTCGGAAAGCCAAGCCCGCACCGTCGCAATCTCACGATCGGGCAGCAACGCCACGATCCGCCGCCGCTCCAGATCGCAGACGATTGTTCCGTAGCGATGATTCCTCCGGAAGGCCCAGTCATCAATGCCGGCAACGGCCAAAGGCTCGGTCCGCGGGCAGGTTCGTCGCCGGACGACCCGCAGCAGGGTGTCATTGCTCACGGGCAGCATCAGTCGTTTGGCGAAGCTTGCCGCCGGCCGGCCGCCGAGCGCCAGGCCCAGATGATGGACGATGCATTCCAGCCGCGCGGTTCGCCGCGACCGTAGCGGGACAACGTCGTCACCGAACCGCTCGGCGAAAATCCGCCGACGGCAATGCGGGACCTCACAGACGAACCGCCGCGTGATCACCCGGAGGCAAACTTGCCTGCCGGCGCAGGGCAGATCCGCGACTTGTCTGGCTGTATCGGCTATGAATTCGGCGCGACGCCGTCCCGCACAACGGGCACTTGGCCATCAATGCTTCCGATCGGACGGTCAAAATAATCGAGTCAACTGAATCACTTACGCTCTCGACCACCAACCCACTCGGCACAAGGGACGAAATTCGAAAGCCAATCCGCATGGCGCTGATTCCCCATTGGAGAACCGCAAAGTCGCCAGCGAAATTCATCGAATGTGAGTCAGAGCCCCAATTGGATGCCGAATGACACTCAGATCAGATTATTGCGACCGGCAGGACCAAAACAAATGCGTAAGCCGTGTAAATTTACTGAAGCCGATGCGCGCCGCGCGATCCGGGCCGTGAAAAAGGAAGGCGTGCACGCGAGCGTCGACATTATGCCCGACGGGCGAATTTCTATTGTGCCACTAGCAGAACCGGCTGCCACTGCGATCACAGGCGCCACTGGGCCTAACGAATGGGACAGTGAATTGTGACCCGTATTCGACTGAAATACGTCCATGAATTTGTCGATCGTCACGGCAAGCCGAGACACTATTTTCGGCGTCCAGGGTTTGAACAAGTCCCATTGCATGGCCTACCCGGGTCGCAAGAATTCATGGACGAATATAGAGCCGCCCTTGAAGGCGCGCCGCGCATCGCAATTGGCTCAACGCGGTCGGCATCAGGCACTATCGGTGCGCTCGTCAGTGCCTACTTCGGCAGCTTAGGCTTCAAAAACCTTGCGGCCGAAACGCGGCGATCAGTTCGGAACATCCTAGAGCGTTTCCGCGAACAGCACGGCGAGAAGCGTGTCACTATGCTACAACGCGAACACGTTCAGAAGATCGTGAATAGCAAGGCTAATACGCCGTCTGCTGCACGCAACTTTTTGAAGGCCTTACACGCGCTAATGACATTCGCCGTTGAAATGGGACTACGCGCTGACGATCCGACGGTCGGCGTGAAACGGCCAAAGATCAAGACGCCTGGGTTCCGGACATGGACCGAGGAAGATATCTCTGCATTTGAGGCTCGGCATCCAATAGGAACGCAAGCACGGCTTGCAATGGCTCTGATGCTGTTTACTGGCCAACGCCGCAGCGACATTGTTCACATGGGCCGCCAACATGTTCGTAACGGAGCCATTGAAGTGCGTCAGCGCAAGACTGGCACGACACTATCCATCCCCGTCCATCCGGAGCTTAAAAGGATCATGGATGCTACGCCCATGGGCGAACTCACGTTTCTCGCTACGACCCGTGGAACGCCCTTTAAATCTGCCGCCAGCTTTGGCAATTGGTTCGGAGAATGCTGCCGCCTGGCCGGGTTGCCGAAAGGAACGGCGGGGGCGACATCGATTCGCAAGGCGACATGTAGGCGTCTCGCAGAAGCCGGATGCAGCGCGTTAGAAATAGTCGCAATCAGCGGACACAAAGAGCCTGTCAGAAAAGCGAGCGTCATTGCGCAGCCGCCGATCAGGCGCGATTGGCTCCGGAAGCGATCCGGTGTTACCGGCCCGGTAACAGCACTGTCCGAGTTCGGACACCTCTTTCCTCAATCACGGACGGCGCTAATCCCGGCGCATTAAGGCGGTCTGCTATGAAGCTGCGGTTTCGGCTAGGCATGACCTGGACCGAAAAAACTAACACGTAAAACAACCATAGGCCACCGGGGGAAGACAGGCGGGCAATCGGCCAAGGTGACAATATGGGCTAAGGTGCAGGCGACACATTAAGCGCCACGGTTCAAATCCGTAGCGAAATTGCGAGGCGACCCTTGACCGGCCCTCGCACCCTTACGTTAAGCGGGATCACAAGCAGAACAAAGTAGTGGCAAACCCAGCCATTCGGTTTGCCAAATCGGCAATTTTCTTCTGAGAAATCAAATGCGCTTTTTTCAAATGGTGGGCCCGGGAGACTCGAACCTGCGACCCATCATCTAAGAGTAGGTCGCTCAACAACCGCTTGCCTTATCCGCGACCAACTGAGAAGCCGCACTGTCTTTAAGAAAACTCGAGCTCGCTCCTACTACATTGCAGCTGCACGCTCGACCTTGAAGCGTGGAAATTTGCGCAACGCTGACGCTTTATCGGCGAGGTCCGGCTCGCCATAGGACCGCCCGACCGTCGCCGGAGCATGCCCGCAAATAGCGTCCAACATTTTTTCCGATATTCCCGAGCGGTCACCAAGCTGTTTGAAAGTGTGTCGCCATGCGTGATTTGGCTGCAATTCTGCGTCGACTACCCCCGTATCTCGAACCCATGTAGCCAAACGCTCTCGAGCCTTAACGGACCGAGAGCGTCGCGGATTGGTCGGATCATCGACCTTGGGCGCGGACGTTATCTTATTGTAAAACAGAGGCCCGCTGCCCGATGCCTTCGCAAAATCCACGAAGCCTTGTTTAATCAGATGCTCATGAAGCGGTACGGTGCGAGGTTTTCTATTCTTAACCGTTCCAGCCTCTGGCGAGATCTTGATCGCCCATATGCCGTCCTGTTCGAAAACGTCCGATGCGCGCAATTGGGTGAGTTCACCCATGCGAGCCCCAGTGTACGCCGCGAGCCAAGGACACCAGCGTCTTGCCGCATCGGTTTTGCTTCGAACATTAACTTTTGCAGATGCCCTCAGAATTATTTAAATCTCATCTTCGGTAAATGCTTTCGTCTCGCGTGTGGTGATTTTCTTAGGAACAGTGATGCGCCAACCGGTGAAAGGGTTGCGCATGAGAATTTTTGTTCCGACTGCCCACCCGAAAACTGTTCGGCATGCGATCACCCAAACATCACGGACTGTAGCCGCAGTACGCGAATCGTTGATCAGTCCTTTCGCCCATTGATGCGTCTGTTCCGGCAACAGCGCAGCGGCGCTCGTACTCGGAAAGTCGGCTTCAAGTCTCAAGAACACGCCACGCCATCTGTCGACCGTTGAGCGCGCCGGCTTGACTTCCGCAATCCACCTTTCAAATAATGACCATGGTGTCAGATCAAGATCGGCTTCCTCTCCCCTCTTCGGGAACCGCGCTGCGTACTCGTCTCTAAAGTCGCCTTCTGCTCGACGCAACAATGTATTCAGTGCGGCGAAGAAATCACGAGCGACGTAATCAAGAAACAAGTCGCGCGACGGCGCGTCTAGTTGGAGCCGTTTGGCCGCGAGAAATTGAGCAGTCTTGGCTTCATCGGCGATGATTGGGCGCACGTGGTCTTTATCGCTCTGGTCGAACGGATCACCAAAACCCTCTGCAACGCTATCGAGGCCCCTCCACATTTCGTCAGAGTAGGTGCGCCAAGTGCTTGCAGACCATTTGTTGGTCGCCATGTGTGCGATAAACCAATGATACCATTCGCCGGCGAGCGCCCTCGCCTCTTGCGGCGTAAGTGTCCGACCCTCCCCTTTGCGTTCGGCACGAATGTTAGCAATTCGGGACTCGATTAGGTTCGACCATTCACGATGGCTCGCTCGTGCCTGTGCAATCCCTACAGGGCCACTATTGAACCACGCCTCCCACTGGAGATTGCCCTTCCCGAAAAGCTGTCCGTAGGCTTCTGCTACGTCACGCGGAATAGCCTTGCGCGCGACGAAACCGCCGCGAGGCGCGGGCTTTAGTTTAGTTGCGACATTCGGCAAAAAATCAGCTCCTACAGAGGCGTTCTGTAGTCATTTATGTAGCTAAACGTTTGTAGGAAGTCCAATAAATCCGGTAACTTATTGGAAAATCAGGGGCCAATATGGTTATTGGTGCGGACGGCGGGACTCGAACCCGCACAGGGTTTCCCCCAAGGGATTTTAAGTCCCTTGCGTCTACCATTTCGCCACGTCCGCGCGAGGGCCACTCGACCGCCGTACTCGCGGCCGTCCTTGTATCACCCGGCGCACGCGCGCCGGAAGTGACGGCGACAGCCGCTCCCCGGTTTATTGTTGCTTGTTCTTCGCCGTCGGCGACGGACGAATAACGCCCCATGGATCACCCGATGACTTCTTGTCGGGTATCTTCTTCATCGCCGCATCGTAGTCGCGATCTGTGGCCTTCTGCTTCTCGATATCCTGCCCACTCGGTGGCCGCTTCGGATTAACGGGAATGCCGAAATTGTCTTGGGCGGCGGCGGGTCCGACAAACATCGCGGCAATAGCCGCCGCTCGGACGAGTTTGCGCAGCATGCTTTGCTCCTTGCCGCCCCACGCTCGGCTTTACGAAGCCAGCAGTCTACGAGTAACAAACAACCTACTCCTTGAAGATATGGCCCCAGAGGCTGTCCCAATCGGCCCCGGAAATGTCGGTGACGCGGCCGTCGGCCTCGAAGAATTTGTTGGGCACCTGAAACATGGCGAGCATCAAGCCACCTTCGGGCGTCCAGGCGACGTGGCGGCTGCCGGCCTCGCGCCAGACGAATTCACCCGGCCCGACGGTAAGCCCGGTCACCGGACCTTCCTTGTCGACAAGCTTGCCCTCGAGCACGTAGGTCTGCTCGACCTTGACGTGCTCATGGTCGGGAAGGATCGCGCCGGGCGCAAGCCGCATCAGCGCGGTGACAACGCCGCTCTCCCTGTCGAACAAAAGGCCCTTCACCTCGCAGCCGGGAAAGCGCGTCTTTTTCCATTCCATCTCGGCGGGCCGCACCACGTGCGAATGCGTGTCGGCGGTGTCGTGCTTGTCTATTGGTGTGACGGCGTCCATGCGAACGAGCTCCTTCACAGACCGGCTTCGTTGATCGGCGGCTGGAACGCGAGACCGGTGTCCCACGGAAAATAGATCCAGGTGTCCTGCGAGACTTCGGTAATAAACGTGTCGACCAGCGGGCGTCCCATAGGCTTGGCATACACGGTGGCGAGGTGGGCGCGCGGCACGAGCTCACGCACCACTTTCGCGGTCTTGCCGGTATCGACGAGGTCATCGACCAAGAGTACCCGGACGCCCTGCCCGCCGCCGAGCGCCACGATCTCCTCTGAAACCGGCTTAATCACCTTGATGTCGCCCTGGCTGGTTCCGGTATAGCTCGACACCCCGACGGTCTCGATCAGCTTGATGCCGAGCTCGCGGGCGACGATCGCCGCCGGCACCAGCCCGCCGCGGGTGATACAGACAATGGCCTCGAACGGGCCGGCGCCGCTCAGCCGCCAGGCGAGCGCGCGGGAATCGCGGTGAAACTGGTCCCAGGAGACCGGGAAGATTTTTGCCGGATCGCGCCGCACGGCGGCTTCAAGCGTTTGGGGTGCGGCGTCGGTCATCGGCGTCCTCGCGGCGGTTTTTTCGAACTCACCGCCGATTATCAGACCGGGCGCGGCAAAGGCAATCAGGGAATCTCGTAGACCGTGGTTTCGTCGGCGATGCCGCGGAGCGCCGCGCGCTGCATGCTCGGCTGCAATCCGGAGTTTTCGAGGATTTTCGCCGAGTTCATATCCTCGACCACGGATTTCGTGGCGAAAATCGCATGCGAGGAGGCAAGGCCCTGCACCCGCGCGGCCATATTCACGGTGTGGCCGAAATAATCCTGGTTGTTGTTGAGCGTGACGGCGAGGCACGGCCCTTCGTGGATGCCGATTTTAAGAAGCAAGTCCTCGTTGCCGCGTTCCGCATTGATGTGGGCCATTTCCTTGCGCATGCGCAAAGCCGCCGCCAGCGCGCGGTCAGGCGTCGTAAAAGTCGCCATCACCGCATCTCCGATAGTTTTGACGACCGCGCCGGTCTCGGCCGCCACCACATCGTAGAGCACGCGAAAATGCTGGCGCACCAGATCGTAGGCGGCGAGATCGCCGACACGCTCATAGAGCGCGGTCGAACCTTTGAGGTCGGTGAACAGAAACGTCAGGCTCGTGATCTTCAGCCGCTGATCCACATCGAGCGTGTCGGTATTGTAGATGTCCCGGAAGGTCTGGTTGCTCAAAAGCCGCTTCGCGGTGAGGAACGGCCGGCGCTTGCCCATCAGATTGTGCAGCGCGTCGCCGGCAATCCACAGGCCGGGTAGCACGCGGCGCTCGGTCTGGTTCTCCAGTGTCACCCGCAGCGGCCCGGGCCGCATCTCGATCGTGCCGGTCGGCGCTTTGACTTTGTTGAAGACGATGCCCAGCGACTGCCGGTCACGGGTGGGCTCGCCCTTGACGTCGATGAATTGCGTGCCGTGGGTCACCGGGTCGAAAACAATGACGAAATCGTTGGGAAGCTGCACCGACAACACCGCCTTCTCACCCGGCGGCAGTTCGATCGAATCGATCGTGAATTCGTTCAGACTGTCGCCCAGCGTTTCGGGAAGATCGACGCCGGAACCCCAGAATATCTGGCGATAGTATTCAGCTTCAGAGAGCGTATCGGGGCTGTGGGCGGCGATGCGGCGTACGCGCGGACTGACAGTGAAGGTGACTTCGACCATCTCATCGAGCGTCGGCTCGTAACCCGCTGCGCATAACCCGCAATCGTATTCGTGGCGGTTTACATTCTTGAGCGTCGTGCCTGCGTCCAGCACGCCGCCGCAGCCGGGGCACAGCACGTTCCACGACAACTCGAATATGCCGAGCCGGGCGGCGTGCAGGAACGCCGCAATGACCGGCTCTTCGTCGAGATGATTTTTCGCGGCAAAGGCGAGCGGGTTTATGCGGCAAAGCTCGCGATCCGGCGCGTCGCGGATTGCGGCTTCGATGGCACCGGCGCATTTAGGGTCCGCCGATTGCCGCAGCACACTGAAAAGCGCTTCGTTGTCGCTTTCGCTCATGGGGCCCCTGGCTCGCCAAGCGTCCAGCAAAGGTAGGATTGGGGCCCTGCCCCCGCAAGGCGCATGGCCGTGACGCGCACAATCGCGGCCATCACAGTGATTTGAGCCAACGCTTTTTTTAGCCAGTTGTCACGCGGAGGCGTTCGAGCATCGCCTCTACGGCGGCTTTGGCCGCGGCTAGTTTTTGCGGATCTCGCGAACGCAGGACGATGTGCGTATTGGGGTGGCGCTCCTCGTCCATGAACGGGTAAGAGCCTATCACCACGCCGGCGTGCGCTTTCGCAATGGCGCCGAGCTCGGTGCCGATATCGCCCTCGCGGCAATCGCCGCGTACGGTCTCCGACAGCATCGCGGTCCCGGTCTTGAGCTTCGGCGTCACGTATTCGAGCATCGCCTGCATCACCTGCGGAATGCCGGCCATGACAATGACATTGCCGATCATGAATCCGGGCGCCGCCGAAATCTTGTTGAGCACGAGTTCAGCGCCCTTCGGCATGCGCGTCATGCGCAAGCGGGCCTCGTTCATTTCGCCGCCGCGTTACCGCAAGCCGCTCGCGCAACAGCGCGACCGCGCGCGGATCGTGGTCGATCGGCAGGCCGAACGCCTTAGCCACTGCGTCGGCGGTGATGTCGTCGTGGGTGGGCCCGATGCCGCCGGTGGTAAAGACGTAAGTGTAGCGGGCGCGCAACGCGTTAAGCGCGGCGACGATCTCGGGCTCCTCGTCGGGAACGACGCGGACTTCCTTCAAGTCGATGCCGATGGCGGTCATTTGCTCCGCGATAAAGCCGATATTCTTGTCCTTGGTGCGGCCTGAGAGGATCTCGTCGCCGATGACAAGAACCGCGGCGGTGACAATGTCGCCTTGCCTGCCGCCTTGCTTTTCGCCCTTGCTCGCGCCGGCCATTAGCAAATCTCCGAAGCTCGATTGTGTCTAGTGGAGCGGATTTGACATTCGCTGCCGCTTAGCCGCCAGTTCGTGAAGCGAATGTCAAATCCAAAGCTCACTAGCACTTATATTTGCTAGTGGTCCTTTGATTCTAACATTCGCATGATAGCCAACCAACCCGGGATGCGAATGTTAGAATTGGACCACTAGCGCGACAGCCAACATCGCTCAAGCACGGATGCGAAGCGCCGCGGCCCAGTGTATGTTGCGCGCTATTGAGGGAGAAAAACGGCCATGGATTTTTCCATATCGGAGCGGCAAAAACACTGGCGCGAACGCGTCGTTGCTTTCATGGACGCACACGTTTATCCGGCCGTCGAGACCTACGAACGCCAGGACGCCGAAGGCGAGCGCTGGAAGGTCATTCCCATCGTCGAAGAGTTGAAGGCCAGGGCCAAAGCCGAGGGTCTGTGGAATCTTTTTCTGCCGCCCTCGACCCATGACGAAGGAGAGTATCACGGCGCCGGATTGACCAATCTCGACTACGCGCTCTGCGCAGAGCAGATGGGCCGGGTAGCCTGGGCCTCGGAAGTGTTCAACTGCTCCGCTCCGGACACCGGCAACATGGAAGTGCTGCACCGCTACGGTTCGGCGGAGCAGAAGCGCAAATGGCTCAAACCGCTTCTCGCCGGAGAAATCCGCTCGGCGTACCTGATGACCGAGCCGGCGGTAGCGTCATCCGACGCCACCAACATCGAAACCTCGATCATCCGCGACGGCGACGACTACGTCATCAACGGGCGCAAATGGTGGTCGTCCGGCGTCGGCGATCCGCGCTGCAAGATCGCCATTGTCATGGGCAAGACCGACCCGTCCCGCGCCCGCCACGAACAGCAATCGCAAATTCTGGTGCCGCTCGACACCAAAGGCGTGAATATTCTGCGGATGCTCCCGGTGTTCGGCTACGACGACGCGCCGCACGGGCATGCCGAGGTCGTGCTCGACAAAGTCCGCGTGCCTGCCACGAACCTCGTCCTCGGCGAAGGCAGGGGTTTTGAAATCGCGCAGGGACGGCTCGGTCCCGGCCGCATCCACCATTGCATGCGCACCATCGGCGCCGCCGAAGTGGCGCTGGAAAAAATGACCAAGCGCCTGTTGTCGCGCGTCGCCTTCGGCAAGAAGATCGCCGAGCACTCGATTTGGGAGCAGCGCATTGCCAGCGCGCGCATTGATATCGAGATGACGCGGCTCCTGTGTCTAAAGGCCGCCGACATGATGGACAAGGTCGGCAACAAGGCCGCGCAACTGGAAATCGCCATGATCAAAGTAGCCGGGCCGCGCATCGCGTTACGCGTGATCGACGATGCCATCCAGGCGCATGGCGGCATGGGCGTCACGACCGATGCGGGGCTGGCAAAATCCTACGCGCACATTCGCACCATGCGGCTGGTCGACGGGCCGGACGAAGTTCATAACCGCGCAATTGCGCGCCTGGAGTTGCGAAAATACACCAACACGCGCGTATGAGGGCGGAGTTCAGCCGGCAGCGAGCGTGTTTTCGGTAAACAGGCGTTTGAGCTCGTTCTTGCGCACTTTTCCGGTGGCATTGCGCGGCAGCATGTCGGTGGAAAACACGACTTTTACCGGCACCTTGAATGCGGCCAGCCGCTCGGCAACGAAGGCGCGCAGCTCGTCTTCGCTGGCGCGTACGCCCTCTTTCAGCGTAACCACCGCGCCGGGTTCTTCGCCGAGCGTACGATGCGGGACGGCGACCACCGCGGCATCGATGACGGCGGGGTGCTCAAAGAGCGCGCTCTCCACTTCGATGCAATAAATATTTTCGCCGCCGCGGATGAGCATGTCCTTGGCGCGATCGAGAATGTAACAAAAGCCCTCGTCGTCGAGCCTTGCGATGTCGCCGGTGCGAAGCCAGCCGTCGACGAACGTTTCCGCGGTCGCTTTCGGGTTGCGCCAATAGCCGCGCACGACGTTCGGGCCTTTCACCCAAAGCTCGCCGACGGATCCTGCCGGCAACGCGTGCCCGTTAGCGTCGGCAATCTTCATGTCGCCCACCGGAATTGCCGGGCCGCAACTATCCGGACGCAGCAGGTAATCCTCCGCCTGGATCCCGGTGAAAGCGCCCGAAACCTCAGTCATGCCCCATCCCGTCCCCGGCACGGAGTGGGGGAATTTCTCCTTGACTTGCCGCACCAGTTCGGCGGCCGCGGGCGCGCCGCCATAACTGATACCTTCCAGCGAAGAGAGGTCGTACTTACCGAGCGCGGGATGTTCGACCAATTGCCACGCGATGGTGGGAACGCCGCCCGCGCTGGTGATGCGTTCGCGTTCAATCAGTTGCATGGCGAGTTCCGGATCCCACTTGTGCATCAACACAAGCTTGCCGCCGATGGCGAGGATCGGAATCATGCTCGCTTGGCAGCCGGTGACGTGGAATAGCGGCACCACGAGAAGGCTCGACTTCTGTGGCGCGTTCGGATCCGGCACGGGTAACGGCTCGCCGCGGCGAATAAAACTTCGCGCCTGCAAATACGGCCTGATGGGAACCGACGTGCACGTGTTGCGGTGAGTGCCGACCGCGCCTTTCGGTTTGCCGGTCGTGCCCGACGTGTAAAGGATGGTCGCGTCGTCTTCAGGATCAAGCGGGACGACCGGCAACGGCCGGTCCGGCAAAAGCCGCCAGGATTTCACGTCGCCGAGGATCGACTCCAGCCTGACGATTTTCGGATGCGCCACATCCTCGTTCTCGCGGATCACAAAGACCCGCTCGAGCGCCGTGCAATTGTGCAGGTGTTCGGATATGCGCTCGAGCCGCTCGCGATCGACGAAGGCGAACCTGGCGCCGGAATCGTTCAGCCCATATTCCAGTTCCGGGCCGGTCCACCAGGCATTGAGCAAAGTCGCCACCCCGCCGGCGAGCAAACAGCCGAAGAACGCCACCGGCCATTCCGGCAGGTTGCGCATGGCGATGGCGACGCGATCGCCCTTTTGCAGTCCGGCGGCTCGCAACGCTTCGGCAACGGCGTGCGCGGCGCGCGCGAATTCCTCGTAGCTCACGCGCTCGTCGCCGTAGACGACAAAAGTCCGCTCGCCGAATTTGCGGCTCAACAGGAAAAGATCGCGCAGCGTCGGCGGTGCATTCTTCCACGTCCGCATCGGCACGCCGCGAATGCTGCGTTCTTCCATCTCGAACGGCGCACCTGGCGCGGTCAAAATCGCGTTGGCCTGCGCAAGGGTCACAGCCGGAAATGTCTTTGCCGGCGTGGCTCCAGCGGCGCCGGCCTGATCGGTCATCGGCATTCCTCCTTCAAGCCGGACACGACGCCTCGCCTAGGCAATGGTCACACCACCATCGATGACAATCGATTGTCCGGTCATGTAGCTGCCAGCGCGCGAGGCCAGCAAAATCGCGGCGCCGGCGATTTCGTCGGCTTCACCGATGCGACCGAGCGGCGTCTGCGCATTTCTCACTTTGAGCATCTCCGGATTCTCCCACAGCGCGCGGGCAAAATCGGTGCGGATCAGGCCGGGCGCGATGCAGTTCACGCGCACATTGTGCGGCCCAAGCTCGACGGCGAGGTTGCGCGCGAGCTGCAAATCGGCCGCTTTGGAAATGCAGTAGCTGCCAATGACGGGGCTGCCCCGCAGGCCGCCGATCGAAGAGACAATGACGATCGAGCCGTCCTTGCGGGCGATCATCCCGGGCGCCACCAGCGTAATCAGCCAGTGATTGGAGACGATGTTGTTATCAAGAATTTTGCGCAGCTGTTCGTCGGTGATGGTGTGCATCGGCCCGTAATGCGGATTGGACGCTGCGTTGCAGACCAAAACATCGATCTGGCCGAACGTGGCGATGGTTTCCTCGACGAGCCGCTTTAAGTGCTCCTTCGCGGAGATATTGGCCGCAAGCGCCAGCGCACGCCCCGCGCCATATTTGGCGTTAATCCCATCCGCGACTTCGGCGCAGGCCTGCTGGTTGCGCGAGGATACAACCACCTTCGCGCCGTGCTCGGCCATGCGTTCGACAATGGCGCGCCCGATCCCCCGCGATGAACCGGTGACGATGGCGACTTTACCGCTGAGGTCGAAGAGTGACACGAACGTTTCCTATACAACGGCCATTATGTAATTTGCGCTCAAGCTTATTCAGGGCTAGGCGGAAAGCAAAGCCGCACCGGGAGGAGTTTGCCCCATGGCCGCGATCAACGCCGTAACCGATTTGACCCGCGAGGGCGATATCGCGCTGGTCACAATCAATAATCCACCGGTCAATGCGCTTTCCGCCGACGTGCGCAACGGGCTTCGCGACGGGGTCACGCAAGCGGCCGCCGACCCGGCAGTGAAAGCCATTATCGTGATCTGCGCCGGGCGCACCTTTATCGCTGGCGCCGACATTTCAGAATTCGGCAAGCCGCCGAAAGGCGCCACCCTCCCCGAGCTGCAATCGGCGTTGGAGGGAGGCCCGAAACCGATCATCGCTGCGGTCCACGGTACTGCGCTTGGCGGCGGGTTCGAAATGGCGCTGATGTGCCATTATCGCGTCGCCGTGCCGTCGGCGAAATTCGGCCTTCCCGAAATCAAGCTCGGCCTCATTCCCGGAGCCGGCGGCACCCAGCGCCTGCCGCGTCTTTCCGGCGTCGCGAATGCGCTCGAGGTCATTCTTACCGGCACGCCGTTCTCGGCCAAGCAGGCGCTCGAATGGGGCGTTGTCGATGCGCTCGCCGAGGAAGGAAAGCTGCGCGAAGGCGCGATCTCGTTCGCGCGCAAGGTCATCGACACGCACATGCCGCTCCGGCGAATTCGCGATCTCAACGACAAGATCGATGCCGCCCGCGGACATCCGGAAATCTTCGACAAGATCGAGCGCGATTACGGCCGGCGGTTCCGCGGCTTCGAAGCCTGGCGTTCGGCCGTGCGCGCGGTCAAGGCCGCGATCGATCTGCCGTTCGATCAAGGCATGAAGCTCGAGCGGCAGGCGTTTCTCGACCTCATTCCCACCCCACAATCGCAGGCCCAGCGCTACGTGTTCTTCGCCGAGCGCAAGGCCTCGAAAATTGCCGACGTACCGGACGACACGCCGGTGCTGCCGGTCAAAAAGGTCGGCATCATTGGCGCCGGCACAATGGGCGGCGGCATCGCCATGAACTTCCTCAATGTCGGGATCCCGGTGACGATTGTCGAAACGGCGCAGGACGCGCTCGAGCGCGGAGTCGGCACCATCCGGAGAAACTATGAGAACACCGCCAAGAAGGGGCGCCTCACGCAAGCCGATGTGTCCACCCGCATGGAGCTGCTCCGCCCCGGATTGAAGCTCGACGCGCTGTCCGACTGCGATCTCGTGATCGAAGCGGTCTTTGAGAACATGGACATCAAGAAAGAGGTGTTTCGCAAGCTCGACGCGATTGCGAAGAAAGACGCCATCCTCGCCTCGAACACGTCCTATCTCGACATCGACGAGATCGCATCCGTCACCAGCCGGCCCGAAAATGTGCTCGGCATGCACTTCTTCTCGCCGGCGAACGTGATGCGGCTTCTTGAAGTGGTGCGCGGAAAAAAAACCGCCAAGCCGGTCATCGCCACCGTGATGCAACTCGCACGCAAGATCGGCAAGGTCGCCGTCCTGGTCGGCGTCTGCCACGGATTCGTCGGCAACCGCATGCTGAGCCAGCGGCAGCGCGAAGCGCAGAAGCTGATACTCGAAGGCGCGATGCCGTGGGACGTCGATCGCGTGCTGTACGATTTCGGGCTTCCGATGGGCCCTTTCGCCATGAGCGACCTTGCCGGGCTCGATATCGGCTGGTCCAAGGAAACCAGCAAATCTTCGACAATTCGGGAAATTCTTTGCGAGATGGGCCGGCGCGGGCAAAAGACCGGGGCCGGATTTTACGACTACGACGAAGCCCGCAATGCCAAACCGTCGCCGGTCGTGGAAAAAATCGTTCTCGATTTCGCCGCCAAGAAAGGCATCAACCGCCGGACCATTTCGGACGAAGAGATCCTCGAGCGTTGCATTTACCCGATGATCAACGAAGGCGCGAAGATCCTCCAGGAAGGTATCGCGCAACGCGCCTCCGACATCGACATCGTCTGGGTCAACGGATACGGCTGGCCGGTCTATCGCGGCGGCCCAATGTTCTATGCCGATCTCGTCGGTCCGGAGAAAATACTAGGCAAGCTGAAGGAATTCGAAGCGACCATGGGAGCCGACTTTGAGCCGGCGCCACTGCTCGAAAAGCTGGTCGCGGAAAAAAAGCGCTTCCAGGACCTCTGACGAAACTTCACTCACGCGTTGCCGGTGATGTACACGATGGCGCGCGTCACCGCGGTGGTTGCGATTGCGAGCGCGTGCGAGACGCCGCCGAGATCGACGCCTAGTGTTGTGCCCAGTACCGGCAGCACGATGAACAGGGCCAACAGGATGGCGATTCCGAAAGGCTCAAGCTGAGCCAGCAGCCTCCCCACCCCGACCGGCAGAATGCCGACCAGAATGCGACCGCCATCGAGCGGCGGAATTGGAAACAAATTAAATACCGCCAGCACAACGTTGAACAGCACGGCGTTGCGCAAGTTGGCGGCAAGCCAAAGCGCGACGGTATCCGGCAGATAGCGGACAAAATGAAAGGCCAGCGCGGCGATGAGCGCAAGCGCAATATTCATGGCCGGTCCGGCAGCCGCCACCAGCACCATGTCGCGGCGCGGAGACCGCAATGCGCGAAAATTAACAGGGACCGGTTTGGCGTAACCGAACAAAAACGGCGAGTGCAAGAACAACAGCATGCCCGGGAGCAAAATCGTGCCGACGGGATCAATGTGTTTTAGCGGATTGAAGCTGACGCGCCCGAGCCGCCAGGCGGTATCGTCACCAAGGAGGTGCGCAACGAACCCGTGGGCGGCTTCGTGAAAGGTAATGGCGATGAGCGCCGGGATGACCCAGATCGTTGCCAAATAAACAAAATTATCGGCCAATTGCCCCCCTCGCCGCTAACGCGGTGCCGTACACGGCGACGTTTCGCCGCTCACATAAAATCACAAACCGTTCATCGCAGCGTTCATTACCTAACATTAATTCGCTCTCCACGCGCGCGTAACGTGCGAACGCCAATTTAGCGTCAGGTGCCGCATCGGCACGCTCACGATAAATCGATGGAGATCGAGTAATGACTGACAACACCCGTCACAACGGTCGCACAGCATTACGGCCACGGCGCCTCGCGCTGCTTGGTTCCGTAGCCGTTCTCGGCGCGGCCATTTTGGTAGCGGGGCCGGCCGGATATCTGCCGACGCCCAATTGGGCCGGTTCCGCGCACGCGGCCGACGCCACGTCTACCGCGCCCGCCGGATTTGCCGACCTGGTCACCAAAGTAAAGCCCGCCGTCATTTCGGTGCGCGTCAAAATCGACGAGACCGCGGACATGGCGAGCATGAGCGAAGACAACAACGAGCGTGAGGCCGTGCCATTCGCGCCGGGTTCGCCGATGGAGAAGTTCTTCCGGCAATTCGGTGAACAAGGCATGCCCAACGGCATGCCGCGTCATCACGTTCTCACTGGCGAAGGCTCGGGCTTCTTCATCTCTGCCGACGGCTACGCGGTCACCAACAACCACGTTGTCGACCACGCCAAGTCGGTGCAGGTCACGACCGACGACGGCACGATCTACACCGCCAAGGTGATCGGCACGGATACCAAGACCGATCTGGCGTTGATCAAGGTCGACGGCAAGAACGACTTTCCGTTCGTCAAATTCGCAGACCACTCGCCGCGCGTCGGCGACTGGGTTGTCGCGGTCGGTAATCCGTTCGGTCTCGGTGGAACCGTGACCGCGGGCATCGTTTCCGCACGCGGCCGCGATATCGGCGCCGGCCCTTACGACGACTACGTTCAAATCGACGCGCCGATCAACAAGGGTAATTCGGGCGGACCGGCTTTCGACGTCGGCGGTGACGTGATCGGCGTCAACACCGCGATCTTCTCGCCTTCAGGCGGCTCGGTCGGCATCGGCTTCGACATTCCTGCCGACACCGCCAAGATGGTCGTCGCTCAGTTGCGAGAGCACGGTCAGGTGACCCGCGGATGGCTCGGCGTCGAGGTGCAGCCGGTGAGTGCCGGCATCGCCGAGAGCCTCGGCATGAAGAAAGCCGAAGGCGTCATCGTCGACGAGCGGATGGCGGATTTGCCGGCCGCAAAAGCCGGAATTGAGACGGGTGACGTCATCACCGCGGTCAACGGCAAGGCGATCAAGGACGCCCGCGAATTCGCGCGCACCATCGCCGGCCTTGCGCCTAACTCCACGGTGAAGTTCGACGTCGCGCGCAAAGGCGAAGCGAAATCGCTGACGGCGACGCTCATGCAGATGCCGAACGACAAAACGGCGGAAGCGGACACGAGCACCCCGGCTGAGGCGGCGAATACGCCGCATCTCGGCCTCGCCGTTCAACCGGCCCGCGATGCGGACGGCTCGGCGCAAAAAGGCGTCGTAGTCACCTCGGTTGAGCCCGACAGCCCTGCCGCTCAGCAAGGCATCTCGCCCGGCGACATCATCCTCGATGTCAACGGCAAGCAGGTCGGCAATGCCGCCGACATCCGCAAAGCCATGACCGAGGCGAAAGACCACGGCAAGCACGACGTGCTGATGCGCGTGAAGTCGGCCAAAGCGACCCTCTTTGTCGCGGTGCCGTTCGGCAAAGCCTAAGCGCGGTAGCGCCACATTCCACACTGTGATCGCCGGGCCCCGTAAGGTGCCCGGCGATTGCGTTATGGGAGGCCTGCTCGCTTACGACCCGCCGTCTTGCCGCTGACTTGGTCACTCCGCTGAAAATGTAAGCAGAAATGCCCGGGCTTCCGGGGCGGGCCCGGCCGGCTCGCCGTTTTACTTGGCGCGAACATTGCTACAACTAGTTTGCCGCTTTCAGCGCATGATGCGCTTTAAGGCAGGCCGGGGACCACGGATGTTCGACGAGATGGGGGGCAACGAAGGTTCGGTCCGGCCGGCCTACGTCGAACTTTCTCGCTGGCTGAAAGAGGTACCACCCGACGTCCTCGATTTCCGGCGGCGGGAGGCGGAGCTGTTCTTTCGCCGGCTCGGCATTACCTTTGCCGTCTACGGCGACCCCGAGGCGCAGGAACGCCTGATCCCCTTCGACATCATTCCGCGCATCTTGTCGGCCAGCGAATGGCAATTCCTCCAGCGCGGCCTGGAGCAACGGGTCAAAGCCATCAACGCCTACATCAAGGATGCATACGGCCGCCGCGAAATTCTCCGCGCGGGAATCGTGCCGGAGGATCTGGTTTTCCAGAACCCGGTCTTCCGTCCGGAAATGAGCGGTCAGAAAGTGCCCCACGATATTTACGTTCACGTCGCCGGAATCGACATCGTGCGGGTCGATGCCGACAATTTTTACGTGCTCGAAGATAACGCCCGCACGCCGTCGGGCGTTTCCTACATGCTGGAAAATCGCGAGATCATGCTGCGGCTCTTTCCGGAACTGTTCTCACGCTATCGGGTGGCGCCGGTCGAAAACTATCCGGACGAGCTGTTGGCGACGTTGAAATCGATTGCGCCGCCGACCGCGTCGGCGGAGCCGAACGTCGTGCTGCTGACACCCGGTATCTATAACTCTGCCTACTACGAACATTCGTTCCTGGCCGACAAACTCGGGATCGAATTGGTCGAAGGCCGCGATCTCGCCGTCAAAGACGACATCGTCTACATGCGCACGACCGAAGGATTAAAGCGCGTGGACGTGATCTACCGCCGCATTGATGACGATTTCCTCGATCCGCTGGTATTTCGTCCTGACACCGCGCTCGGCGTCGCCGGCCTTATGTCCGCCTACCAGGCCGGCAACGTCACGCTCGCCAACGCCGTCGGCACCGGGATCGCCGACGATAAGGCGGTCTACAGCTACATGCCCGAGATCATAAAATTCTATTTCGGCGAGGAGCCACTGCTCAAAAACGTCCCCACCTGGCGTTGCCGCGAAACCGACCACCTGGCTTACGTGCTCGACAACATCGAAGAATTGGTGGTGAAAGAAGTCCACGGCTCCGGCGGCTACGGCATGCTGATCGGTCCCAAGAGCGACAAAGCTTCGATCGCCGCGTTCCGCGCCAAGCTTAAATCGGATCCGAAGAATTTCGTCGCGCAGCCGACGCTGGCGCTGTCGACTTGCCCGACATGCGTGGAGGAAGGGATCGCGCCCCGCCATGTCGACCTGCGCCCGTTCGTGCTGGCCGGCCGCGATCGCGTGCGCACCGTCCCCGGCGGGTTGACCCGCGTCGCCTTAAAGCGAGGATCGCTGGTAGTGAACTCCAGCCAAGGCGGCGGCACCAAGGATACCTGGGTGCTCGCCGGATGAAGCGCCGCTGAAACGATGCTTTCACGCACCGCCGATAATCTCTACTGGCTCGCACGCTATGTCGAGCGCGCCGAATATCTCGCGCGCATTTTGGAGACGACCTATCGTCTCACCGCGCTCCCGCTCAACTATATCGGCGCCTCCAACGAGTGGGAGTCGGCGGTCGCCACTGCGGGGTGCGCCGCCGCCTTCTTTGCCACCTACGAAGAAGCCAACGAAGAGACCGTTACCGAGTTTCTGGCGTTCTCGGCCGCGAATCCTTCATCGATCCGCAGCTGCTTTGAGACTGCTCGCATCAACGCGCGCGCCGTGCGGACGGCGCTGACCATCGAGATGTGGGACACCATCAACAGTGCCTGGCTCGAACTCCAGAAATGGGGTAACGGCCCCCGCTCGCGCGAAGAGTTTGCCCGGTTCCTGCGCTGGGTGCAGGAATCTTCTTTGCGCTTCGACGGCTCCGCCTACCGCACCATGCTGCGCAACGACGCCTATTGGTTTTCGCGGCTCGGCGTCTATATGGAGCGCGCCGACAACACCGCCCGCATTCTCGACGTCAAGTATCATCTGTTGCTGCCGGCGCACGAAAGCGTCGGCGGCGCGCTGGACTATTTTCAATGGTCCGCAATCTTGCGGTCGGTGTCGGCGCTCACCGCCTATCATTGGGTCTACCGGGAAAATCTCAAACCGTGGCGTGTCGCCGATTTGCTCATCCTGCGGGACGAGATGCCGCGGTCATTGGCGAGCTGTTACGAAAATCTGGTGCAAAATCTCGATCGAATTGCCGGCGCTTATGGCCGCCAGGGCAACGCCCAGCGGCAGGCGCGCATGGTCCGCGTCAAACTGCAAAACAGCCGCATCGAGGAAATCTTCCAGTCCGGCCTGCACGAATTCATCGACGATTTCGTCGAGAACAACAATCAGCTTGGTACCGCTATCGCGCAGCAATATCTTATGTAGGCGGCCGGCTAGCGACGGAGGATCGGCGGGGTGCTACCTTCGTTGGCTTTATCTGCCGACAGTCACGCGTCCAGACCATGCGCCTTCGCGTTAGCCACAACATCGATCGCCGTTACGACCCCCCCACGGCCGGCGTCATCCAGCTCCTGAGGCTGACGCCGCGCAACCACGAAGGCCAGCACGTCATCAATTGGCGCATCGACGTGTCCATCGATGCGCGGCTTAACGCGCACGAGGATGCGTTCGGCAACATCACCCATGTGTTCAGCGCCGTTGGGCCGCTGGAAACTTTACGCATCAGTGTCGAAGGCGAAGTCGAGACCCACAACAGCGACGGCGTAGTCCACGGCACGGTCGAGCGGTTCGGACCCAGTCTCTTTCTGCGTGATACCGCATTGACGCACGCCGATGAGCGCATCGGCGATTTCGCCCGCGACATTCGCGACGCCAACCAAGGGAATGTTCTCAAGGAACTTCACCATCTCCTGGAGCGATTGCACACCGAGATAGACCGCGAGGGCGAGCCTTCAGAACCACAAGCCGCGACCGCCGCCGAGGTGTTTGCGCGCAAACGCGGATTAGCACGCGACCTGACGCATATTTTCATCGGCGCGGCCCGCAGCCTCGCCATACCGGCACGCTATGTCGCCGGCTACGTGTGCATTGAGGGCTTCGAGCAGCGTTTGGGCCATGCATGGGCCGAGGCTTACGTGCCGAATCTCGGGTGGATCGGCTTCGATCCGGTGAAAGGCGCCTGCCCGACCGAGGCCTATATTCGCGTCGCCGTCGGACTCGACGCCCTTGGCGCCATCCCCGTCCGTGCTACCCATTACGGCAGCAGTACCGAGAACTTGGCGGTAGCGGTTGAGGTCGAGCAATAAGCTTGCGCTGCCATGGCGGCGATGCTGTAGAGTCGCCGGACGGAGCGACCAATCATGACCTACTGCTGCGGCATTCTTGTCCGCGAGGGACTGGTGATATTCGCCGACACCCGGACCAATGCCGGCGTCGACAACATTGCCACGTTTCGCAAGCTCCACGTCTTCACCGATCCCGGCAAGCGCATCATGGCGATCGCTTCGGCCGGAAATCTGTCCATCAGCCAGTCGGTGGTGAGCATACTGACCGAAGGCTACGACAATCCGGAGACCGGAGAGCACGAGACGCTGATGAACGCTCCCAGTCTATTCCAGGCCGCTCAGCGCGTGGGGCACGTGATTCGCACGCTGCTCTCCACTGAAGGCAAGGCTCTGGAGGCGTCGGATGTGAATTTCGACGTATCGTTCCTCCTCGGCGGCCAGATCGCGGGCGAGCGCATGCGCCTGTTTATGATTTACTCCGCCGGCAATTTTATCGAGTGCACGACCGACACCCCCTATCTCCAAATCGGCGAACACAAATACGGCAAGCCCGTGCTCGATCGCGCCGTCTCCTACGGAATGGACATTTACGACGCGCTCAAGGTGGGCCTTATTTCCATCGACTCGACCATGCGCTCCAATTTGAGCGTCGGCATGCCGATCGATCTGATGGTCGTGCGGCGCGACGTATGCGATGCGGAGCTAATCTACCGCATCGAGCCGGGGGAGCCGTATTTTAGCGACTTGCGCGAACGGTGGTCGGCGGCGCTGCGGGCCGCGCACATCGCCATTCCCCGCCCGCCGTATAGCCACCGGCGCTAGCCGCTCGAGCGCACCATAGCGCGCGTATCGTGCGCGATTGCAGACGAACGAGCGCCCCGATTAACGACCCGTTAACTTCGGCGTGCAGCGCTGAGCCAGAATGGCAAGCGAATTGCAATCTTTCTCCTCCATTCTTGGCCTGAACAAGAACGTCGCCAAGGAAGAGAACGTGACTGCTACGGCGCCACCGCCGATCGCCGCCAGCCAGTCGCGTTGGGAGGATGCGCGCGCGCGCCTCGTCATCTTCGCCGCTGCTTTTGTCGGCTTGGCCATCCTTGTCGTCTTTGCATTTCTACTCACTTCGGCGCGTCGAACCGACGACGCCGCGCAGGCGCGCGAGCAGAAACTGGTTCAGCAAGCCATCATCAGCCGTGGCGTGCGCATTCTGCACGAGGTCGAGAGCGTCGCGGCGACGTCCCGCGCCACAAAGCACATTCGTCAGGCGTTCGATCCTGCGTGGGTGGACCGCCGCGTGGGCGGATGGCTGGAAACCTATTTCGATCACGATTTGGTCGTGGTGGTCGACGCTAACAACCATGTCGAATACGCGCGCTCACGCATTCAGGGAGAGCTCGACGCGAAGGTGCCTGATGAGGAGCTCGCGCCCACCATCGAGCTATTACGCCGGAAACTGACCGGCCTGCCCCGTGGCGTTATGCAAATCGTCACGACCGCCGACTCGGCGCCGCACGGCCGCTCGGCGGTCGTTCTCCAGCACTTCATGGCACAGCCCGCTTTCGTTGCGGCCGTCGCAGTCGGCGACGACGACGATTTCACTCACGGCGCCGAAAACGCACCGATTGTCCTCTCGGTCAAATACCTCGACGGCACGCTGCTGAAAGAACTCGGATTCCAGCTGCAGTTGCGCGGTTTGCGCGAAGCGGATGACCCGACGGAAGCGCCCGACCCGCAAGGCGTAACAATCGGCGACGCACAAAGCGGCCCGATCATGCGCTTGTCGTGGATACCGAGCGGCTCGGGCGGCCTCAACGGCTGGCTCATGCTGCCGATCGCCCTTGCGCTTGGCGGCCTGGCCTTCCTGGTCGGAATGGTGGTGCGCCACATGCGCGGCACGGCGCGGAAGATCGCCGCCGGCGAGAGCCAATTGCTGCATCTTGCTTTGCACGACCCGGTTTGCGGGCTCCCCAACCGGATCTATTTCGGCCGCCGGCTCGAGGAAGTCATCGGCGATGTTCGCCGCGGCGGCCATTCGGCGGCGGTGTTCTACATCGACCTCGACCATTTCAAAGACGTCAACGATACGCTCGGACATCACATCGGCGACGAGCTTATCCTCAGCGTCACGCAGCGCCTGAGCCGCATCATGCGCGAGGATGATCTTGTGGCCCGGCTTGGCGGCGATGAGTTCGCGATCATCACCGTTTGCCCATCGGATTCCTATTCGCTGCAGGCGTTGGCCGGCCGCATCATATCCACCGTCTGCGCCCCGTATTCGATCGACGGGCACACCATCGTCATCGGTGCGTCTATCGGCATCGCCGTTATCGATCGCCGCGCCCGCGATGCGGGCGATATTTTGCGCTACGCGGACATGGCGCTGTACCGGGCCAAGAACGAAGGCCGCAATCGCGCCTGTGTCTACGATGCAGCGATGGACGCCGACCTTTCACAACGCAAGCTTCTCGAAGGCGATTTGCGCGACGCTATCAAAAACGACACCATTGCCGCCGCCTATCAACCAGTGGTCAATTCCAGCGGCGAAATTATCATTGGCGTCGAGGCGCTGGCGCGCTGGACCCATCCTACCATGGGCGTAATCCCGCCTTCAGATTTCATCCCGGTTGCGGAAAATTCCGGACTCATCGTCGAGCTGGGCGAATACATGCTGCGGCGCGCCTGCCTCGACGGCAAAGACTGGCCGAATTTGACGGTTGCCGTAAACGTTTCGCCGCTGCAATTCCGCCGCTCGGACTTTGTCGACATGGTCGAGCGGATTATCCAGGAGACCGAATTCGATCCAAACCGCCTCGAGCTTGAACTGACCGAGAGTACGCTCCTTGGCAATCTGGAGGCCGCGGAAACATCGATGCTGCGGCTCAAGTCCATCGGCGTGCGCTTTGCGCTCGACGATTTCGGCACCGGCTATTCGAGCCTGCTCTATCTGCGGCGTTTCCCGTTCGACAAGTTGAAGATCGATTCAAGCTTCGTGCGAAGCATCGAAACGGCGCCGGATGCTGCCGCGATCGTCCACGCGGTCGTCAGCCTCGGACGCGGACTTGGCATGCGTGTGACGGCCGAAGGAGTCGAGACCGCGGAGCAGCATCTGTTCCTGCGCGCCGCGGGCGTGCACTCGATGCAAGGGTTCCGTTTCGGGCGGCCGGGTATGGCCGCCGATATCAACGCTCGGCTCGATTCACCCGAAGATTATCGCGTCGGCAGCCCCGATCAGGAAATTGCCCTAGCCGGCTGACGTAATTCCGCCTCCCGCCCGGCAGTCCGGGGTGCTATTGCCATCCCGGTCGCACGGAAGAATGGGAGGCGCACATGGCCGCGCAGAAAATCGCTTTGGTCACGGGAGCAGGCAGCGGCGTCGGCCGCTCGGCGGCGCTTGCGCTTGCGCGCGACGGATACGCGGTAGTGCTCGCCGGCAGGAAGGCGGAGAATTTGCAAGCTGTCGCGAAGGAAGCCGCAGGCGAGACGCTCGTGGTGCCGACCGACGTCAGAGAGGCCGCCTCCATAAAGGCGTTGTTCGCAAAAACCAAAGAGGCCTTCGGCCGGCTCGACCTCCTGTTTAACAACGCCGGCGTCAGCATGCGCGGCATGCCGCTCGAAGACATCCCCTTGGAGCGTTGGCTTTCCATTGTGGCCACTAACCTCACGGGTCCGTTTTTGTGCACCCAGGAGGCCGTCAAAATAATGAAGGCGCAAACTCCGCGCGGCGGACGCATCATCAATAACGGATCCATTTCCGCGCATGCTCCGCGCCCGGGCACGGCCGCCTATACCGCGACCAAACACGCGATCACCGGCCTGACCAAGCAGACCTCGCTTGACTGCCGCGGTTACGATATTTGCTGCGGCCAAATCGACATCGGCAATGCCGCTACTCCGCTGACGGAAAAAATGGCCGAGGGCATGCCGCAAGCCGACGGACGCGTCATGCCGGAAGCGCGCATGAACGTCGACGACGTCGGGCGCGCGGTTGTGTACATGGCAAGTTTGCCGCTCGACGCCAACGTGCTGTTCATGACGGTGATGGCGAACAAAATGCCGTTCGTCGGCAGAGGTTGATCACTAAACGCGCCAGCTGTGCGACGTCGAACCGGGATGGCACGACGCCTGCTGAACTAATCGCCTGCCGTCACGCGAATCTTGGCGCCCTCTTTCACGCTGGCAAGCGTCTTCACGTCGCCAAGCGCCTTTGCCCAGATATTGCAAGGACTGGCCAGCCGCGTTTCTCCGGACTTTGAAATTGGCGTGCGGCCGAACCCGATGGCAATCGCATGTCCCTCGGGCAATGTGTGGACGGCTCCGAGTTGGCAAGGAGTATCTTCACGCATGCAGCATTGGTCGGTGCGGCCATGTGTTCGGCCTTTGAGTGCGGTTCATATGACCGCTGGCCATAATGCCCTCCGCGGATCAGGTCCCGGTCAATAGGACGCATTTGACGATGCAATGGCCCGTGTGGGTTGTCCTGATCGCCGGATCGACCGGCTCTGCGTTACGTGCTGTTCGCCCTCCCAACCTTCACATCACGCCGGATGCCCGGCGCGATCTCGTTTATGCCGCTAGAGCGGCTGGTTCTTTGTAGCGTTCGCCACTAGCCATCATCGCCCACGCCATCCTGGCGATCTTGTTGGCGAGCGCGATGGCTGCGACCTTGGTGGGTCGCCGCGTCAGCAATGCGGTGAGCCAAGGCCGATGCTTGGTGCCATGGATCTTGGCATAGCGGATGACGGCGAGTGCGCCAGTAGTGAACAGGCTGCGCAGATAGCGATCGCCGCGTTTGCTGATATTGCCGAGCCGGTCCTTGCCTCCACTCGAGTTCTGTTTGGGCACGAGACCGATCCAGGCCGAGAAGTCTCTTCCTGACCGGAACATCTTCGGATCAGCGACGCTTGCAACCAGAGCAGTGGCCAAGGCCGGACCGACGCCGGGTATGTCGTCGAGCCGCCGACTTGCCTCGCTGGATCGGTGCCAAGCTCTGATCATGCGATCGAACTCTAGTATCTGAACCTTCAATCTCTGCAGGTGGGCGCCTAGCGCGGCGACACACGCACGGGCCACGTCGGGCAACCGTTTGTCATTTGCATCCGAGACAACGCCGAGCAGTTGCTCGACACCATGACGGCCGATCAGCGCGACGATCCCAAACTCCGCAAGATGAGCACGGATGGCATTGATCACCGAGGTCTGCTGGCGGATGAACAAGTGCCGGGTTCGGTGCAGCGTCAGGCAACTCTGCTGCTCGGGCGTCTTGGTCGCGACGAACCGCATGTTTGGCCTGGTGACCGCTTCGCAGATCGCTTCGGCGTCAGTGGCATCGTTCTTATGCCGCTTCACATAGGGCTTCACATAGGCCGGCGGCATTAGGCGAACAGTGTGGCCGAGTGCCTGGAGTTCGCGTGACCAATGATGCGATGAAGCGCAGGCTTCGATGCCGATCAGGCACGGTGGCAACTTCTGAAAGAATGCCAGCACGTAACGCCGCTTGAGCTGACGGCGGATGATGACATTGCCAGCCGCATCGACGCCGTGAACCTGAAAGACCGACTTCGCAATGTCGAGACCGAGTGTCGTGATCGCTTGCATGTTTGGCTCCTCCGAATTGTGGGAGCTTTAGCAGCACCCACATACGTGGCACTCACGTGCCGGTCGAGGAGCCGTCCACAGCATCAGTAGGCGATTTCGCCGGGCTCTACGACCGCCCGCGCGCCCTTCTCTCGGGCAGCACGGACCGGAACTTCGAAGTAAACCTCCTCGCCCCAGGTCAGCGCCACGCCGTCGATGGGCAGTGCCGCGGCAATCGCCGAGGCCGTGGGCGTATCGAGGAGCTCAACCTCGAGGGTCTGTGCGCCGAAATCAAAAAGGATACGCATGGGCTCGGCCATTCACGCTGCGCGGTGATTCTTCCAGCAGCGGATGACAAGCGCGCTACACGGCGCGCCGCGTCAATCCAGGCGCGATACCACGACGAGACGTTTGATCTCGTGGTTCAGAAAAGCCTTCAGGAACGGCGTATAGTTGCGGAACGATACGCAGCCATTCGACTGGCCGTTTGAACCAAGCATGTAACTGTGAGTAAGAAGGCCGCTGCGGCCGAACACCTTAGACTCATCCACTGGAACAAGCCGTAGCGCCTGCACACCGTGGAACATGCTTTCGCGCAGCTTCAAATCATAAACCGTCGCCGGCGTGGGGCCGCGCATTCTTTCGTTGGTGAAGCGCGGATCGTCGAGCCGCGAGCCGAGGCCGGAATGCGCCTCCAATTGGGTGCCGTCCGGCAGGTACACGGTATGCCCGGAAATGTCGTAAACCGCGGTCTGTTGATCGAAGCGGCCAGGCGTCCCCTGGTCGATTGCGATGCCGTCATCGGGGCTCGCATAGGCCAACGTCGTCGACGCGGGCTTGCCGAACAGCTTTTCGAAGATCGTAGGCTTTTCGGTAGCCGCCATTTTCGCAGCGGCGGCAACGGCACGGATACTATCGCGGAAAGCCGCAGTGCGCGTTTGCGCCGATCGTGCTTCCTTCGACTGCAGTGCTGCCGTCGCCGGAAGAGCCGCCGTCGGCGGTACTGCCGGCTTTTGGGGTGAGTCGTCGCCCCGCAACGGAAGCGACGCAACGGTTTCGAAGTCTCTCACAAACCTGCCCGGCGCTGCGCCGAAGGAGAAGCGCGAGTCGAACAGCACCTCATCAGCGATATCCGCGCTGACGCGGCGGGTGTAGTCGGTCAAAAGTGCCGCGAGTTTGCCGTACGCGCGCCGCACACTTGGCAGCGAATTGGTCTTCGAGACCGCCAATTGCACGTCGCCGCTCGCTGAGACCGCGACCTCTGCGTCCGCCGCAGACCCGGCGTCCCTACCGCTTAGATTGCCCCAAGCGATGCTGGCACAGGCGAGCGCCACGAAGAGAAGCGCTGCGGCCCCAAATATCCGCTGCGGGCGCGATTCGCCCGGCTGCCGACCCTGTTCGAATCCCGCGCGAAAGCTTTCGCGCCACTGATTATTGCGCCCCATTCCCCCTCGAATCCACAACGCGAAACAGCGATCGAAACAGCCTTCGAGCGCCGTAAGGCGGCACAGCGAAACGAACAAACGCGCAGGCGGGTTTAAGAAAGAAAACGCGTGACACCCCGTCCCCCAGCAGTTCTGCGCAATCATTTGGGCGACTTTGAGTTAAATGCCGATTAAACCGATAATGATCGGCTCATGGTTAACGCCCAGTAAATTGCCTTGCCGGGTGAGCGGCTTAGGGCCTTTTGTTCGGCCAAGTCGTGGCTAATGCAGGCGGAATTCGCCGTCGATGGCGCGGATTTCTGCCGGTTTGATCAGTCGCGCATGCGCGACTGTCACGGAATGCAAAGGCCCCTCAAGCTTTTCCAGCCAGAAATTGAGAAATTTGTTCAATTGGGGAAAGCGTGGGCACAGGTCATAGTCCTGCCAGACGTAGCTTTGCAGGAGCCACGGGTGGTCCGGCCGCCGATACAAAATATTTGCCGTGGTTAATCCGTAACCCTCGAGCTGCCGGCGAAAGTCTTTCGAAGAGCCTTGCGAATCCATGGTGCCTCCGTCCGATCCGCGCACAATGTTCCGAGACTCGCTTCGATATTGCAAGCCTCAAAAGTGAAGAACCTGTTTAGTTTCAAGGCATTAGCAGCATCTTCGCGTCCGTGCTAACAGCTCAACTTCGCTCGCCTTCCGTCGAATTAAACGGGGTGCGGGACGGTACGTTTCCGGCCGGAGGTCTTGAATATTTTTGTTGCTATTGCGGAACTTCCGCGTGCTCGGGAACTCGAAATTTCCTCCAAGCCCCAGATTTGTTTGTTGGCAATCCGTCTGATGGAGTGCTAATAATTTTCGGGCCGCCTCTTGCGGGCAAAAAATCACCACCCCATGTGGCAGCTAAGCGATCGTCCGCCGGGAAAGCCTGCGGGGACCGCCAAACTCAAAATCGAAATCAATTCAATAATCTAGGAGGGTACCATGAAGTTTCGTCCGCTTCACGACCGCGTTGTCGTTAGGCGCATCGATGCCGAGGAGAAATCCGCTGGCGGCATCATCATTCCGGACACCGCTAAGGAAAAGCCGTCGCAGGGCGAAGTCACCGCGGTCGGCCCCGGTGGTCGCGACGAGGCCGGCAAGCTCATCCCCATCGATATCAAGGTCGGCGACCGCGTGCTGTTCGGCAAATGGTCGGGCACCGAGGTCAAGATCGACGGCCAGGAACTCCTAATCATGAAGGAGTCCGACATCATGGGCGTCATCGACGAGCCGATCGCCAAGAAGAAAGCCGCTTAATCCGCCAACCGTCATCCTGGCTGCGTGTCAAAGGGCGCGCATCGAAGGATGACATCAAACAATCGTCCTTCGAGGCTCGCGGCTTTGCCGCTCGCACCTCAGGGTCACGCTTATCAGGAGTGAATTCAAATGGCTGCTAAGGAAGTAAAATTCTCGGTCGACGCGCGCGACAGGATGTTGCGCGGCGTCGACATACTCGCCAACGCGGTGCGGGTGACGCTCGGTCCGAAGGGCCGCAACGTCGTGCTCGACAAATCGTTCGGCGCTCCCCGCATCACCAAGGACGGCGTCACCGTCGCCAAGGAGATCGAGCTCGAAGACAAGTTCGAGAACATGGGCGCCCAGATGGTGCGCGAAGTCGCTTCGAAGACCTCGGACATCGCCGGCGACGGTACCACCACCGCCACCGTGCTTGCTGCCGCGATCGTACGTGAAGGTTCCAAGGCGGTTGCCGCCGGCATGAACCCGATGGACCTGAAGCGCGGCATCGACCTCGCGGTCGAAACCGTCGTCGAGGAACTGCAGAAAAACACGAAGAAGGTCACCTCCAACGCCGAGATCGCGCAGGTCGGCACCATCTCCGCCAATGGCGACAAGGAAATCGGCGACTACCTCGCCAAGGCGATGGAGAAAGTCGGCAACGAAGGCGTCATCACGGTGGAAGAGGCAAAGAGCCTTGAGACCGAACTCGACGTCGTCGAGGGCATGCAGTTCGATCGCGGCTACATCTCGCCCTACTTCATCACCAACGCCGACAAGATGCGCGTCGAGATGGAGGACCCGTACATCCTCATCAACGAGAAGAAGCTCTCGGCGCTTAATGAGCTGCTGCCGCTGCTCGAGGCAGTCGTGCAGACCGGCAAGCCGCTTCTGATCGTCGCCGAGGACGTCGAGGGCGAGGCACTGGCTACGCTCGTGGTCAACAAGCTGCGCGGCGGCCTTAAGGTCGCGGCGGTCAAGGCGCCGGGCTTCGGCGATCGCCGCAAGGCCATGCTGCAGGACATCGCCGTCCTGACCGGCGGCCAGGCCATCAGCGAAGACCTCGGCATCAAGCTCGAAAACGTCACGCTCGCCATGCTCGGCAAAGCCAAGAAGGTGATGATCGACAAGGAAAACACCACGATCGTCAACGGCGCAGGAAAGAAGGCCGACATCGAAGGCCGCATTTCCCAGATTAAGGCGCAGATCGAGGAGACCACCTCCGACTACGATCGCGAGAAGCTGCAGGAGCGGCTGGCCAAGCTCGCCGGCGGCGTCGCGGTGATCCGGGTCGGCGGCGCTACCGAGGTCGAGGTGAAAGAGCGCAAGGATCGCGTTGATGACGCGATGCATGCAACTCGCGCCGCAGTCGAGGAAGGCATCCTGCCGGGCGGCGGTGTCGCGCTGCTGCGCGCCGGCGAAGCCCTCAAGAAGGTGCGCACCCAGAACGAGGACCAGAAGCACGGCGTCGACATCGTGCGCAAGGCGCTGCAGGCTCCGGCCCGGCAGATCGCCACCAACGCCGGTGAAGACGGCTCCGTCATCGTCGGCAAGATCATGGAGAACTCCAACTACGCCTTCGGCTTCGATGCCCAAGGCGGTGACTATGTCGACATGGTGAAAAAGGGCATCATCGACCCGACCAAGGTCGTGCGCCAGGCGTTGCAGGGTGCTTCCTCGGTCGCTGGCCTGCTCATCACCACCGAGGCGATGGTCGCAGAGCTGCCGAAGAAGAAAGACGCCATGCCCGCGATGCCCCCGGGTGGCGGCGGAATGGACTTCTAATAAGGTCCATCACAGCAAAGACATGGGGGCGCGGCGCAAGCCGCGCCCTTTTTCTTTCAAATTTCGCGGCGCCGCCTTTTTTAGCGCGCACGGAAGCGGTAAATCTGCTGCTGACGCTGGCGGGTCCACCAAAAGGGCGGGCCAGTACTGCGCTTCGCGGGAGCTTGACGGGATGGGCCTGCTCGGCCGCTACGTGTTCCGCACGACAATGGTGGCGTTCATCATCACCGCCGTCACCCTGACAATTCTCGTCTGGTTCACCCAGGTCATCCGGGAATTCGACATCGTCACGAATCAGCGCCAGTCGGTGCTGACGTTTCTCAGCATCACCAGCCTGTTCATTCCCATGCTGCTGATGATGATCGCCCCGATTGCGTTCGTTATTTCGGCCTCGCACGTTCTGAACAAACTCAGCTCCGACTCCGAAATTATTGTGATGAATGCCGCGGGCCTCTCGCCGTGGCGCGCGCTGCGGCCGCTGCTCGCGGCAGCATTCGTCGTATCCGTACTTGTGGCCTTCCTCGCGATTTATCTCTCGCCGCTGGCGCTCCGCGAGCTAAGGAACCGCGTGACCGAAGTCCGCACCGATATCCTCACCCACATCGCGCAGCCGGGCCGCTTCACTTCGATCGGCGGCGGGCTGACCTTTCACATCGCCGGTCGACAGCCGGACGGCATTCATGCTTGGCATTTTCATCGACGACCGGCGCGATCCCAAGGAGCACACCACTATCCTCGCGCAAACCGGCGAAGTGGTGAAGAACGCGACCGGCGCTTTCCTCCTTCTGGACGGTGGCAGCGTTCAGACGGTCGAAGCCGGCCAGACCGATCCACGAATCGTAACCTTCCAGCGGTACGCTTTCGATCTTTCCAATTTCGGCGGCAACGCGCACACCATCGTCTATTCCGCCCACGAAAGATTCTTTTGGGATCTTTTCAATCAGGCAGACGCCAGCAACGACAGAGCGAATATCGATCCGAAATGCACGACCGGCTGGCCTCCCCATTATATCCCTTGGTCTTTGCGGTATCTGGCCTACATGTTCCTGGGTCCGCCGCAGACAACGAGGCAAAGCCGCGCGTTGGCGCTAGTCGGGATGATCGGAGCACTCACCGTCGTTCGCCTTTCGGGTTTCTCAGCGTGATCGTCGGCGTGCACATGCCGGCTTGCTTTGGCGCTGCAATACGTCGTGCTGGCGGAGCAATGGCCGTGGGCTTGTGGCGGACATCGCGCGGGACTGCCGATGGAGCCGTGCCTGTCATGGCAAAGCTGGCCGACACTGATGACGAAGTGGCTGCCAGCGACAGCTCCGTAATTTCGGTCCCAAAAAAACACGAAGGTTCGACGTTTTGCGCCGGGCCTTCGTCCGATTTTGGAACTAACGCTTCAAACTGTACGCCGCCACAATAACAACGACCACGATTGAGACGGCGCGCGTTCATCCGGCGTCGCCGGCCCATCGTAGGGGCAAATCGATCTCGGCTAAAAATACGCTGCCGCGATCGGCACGCTCACACTATGGCGGAAAAGCGTGACGTTGCGATGACAAGCAGTAAGCCGCGTATCACTGGAAGTGCTCGAAATCCGGCGGATCGAGCGGCGAGCCAAGCGGTCGCGCCAGCCGGTATATAGCGTACGTCTGGAGCGGAACACCGCGGCGCGTCCGCGTTAGTGTGGTCACCATTTCTACGGTCTCGAAGCGCCGGCGCAGCTCCGGCAAATCGGGGCAGACATGGTCGCACACAAACATCATCGGACCGGTAAACAGCGCGGGGTCCGGCGCGGGCCCATCCACCCAACGGATGCGATTGTTGAGCTGGACGACCGGTGCATGGGATGGCAGGTAAAAAGTCAGCCAGCCGGTCAACCGCTGATTCCTGGTCACAATGACCGGAGCGCCGAGCTCGGTGCGCACCTTGTCCAGCCGGCCCGCCAAATCTTTCCAGCCGGCGCCAAGATTATGCTCGGTCGGATCGGCGTCGCCGAGCGGCACGACTGCGAATACCGCCTGCAGATACAAACACGCCGCGATAAAAACGCCGACCGGAACAGCAAGCCGCCGCGACCACGTTTCTACCGGCGCCCATACCCCTTGCCAGCGGATGCGCTCAACGGCTGCGGCCGCGGCCACCACGAACGGCACGAACAGCGGCTCTGGCCAGTTGCCTTCAACGCGGCCATGCAGGGAATGCCAGGCAAAGTAGATCGCGAGCGGCAATACCATAACGCCGATGAGCACACGTGCCGCCAGCGCACCGCCCTGCCCGCGCAATAAGCCGACCACCCCCATCCAACCGAGAACGAAAATCGGCGGCGTCGCCATGCCGACCTGCGTTGCAATCAGCTCACCGAGATATCGCAGCGTCCACTCGTCGGACACCAGGCGGCGCGACTGATAGTGGACCGATGCCCAGCCGTGCTCCGAATTCCAGATCAGTGTCGGTGAAAACACCGCGAGCGCGATAAGGCCGGCGATCCACGGCCACGGCGTGAACAGCCAGCGGCGAAGGTCGGGCACCAACACCAGCCAAAGCAGAATGCTGACGGCAAAGAAAATCGTCGTGTATTTCGACAGCATGCCAATGCCGAAGGCGACGCCAACGGCGAGCCACCAGACACCGCGGCCGCTCTGCCAAAGTTTGCACAGCGTCAGCAGCAAGAACGTCGTGGTGATCACTACGGCATTATCAGGCGTAGCGATAATGGAGCCGGCCGCCATCACCAGCGTCAGGTTGAAATAGAGAGCCGCGGTGGCGCCGATCCTTTCATCATCGAACAGGATCTCGGCCGATCGCCAAATCGCCCAGCTCGCCGGCAGCGCAAGCAGCACGCCGAGCACGCGCACGCCAAACTCGGTATCCCCGAACAGCGTGGTGCCGATGCGAATAAGAATCGGATTGATCGGCGGATGATCCAAATAGCCGCCGGCAATGTGCTTCGACCAAATCCAGTAGTCGCTTTCGTCGAAGCTCAGCGGGACAAGCGCGGCACACACAAGCCGCACGCCGACGAGGATCAGGACCGCTGCTGCGACGGCGTGCTGATAGCGTCGTTTCGGCACGACGTCGGCAGCGATTGCAGCCAAGCGGAACTCCCTTGCGCGATGCGCGCGTTAACCCTCAATGATGCGCCAGATAGCAGGCAAAGCCGAATGCCTGCAAACCAAAAGCCCGATTGAAATGGGGGGTGCAAGGCGGTAAAGGAGCGCAGCTTCAAGGCGGCTGCGGTGGATTTCGGTCATTGGTAATGGGACTGGGTATCAAGCTGTTCCAGGACGGCGCCGATCTGGCGCAAATGATCCAGGCGCGCCGGGTGCATTTCGTCGACGGATTCACCACTAATCCGACTCTTATGCGCAAAGCGGGCATTGCTGACTATAAGGCGTTCGCACGCGAAGCGATCGCGGCAATTCCCGATCTGCCGATTTCGTTCGAAGTCTTCGCCGACGATTTCGACACCATGGAACGCGAAGCACACGAGATCGCCAGTTGGGGCGGCGACACTTACGTCAAGATTCCAATTTCAAACACCAAGGCCGAATCCGCCGCCCCGTTGATCCGCAAACTTGCTTCGCAAGGTTTTTCATTGAACGTGACCGCGATCCTTACCCTCGATCAGGTCGAAACCGTCATCGCTGCGGCGACCGGCGACGCGCGGCTGATCGTCTCGGTTTTCGCCGGACGGATCGCCGATACCGGCGTCGACCCAATGCCGATAATGCAGGCCGCGGCTGAGTTCATAAATACCCGGCCCAATACCGAGCTCTTGTGGGCGAGCCCGCGCGAAGCCCTCAACGTCATGCAGGCGCGGGATTGCGGCTGCCATATCATAACCGTTCCTCCCGATTTGATTGCCAAGTTACCGCTGTTCGGCAAAGATTTGCACCAGTACTCACTACAAACCGTCAAGATGTTTTACGAAGATGCACGGGCAGCTGGATTCAAGCTTGTCTGAGCGCGCCGCAGACAGGCGCAGCGACGAGCCGCCGACGATCTCGGTGGTCGTGCCGGTATACAAGGAAGAGAATAACGTCCGGCCTTTTCTGGCGCGCATTATTCCGGTTCTCCAGAAACTTGGCAGCTACGAGATCATCTTCACGCTCGATCCGTCGCCTGACGGCACCGAACGGGTGATCCGTGAGGAAATCGCGCTCAACCGTAATCTCGGCCTGATGGTCTTCAGCCGGCGCTTTGGCCAGGCCGCTGCGATCATGGCCGGCATTCTCAACTGCCGCGGCCGCTGGTGCGTCGTCATCGATGTCGACCTGCAAGATCCGCCGGAGCTGATCGAAGACCTCTGGCGCAAGGCGCAGGAAGGCTTTGACGTCGTGCGGGCGCGCCGGGAGTCCCGGGCCGGCGAAACTTTCGTGCGCCGAATGGTCACGGCGACCGGTTACAGCTTGCTCAATCGGATCGCCGAAGTGCCGATCCCGCGCAACACCGGCGAATTCCGTATCATGAGCCGCCGCGTGATCGAGGAGTTGCGCCACTTGAGCGAAAGCCACGGTTTTTTGCGCGGCCTCGTGGCGCTGGTGGGATTTCCACAAACCGAGGTTCTTTTTGCCCGTGACGCGCGCAACATCGGCGCGGGAAACTACAACCGCTATATTGGCTCCGTAAAGATCGGCTTCGATGGCATAGTCGGTTTCTCCACCGCGCCGTTGCGGGCGATGATGTGGACCGGCTTTTTCATTGCGGCACTCAGCGCGGTTGCGATTCTCATCATGGTGTTTTTGAAGATTTGGCATGGCCGCGAATATTATTCGATGGGCATTCCGACCATCACCATCCTCGTGCTGTTCATGGGCGGCGTGCAGCTGACCGCGGTCGGCGTGCTCGGAGAATATATCGGCCGGATCTACGACGAGGTCCGTCGCCGGCCGCTCTACATCATCGAACACGCCGTGAACTGCGACGTGCGCGATGCTCGCGGACCGCATACCGGTGGGACGGTTGCGTTTAAGTCTTGATCGCGTTTCGAAGGAAGCCTGAGCGTGAAAGTCCTAGTCGTGGGCGGGGCCGGCTTCATCGGCAGCCATGTGGTTGACTATCTGCTCGGCAAAAATATCGCCAACTCGGTCGTCGTCTACGATAATTTTTCCGCCGGCCAGCGCGCGCACCTCCGCCAGCATAAAGATGACAGGCGCGTGCTCACGTGCGCAAAAGACATCTACGATTCCGAGATTTTTGCTGCTGCCGAGGGCGCTGGCCTGGCAATTCATCTAGCGGCAAATCCTGATATCGCTAAGGCACTCACCGAGCCCGATATCGACTTCCACCAGGGAACGGCGCTGACGCAGATCGTCCTTGAAGCGCTGCGAAAAGGCGGATGCCGGCATCTGCTCTACGCTTCCGGCTCCGGGGTTTATGGCGACGTCGGATCGGAGCGTGCCGGCGAGAATTTTGCGCCGATGTTGCCGATTTCAACGTATGGGGCGAGCAAACTCGCTTGCGAGGCTTTGATCTGCTCGTATTGCGCGATGTTTGGTTTGACAGCATCGGCCTTCAGGTTCGGCAATGTGGTCGGCGGGCGGCAGACCCACGGCGTCGCCTATGATTTTCTGAGAAAGCTTCGGGGCGATCCTTCGAAGCTCGAAGTCATGGGTAACGGCCACCAAAGCAAGCCCTACATCGACGTCGAAGATGCCTTGGAGGCGATGTTTACCGCATATCGCGCTCAATCAGCGGCTTTTGACGCTTACAACGTCGCGCCGGACGATTTCATCAGCGTGCGCGAAATCGTTGACATTGTCCTTCGCGAACTGCGTATCCCGAAAGCACAATGTGCGGTTTCCTATGGCGAGCTTGGCCGCGGCTGGAAGGGCGACGTTCCCATCGTGCGGCTAAACAGCGATAAAATTCGCGCGCTCGGCTGGTCCAATCGGTACACGTCCGCGGAAGCCATGAGCCGCTCCGTACAGGCAATGCTTGCAGACGTTGATGGCCGTTCCCAATGATTATCGTGCGATCACCCTTGCGCATCTCGTTAGGCGGCGGCGGGACCGATTTGGCGTCTTACTACGCTGATCACGGCGGGTTTCTGATCGCGGCGGCAATCGACAAGTATGTTTATGTGACGGTCAGTCAGCCGTTCAGTCCGGGGATCTATCCTCAAATATTCCAAGATCGAGAGCGTCAGGGCCATCGAAGAGATCCAACATCCGATCATCCGCGAGTCCTGAAGCTATTTGACTTGGGGCCGCCCCAGATCGAGATCACGACGCTCGCGGATATTCCTGCCGGTACCGGGCTGGGTTCGTCGGGGAGCTTCACTACAGCGCTAGTTCGCGCTTTCACGCCCATGCGCGCAGCATCGTCAGTCCGCGGCAACTTGCCGAGCAGGCATGTCACGTGGAGATCGACGCCTGGGCGACCCGATCGGTAAGCAGGACCAATATATCGCCGCGTTCGGTGGCGTAACGTCCTTCACCTTCGGCGCGACGGCGCCGTCGAAGTGTTGCCTTTGGCACTGAATGATGAGACGCGTTATAGTCTTGAGGATAATCTCCTGTTGTTCTTCACCGGCTTCGCCCGTTCGGCTTCCGCGGTGTTGAGGACCAGGACCAGCGGACCAAGGGGCAACGACTCGGCAGATGATCGACAACCTGCACTACGCAAAGGATCTCGGTCTGCGCAGCAAATCCACGCTCGAGTCCAGGAGATCTGGCGGGATTTGGCAGGCTGATGGACGAGCAGTGGTGAACAAGCGAAAACGTTCGGCAGGCGCATCGAATCGGCCAAATTGACGAGTGGTACCGACCTCGCCAGGGACAACGGCGCGATCGGCGGTAAATTGATCGGCGCCGGCGGCGGCGGCTTTCTAATGTTCTATGCCGAGGACAAAGGCCGCTTGCGCCATGCGATGCGCGAAGCCGGGCTGCCCGAGGTTCGGTTTCGATTCGATTTTGAAGGCACCAGGATCGTCGCCCAATAACAATGTTGCCGGTAGCTGTTCTTGCGGGAGGCGCCGCATCGCGATTGCGCCCGCTCACCGAGACGACGCCGAAGTCGCTGGTTGAAGTCGCCGGCAAGCCGTTCATCGTCCATCAAATGAACTTGCTCCGCCGCGAAGGTGTCGAGCGCGTCGTACTCTGCGTCGGTCATCTCGGCGAGAAGATCCAACAATTCGTCGGTGACGGGGCGAATTTCGGCTTGCAGGTTTCCTTTCAGCTTCGACGGCGACCGGCTGCTGGGCACCGGCGGTGCGCTGCGGCGCGCCCTGCCCTTACTCGGCGATGCTTTCTTCGTCCTCTATGGCGACAGCTATCTGGACGTGGCGTTCCGGCCAATCGAACTCGCATTTCGCCGTCACGGGCTACCGGCGCTCATGACGGTGTTTCGCAACGAGGGCCGTTGGGACACGAGCAACGTCGCCTACGACGGGACGCGCATTCTCCGTTACGACAAGCGCAGACCGACTCCCGACATGCGCTATATCGACTACGGCCTTGGCGTACTGACCGCGAGCGCGTTGGGCGGCGAAGGTGCGGAGCGGACGTTCGACCTGGCCGAGGTCTACTCGGAACTGGCCGCGCGCGATATGCTCGCGGGCTATGAGGTTTTCCGGCGGTTTTACGAGATCGGCACGCCGGCCGGGCTCGCCGAGACCGATCGTTATTTGAGAGAAAGCGCGATGGTGACCAGCGACCACACCCGGAAATATTATGAGGAGGTCGCGGCGGTGGCGGCCGCAATCGATCAATCGGCGATCGAACGAATGGTCAGTCTGCTCGTCGAGCTTCGCAGCCGCAGCGGGCGGCTCTTCATTCTCGGCGTCGGCGGCGGCGCCGGGAATGCCGGTCACGCCGTCAATGATTTCCGCAAGATTTGCGGCATAGAGGCCTATGCACCGACCGACAACGTCTCCGAGTTGACCGCGCGCATCAACGACAACGGCTGGCCGACGGTCTTCGCCGACTGGCTGCGCGGGAGCCGTATCGGCAATAAGGACGCGGTCCTCGTTTTCTCGGTCGGCGGCGGCAATGAGAAGCTCAACGTGTCGGTCAATATCGTCGAGGCGCTGAAGCTTGCGAAATCGGTAGGCGCTCGGGTCATCGGCGTGGTCGGCCGCGATGGCGGCTACACCCGCGAGATCGCCGACGCTTGCGTAGTGGTGCCGGCCATCAACCCGGCGATGGTGACCGCGCATACGGAGGCTTTTCAGGCCGTCGTCTGGCATGGGATCGTCAGCCATCCGAAGCTTTTGCAGCACGAAATGAAATGGTAAGCCGTCAGTGCGACCGCGGAGCCGGGAGGCTGAGCGCGCGATGGCCAAGGGCGGTCACATTTACTTGGGCGTGGGCGGTTGGAATTTCGCGCCGTGGCGCGGCGTTTTCTATCCGAAGGGGCTGCCGCAGGCGCAGGAACTCAATTACGCCGCGAGCCATCTGACATCGATCGAGATCAATTCGACATTCTACGGTTCGCAGAAGCCCGAAAGCTTTCGCAAATGGGCGAGCTCGGTTCCGGACGGCTTTGTCTTTTCAGTGAAGGGCCCGCGATTTACGACCAACCGTCGCGTGCTCGCTGAGGCCGGCGATTCCATCAAACGTTTTCTCGGTTCCGGCGTACTCGAGCTCAAGGACCGGCTTGGTCCGATATTGTGGCAGTTCGCGCCAACCAAGAAATTCGATGCCGCGGATTTCGGAAAATTCCTCGCATTGCTGCCGGCCAAGGCCGATGGGCGGCAAGTTCGCCACGTCGTCGAGGTCCGCCATCCAAGCTTCCGCACACCGGACTTCATCACGCTGCTTCGCAAGTTCGGCATCCCGGTCGTGTTCACCGATCATGTGACATATCCTTCGATGGCGGATGTGACCGGCGATTTCGTTTATGCGCGCCTGCAAAAGGGCGAGGACTCCGTACCGACCGCCTACCCGGCCAAAGAGCTCGACGCATGGGCCCACCGCTTGCGGCTTTGGGCTGACGGCAAACACCCGACTGACTTGCCCAGCATCGACGCGGCGGCGGAGCCGCAAGAGCCGACGCCACGCGACGTTTTCGCTTATTTCATTCACGAAGGAAAAATTCGCGCGCCGGCAGCCGCCATGGCGACGATCGATCGACTAAGGGCTTAGAGCGCACGGATGCGCGCCAGCCCTCTGGGGAGACTACTCACATGAACCAGGCGGATGTGATCGGCTACATCGGAGCGGTGTTCGTCTTTGGCACGTTCTGGATGAAGACGATGATCCCGCTGCGCGCATTCGGCCTCGCCAGCAATGTCCTCTTCATCGGCTACGGATATTTGGCCGGCGCCTATCCGCCGCTGGTGCTGCATATCCTGCTATTGCCGCTCAATATCATGCGGCTACACCAAATGTTGCAATTGAGCCGGCAAGTGGCGCACGCTGCGGCTGGCGATCTCAATATGGATTGGATCAAGCCGTTTACCTCGTCGCACGCCGTGAAAGCCGGCGATCTGTTGTTTCGCCAGGGCGAGGTGGCGGATCGCATGTTCTTCGTCGTCTCCGGCCGCTGCCGACTGGTGGAAAGTGGTATCGACATTACGCCGGGCGCGGTGGTCGGCGAGCTCGCGATGCTCGCGCCGGACAAGACCCGCACGCAAACCCTGCAATGCGTCGAGGCCGGCAAATTGTTGGAAATTAGCTACAGCCAGATGCGCCAGCTTTATTTCCAGAACCCAAAATTCGGCTTTTACTTTTTGAAACTGATCAGCAGGCGGTTATTCGAGAATATCGCCCGGCTTGAATCGGAAATCGCGGCTCTACGCGGTTCCGCAGCGGTGCCGGATCAACAGCCGGACCGTGGGCTATCGGCGTGAATCGCGCTCCGAGATAACTTGCTGTTTCTTAGACAAGCAAATTGGAGGTGCGCAAACGCCGGACCAGGACGCGCATGACGTTCAGGGCAAAATAGGGCGTGCGGCTGACCAGGAACAAAAACTGCTTCTCGCTGACCGGAACAATCATGGCGTCGGTTGCGGCAACGGCCGTGGCACTGCGCGCGCCGGGATCGATCAGCGCCATCTCACCGAAAATGCTGCGCTCGGGCAATGTATCGAGCAGCCGGTTGCCGAGGCGGATCTCAACAGTTCCGCTCTTGACGATAAACAGCTCCTCGGCGGGATCACCCTCGCGAAAAATGATGTCGCCGGCTTTGTACTCGCGCGCCGGCGCGCCGGCGCCCGCCAGAATGCCGAAATCGATGGGCATATCCGCCATAGGACTCCCCCGCACCCACAATTGTTACAGTCTCATGACCGCGCTCGATTACAGTCTTATGACAGGGGGATGATGGCGCGCCAGCGTGACGGATGAAGTCCTGGAAATGCTAACGGCCACGAATGAGGGTGCGCGTACATCCGGCGTCACCCCGTATCGTGGCCGCTTGGGCGACGGAGCGCCCGAGGGCTCTCGACGCCGCTTGAAGGCTAAGTGGTGGCTTTCGCGCTATATACAAGGGGAACTTTGTAGAACATTATCGATTCGATTGATTTTCGTACCGCTTTCGAAGCGTCTGTGCGTTCCTTATTTGGCAAAAGGCGGCAGTTCGGAAGCATCCGGGCGTGCCGTCGCCCGCCATCTCGAACATCAACCCGCACCTGGGAGGCACATCATGACGATCAACGAGCGAGGCGCGGAGCGTCTCGGCAGCGCGCTTGCCGGCGCGATTCACGCCCATTGGGGTCTGTTTTTGGCCGAGGGGATCATTTTGGTCATTCTCGGACTGGCCGCCATCATCTTGCCGCCGATAGCGACCGTCGCGTTCACCATCATCATCGGCTGGATCTTCCTGGTCAGCGGCATCGTCGGCCTGATCACGACTTTCTGGGCGAGGTACACGCCCGGATTTTGGTGGTCGCTGATCTCGGCGATCATCGGCATCGCCGCGGGCATTGTGTTGCTGCTATGGCCGCTCAGCGGAGCGATATCGCTTACGCTCGTGCTGATCGCCTTCTTCGTCGTCGAGGGCATCGTCTCGATCATGTACGCCATCGAGCATCGCAATCAGCTCACCGGCCAGTGGGGCTGGATGCTGGTCAGCGGCGTTATCGACCTCATCCTCGCCGTCATCATTTTTCTCGGGCTTCCGGGAACGGCATTTTGGGCACTCGGCCTGCTCGTCGGCATCAACATGCTGTTCGGCGGCGCGGCGCTGATAGCCATGGCGATGGCCGCGCGGCATCCTGCTTCGGCGTAACTCGTCTGAGCAACTAACCGCAAAGAAGATCAAAGCGGCTGGCCCGCTTTGATCTTCGGCGACCGAGGCTACTCGGCCGGCACGGCGTGCGGCACGCGCGACTTTTCGACGTTCTGCGCAATCAGCGCGATCGCGAGCACCGCGACCAAGAACCCGAGCGCGACGAGTGCGTTCACGCCGAGCACCAGCGGAAAGCCGCCGCGCGCGTAGAACACCGCGATCATCGACACGGCAACGCCGGAAATCATGAACGTCAGGAAATAGCGCACGGCGTAGACCCGTCCACGCCATGCATCCGCGGTGTAGCGCGCGATCACGAGATCGTTCACCGTTATCTGCCCGTAGATCGCCGCCATGGTGAAGGCGAGCGCGAACAGCAGCGTGACGCCACTGGCGTATACCGTCCAGATCACGCCGACGAATTGCATGATCGCCATCGCAGCGAACAGGATATGCACGGGAAAGCGCTCGACCAAGCGGCCGACGGTCAGTTGCGCGATCGCCCCACAGATAAACACCGCGGTGGTCAAGCCGCCGACGGCAAGGAGGGAAATGCCCGGGATCCGCTCATCGACGATCTTCGGCAATGCCACCGACAGCGTGTTGAACACCAGCCCGGCCGAAAGCGCGACCACTACGAAGAGGCCAAACAGTGTCACAGCTATGGCAGTCGACACGCCAACCTCAGGGGAAGCATTGCGTGAGCTCTTGTGTCTCCTCTCGTCGGGAACGAGCCACAGATAAAGCGGGACAGTCGCAAGGCAGACCACGCCCGGCACCAGGAAGGCGCCGCGCCAAGACAGCGTCGCCGTCAGGAGCGCAGTCACACCGGCGGCAAGCGACACGCCGAGGTTGCCGCAGACGCCGTTGAACGCGACCGTCCGCCCGCGTTGCACCGCTGATTCAATCACCATCGCCGTACCGACCGGGTGATAGATCGCCGCAAATACCCCGAGCGCAAACAGCGCGACTGCAAGCACTTCCAACGAAGGCGCCAACCCCGCCGCAATGAGCGCGAGCCCGCAGCCGCCGTAGAACGCCGCGATCATGTTGCGGCGGCTCCAGCGGTCGGCGAGCCAGCCGGCGGGCAGAGAAAACAGGCCGAAAGCAACGAAGGAAGCGGTCGAGAGCGCGATAAGCTGCGCGTACGTGCCCTTGTGAGCAACCTCGAGCTCAATCACGACGGTCGGATAGATCAGGATCACAAAGTGATCGAGCGCATGCGCCCAATTGAGAAAGCCGATCGACAGCCGGCGCTGCGAGACAGCGGCTCGGCTTGTGGCGACAAATCGATTTGGTGCTGAAATCTCTGCGGTCATTGGCGCTTCCCGGAAATCGCGGCGAACATAGCGCACGCTAGCCGACCGACCTAGCCGCGATTTTGCAAGCCAGCCCGGCCCCAGGGTCAGCGTCAAGATCAGCCTTTGGGAAACTCCAATCCCATTTCGCGGTAGCGCTCCGGATCGTCGGCCCAGTGTTCGCGTACTTTGACAAAAAGAAAAAGATGGACCGGATGCTCGATGGCGGCGGCGATCTCGGTACGCGCCGCGGCGCCTATGGCCTTGATGGTCTGGCCCCCCTTCCCGAGCACGATCTTACGTTGACTTTCCCGCGCCACGTAGATCGTCTGCTCGATGCGCACCGACCTGTCCTTCTGCTCCTTCCAGCTCTCGGTCTCGACGGTCGATTGATAGGGCAGCTCCTGGTGTAGCCGCAGATAAAGCTTTTCCCGCGTGACCTCGGCCGCGAATTGCCGCATCGGCGCATCGGAGATTTGGTCCGCCGGATAAAGCCAGGGACCAGCCGCCACGTGCGCGGCGAGAAAGCTTTTCAGTTCGGCGACACCGTTCGCCGAGCGTGCCGAAATCATGAAGGTAGCGGCGAATGCTGCTCGATCATTAAGCGCTTGCGCCAAATCGAGCAGTTTGGGCTTGGCGACAAGGTCGATCTTGTTGAGCACCAAAACCTTGGTCACCGGCATCCCGGCCAGCGCTTTAACGACGGCCTCGTCGTCCTCCTCAACGTCCCTGCTTGCGTCGATGACCAGTGCAACGAGATCGGCGTCGCGGGTGCCCGCCCAAGCACCCTCGACCATGGCGCGGTCGAGCCGCCGCCGCGGGGCAAAGATTCCAGGAGTGTCGACCAGGATCAGCTGGGATTGCCCCTCGATAGCAATGCCGCGGATTAGCGCGCGCGTCGTCTGCACCTTTGGCGTTACGATCGAAACCTTGCTGCCGACCAGCGCGTTAACGAGGGTCGATTTGCCGACGTTCGGCACGCCGATCACCGCGACAAACCCGCAGCGGCGGACCGACGAACCTGCCTCGCCCTCGCTTGCCTCAGGCATCCAGGCGCTCGGACTTAAATCCTTCGCGCGCCATAAGCGCCGCGGCAGCCGCCTGCTCTGCCGCCCGCTTGGACCGTCCCGAGCCCTCGGCGGGCGCAAGTTGCGGAAGCTGCACCGCAACGCGAAATTCTGGATCGTGATGCGGACCGGAGCGCGCGATTTCGCGATAGACCGGCGTGGGCATGCCGCGCGCCTGGGCCCACTCTTGCAGAACGGTCTTGGGATCGCGCAGTGGCGGCGCCTTGGTGCGCAAGCGCGCTTCCCATAGCTTTCCGACCAATGCCGCCGCGGCGTCAAAACCGCCGTCGAGATAGACCGCGCCGATCAAGGCTTCGCAGACGTCTGCGAGAATTGCCGGCCGGGTGCGGCCGCCGGCATTGGCCTCCGAGGCGCCGAGCCGGATAGCCGGGCCGAGTTCGATAGCGCGCGCGATCTCGGCGCAGGTCTCCTTGCGGACGAGATCGGCAAGCCGGCGCGACAATTCCCCCTCATCGGCCTTGGGGAAGGCGCGGAACAGCATATCGGAGATGACCAGGCCCAGGACGTGATCGCCGAGAAATTCGAGCCGTTGATAGCTGGCGGCGCGATTGCGCGCCCCCTTGAGTGCCGAAATATGGCTGAGTGCGCTGTCGAGCAGCGCCGCGTCGGTGAAGCGGTACCCGATGCGCTCTTCCAGCGCGCTCGCCCCGCGACGCCGGCGCTTGTCTTTTGGCTTGGCGACGTCTTGTTTGGCGACGTCTTGCTTGCCGGCGTCGGTTGCCGCCGGCGCGGCGTCAATGGCGAAAGAATCTTGCAGCGCAGCGACAGGTTTGTCGTTGCTGCGGCGGCTCATCGGACCAGGGTCAACAGCCGGTTCCAACGTACCGTCCACGGCCAACGCCAAAACTCCCAGGCGTGGACCCCGTCCCGGACCGAAAAGAAGATGATCTGCGCCTTACCGACGATGTTCTCGTAGGGTACGTAGCCGACGGCGCTGAGGACGCGGCTGTCCGTAGAATTGTCCCGGTTGTCGCCCATCATGAAATAGTCGCCGGGCGGCACGGTATAAACCTGGGTGTTGTCGTAGAAACCGTTGTCGGTAAGATCGAGCGTCGTGTAGGTCACGCCGTTCGGCAAAGTCTCGCGGAAGCGCTTGACCCGCTGCACCGCGCCATCGTCGTCGCTGACGAAATCGTCGATCCGCTGGCGCTTGACGGGCTCGCCGTTGATGTTGAGCACACCATCGATCATCTGGATGTGGTCGCCCGGCAGTCCGATCACCCGCTTGATGTAGTCAGTGGAATCGTCCTTCGGCAGCCGAAATACCACCACGTCGCCGCGATCCACCGGCTGCCCAAAAATCCGCCCCGAAAAGATCGGCGGCGAGAAGGGCAACGAATAGTGGGTGTAGCCGTAGGAGTATTTTGAAACGAAAAGATAATCGCCGACGAGCAGCGTCGGGATCATCGAGCCGGAGGGAATGTTGAACGGCTGAAACAGAAAAGTGCGGATGACGAGCGCGATAATCAGCGCATGGAAAATGACGCGAACGGTTTCGGCAAATCCGCCTTCTTTCCGCTTAGTCCCGGTTTGCACGCTCATCGGCCTATGTTCCGGTTTATCGTTCATTCGCCCCCGCGATCTTGTAACCTCTGAGGCATACCCACGCAATTGCGCGCGAATTTTGGCCGCGGGCGCGGCCGATCGGAATTAACTAGCGATGCCATGAGGTTATCGAAAGAGCCCGCACGTGAAGAATTTTTCATAAAACTCGCGCGAGTCCAGCGGCGCGGCAGTTGACTTTCAGGCGGCCGAGGTGGCAACCGCGGAAATGATCACAAACGCCTGGGCCATGGGCCCCTCGTCGGTGATGGTGAGGTCAATCCGCGCCTCGTATCCCGCCGGCGTAATCGCTTCAAGACGCCGTTTGGCTCCTCCGGTCAGTTCCATGGTCGGACGGCCCGAAGGCAGGTTCACCACTCCCATGTCCCGCCACCACACGCCGGCACGCAATCCGGTGCCGAGCGCCTTGGCGCAGGCTTCCTTGGCGGCAAAACGCTTGGCGTAGGTTTCGACGCGGTGGCGCCGCCGCTCCGCCCTGGCCCGCTCGGCCGGGGTGAAAACCCGATTGATGAAACGATCGCCGTGACGCTCGATGACTTTCGCGACGCGCCGAACATCGGTGATGTCCGAGCCGATGCCGAGAATCATGGCGCGGACCCAGCCGCCCGGCTTCGGCCGCGATCCATCGCCGCACGCATGATGCGTGTCGCTGCTTCGAGCCCGCTGAAAATCGCTTCGCCCACTAAAAAGTGCCCGATATTCAACTCGGCGATCTGGTGGAAGGATGCAATCTCTTCCGCGGTGAAGAAATCGAGACCGTGCCCGGCGTGCACTTCGAGCCCGGCGCTCGCCGCCAGTTCCGCGCCGAGCCTGATCCGCTCGTGCTCAGCGGCGGCAGCGGCGCGATCGCGCGCGGCCAGCGCGTCGCACCAGGCGCCGGTATGAATCTCAATGACCGGAGCACCGATCGCCGCCGCGGCAGCAATCTGGGCCGGGTCGGCGGCGATGAACAACGACGCGCGGATGCCGGCAGCCGAAAGGTCGGCGACCAGGCGCCGCAACGGCTCCTTCTGTCCCGCGGCATCAAGCCCGCCTTCGGTCGTGCGCTCTTCGCGCCGCTCAGGGACAATGCAGGCGGCCTGCGGCTTAAGCTTGCGCGCAATAGCCGACATTTCCGGCGTCGCCGCCATTTCGAGATTGAGCGGTTTGCTGATGCGTTCCATGAGCCGGACAATATCGTCGTCGAGTATATGGCGGCGATCTTCACGCAGATGCGCCGTGATGCCGTCGGCGCCGGCGGCGATGGCGATCTCGGCTGCCTTGACCGGGTCGGGATGCTTGCCGCCGCGCGCATTGCGTACTGTCGCGACGTGATCGATGTTGACGCCAAGCCGGATGGGAGTGACGGAGATCATGCGAATGTTTCGTGGCGCGGTTAGTGGTTCGATTTCAACATTCGCTTCCCGCCTCGGCACACTCTCATGCGAATGTTAAAATCAAAGGACCACTAGCAATCATTAACTCCTGGTGGAGCTTTGGATTTGACATTCGCGTCACGAATTGGTGGCCGGGTTGGTAGCTAATGTCAAATCCGCTCCACTAGCCGTTGACCCGTTCGACGTTGGCGATCACCTTTTTCGCGCGAAGCTGCGAAATGATCGATGTCAGATGCTTGAGGTTATAGACCTCAAGGTCGATGGTTAGCTCGGTAAAGTCCGGCGACTGCCGCGCCATGTGGATATTGTCGATGTTGCCGTCGTGCTCGGCGATGACTTGTGCAATTTGCGCCAATGAGCCCGGCTCGTTGACGGATTGAATCGCAAGCTGGGCTGGAAACCGCTGCGGCGTCTTTTCATCGACATCCCAGCGCAGGTCGAGCCAGCGCTCCGGTTGGTCTTCGAACTCCTTCAGCGCCGAGGAGTGGATGGGATAAATGGTGATCCCTTCCCCGGGCGTCGTGATGCCGACGATCCGATCACCCGGCACCGCACCCCCGTTAGGCGCGAATCGCACCGGCAGGTCGGCATTGATACCGCGGACCGGAATGGCCGGAGTTTTTTCCGCCGTCTCCGGCAGTTTGTATTTTACGGCCTTCGCCCGCTTTAGTCCGAACCAGCCGCTTTCGGCTTTCGCCGGCGCTGTCGTGACCCGCTCGTCCTTGTAGTCCGGGTACATGGCGCGCACCACGTCGGACGCTTTCATTTCGCCGCGGCCGACGGCCGACATAACGTCGTCAATGGAAGCGCGCGCGAGCCGCGGCAGGGCGCCTTCGAGTTGCTCATCCGAATACGCGATCTTGGCGCGCTGACAGAGCCGCTCCACAATGCGCCGTCCGAGCCCCGAATATTGCTGGCGGACGGCGGTGCGGGTCGCACGCCGTATGGCGGCGCGCGCTTTCCCGGTCGCCACGATCGATTCCCACGCGGCTGGCGGCGCGGTTTGCGCCTTGGAGGTGAGGATCTGAACCTCATCGCCGTTTTGCAGCGGCGAACTCAAGGGACCGATCTTGCCGTTGATCTTGGCGCCCACCGCCATGTTGCCAACGTCGGTATGGACCGCATAGGCAAAGTCGATGGGCGTGGCGCCGCGCGGCAACGCGATCAGCTTGCCCTTCGGAGTAAAGCAAAACACCTGATCGTGAAACAGTTCGAGCTTGGTGTGCTCCAAAAACTCTTCCGGGTTCGAACCTTCAGCGAGAAGCTCAATAGTGCGCCGCAGCCAGGCATAGGCGTTGGATTCGCGCGACAGCATTTCGGTCGGCGAACCGAGACCGTCCTTATAGAGCGAGTGTGCGGCAATGCCGTACTCGGCAATTTGCTGCATCTGGCGGGTTCGGATTTGCAGTTCGACGCGCTGCTTTCCGGGCCCGATCACGGTCGAGTGTATCGAACGGTAATCGTTCTGCTTGGGTGTGGAGATATAGTCCTTGAACCTGCCCGGAACGACCGGCCACGTGGTGTGAACAACGCCCAGCGCGCGATAACATTCGGCGACGTTTGCCACCACCACACGGAAACCGAAAATGTCCGAGAGCTGCTCGAAGCCCACGGCCTTTCTTTCCATCTTGCGCCAGATCGAATAGGCGCGCTTGCGGCGGCCGCTGACTTCGGCGGAAATTCCACCGTCTGAGAGTTTCTTGGCGAGCTGCTGCTCAATCTCCGCAATCCACGATTTGCTGCGAGCAGCGAGCTCTTCGAGCCGTTCGGTAATAACCTTGTAGGCGTCCGGATTGAGTTCGCGGAAAGATAGGTCCTCGAGCTCATCGCGCATTTCCTGCATTCCCATACGGCCGGCGAGCGGAGCGTAGATGTCGAGCGTCTCCTGCGCCGTCAACCGCCGCGCTTCGGGCGGCCGATACTCGAGCGTGCGCATGTTGTGCAAGCGGTCCGCCAGCTTGATCAGCAGGACGCGGACGTCGTCAGCGATGGCGAGCAACAACTTGCGGAGATTTTCCGCTTGTTTGGCCTCCTTTGACACGAGGTCGAGCCGCTTCAGTTTGGTCAGGCCCTCGACCAGCGTGCCGATGTCATGGCCGAAGATGCGATCGATCTCGACGCGGGTGGCGTCGGTATCCTCAATAGTGTCGTGCAGGAGCGCCGCCGCGATGGTGGCGTCGTCGAGGTTGAGATCGGTCAGGATGGCCGCGACCTGCAGCGGATGCGAGAAGTAAGGGTCGCCCGACGCGCGCTTCTGCTCGCCGTGCGCGCGCATGGCATAGACGTACGCGCGGTTGAGCAAATCCTCGTCGGTCTTGGGATTATATTGCTTGACCCGATCGACCAGTTCGAACTGGCGCAGCAGCCGCGGTTTGCGCGGCTTGCGCGCCGGCTTTTCGTCCACGGGCACCAGGGTCGGCACGTTCGCGACCGCGACTCGCAGGCGGGGCTGGTTCTGCATCCGCGGCAAGTCGATCGGAGAACGCGCCATCAGTACGACCTCAGGCCGCCGGAAGGCCAGCGGCAGCTCCTTCGCCAAGATATCATGACGCAATCGCCGCGCCACAAGTCGGCGGCGCCGGACACGCCCAACCCAAAAGTCGCCGTGCTTCGCAAACTTAGCGTTAACGGCTCCGTTTCGCCTCTGCTTCCCGGATCAGCGCGCGCAGCCGGGATGGAGTGACCGGCACCGTGTCGATACGCACGCCGAGCGGCCGCAGCGCGTCCTCGATCGCCGAGATGACGGCCGGCGGCGCCACCATGCGGCCGCCCTCGCCTGCGCCCTTGACGCCGTACTCGGTATACGGCGACGGCGTCACCAGATGGCCGATGCGCACTTGCGGCGGCACATTGCCGACGCGCGGCAGCAAATAGTCGGTGAAAGAGGTATTCAACAGTTGGCCGTTGTGGTCGTAGCGAAACTCTTCCAGCAAAGCGGTGCCAATGCCCTGGGCAGTACCGCCGCGCACATGGCCGTCGACGGTCATGGGATTGATCATGGTGCCGCAATCGTGCACCGCGACATAATCGAGAAAGCTGACTTGTCCCGTCTCGGCATCAACTTCGACCACCGGCATGTGACACATGTGGCCCATGATCGGGTAGAAGATGCCGAAATCGCCGTCGCCCTTGGGCAGCGTCGCCAGCGGATGGTCATACGTATAATTCGCGTCCAAACCGCTGGTGAGCGTGGGATCGTCCGGCAGCGACAGCCGGAAAAAGTGGGCCTGCATGGCGATCTCGCCAATCGACACTTCTAAGCCCGGCGCGCCTTTGACACCGACCTTGCCCTGACGAAATTCAAGATCGTGCGGAGCGGCCTCCAGCATGTGGCCGGCCACGCGTGTCAGCTTTTCCTTGATGATGGCGGCGGCGCCGGTGACGGCGCCGGCGATCATCACCGTGTAGCGGCTGCCGCCCGGACCCGTCCCCGGAAGCCCGTGATCGGTGTCGGAATAGGTGATGCTGATATCGGCGGGATCCATGGTCAATTGCTCGGCAAGGACCATAGCCGCGACCGTTTCCGGACTATTGCCCCAACACGGCGCATGCAGCGAGATCACAGCCTTTCCCGTCGGGTCGATCTTGATTGACGCACTCTCCGGCGAACTGGTCAGCGCAAATCCGGGACTGCGGTTGAGCATCCAGAATTCGGTCGCGCTGAACACGCCCTTTTCCTGGCAGCTCGCCACTCCAATTCCGACATATCGTCCTTGGGTGCGGGCAGCTGACTGCTTGTCGCGCCAATCCTGATAGCCGAGCATTTGCTGCGCCATGTCGAGCGCACCCGGATAATTGCCGCTGTCGTAGAGATTGCCGGTCGGGATCTGGTACGGAAATTCGTCCGGCTGGATGAAATTGTCGTGCCGGAAAGCGATCGGATCGAGGTTGAGTTCTTCCACCGCCGCATCGACAATGCGTTCGATCATGAAATTGGTCACTTCGGAGCCGAAACCGCGGCAAGCGCCCTGCTGACACTTGTTGGTGAACACGGCGTAGATTTCCGCACCGACCGCGCGGATGCGGTACGGCCCGACGGTTTGCGAAAAACCGTTGCCGTGGGTGCCGAGACCGTACTGAAAATAGGCGCCGTAATCGTCCACTACCTGGTAGTGCAGCGCCGTCATCCGATTGGACGCATCCAGCGCAAGTTCGACGTCGTAGGTGCGATCCGAGCCGTGGTTGTCGGATGCGGTGATGTTGTCGATCCGGTCCTCGATATATTTGACCGGGCGGCCGCTCGCTCTCGCCCCCAGAGCCGCGAGCACCGAAACCTTGTGCAGGAAGAGCTTGCTGCCGAAACTGCCGCCGGCATCAGCGGGCACGATGTTGACCTGATGACTGGGGACCTTAAGCGCAGCCGCGATGGTGAAGCCGATGTAGTTGTACATCGAGCCGTTGACGTGGATGGTGAATTTTCCCGATCCCTCGTCGTAACTTGCAACGGCGCCCGCGGTCTCCAGCGGCTGCCCGCCCGAACGCGACCAGCGCAGCCGACGCCTGACCACGCGGGCTGCGGCCGCGAATTCCTGCTCCACCGGCCCAAACGTATAGTTGCGATGTTCCGCGACATTGTCGGGCCCGCGCTCGGGATGCAGGACCGCATCGCCGCGCGAATTGATCGCCTCCATCATGTCGGAAACGGCGGGGAGCGGCTCATATTCGACACGGATGAGACCGGCGGCGTCTTCGGCGATGTAGCGGCTGTCGGCGACAATCAGTGCGACCGGCTCGCCAAAGTGGCGGACTTTGCCCAGCGCCAGGCAGCGCTGCTCCACCGGCGGGTTGGCAAAGCAGGGCAACGGCTCGGTTTCTTGCGCCGCCTCCGCGCCGGTGATGACGCAAATGACACCCGGCAGCGCGCGCGCCGCGCTGGCGTCGATCGATTTGATGCGCGCGTGCGCGTGCGCGCTGCGCAGCGGCGCAGCGTGCGCCATGTTCGGCAACTCGAGGTCATCGATGAAATGGCCGCGGCCGACCAAGAAGCGCGGGTCCTCTTTGCGCAGCATGCGCGTGCCGATGACGTTGAGCCGCTGATCGGGCCGCTCCTTTTGCCGGCCGGCCGGCGGCGAGAAGATTTTGCCTGCCTCGGCCATCAGCGCCTCGCCGGCTCAGCCCGCATCAACTCCACGGCGCGCTCGACCGAATTGACGATGTCCTCATAGCCGGTACAGCGGCAGATATTGTCGTTCAGTCTGGCGCGGATCGTATCGCGGTCGGGATTGGGATTTTCGCGCAGCAGTTCCGTCATCAGCATCAACATACCGGGCGTGCAGTAGCCGCATTGCAGGCCGTGCATTTCCCAAAATGCGCGTTGCAGGGGGCTCAGGTTGTTGACGCGCCCGAGCGACTCGACCGTTTCGATTCGACGGCCGTCGGCCTGCACCGCGAGGGTGCAACAGGCGCGCGTCGCCAAGCCGTCGAGCAGCACGGTGCAGGCACCGCATACGCCGTTTTCGCAACCGACGTGGGTGCCGGTTAGTCCGATCTCGTGGCGGACGAAATCCGTCAGGAGCAGCCGCGGCTCGACACGCCGCTTGAAGGTCCGTCCGTTTACCGTGACGTTGATTTCGACCTCAGCCATCGCTGGTCATCCGTCCAGCGGCTGGCCCGCGCGAGCGCACGCGATACGTAGCACCCGCCTGGTCAGTGTTGCCGCCAAGTCGCGCCGGTACGCCTCGTCGGCATGAAGATCGCCGGCCGGCGTCAATTCCGCGGCGGCCGCTTCGGCTGCCGCGTCGATGAGAGCGACGGAAAGCGCCTTGCCTTCGAGCTTCGCCTCCGCCGAGCCGAGCCGAAAGACGTTATGAACGGCGTTGCGGATGCCGATACGCACATCGCGGCACGTGCCGTAACGCAGAGTCAGCAGGCAACCCGCCGCGATAAGGGCGCGGTCGCCGTAGCGCTGGCTAATTTCAAGAAAGGCGTAGCCGTGCCCCGGGGCAAGGCGCGGAATGCGGATTTCGGTTAGTATCTCGTCGGTGGAAAGATCGGTGGCGTAAGGTGCCTTGAAAAATCTCTCGGCGGCAATCGTGCGCGTAGATCGCGCGCTGCGCGCGATCATTGTCCCGCCGGTCAGCACGACAATGAGCGGCATCTCGAAGGCTGGGTCGTTGTGGCAGAGGTTGCCGCCGATCGTGCCGTGGTTACGGATCGAATGATTGGCCACATGCGCATACGCCTCGGTCATGATCGGACAGTTGGCGGCGACGATAGGCGAGCGCAAAACCGTATTGTGCGTCGTTAGTGCCCCGATGCGCATCTGTCCGTATTCTTCGACTATGTACTGCAATTCGGTGAGGCGGCTTACATCGATAAGCTTTGCCGGCGAAATCATCCGAAGGTTGAGTAAAGGAATGAGGCTATGGCCCCCCGCGAGCAACTTAGCCTTGCCGCCGTGCCGCGAAAGCGCCTCGAGCGCGGCGCGCAGCGTCGGTGGCCTCTCGTAATCGAATACGGGAGGCTTCATCAGCCTTTCCTTCCCAAGTCGGATTTCGGCGCATGGCCGAAAATCCTTTTTTCTCTTATGGGGCCGCAATCTGCGGGATCGGTCCAAGTCTGGCAAGCCGCCCCGCTCCGCCCTCCGGACCGGCAGCGCGGCTTACAGGAGTGGCAGCGATCTTCGCTGTTGAGGCAGTCCCCGTGCTGTGCTGACTTTGCGCCTTCCCCCGCGCAATGGAGGAGAACGCCGATGCCGTTTGCCCTGCCGGAGCTACCCTACGCTTACGACGCGCTCGCGCCTTACATGTCACGCGAGACGCTGGAATTTCATCACGACAAACATCACTTGGCCTACGTCAATAACGGCAATAATCTTCTGAAAGGGACCGGCCTGGAGGACAAGCCGCTCGAGGACGTCGTCAAAAGCTCCTTCTTCGGCAACGCCGCTTTGTTCAACAACGCGGGGCAACATTACAATCACATCCACTTCTGGAAATGGATGAAACCGGGCGGCGGCGGCGATCGCATGCCCGGCAAGCTGGAAAAGCAGATTATCGCCGACCTCGGGTCAGTGGCGCGGATGAAAGACGAATTCATCAAGGCGGGCACGACCCAATTCGGCTCAGGCTGGTGCTGGCTTGCGGTCAAATTCGGCAAGATCGGCGTGATGAAGACCGCGAACGGCGAAAGCCCGCTTGTGCACGGCGCCCAGCCCATCCTTGGCTGCGATGTCTGGGAACACTCTTATTATATCGACTACCGCAACCGGCGCCCTGACTACCTCAAGGCGTTCGTCGATCACCTGATCAATTGGGAGTACGTCGCCGAGATGTGGGCTGCCGCCGGCTAGACCACCGGGTTGCCGGTCAGTCTTCTTCAGCGTCGACGTCAGTGTCCGGCTCGGGCTGGCTCTCCGGAGGAGTGAGACCCTCGAGTCCCTTGAGCAACTCTTCCTCGCTCATCCGGTCAGTCGTCACCTCCGTATCATCGGCGTCGATGCCGGTCCCGGGCGCGCCAATCAACGGAACTCCCTCGGGCTCGGGCTCGTCAACTTCGACGTATTTCTGGAGGGAATGAACCAGCTCTTCCTTAAGGTCCTCAGGGGAAACCGCTTTATCAGCGATCTCGCGCAGGGCTACTACCGGGTTCTTGTCGTTGTCCCGCTCAACGGCGATCTGGCCTCCCGAGGAGATCAGGCGCGCCCGATGGCTCGCCAGCAGGACGAGATCGAAGCGGTTTTCGACTTTGTCGATGCAATCCTCGACGGTAACGCGGGCCATAAATCGTGCTCCAGTGGTGCTTCAATGATGCGCCGGGCGGGCGGCAGCCATGAGCGGTCCTAGGACCGGTTCCCTGACGTGGCGTAGGTATCGCCATAGGCCCGCAAGTGCAAGGGGCAATGGAGCCTAACCCCCGGCGTCCGGCTTGATTCATTAACGCGCCGGCCGGTCGCGCGCTCAGGCGCGGGAACTTGGCAGCGGCGTTTGTGGTTGCCCGGATGTTATTTCCGCGACGGCGTGCCGCAGCGCGGGACCGGAATGTTCTTGCGACATATGGTTCCTGCTTGGTGCCCGCGCAAAATGTTAGTAGTGATTTGTGACCGCAACGTATTTTCGTCTTTTTGCGCGCGCATAGCGAACGACGAACGCGTTCACCAAGCCCGGAAAATATCGGCGGCATTGCTAGTCATCCGGTTTGATAACGACTGACGTATCGAGAGACCCCATGTCGATCCAGGCCGAAAAAATTGCGCTATTCATTGATGGAGCGAATCTCTACGCCACGGCGAAGTCGCTCGGCTTCGATATCGATTACAAGCGGCTGCTGCGTGAGTTCCAATCGCGCGGCTATCTGTTGCGCGCGTTCTATTACACCGCCGTTATCGAGGATCAGGAGTATTCCTCAATTCGCCCGCTGATCGATTGGCTCGATTACAACGGCTATACCGTCGTCACCAAGGCCACGAAGGAGTTTGTCGATCAGACCGGACGCCGCAAGGTGAAGGGCAACATGGACATCGAACTTGCCGTCGATGCCATGGAGCTTGCCCCGCATATCGATCAGATGGTGCTATTCTCGGGCGATGGTGACTTCACCAAGCTGGTCGAGGCGGTACAGCGGCGCGGCGTCCGCGTGGTCGTCATATCGACCGTCTCGACCCAGCCGCCGATGGTCGCCGACGAGCTGCGCCGCCAGGCGGATCAGTTTGTCGATATTGTCGAATTGCAAAACAAAATCGGACGCGATCCCTCCGAACGTCCGGCGCGTGAGCCGCGCGAATCACGCGAGCCTGCGCGGCACACGCCGCAATTCCTGCAGCGCGGCACCACCGGCCCGCGCGTCGAGCTCGAGGTCGAAGAGGAATTCGACGAAGAATAGACGACAGCGATGGCCGCAATAGCGTCAGCCGGTGGTCCGACTCTAACATTCGCATTCCGGTTTGGCAGGCTCTTATGCGAATGTTAGAATCGAGGGACCACCGGCAACTATAAGTTCTAGTGGAGCTTTGGATTTGACATTCGCTTCACGCGTCCGCGGCCCGGTGGGTAGCGAATGTCAAATCCGCTCCACTAGCGAGGAGCCCGGCCGCGATTGCCCGCGCTGTCCGCGGCTGGTGGCATTCCGCGAAACCTGGCGCAAAAACGAGCCCGAGTGGTTCAACGCCCCGGTCCCTTCGTTTGGGCCCGCCGGCGGCCGCCTGTTGATTGTCGGCCTCGCTCCGGGCCTGCGCGGCGCGAACCGCACCGGCCGGCCTTTCACCGGCGACTATGCCGGCGACCTCCTCTACGCCACCCTCAAGGAATTCGGCTTCGCCAACGGCGATTACGCGGCGCGTCCGGACGACGGCCTCACCCTCGTCGATTGCCGCATCACCAACGCCGTCCGCTGCGTTCCGCCGGAGAACAAGCCGACGCCGCAGGAGATCGCCACCTGCCGCCATTTTCTCCACGCCACGCTCAACGAGATGACCAATATCCGCGCGATCGTGACACTGGGACGCATCGCCCACGACACATTCATCACCGCCCAAAAATTAAAGCGCAGCGCGCACGCCTTTTCGCACGGCCGCGCCTATCCGATGGGACCGTTCACCCTGTTCGCGAGCTATCACTGCTCGCGCTACAACACCTCGACGCGGGTGCTGACGCCGCAAATGTTCCGCGATGTGTTTGCGCAGGTGCGGGCGCACCTCGACGCGACGGCGTAACGCTATTCCGCGGCTTCGGTGAAAATTGCGGTTTCGTACCGGCCGCTGCCCATTTCGCCAGGCGGGAAAATCCCATGCCGCTCGATCCAGGCAAAGGATTCCTCGAAAGTCTCCTTGGAGTAAGGCTCGAACACCAAGCGCTCACCCGGTCCCCATCGCCGCGTATCCATCTGGTCATGGAAGCGCACCGGGAATTCCTTCTTGTAGTAGTGCGTGTAAAGCTCCGGCCGCAAATCGATGTCGCGCTGGGCGCGCCGCAATGCGCGGAAATACTTGCGCACGTCCTGCGGAACGGGCGTTCCCGTGACCATCGCCGCCATCATAAAAGTCGTGTCGATGATTTTGCGAAAGCCGAGTTGCTCCGCGAAATAGTACGGCCCGCTGAACAGCGAAGCGGCGGGCACCTTGCCGTCGATCAACATCTCCATGCGGCTGAATAGTAGACCATCCGCAAACGACAGCTTGATCTGCTCGGCTTTGAGATATTGATCGAGCCCCTGGATGGTCGCGTAATGGCTGCCCGACTGGTAGCCGACCGAAATCGGAATGCCCGCGAGATCGGCCGGACTACGCACCTTCGAGTCCGGCGGCACGAACACCCCGCACGGCGAGACCGAATAGCAATCGGCATACAGCTTGCCGTGACCGTTCGACGCCGCGACGTTCACCGTCCAGTGGCAGGCGCCGCTGACATTGCAGGTGCGGCCGGCCTCGAAGGTCTGATAAGCGCCGACTTTGTTGCCGATCTGATGACCGGCAGCTGAGCGCGAATCCATCGTCTCCCGGAATTCGTAGTCCAGCGCCTCTGCGGCAAAATAATCCTTCTCTTCGGCGACCCACTCCTGCAACCGGAAGTGCGGAGCAACAATGAACTTCGACATCGTGTCCTCCTGGAATGTGCGTTCCTATTGGCGTGCCGAGCCAGCCCCGCGGAGCCAGGCAACAACTTCGGCGGCACTCTTGTCGGGCGGGAAGACTGGATAGAACACTTTGGTGATGACGCCATCATCGACAACAAGCACCATGCGCTTGAGCAGCGTCATTCCGGCAGCCTGGAAGGTGGGCAGCTTCAGCGCACGCGTGAATGCAAGTTCGGAGTCGGACAGGACCGGAAACGGCAGGTGCAGGCGCTCCGCAGCTTCCCGCTGGTAGGCGGTGTCCTGGGTCGACAGGCCGAAGACGTGCGCGACTCCGAGGTCTTTCAGTTCCGCAAAATGATCGCGAAAGCTGCATGATTGCGGGGTGCAGCCGCGGGCGCCGGGGATGTCATCCCATCCCGGCGGCAGATCAACTCCCGGCACGCCGGTACGGGGATAAATGTAAATGACGGTACGTCCGCCCAATATTGAAAGATTGTAGGCCCCTCCCCGCGTTCCCGGTAGCGGGAGATCGGGAAGCGCCATGCCGGTGAGGTGGCGCGCACCACCGTCGTCTTGCGGCGCTGGAATGTTGGCGGGAAGATGTGTCGGATCGTGCATGCCGGGCGCTTCCCGCGCTTCGGTTGTTGCAGCGCCGGTATACGACATAAACTCCATGAGCGATCCATCGGGATCGCGAAAGTAGACGCTGGTGCCCTCGCCTTTGGCGCCGAAGCGTTGCAGCGGGCCGCGCTCGATGGCCACCCCGCAGCGCTGCAAATGCGAGATCGCATCGGCGATCGGTCCGTGCCATTCGAAACAAAGATCGCTATTGCCAGGCGCGACCGGCAGCCGCGCCACTTCTGCCGGATTAACCCCCGGACCATGCACGTTCAGTTGGCGGTCGCCGAACCGATAGGCATAGCCGACCGGCCGCTCGACCAGCTCGGCGCCGAGCACGGTGACGTAGAACGCGTTCGAGCGCTGCCAGTTGGTGACGTGGATGACGCAGTGGTCCAAGGTCACTGAAACCATGGCTCATCCTTTTTGCCGCAACAGACGGCCGCGCTCACGGTCCCAGGAGCGCTTTTTTTCCGTCTCGCGCTTGTCATAGAGCTTCTTGCCGCGCGCAAGAGCGAGTTCGAGCTTGGCACGGCCCTTTTCGTTGAAATAAAGCTTGAGCGGTATCAGCGTCATACCCTCGCGCTCGACTGCGCCAATCAGCCTGTTGATTTGACGGCGGTGCAGCAGAAGCTTGCGCGGGCGCTTTGGCGCGTGATTGAAGCGGTTCGCTTGCCGGTATTCCGGAATGTTCGAGTTGATTAGCCAGATTTCGCCGTCGCGCGCATCGGCATAGGATTCCGCGATAGTCGCCTTGCCCTGGCGCAGCGATTTCACCTCGGTACCGGTCAGCGCTACGCCCGTCTCCATCGTTTCATCGATGAAATAGTTGAAACGCGCTTTGCGGTTGTCGGCGACGACGCGCAGCTTCCTGTCCGGCTTCGCCGCCATGGTCCCTGCGCTAACGGCTCTTCAGCGCGTCCCGGATCTCGGTCAGCAGCACGACTTCCTGAGACGGCCCCACAGGTGCGGCCGGCTTTTCCGGCGCCTTCATCCGATTGATGCCCTTGATGACGAGGAACAAGGCGATCGCGATCAGAATGAAATTGATGGAGATGGTGAGAAAGTTGCCCCAGGCAAAAACGGCGCCCTGCTTTCTGGCCTCAGCCAGCGAGCTCGCGTTCACTTTTGACGAGAGCGGAAGGAAATAGTTGGAAAAATCGAGGCCGCCGGTGGCCGCGCCGATAAGCGGCATGACGAGGTCGTTGACCAAAGAATTGACGATTGCACCGAAGGCGGCGCCGATGATGACACCGACCGCCAGATCGATGACGTTGCCGCGCATGGCGAATTTTTTAAATTCCTCAAGCACTATGGCCTCCTGAACAACTTATGCCAATTCGTTCGTCAATCTCTTGATCGTAATGTACTCACGCTGCCGCCCCACCGCACACTTTAGTTTACCAGCCCCGCATGCACCATGGCTTCGCGCACCGCGGTGCGCGTTTTCTCGCTGACCGGCACCATCGGCAAACGCACGGCCTCGCTGCACTTGCCGATAAGGGACAACGCATATTTGACCGGCGCCGGACTCGTTTCAATGAACAGCGCGCCGTGCAACGGCATCAACTTGTCCTGGAGCCGAAGCGCAGCGGCGTAATCCCCGTCGAGACAGGAATTCTGAAACTCCGCGCACAACCGCGGGGCAACATTTGCCGTAACCGAAATGCATCCGTGGCCGCCGTGGGCGTTAAAGCCGAGTGCGGTCGCGTCTTCGCCCGAGAGCTGATTGAAGTCGGGCCCCATGGCCGCGCGCTGCTGAGACACCCGCGCCAAATTGGCGGTCGCGTCCTTCACGCCGGCGATATTCTTCAGCTCGAATAGCCGCTGCATGGTGTCGACGGACATGTCGATCACCGAACGCGGCGGGATATTGTAGACGATGATCGGAATGCCGATGGCGTCGTTGATCGCCTTGAAATGCTGATAAAGGCCTTCCTGCGTCGGTTTATTGTAGTACGGCGTGACGACCAGCACGGCGTCGGCGCCGACTTCTTCCGCGTGCTTCGCCATCGTGATCGCTTCTTTGGTCGAATTCGATCCCGCGCCGGCAACCACGGGCACACGTCCGCGCGTTTGCTCGACACACCATTTGACGACGTCGGCGTGCTCTTGATGCGAGAGCGTCGGGCTCTCACCGGTGGTGCCGACCGGAACGAGCCCCTTCGTGCCCTCGGTGATCTGCCAATCGACCAGGTCGCGAAACGCCTTTTCGTCGACCGAGCCGTTCTTGAACGGCGTGACGAGCGCAACAAAGGAACCTCGGAAGTTGGTCTTGGCGGTCATGACACGAACCTTGCGAACACGGACAGGCGGCTGCGTCAGCGCGCCGCGCTTGCCGGCACGATAGATATCGGTTGGTGTGGGCCCTTGAAAGCCTTTTCAGACGTTCATACCACGTTCCTACGGGGTTGCGCCCGCGACGCGCGAAAACTTTGGCGCGCCCACCTTTCGCCGTGTTAATGGCTGATTGCCTTGCCGGCAGGCGAGCATTAGCAATTGTTCAATCTTGTCCTTCAAAGAGAGTAACAGGGGCGGCGCCTGCGGTTTGGGCCGGGCCAGGAGGGTCCGCACATTGACGGCCATTCGGCTCATATTCGTGTTGGCGGCGTGCGGCCTCTTGGCCGGTCAAGCCGTGGCAGCGCCGCTCGGCCGCGACGTCCCGTTGCCGCGGCCGCGGCCGTCGATTCGCGCCGATCGGCTCCAACGGACCGCAACCACCGCGGCGATCCCGCCGTCCGGTGTTCTTGAACCTCGCGCGGCGGATCCCGCGAGACCTCCAGCGGCAATACCCGCGCCCGTCTTTACCGCCCCCGCGGCACGGCCGCGATTCTCACCCCCGCTAGCCATGGCGGCGACCGCGGCGACGTCACCCCTCGATCTGGCTGCCGTCAAACAAGCAGCCGACCTCGTTCACAAGGGACGAACTGAGCAGGCGAGCACGATCGAAAGCACGATTACAGATCCGCTCGCCCGCAAGCTCGTGGAGTGGATGATCCTGCGCAGTGATGAAGCCGATCTGGATTTTCCCCGCTACGCCGCTTTCGTCGCCGCAAATCCGAGCTGGCCCGGAATAACGGCGCTGCGCCGCCGCGCGGAAGCGGCGCTTTGGCAACAGCAAGCCGATCCCCACTCCGTCGTCGCGTTTTTCGCAGCCGATCCGCCCTCGACCGGGAGGGGTCGGCTCGCACTCGCGCGCGCGCTACTGGCACAGGGCGACCGTTCCGGCGCCCAGGCCATGGTCCGGCTCGCTTGGCGCAAGGACGGGTTCTCCGCCGATGTTGAAGGCCAAGCGCGGGAAATATTTGCCGAGTTCATCACGCCCGCGGACGACAAGGCGCGGATGGACGCACGCTTCGACGTCGATGACGAGGACGCCGGATTGCGCGCGGCGCGCCAACTCGGTCCTGTGGGGCTAAGCATCGCCAAAGCGCGCTCTGCGGTCATCAGCAAATCGCCCAAAGCCAAAGGACTGCTCGACGCCGTGCCGGCGGAAGCCCAGCGCGACCCGGGCTATTTGCTCAGCCGCATCCAGTGGCTTCGCCGTTCGCAGAAAATCGCCGAGGCTGGCCACCTGACGCTTGCTGCGCCGCGCGAGCCGGAGCGTCTCGGCGATGTCGATCAGTGGTGGGTCGAGCGCCGCTTGATTGCACGCAAGCTGCTCGATACCGGCGATTACAAAGGCGCCTACGAAGTCGCCAATGGCGCAGCGACACCGGCAGGCGAAAACTATCGCGCCGACCAACATTTTACCGCGGGCTGGATCGCGCTGCGCTTCCTGCGTGAACCCTCGCTCGCGCTCACCCATTTCGCCCGCATTGCCGATGGGGTCACCAATCCGATCACGTTGGCGCGTTCCGATTACTGGCAGGGCCGCGCCGCCGAGGCGTTGGGCCGCGGGACGGAAGCGCGTGCTTATTACGAACAAGCCGCGCGTTACCCGACGGCATATTACGGGCAGCTGGCACGCGCGCGTCTCGGGATCGACGCCGTCACGCTGCGTAATCCGCCTGAACCGCCCGCGGAAGCCGGGCGCCTGGAAGTCGCGCGCGCTTTCGAGATTTTATATGCGGTGGACGAACGCGACCTGGCCGCCGTCATGGCGGTTGAGTTTGCCGACAAGGCGACGGACGCGGGTGCGTTGACGCTGCTCGGCGAAATCGCTGCTCATCACAATGACGCCCGCACTGCATTGCTCATCGGCAAAACGGCGCTCTCCCACGGTCTGCCGCTCGAGCATTATGCGTTCCCGAACTTCGGTGTGCCGAATTACGAGCAGATTGGTCCGCACGTCGAACCTTGCGTGGTCTATTCGATTGTGCGCCAGGAAAGCGCCTTCAATCCCAAAGTGGTTTCCAGCGCGAACGCGATGGGCCTGATGCAGGTCACGGCCGAAGCCGGCCGCGACACGGCGAAGCGGTTCAACGTGTCATTCGATCGCCACCGCCTGTTGGGCGACATCGTTTACAACGCACAGATCGGAACCGCCGAGCTGGGAAATGACATCGCCAGCTGGCGCGGATCCTATGTGCTGGCCTTTGTCGCTTACAACGCCGGCCCGCGCCGGGCGAAAGAATGGATCGAGCAGTACGGCGATCCGCGCGATCCGAAAGTCGATCCCGTTGACTGGATCGAACGCATCCCCATCGCCGAGACGCGCAATTACGTGCAACGTGTCATTGAGAACATGCAGGTCTATCGCGCCCGGCTGGGCAACGATCCGCGGCTCCTGATCGAGGCCGACCTGCGGCGGGGCGGTTAACCCCAATTCCACCCCAAATTTTATTCTGAGCGAAAAGTTTTCCCGGTTGCCCTCCCGGCTGCGTCACCGTTAATGTCGCTTTTATGACCCGCCTCTAACATATACGTGAGGCAGGCAAGGGCGGCAGACATGAGCAAGCAATCGGCTCAATTGGCGCACCAAGACCCGGCCGAGCGTCACCCCGGCAAAAGCATGTGGGTTACGGCGCCGGATGGCCTGCGATTGCACGTCAAGGAATACGGCTCGCGCGAGGCGCCGGGGATGCCGGTGGTTTGCCTGCCTGGCCTCGCCCGTAGCGTTGCCGACTTTTACGAACTAGCGCCGGCGCTCGCATTCGGCTCACCGGCGCGGCACGTGGTGGCGATCAACTCGCGCGGCCGCGGACATTCCGATCACGATGCAGACCACACCAATTACAACTGCACGGTCGAGCTCGGCGACATCGTCAACATCCTCATCGAGCTTGGCGTCGGGCCTGCGATATTTATCGGCAGTTCGCGCGGGGGCGTGCTGACAATGCTGTGTGCTGTCGCCTACCCCAGCGCCATCGCCGGCGTTGTTCTCCACGACATCGGGCCGGTGTCGGAGGCCAAGGGCATGGCTCGCATCAAAGGGTATCTCGGCAAACTGCCGCATCCGCGCAGTTTCGAGGAAGGCGCGAAAGTCCTCCGCGACCTCATGGGCGCACAGTTTCCGAAGTTGACGGTCGAACAATGGATGGCCGGCGCGCGGCTGACGTGGCACGTCAAACACGGCGCGCTCGAACCGGCCTACGACCTTGGCATCGCGCGAGCGCTGGCCGGCATAGACGTCGAGGGGCAGATGCCCGCCTTCTGGAATGAATTCGATGCGTTGGCGCACGTGCCGATGCTCGTCATCCGCGGCGCAAATTCCGACATGCTGTCCGCCGAGACTGTCGCGGCCATGCACGCCCGGCGCAGCAAAATGGACGTGATCGAAGTGCCGGATCAAGGCCACGCGCCGCTGCTGCAGGGCGAGCTCGTGCACCAGATTGTCAGGTTCGTTGAGAATTGCGAGAGCGCGCGGCAGTCAGCCGGGTCGGCACAGTAACCGCAAGCACTCTTGAGCTTCGCTACCAGCCCGCTTTGTAGTTGAGCCGCCCCAGCAGGCTCTGGGATTTCAAGGCCGTTGAGTACACTTCCGGGGAGCCGGTGAGGGCCGGGCCACCGGGTGCGCCGCCAGCACTAAGATCGGTATAGAGATACTCGAGCCCGAGCGAGAGTTTGGGAGAGATTTGGTATTCGAGGCCGATACCACCGGTCCAACCACCGACTTCGGTTCCCTGCGAAAAACCTCCTGTTGGGGCGCCCTGCAATGGCGATCCGACGTCGGCCGCAGCGAAGCCTCCTTTGACATACGGCAGCCACTGACCGAACGAGTACCCGACGCGGCCGGTCACAGTACCGAGCCAATTCATATTCGGCGTCCACGCAGCCGTACCCGGAAGGTAGGGGCTGGTGAACTTGCCGTCGAAATTGGCCGCGGCGAGAGAGCCCTCCAGGCCGAATACCAAATTCCCGGACTGGAAATTGTAGCCGAAGTTTTCATTGATCGGGGGCGTGACCAAATTCGGCGAAGCAAAACCCTTGGACGAGGAGTCCAGCACATTCCAGGGCGCGGTGCCGGGAGCCGCAGGCGATTTGTCCTGGAAATAAAATCCGGCCCAACCTGGCTTGTCGGGAGCGGGCGACGGGGCGGGCAAATAATTCAATTCAGTCGCGGCCGCGGCATGATTTAGACAAGCCGCTGCGCAACAAACCAATAGGATTATGCCCGTTCGCTCTATAAACGACGGCATGTTACCTCGTCTTCACCGTCGGCTACTCGATAACCCCCTGGCGGGCCATAAGAACCGCCCCGCAACTCGGCCCACCCCTCCACTCAGCTTGTATATACCCTTGGGATTCAAGGGTCGATGCCGCGCGTGGAAAGGAACGACGCCGAAGTCGCTCTTTTCGCTCGGTTTTTTGCCTAGGTCAAAGTTTATGGAGAGGTGTGGCAAATATCACTCACGCCGGACCGTTGGAAAGGTGGGCGCGGCGAAAATGAAAGCGCCGCCTCAACGGGCGGCGCTTCGCACATCCGGGCGATTCTTCTGCCCGGTTTAGAACCGGAAGCGGACGCCCGCGACTCCGGCGAGGTTGTTGTTTTGAATATCGCCGTTGGCGATGCCACCTTCTGCGATCGAGTACACGACGCCGGCATAGGCATCCCACTTCGGCAGGAACCGCCAGTCGAGAACCGCCGAGCTTACCTGGTATGTGCCGGCGCACTGGCTGTGGGCGGCAGAATTGACGCAGATGCCCACGCCGCTCACGTATTGGTTCTGCCAGTATTCATAATAGGCGCCGATGATGTCCAAGTCGCGAGTGATGCCGTATTTCGCGCCGACCCAAAGGATCTGGAAGGTCTCATTCCCGCAACCGGTACCGGTGCCGCACAGGGCGTTGAACGCATTGTTATTGATCGACGTCAAATTGGCGGTGGGGACACTGCCGTGGTTGATGCCACCGGAATTGTTGAAAGTGAATCCGTCATCGATGAATGACGTGGTTTGCGGGTCGCTCGGGCTGGAGAACTGGATCCACTCATAGCCGGCGTAAAGCGTGAGCGGGATGCCAACCGGCCCCGACGGCGGAACAGGCCCCTTAGCTACGATCGGTGCAGCAGGGGCACCCCACGAACCGAAGCTGTATTTGGCTGCCACCGAGACAGTGGCCTGGTTGGACAATGTCGCCTTAAGCGCGGCATCAGCCGGGAACGTGATCGGCGTGCCTTGCAAGTTGAGGACTTGACCGGGATAGAACGCCGAAATGTTGACCGCATCCCTCTCGTAAGTGCCAACAACATCCACCGAGAGCAGGCCGGGTCCAAGATGTCTGAAATCCCCGCCGATGTTGCCGGCGATCGCGCCGTTGTTCGGGTTATATGAATTATACCCGCCATTAGAGCCACCTATCGGCTGCCCCATGATGCCGAGGCGGAAGTCGCCGATGTTGACGCGATACTTGATCGCCGTGGTCCAACGCGCGTCCTCGGTGTCGCCGGCGCCGCCGGCCTTGCCGGAATAGCCGATCGGCGAGAAGGCATACGAGCCCCCCATCGCATCGTAGGCATTGATCTCGTCCAGCTGTAGCGTGTTTTGCCGGCCGAAGGTCAGCGTGCCCCAAAACGGCTGGCTAACGCCGACATATTGATTTGTGTTCAGCCATCCCCAGCGGCTCGAGTCGTAAGGTAGGGCCTCCGTGTTCTGTGCCGTGCCCTTAGCGTCCTGGAGGGCTTGCGGGGCGTTGGCCAGCAGGGCCGAATACGGATCAAACGCCAGTTCGGCGCGGCCGACGAAGGACCAACCGCCGGGCGCGATGGGCTCCTTGATCTCGACACCGATAACCGACTGGCTCAGGGCGTTGGGGGCGAGACCCCAACCGGGGGTGCGGTTGGTCGCGCCCGTACCACCAGCACCCACAATATAACTGGCGCCAGTCGGGAAGTTCTTATCGAATGGCGTGCCGTGGGTCTGGTACAGGCCGCCCAGGTCCACCGTGCCGTAGAGCCGTACGCCGGACCAGAGCAATTGGCAGTCGGTTACGAAAAACCCCCACAAACTACTGCACGAGACCGGCCCCTCAGCGGCCGGCGCCACCGCGTAAGGGGGCGCCTTCGTCACCATCGCATCCATGTCGGCAGCAGTTGCCGGAGCGGACGTCAGGGACACCCCCAAAACCATGCCGGCCAATAGAAAAACCGCTCTCTGCTTGACGATCATTACCCCCTCCAGCTGCGCGAGCCCTTGAGCTCTTAAGACAAAGCACCGCGAGCCCTCCGGCCCTCCGGCTTCTTAAGAAAAGGCTCATACCTCCTCTATTTTTCGCGCATGACGCTCGCATGACATGGGGTTCCGGGCGCCACGATTCGTTCACTAATACACTCGGAATCGCCATGCGAGTGGCATAAAAGCAACAATTTGGGGCCGCGCGGTCAGGAAGCGCTCGTGCTGTTGCCGATCAGACAAAAGAGGCCGCGTCGTACCGGCGACGAACGCTCTCGCCGCAAAGAATGCCTATCCTGGGCCAGAACCTGTGCGGCAGCCCTCATAGCAAACGGTGCCGCCCGACCAGCGGCACGCGAGCTTACTTGGCTGACAGCGCAAGAAAGCTCCCTTTCTATAGCACTCACAAACGGCCGATGCGGTAGTCGGGGTGAGCAGCGCAACGCAAAGACCAAACAATGCTGCAATCGATATAGCGCGGGTCATGTGGCAATGTTCCTTCCATATGGCCTAAGTCGGCAGAAACCAACCCTTCACCCTCACTCTTCGTTCCGCCAACGCGATTTAAAGGGCGTGCCATTCCCTTACGGCACGGGTTACCGGGCGGACATCCGCACAATGACTATCAAAAGCCTATAAATGGCGATCACGGAAATAACGGTGGAAACGGGGGCTGATCGCCCTCCGCGATCATCGCCACCGTTGATCGCCGACAGGCCGGCTATGGCACAGGATTTGGTGCCAACAAGCTGCGGAATGCAGCGGCGATGGCCGGCAGCGGCGGCCGGATCGGCGGGAAGATTTGGTAATCCTCCCAGCCAACGCCAAGCGATTTGTACAGCGTAACCAGTTGCTCGGCGGCATTGGCTTGGGCAGAGACGTATTGCCGTTCGATTTCATACTCCTGCCGCTGTGCGTCGATCACGTTGAGGGAATCAATCAAACCTCGATCGAAACGTTCGGTTGCCAGGTCGACCGCCTTGCGCGCGGCCGCCAAAGCATCCGCCAGATGGCGCAGACGAGCCTGTTGAGCGGCATAGGCATCGACTGCTGTGTCGACCTCGCGCACGGCGTTGAGCACGGTTTGCTTGTAGTTAAACAGAAGTTCCCGCGCGCGATAGTCCGCCTTATCGACCGCGGCGTCGAGCCGGCCGAAATCAAGAATTGGCGCGAGAACTCCGGGCCCGACCGACCAGATCGGATTGATGGGAACGCCGCCGATTGCTGATTGATTGCCCGCAGCGGCGATCAAAGCCACGCGGGGAAACAAATCGGCCGTAGCAACACCGATCGCCGCCGTCGCGCTCGCCAATGCGCCCTCCGCTTCGGCAATGTCGGGCCGACGACGCAACAATTCGATCGGCAACCCCGAACGGATCCGTCCCGGCAACGCCGGAAGCATTCCGGGCTTCGTCAATTCCGAGCCCAAGTTCTCCGGAAATTCGCCGATCAAAACGGCAATGACATAACGCGCGGCATTGATCTGCGCCGTCAGCGGCGCGATCTGCGACTGGAGCTGCGCCAGTTCGCGCTGCGCGAGCGTAACGTCAAGCTCGTTGGTGATGCCGCGATTGAAACGCTCCTGCACAAAGTCGAGGTACTTTTGCGCAACGCCGATATCCTTACGCAGCAAAGCAAGCTGCATTTGCAGCGCCCGCAAATCGAGATAAGCGCGAGCGACATCGGCGACGAGCGAGATCAACACAACGTTGCGCGCCGCAACCGCCGCATCGACGTCGTATTGAGCCGCCTCGATGGCGCGCCGGAATTTACCGAAAACGTCGATTTCCCAGACCGCGTCAAACCCAGCGAGGTTGCTGATTTGCGAGACGCCGGTACCGTTCTCAGCAGAAACAAGGGCTTGCGATGCGCGTCCGCGCCCCAAGTCAGTGCCGGTACCTATTGCTCCTCCCTCGGTTCCTTCCACCATGGGCAAAGCCGCACCGATGACGACGACCTCCTGTGCGCGGGCCTGCTGCAATCGTGCGAGCGCTATGTCCAGAGTGGGGCTGCCGGCGAGTGCGCGATCGATCAGCGTATCCAATTCGCGGTCGTGCAGCGTGCGCCACCATTTGGTTGTAACGGCAACGCGGTCGGCAGCATGATCGGTGGCGGTTCCGCGCCCGGCGACGAAGCTTTGCGGCAACGGCGGTTCGGGCGCGGAAAAGTTGGGACCGACAGCACAAGCGGCTAGACTAAGACAGACCGCCACGCTCGCCATGGCGACCAAAAGCCGAACCGCGCCCGATCGTCGGCGGCTGCGGTGTCTGCGCAGAAGCTTCGCTGGCGCCGGCACGAAACGGTTGCGCTCCAACTGCTGAAAACGACCAGCCGGCACGCGACACAAAGAGCCAGCCCGCGGATGCCCCGTGCCGACAATGGGCGTTTTTTTCCGGCGCTGCAAGGCAACGAAGCGGACACATTGTGAGCTTCAGTCGCAGAAAATTTCTATGGTTCCGGCGCGCCTTCCGGCGCCAGAGCTGGCGAATAGCTGGGCGGCACTTGAAAAAGCTTCGCTGCCTGCGGCGCAAAATGCACGGACCGCGCCTCAATCACTGTGCGGCCGTCAATCGCAAGACGGAGCAGCACCCCTTCGGGCGTCGCGCAGACGGTGTGCGTCTCTGTGTCCTCCGTCCACGTCCATTCGCTGCAGTGTAATCCCGCAATGACCAATTCGGCGCCGCGCGCAAGCGTAACTCCAGCATCCGGTTCAGGTGGCCCTCGGCCTTTACCTTCCAACTTGCGGAACGTCCGGGTCGCCGCATTGAGCAGGATAAATTCCCCCTTGCCGCGGTCGAAGATGGTGGTGGATTTGTCCGGTCCATCGACGCGCTCAAGATGTTCGCCGGCAAGCCAACGGCGCCGCTCGATGATTGCGGGCTGATTTGGGCGCGTAATCCTGTAACTGATGTCGACGTCTTTCGTCGGCACTAGTGGCGGCCGCTGTTCGGCTGCCGTCGCCGACCCCACTACAATTAAGGCGAGGCCGGCGAGCGATGGCACGCTGCGCAAACTGACCATTTTGTCGCGCCTTCCATAAGTGCCCCGGTCAGCGACGTTAGCATAACCGCGCCATCCCGGGGGGACGTTGCAAGGGTGAAGTTCCGAAAATCGGCCGTCCCATTGCGGTTTACGAGGCTTAGCCCAATCGTGTAGATACGGGTCGGCGACGCGACACGCGGCCCGGCTCGCCGAGCCACGGGCGCGAGGCAGGAGCTGTCTCACGTGTGGGTGGTCCAAATCGCCTTGCGGCGACCCTACACTTTTGTCGTCTTCTCTTTTCTCATTGCGATTTTCGGCGGGCTGGCCGCGCTGCGCACGCCGACCGACATTTTCCCCAATATCAACATCCCCGTCGTCAGTGTGGTGTGGACCTATACCGGGCTTTTGCCCAACGACATGTCCGGCCGCGTCATCTACTTCTATGAGCGTTACCTGACCGCGCAGGTCGCCGACATTGAGCACATCGAGTCGCAGTCGCTGAACAGCTACGGCGTGGTCAAAATCTTTTTTCAAAGAGGCGCCAACGTCCGCACGGCGCTCGCCCAGGTAACTGCGGCGTCGCAAACTGTGCTGAAGCTGCTGCCGCCCGGCATCACGCCGCCTTACGTGCTCAGTTACAACGCCGCTACCGTCCCGATCCTGCAACTGGCGCTGTCCGGAGAAAAGTTGCCGCAGATGCAGCTTTTCGATCTCGGACAAAATTTCATCCGTCCGCAGCTCGCCACGGTGGCCGGCGCGGCGGTGCCATCTCCTTACGGCGGGAAGATTCTTCAGGCCCAGGTGGATCTCGACCAGCAGGCCATGCAGGCGCACAACGTTTCGGCCGACGACGTTGTCAACGCGATTACCGCGCAAAATCTCATTTTGCCGGCCGGCGACGCGAAAATTGGAAAGTTCGATTGGAACGTCGCGCTGAACGCGAGCCCGGTCCTTCTCGACAGACTCAATGACCTGCCTGTGAAGAAGGCCAACGGCACCATCATTTACCTCCACGACGTCGCATACGTCCATCAAGGTTCGCCGCCACAAACCAACCTCGTCCGCGTCAACGGCTCCCGTGCCGTGCTGATGACCATCCTCAAGGCCGGCGCCGCCTCGACGCTTGATGTCATCAACGGTGTCAAATCGCTGCTACCGCGGGTCCGCGAGAGCCTGCCGCCGGGCTTGAACGTGCGCGCGGTCGGCGATCAGTCTGTATTCGTCAAGGCGGCGATCTTTGGTGTGTTGCGCGAGGCCGTCCTGGCCGCCGGACTGGTGGGCCTGATGATTCTGCTGTTCCTCGGCAGCTGGCGTTCCACGCTGATCATCATCATCTCCATCCCGCTGTCGATCTTGTTCTCGGTGGCGGCCATCGCAATGCTCGGCGAGACCATCAACGTCATGACGTTGGGCGGGCTGGCGCTGGCGGTCGGCATGCTCGTCGACGAAGGCACAGTCACGCTCGAGAACATCTTTTTCCACCTCGAGCAGGGCAAACCGGTCGAGCCGGCGATTTTGGACGGCGCACAGCAGATCGTCGTTCCTGCCTTCGTGACGCTGCTCGTGCTCGACATCGTGTTCGCGCCGATGTTTCAACTCGGCGGCGTGGCCGGTTATCTGTTTCGGCCACTGGCTGAGGCGGTGGTGTTCGCCCTCATCGGCTCCTTTATCCTTTCGCGGACGCTCGTGCCGACGATGGCGCGCTTCCTCCTGCAAGCTCACGCCGGACACGATGCGGACCACGCCGCTGCATCGACGCGCTGGTCACGAAACCCGTTCAAGCGCTTTCAGGCCGGCTTCGAACGGCTCTTTACCGGGACGCGCGGCCGTTATCGATCGATGCTGGCGCTCGCACTGAGCCGGCCGAAGACCGTGATCGTCGGCTTCGTCGTGTTTATTATTCTCTCGCTCGGGCTGGAGCCATTCCTGGGCGAGAACTTCTTCCCGCCGGTGGATTCCGGCCAGATCCTTATGCACGTGCGCGCCCAGCCGGGCACGCGCATCGAGGAGACAGCCCGCCTGTTTGATTTCATCGAGCAGACCGTTCGCAGCACCATCCCGCCCGACCAGCTCGATAACATCGTCGACAATATCGGCTTGCCGTTTTCGGGCATCAACATGGCTTACCAAAACACCGGCACGATCGGGCCAGAAGACGGCGACGCGCTGATCAGCCTCAACGAGGATCACGCACCGACCGAAAAATTCATCAAGCAGTTGCGCACCATCCTGCCGCAAAAATTCCCGGGCACAATGTTTTCATTCCTGCCCGCCGACATTGTCTCGCAGATTCTGAATTTCGGTTTGCCGGCGCCGATCGATGTGCAAGTGATCGGCAACAACCAGAAAGACAACTACGCTTATGCCACGGACCTGCTCAAGCGCATCCGCACGGTGCCCGGCATCGCCGATTTGCGTATCCAGCAGGTGTTCAATTACCCGCAGATCAATGTCGAGGCGGATCGCACGCTCGCCGGCGAGGTTGGCCTGACCCAGCGCGACGTCGCCAATAGCCTTCTGGTAACGTTATCCGGCAGCGGCCAGGTGCAGCCGAATTTCTGGCTGAACACGCAGAACGGCGTCTCCTATCCGATCGTCGCGCAGATGCCGCAATACCGCGTCGACACGATATCGGACCTCGTCAACGTCCCGGTGACCTCGACAAAAACTGTGACGCCGCAATATCTCGGCGGCCTTGCCCGGATCACGCCGGGGCCGAGCCCTGGCGTGGTGTCGCACTATAATGTGCAACCGGTCATTGACATTTACGGCGCCGCCCAAGGGCGCGATCTTGGCGCCATTTCCAACGACATCGAGCAGATCCTGCACGAGACCGGAAAAAACGTGCCGCGCGGCTCGTACGTCAGCTTGCGCGGCCAGGTTCACACCATGACCAGCGCCTACAGCCAGCTCTATTTCGGGCTCGCCGGCGCGATCGTGCTGGTCTACCTCGTCATCGTCGTCAATTTTCAGTCCTGGCTCGACCCTTTCATCATCATCACCGCGCTGCCGGGTGCGCTTGCCGGAATCATCTGGATGCTGTTCATGACCGGAACGACGCTGTCGGTGCCGGCGTTGACCGGCGCCATCATGTGCATGGGTATCGCTACCGCGAACAGCGTCCTGTTGATCAGTTTTGCGCGCGAGGGTCTGGGCGACGGGCTGGACTCGGCCGCGGCCGCGCTTGAAGCTGGCTTCACGCGCTTTCGTCCGGTGCTGATGACGGCGTTGGCAATGATCATCGGCATGGTGCCGATGGCCTTTGCGTTGGGCGAAGGCGGCGAGCAGAATGCTCCGCTTGGCCGCGCCGTCATTGGCGGCCTGACGGTCGCCACCATAGCGACGCTGTTCTTTGTCCCTACCGTATTCAGCGTGCTGCATCGCCGCGACGGCGCTCGGCGGCGTGAGAGGGGATAACGGCCGTGTGGATCGTCCTGACTGCGCTTCGGCGCCCCTACACTTTCGTCGTCCTCGCCCTCGTCATCGCGCTGTTCGGCATCCGCGCCGCCTTGCTCACGCCGACCGACATTTTCCCGAACATCAACATTCCGGTCGTCAGCGTAGTGTGGACCTACACCGGGCTTTTGCCGAACGACATGTCCGGCCGCGTAATTTATTTCTATGAGCGCTATCTGACGGCGCAGGTAGCCGACATCGAGCACATCGAGTCGCAATCGCTTTCCGGCTATGGCGTCGTCAAAATCTTCTTTCAGAAGAACGTCGACATTGCCGCGGCGCTGGCGCAGGTCACGGCCGCGTCGCAGACCGTACTCAAGCTCCTGCCTCCAGGCATCACGCCGCCGTATGTGCTGAGCTACAACGCCTCGAGCGTTCCTATCCTTCAGCTCGCGCTGTCGAGCAAAAAACTACCGCAGATGCAGCTGTTCGACCTTGGGCAGAATTTCATCCGGCCGCAGCTAGCCACCGTCGCCGGCGCCGCCGTGCCCTCACCTTACGGCGGCAAGATTTTGCAGGTCCAGGTCGACCTCGACCAGCAGGCGATGCAGGCGCACAACGTCTCCGCCGACGACATCGTCAACGCCATTTCGATGCAGAACCTCATCCTGCCGGCGGGCGACGAGAAAGTCGGCAAATTCGACTGGAACGTCGCGCTTAATGCGAGTCCGGTCTTATTGCAGAGAATCAACGAACTGCCGGTGCGCAAGGTCAACGACACCATCATCTACATCCAAGATGTCGCCTACGTGCATGAAGGGTCGCCGCCACAGACCAACCTCGTGCGCGTCAACGGCTCGCGTGCCGTTCTGATGACCATTCTCAAAGCCGGCGCCGCGTCTACGCTCAACGTGATCGATGGGATCAAATCGCTGCTGCCGCGCGTCGAAGAAAGCTTGCCGCCGAGCCTGAACCTTCACGCCGTCGGCGATCAATCCGTCTTCGTAAAAGCTGCGGTGTTCGGCGTCATCCGCGAGGCGGCGCTGGCAGCGGCGCTGGTCGGCGTCATGATCCTCTTATTCCTCGGTAGCTGGCGTTCGACCGTCATCATCCTGATCGAGATTCCACTCGCCATTTTGTTCTCATTGACACTGCTGTCGTGGCTGGGCGAGACCGTCAATGTCATGACTCTGGGGGGCCTTGCGCTCGCGGTCGGCATCCTGGTCGACGACGGCACCGTCACCATCGAAAACATCAACTACCATCTCGAGCAAGGCAAAGAGATCGAAACCGCGATCCTCGACGGCGCGCAACAGATCGTCATACCGGCGTTCGTGACCTTGCTCTGCCTGTGCATCGTCTTCGTTCCGATGTTCCAGCTTGGCGGCGTGGCAGGCTACCTGTTCCGGCCGCTGGCCGAAGCGGTGGTGTTTGCGCTGATCGGCTCTTTCACGTTATCGCGCACTTTGGTGCCGACCATGGCGAATTATCTCATGCGCGGCGAGCACGGCGCGCACGACGCTTCCACAACACCGGTGCGTTCGCGCAATCCGCTCAAGCGCTTCCAGCAGGCGTTCGATGACCGCTTTGCGCGCATACGCGCGCGCTATCGATCGCTGCTGTCGCTAGCGCTCGCCTCACCGAAGCTGTTCATCGCCGGTTTCCTTGCCTGCGTGGTGGTTTCCTTCGGACTCTGGCCGTTCCTTGGCGAAAATTTCTTCCCGGCCGTGGATTCCGGTCAAATCCTCATGCACGTGCGCGCCCAGCCGGGTACGCGCATCGAAGAAACGGCACGACTGTTCGATTTCGTCGAACAAACCGTTCGCTGCACAATTCCGCCCGACCAGCTCGATAACATCGTCGACAATATCGGTTTGCCGTTTTCCGGCATCAACATGGCTTATCAGAACACGGGGACCATCGGTCCGGAGGATGGCGACGCGCTGATCAGCCTCAAGGAGGATCACGCACCGACAGAGACCTTCATTAAGCGGCTGCGCACCATCTTGCCGCAAAAATTCCCCGGCACGACGTTTTCGTTCCTGCCGGCCGACATTGTCTCGCAAATTCTCAATTTCGGTCTGCCGGCGCCGATCGACGTGCAGGTCATCGGCAACAATCAAAAGGATAACTTTAGCTATGCCACCGACCTGCTCAAGCGCATCCGCACGGTGCCCGGCATCGCCGATTTGCGTATCCAGCAGGTGTTCAATTATCCGCAGCTCAACGTCGACGTTGACCGCACGCTCGCCGGCGAAGTTGGCCTGACCCAACGCGACATCGCCAACAGCCTGTTGGTGACGTTGTCAGGCAGCAGCCAGGTTAAGCCGAATTTCTGGCTGAACACGCAGAACGGCGTCTCCTATCCGATTGTCGCGCAGATGCCGCAATACCGCATCGACAGCATGTCGGACCTCGTGAACGTCCCGGTCACGTCACCGGACATGCAGAAGCCCCAATACCTCGGCGGTCTGGCCCAGATCACGCCGGGGCCGAGCCCCGGCGTGGTTTCACATTATAACGTGCAGCCGGTCATCGACATTTACGGCGCCGTTCAAGGCCGCGATCTTGGCGCCATTTCCGGCGACATCGAGCAGATTTTGCAAGCGACCCGTAAAGACGTGCCGCGCGGTTCGTATGTCGTGTTACGCGGCCAGGTCCACACCATGACTACTGCCTATAGCCAGCTCTATTTCGGGCTCGCCGGCGCCATCGTCCTTATCTACTTGATTATCGTCGTCAATTTTCAGTCCTGGCTCGACCCCTTCATCATCATCACGGCGCTGCCGGGCGCGCTTGCCGGAATCGTCTGGATGCTGTTCATGACCGGAACGACGCTGTCGGTACCGGCGTTGACCGGCGCCATCATGTGCATGGGCATTGCAACGGCGAACAGCATTCTGCTGGTGAGCTTTGCGCGTGAAGGAATGGCGCAAGGGCTGGATGCGGCAAACGCCGCGCTTGAAGCGGGCTTTACCCGCTTTCGTCCGGTGCTGATGACCGCGCTGGCGATGATTATCGGCATGCTGCCGATGGCCTTCGCTTTCGGCGAAGGCGGCGAGCAGAATGCGCCGCTCGGCCGCGCCGTCATCGGTGGACTGTTAGTGGCGACGATCGCGACGCTGTTCTTCGTCCCCACCGTGTTCACCGTGCTGCATTCGCGGCACCAGCGCCAACAACCGGGCGCGATGGCCCAGCCAACGAACGCATAACCAGATCCATGGCCGCAGAAGATCGCACCGCCAAAGACACGGCGCCGCCGCCCTCCTCGCGAAGTCTGCGCCGCTTCGGGCTTATCGCCGTTGCCGCCGCTGTCGTCATCGCGGTTATCGGCATCCTGGAACGGCGCGGTCACGAGGCCGAGGTGAAGCAATGGACGCAGGAGCAGGCCATCCCGACGGTCGCGCTCATCTCGGTGCAACACGGCGCCGCGACGCAGCGCATGGTGCTGCCGGGCACGGTGCAGGCCTGGTACGAGGCGCCGATCTATGCGCGCGTCCCCGGCTATCTGAAGGACTGGTACTTCGATTACGGTGCTCATGTGAAGAAAGGCGACGTGCTCGCCGAGATCGAAACTCCCGACCTTGACGCGCAACTGGCGGCGGCACAAGCCAAGCTGAATTCGGCGCAAGCGGTGGTCGCGGTCAGGGAGGCCGAGAAGCAGTTCGCTGAGACAACCTACCAACGTTGGCGGGACTCGCCCAAAGGCGTCGTCTCGGAGCAGGAACAGGAATCCAAGCAAGCCGACTACAACAGCGCCGTCGCGCGTGTCCGCGCCGCCCAGGCGGAGGCTGCCGCCGATCAGGGCGAGGTGGATCGTCTGCAGGCGCTGGAAGGCTTCAAGAAGATCCTCGCCCCGTTCGACGGCGTGGTCACCGCGCGCGAAACCGATATCGGGGCCCTGATCAACGCCGGCAGCGGCAACAATGGACCGGAGCTATTTCGGGTGGCGGACATTCACGAGATGCGGGTTTACGTGCAGGTGCCGCAACAATTGTCTGCCGGCATTCGACAGGGGCTCACGGCCGAGCTGCATCTGCCGCAATACCCGGACAAGACCTTCAAGGCCACCGTCGCGACCACCTCGAGCGCTATCAATAAGAGCGCCCGCACGCTCCTGGTGGAACTGCACGCAGAGAACCATAACGATGAACTGCAGCCCGGGGCTTACGCGCAGGTCACTTTCGAGCTCCCAAGCGATCCGAATATCGTGCACGTTCCGACGAGCGCGCTGATCTTTCGCGAACGCGGCACGGAAATCGCCGTCGTCGGGCCTGATGACAAAGTCGAGCTCAAACCGGTGAAGATTGGGCGCAACCTTGGCACCCAGGTCGAAATTCTCAGCGGGCTTTCACCGTCGGACCGGGTGATCAATAGCCCCCCGGACTCACTTGGCGCCGGCGACAAAGTACGTATCGCTGGTCAGCAATCCAGTGGCGGCGATTCCGGAAACGCCGCGTCGTCGCGCGACAAGGACGCGGCGCCGGGCGCGCAATCAAAATAGCGCCGGCACCCCCTCATCGGCGCGACGCAAACCGCGCTCTCATTGCCGGAAGATTAGCGTAGCCCGGCCAACGCTGCCGAACGAGCGGGGATTATCCACGGGGTTGGCAAAATACCCTTGATACGCGTCCCGTGAATCCTGCAGAGGCGGCGCTCCCCAACCAAAGGGCTGCCAAAAGACCTCGCGATAAGGCGGTTTGGAGGGCGCGCTTTGCGGCGCCGGCCCGGGCAAGCCGGCGCTTTCTTTTTGCAGTTGAGGCTTGGCGTGGGCACGGTGATTGCGGTTTGCCGACGCGCTTTGGTCTTTGCCGTCTCCCGCGCCGCCGTCAGCTTTTGCCGACGTACCCAAAGTGCAGAGAAGAGAGATCGCGAAAGCTGCTACCACAACTCCGCCAATCCTGAACGTCATAGCACGTCTCCCGAGTTCTTGAGGCGATCGGAAAGTTCAACCGCGCCAAAGAAAAACTATTCGCCGATTGATCCGGCCGCAACGCTTAAAAGCGGAAGCGAACGCCCACGGTCGGATCGAAGTTGTTGCGGGCGAGATAGCCGTTCGATAGTCCCGCGTTCACCTGCGAGAACATCATACCAAAATAGGCATCCCACTTCGGCAGAAACCGCCAATCGACCAGAGCGGAAACGGCATCAAACGTGCCGGCGCATTGCGAATGCGCGGTCGGATTGGTGCAGATGCCGGCCCCGCTGACATATTGGTTCTGGATGTAATGATAATAGGCAACGGCGACGTCGAGATTCCTGTCGACGGCGTAGCGCGCGCCGGTCCACATCACTTGCAGGACCTTGTCGCTGCATCCGGTGCCGGTGCCGCAACCCGTTGAATAAGCGGTGTTGCTGATCGCCGTAAGGTTGGCATAGGAGGTACCCATCGGCAGACCGCCGATATTGGTAAAGCCGGTGACCGTGTTCACCGGATCACTGGGCGGCGCCAGTTGATACCATTCATAGCCGGCAAATAGCCGCAGCGGTCCGACGAGGTATTTGGCCGCCACCATGACGTTTTGATTGTTGGAGATGGTGGCTGTCAGCGTCTGCGGCAGATACGGCGCGATCGGCACTCCGGCGGCATTGGACACGCCGGAGAGCGAAAGGTTCACCGCGTCCTTTTCCCATTTGTAGATGGCGTCCAGCGATAAGAGGCCGTCGCCGATGCCGAAGTGGCCGACCGGAATGTCGCCGCCGATCTGCGCTTCATAGTCGCCGTTCGAGCCGTTGTTCTCGGCATAACCGCCGACCTGGGCGAGCGCACCAAATCTCAGTGCGCCAAGCGCGAGCCGGTATTTGATGGCCGTCGTTATGCGGCAGGTTTCGGTGTCGCCGGCGCCGCAATTAGAGCTGGAAAATCCCAGCGCCGAGAAAGCATAGGAGCCTTCCATCGGATCGTAGGCAGACACGGCGTCCAGCGTAAATGCGTTTTGACGGAAAAAGGTCAGAGTGCCGAGAACGTCCGAGGTAACTCCGAGATATCCGACCGAATTGTAGAATTGGCCCGCGTGGCTCGAATCGTTGTTGGCGGTTTGAAGGTCGAGCGGCACGCCCCTGTTGTTGGCAATCGATTGCGGGCCGTTCGAGAAATTCAGCGAATATGGGTCGAAGCCGGCTTCGAGCTGACCGACAAATTTCCAACCCGGAGCAAACGGCTCGTCGACCAGAACGCCGATGCTTGAGCGGCTCAATCCGTTCGGCGCCTGAGTCCACATCGATTCGCGGTTCATTTTTTGAACGAGGTAGGAGCTACCCTGCGGAAAGTTCGGGTCCCAAGGCGCGCCGTGGGTTTGGTAGCCGCCACCCACGTCTATCACGCCGTAGACCCTGACCCCGTAATAAGCCAACTGGCAGCTGCCGAGGAAAAAGTCCGGAACGCCTTGGCAAATGGTCGATGCCGCCGGAGCGCTGACCACCGGCGCTTTTGTCAAAATCGGATCGTCGGCCAATGCCGCCGCCGACCACGTCGCGCCGGCAAGTAGCGCCATCGCGGGCGGCGCCGCCGTCAACAAAACCCGTTTTTTCATCTCAGTCCCCTCATGCCCCGGTGACGGTAACGTCGCAACTACGAACACCGAGACCCCACTGACAATTATAGTCTATTCACTAGATAGATTATATAAAATCCGGCGCGACTGCGTTGTCAACTGGCCGCACGTCCGCCAAAGCAGCGATTGTTGCCAGTCCGAGAACATAGCGCCGCTCGCAGAAACTCTCGTTCCAGCGGCGGTGGTAACGTCACTCGAAATATTCTTCGAATCGATGCCATTTTAGGAACATTGCATCTTGCCGCCATGTGGCGCGGCAAAAGAAAAAAAGCGCTTTTCAATCTCGAACTGTGAGCAAGGCATACCGGCCACGGCTCTCGCTTGGCGGCAATTCTCAGACCCGCAGCGCGGCCAGGCTTGAAGGCACGGCAATCGGCGGCGGCGCCCACGACCGGCAAGAGCGCTGGGGCGCGGCCGCTGACTCAAAGGCAAACAAACAATCGCTCGCGTGAGCAAAAATCTCGCGAGCCGCTACCCGCAACTCAGAACAGCGGCACAAACTAAAAGCGCCGCCTCGAAAAGGCGGCGCTTCGCAGTCTGCGTACGGCTATGCTTCTGCTGCGGTTTAGAACCGGAAGCGGACGCCCGCGACTCCGGCGAGGTTGTTGTTTTGAATATCGCCGTTGGCGATGCCGCCTTCTGCGATCGAGTACACGACGCCGGCATAGGCATCCCACTTCGGCAGGAACCGCCAGTCGAGAACCGCCGAGCTTACCTGGTATGTGCCGGCGCACTGGCTGTGGGCGGCAGAATTGACGCAGATGCCCGCGCCGCTCACGTATTGGTTCTGCCAGTATTCATAATAGGCGCCGATGATGTCCAAGTCGCGAGTGATGCCGTATTTCGCGCCGACCCAAAGGATTTGGAAGGTCTCATTCCCGCAACCGGTACCGGTGCCGCACAGGGCGTTGAACGCATTGTTATTGATCGACGTCAAATTGGCGGTGGCAACTTGGCCGTGGTTGATGCCACCGGAATTGTTGAAAGTGAATCCGTCATCGATGAATGACGAGGTTTGCGGGTCGCTCGGGCTGGAGAACTGGATCCACTCATAGCCGGCATACAGCGTCAGCGGGAAAACCGGCGGCGGCGCAGGAGGGCTTTGGTTAATAGACCCTCTTGGTTACGATGGGCTGCACGAGGTGCACCCCACGAACCAAAGCTGTATTTGGCTGCCACCGAGACGGTGACCTGGTTGGACAACGTCGCCTTAAGCGCGGCATCAGCCGGGAACGTGGTCGGCGTGCCTTGCAAGTTGACGACTTGACCGGGATACATCGCCGAAATGTTGACCGCGTCCCTCTCGTAAGTGCCGACGACATCCACCGAGAGCAGGCCGGGTCCAAGATGTCTGAAATCCCCGCCGATGTTGCCGGCGATCGCGCCGTTGTTCGGGTTATATGAATTATACCCGCCATTAGAGCCACCTATCGGCTGCCCCATGATGCCGATGCGGAAGTCGCCGATGTTGACGCGATACTTGATCGCCGTGGTCCAACGCGCGTCCTCGGTGTCGCCGGCGCCGCCGGCCTTGCCGGAATAGCCGATCGGCGAGAAGGCATACGAGCCCCCCATCGCATCGTAGGCATTGATCGCGTCCAGCTGTAGCGTGTTTTGCCGGCCGAAGGTCAGCGTGCCCCAAACCGGCTGACTAAAACCGACATATTGATTTGTGTTCAGCCATCCCCAGCGGCTCGAAGTCATAAGGTAGGGCCTCCGTGTTCTGCGCCGTGCCCTTAGCGTCCTGGAGGGCTTGCGGGGCGTTGGCCAGCAGGGCCGAATACGGATCAAACGCCAGTTCGGCGCGGCCGACGAAGGACCAACCGCCGGGCGCGATGGGCTCCTTGATCTCGACACCGATAACCGACTGGCTCAGGGCGTTGGGGGCGAGACCCCAACCGGGGGTGCGGTTGGTCGCGCCCGTACCACCAGCACCCACAATATAACTGGCGCCAGTCGGGAAGTTCTTATCGAATGGCGTGCCGTGGGTCTGGTACAGGCCGCCCAGGTCCACCGTGCCGTAGAGCCGTACGCCGGACCAGAGCAATTGGCAGTCGGTTACGAAAAACCCCCACAAACTACTGCACGAGACCGGCCCCTCAGCGGCAAGCGCCACCGCGTAAGGAGGCGCCTTCGTCACCATCGCATCCATGTCGGCAGCGGACGCGCTTGTCGCGGAAACAGCGCCAAGGATTATCAACGCCGCTGATGCAGCGAATGTCTTCATTTTGAGCCCCCGCCCAATCGCGTTGACGACCACCAATCGACATTCCCGCCGGATGGCCGAATAGGGTCAACAATATAAAGTTCCGAATTCCTTAGCCACACGCCGAAGGGGCGACCGGTGGCAATAACGCGCGAAAAGCCAGCCCATGTTGCATAAGAGTAACATTAATTGTCACATCTCTGTCACACTTTGGCGTCCTGACAGCGGCCTCGCGCCGCGGGCGGCATCCGCCGTTAAAAGAATGACGTCAGATGCCTTCAGATGCCTTCGCTCACGCCGCCATTCGAGACATCGATTCGGAAACGCTGAACCTGTTTGCGGCCGTCCGGCCACGTAATTTCCAGGGCAAACTGATCGCTGCCGCGGAAATCGGGCGGCGCCCGATAGAATGCGACGAATGCCGGCGCTTCAGTGGCGAGGCATTGCTTTATATTTGTGGCTTTGAGCGTACCGCGTTTGACAGTCACGGCGCCATGCGCGGGCGGCACCGCAAGCTTGATGGCTGGCAGCGGACCGGACGTGCAATCCGCCCGTATATCGGTGTAGACGCCGACCCGAAGATCGCGTCCAGCCGCCGCTTTGAGTTCCCGCTCCGGAATGTTTCCTTGCGCTTGCGCGAGCACGGCCGGCAGGCCGCCAAGGATCGCGATCGCCAGCGCGACCCGGCTTGTCAAATTGCGTCTGTTGTTTTGCCTGCGCACGACCGCCACCCACGCGTATTGCGCCAGAATGGCGAAAAGGGAGGCCGCCTCGTCCAACCCGATGACGCCCATTGTGAGTTGTAAGTCTATAAAAAGACTATGGAAAGTCAATTACGTTGAACATAGGAGAGCGCGCCCGAGGGTCGTGATGTTAGTGCCGCGAGGTTGAGACCGCCGAAGTCAATCAACAGCACAGGCAACGCAGTCCGTGTGATCGAGTTTGCGGTCCAATGTCGACGAAGATGACGCGCGCTAGCCGCAAAGTGATTGACCGATCAACAAAAGCCACGACGCGGCGCTACATCGTTGCGCACGGCGCCGACATGCAGGAGGTGCACAATTGGCGCTGGTCGCGCGCTGCTTAATGTTTCTGGCCCGAAGGTCACACTTCAGCCCAAGCTGGACTTTGGCAACGCGAAAGAGGCGCGCGTAAGCGGGCACGGCGAAGACAGAAGGAACACCGGTTATGGAATCCAACGCCGAAATGTCCAAGATTCAAGAATCCAGGCCGGGATCGAAGCCTAAGTCGGCAAGCGCTGCCGATGTCAGCCCACAGAAAGGCCTGACCAGCGACGAAGCGCGCCGTCGGCTAGAGAAATTCGGCCCCAACGCGATGCCCGATACGTCGCTGCATCCGTTGCGTATGGCGATCGAAAAATTCTGGGCGCCCGTTCCGTGGATGCTTGAGGCTGCGGTCGTACTCGAACTGGCACTCGGCAAATATGTCGAGGCCGCGATCATCGCCGTTCTCCTGGTATTCAATGCCGCCCTCGGACTGTTCCAGGAGAGCCGTGCCCAGGCAACCCTCGCCGCGCTGAAGTCGCGGCTCGCGCTGAATGCGTCCGTCCGACGCGACGGCGCGTGGAAGACAATCCCCGCGGGCGAGCTGGTCCCTGGCGACGTCGTGAAGCTTTCGCTCGGCGCGGTCGTCGCCGCGGATGTGCGTCTCACCGGAGGAGAAGTCCTGCTCGACCAATCCATGCTCACCGGCGAATCCGTCCCGATCGAAGCCAGCGCCGGCTTCCAGACCTACGCAGGTGCGTTGGTACGGCGCGGCGAGGCGGTGGCCGAGGTCACGGCGACCGGAGCGCGCACCAAGTTCGGCCGTACCGCCGAGCTCGTCCGCACCGCGCATGTCGTGAGCACCCAGCAGAAAGCGGTGCTGCGGGTGGTGCGCAATCTTGCCGCGTTCAACGGCGTCGTCATTGTACTGCTGGTCGCCTATGCGTGGTTTCTCAAGATGCCGCTCGACGAGATCATCCCCCTCGTCCTGACGGCGCTGCTCGCTTCGATTCCGGTCGCGCTGCCGGCAACCTTCACACTTGCGGCGGCGCTCGGCGCCCGCGCTTTAGCAAAGCTTGGCGTTCTTGCCGACGCGCCTCTCGGCAGTGGACGAAGCGGCGTCGATGAATGTTTTGTGCGCCGATAAAACCGGCACGCTGACCCAAAACGCGCTGACGGTGACTGTCATTCGTCCAATGCCCGGCTTTGACGAATCGCATGTTCTGGCGCTCGCCGCGCTGGCGAGTTCGGACGGCGGCCAGGATCCGGTCGATCGAGCCATTCGCGTCGCTGCCGCGAACAAGCCCGTCTCTGATGCGCCCCATTTAATCAAGTTCGCGGCCTTCGATCCGGCGAAGAAGCTGTCCGAAGCGACCGTCACGGATTCAACGGGGAACCCGCAGCGTATCGTCAAGGGCGCCTGCGCTGTGGTCATAGGCCTCGCGCAACCGGCGCCGACTGCGGCCGCGGCGGCGAGCGAACTTGAAGCAAAGGGTTTCAGAGTGTTGGCGATCGCAGCCGGACCGCCGACGGCGATGAAGCTTGCGGGGCTCATCGCGCTCAGCGATCCGCCGCGCCCGGACTCGGCGGCGCTTGTCACCGAGTTGCACAAACTAGGTGTGCGCACCGTGATGGTGACGGGCGACGCGCCGGCGACTGCGGCCATCGTGGCGAAGGCGGTCGGGCTCGATGGCGCTGTCTGTCCGCCCGGGCCAATCCCCGACGCGGTCCAACCCGAGCAATTCGCGGTCTTCGCCGGCGTGCTGCCGGAGGACAAGTACAAGCTCGTCAAGGCGTTTCAAAACGGCGGTCATACCATCGGCATGTGCGGCGACGGCGCCAACGATGCCCCGGCGCTGCGCCAGGCGCAGATGGGAATTGCGGTCTCGACGGCAACCGACGTCGCCAAATCGGCGGCCGGTATAGTGCTGACCGAACCAGGGCTCGCTGGCATCGTCGCCGCGGTCAAGGAAGGTCGGGTGATTTTCCAGCGCATCCAGACCTATACGCTCAACTCCATCATCAAAAAGATCGTTACGGTGCTTTTCCTGATTGTCGGCCTGATCATGACCGGCCACGCAATTCTGACCCCGCTGCTGATGGTCATTGTGATGATCACGGGTGATTTCCTGGCGATGTCATTGACGACTGACAACGTGCGACCGTCCGCGATGCCAAATGCGTGGCGCATCGGCAACTTGACGATGGCGGGTGTCATCATGGGTATCTGCCTGCTGGCCTTCTGCGGCGGCGTCCTGGCGCTTGGCAAATTTGAGATGGGCCTTGGGATTGACGCACTGCGGACCCTCGCCTTTGTCGTCCTGGTGTTCGGTAGCCAAGCGACGCTCTACGCCATTCGTCAACGTCGGCACCTGTGGGGCTCGCGCCCAAGCCTCTGGCTCGCCATGTCGTCGGTAACCGATATTCTGATCGCTTCGATGTTGGCCATCGAGGGAATCGCGATGGCGCCCTTGCCGGCCCTATTCGTGGCCGGCACGCTGGTCGCGGCGGCTGTCTTCGCCGTAGTGTTGGATTTGGTGAAGGTTCCGGCGTTTCGCCGCTTGGGGATCGCCTAGAACCGCGCCGCGCTGCCGAAAGGACGAAGATGAAAATCCATTCAAAGGACTTTCGCGTGAGCGAGGGGGAAGCGGTCAATCTCAAAAAGTGGCCGACGAAAGTCGATCCCGTGTACAAGTCGAAGGAGCAATACAAGAAGCTTCTGGAAGAGCACGTTGCCCAACTGAGTTCCCAACAGCAGCTGCTCTACGCATCCAACCGCTATGCCTTGCTGCTGATCTTTCAGGCCATGGATGCGGCGGGAAAAGACGGCGCCATCAGCCACGTTATGTCCGGGGTCAATCCCCAGGGCTGCCAGGTGTTCAGCTTCAAGCACCCAAGCCCAACCGAACTGCAACACGACTTTCTCTGGCGCACCACGCGCGATCTGCCGGAACGCGGGCGGATCGGCATTTTCAACCGATCCTATTACGAGGAGGTGCTGATCGTCCGCGTGCATCCTGAGATTCTACGAAGCGAAGCGATCCCGGGCACGCCGCATCACGACAAGGAGGTCTGGCATGACCGGTATCGTTCGATCGTGGATCTGGAGAAACACCTCTACGGCAACGGCACCCGCGTCATCAAATTCTTCCTTCACCTCTCCAAGGAAGAACAGCGAAAGCGTTTTCTGGCGCGCATCGATGAACCGGGAAAGAATTGGAAATTCAGCCTTGCAGACATCGCGGAAAGGAAATTTTGGAAGCAGTACATGAGGGCCTACGAGGAATGCCTTACCGCGACAAGCACCCGACTCTCGCCCTGGTATGTTGTTCCCGCCGACGACAAAGAAAACGCTCGGCTTATCGTATCGAGAATTATCCTCGATGCGGCCGAAGAGCTTAAGATGACGTTTCCGAAAACGAGCGCAAAACGCCGTCGCGAATTGCTGGCGATCCGCAAGCAACTCACGAAGTGAGATTTCAGGCGCACTGGCGCTAGAAGACCGTGATCGAGGAGAATGCGATGTATACCAGCATCCTGATACCAACAGACGGATCGGAACTCGCCGGCAAAGCCGTCCAGCACGGTATCGCCTTGGCAAAGCAAATCAGCGCCAAAGTCACGGCGCTGACGGCGGTGCCGCCTTTTCATACGCTGACCACTGACGCGCGGATGATCGAGGATACGCCGGCTCAGTACAAAGCACGCATGCACAAGGAAGCCGAGAAAATTCTAAATGCCGCCGTGAGCTGCGCGAAGTCAGAGGGCGTCGTCTGCGAGACGATCCAAGTCGAGCATGAACATCCCTACCAGGCGATCATCGACACCGCGACATCGAAAGCCTGCGACCTCATCGTCATGGCCTCACACGGCCGCCACGGCGTCTCTGCGATCATCCTCGGCAGCGAGACGGTCAAGGTGCTTACACATTGCAAGATTCCAGTGCTGGTCTATCGATGAGGGGGCATTTCCACACCTCTTAGGCCCGCGCACGAGGTCGGGGGTTAAATGGAAAAGGCGCAAAACTGTTTTGATTTCAATGCGATTTGGCGGAGAGG
>CAVWBV010000003.1:0-102867 GCA_963753355.1 uncultured Alphaproteobacteria bacterium
CAAACGACCGTGATAATTCCCAAGCCGAATTTCTTCCTGACGCTCCTCACATCAAGAAACGGATGCAAATGATTGAACTGCTGGGCGCAGCCTATAAAACTAATAGCGGAATCCACGCCGGCCGGCTGTAGCTTTACGGGCACAATCAACAGCAATCAAATTAATTTCACGTTTGCGCTGAGTACAAAAATCGCCGACCATCGACGGACCGCATCATCGAAGCGAACGGAGAAATCTCTCAAACTGAAACGTGCCAGAAGGTTAGGGCATGAGGTGCCGGCGAGGTGTGGCTTCGCAGTTACACCTCACAGAAATCATCAAATTTTACACAGGAGGCCGGTGGCAAACTACATGCCCCACGCCACAGCGCGCGCGTTTGTGCGCTTGAGATTGCGGTAACGCGCCAGCGCCCACAGCGGGAAAAATTTCGAGTAGCCGTGATAGCGCAAATAGAAGACGCGCGGGAACCCCGTGGCGGTGTAACGCGGCTCGTCCCACAAACCGTTAGCGCCTTGATGGTTGGCGAGATATTTGATCCCGTACGCAACGGCCGGATGATCGACTTCGCCGGCGGCCATCAACCCAAGCACGGCCCAGGCGGTCTGTGACGCCGTCGAAGGCGCTTTTTCGTAGCCATGATAATCGAGCTTGTAGCTCGATCCGTCCTCGCCCCAGCCGCCATCGGTGTTCTGGATGGCGATAAGCCAATCCACGGCCTTGCGCATTTCCGGCGCACTGCGCTCGACGCCGACGGCGTTGAGTGCGCACAGCACGGACCACGTGCCGTAGATGTAGTTCATGCCCCAGCGGCCGTACCAGCTGCCCTCGGCAAGCTGAGTCCGGCGCAGATAATCGACGCCGCGGGCGACGGCAGTATTTTTCTCCACGGTCTCCCCGAACTGCGCCAGCATCGACAGGCAGCGCGCCGTCACGTCCTCGGTTGGCGGATCGAGCAGCGCGCCATGATCGGCGAACGGAATATTGTTCAGGTAGTAGTACTCGTTGTCGGCATCGAACGCGCCCCAGGCGCCGTTTTCACTCTGCATGCCGAGGATCCATTCCCGCGCGCGCGCAAGGCTCGGATCGAAGTCCTTGCGGCCGGAAAGATTCTGGGTCCGATCCATGGCCATGGCGACGACGGCGGTGTCGTCAACATCGGGATAATGCGGATTAGCATATTGGAACGCCCAGCCGCCGGGCCGAAGATCAGGCCGCCGCGCAATCCAATCGCCGCGAACGTCGAGCACCTGCTGCGGCACCAGCCAGTCGAGGCCTTTTTTGACGGCGCCGATCGCGCGCTCACCGCCGACTTCGAGCAAGGCGTGGGCGGTCAGTCCGGTATCCCAGATCGGCGAGACGCAGGGCTGGCAGTAAGCTTCCTGCTCGTGCACGACCAGAAGTTTCTCGACCGACTTGCGCGCAATGGCGCGCAGCGGATGGTCCTCCGGATAACCCAGCACCGCAAACATCATCACGCTGTTGGCCATCGCCGGGAAGATCGCGCCGAGCCCGTCCTCGCCGTTCAAGCGTTCGGTCACCCAGGCGACCGCTTGATCGATGGCGCGGCGGCGCGTCCGCGCGGGAAAGAACGGCTCGCTTGCGCGCAGGACGATGTCGACCGCGCGAAAGAACCAAAACCACGAAGCTTTCTGTTGTTGCGCCTTGGCCACCGGACCGAGGGTGTGCGGCGGTTCGAGGAAAAGTTCGTCGATCCGCACGCCCTTTGCGTTGCGCGCTACCGGCTTCTTCGCCAACAGCACCAGGAGCGGCACAATGACAGTGCGGCTCCAATACGAGATTTTATCGAGGTGGAACGGAAACCATTTCGGCAGCAGCATGATCTCGACCGGCATCACCGGGACGGCGTGCCAGGGAATGAAACCGAACAAAGCAAGCATGATGCGCGTGAACACGTTGGCGTTAGCCGCACCGCCGCGCGTACGCACCGCTTCGCGCGCCCGGCGCATATGATCGGCATCGATCAAATCGCCGATCATCTTCAGCGCGAAATACGCCTTTACCGTTGCGCTTATGTCGACGTCGCCTTCGCGCAACAACGGCCAGCCGCCGTGTTCGCCTTGAGTGCGGCGCAGGTACATCGCGATTTTTGCTTCCAGCGCAGCGTCGACCGGTTCGCCCAGATAGTGCCGAAACAGCACGTACTCGGCCGGGATAGTGGCGTCGGCCTCAAGCTCAAACACCCAGTGCCCGTCGGGTCGCTGGCCTTCCAGCAGCGCCGCGGCGGCTTTGTTGATGTTTTGCTCGACGTCCAAGGGGAGCGTCCGCGCGAGCGCGTCATCGGTCGCAGTTCCAGTCGTGCGGTCGAGAACGGCTTCGGTCATGGCAATTGAGCGATCATCTGAGCGGCGCGATTGCCTGATCGGATCGCACCTTCGATGGTAGCGGGCAGCCCGGTATCTGTCCAATCGCCGGCAAGGAACAGATTGGCCCAATTCGTTGCGGTATGCGGACGCTTTGAGTCCTGCGCCGGCGTCGCCGCGAACGTCGCACGCCGCTCGCGCACGATCTGCCATGGCGGAAGCGCCGTCGGCAGGCCGGTGAGGCGCCCGACCTCGCTCCAGATCGTATTGGCGAGCTCCTCGCGCGGCGTATCAATAAGGCGATCGCCGGCGCTGATAGTGACGGAGACCCGGCCGGGAAAACTAAACAGCCATTGCGTGGTCGCGTTGAGGACGCCAAGGATCAGCGGCAAATCGGGCGGCGGCGCGATGCGAAAATGCGCATTGACGATGGCGCGGAACTCGTTCGGAACTTCAAGGTCGCGCAGCAGCATCGAGGCCGCGTAGGGCGGGACGGCGAGAATGACGGCGTCGTCGGCACCGAGCGCAATTTTCTCGGCGCCGAAGTCGAGCGCTTCGACGCGGCCGTTGGCAAAGGTGAGCGCCCGCAGTTGGTGTTCCAACCGCAGCGTTGCCCCGTGCTGCGCGAGAAACGCCAACGCCGGTTCGATCAGTGTTGGACCAAGCCCCTCGCGGGCAATAAGCGGGCGACACGCCCGGCCGCCGACGGCAAGCGTTTCGCGCACAATCGCGGCCGCGAGCCGCGCCGAGCCGTCTGGCGGATCGATATTCAATGCGGCGAGGATCAGCGGCTCGACAAGCCGCTCATAGAGCACGCCCTTGCACGGGATAACCGCGCCGACGGTTTGCCCCTCGCGCGCCCACAACAGCCGAGCCAGCGACAGATAATCAAGCGGCTGCGTGCCCGGTACGCGCGCATTGCGGTCGAAGATCCAGAACGGCAGGCGCCCATCATTGAATTTCAGCGTCCAGCGTTCGCCGCTCTTCAGATCAACAAAGTAAAATTCAGCGTGCTGCGGTCCGATCAATCTTTGCTCGGCACCGATGTCGTGCAAATAAGTCAACGCGGCGCCGTTGCCCGACAGCAAAAGGTGGTTGCCGTTGTCGATGGTCATCCCGATTGCGGCATCGTGATAGGAGCGGCAGCGGCCGCCCGCGAACGCGGTCGCCTCGTGAATGACCACGTTGCGGCGGCGAAGCGGCGCGAGACGGACCGCGGCGGAAAGGCCGCCCAGTCCGGCGCCGATGATATGGACTGTCCCGGTCATCGTTTCAGAACAGATTGCACAACACGATGCCGACAAGTTTCAGACGCGGCAGGCGCACGCGCTCACGCGGCGCGGCAAATCCGCGTGCCACCAAAGCCTGGAGAATAACCCAATAACCCTGCCCCATGATCCGCGGAGCGCGCACCTGGCGGCGTGGACAACGCGACATGATCGCGGCGGCTTCACGAAACTCCTTGCCCGCCAGTTCGACAATGTCGGCGCAAACCGCTGCGATCGCCGGATCCGTCGTCACGTCGCGCGGGTCGGTTGCCGCAATGCCGTGCGCCTGTAAAACGTCGCGCGGCAAATAAAGCCGGCCGAGCGACGCGTCCTCGTCGAGGTCGCGCAGAATATTGGTGAGTTGCAGCGCGCGGCCGAGATGGTGCGCCAGCGCCCGGCCGTCATCAGGCTGCATGCCGAACACGCGCACGGAAAGGCGGCCGACGGCGCAGGCGACACGGTCGCAGTAAACATCAAGCGTCGGCCGCTCCGGCGCACGGATGTCCGCAACGACGTCCATTTCCATGCCGTCAATGATGGCGATGAAATCCTCGCGTTGCAGGTCAAAAGCGCGAACGGCCGTGGCGAGCCCGGCAAGCTGCGGCGGCGCCGCGCCGCGGTAGAGCGCATCGATATCGGCGCGCCATTTTGCCAATTGCGCGCGCCGCGTCTCGCGTGGACCCGGGTCGTCGGCGATATCGTCGACGGCGCGGCAGAACGAATAGATTTCAAACATCGCCTCGCGCTGCGCAGGCGGCAGAATGCGCATACCGAGATAGAAGGAGCTGCCTGAGGCGCGCTCGGCCGCCGGGCTTGCCGCCGTCACTTAGGCACCCCGCGGCGTATGTGCAGCGGCGGAAACGCGGTGGCTTAGCCTCCGGAACGCGCCGCCGAGAATGCCGGCAAGCGTTACACCGGCGACGGCCGGCATGGACAGATGTACGCGATCGCTGAGCGGATCGCGCGTCGTAAGAATTCGCGTCAGCCGGTGCGCCAGCGCATTGATCACCGACACTTCCAGCGCCAGCCGGCGGTCGCTAATCAGCAGCGGGAACACGTCGCTCTCAGTGAGCAGCGTTTCGGTGCGTTCGGCCAGGCCGTGGAGCGCGGCAAGGAGCGCCGGCGACGCATGCGGTTCGCCCAGCGCTTCGACGCTCGCGCCTTGTGCCGCCAATGTGTCGAGTGGAATATAGACGCGATTGAGATTGCGATAATCGTCCTTGCAGTCCTGCAAATGATTGATGATCTGCAAAACGGCACACAACGCGTCATTCGACGGCCAGGTGCTGCGGTTCTCGCCATGAACGTCGAGCACGAAACGGCCGACCGGCATCGCCGAGTACGAACAATAATGCAAAAGATCGTTCCAATCGGTGTAGCGCAGCTTCGTCACGTCCATCATGAAGGCGGTGAGCAGGTCTTGCGCATGCTTGGGCGAGAGGCCGCGCGCGGCAAGCTCTGAGCGCAGGCGGACAGCGGCGAGGTCGGCTTCGTTTTCGCCGGTAAGTCCGCCGCCCAAGCGATCGAGCAGAGCGAGTTTTTGCTCGGGCGAGAGTGTCGGGTGGTCGGCAATATCGTCGGCGGTGCGAACGAAATTATAGAATGCGAGAATCGGCGCGCGATAACGCGGATGAATAAGGAAAGAGGCGACCGGGAAATTCTCGTCCCCGTGACCCTTCCCTGAGCGCCAGTCGGCGGCATCGGCGGTCTTCGCTTGGTTCATCGCAATTCCGAAACCTTGCCTTGCAGATTGCCTTGGGCGCGGCCTTTCCACATCCCGCTGCGCCCGCGCCAATGCTGATAGGCGGAATCAACCGTGAACGCCATATAGACGGCGGCAATAGCCGGCAACGCTGCGCCCCATAACGGCGAAACCCGATAGAACCGAAGCGTGGGTTGAAGAGCCAACGCCATTAAGAGCCACGCGGCGAGCCCAAGGAACCGGGCAGCGCCCGCCGCGAACACAGCCAATGCGACCGGCGCAACAAAGGTTAGCGCCAAGCCAATCACGGTGCCGACAAGCACAAGCGGCGAATAGCGAAGTTGCGCGTACGCGGTGCGCGAGACCATGTGACGGATGTCGGCGAGCGCCGGATAGCCGCGGATGCTGGACACGTTCTGCGTCAGGCCGATCCAAATCGGACCGTGGGCCTTAAGCTTTTTTGCCAACGAGCAATCGTCGATCAGCGCATTGCGGATCGCAGCCATCCCGCCGGCTTGCAGCAGCGCGTCGCGGCGCACCAGCATGCAGCCGCCGGCGGCGGCGGCGGCGGCGCGGCGCGGATCGTTTGCCCACGCGAACGGATAAAGCATCTGAAAAAAGAAAATAAAGGCCGGGATGAAGAAACGCTCTGCGAACGTTGTGCAGCGAAGCTTCGCCATGAGCGAGGTCAGCACATAGCCGCCCCGGCGCGCGCGCACGACCAGCGCTTTGAGCGCATGCGGCGCGTAGACAATATCCGCATCCGTCAGCAGTAAATAATCCGGCGGAGGCCCAATCGCCGATGCCGCTTCGACGCCCTGGTGCTGCGCCCAGAGCTTGCCGGTCCAGCCTGCCGGCAGCGGCCGCCCCGGCAGCACCGTCAACCGCGCCGCCTCGCCCAGCGACGCCGCGGCTTTGCGCGCGACGTGCGCTGTCCCGTCGCGACTCTGATCGTCGACGAGAAGCACCGAGAATTCGCCGGGGTAATCTTGCTGGAGCAGCGAGGTTACAGTTCTGCCGACGCTTTCGGCCTCATCGCGGGCGGGTATTACGGCGGCGATCGTTGGCCACGGCCCCTGCCCGGCACCGGCGGCGTCATCCCGCTCGCGGCCGAGCCAAAAGCCGCCGCGTCCGAGCAGCAGATAGACCCAGATCGCCACCACCATTGACGCTAGCAGAACGTTGGCCACAGATAGTCCTTGATGCGGCGTGGACGGGCATTCGTTAAAAATTAACGCCCGGAACCGGCCTGCCGCCGGCCGTTCCGGGTCGTCATTATAAGGTGAGATGGGATCAATTGTGGACGGTGCAAAGCCCGAAAAGACAACAATGAGTGGCATTCAAAGCGCGTTCCTCGCCGGACTCGATGTTGCCGCCAAGGAGATCGAGAGCCTACTTGAAAAGCTGCTGTCTGCAGATCCGATTGCCGGCGAACTAGGCCGGCCCACGCGCCTGCTCGAAGCCATGCGCTATTCCAGCCTCGGCGGCGGCAAAAGATTCCGGCCTTTCCTGGTGGTGGAAAGCGCGGGGTTGTTCGGGGTCCCGCGTACGCGCGCGTTGATGGCGGGCGCCGCACTGGAATGCGTGCACTGCTACTCCTTGGTGCACGACGATCTCCCCGCCATGGACAACGACGACTTGCGGCGCGGGCAGCCGACCGCGCACCGGGCATTCGATGAGGCGACGGCCATTCTTTCCGGGGACGGACTGCTCACACTTGCGTTCGATATCCTCTCCCGTACCGACACGCATCCCGACGCCGGGGTGCGAGTCGAGCTTGTCAGTTCGCTCGCCCGGGCAGCGGGTCTTGGCGGGATGGTGGGGGGCCAGATGCTCGATCTTGCAGCCGAAGGCCGCTTTGCCGGCAACGTGCCGCTCAAGCTCGATGAAAGCAGCATACTGACCTTGCAGGCGATGAAGACCGGCGCGCTCTTGCGTTTTGCCTGTACGGCGGGAGGCATCCTCGGTTCGGCGGAGGCGGCGCAGCGCAAAGCACTCGAACGCTACGGGTCGGCGGTCGGCAAGGCGTTCCAGATCGCGGACGATCTTCTTGACCTCGAAGGCGACCCTGCGCTGGTCGGTAAACAGACCGGAAAGGACGCCGAGGCAGGCAAGGCGACCATTGTCGGCATCCTTGGCGCGCCCGGTGCGAAGGCGCGATTGAAGGAACTGGTCGCCGAAGCCGGGAACGCACTCGCGCCGTTCGGCGAAAAGGCCGGAATTCTCATTGAGGGAGCGAGGTTTGTGGCCGACCGGCACGCCTAGAGGGCCATGGCCATACCGAGTTAGCGGTTATTTTCCTATTACGTTGTACAAGCTCTTCCGTTGGATTGAACTCCGTTTGCTGCCGCCATATCTGCCCGTGCGAAATCGCGTTGTTGTGCGGTTGCCGTCACCGACGGGCTTGAGCTTTCCCGGAACTTGAGGAACACCGACCGCCATGACGATGCCGCATAAGCGATGGTCTGTTTGCGCCGGCGCCGCCGCTTTCTCAGCCATTTTGGTGTCCGCGGCCTGGTGTGACGGATTATCGGCAGGCGGCCAAAATGGGCAAAAAGCCCGGCCGGTGCTGGTCGCCGAAGCGCCCGCCAAGCGCTCCTCCGGCAAAAGCGATACAAAGCCTCAACCTCCGGCTTCTTCGGCCTCGACCCAACAGCAGCCGCCGCCGCGGACCCCATTCACCGCCGCCGAAGATGCTGTCGCCACAATTCCAGGGATCCCTGATGCACGGTTTTGGGCAGACTCGGAGACGGATTTCCAAAACGCGCTGCCGAAGGAGCCGGGACCTTGGCTCACCCTCTCGAGCGGCGGCGAAGACGGAGCCTTTGGCGCGGGTGTGCTCCTCGGGCTCTCGGCGGCCGGCAAACGTCCCGACTTCAAGGTCGTCACAGGTGTTTCCAGCGGGGCGCTAATGGCGCCTTTTGCCTTTGCCGGCAGCCGCTACGATGAAGCGCTCAAGAAAGCCTACACCACGGTGACTGCCGCCGACATCTTTGAAGCAGGCGGCTCCACGGGCGAAAGCTTTGTCCTTTCCTGGCCGTTGCGGGATTTCATCGCCAAGCAGATGACACCGGAGCTGATGGCCGACATCGCCACTGCTTACCGCGCCGGCCGGCGCCTGTTCGTCGTTACAACCAATCTCGACGCCGAGCGTTTTGTGGTCTGGAACATGGGTGCGATCGCTGCGCATGGCGGCGAGGATGCGCGAAAGCTGTTCGTCCAGGTCCTGCTGGCCTCGGCATCGGTGCCTGGAGGATTTCCTCCGGTGCTGATCGATGTGGAGGCCGGCGGCAAGCGGTTTGCCGAAATGCACGTCGACGGAGGCTTGGGCGGCCAGTTTTTCGTAGCGCCGCACGCGTTCCTGGCGACCACCAGCGATTATCGTCTGCCCGCGTCCGCACTTTACATTGTCGTCAACACCGGGCTTGAGCGCGATTTCCAGGTAGTCGACCGTTTCGCGCCTTCGATCTTGACGCAAGCCGTCGGCGCTGCAGTCAAGGTCGACACCCGATTGATGCTGACGCTCAGTTACGCGCTCGCCAAACGCAGCGGAGTGCCGTTCAACGTCGCGAGCATTCCGCCAAGCTTCGTCGCGCCAAGCCAGGGTGCGTTCGATCCGAAATATATGGGCGCATTGTTCCAGGTCGGATACGAGCAAGGCAAAAGCGAGAATGCATTCAGCTCGGAACCGCCGCCCTATCCGAACGACGCATCTAAACCGCCATCCAGTCAGATTGAGAAAACCGGAGCAAACTGAAATGAAGAGATCTATTTCGCGTTCAGTCTTTGTTGCGCTGATCGCCGGCTGTACGGCCGCAAGCGGCATGGCCATGTCCGCTCCGCTCGCGCGGCCGAGCGCATTCGACGGCGACTGGAGCGTCGTCATCCGTACGCGGCAGGGCGATTGCAGCGAGTCGCTGCGTTACCGGGTGCGGATCACAGGCGGCCAAGTTCAGTCGCTTGAGCAAAACTATCGGGCCGCAGGCGCAGTTTCTCCGAATGGCACGATTCGCGTGGTGGTCGCCGAAAGCGATCGATCGGCCAGCGGCGCTGGCCGGCTTAAGGGCAACGTCGGAAGCGGGCTCTGGCGCACGGACCGGGGCGACTGCTCGGGCGATTGGACCGCCCAGCGCCGCAGCGACAACTGGTAGTTTGTTCAGCCGGTCTTGCGTGCGGCGAGGGCCGCGTCCCACCACGGGCAAACGTCGCGCGCGCGCAGGAAGTTGCCATCCATCACGTTGACCGGCGCGCGGCCGCCGGCTTGCGCAACGCCAATGCGCAGGTCGCGGGAATCTTCACGCCGGTCCGGTGGCAGCCACATGCGGTCGTGTCCCCATAGGCTAGGTCCATCGGCGCGTAGCTGCGGCGTCCAGGTCTGCGGATCGATGCTGCGGCCGCCCCAGCCATACTCGACCAGGAATTTCGACGGCGACCATGAATAGAACGACGTGACTTGATCGTTGGTGTGCCGGCCGAGCGTGGTGCCGATCATCTCCGGCCGGCGTAGCGCCAAATCGTAGCCTTGTCCCACATCGTCGAGATAACAAAGCTCGACCATCAGATGGTGAATGCCGTTCTTCTCCGCCTCGATGAACGCCAGGCTGTGATGACGCGGATTGACGTGGAAGAAGTACGCCTTGAATGGGCGGACGAAGTAATCGCTGAGGCTAAAACCGAGGATATCGGTGTAAAACGGAACGACGTCGTCAATCCGCTCGGCGGTCAGTACGGCGTGACCCATGCCGAGCGGCCCGGTGCGAAAGCCCGATATGGATCGTCCCGGCTTGAACGGATCCGACGCGACCTCGGCGCCGTAGAAAGCTTCCAGGCGGTTACCAATCGGGTCGGCGAAGACAATCAAATCCGCCACCCGGCGCTCATCGGCGAGCGCCCGCGAACCGCGCGCGACATTGACCTTGCAGCGCTCCAGGTGCGCGGCCAAAGCATCGAGCGCCGCGGCATCCGCGACTTCCCATCCATAGAACGAGGGCGCGTCGTCGGCATCGGCTTAAATCATGACGCGCTGCTTGCGGTCATCCATGCGCAGCGTCAGCGCGCCGCCGGTCTGCTCGACCAGCTGCATGCCGAGAAATTTCGTGGCGTAGGTCGCCCATTCGCCAAGATCTGTGGCGCGGATGCCCACATAGCCCAAGGCTGCCAAGCTCATCGCGGCTCCCTAAAACGCAAAGTCAATAATATTGAAGTTAAGAGCCGAATACCACTTGCGAAAGCCGCATGCCTTTCACGCCCGCAGCGCGCGCGTGGTCTCGTCAAACAGTTGCTCGACGGTATAGCCCCGCGGGACAAGCCGCATTTCCAGCGCATACGCGCTCATCAGCTCGAGCGCAGGCCGCACGGCGTCGAAGCTGAACGGGACGAAGTCGATCGCGCCAGGCTTGGGCAGACCGGCCGCCTTTTTGCTTTCGAGGAGCATGCGGAAGACTTCGCGCACTGCCGCCGGATTCGATTTTGACAAATTCTCTTTGACCACCACCATGTGATTGATCGGCACGGTGTGGTGCTTGCGGTACCATTCCTCACCAGCGGCTTCCGGTTCGGCAATGACACTCTTGAGCCGGGGATCGTCAGGCACGTTGCCGCCGAAAATGGCCGCATCGAGCTCGCCATCCATGAGCATCTGCGTGATGTCCTTGCCGGGAGCAGCGCGCTCCACGCCCGGCGGGTCGCGGTACTCGGCGACGTGAGCGTCCTCGAAGGTCACCCATTTCACGCTGTTCAGATCGAGACCGTAATCCTTCCAGAGAATGCCGCGGATCCAGGCGCCGGTGGTCTGCGAAAAGGCGCGCACGCCGACGCGGCGGCCGGGCAAGTCCTCGACACGCAGGCGGCCGCGTTCGGAGTTGTACAGTAAGGTGCCGTGCTGGAAGCGTCCCATCATGGTCGCAGGTAACAGCGTGAGCGGCTTGCCATAGGCTTTGGCTTGGAGATACGTGACGATCGCCATCTCGCAGACATCGAATTTCTGCTCGCGCGCCATCAGCAGAAAAGCGCGATTGACCGGATTGATCTCGGTGAAATTGAGTTTCACCAAATTCGATTCGATGGCGCCTTCCTTCAGCGCGCGCGTATGCGCATAAGTGCCAAGACAGGCGCTGAAAACCGTGGTTTTGTCGGCGACAATAGTGCTCATTTTGCAAAACACCTCGCTGTCGCGTTATCGCCTAACATTTCGGGATTAGGCAAGGGTAGCGGGCGGGCGCGGATCATGGCCACGACGCCGCGGAGCGTTGGAGGGCGAGCGAAAGGACCGCGATGCCTAGTTGTGCGCCTGTGCCTTTGCGCGGCCCGCGAACGACGTAGCCGCGCTGGCGGTCCCGGTATTCGGCACGAACAGTCTCTGCAACATCTGCCGCTCAATCGGCTTCTGCAGCACCGGCACTTTGCTAAACCGCTCGTCGACCGTGTCGGCTTCGTAGCCGGTGACGAAGGCGAAGGGGACGCCGCGCTGGGATAGAATTTCCGCAACCGGATAAGCCATGCCGTCGCTGAGATTGATGTCGAGGATCGCGGCGTCGAATTCGCCCTGCTTCGCCGCCGCCAACGCGTCGGCCGCGCGCCCGATCGGTCCGACCACTGAATGCCCATACTCAGTGAGGCATTCCTGGATCATCATGGCGACCAGGGCCTCGTCTTCCACCAGCAATACACGCCGGCAGTGCGCCATCGACGGCTCCATCGCAGCGTTTGCCGCACCATTGCCGGTCTTCCTGGCGGCAGCGGTGGCGAGCGGCTCCTGCTGCGGAATCGACAACGTGCATTGAATTCCTTCCGGCGCCCAGTCGAATGTGGCCTTGCCGCTCAGCTGATTCTCGACGCTCGCACGGATGACGTTGAGACCGAAGCTGCGCGACGGCGGCGGCGCAATCCGCGGGCCGCCCGTCTCGTTCCAATGCAGAACCAGAGAATCGGGCCCGTTCCTCCACGTAATCATGACCTTGCCCGACGTCGACGATAGCGCGCCATGCTTGGCGGCATTAGTGGCAAGCTCATGAAGCGCAAGCGCCAAGGCCTGCGCGGTGTGCGGTTGCAACGAGATGCTCGGACCGCCGATCTGCACCTTGTCCGGTTCGCCGATCCGATAAGGCGCCAATTCCTCTGCCACCAGCGTCGCCAGGTCTGCACCACTCCATCGCGAATCGGAAAGGAGCGCGTGGGCGCGCGCCAGCGCCTTGATGCGCCCTTCGACCGCCGTGACATAGCCGTCGACGCTGTGAGCGCGCGTCAACCGGACGATCGACTGGACCACCGCCAGCGCATTGCGAGCCCGATGATCGACCTCGCGCGCGAGCAAATCCTGTCGCTGTTCGGCCTCCTTGCGTGTGGTGATTTCCATCGCGGTACCGACCACGCGCACGCACTTGTCTTCCGCATCGAAGATGCCGCGGCCCTTTGCCGCCACCCAGCGAACAACGCCGTCTTCCTTGCCAATAGTGCGATACTCGACGTCGTACAATGCCCGCTTATGCGGATCGCACGCCGCCGCATACGCGTCGCTCGTGGCTTGCCGATCCTCGGGATGAAGACCGGCGAAAAAATCCGTCATGCTCACCGGAACGTCGGCAGATATGCCGAACATCGCCTTCACGCGGGGTGGCCAAAACAGCGTGTTGGTGACGTTGTCGACGTCCCACAGCCCGATTTCGGCCGCGTCGGTCGCCAGCCGCAATTGCTCCTCGCTCTCGAGAGCCCGCGCGTTTGATGTTTCAAGCTCCGCGGTCCGCTCCTTGACGCGAAATTCAAGCTCGGCGTTGAGCCGTTCGAGCTCCCGGGTCTTGCGATAAAGCTCGGCGAACACCTTCACCTTGGCGCGCAGCACGGCCGGAACGACCGGCACCGGCACGTAATCCACCGCACCCATCTCGTAGCCGCGGAGCCGATCGACGTCGTCCACCTGAACGGCGGAAATAAAGATGATGGCGGTGCGCTGAAACCGCGGATGATCGCGGATCATGGCGGCAAGCTGAAAGCCGTCGAGTTCAGGCATGCACACGTCAATGAGGACGACGGCGGCCTCATTCTTCAGCAGAAACTCGAGCGCCTCGCGCGCCGACAATGTCTTGATCAGATTTTCGCCGAGATCGCGAAGAATCTCCTCGCTGGCGAGAAGTTTCGCCGGCTGATCGTCGACCAGGAGGACATTGACTTTTTCGTGCATAAGACCGGCCTAGCGATGGAGCCACATTCGCAACGACGACAGTAGCTGTTCCGTGTTCACGGGCTTCGCGAGATAGTCGGAAGCGCCCGCCTCCAGGCATTTCTCGCGGTCGCCCTTCATCGCTTTCGCGGTGAGCGCGATGATCGGCAATCGCCGGTAAGCGGGATTGCCGCGAATTTTTTCGATGGTCTGATAACCGTCCATTTCCGGCATCATGATGTCCATCAGGACGATGGCGAGGTCCGGCGTCTGTTCGACCAGCGCAATCGCCTCGCTTCCCGTGGTGGCCGTCAAAACCCGCATGCCGCGGCGTTCCAGCACGCTCGACAATGCGAAGATGTTGCGCGAATCGTCGTCCACCAGGAGCACCGTGCGGCCGACAATATCTTCGTCAGAGGAGTTGAGCCGCTCCAGCATGCGCTGCTTCTCGGTAGGCAGATCGCTGAACACGCGATGCAGGAATAGTGCGGTCTCGTCGAGAAGGCGTTCCGGCGATTCCACTCCCTTGACCACGATGCTGCGCGCCATGGTGTGCAGCTTCGCGTCCTCGCCTGCCGAAAGTTCGCGGCCGGTGAATACCACGACGGGCACGTCGGCTAGCGTCTGCTCGCGACGCATGGATTCGAGCACCTCGAAGCCGCTCATGTCGGGGAGGCGCAAGTCGAGCACGACGCAGTCGCAAGCTTCGTGCCGCATGATGTCGAGCGCCTCTTGGCCCGAACCGGCATTCACGATCTCGATATCATCGTGGCCGAGAAGTTCGCCGATGCTCATTTGTTCGGCCTTATTGTCTTCCACGACCAGGAGCCGCCGGCGCCGCGGCTGCGAGAATTCTTTGATTTTCGCCAGTGCCTCGGCGATGCCTTCCCGCGTCGTCGGCTTGGTGACGAACGAAAACGCGCCGCGCGCGAGCCCGTGCTGGCGGTCCTCGTCCAGCGTGACCATTTGCACCGGAATGTGCCGCGTCAGCGGATTCTGCTTGAGCTGACTGAGCACGTTCCAGCCAAGCATGTCAGGCAAGAATACGTCGAGCGACACCGCGGTAGGCTGGTACTGCTTGGCGAGATCGAGCGCGTCGTCGCCGCGCATCGCGAGCAGCACTTTGAAACCGTTGTCGCGCGCCAGATCGAGCAAGATCCGCGCATAGTGCGGATCGTCCTCGACTATGAGCAAAATCGCATCGCCCGGCTGGATTTCCAGCCGGTCGTCCGGAATCGGCTCGACGGCGCGCTCAGTGGCCGCGACCGGCGCCGGTATGGCATGCGTGGTCGCCGGACGGGACGTGGTGCTGGAGCCCACATACTTGATCGGCAGATAGAGCGTGAACGTCGAGCCGGTATCGGGCGTGCTGCGCAAATGAATTTCACCGCCGAGCAGGCTCGAAAGTTCACGGCTGATGGCGAGCCCAAGCCCGGTGCCGCCGTACTTGCGGCTGGTGGAAGCGTCCGCCTGCTGGAACGCCTCGAAGATGATCTTCTGTTTTTCCTGCGGAATGCCGATACCGGTATCGGACACCTCGAAGGCGACGACGCCGGACGCCTGATTGAGCACGGGATGCCCGGCGCTCCAGCCGCCTGGGGCCGCCGACACCGTAAGCCGCACGCCGCCTTGGGCTGTGAACTTGAACGCGTTCGACAACAAGTTCTTGAGCACCTGCTGCAATCGCTTGGAGTCGGTGGTGATGGTGCGGCCGACATTGGGATCGACGACAACGTCGAAGCCAAGCTGCCGGGTTTCCGCCTCGTGCCGGAACGGCCGCGCCACCATGTCCAGCAAGTTGGTGAAGAAAATCTCCTCGGCATCGACGGTGACCGTGCCGGATTCGATCTTTGACAGATCGAGAATGTCGCTGATCAGGTTGAGAAGGTCGGTGCCGGCGCCATGGATGGTGCGCGCGAACTCGACCTGCTTCCCCGTGAGGTTGCCCTCGGGGTTGTCGGTGAGCTGCTGGCCCAGGATCAGAATCGAATTGAGCGGCGTGCGCAGCTCATGCGACATGTTGGCAAGGAATTCCGATTTGTACTTCGACGTCAGCGCCAGCTCGGTCGCCTTTTCTTCCAGCGCGCGGCGGGCTTGCTCGATTTCCTGATTTTTGCGCTCGACCTCGACGTTGCGTTCGGCGAGCTGCTGGGCCTTTTGCTCGAGCTGTTCGTTGGTCTGCTGCAACTCTTTCTGCTGCGCCTGCAATTCGCCGGCGAGCTGCTGCGACTGTTTGAGCAGGCCTTCGGTCTGCATCGTCGCCTCGATCGAATTGAGCACGATGCCGATCGACGTGGTGAGTTGCTCGAGGAACATTGTCTGCAAGGTGGTGAATTCGTGGATCGAGGCGAGCTCGATCACCGCCTTGACCTGACTTTCGAACAGCACCGGCAATACGATGTTGTTGCGCGGCTTGACCTTGAACAACGCCGAACTGATGGGCACAGTGTCATCCGGCATTTCGGTGATCAGCATGCGCCGTTTTTCCACGGCGCATTGGCCGATGAGGCCTTCACCCGATCGGAGCCTGTCGGGGTGTCCGTTGGCGCCATCGTCGGCGTAGGCTGACAATAGCTTCAGCCCCGGCGTCTCCTCGTTTTCCATCTGATAAATGACGCCTTGGTGGGCGTTGACCAGCGGCGTCAGCTCCGAGAGCAGCAGCCGGCCGACGGTGGTCAGATCGCGCTGACCCTGCAGCATGTTGGTGAACTTGGCGAGGTTGGTCTTCAGCCAGTCTTGCTCGGTATTGCGGTCGGTGGTGAGCCGCAAGTTGTCGATCATCGTATTGATGTTGTCCTTGAGCTCCGCCACTTCGCCGCGGGCATCGACTTGAATCGAGCGCGTCAGATCGCCCTTGGTCACCGCGGTGGCCACTTCGGCGATGGCGCGCACCTGAGTGGTCAGATTGGCGGCGAGCAGGTTGACGTTGCCGGTCAGATCCTTCCAGGTGCCGGCAGCGCCGGGCACGTTGGCCTGGCCGCCAAGGCGGCCTTCGACGCCCACTTCGCGCGCCACCGTCGTGACCTGATCGGCGAACGTCGCCAGCGTGTCGGTCATGTTGTTGATGGTTTCGGCGAGCGCCGCCACCTCGCCCTTCGATTTCACCGCGAGGTTTTGCTTGAGATCACCGTTGGCGACCGCGGTCACCACCTTGACGATGCCGCGTACCTGTTCGGTCAGGTTGGCGGCCATCACGTTGACGGTATCGGTCAGGTCCTTCCAGGTGCCGGCAACGCCAGGCACCTGCGCCTGGCCACCAAGCAAGCCTTCGGTGCCGACTTCGCGCGCCACGCGGGTGACTTCCGACGCAAAGCCGTTGAGCTGATCGACCATGGTGTTGATGGTGTTTTTCAGCTCGAGAATTTCGCCCTTCACGTCGACGGTGATCTTGCGCGACAGGTCGCCGCGCGCCACGGCAGTCGTGACTTCGGCGATGTTGCGGACTTGCGTGGTCAGGTTCGCCGCCAACAGGTTGACGTTGTCGGTCAAGTCTTTCCAGGTGCCGGCCACGCCGGGAACGACTGCCTGGCCGCCCAGCCGGCCGTCAGCGCCGACTTCACGCGCGACGCGCGTCACTTCGGCGGCGAACGAGCGCAGCTGCTCGACCATGGTGTTGAGCGTGTCTTTGAGAAGAAGCATCTCGCCGCGCACGTCGACCGTGATCTTCTTCGACAGGTCGCCACCGGCGATGGCGGTCGCCACCTCAGCGATGTTGCGGACCTGCGCGGTAAGGTTTGACGCCATGAAGTTGACGTTGTCGGTCAAATCCTTCCAAGTGCCGGCAACGCCTGGCACTTGTGCCTGACCGCCGAGCTTGCCTTCGGTGCCGACTTCGCGCGCGACGCGGGTGACTTCCGAAGCGAACGCGTTGAGCTGGTCGGCCATCGTGTTGATGGTGTTTTTCAGTTCGAGAATTTCGCCCTTGACGTCCACTGTGATCTTGCGGGAAAGGTCGCCGCGGGCGACCGCCGTGGTCACCTCGGCGATATTGCGGACCTGCGCCGTCAAATTGCCGGCCATGGAATTGACTGAGTCGGTCAAGTCCTTCCAGGTGCCGGCGACGCCCGGCACGTTGGCCTGGCCGCCCAAGCGGCCCTCGGTACCGACTTCGCGGGCAACGCGCGTCACCTCGCCGGCGAAGCGGTTGAGCTGGTCGACCATGGTGTTCAGCGTTTCTTTGAGCTGCAGGATTTCGCCGCGCACGTCGACGGTGATCTTTTTTGACAAGTCACCGTTGGCGACCGCGATCGTTACCTCGACGATATTGCGGACCTGGGCGGTCAAGTTACCGGCCATGGAGTTGACCGAGTCGGTCAAATCCTTCCAGGTGCCGGCAACGCCGGGCACCTGCGCCTGACCACCAAGCTTGCCTTCGGTGCCGACCTCGCGGGCGACGCGCGTCACCTCGGCGGCAAAGGCGTTGAGCTGATCGACCATGGTGTTGAGCGTGTCTTTCAGCTCGAGAATTTCGCCGCGCACGTCGACGGTGATCTTGCGCGAAAGGTCGCCGCGGGCGACGGCAGTCGCGACCTCGGCAATGTTGCGCACTTGGCCCGTCAAGTTCGACGCCATGAAGTTGACGCTGTCGGTCAAGTCCTTCCAGGTGCCGGCGACGCCGCGCACCACCGCCTGACCGCCGAGCTTGCCTTCGGTGCCGACCTCGCGCGCGACGCGCGTCACTTCGCCGGCAAAGGCGTTGAGCTGGTCGACCATGGTGTTGATGGTGTCTTTGAGCTCGAGGATTTCGCCGCGGACATCGACGGTGATCTTCTTCGACAAGTCGCCGCTGGCGATGGCGGTCGACACTTCGGCGATGTTGCGGACCTGCGCGGTGAGGTTCGACGCCATGGAGTTGACCGAGTCGGTCAGGTCTTTCCAGGTGCCGGCAACACCGGTCACGTTGGCCTGGCCGCCGAGACGGCCGTCGGTGCCGACTTCGCGGGCTACGCGCGTCACTTCGCCGGCGAAGGCGTTGAGCTGGTCGACCATCGTGTTGATGGTTTCTTTCAGCTGCAAAATTTCACCGGAGACGTTGACCGTGATCTTCTTCGACAAGTCGCCGCCGGCGATCGCGGTCGCGACGTCGGCGATGTTGCGGACCTGAGCCGTCAGGTTGCCGGCCATCGAGTTGACGCTGTCGGTGAGGTCCTTCCAGGTGCCGGCGACGCCGGGCACCTGTGCCTGGCCGCCGAGCTTGCCTTCGGTGCCGACTTCGCGGGCGACGCGGGTCACTTCCGAGGCGAACGAGTTGAGCTGGTCCACCATGGTGTTGATGGTGTCCTTGAGCTCGAGAATTTCGCCGCGCACATCGACGGTGATTTTCCGCGACAAGTCGCCGCGCGCCACCGCGGTGGTCACGTGGGCGATGTTGCGCACCTGGTCGGTGAGGTTGCCGCACATGGCGTTCACCGAGTCGGTCAAATCCTTCCAGGTACCGGCGACGCCGGGAACAATGGCTTGACCGCCGAGCTTGCCGTCAGTGCCGACCTCGCGCGCGACGCGCGTCACTTCCGAGGCGAATGAACGCAACTGATCGACCATCGTGTTGATGGCTTCCTTCAGCTGCAAAATCTCGCCGCGCACGTCGACCGTGATCTTTTTCGACAAGTCACCGTTGGCGACCGCGATGGTCACCTCGGCGATGTTGCGGACCTGCGCCGTAAGGTTCGACGCCATCGAATTGACGCTCTCGGTGAGGTCCTTCCACACGCCGGTCACGCCGCCGACTTGCGCCTGCCCGCCGAGCTTGCCTTCGGTGCCGACTTCGCGGGCAACGCGGGTCACTTCCGAGGTGAACACGTTGAGCTGCTTGATCATGCGGTTGACGATCTCGGCCGAGCGCAGGAACTCGCCTTTCAGCGGGCGGCCGTCGACGTCGAGCGGAACGGTGCGTAAAAGATCGCCTTGCGCCACTGCGGCGATGGCGCGTGTCACTTCGGTGGTCGGCCATAGTAGATCGTCGATCAGCGAATTGACCGAGGTCTCCATCTCGCCCCAGGCACCCTCGGAGAGGCCAAAGCGCACTCGCTGCTTGGTCCGGCCTTCGCGGCCGACCCCCTGGCCTACGCGTTCGAGTTGCCGGGCCATGCGCTCATTGGCTGCGACGATTTCGTTGAAAGTGTCAGCTACCTTGCCCATCAGTCCCAGTTGATGGCCCGCCATTCGCACCGAAAAATCGCCGACGCGCACGGCTTGCAACGCTTGAAGAAGCTCCCGCAGTTCGGAAGCCTCGCCGCCCACCGGTTCCGTCGCGCGGGTTTTGACAGCCGAGGCGGCAGCCGCGGTGGCGCTCGAACCGTTGGCGGCGCCGGTTTCTGACGAGGTACGGGGCATGAAAGTCTCCGACGGCATGCACTGCACCGCCTCAACAGAAGCGGCGCAGCGGGGACCAGACAGCTTTTACGTGCGGCGGAAACAACGCCAAGCGGGCCTCAGGCGGTTAAATACCGCGGGACCCGGCTCGTCGGCGTGATTCTCCCCCTCACGTGACTCCTCCTGTGCCGTAACGCGAACGCATTCGCCCGATTAAGGTTCCTGCGCCCGCATGCCCTGTTCCGGAAAAAATTTTCGACGGCTCGGTAAGCGGTGCGTGACGCTTCGCCCAACCGGCCCCGCCGCCCGCCTTCCATAGCGCAAGCTATTGGTTTTTCTTAGAAATAACGCGGATGGCCGAGCCGCAGGCCGTGCCCGCACCCGGCGAGAAATGCTTACAGGACCGGTTCCGTTTTTCCCCGACGCCGGGCGGCGGCCACAACTGTATTGCGCAGGAGGCAGGCGATGGTCATCGGGCCAACCCCACCCGGCACCGGCGTAATGGCACCGGCAATACCCTGCGCTTCTGCGAACGCCACGTCACCGACAAGTTTCGACTTGCCTTCGGTCGCTTCGACCCGGTTGATCCCGACATCGATCACAACCGCACCCGACTTGATCCAATCTCCGCGCACGAATTCCGCCCGCCCAACCGCTGCCACCAAAATATCGGCGCGGCGCGAGACTTCGGGAAGAGAACGGGTTCTGGAGTGAGCGAGAGTCACTGTGCAATTCTCGGCGAGGAGCAGCGCCGCCATCGGTTTGCCGACAATATTCGAGCGCCCAAGCACTACTGCTTCGGCTCCGGCGAGATTCGGCAGCACATCACGAAGTAACAGCAGGCAACCGTAGGGTGTGCAGGGAATCAACGCGCGGTCCAAACCGCCGCTCCAGAGCTGTCCGACATTCTCAACGTGAAATCCGTCGACATCCTTCGCAGGATCGATGGCGTCGATGACACGCTGGGGATCCATGTGCTTGGGTAGTGGCAGTTGCACTAGAATGCCGTCGACCCTGTCATCGGCGTTGAGTTTGGCAATCAAACTCAAAAGTTCGGTTTCGCTCGCGGTGGCTGGCAACGTCTCCTGAAAACTTTCGATGCCGGCCGCGACAGCGGCTTTGCCTTTGTTGCGTACATAGACCTGGCTCGCCGGATTGTCGCCGACTAACACAGCGCAAAGGCCGGGTGCGGCACCGATTTGGGCCTTGAGCTTGGCGGTGGCATTGGCGACCTCGGCGAGCAGCCGTTCCCCGCGCGCCTTGCCGTCAATGCGTTTGGTGACGATCATTTCTGCAACCCTTTTATCCAAGCGAGAACCCGATTTGTCCCAGCCGCACCCGATGCGTCACACCGCCGCGGAATTCGCGAATATCGATTTTGCCCTCGCCGACTTGACGTGCGAAAGTGGCGAAAATCAAGAGCGGCCGGCTGGCTCCGAAGTAACACCGCGCGAATGGGACGAATTAAGCCGAGGAGAATTTCGATGAAGTTTGTTGGCGCGCTTGCGGCTTCGTTTCTGACGTTGTGTTGGGCGGCGGCATCCCACGCCGAAACAATCAAGGTGGGCGTCGTCTTACCGTATTCCGGGGCCAACTCCGATCTCGGCAATCAGGTCGACAAGGCGTTCGACTTGTATGTGAAGCTGCACGCCAAGGACCTCGGCGACAACAAGATCGAGCTCATCAAGCGCGATGAGGGGCCGCCTTCAGGCGCCAATGCGCGAACGGTCGTCACCGAACTCATCACCAACGACAAGGTGAAGCTCCTTGCTGGCTTCGTGTTCTCGCCATCGGCGATCGCCGCGGCGCCGCTTGCGACCCAGGCGAAAATACCGATGCTGATTGCCAATGCCGGCACGGCATGGATCACCAACCTGTCGCCTTACATCGTGCGCTTTTCCTTCAGTATGTGGGACCCGGCCTATCCGATGGGCACTTACGCCGCGACCAAATACGGGTGCAAGACCGCGGCCGCCGGCTTTACCGATTTTCCGCCCGGGCAAGATTCAACGCTGGCCTTCAAGACCGCGTTCGAGAAAGCGGGCGGCAAGGTGGTCGATGAAGTCCGCATGGGTTCGCCTGGGGCGGTCCCCGATTTCACGCCGTTCTTTCAGCGCGTGAAGGATGAGCACCCGGATTGCTTCTATGTATTTGTCCCGTCCGGCTCGCACGCCGGCGGCGTGATGAAGACCTACGGCGATCTTGGCATGCGACAGGCTGGCGTGAAACTCATCGGCCCGATGGATCTCATTCCCGATTATGAGCTCGCGCATATGAGCGACGCGGCGATCGGCTTAGTGGTGATGTCGAGCTATTCGGACGACCTCGACACGCCGGGGAACGCGGAATTCGTAAAGGCCTGGCACGAAGCCTATGGGCCGAATTCTTATCCCGACTTCATGTCGGCAGCGTCGATGGACACGATGGCGGGAATTTTCGACGTCATCAACACGTTGCACGGCAATCTCGACGACGGGGACAAAGTGGTCGACACGCTCAAAGGTTGGAACCACGAGGGATTCCGTGGTCCAATGCAAATTGATCCGCAAACCCGCGACGTAATCCAGCCGGAGCGCGCTGAAGAAGTGATCAAAAAGGCCGACGGCAAGCTCGGCGTCAAGATACTCGAGACCTATCCGCAGGTGAAGGACGAGTGCAAGGAACTAAAAGTCGGGCGTTGCGGCTCCTAGGAACCTGAGGCAAGCTTTGTTCTGCCTGCCGCGTCCTTGCGGCAGGACAGAACAAAGCTTGAGTGAGCGAACCTTGCCGCCCGTGGCCAACACCATCGTCAGCATTCTGTTCGATGGTCTGGCTTGGGCCATGTTCCTGTTCATCATCTCGGTCGGCCTTTCCGTTACCATGGGGCTGATGGGCGTCGTCAATTTGGCGCACGGCGCGTTTGCCATGGCCGGCGGCTATCTGGTGGTCACGGCGACTGCGAGCTGGGGCGTGCCGTTTCTGCCCTCGCTCCTCATTACCTTCGTCGCCGTCGGCTTGGTCAGTGTTTTGCTCGAACGTTCGCTCTATTCGCAGCTCTACGGCGCCAGCGAACTTGACCAGGTGCTGCTGACTATCGGGCTCACCTTCATGGTGATCGCGATCTATACGTATTTCTACGGCCCGCAACCGAAGTCCATCCGCGTCCCGTCTTATCTTTTAGGCGAGCTTCACCTCGGCGATCGCTCGTTCCCGACTTATCGGGTGTTTCTTATTGCCGTCGGCGCGGCACTGGTGGCGGTGCTGTGGTACGGATTCGAGGGCACGAAAATCGGCACCATGATCCGCGCGGCCGTCGACAATCGGCGCATGGCGCAGTCTGTCGGCATCAATGTCGACCGCCTGTTCACCATGACCTTTGCCGTCGGCAGCGGCCTCGCCGCGCTTGGCGGCGGGCTTGCCATTCAGCTGCTAGGGCTGACGCCGAGCTTCGCTGTCATTTATTTGGTCTTCTTCCTGCTCGTGGTGGCGGTCGGCGGCTCGGGCAGCATCTGGGGAACGCTCGCCGGCGCGCTCGTGCTCGGCGTCAGCGATACCGCCGGCAAATACCTGTTCGCCGACGCCGGCAGCTTCGTCATTTACGCGGTTGCAGTGCTCATTCTGCTCGTCAGACCCGCGGGACTTTATGGACGCGAGTAAACCGCTTGCGCCCGCGGCTGGCGGCAACGAGATTGCCGCGGCGCGCACCCGCGCGCTTGCATCTTTCGCGCGCCGCCATCGTTACCGCCTCGCCGAGGCGCTGCCGTGGATCGCGGCCATTGCCGCGTTTTTCATTTTCCCGAACCAGATGATTCTCGGCGGCCAGACGTTGATCATGATTCTGTTTGCGCTGTCGCTCGATCTGATCCTCGGCTATGCCGGCATTGTCACGCTCGGGCACGCCGCCTATTTCGGGCTCGGAGCTTACGCGGCGGCTTTGCTGATCACCGATCTGCACTGGAGCGAACCATTTTCCGGGCTGGCATGCGCAGCACTTGCGGCGGCGATCGGTGGATTTCTTTCGGGCTTGATCTTGCTGCGCTATCGCGGTTTGGCGCTTTTGGTGCTGACGCTATCGACGACGATCATGCTTCAGCAATTGGGCAATCTGTTCCGTGACTTCACCGGCGGCTACGACGGTATTCCCGGGATCAACATCGCGCCCCTGTTCGGTCACTTCGATTACGATCTCTACGGTCACACTTATTACCTTTACTGCCTCGGCGTGCTGTTCGTCGCTTTTTACGTCGTCCGGCGGATTGTCTATTCCTCGTTCGGCCAGGCGCTAGTCGGCATCCGCGAAAACGTCGCGCGAATGCACGCGATTGGCTCCCCGGTGCATTGGCGCCTGGTCATCGCCTATACGATTTCCGCCGCCGTCGCTGGCATCGCCGGGGCACTGTTCGCGCAGACCAACACGCTGGTGACGCTCGGCGTGTTCGACTTCGATCAATCTGCCGCCGTGCTGATGATGCTCATCCTGGGTGGTGCGGGTTGGCTATACGGCGGATTCGTCGGCGCGACGCTCTACATGGTACTGCAAAACGAACTGGCGAAAATGAGCCCTGAATTCTGGCAGTTTGGCATCGGCGCGATTCTTATCGCGGTGGTCCTTGCCAATCGGCACCGCCTGTTCGGCCGGCTCGGCCGCCGTGTCCGCGCCCTCCGATTCGGAGCGAAGCAATGACCGCTCCGGCTCTCGAAATCGAAAATCTGCAAAGAAACTTTGGTGCGCTCACCGTAGCTAACAACATCAGTTTCGTGCTGCCGCGCGGCGCCCGCTACGCGCTGATCGGCCCCAACGGCGCCGGCAAAACCACGCTCGTCAACTTGATCACCGGCCGCTTACGTTCCTCGGCCGGTAAGGTGTTGCTTGATGGCGACGAGATCACCGCGTTGTCGCAAGCCGCGCGGACGCGCCGCGGGATCGCCCGCACTTTCCAGGTAAACCAGCTGTTTCGCGGCCTGACGGTTTTGGAGAACGTCTATCTCGCCATCGGCGAGCGGACTAATACCTGCAATCGGCTGTGGCGATCCGCCGGGAAGGAAACCACGGTCCTCGACGAAGCGCTTGATCATCTGGAATCGCTTGCGCTCGTCGATAACGCCGATAAGCCCGTTCGCGAATTGCCCTATGGGCGTCAGCGTCTGGTGGAAATCGCGATCGCAGTCGCGCAGCGACCGAAACTCCTGCTGCTCGACGAGCCGGCAGCCGGCGTTCCGTCCTCGGAAAGTCATCTGATCCTCGATGTCATCTCGAAGCTCGATCCCAACATTACCGTGCTCATCATCGAGCACGACATGGACCTGGTGTTTCGCTTCGCCAGCCGGATCATCGTGCTGGTCGCAGGCGAAGTGCTGACCGAAGGCTCGCCGGAGGAGATTTCAGCGGATGAGCGCGTACGCTCGGTCTATCTCGGCGAGCGGCGTGAGGATCGCCATGGCTGAAACGACCGCGCTTGAGCTTGACGGCGTTTTCAGCGGCTACGGCGAAACCGTCATCGTCGAGGACGTCCGCCTGGCGGTCAAAGCCGGCGAGACGCTCGCGATTATCGGCAGGAACGGCGTAGGCAAGACGACGCTGTTATCGACCGTGATGGGCCACAACACGCTGCATCGCGGCCGCGTGTCGCTTTCGGGCAAAGACATCACCCGTCTTCCGCCCTATCTGCGCGTCGCGGCGGGACTGGGCTACGTTCCCCAGGAGCGCGAGATCTTTCCGTCGCTGACCTTGCGGGAAAACCTGGACGTGGCAGTGCGGCAGGGTCTTTGGACCGTGGAGGCGGTGTTCGAGTTATTCCCGCGGCTCAGGGATCGGCAGAGAAACTGGGGCAGCCAATTGTCGGGCGGCGAGCAGCAGATGCTGGCGATCGGCCGTGCGCTTGTGGGCAATCCGGCGGTCATCCTCATGGACGAGCCTTCGGAAGGGCTCGCGCCCGTTATTGTCGAAGAACTCACCCGCGCGGTCCGCCATCTGACCGGCACGCAAGGACTGACGCTTGTGCTGGTGGAACAGAACACGCGGCTTGCACTCGATATTTCGCCGCGCATTGCGGTGATGAACCGGGGTCGCATCATCTATGACGGACCGAGCGAACCCTTGAAGCAAAACCGCCACGAGCTCGACCGCTTGATCGGCGTCGCTCGCAACTCAGCCGCGTGAAGGCGAGCCCGCGCAAATCAGATCGATTGCTGCGGCAGCGAGGGCCTTGAGCTCCTTGCGTGACGCTCCGACGCGCGAGCGCACGGCAATGGTGTGCAGCGTTGCTGTCGCGATCTGCGCCAGCGCCGCCGGATTTGCGGCGGCCGCCACCTCGCCGCGCTCGCGTGCCTTTTCGATTAGATCGGCCAGAAAGCTGTCAGTGCCGCGGATGCTGTCACTGAGGAACGCGCGGACCGCGGTATCGACGGTTGCCTGTGCGGGCGCTGTCGAAATCGAATAGCAACCGCGCGCGTCGTGGCCGCCGGCGCGGTAGATTTCGAGCGCCCCGTCGTAGAAGCGGGTAAGGAAAACCCGCAGCGTCGGATCGTCGGCCAGGAGTTCAAGCGTCTTGGCGCGCGACTTGCGCTGATAGCGCTCAAGCGTCTTCAGATAGAGATCGCGCTTGTCGCCAAAGGCGGCATAGAGACTCGGCCGGTTCATGCCGGTCGCGGCGGCGAGTTCATCGAGCGACGTCCCGGCATAGCCGCCCTTCCAAAACGCCGCGGCCGCTTTGGCAAGCGCGTGATCGGGATCGTATTGCCGCGGCCGTCCCCGGCGAAGGTGTCGCTCCGCCGAGGTTTTTTCCGCCTTTGATTTTTTTTGTACCATTTCGCAAACAATCCTTGACTGCACTTAATTTATGCGAGACGGTACAAAAATGAAAGGGAGAGCATCATGGACCTGTATTTTTCTCCGATGGCCTGTTCGCTGGCGAGCCGGATCGCGCTTTACGAAGCGGCGGCTGGCGACGTCCGCTTCATCGAGGTCGACCCCAAGACCAAGCGTACGCTTGACGGCACGAACACTGATTACCGCAAGATCTATCCGCTCGGCTTGGTGCCGCTCCTGCGGCTCGACGACAATGGCCTCCTCAGCGAGAACGCAGCGATTCTACAATATATCGCCAGCCGCTATCCTGCGGCAAAGCTTGCGCCGACCGACGACAGCGGGCGCGCGCGCTTGCAGCAATGGCTGTGCTTCATCGGCACGGAGTTACACAAGGCATTGTTCGTCCCGCTGTTCGATCAAAAAGTGCCGGAGGGTACGCGCGCCTATACGTTGCAAAAACAGAACTCGCGGCTGCAATATCTCAATGATTATCTCAAAGGCCGCGAATATTTGCTCGACCGTTTCTCGGTCGCCGACGCTTATCTCTACACCATCCTGAACTGGACGGTGCCGACGCGGGTCGATCTCACGAATTGGCCAGCCATCAAGCGCTACCACGAATCCTTGCAGACGAGGCCGAGCATCGCCAAAGCATTCCTTGAGGAGATGGGTCTCTACAAGTCCGAGCTCGCGCGCCACCAGGCGGCGTAGAAAACGAAGCGGGCCGGCACGGTACGCGGTCTTATTTCGGCTTGATCGAACAGTCCCATTCGGCAAATACGATGAAGAGATCGTCCGGCATCTCGGCGCCGCGCGGCGTGATCAGGTGGCCTTCCAGATAAACGCCGCCATTCATGCCGGAGTCGACCACGTACCGCTTCGGCATGAATGTCCAGGCTGTGCCGAGATAATTGTCGCCGCTCCAGTTCGGCGCGTAATCGAGCGGACGAGCACTCTTAAGTACCCGCGCCATGTTGTCTTTCGGCGAGCAGCCACCGCCATTGACGATTTCGGCGACCCTCGGATGACCTTTCGGCGTCGCATAGTTGAAGTTGTCGTCGGCGAACGCGGCGCCGGCGAGCAACGACACGAACGCGGTAACCAGGCGTTTGATCGTTATTTTGCTTTCCGCTTCAACAGCGCGTCGCGTTCCTTGGTGAGGCGGTCGAGCTCGGCCTGCTGGTCGGCCAGCCGGTCAGCGTTGCGCGACTCGTCCCCGGCGCCGGACTGCGCAGTCGCCTGCTCGATCAATTGTCGGATGTTGTCACGCACAATGGCCATGCGGTCTTCGAGTTCTTGCTGTGAAAGCGGCGTGCCGTTGCTCATGAACGTCTCCCGGGTCGCGGCAATGGTAGCGCGGATCGGGCGCAGGCGTAAACGCCGATGGACGGCGGCCGCGTCCGGCCCTAATAAATGCGCAGGGAGTGGGCGTCTTGGCGCGTGACAGTTCAACCGATGATCGGGTGATCATCGCCGGCGGCGGCATTGGCGGCCTCGCCGCGGCGCTCACGCTGCATCAGATCGGCGTGCCGTGCACTGTCTTCGAAGCGGTGCGCGAGATGCGCCCGCTCGGCGTCGGCATCAACTTGCAACCGAACGCGGTGCGCGAGCTTTACGACCTCGGCATCACCGAGGCGGACCTCGACCAGGTCGGCCTGCCCGCAAAGGAGTGGGCGCTGGTCGGGCTCAATGGCAACGACATCTATTCCGAGCCGCGCGGCAAACTCGCCGGCTACAACTGGCCGCAATACGCGGTGCATCGTGGGCGGTTCCACATGCTGCTGCACGATAAGGTCGTGGAGCGGATTGGACCACAGGCGGTCAAGCTCGGCAGCCGGGTCGCCGGCTATCGCAAGCTTGGCGACGGCAGCATTAGCGCGCTGGTCGAGCACGCTGACGGCTCGACGTCGGAGCCGCGCGGCGCGCTGCTCATCGGCGCCGACGGCATCCACTCCGCGGTGCGCGCGCAAATGCATCCCGGTCAGCCGCCGATCCATTGGGGTGGCACCGTCATGTGGCGCGGCACCACATGGGGAAAGCCGATCCGCTCCGGCTCGTCCTTTGTCGGGCTTGGCACGCACCGCCATCGCGTGGTGTTTTACCCGATCTCGCATCCCGACCCGCAGACCGGCCTCTCCATGATCAACTGGATCGCCGAGGTCACGAGCGACAACAACGAAGGCTGGAAGCAAAGCGGCTGGTTCCGGCAAGTGCCGATCTCCGATTTCGCCCATCACTTCGACGGCTGGATCTGGGACTGGCTCGACGTGCCCGCGTTGCTGTGTGGCGCCGACATCGTGTTCGAAAATCCGATGATCGACCGCGACCCGGTGCCGAGTTGGCGCAACGGATCGGTGGTGCTCATCGGCGACGCCGCACACCCGATGTACCCGACCGGCTCCAACGGCGGCAGCCAGGCGATTGTCGACAGCCGCATCCTCGGCGCCTGCCTCGTCGAGCACGGCATCAATGAAGCGGCGCTCGCGGCCTTCGACGCTAAACTGTGCGGGCCGATTTCCCAGGTCGTGCTGCGCAACCGCGGCGCCGGACCGTTCGGGCTCCTCAACATGGTCGACGAGCGTTGCGGCGGCACGTTCGATAACATCGACGACGTTATTCTGCCGGCCGAGCGCACCGCGTTCATGGCCGGCTACAAGGCCGCAGCCGGCTTCGCCATCGAGACCCTCAACAACGCGCCGCCGACGCTTGTCTCCGGTGCGCGCGTGCGCACGGCGGCGACGGCGTAAAAAATCGCGCGTCCTCTCCTACCCGCCCGCCGGCTGCATCACCTTGCCGTGGATCGCTTCGCAATGGCGCACCAGGTTGCCGTGCGCTGCAACGAACCGCTTCAGCGGCGTGTCGATGTCGAAGAACCAGATGTTGGCGATGAAGCCGTAGATGCCGGCATCGATGCTGGTTGGCTGCGGGCCGTGGACGTAGCCGTTTGCCGGCACCAGCCGAGCCAGCACGGCGAGATCGGCAACGCCGCGCGCGTAGACCGCCTCCGGTGGGTAGCGGCCGACGCCCGCATAGTAGTAGCGCTGGAAGTTGAACTCCTGCGCCTTGCGTAAGCCCTCGATCGTGAGCTGCGGATGCTCGCGTAAGAGCGCATCACGGAACGCCGGAAAATAGCGCTCGTCCTTCCAGCGGGAATAGGACATGACCCAGTAGAGGTCGTCGAGCAGCCGGGTGACCATAAGATCGCGGTCGCGCCGCGTCGCCTCCAGGCCGGCGTCGATAGCGAGTGGATATTTTCGGTTCAGATGCGCGACGATGGTTTCGCTGTCGCCGATAATCTCGCCGTCATCGACAATGTACGGCAACTGGCCGCGCGGCGCCGCCGACGCATCAAAAATATGCTCATGGACGAACGGCACGCCGGCGAGCCGCATGAACGCGAATACCTTCAGCCCGTAACCGTTGTTATCGGCGACGCCGAACAGCTCGGGATAGGAATAGAGCGTGATCACGGGGACAATTTAGCGCGCGGCAGCGCAAATTGCGCGTGTCTCCAATACGAGAAGGTAAAGGAAAGGCGTTTGCCTCCGGATTTTTGTTCACTCAATCCGGACTGCGGCCGTTTGCTAAAAAAAGCGACCGGCTATATGACCACAGGGGCAACCGTCAGAAAGCAGGAAATGTCAAAGCAATCGATGCGCGACGAGACCGAGCGTTTGGTCAAAGAAGCGTTGGAACGCAAAGCCCTCACCATCAAGCAGGGCCAAACCCGCATAGAGACCAAATGCGGAAAGTGCGGCGCACCCAATCGTGTCTCGGTAGATCAAGGTCAAGTTCGAGTGCCGTACACCTGTAAGGAATGCGGCGAAAAACAATTAACTTTCTGACAGTCGGCTGACTTAGCTTGCTGCCGCCGTGGTTCCGGACTTGCCGCGTCGGCAAATCCGCGCTCCCCTTGGGGAAAGGCGTCGTCTTCTTAATTATTCCTACCCTTGCTGCCGTTGTTTCCAGACCCGATACGCGGCGCGCAGGCACACCGCACAGGGACGATAACCGGCGGCGATAGCCGTCGCCTCGTCGGCGAGGAACACGCGGCTCTTCTGATAGGTGTTGCCGCGCGCCAGCACGCGCAGTGCGCCCGGACAATCAAGCCGGCCGTAAATCTTCGAGCGCCGGTGGCCGCCCAGGGTGCCCTTGGTCGGGCTGTCGTAAGGCTGGCCGTCCGCGCCGATCAGGCGGTAGGTTTTTTCGCTCATGCCGCCGCCCTCTTCTTGGTGGTACAATCAACAAAGAAACCGAAAATTCGCTTGGCCAGTCGATCGGCGGGCGGAGGACGATTTCCCGCCTATTCCGCCCGCGGCCTGCTATGGCAACGGGGGCTTTATCGTTTCTTGGAAAAGGAACCTCAATGGCCGAGAATTCAAATAAAAGCCAAGCCAACGCCCAATTCGCAAAACTACAGCGTGCCGACGACGCTAAAAAGGCGATGTCGGATTACGAAAGCGAGGCCGTGGCGTTGCGCAAAAAGACCGAGCGGCTCAAGGCGCTCCGCCTGGCTCGCGACGCGGCCGCTCCGCCGCTAGAACCGGCCGCTCCGAAACGAAAAGCCGCGAAAAAATCCAAAGGCACGTTGTCCGATTTTTTGGCCGGACAAGCCAAGGAAGGGCGCAACAGCTAGCCGGACGAGCCTCCACAATGTGGTTGCTCGCAATGTCAAACAGCGACAGAAATAGTTCGCCTGTCCCCGCCCGCAGTCGGATCTTTCCGACTTCGGCAACTTAAACGGCCGAACTCGATATATCGAGTTCGGTTGGGGGAGAGCCGCCGGGCGCGGCAGCGCGCTGCGCCCATGATTCTTTGGCGGCGCAGGCCGTCGACGCTGTATGACTTCCGGCGACGACGCCGATTCGGACTTTTCAGCCTTTCAAGGAGCCCCACGCATGCGCACCGTATCCTCCCTTCGTGCAAGCCTGATCGCCATGCTGGCCTTGGCCGGCGCAGCGTTGTCGTCTGCCGCATACGCCGACGAAGGCGGCATCAGCTTCAGCGTGATCAAGGCAGGCTTTATTGTCGGCGGCTCGGCCGGCTCGGGCTGGCTGACTTTTCACGGCCAGCGGTACCCGCTCGGTATCGGCGGCTTGAGCTATGGCTTCACCTTCGGTGCGTCCGAGACGCGCTTTCGTGGCACGGTGAGCCATATTCGCCGGCCGTCGGATGTCTCCGGCGTTTATGCCGCGGGCAACGTCGGCGCAGCCGTCGGCCGCGGCGCGCAGGCGATCGTGCTGACCAATCAGAACGGCGCCATTCTCACGCTCAGCGGCCGTTCAGTCGGCGCCATCGTCAGCGCCGATCTCAACGGCCTCGTTCTCACGGTGAAGTAGCCGAGCGCAATCGAGCAGCGCATTTAAGAAAATTCGCCTCTCCCCGCCGGGGAGAGGTAACGACAGGGCTCGACCACTTTTTCAGTTCGTCATTGCTGGACCACAGGCTACGCACCCCGAAAAATTCCCGGTAGATTGCCGCGCATCGTGTAGCTAGAGCCAACTCAAAGGATCGTTCGTGGCAAACGAGCTTCAGGGAAAAATCGCGATCGTCACTGGGTCGAGCAACGGCATCGGCCGCGGCCTCGCCGAAGCTTTCGCTGCCGCCGGCGCCAAGACCGTACTCGCGGCGCGGCGCGCAAACTTGCTCGACGAGGTCGCCGCCGGCATCAAGGCGCGCGGCGGCGAGGCGCTGCCGGTGCCGAGCGATCTGACGCGGGAAGACGCCGTCGTCGCGTTGTTCGCGACCGTGAAGAAAACTTACGGCCGCCTCGACGTGCTGGTGAACAACGCCGGCATCGCCACGCACCGCAACACCGAAGACATCTCGCTCGAATACTGGCAGGAGGCGCTCGCCATCAACATCACCGCGCCGTTTCTCTGCAGCCGCGAAGCCATCCGCTTGATGAAAGCGCAGACACCGAAGGGCGGGCGCATCATCAACATCGGCAGCATCTCCGCCAAGACGCCGCGGCCGGATTCGCTGCCTTACACCACGACCAAATTCGGCCTCCAGGGCATGACCCATCAGCTCACCATGGACGGGAGGAAGCACAACATCGTCGCCTCGATCATCCATCCCGGCGCAACACTCTCGTCGTTCATCACCCGCACCGGCGTCACCAGCGCCGGCCCCGGCGAGAGACCGGAGGATTACGTAATGGAAGCGGCCGACGTCGCCAAGGTCGCGGTGCTGATGGCGTCGCTGCCGCCGGAAGTGAATCTCTACGAGGCGACCATCCTCCCCAACCACGCGCGCTCGTTTATCAGCCGGGGGTGACGACGTCGCTGTTTGTCATTGCCGGACAACAGGCGCGCAAGCGCCGTCTTGACGTGAAATGATCCGGCAATCCATGGGCGCTGACGCCGGCCCCGATTTCGTGGAAATCACAATTGGGTGCGCATTGCACGACCCGAGTGCTCAATCGGGGTTACGCGTGCTTGAGCGCCTCGTCACGCCCGCAGGCGGTGAGCAGCTCCACGGCGCGGGCGCGGTCGATGCCGGCCAGCTTCATGGGCTCGTTTAAGCGGACGAACCCTTTAAGGATGCCGGCAGCGCCGGTGAAATCGGAATATCCCATCGACCAGTCGCCGAAGACGCGCGCCGCAGGCCCCTCCCCGTCATGCAGGATGGCGAGATCGCGATGGCGCGGATCCTTCTCGATGCGGCCGAAGGTTTCGAGGACCGCGCCCTTTTCGCCTTCGAGCGCCTGCAGGAAAGTCCCGTCGTAAAACACCAGCATGCCGGTAACCTCAGCCTCTTTGTTGCGCATGCGCGCGCGCACCAAGAGCTTTTTCAGATGGGTGGCTGAAAAATCCTGATTGGCGGCACTGACGTAGACAATTTGATACATAATGCGTCGCACCTCGGTGGCAGTCTCTCCGCGAGCGTGACGGCGAGGCGTTAACAAACGATCTCTGCGTGAAGCCACTTACGGCAACGAGCCGTTCGGAGCGCGCGATCTCCTGCCCCGCAGGGGCACACGGGCGCGTGAGATGAAGAGTCAGCGCTGCTGGTTTTGCCAGAGTTTCGCAATCGCTCAACCCATCCTGCGGGCTTGATAAGCGTCCTTTCGATTCAACTTCACAATCGACGCGTTGAGCAGCGTAGCGAACGCCACCCAGCAGGCGTATGGCACAAAGAGCAGCGCGCTGACGTTGTCGGCCTGCCAGTTTTGCGCGAGGAAGGCGATAATGACCGCGAGCAAAGCGGCGACAATCGCCAGCGCGGCGCCGGGGCGATGCAGGCGGAAGAACACCGGGCTCCACGCGAAATTCAGCACCAGCTGCGCCACCCATAGCGCAAAGGCAAAATCGAGCCCGCGCTCAAAGGTGCGCGCGCCGGCGACTGCGATGAGCGCATAAAGCAGCGTCCATACCGGCGCGAACACCCAGTTCGGCGGATTGAACGGCGGCTTGACCAGCCCGGCATACCAAGCTCCCGGCCGCGCCGCGAAGCCGATCAGCAGACCGCCGCCGATCGCCACAATCAGAAAAGCCGCGAGGACGAGGAGATGGCTCATGCCGGCGCCCTGTTGCCGTTCTTGAGCGTGATGTCTCGGTCGATATCCATTTCAGCGTGCAGATCGATGCTCGTTGGCACGGCTTTGTCCGTCATGGCGCTCTGAATTCTTGCGGTAAATCGGCGCGTTTCGCACTGTAGGCTTGCGGGCGAAGGGTCAGTGCTGCTCGTCTTCCTCATCTTCGAGAGCATCTTCCTCGGCGTTTCCCACGCCCTCCACATCCACAAGGTCCGGTATCGGCTTGACGTCTTCGGCCTGCTCGGCATGGGCCTTGCGCTCCGCAGCCTCCTCGATGGCGCCGATCATGAACGCGGTGAGATCGTCGATCGCCTCACCGATCTCGTTCGCGCTGATGCCCTGTGCGGCCGCATCGGCGCGACAACGATCGGCGAGCGCGCTCGCCCGCGCCTGTTCGTCGCCCGATTTATCTTCGGCGCCGACGTGGTCGGATACCCATTCTTCGACAAAGGCCAGTGCGCGCTCGCTCATTTTCCGGCTCCCGGTTTTGGGGAAGTGTATCACAGTGGCAAAGCGTGAAGCGCGCGTGAAGGTTTCGTGCCGTGGCGCTCTTTTCGTCGTTGCCGGCAAAAGGCGCACAACGGATAAGCGCGCGTTCACGCGCGGGACGCGCCATTGCCCGAAGTGGCCGGCCCGACGACAAGCTCCGGGCGATCCACAATGTCAAACAACGGCACCGAAGTTCATCCCGCCCGCGATAGCGGGGAGGGGGGACCGCGCGTTTGCGCGGCGGGAGGGGCGTCTCCGTTTCGCGCCCCCTCCACCATGCTTCGCATGGTCCTCCTCCCCCGCTGCGCTTTGCTTCGCAGGGCGGATAAGCAGATCCGTTCTCGCGATGCGTTTTGACTCCTCATCCTGAGGTGCGAGCGGAGCGAGCCTCGAAGGATGAAGGCCCCGGCGCCTGAGCTGACATCCTTCGAGGCTCGGCGCCAACGCGTCGAGCACCTCAGAATGAGATCGTCCGTTCTCGCGATACCTACGCACCCGAGCTTTGCTCACCACAACGCCAAGAAAAGGTGCTTCCCTCAAAAGGGAAAGCGGAGCGCCGAAAGGCGCATTGTCCTACCAATGTCCGCACCGCAGACAAGTCTACGCAGTCTGCGTAACTCATCTGTGCGCGGCGTGCGCACTGTTTTTTCCAGCGCGCCCACCTTTCGGCGCTCACGCTTGCGGCACTCGCCACCGGCTTCTACCCCGATGGCTCAGCTCCAGAACCGGGTTTCCCGCGGCGGCCGCGCAACAGGTGTTTCTCCCGCTTCGCCAACCAAAGAAAAAAAGATGCCGCGGTTAAGCACGCTCCGTGCGGACCGGTCCTTGTGCCGGTCGACCGGGGACCCGAAGCCGCCCGGGAACGGGAGGGACGAACCCCCGCGCGCGGGCACCGCATCTCGCTCTCATCAATTCGGCGTCACCGGTTGACGTCCCTTAACAACCAGCGAGACGGCCGCCGTTATCTCCATCGCCGCGGCGAAGTCAAAGGCGTTTCAATTTTGGTTGTGGAATCAAAACATTTTGCCGCGCGGGTCTTTGTTCAACGCCGCGGCACTCCAATGATTCTTTGGCGGCACTGCGTTCGTCATGGCTGGACTTGCCCCAGCCATCCACGTCTTTTTGCTCGCCTGAGAATCAAGACGTGGATTGCCCGCAACAAGTGCGGGCATGACCGGCCCTTACAGGCTTCTCGTCATTGCGAGCGAAGCGAAGCAATCCAGCGCGTAGTATGGGTTGAGCGCAGCGAACCGCATCGCGCTATGCTGCGGTTTAAATGATGGGTTTCGCAATGCTCCGCCCATCCCACGGGCTACCACCACCGGCGCCTGCCCCAACCGCCGCCGAAGTGGCCGCCACCGCGCAGCAGCCGCACCACAAGCAGAAGCACGACGGCGCCAACGGTGGCGTTGATGATCGCCGAAATAATTGCGGTCCCGAGATGGATGCCGAGTTGCGGCAGCAACCAGTCGCCAATGAACGCGCCGATTATTCCGATGATGAGATCGCCGATCAGTCCGAATCCGGCCCCGCGCACGATTTGGCCGGCCAACCAGCCGGCGAGAAGACCGACCACCAAGATGACCAGAAGACTTTCGTTTGAGAGATGCATGGCGGCGTTTCCGGGACGGGCGGAAGAACTTTAGTCCCGCAGCATAACACGTAGCCCGCGCCACCTCGTAGCCCGTATTGAGCAAGCAGCCGCTTGCTACCCCCCACCGCCGCCGTCGAACTTGCGCTCAAGGATGTCGCCGAGCGTGGTGTAGAAGAAGCCGTTGAGGCGGCCGACCGGATCAAGCTTGCGCATGTCGATGTAATCGCCGGTCATGCAAGCCGGATCGACATGGATGTAGACCACCTCGCCAATGACCAGCGCCTGCCGCTTGGGGCCGAGCTCCAGGATCTGATGCAGCTTGCACTCGAAATGGATGGGCGCCTCTTTCACGCGCGGCGCGCTGACCTTCACGCTTGGGATCGGCGTGAGCCCGGTCTCGGCGAATTCCGAGTCGCCTTCGGGAAAGCCGTTGGCTGAGTCCACCGTCTGCCGCCACACCGGCCGGGTCACCGCGTTGAAACAGAACTCGCCGGTCGCGCGGATGTTCTTCACCGTATGCTTTTCGCTGCCGTCGGGTTTGCGCATGACGGTGAGCGAGATCATCGGTGGGGTGACGCACACTACGGTGAAAAAGGAAAACGGCGCCAGATTGGCGACGCCGTTCGCATTCACTGTCGAAGCCCAGCCGATCGGCCGCGGCACCACGGAGCCGATGAGCAGGCGATAGACCGCACGCGTGTCCATGATGGCGGGATCGAAGACGAGTGTGTCGGGCATGGGGTGCCGAGCCTTTCTCTTGCGTCGTCATTGCCGGACAAAAGGCGCGCAAGCGCCGTCTTGATGTAAAATGATCCGGCAATCCATGCGACGGCGATGTCCCGGATCGTGCCTCGACCATCCATCCGGGGCGACGCTCTCCTCGTTCACGGCGGCCGCCCGGTCAAGGCGTTCCAAGCTGCGAGCGAGTCCATATAGTCCCGCCAATGCGCGATCTTCCGGTCTTCGATTCTAATGATCGAGCAGAACCGATTGTCGTACCTTGCGCGCGTCGCGAGGATCGTTCCATGAACCTCGTATTCGATGACCAAAACGCCGCCGCCATCGCTCTTGTGAACGATCAGCTTGTCGGCGGATTGCAGCGCGATGTTGCCGGCATAGCCCTTGAACGCGGCCATCAGGTCGCTCCGCCCCGTGATGACGCGCGGCCAGCCGGGAAAATCGTAGAGGACTTCGTAAACGATGTTGTCGGCGACGACGTCGAAGAAATGGTCGCCGTCGACGAGAGCGCCCAACGCGCCGCGAACCAGATCGAAATAAGCGGCGGCGGGTTCGAAGGCTGCGTATTTCGCGGACGGCATTTGCGGCCTCTCGAGGCGCGTCGCCGCGTAATGAGCGCCTCAGGATGACTACTCAGAGCGCCTTATTGCTCTGCTTCGCCTTTTCAGCATCCACATAGACGTTGGCGCCCAAGTCCAAAAACTTCTGACTCATCTGCGCCATCCCCTCTTCCGCAGTGAGCACCTCACCGGCGACGGCGCGCTTATCCGGGTCATTCAGCGTCGCGGCGTAATCGCGCACGTCCTGGGTGATCTTCATGGAGCAGAATTTCGGCCCGCACATCGAGCAGAAATGCGCCACCTTGTGCGCCTCCTTCGGCAGCGTCTCGTCGTGGTAGTCGCGCGCGGTGTCGGGATCGAGCGAAAGGTTGAACTGGTCGTTCCAGCGGAACTCGAACCGCGCGCGCGACAGCGCGTCGTCGCGCAATTGCGCCGCCGGATGGCCCTTGGCGAGGTCGGCGGCGTGGGCGGCGATCTTATAAGCGATGACGCCCTCTTTGACGTCGTCGCGATCGGGCAGGCCCAAATGTTCCTTGGGCGTGACGTAGCAGAGCATGGCGGTGCCGAACCAGCCGATCATGGCCGCGCCTATTGCCGAGGTGATGTGGTCGTAGGCCGGCGCGATGTCGGTGACGAGGGGCCCTAGCGTATAGAACGGCGCCTCCCCGCATTCCTTGAGCTGCTTGTCGACATTGATCTTGATCTTGTGCAGCGGCACGTGGCCGGGGCCTTCGATCATCACCTGGCAGCCTTTGGCCCAGGCGATCTTGGTCAGTTCGCCGAGCGTTTCCAGTTCGGCGAATTGGGCCCGGTCGTTGGCGTCGCGGATCGAGCCGGGGCGCAAGCCGTCGCCGAGCGAGAACGAGACGTCGTATTTGCGCATCAGGTCGCAAATGTCGCCGAAGCGCTCGTAGAGGAAGCTTTCCTTGTGGTGCGCCAGGCACCACTTCGCCATGATCGAGCCGCCGCGCGAGACAATGCCGGTGACGCGATTGGCGGTGAGCGGCACGTAAGCGAGCCGCACGCCGGCATGAATGGTGAAATAATCGACGCCCTGCTCGCACTGCTCGATCAGCGTGTCCTTGTAGACCTCCCAGTCGAGCTTGACCGGATCGCCGTCGACTTTCTCCAGCGCCTGATAGATCGGCACGGTGCCGATGGGGACCGGCGAGTTGCGCAAAATCCATTCGCGGGTGTTGTGAATGTTGCGCCCGGTAGAGAGGTCCATCACCGTGTCGGCGCCCCAGCGGATCGCCCACACCATCTTCTCCACTTCCTCCTCGACCGAGGAGGTGACGGCGGAGTTGCCGATATTGGCGTTGATCTTGGTCAGAAAGTTCCGGCCGATAATCATCGGCTCGAGTTCGCCGTGATTGATGTTGGAGGGGATGATGGCGCGGCCGCGTGCCACTTCATCGCGCACGAATTCCGGCGTGACGAACAGCGGCACCGAGGCGCCGAAACTTTCGCCGTCGTCGTGCGCGTCCTGCGCGACGTCGAGCATTTTCTTCCTTCCGAGATTCTCGCGCTCGGCGATGTAGATCATCTCCTTGGTGATGACGCCCGCCCGCGCCCATTCGAGCTGGGTCATTGGCTTGCCGTCGAGGGCGCGGAACGGCCGCGGCGTATTCGGAAAGCTGCGCGCGAGGTGCTTGCCGCTGACGTTGCCGTTGTCCACCGGCTTGATGGCGCGGCCGTCGTAATCCTCGACGCCGCCGCGTTCCTTCACCCATTCAGAGCGGGCACGCAAAAGCCCGCGCCCGACGTCGATTGTCGCGTCAGGATCAGTGTACGGGCCGGATGGGTCGTACACCGGCAGCGGCGGCTCGCCGGAGGACGGATCGAGTGCGATCTCGCGCAGCGGCACTTTCAGATCGGACGCCGCCTCGGGCCGCGCGTAAATCTTGCGCGAGCCGGCAATCGGGCGGGTCGTCACCTTCGGCGTGACGAGATCGGATTCGGGGATATGCTTGTTCATGGTTATCTCCTTGACGCCGAGTAAGTTTATTTGTTCGCGGTACGATAGGCTTCAAAACTGAGAACACCGCCGATGATGAGCACGATAACGCCGGCGACCATCAATGCGGCCGGGCCGGAATAAACCGCCGGCGCGGCGGTTTCGGCAAACTTCGGCACAATAAGCCGGATCAATCCGGCAATGATGAAGAGCCAGCCGATGATGGTGACGAGCACGCGCCAATCCGCCGTCCAGGCGTGATACGCGTTGAGGATGGCGAGCCCGGCGACAAGCGTCGCCATGCCGGAAATAGCGATTAGCACCGGACTGTGCGCGCCTTCGCCGACGGCGGCGGCATAAAACGTGGCGTTCAGCAGCATGCCAAGACCAAGGACCGCGAACAGCGGTCCGATAAGTCTGGCGATCAAGGTGGCGGCTGGTATCATTCCTGTCCCTTCGCCGGCATGACCCGGATCAGGTTCAAAGGGTTTTTCTCAGCCCATTCGGGCACCCCTCGGAACGCCTTTAATGTAGGCCGATAGGGGACCAAGTCAACGCGGAGGTCGCGGCGGAACTCAACTCGTCATGGCCGGGCTTGACGGCCAACAGCTAGACAAACTGGACGGCGATGCCGCCGAGCGCGCCGAAATCGGCGTGCAGGGTGTCGCCTTTCTTGGCGAACACCACGCGGGTGAACGAGCCGGCAAGCACCAGATGGCCGGGCTCGAGCGCAACGCCGTGCTGGCCGAGCTTGTTGGCGAGCCAGGCGAGGCCGAGCGCGGGATGGCCGAGCACGCCCGCGGCGACGCCGGTCTCCTCGATCTCGGAGTTGCGATACATGATGCCGCCGACCCAGCGCAGATCGACCTCCAGCGGGCCGACCGGCCGGCCGCCGATGACAATGCCGGCGGCGGCACCGTTGTCGGACACGGTATCGAAAATCTTGCGCGGGTCCTGCAGGCGCGCGTCGACGATCTCGATCGCAGGCACGACATATTCGGTGGCGCGCAGCACGTCCGGCAGGCCGATGCCGGGGCCGCGCAATTGCTTGCCGAGAATGAAGGCGAGCTCGATCTCGACCCGCGGCAGGCAGTAGTTCTCGTGCGGCACGCGCGCACCATCGGCGATGATCATGTAGTCGAGCAGATGCCCGTAGTCCGGCTCGTCGATCTGCGAGGAGCGCTGCATCGCTTTCGAAGTGAGACCGACCTTGTGGCCGATGAGCTTGGCGCCGCTGGCGATCTTGCGCTGCGCGACCTCGGTGGAGATCGCATAGGCGTCCTCCATGGTGATGTCGGGCCAGGTCTTGGACAGCTGCACCGCCTGCTTGCGGGCCTGCTCGGCGGCCATGAGAATATCGGCGGCCTTGCCGCGATCGGTCTTCGACATCATGGCGTTTGTTCTCCCTACAAAGCGCGAAATTCAGCGATGGACTTCGCGCCAGCGCGACCAAACAAACCAGGCCAACGCCGCAAGCGCGACCACCGCAACGACCGCATCGAAATCGTGGAACAATTTGCGCATGGTCGGGTCGCTGTCCCAGCGCGCGCCGAGGACATAGCCGATATACGCGAGCGCAAAGCACCACGGCCAGGAGCCGAGAAAGGTGTAAATTTGAAATTTCGCCATCGGCATGCGGGCGAGCCCCGCAGGGAAGGCGATGAAGGTTCGCACCACCGGCAACAACCGGCCGAAGAAAACCGTGGCCGAGCCGTAACGGGAAAAAAACCGGTCGGTGCGTTCGAGTTCTTTGTGCGTAATGAGCACGTATTTGCCGTAGCGTTCCAGCACCGGCCGCCCGCCGAAGGCCGCCACATAATAAGCGATGGTCGAGCCGATATTGCAGCCGATGGCACCCGCGGTCGCGACGCCGAGCAAATTGGCGTTGCCCAGCGACACCAGATAGCCGGCAAACGGCATGATGATTTCCGACGGCAGTGGAATGCAGGCGGATTCGACCGCCATCAAAAACACGACGCCGAGATAACCGGCGGCCGAAATAACCGCCACGATCCACGAGCCAAGCGCGGTTATGATCTGATCGATCATCGGCGCCGGTCGCGAGAGGAAAGAAGATCGGCGGCGCCTGCGCGGCGGGCGGCGTCAACGCACCAATCGTGAAGGCGGGAAAGCATGGGCGGCTGTGCTTAGCGGCCGGGCGGGAGCTTGTCCAACGAAATACGCCGGCGCCGCGGCGCGCCACTCTTACCGGGGTTTTGCGTCCTCGCGGTCAAATGCGATGAGCGCCGACATGCTGTCACGGTCGTTCGGATGCCGTGCCAGATTCTCCTTGAGTTGTTTCATCGCCTCGTCGATGGGCAAGCGGCGGGCTATTCGAACGCGAAGATACGCTTCCAGTCGCTCTTCATACTGATGACCGTCCAGCGGTTCGTTTTCGCCTCATGATAAAGCGCCCGGGTAAAGGTGGGGACCTTGGTGTCGGGCAGGTCTTGCGCCGGACCATAAGCGTATTCGCGCTGCGCATCGTCGTGCAGCACCAACATCATCAGATGCTTGCCGGCGCCGGCGCCAATGTACTCCAGCATTTGCTGGTCGCCGGTTGAGTTGCCGAACGCCGCGTATGGCCGCCGGCCGATCATCAGGTGGATGCCCTCCGGCTTGCCGGCATGATTGTCGTTCAGCATGAGTCTTGGGCTCTTTGATCAGGATCGGCTGACCGTCCTTGGCATAGGCATATTTGACCGCCAGCGCCGAGCCGATCACCTGTTCGGGTGGAATGCCATAGATCTGTTGCGCATATACGCGCACAAAATCCTGGCCGAATCCGGTGACGATATAGGTCTTGAAACCGTTGGCGCGGAAGTAATTCATCACCTCCAGCATGGGTTGGTAAGTGAGTTCGGTATAGGGACGCTTCCATCGTGGATCCTTGGCCGCGGCGAGCCAGTTCTTCACGTCGGTGTCGAACGCGTCCGTGGTCATGCCGGTGAGCGTGGCAACAATAATCTTTTCGAGGTCCGGCATCGTCAATTTGCTTATGGCTTTTCGGTCGCCGGAGAGGACGGTCTTGAACGGCTCCGCTTGCTTCAGCGCCGGTTTCTCGGCCGCCAGCGCTGGTACGCGGTCGAGGCAATACATCATCTGACTGTACATCGGGTGCTCGACCCACAGCGTGCCGTCCTGAACGAAAGTTGCGATGCGCTCGTCGGGCGGAACGAAGTTTGGACTTGCCCGGTCGGTAGCATCGCGCATGAAACCGAGGATCGCCTGCTTTGCGGCGCCATCGTTCCACGATGGCAGCGGATCGGTCAGCGCTCGGGCCTGATTCGCGATGGAAAACGCAGTCCCCAACAACATGAGCGCCGGCGTCGCCATCAGCAGGACCCGGCGATTGATGCCGGGAGATCCACGTGCCGAATTCATCATGCCCTCCCTGTCGGTCAACGAATGAAGTTCATGATGTGATTGAGGGCGCAGCCATCGCGAAGGCTCGTCAAACAAAGACCGGAAAGGGTGCAGTCAAAGGTGCTGTTCGGCCGCTTGGCCGGAAATGGATCGGCACAAGGCATAACAATGGCCACCGTCCTTTCGCGGAGACTTGGCGACGGCGCGTTCAGTCCCCGGTGTAGAAACGCATGGCCGGTGGCACGAATTTCGGCCGGTCGACACCGACCAGCGCCGGGCTCGGCAAGATGTCGGTGTTGGGAAACTCCTTCATCGACTTCATCATCTCTTCGAAGGGCTCCAGCGCTATCATCAGCGCCCAGCCGCTGTCCTGCCCCGACCAACGGCCAGGCGAGGTCTTCAGCATCCCGGCCGTCGGCGGTGCCGCACCGTTGAACATCTTGTCGTAGGCTTCGCCCGGGTCCTGTTTCAGATTGTAAATCGCCGGCACCTCCAGCATCAGCTCCGGGCCCAGCCAGCTATCCTTGGCGGTCCAGAGGAATTTCCAATCGCCCGTGCGCAGGCCGAGCATGGTGATGCCTTCGATATAGATCATCGAGGTGCGCGCCGACGGACCCTTGCCGAGGACAAAGCCGCTGTCGTCGATGCCGTCGAAATAGATCGGCTTGCCGTCGTTGCCCACCCAGGCACCATGGGGTGGCGGCGTCAGGCCGGCCAGTGCGGCGGCGGTCGGCCAAAAGTCCATGTGGGAGATGATGCCGTCCGTCTTTCGCCCGGCCGGAATACGGCCCGGCCACGACATGATGGTCGGCACGCGCCAGCCACCTTCGAAGCCGGTCCCCTTCATGCCGCGGAACGGCTGGTAGCCGGCATCTGGATAGGCGTCGATCCAGGCGCCATTGTCGACGGTCCACAATACGATCGTATTCTTGTCGATGCCGGCGCTGCGCAGCGCTTGCAAGACGATGCCGCAATTCGCGTCCATCTCCATGAGCGAGTTGAGATAGAGGCTCGCGTGCGACTTGCCCCTGAAGTCAGGCGCGGGATTGGTCGGGTTGTGCATTTTGGTGAAGGCGACGTACATGAACATCGGCTTTGAGTCGCCAGCGTGTTCTTTGATGTAACCGGCGGCGTCGGCAGCCTGCTTCTCATCGATGGTCGCAAGGTCGGGATAGCCGAAATGCTCGACGACGCGCCGGGGCGGCGCGCCGGCTTCGCCTTCCCACATGCCGTCATTCACTTTTCGCCAATAAGCCGCAATGAACTGCGGATCGTCGCGCGGAAAATCCGGATGAAGATTGGTATCCGTGTACGCGTAGACGCCTGAGTAGTACGCGAGGAAATCTTTCATCGTATCGAAGCCATGGTTGACCGGCATGGCGTCGATGGTGTCGCCTAGATGCCACTTTCCCGAAAAATAGGTCTGGTAGCCGTTCTTTTTGAAAAACTCGGCGATGGTCGGTATCTCCGGCCGAAGTTTGTTTGGGTCGCCGGGCGCGATCACCACGGAGAGCGCCGAGCGCACGGGGATGCGTCCGGTGATGAATGAAGCGCGGCCGGCCGTGCAGCTCGCCTGGCCGTACCATTCGGTGAATATCGTGCCTTCGGCCGCGAGCCGGTCGAGGGCTGGCGTCGGCGCGTTGCGGGTTCTGCCGCCACCGAAGGCGCCGAGATCGCCCCAGCCGGTATCGTCGGTCATAATGACGAGGACGTTGGGTCGTTTGTCCTGGGCTTGGAGCGCATACCGGGACCGACGCCAAGGACAAGATTCCGAGCATTCCGCCGAAATAGCGCCGCAAGCGATTACGCCTCGACATCTGGCTCTCCGATTTTGCGCGGACACTTGGCCGCGCGGCTTCCGGTTGTGTTGATATCGGCCGGAAATTTCCACGCGATGACGGTAATTCGTAAAATTAGCGGTCAATCGGGAATGGCATCAGTTATTGTTTGTTTGCTAGTCGCTCCGGCGCTTATTCGGCGCACACTCTCTAAATCGAGGTACTGAATATGGAGCATCCGTTTGCCGTCCATCAAAAATGCCGAGAATGGACGCGATGGTCATGCTTTTCGGCGCGATTTTATTGAGATACCGTGGTCGGAATTGGTGCCGTTGAGTCCTTGCGTATGTCCGAATTTCGGAGCGGGAGGACGGCAATGAAGCCAGCCGCAGCGCCGCGAGGAGCGGCCGTTGCATCGCCTGCCGCGCTTGTGCGCGCGGTTCGTTCCGGACTCGTAAGCGGCGCGCTGACGCTCGCATTGGTCCTCGCGAGCGGAGGGATTTCCCGGGCCGACGAGGGCGGGATAAGTTTCTGGCTCCCCGGCTTGTTTGGAAGCCTCGTGGCCGTCCCGCAACAACCGGGATGGTCGGATACATCGATCTATTATCATACCTCTGTGTCCGCGGGTCCCGCAGTGTCGCTGTCACGCGAGTATCAGATCGGCAACATCCCCGTGAGCGTTTCGGCGCACATAAGCGCGAACTTGAGCGGCACCGGGGACCTCGGCTTGTTCATACCGAGCTACGTATTCGCCACGCCTGTGCTCGGCGGCCAGGCGGCGGCGAGCCTGATGGGAATATACGGCAACACCAGAGATTCCTTGACCGGAACAGTGACGGGCACAATCGGCAGCATTCCGTTTGGCCCGCGGTTCGACAGCATCAGCGGCTCCGCGACCGGTATTGGCGATCTCTATCCGCTGTTCACGCTGCGTTGGAATAACGGCGTCAACAACTACATGACCTACGTGACCGGCGATCTGCCGGTCGGCGACTACAATTCTGCGAGCCTGGCGAATATCGGCATCGGGCACGGCGCCGTCGATTCCGGCGGCGGCTATACCTATTTCGATCCGCAATCGGGCCACGAATTGTCGGCGGTTCTCGGTTTCACCTACAATCTGCTGAATCCATCGACGCAGTATCAGAACGGCGTCGACATGCACCTCGATTGGGCCGCGTCGCAGTTTTTGACCAAGCAGATAATGATCGGCCTGGTCGGCTACGTCTATGACGAGCTGTCGTGCGACAGCGGTTCCGGCGACCGCGTCGGGTGCTTCGAGTCCCGCGTGCTTGGCGTCGGCCCGCAGATCGGATTCCTGTTCCCGCTCGGATCGATGCAGGGCTATCTGAACCTCAAAGCCTACGGCGAATTCGACGCGGCCAACTGTCCCTTCGGCTGGGATGCGTGGGTCACGTTGGTGATTTCGCCGGCCACATCAGCGGCGGCCAGGCCGCCGCTGATCACGAAATAGCTTATCCGCCTCTGACAAAGTCGGATTTGCAGCGCTGGCCATCGATGGCGGCGGCAATGCCGGTTTGTAGCGTCGTCAGTAGCAGGCCGGATAGGGGTAATATCCGCAAGCTGCGCTGTTGTAATAGTACGGAGAGGTGGCTGCGCCGATGGCGGCCGCACCGAGTGCCGCTGCGCCAACCGCAGCGCCGACGCCCCATCCCGGTCCCCAGCCCCGGCGCGCGTAAGCTCCGTGGCCCACGCCACCGCGATAGATGCCGCCGTGAACACCGACACCGCCACGCCCGACGCCGCCATGAAAACCGCCGCCGCCGCGGAAAGCGAAGGCGGTGCTGGAGAAGCTTGCAACGCCGATGGCGGCAGTTGCCGCCAAAACGATCATCGTTCGATATGCCATGAGATAATTCCTTTCTCGAGTGAGGGTCCGTACCCTGCCCCGCGAAAGATGAGATGCGCGTGTCTTTGCAGACGCAAAAACGCGCCAATTCCCGCGACAGTTTTTAGATAATGTGTCGGATGTTTCGTCTGACCGCGCCGCGCTGCTGCGGCGGCTCAGCGCCGCTTGCGCACGCGGCGGCTTTCGATCGCGATGATTTTGCGGCGCGAACTGTCGTCGAGGACTTTCTTCGGCACTTTCTCGGCAATGCCGAGAAGCCGCTCGCGGCGGTCCATTTCCTTCCAAACATCTTCGGGGCGAATGCCGGCGGCGACCCACAGCACCACGAGATTGTAGAGAAGATCGGCGCTTTCTTTGGTCACCGCAAAGCGGTCACCATGCATGGCGTCGATCACGACCTCGACCGCCTCCTCGGCGAGCTTCTTCGCCATCTTGCTGCGGCCCGCGCGCAGCAGCCGCGCCGTCCGCGAGGTGGACGGATCGTCATGGCGGCAGGAGAGCACCGCTTGATAAAGACGATTGATCGAATCAGTCATGGCCCATCAGCATAATGCGATAACGTCGCAATTGTGTTAAAGTTCTGGCGGTGGTTACCGTAAAGGGACGCCGGTTAACGTCCCGCCACCCACATCCGCGCCACCTGCATCGGCACTGGCTCATAGCGGCCGAAGCTGTCCTAGCCGGCGCGCCGAACCGCCGAGGCGGTCCTCGCCAGATCGTCCGCCATGCCGAGATAGCCGCGCTCGCCATAGGGAAAGCCGCCGAGCTCACAGTGCGCGTCATCGGCCGACATAAAGTAGGCCCGGATCTCGGCGATCTTGCCGTTGCGCATGACGTACCATTCGCTGCCGCGCAGCATCAGCCGCTGGTCCGTCCGCCGCGGCGTCCAGATGCAGCTCCACTCGCTGACGACTTCGTCATCGCGGGCGAGGATATGGTCGACCGACCAGACCGGACTAAGCGCGAGCTTGTAGGCGCGCCAATATTTGGCGAGCGTTTGCGCGCCTTTGATCGGAGGAAACCGCGACGGCAGGAAATAGTGAATCACGTCCGGATCGAGCGTGCCCGCTATGGTGTCGAGATCGCCGGTCTGGCAGCCCGCGAAATATCTGCGCACCACTTCGATGTTGTCGGCTTCGGTTGGGTTCATATTCGCCTCCAATCGGCTCACTTGCGTTTTTCACTTAACCGCCGGCGAAGATCGAACTCCATCACTCATCCTGCGCCAGCAGGCCGGCATTGCCGCCGACTGCCGCCGTGTTGACCGTTATAACCTGCTCGGCGGCAAAGCGGCGCAGATAATTCGGCCCGCCGGCCTTCGGCCCGGTACCCGACATCTCGGTGCCGCCGAACGGCTGGGTGCCGGCCACCGCGCCGATCATGTTGCGGTTGGCGTAAACGTTGCCGTTCGGCAATCGCGCCGCGATCCGCGAAATGGTCTCGTCAATGCGCGAATGAACGCCGAGCGTCAGCGCGGTGTGGTTGGCGGCGATGTCGTCGAGCAGCGCATCCATACCGTCGGCGGGCCAGCGAACGACGTGCAGCACCGGTCCGAATATCTCTTCCTTCAGATCGCGCGCGCGATCGAGCTCAATAATCGCCGGAGCGACATAGGTGCCGGCGGACGGCAGCGGCCCGCGACCCCAGCGATAGCGCACGCGGCCGGCACTACGCATGCGGCCGATCCAGCCTTCGAGCTTATCTTTTGCGTCGATATCGATCACCGGCCCGACATGCGTGTCCACATCGCGCGGGTCGCCGACTTTAAGTTCGGCGGTCGCGCCGAGGAGCATGTCCAGGATGGGTGTCGCGACATCGTCTTGCAGGCAGAGTAAGCGCAGCGCCGAGCAGCGCTGCCCGGCGGAGCGGAAGGCCGAGACGACCACATCGTCGACCACCTGTTCGGGCAGCGCGGTGGCATCGACGATCATGGCGTTGATGCCGCCGGTTTCGGCGATCAGCGGCGCAATCGGCCCGCTTTTGCCGGCGAGCGTGCGGTTGATGAGGAGGCCGACCTCGGTCGAGCCGGTGAAGGCGACGCCGGCGGTGCGCGGATCGGCGACGAGGCCGGCGCCGATATCACCGCCGCCGGGCAGGAAATGCAGCGCGCTTGCCGGAACGCCGGCTTCGATCAGCAGTGCAATCGCCTGCGCCGCGACGAGCGGCGTTTGCTCCGCCGGTTTGGCCACCACGGCATTGCCGGCGGCGAGCGCCGCGGCGACCTGGCCGAGAAAGATCGCCAGCGGAAAATTCCACGGGCTGATGCAAACAAAGACACCGCGGCCGCGATAGCGCAGCATGTTGCTTTCGCCGGTCGGTCCCGGCATGGCCTGTGGCGCCAGACGGCGGCGTGCCTGCGCGGCGTAATAGCGGCAATAATCGATCGCCTCGCGCAGTTCCGCGAGCGCGTCGTCGAGCGTCTTGCCGCCTTCGTTTTGCAAAAGCGCAAGCAAGCGGCCGCGATTTTGTTGTAAAAGGTCTGCGGCGCGATCTAGCACAGCGGTGCGTTCGTCTGATGGTGTTGCCGCCCAGGCCGAAAAGCCGTCGGCGGCCGCCGTCATGGCCGCGCCGAGCGCAGCCTCATCGCTTTCGACGACGGCGCCGACGACGTGACCGTCGATCGGCGACAGTACCGAACGCTCGCTGCCGGCGAGCGCCGCGCCCTCGACGAGCGGGGCCGCTCGAGCCGGGGCCTGCGCACCGGCGCCGACTTCGGCATGAACGCCGTCGAGATCGGCCCGTGCGCCGAATTCGATGCCGGCGGAATTTTCGCGCTCCGGCCGATAGAGATCGTGCGGCAGCGGAATCCTCTTGTTCCGAGCTTCGCCCGCATCGGCGATGCGGCTTTGCGGCCGGCGCAAGATTTCCGCAATCGGCACGCTTTCGTCGGCGGCGACAGAGACGAAGGAGGAATTGGCGCCGTTCTCAAGAAGCCGCCGCACCAAATAAGCCAACAGATCGCGATGGCCGCCGACTGGTGCGTACACGCGGCACACTACGTCCGGCAGCTCCGCAAGGAGCGCCGCGTAGAGCGCCTCCCCCATGCCGTGCAGGCGCTGGAACTCGAAACCGGCGACGCCCCGCGCCTGCTCGATCACACTCGCGACGGTAAGCGCGTTATGCGTGGCGAATTGCGGATAAAGCCGGTTGCGCGCGGCGATGAGCTTTTTGGCGCAAGCCCTGTAGCAAAGGTCAGTCATCGCCTTGCGGGTGAACACCGGATAATCGGCAAGCCCGCGTTCCTGCGCGCGCTTGATCTCGGTGTCCCAGTACGCGCCCTTGACCAGACGGACTGCCAGCCGGCGGTTGAGCGCCGCGGCGCTCGCCTCGATCCAGTCGATCACGTCCGGCGCGCGCTTCTGGTAGGCCTGCACCGCCAGGCCAAACCCGTCGAAGCCGCGCAGCGACGGATCGCGCAGCACGGCGCCGACGACTTCGAGCGAGAGTTCGAGCCGGTCGGCTTCTTCGGCGTCGACGGTGAATAACAGATCGCGCGCTTTGGCGAGGCGCGCGAGTTCAAGAAGCCGCGGCGGGAGTTCGGCCAAAACTCGCTCACGCGAGATCGCCTCGAAGCGCGGATGCAGCGCGCTGAGCTTCACGGAAATTCCCGGACGGGGCGCCGAGCCGCCGGCGCTCGCGCCGATCGCTTCGATCGCGTTTGCATAGGCGGCGAAATATTTGGCCGCGCCGGACGCGGTGCGCGCGCCCTCGCCGAGCATGTCGAACGAATAAAGGAATTCCGGATGGCTGCGCGCGCGCTCCAGCGCTTCGCCGATAGTTTGCCCGAGCACGAAGTGCGAGCCGATCAGCCGCATGGCGGCCCGGATTGCCGTCCGGAGCGCCGGCAATCCCAGCCGCCATCCGAGGCTGTCGAGAATGGTCGCCGGCGTTTCTCCCGCGTGGATGATCTTGGCGGCGGTCCCAAGTGTCCAGGCCGAAGCCGACACCAGAAGCGCGGTGGATCTGACATCGCCGTCGAGCCAATGGCCGCCGGCAAGCTTGTCCTCGATGAGACGGTCTGCGGTCGCGGCGTCGGGCACGCGCAGCAGCGCCTCGGCCAGCACCATCAGCGCCAGGCCTTCTTTGGTCGACAATGAATAAGCGTGCAGAAAATCCTCGATGCCGCCGAGACGGCCGGCCCTGGCGCGGATCGCTTCGATCAACGCAGTCGCGCGCGCATCAACGCGGCGCTCAGCCCCTGCATCCATGGGAGCCGCGAGGAACCGCGCTGCCAATTCCTCGTCGGGCGGCGCAAACGGGGCGTTGAAGACCGGCGGCGACGCCGTGGACGCAGTCATGACGGGTTCCACATCCGCGGCATCCGGCTGCGTGTTAACAATGCAAGTCCATAGCAGCCACGCATTGGCGGCTTTTGCTTGCGCTTTGCCGCAGCATGTTCTTTATCAGAACGCAGGGGAAGGCCTGGGGCGCCGCTCACTCATGTAAAGCGCAAAGGGGACCGGGCATGGTTATCGTCGATTTCAGGCGGCTAACCCGGATTGCCGCCCCGCTTGTCGCCGCAGCGTTCGCCTGGCCGTTGCCGGCCGCAGCCGAAACCGCCGTCCACCTGAAACTTGACCGAAAAATTGACGGCCCGGCCGCGCCCTTCTTCGTCGCCATCGACAAGGGTTACTTCAAGGCCGAAGGGCTCGACGTAACCATCGATGCCCCGGCCGGCGAGCCGCAAGACACCGCAAAGCGGTTGGCGACCATCAATTACGACTTGGCTGTCGCCGACCTCAATCTGTTGATCAAACTCCGCGACCAGAGCGCCACCGGCGCGAAAGCAGTGTTCGTGGTGTTCGACAAACCGCCTGCCGCCGTTATCGCACGGCGAAGCCGTGGCCTTGCCGTACCGGGCGACCTCGCCGGCAAGATTCTCGCCGCGCCGGCAAACGAACCGGCCTCGGCGCGATGGCCGATCTTCGCCAAATTAAACGGCATCGATGCGGAAAAAGTCAGGATCGAAAACGTCGGCCTGCCGGTGCGCGACCCGATGCTCGCCGCCGGTGAAGTCGATGCCATCACCGGCTGCGCCTTCATTTCCTATATCGATCTCAAAGAGCGCGGCGTGCCGAAAGACGACCTCGCCGTCTGGCAGATGGCCGACTACGGCGTCGAACTCTATGGCGCCACCATCATCGCATCGGAAAATTTCATCACGGAAAAACCTGACGCCATCCGCGGATTTCTGCGCGCCTATGTGAAAGCCTTGAAGGAGACGGTGAGCGATCCCGCCAGCGCGATCGAGGCCGTGCTCCGGCGCAGCGACGCCAAGAGGGATATCGAGCTCGAACGCCTGCGCATGGCGATCGCCGACAACATCGTGACGCCGGCGGTGCGAACCGGCGGATTTGGCGCAATCGATCCGGCGCGGTTTGCCATGTCGCTCGATCAGCTCGCGCTGACCTACCGCTTCCAATCAAAGGACAAGGCCATCGGCAGTTTCGATACGTCGTTTTTGCCGCCGGCCGGTGAGCGCAGCGTCAGCAACACCGCTTCGCGCTGAACGTTTTTCAAGCCACTAAGCGCTGCCCGCGTAGGCGTTCTGCAGCTTCCGCAGATCGAATTTTTTCATCTTCAGGAGCGCATTCATCACGCGGTCGCGCGCGGCTTCGCCAGCGTCACTTAACAATTTCGGCAACACAGCAGGCACCACCTGCCAGGACAGGCCGTACTTGTCTTTCACCCAGCCGCAGCGACTTTCGGCGCCCCCTCCGTCAGCTTACTCCAAAAAAAATCGATTTCGTCCTGGCTCTCGCAGGCGATCGCAAACGAGACCGCCTCGTTGAACTTGAACAACGGCCGCCGTTGAGCGCCACCATCGTTTGCCCGCAGATTTCGAATTTGACAGTCATGACCGTGCACGGCTTCCCTGCCGTGCGCGTCTTTTCCCGCGTTGCCGTAGCGGTTGATCTGTTTGATGCGCGATTCCCTGAACACGGAGGTATAGAATTCGGCTGCTTGTTCGGCTTGCGAGTCGAACCAGAGGAACGGCGTGATCTTTGGTGTGATGGTCGGCACGATGTTCTCTGGTGATGCCGCCGATGAATTGTACACGGCGTCCTTGCGTTTTTATCATTCTCTATTCGTCGTGGCCGGGCTTATCCCGGCCATCCACGCCTTTCAGCGATTTAAATTTAAGAGGTGGATGCCCGGCACAAGCTTGCAGCCGGGCCGGCCACTTCGGGCCGCACCCGGTTGGCCAGGCATGACGGTTACCGCGCGAGCGAGCGGCCGCGGCGCTAAGGCTTGGCCAAATAGGCGCCGAGCCGGTCGAGCGTTCCAGTCCAGGTCGCTTTCATGCCGACATGCGAGGCGTCGAAGGTTTTCTGTTCCACTTCATTCGCGTTATGCGCGGCCCAGCGGACATTGAGCTTGCTCTTTCCGCCGCCCTCGTCTTCGAACGTCACGGTGATGAGAGTCTCCATCGGCCAGGTCGGCACGATCGGGTGCCGGCTGACGCCGCCGGCCGCGTTCGAGAACGAATTGACGAAGACGAGGCGTTCCGGCGGGACGATCTCGCGATAGACGAACTTGCCCCACATTTTGTAGCCGTCCACCGCCCGCAAGCCGCAGTGGAAGACGCCGCCGGGACGCAGATCGATATTCGCGGCGATCATGGTGAAGCCAGTCGGGCTCCACCATTCCTTCAGGTGCTCGGCTTGTGTGAGCACTTCCCAGAGCCGCTCGCGCGGAGCATCGAACACGCGGGCAATGACGAAATCTTCGCTCTTGCCTTCCGCACCCATTCATCAAGCCCCCACAACGCTATCTCCAACGATTAGTGTGCCACATTGATCATCCACCCGACACCGAATTTATCGGCCACCATGCCAAACCAGGGCGAGAAAAAGGTCTTGCCCATGGGCATGGTGACCTTGCCGCCCTCGGAAAGCCCTTGGAACAGCTTGTCGGCCTCGGCTTCGTTGTCCACCTGAATGGACAGCATGATGCCGCTGAAATTCGGCTGACCGCCGTTGCGGCCGTCAGACGCCATGACGGTGGTGTCGCCGACCGAGAACTGCGCGTGCATCACCTTGTCTTCGCCGCCGGGCGTGACCATTGATGTGTCAGGCGCGTCTTTCCAGCGCATCAGCATCCCGATCTTGGCGTCGACGGCTTTCTTGTAGAATTCCAGGGCCTCGTCGCAGCGGCCGTTGAAATCGAGGTAAGGCTTTACTTGCATCGCTTGCTCCCGGTGTTGAGAAGAATGTTGATCGCCGCGGCCCGCGCGCCGCGCGAGTTCCGAGGCTGGCCGAGCGGCGCATCTTGACATAAAAGTTGACCGCTCGAAGGCAACCCAACAGCCGAGCGGGCGGATCGCGCGGTCATGAATTTTCTACGAACGTACCTGCACGTACTCGGCCTGCTCGGACCCGAGGCGCGCCTCGCCATCGCGCTGGCGCTCGCGAATATCGTGCTGGCGATGGCGACATTTATCGAGCCCATTCTGCTCGGCCACATCGTCGACGCCCTTTCCGGAAACCTGCCCGCCAACATGAACGCCGCCGTCACGGTGCTGGCGCCTCTGGTGGGCGCGTGGGTCGGGTTCGGACTCTTCATCATCGCCGCCTCCGCGATGGTGGCGTGGTTTTCCGACCGCCTCGCGCACCGCCGCCGCAACCTGGTGCTGGCGGATTTCTTCGAACACGTTCTGCAACTGTCGCTCTCCTATCACGCCGGAGCCCACTCAGGACGGCAGCTCAAGATCATGCTGAGCGGCACCGATACGCTGTGGTGGCTGTGGGTCTCGTTCTTTCGCGAACATTTCGCCGCTTTGGTCTTCATCATCGTCCTGCTGCCGGCGTCGCTCTATCTGAATTGGCGGCTGGCGCTGCCGTTGCTGGCTTTGTGTGTGATTTTCACGGTGGTGACGACCGTCGTGGTGCGCCGCGCCAATGCTTTGCAGCAGGCGGTCGAGAAGCATTATTCCGATCTCGCCGAGAACGCCGCCGACGCGCTCGGCAACATCGCGGTGGTGCAGAGTTATGTGCGCATCGAGAGCGAAGTGTCGGCGCTCCGCTCGCTAGTGAATTCGCTATTGCGGGCGCAAATGCCGGTGTTGTCGTGGTGGGCGGTGGCCGCGGTGCTGACTCGTTCCGCCACGACGCTGACTTTGCTGGTGATCCTGCTGACCGGCGCCTACCTCAAGATCGTCGGGCTGTCGTCGGTCGGCGCTATTGTCAGTTTCATGGCGATCGCGGCGTTGCTGATCGCGCGGCTTGAGCAAATGGTCGGATTCGCCAACCGCCTGTTCCTCGATAAACCCAGATTGGACGAATTTTTCGGCGTGCTCGACACGGTGCCGGCGGTTCGCGACGCCCCGAACGCCATCGACCCAGCGCGGCTGCGCGGCCTGGTCGAATTCAAGGACGTTTCGTTTTCTTACGATGGCAAGCGCGCGGCGGTCGCTGACTTAAGCTTTACCGCGTTGCCCGGTGAACAGATTGCGCTGGTCGGGCCCACCGGCAGCGGCAAGTCGACCGCGCTCGCGCTGTTGCATCGCACCTTTGATCCGCAGTCCGGGCTCATCGGCATCGACGGCATGGATATCCGCGGGCTGACGCTGACCGGGCTCCGCCGCAACGTTGGCGTGGTTTTTCAGGAGACGCTTTTATTCAACCGGTCGATCGCCGAAAACTTGAGGGTTGGCAAGCCGGACGCCACGGACGCGGAGCTGCGCGAAGCCGCCGCTCGCGCGCAAGCACTGGAATTCATCGAGCGCAATCCCGACGGTTTCGAAGCGCGCATCGGCGAGCGGGGCCGCCTCATCTCCGGCGGCGAACGCCAGCGGCTTGCCGTGGCGCGGGCGCTCCTCAAGGACCCGCCGATCTTGATCCTCGACGAGGCCACCAGCGCGCTCGATCCGGTGACCGAGCAGCGCGTCACCGCAGCGCTCGATGAGGTGATGAAGGGACGAACCACCTTCGTCATCGCGCACCGGCTCGCGACCATACGCAACGCCAGCCGTATTCTGCTGTTCCAGGGCGGGCGCATTATCGAAAGCGGGACGTTCGACGAGCTCTACCGCGGCGGCGGGTTCTTCAGCGAGCTGGTCGATGCGCAGTTCGGAACGCAAACGCCGCTGGGCACCGTGCTGCACTCGCTCGATACGCCAGTTGTGCCGCGCGAACGGGCGTAAAATCGACTAACGCAGCCGCTCGAGAATGCTGACGTAATTGGCGACCGCGGCGCCACCCATATTAAAGATACCGCCGAGCCGCGGGTTCTTGACCTGCATATCGCCGGCGGTGCCGGTGAGCTGCATCGAAGCGAGCGCGTGCATGGACACGCCTGTGGCGCCGATCGGATGGCCTTTGGCTTTGAGCCCCCCGGACGGATTGATCGGCAGCTTGCCGTCCTTGGCGACAATTCCTTCCGAGATGACGCGGGCGCCCTGCCCTTCCGGCGCCAATCCCATGGCCTCATACTCGATGAGTTCGGCGACGGTGAAACAGTCGTGCACCTCGGCGAAGGATAGATCGGGCAAGGCAAGGCCGGCTGCGGCCAGCGCCTTCTGCCACGCGACCGCGCAGCCTTCGAACTTGAGGATGTCGCGCCGCGACATCGGCAGAAAATCCTGCACGTGCTCGGCAGCGCGGAACACGACCGCCTTGCCGAGTTTCAGCGCCGTGCCGACATCGGCAAGCACGATCGCCGCGGCGCCGTCGGAAACCGGCGAACAGTCGGTGCGCTTGAGCGGCCCGGCGACGCGCGGGTTCTTTTCGCCCTCGGTCCGGCAGAAGTCGTAGCCGAGGTCTTTGCGAATCTGCGCGTAAGGGTTGCCGACGCCGTTCTTGTGGTTTTTCGCGGCGATCTGCGCCAGTGCGTCGGACTGATCCCCCCAGCGCTGGAAATAAAGTCCGGCGATCTTGCCGAAAATTCCAGCGAAGCCGCCGTCGATATCGGCTTCTTCGCGTACATACGACGCCTTCAAGAGATTACGCCCAATTTCGGCGGCCGGCGTCGTCGTCATCTGCTCGACGCCGACGACGAGTACGATGCGCGCGGAACGTGCTGCGATGGCCTTCAGCCCCTGATGTACGGCGGCCGAACCGGTGGCACAGGCGTTTTCCACGCGCGTGGCGCGCTTGAAGCGCAGATCGGGCGAGGCCTGGAGAACGAGCGAGGCGGTGAAATCCTGCGCGGAGAAGCCGGCGTTGAAGTGGCCCAACATGATTTCGTCGACGTCCCTGGCGTCGATGCCCGCGTCGGCGAGTGCCTGCGTCGCGACCTTCACAATCAGGCTTTCCACAGTTTCATCGGCCAGTTTGCCGAACGGCGTATGCGCCCATCCCACAATGCAGGCAGTCATGATCGCTCCCTCTGCCGAATTTTAGTCGCTTTTCCTTGGCTAACCGCGACACTTAAGTTCCGCGCCGCGTTACCTTATCCGGATTCACCTTTGCCTTCGAGCCTCTGTTTCGGTTAGATAGTTGTCCATCCGGGCATGCGAAACCTTTCGCGGACCATACCTCCTTCGCCGGCGCGCATCAGCGGCGGCAACCAACCGAGCGGCGACAGCGCGTGAATCCAAGGCAAACACTTCGCACGCTGATATTGGCTCTCGGCCTCGGCCCACTTTGCGCCGCGGCTTTGCCCGCTGCGGCCGCCAACGCCGAGGCGACCATCCTGGTCGAAGCCGACACCGGCAAAGTGCTCGAAGCCGAAAACGCCACCTACCCCTGGTATCCGGCGTCGGTGACGAAGCTGATGACCGCCTATGTCACCTTGAGCGCGATCAAGGCGCGCCACATCACGCTCGACAGCTTGTTCACGGTGTCACACACCGCCGCGGCGCAATCGCCGACCAAGATGGGCTTCCCGCCCGGCACGCAGGTGACGGTCGACAATGCGCTGAAGATGCTGATGGTGCATTCGGCCAACGACATGGCCGTGGTGCTTGCGGAAGGCGTCTCCGGCTCGATCGAGAACTTCTCCGACGAGATGACGAAGACCGCGCATCAGCTCGGGATGTCGCAATCGAATTTCGTCAACCCGAACGGCCTGCCCGCGGACGGCCAGATTACTTCGGCGCGCGATCTGGCCATTCTGGCGCGCGCCCTCATTCACGACTTCCCGGAATACGGCCCGTACTGGCACATCGGCGCCATCAAGTTCGGCCGCCGGATCATTCACAACACCAATTCGCTGGTCGGCCGCTATCCAGGCCTCGACGGCATGAAGACCGGATTTATTTGCGCGTCGGGCTTCAATGTTGTGGCCACCGCGACGCGCGGCGGCAAACGGCTCATCGCCGTGGTGCTCGGCGCGCCATCGTCGTCGGCGCGCGCCGTCAAAGCGGCCGAGCTGCTGGAACGAGGATTTACGCAAAATCCGCTCGGCTGGCTGACGCCGGCGTTGGGACCGGTCAACAATCTCACGCCGGTCAACGCCGATCCTCCCAACCTCCACGACAGCGTGTGCGGCCCGCACAAAAAACGTCCTGCCGCCGAGGAGGAGGAAGAAGCCGGCACCGAAACTACCCCCGGCGGAGTCGACACACCGTTCTCGACGCTGTTGTCGAGCCTGCGCGCCCCGACGCCGAAAGGCGCCGCGCTCCTCTCGGACTACGGCAGCGAGCCGCCGGTCGTGGTCTATACCGGACCGACGCGCACCCCCGGCGAAGTCGCCAAGCTCAACGCCATCGAGCCCGCGGCCCCGCACAAGAAAAAAGGCGGAGCAAAGACCGCGGCGGCCAAAGCTGACGACAAGGCCGCCGACGAGAAGGCCGCGGACGAAAAAACGCCGGCCGGGAAAGCGGCCAAGGACAAATCCAAATCCCCAGCCAAGACCAGCTCTGTAGTCGACAAACCCGAGAAGCCGAAAAAGCCGCAGAAGACGGAACCGGCGGCAAAACCCGCGGTGACGGCCCAGTAGGGCCTCGATCAATCGGCCGCGTTTCTTTTGCACGAATTGCCGCAGCTTGAGCGGCCCACTTCCCGACGCGCCTCGAACGCTGCCGGCAGCAATTTCCTGATCTTTGGTCGGGGCGTTTTGGTTGAAACCATTCGCGCTGGCGAAATCAAAAGCCAAAATTTTCACTCTACTTATTGTATAGGCTTTATATTATTGGAAGGAGGCGCGGAATGAGATCTTGGCAGCGGACCGCGACGTTTCTGGCTTTCGCGCTGGTCGCCGGCGTCATTGTTTTTGCCGGCCACCACCATGGCCTCGTCTCTGTGCCGGACGAGGCGAAAGTCGCCGCCGCCGAGAAGTGACGAGCGAGGCGGCTGTGATCGCCAGGAACGCCGCCCACCGTGCGATTAGACGTGTCGGAGCTATCGATGTTTTTTTCCGGCTTTAATGTGCTCTATTCAGCCTCCGGCTTCGGCGTCGGAATGCTGGTCGGACTGACCGGAGTCGGCGGCGGCGCGCTGATGACGCCGCTGCTGGTGTTGTTGTTTGGCATTCATCCGGCGACGGCGGTCGGCACCGATCTGCTTTACGCCTCCATCACCAAGACCGCCGGCACGGTAGTTCACGGCTTAAGCGACACCGTCGACTGGCAGATCACGCGGCGGCTCGCGTACGGCAGTGTGCCGGCGACGGCGGTGACACTCGCGTTCCTGGCGTATTTCAGTCACCGCTCGGGCGGAGGCGCCGCCGGATTGATCACCACGGTACTGGGCTTCGCGCTCATCCTCACGGCGATCGCGCTCGTGTTCCGTAAACGCATTCTCGATTTTTTCGCCTCGCGCGTCGGTGAATTCGAGCCGGGCCGGACTAAAACGCTCACCATCGTGCTCGGCGCGGTGCTGGGCGTACTTGTGTCATTGTCTTCGGTCGGAGCCGGCGCTCTCGGTGTTACGGTGCTGTTGATCCTCTACCCGCGGCTGCCGGTGGCGAGAATTGTCGGCTCCGATATCGCGCATGCGGTCCCGTTGACGCTGATTGCGGGCATCGGCCACTGGTTCCTCGGCTCCATCGATTGGGCCTTGCTTGGATCTTTGCTGATCGGGTCGATCCCCGGCATCACCATCGGCAGCTATATCGGCGCTCGTATTCCCGATCGCGTGCTGCGGCCGATCCTTGCTTCGACGCTGGCGGTGGTCGGCGGCCGGCTGGTGTTTTAGGCGGCGGCTCTCGCGCTTCGCTCACCCCGCGCGGTGCAGCGGCGCATCCGTCACTTCTTGCAAGCCCTCGAAGGTCAGCCCTGGCGCCATTTCGCGGACGGCAAAACCTTTTGCCGTCACATCAAGCACGGCAACGTTGGTGTAGACGCGGGTGACCACGCCCAGCGCCGTGAGCGGATAAGTGCAGCGGCGCACGAGCTTACTCTCGCCCGATTTGGTCGTGTGGTCCATGACCACCCACACTTGTTTCGCCCCGACGGCAAGATCCATTGCACCGCCGACCGACGGCATGTCAGTGGGCGACATCGACCAGTTGGCGAAATCACCGTTTTCGGCGACCTGAAAGGCGCCGAGAACGCAAAGGTCGAGATGACCGCCGCGGATAATGGCGAAGCTGTCGGCGTGGTGCGTATACGCGCCGCCCGGAAGGAGCGTGACGTATTTTTTGCTGGCATTGATCAGCCAGCGATTGATCTCGTGCGGCGCCGGCTCCGGGCCCATGCCGAGGATGCCGTTTTCCGAATGGATAATGACTTCGCGTTCGGCCGGAATGTGATTGGCCACCAGCACCGGAATGCCGATGCCGATATTGACGTACCAGCCCTCGGGAATGTCGCGCGCGGCATTCGCCGCGATTTGATCGCGCGTCCACGGCGTGTAGCCGGCTTCCGCTCGTGGAGCGCGCGGATCGGCCTTCGTGTCCGCTTCCATTACGTCACCACCGGTTCGCCGTAAGGAACGTGCACCACGCGCTGCACGAATATACCGGGCGTCGCTACCTTCTCCGGATCGAGCGCGCCGAGGTCAACAATGTGCTGCGCCTGCGCGATCGTCAACTTGGCGGCCATCGCCATCACCGGATTGAAATTGCGCGCGGATGATTTGTAGGTGAGATTGCCCCAGCGATCAGCCTCCCAGGCTTCGACCAGCGCGACGTCGCCAGCCAGCGCCTCCTCCAGCACATACTTTCGACCGGAAAATTCGCGCAGCTCCTTGCCCTCGGCGAGCAACGTCCCGACCGAAGTCGGCGTGTAGAAAGCCGGGATGCCGGCGCCGGCAGCGCGCATCCTTTCGGCCATCGTGCCCTGCGGCATCACTTCAAGCTCGATGTGGCCGGCGCGGTAGAGCTCCTCGAACACCACCGGATCGCTGGTGCGCGGGTAAGAGCAGATGATCTTGCGCACACGCCCGACTTCCATCAGCCGCGCCAGGCCGTTGTGGCCGACGCCGGCATTGTTGGCGACCACGGTCAGATCCTTGGCGCCCTGCTCGATCAAGCCTTCGATCAGGCCGTTGGGTTGGCCGATGCTGCCAAATCCGCCGATCAGAACAAGCGAACCATCGCGAATGCCGGCCACCGCCTCCGCCATGGTTTGCACGATCTTGTTGATCATTTCGAAACCCGAAAGCGAAAATTACGCCGGCGCAAACATCGGCACCGGCTGGCCGTTCTCACTTTCCTTGAACACCACCGCGACCGCCTGGCCGATGGAGAGCTTGTCGAAATCGCAATCGATGATGTTGGTCAGCATGGTCGGGCCTTCGGCGAGCGTCACATGGGCGATGGCGTAGGCCTGCTTGACGCGGCGCATCACGCTGAAGGTGTAGATGGTGCCGCGGCCGCTTGCCGGCCGCCACTCGACCTTCTCGCTGTCGCAGAACGGACAGATCGCCCGCGGATACCAGTGGACGCGGCCGCAGGCGGTGCAAACCGGCACCACGAAGCGGCCTTCGCGCGCCGCGTTCCAGAACGGCTGCGTCTCCACGGTGACGACGGGCGAGGCAATCTTTTGCGGCATGCGTTACTCGCGTTCCATGATCAATGTTGCGCTGCCGTGGCGGGTGGCGAGTTGGAATCCGGTTCCCTGCGCCAGCGCCAGATCGCAATTCTTCACCTGTACGGCAGGATGGGCTTCGCCGCGCAACTGCCGCACCGCTTCGATGATTTTGGTCATGCTGCCGCGATTGGCCGGATGATTGTTGCACAAGCCGCCACCGTCGGTGTTGAATGGAAGCTTGCCAACGCCGGAAATGAGGTTGCCGTCGGCAACGAACTTGCCGCCTTCGCCCTTGGCGCAAAAGCCCAAGTCTTCGATCTGCATGACCACCGTGATGGTAAAGCTGTCGTAGATCGATGCATATTTGATGTCCGCCGGCGTCACGCCCGCCTCGGCAAATGCGATGGGGCCGGAGCGCGCGGCGCCGGACGTCGTGAGGTCGAACGTACCGCCGGCAAGGTGCTTCACGGTTTCACCGGCGCCGATAATCTTCACCAGCGGCCGATTGAGCCGCTTGGCGATTTCCGGCCGCACCACCACGATCGCGCCGCCGCCGTCGCTGATGACGCAGCAATCGAGGCGGTGCAGCGGATCGGCGATCATCGGCGAATTCACGACATCGTCCACGGTCACAACCTCCGGCAGCATGGCGTGCGGATTGTGCTGCGCGTGATGCGAGGCCGCGACCTTCACCCAGGCAAGCTGTTCGCTGGTGGTGCCGTACTCGTGCATGTGCCGCATGGCGCACATGGCGTAACCGTTGGCGGTGGTGATGGCGTAGGGCATTTCCCAGCCGGCTTCGGGCTGGTTCGGATCGCGGGCGCGCGGCGCGGTGCCGGTCGCCATGCCTTCGCTCCGCGGGCGCCCGGCGAGCGTGATCAGCGCCACGTCGCACTTGCCCGCCGCGATGGCCTCGGCGGCGTGCGCCGCCAAGGTGATGTAGGACGTGCCGCCGAGTTCGGTCAATTCGGCGTGGCGAAGCTTCAAATTCATGTATTCCGCCATGGAGGCGGGGCCCGGTCCGGGCGCGTCCCCGGAACAGAAATAACCGTCGACATCGGCGCGCGTCAGGCCGGCGTCCTTCAGCGCACCTAGCGCGACCTCGGCATGAAGTTGTGCCACGGTCTTGTCCGGCGCGTGCCGCGTCGGATGCTCGAAGGCGCCGGCGATGTAGGCTTTACCGTTGATGGTCATGCGGCGGGGCGTCCCTATGGCGGGGCAACATATCGGGGCCACGCGCGATGTCCAATATCCGAAAAGGCGATCGGCCGTTCCGGCTATTGCTGATAGCGGGCCATACAGGCGTTGCAGAATTGATCATCATGACGGGCTTATCGCCACTCGGCGGAGTATTGAACGCAGCCACGTCGGGTACTCGTGGGCAAGCTCGACCCATCGCAATTTCCGCGCCGGTATCGCCGTGCGCATGACGATTAGCGTCGTTGCTCAACGTTCCAGGCTCGGTAGCGTGAGATTGACACCGCTAAGAGCGGCGCCGGATCCGACGCCAATGGCCTTCACGATCGAGATGGCTTGAACCATTGTGATGCCAAGCGATCGCACCCGGTTGGCCTGAAAATACATGATGTTGCCCGACATTGGCGTTGGGGCTTGCGGCAAAAACACAGCGACCCAGTCGTTTTCGAGTTGCTCAAGCAGATATCCCATCTGCCAGCCGTCCTCGATACTGACCAAGGCCGGCTTTAAACCCCGCGTGCTCTCGATATGTGCAAGGCCTTCAGCCATACTTTTTATAAGTTGATAATGCGGGAGACGGCCGAGAAGGGAGGTCTCCGCCCAGCGGCTAAGGCGACCGCCAACAACGGTGCGGGCTACAATGCCTGCGACGAAGGAAATGAGGACCAGCACCAGCACCGCAAGGACCGTGGCAACACTGATACCGGCAAGATCGCCCAGTTGGTTCAACTTGAGAGCGTGTGAAATGGGCACTGCGACACGTCTTACCAATCGCAGCGCATAGGACAAAATAAACAGGACGAGGACAGCGGGCAGCAGGAAGGAAGTTGCGCCGATGATAGTCGTTTTCAAAAATTCCTTCAAGGATACCTCCTCCGTCCGAATCAAATCTTTAATCTCTGACTTCAGACCGTCTCAACTTGACGTTAGAGAGGCGCTCGTCCTCGGTATTTACTTGACGACCATCGGCGCCTTCGCAGCCGGTGCAATTGAAAAAGCCAGCCAGGTATTCCAGCCGGATGACCGGTTTTGAGCGGCGAATTCCCAATAGCCCCGAAGGCTCAAGGAAGCCTGCATTTCCCCTACAGGAAACGAATACCCCACCTCAGGACCGAGAGCAGAAATGCGCGATATGTAAGGACCAAGGGTTGCTCCCGAACCGGTGTCTCCAGTGAGTTGATTGAAAGTGTAACCTACAGCACCGACATAGAACTGCTTGGTCAAAAACCGGGATGCCTCCAGGTCTACATGCCAGTCGATGCCATTTTGATAATCGGTGAGAGGGTTTGCGAAATTATAGGTCAGGCCAGAGACGGCCGAAAATTCAAAGCCTGTGGCAGCATTGAAATAGGTATAGCCGAAACCGTTGTCCCAGGACGCGTGGCCGTCGCCCAGGTTTACAATTCGATCCGGGTTATAGTCACCGATCGGAATACCACCCCTGCTGTAGACCATAAAATTGTTCGCACCGTCATTCCATTTTAGCGAAAGCTGTGGGGCCGGATCACCGAAGGACGTGAGCCTATCGCTGATGCTGCTCTGAGTCGCGAAGCCAATCGGTCCCAGAGCACCACTCACTAACGCGTCGATCTGCGTCCTTGCGGTGCCGACAGGAACAAAAAGCTTGAAGTCCAGGCGCCCGCCCCAAACCGGTGTCGCGAACGTGTAACCGGGAGTGAGAATCGCGAGATCGACATTCGTTTTGATGTCAGCGTCGAGTTGTGTCGTCAGCGTTGTCCGAGGAAAGCGCGGCAGCGTGTCCGCCGTCGCCTGATTGCTCCCTCCCATCAGCGTCGCATGAAAATAGGTGGCCATGAACGACCAACCAGGCTCACCTGGAACCGCAGCAAGATTGGCAAATGTGCCAGGTGACCAGAAGCTTGCGCCGCCCTCGTCGGCCGACGACGAGCCTTGGCTAAAAATAGTAGCGAGCGCAATTAGCGCGATTAGGGTCAACAGTCGTGGAGAGCATCGTTCAGCACCAATCGCCAAAACCGACCCCCCAATCTTGTACCGCGCATGGCGGACGGAAACATCATGTCAGTAAACAAGGCCGGAAAAATACCCCGGTCGTTCGGTTGAAAAGTTCAATCAGTTGCCGCGGTAACTGTTGTTAGGGTTACAAAATATTGCCGGCACAATTCTGTAAAATTGGCCGAATCCTGAGGATGAATTAAAAGTGATCGAGAGCTCTGAGGATGACAAACGTATACTCGGACAAAAGCACGACTTATAGTCAGGTTTGCGCGGCCAAGCGGATTTTGAGCGATGACCTGCAGAGCCTCGTAAATACCGCACGTACCCGCAACGCTGCCGTACTTTCGTGAACAAAACAAAAAGGGAGGCTTATGAAACGGCGTGATTTTAATCGTCTTCTGCTAGGCGCCGGGGCTACCACCCCTTTCCTTGCGAAACCATCACTCGCACAAATGTCGCCCGAGGAATTGCAAGCTAAGCCTTCGAAGCCGGCCTCGCCGAGCATCATTATCAAGAACTCTCCGCGGACCTATAATCAGATCAATGTTCCACGCAAATATGTGGCTGGCCGAAGGCGCTTCACCATTTACTGGACCTGGAGCTATCCCTGGGAAGCAATCGCGATGTAACCGAATTGGACAATCGTTTCTCGACCATGACCGAGGTGCGCCGGGTTGGTTGGCCGCGCTACGAGACACCGGAGTGGTCGGCGCGGGAGTTTCTGCAAGGCATCGCTGGAACGCTGGAGTTATTTCACCTGTCGACCGCACGGTTTCAGAACATCGTCGGTGAGGCCACCGGACATCCCGTCGTCGTTTACCAGCGGATTGACCAGGCGGGTCAGCGCCTGCCGCTGAGTGAAGAGGTTCTCGGCGACACCGATACGATGATGGTTTTCGGTCTGGACCACATGATCACAGAACAGGAGGCCAGCGCGGAAGAAATCGAGGCGGTTCGAAAATTTCTGACGCGGGAGGGAACTTGTCTGCTGATAGGACCGCATCACGATGTCGGCGTGTCCAGCGATCCTGCGGAACGCCAAATGGAATACACCCACCATGGCGATCCCTTGGTTCCGAGACAGCAGCGCTTCGGCCTGTACACGCGTTCCCTTATGAAGGGACTGGGCGTGCCCGTGGAGAATCGATGGGGTCTACGCCCCGCGCGCGCGCCGGAGACAAATCAGATTGCTCCGTTGACCACCATGAGGGACTTGGACAAGCACGGATGGCTTGACGGCGTTACGACGTTCAATTTCCACCCACATCTACCGCACTATGCTCTGACGGCGGAAGATCCCAAGTTAATTCGCGTTTTGGCGCGTCAGCCGATTGATATGTCGCATCCCCACCCATTCACGGCAGCAGGAAACCGCGAATTCAATACATTCCTTTGGATGCCGCCAAGCGGAACGCGAGCCGGCGATATTTTGCTAGTCGATCTAACGATGTTTACGACGTTGTTTGGTGGCACCGATAGCCTGGACAATTTCTGGAATAACCTGGCCACGCGGACATAGCAGATGCGGGGCTAGACGGTGACGACGCCGAGATCGCGCTCAGGAGGCCCGTTCAAACGTGAGCTGCGACGTGTCCGTATGCCCTTGCTTGAACAACAACAGAGCGTCAAACGACGCTCGCTGATGAAGGAAGGACAATCATGTCACAGGAGCCATTTTTTAAATCCACTCGCCGCGCCTTTCTCGGCACGGCGACCGTTGCTACGGCGGCATCACTGACTGCGCCGATCGCAGGCGAGGCCCAAGCGGCCGCTAATCCTCCGGGCACGACCAAACTGGCGGAAGCTGATGCGGATATTCCCGCACAGCTGATGTCACGTGCCAAAGCGGGCGACTGGACAAAGCCGGCGGCCATGGCAATCCCCAAAGAGGGATATTTTACGCTTGAACAGGGACGATACGGGCCACTTTTCCCAAAGACGCCGGCCAACTATGGCTTCACGCTTATTGCTAAAGTCAAACCGGGTCGCGAAGAAACGATTCGAGCGTACGGAAAAACAATAGAGAACGCCATAGCCGCCAATCCGTCCGCACTCGCCCCGCTCAAGACTTCACTACCTGAGATGGGTCCTCTTTAACATCGGTGGCGAACCGTATTTCATATACCAGGGTATATTCGATACTGACTTTGACAAATATACCGAAGATGCCGTTGCCCTGTTCACCAGTCTCGGGGTCAGCACCACGTTCGAAAATCTGGAAGGTTTCCCGATGGATTGGAAGACGAACGCTCCGGCATTCGTCAGATTCGTCCGTGAACATCAATGCCCAAGCTTTCTCGAATACGGTGAGTATCCGTTCGTCAGTGCAGACGAGATAAAGAAGGCGCTCAAGGTGAAAGCATCCTTGTCCGCAATGCTCGACCAGATGCAATGATTTGACGCGAAGGCGGGCAAGAAGAGGCGGCAAATATATGCAGAACTACCGGTCGATCGCACGCACGACGATGTTCTTAATTGCGTTCGTGTGCGCGACTGTGATAGCGGCGCTGCCTGACGCGATGGAGCCAATGGCGGCAGTGCGCCAGTACGTCGATGCCTTCAACAAAGGTGACGTGGAGGCGATGGCAGCCAATTGCGCCGTGCCAACAAGCGTACTTGACGGACTGGCGCCACACGTCTGGCAGGGGCCGACGGCGTGCCAGGATTGGTACCGAGACGTGTTGGCGGCCGGCGAGAAAGAAGGTGCGACGGGATATTTCGTCACTCTCGGCGACCCGCGGCACGTCGATGTCACTGGTGATCGCGCGTATGTTGTTGTTCCTGCGACCATGACGTTCAAACTGCGCGGTAAGCAGGTGACCCAATCCGGCTCGACCTTCACGATAGCACTGTGAAAGCTTGCTGAAAGGTGGCGCATAAGGGCGTGGGCATGGACGAAGGGCGACTAGTTCCCATACGCGGGAGCGTCATCGGCCATCTCGCCTGCATTGCCGTTTCGTCACGTGCGTGTGATCGATGGATCGCGTTCAGTAATCATGAGACTCCCGAGTGATCGAGTTTGAAGACATTCAGTACATCTTGCTGACGCGCGTGCCGGCATTGACCGGGCGATATGAGTTTCTTTCGTTTCGGCAGCCGGCTCAGGGACGCGCCTGGCTTAAGGCCATTCGGGAGAAGGTGCCGTCGGCGAAGGCCGCCACTGACGCCGTCAACATTGAAAAACGATGGGTTTCCGTAGCGTTTACCTGGAACGGATTGCGTGCACTCGGGGCGGACGAAGCGTCACTCGCGACATTTCCAGAGGAATTTCGGCAAGGCATGGCGACCCGGTGGCAGGTCCTCGGTGACACCGGCGCGAACCATCCTGATAATTGGATCGGTGGCCTTGGGGGGCCGCAGCTTCACGCGATCGCCATTCTCTTCGCGCGCGACGCCGCTGAAAGAGAGCAGAGCGTTCGCAAGCACAAGGCATTGTTGGCAGACACCCCCGGCGTCGAAGTGCTCTCATCGTTGGACTTGGAGGCGATACCGTTCCGACACGTGCGGGAGCATTTTGGCTACCGCGACCGGCTCACAACCCCGGAAATCGAGGGAACTGGAATTATACCGACGCCCGGCTCTGGGCCCCCGATCAAAGCCGGCGAGTTTATTCTTGGCTACCCCGATGAAGACGGCCCACCGGCGAACCTTCCCCAGCCGGAAATTCTGTCTCGCAACGGCAGCTACATGGCATATAGGCGGCTACAGCAACACGTCGGCGCCTTTCGCGATTTCTTGCGCGAGCAGGGTGGGCCTGCTGTAGAAGACCAAGAGCTGCTTGCGGCAAAACTGATGGGCCGCTGGCGCAGCGGCGCCCCGCTGGTGCTTGCGCCCGACAAGGACGACCCGTCGCTCGCCGACGATCCGCAGCGCAACAACAATTTCAACTACGCGAAAATGGATCCTCAAGGTTACGCCGTGCCGCTGGGCGCGCATATTCGCCGGATGAATCCGCGTGACACGGCCGTTAATATGCAACGTCGCAAGGTGCTTCGTCGGGGAGCAACCTACGGTCCGCCCCTGCCTGAGGGTGCCGCCGAGGACGGAGTCGAGCGCGGGATTGCCGCGTTCGTGATCTGCGCAAGCCTCGTCCGCCAGTTTGAATTTGTCCAAAACGTTTGGGTCAACGACCCAAATTTCCACGAGTTAGGCAACGAACGCGATCCAATGATCGGCGCCCAGAACGGTACTTATGATATGACGATCCCGAAGCGGCCGATCCGGCGAAAGATAAAGGGCCTGCCGGCTTTCACGACCGTAAAAGGCGGCGCCTACTTCTTCCTCCCAGGTATCAAGGCGCTTCACTACCTCGCCGCACTCGGAAGCTAGCTTCAAGACAAGCGCGACCATCGTGCTCACCAGCCGGGGCGCATGGCGCTCGCGGTCGCGGCAACAATTCCCGGCTGCTGTGGCCGCCAAAAAGGTCCCCCCGGCAAAGAGCCGGGGGTTTTGATTTGCAAACCGCTTAAAGCGGCTGATGCGATGGTTTGTCCGGTCAATAGTTGGCGCACGCCGGATAGGGATAATAGCCGCACTGATAGGAGTTGTAGTAGGTGGTGCCGTAAGCGGCGGCACCCGCGGCTGCTCCAATCGCTGCGGCGCCCAAATAGCGTCCGCCATAGCGGCCGGCATAACGGCCACCATAGCCGTAGCGCCCGCCACCGGCATAACGACCGCCACCGGCATAACGACCCCCGCCTGCAAAGTGGCCACCGCGAACGCCGCCACCGCCACCACCTCTGCCTCCCCGCACCTCTATGACATTATCTTGCGCGGCAGCCTTCATTGCGGCCGCGTTGCTCGGGAAGGCAGAGACTTGGGACACGTTGAACGCACCAAACAAGAGTCCTCCTGCAAAAGCCAGCGTGAGCAAACGAGTGTTCCTGCTCATGGTGTTTTCCTTTCGGCCCCCGCCGCCCTGTTCCGTCAGCCGAAAATTCCGGCGCAAATTGTCTATCCTGCGGCGCTTAGCAAGCTTTGACTGGAATCAACTCGATCAGCGCCATAAAATCGAAAACTGTTCGAAAAATCGTCAGCAAATCGGCGGCCAAGTTCAGTTCACTTGAAAGACTTGACCAGCCGTTTTCAGTTCAAAATCACTCGATCTCTTGCCGTGCCTTAGGACAGGCAAACGATCATTGTGAAGTCAAAGTACAGCGTCGCTGATGGGTCACGAGCAGACGTGGCAGCTCAAATTCGTTACGTCCGCTTTTTTTGGAAGCGGACATGAACGGCGCAGTGACAGGTCAACTCCGCGTCGCAAGCAGGGGGTCAATTCGGTTTTCTTGGGTGGGGACCTTTTCAGGAAAACAGCGCAACAGAATCAAAGCCGAAGTTTTGTGTTGGTGTCCAGGGGCGGGGCAACATATCGGGGCCGCGCGCGATGTCCAATATCCGAAAAGGCGATCGGCCGTTGCGGCTATTGCTGATGGCAGGCCATACAGGCGATTGCAGAATTCATCATGACGGGCTTATCGTCACTCGGCGGAGCATTGAACGCAGCCACGTTGGCTTCCGCAGACTGCATGCGCTCCTCGAGCACATCGCGGTGCGGCCACGTCGGGTATTCGTGGGCAAGCTTCGCGTTGGCGTAGATCTTCCGCGCGGTTTGCCAATCCCCCGACTTCACCAGCATGTCGCCCATGTTGAGAAAGAAGCCCTCCAAATTGTGCGGCGCAATCCAGGAATTCCAGCACACGCGCTTTTGGCTTTCCTTAGTCTCCAGCGCCATGTATTTGGCGTAGTCGGGATTGGCGCGGTCGATGTTCCCGCCGACGCATAAATCGAGCGTTCGCCACTGCCATTCCAGGCCTTCCTTGAATTGCTCGGAGTTTGCCGGCCGCTGACTCAAAACATATCCGCCGGTGAAAAGATTGAATTCGGGCCACGCGCGGATCGCATCGAGGAGCATGAAATACCCGCGGCGGATTGTTGCTTCCTCTTTGTCGATAGTGCCCTCGGCGAGCGTCATGCTGGCGAGGAAGCCGAGGTAGCGCGCTTCGGAAGAATTGAGCTCTACGGCCTCCTGGAAATACCGGCGGGATACTCTGATGTCGTCGGTGATGGTGGCCGGGATCGACGCTAAACGTTTGCGTTCCGAAACGCGCCAAACGTGAAGCCAGGCGGCGTGAGCGGCGGTAACGGCATCGTCGGGCGTCTCTAGATACGCCGCTGTCGGTAATTCGAGCGCCGGCTGAATGCCGTCATAGCGGCCGCCATGAAGGGTTTGCCAGAACAGCTCATCGGCCTGGCGCGCGGCTTCGCTGCGCGACTGCGCCGCCCCTTTCTTCGGCGCCACCGCCACGGCGATGCGCGCCCAATTCGCCCAGACGAGGCCGGCAATGACCACGGCCGCAGGCCCGCACAGGCTCCAATGACGCGCAGCCGCAATGCTGTCTCCCCGACGGTATCGAGTTAGCCGGTATAACCAACAGCAACGGGTACGGCCATACCCATGACGACGCAGCGCACGCCTTGATGCCGTGCATTTCGGATCTTCAGCAATGCATGTGGTGCGAACGGAGCGCCGTTGTTAGGATGACGGTGTGAGATCCGGGCCGACCAAATTGGACGAATGACGCACCATCATGCAGCGCGCACACGACATCAAAGCGGCCGGGCATTGGGACGAGGCGAAAGCCGTGGATACGGTCGCGCTTGATGCGCATGACCGTCATCGCCGGCGGGTCGTGCTGCGCGGCGAGCGCGGCACGAAATTCCTGCTCGATCTTCCGCAGGCCACCGCGCTGCGCGGCGGCGACGGACTGGTGCTCGAGGATGGCGCAATCATCCGCGTGGTCGGGCGGCCCGAGCCGCTGGTCGAAATCGCCGCTGCGGACAGCCACGATCTGGCACGGCTCGCTTGGCATATCGGCAATCGGCATGTCGACGTGCAAATCGCGGGCGAGCGGCTGCGCATCCGGCGCGATCACGTCATCGAAGACATGCTGCGCGGGCTTGGCGCGCGGCTCATGCCGGTCGAGGCGCCATTCGACCCCGAGCGCGGCGCCTACGATCATCATCAGGGGCACGGGCACAGCCACCGCCATCCTCATGACGGCCATGAGCACAATCACGATCATGGCGAGCATGAGCATGACTAAGGCGCTCCTCCGCTCGTCCCGGCGTAAGCGGCAAAAATCCATTCTCCCCCGCAAAAGGGGAGAGGAGAATGCGTCGGATGCCGCCACGCTCTACCGGCTCATGGCGTGGATGTCGCCGGCCTACCCGATCGGCGCGTTTTCCTATTCCTCCGGCATTGAATGGGCGGTCGAAGCCGGCGACATCGGCGACGCGACAACGTTGCGTGAATGGCTGGCGGTGATGATCGGCGAAGGCGCGGGCTTTGCCGACGCCGTGTTGTTCAGCCACGCCTACGGCGCGATTGCGGCGAATGACGACTCGAAGCTACGCGCCGTCGCCGAGCTTGCTTCCGCGCTGGTCGCTTCTAAGGAGCGTTCCTTGGAAACGACGGCACAAGGCCGCGCCTTCCTGGAAACGACGCAGGCCGCATGGCCGACGCCGGCGCTCACGCGGCTTCAGGCGGTGTGGAACGGGCCGATCGCGCTTCCCGTCGCCGCCGGCGGCGCATGCGCCGGCCACGCGGTGGCTCGCGGAGTCGCGGTTCGCGCGTTCTTGCAGGCGCTCACTGCCAACTGGATTTCAGCCGGCATCCGGCTCATTCCGCTGGGGCAGACCGACGGCCAGCGTATCCTTGCCGCGCTGGAGGATACTGTGACGGCGACCGCCGCGCGGGCGCTTGAAACGCCGCTCGACGAATTCGGCACTTGTGCTTTCCGTGCCGACATCGCCGGCATGAAGCACGAAACCCAATACACCCGATTGTTCCGATCCTAGGTGCGGAGGAAAAATGGTTCAGCTTGTCGACAGCGATATCAAAACCCGCGAGGTGTTCGACTGGAAGGGCATCCACGTCCTGCATGGCATTATGTCCACATGTTCGAAGAAGCTGCGGATTTTCCTCAACCTGAAAGGCATTGAGTGGCAGTCGCACGTCATCGACCTGCCCAACAACGGAAACATGTCTCCGTGGTATCTCGGCATCAATCCTCGCGGGCTGGTTCCAGTTCTGGTCGACGACGGCGCGGTCCACATCGAGAGCAACGACATTATCGCCTATCTGGAAAAGAAGTTTCCACAGCCGCAGTTGATCCCCGCGGGCTACGAGCAAGAGGTGGCGAAACTATTGCACCATGAAGACGAGCTGCATCTCGACATCAGGACGCTAAGTTTCCGCTTCGTGTTCAATCCGACGCGGCCGCGAAAATCGGTGGCCGATCTTCAGCAATACAAACTGGGTTCCGGAACCGTCGGCGGGCAGCGGGACGAGCAGATCGAAAAGCAAATCGCGTTCTGGAGCGGCTACGCCGAGCATGGCATCGCCGACGAGGCGGCGCGCGCTTCGGCGTTAAAATTCCGGACCGAGTTCAACGATCTGAACGAGAAGCTCGCAACCCAGCCCTATTTGATGGGCGACAAGCTTTCGGTGCTGGACATCGCCTGGTTCATTTATGTCGACCGCCTTACGCTAGCAGCCTACCCATTCAAGCGGCTGCATCCCCACGTCTCCGACTGGTTCGCGAGATTATTGCAAAAGCCGGAGTTTGCGAAGGAAGTTACACTTTCGCCGCAGGTCCGCGAGGGCTTTGCCGCCACGCGGCGCGCGCACGCGCAAGCCGGCAAGTCGCTGGAACTGGTCGCCGGCTTTTGACATCACGGCCGGCGGACGCTTGCGTTGCAGACAAAAGGCCGCAGGCGGCCGTCATCTTTCCGATGCTGGGCTCGGCCAAGTTGCGGTCGCGTCGTGTGGCGCGCGGGCGTGAGGCATGCAAAACCGGCACCGGCAAGATCTTAAAGTCGTCGTCGTCTGTCTGGCCGTCCTGGGCCTCATGTGCGGCACGGTCGCGTATTCGCCGACGCTTTACCGCATGTTCTGCGCGGCGACCGGATATGGCGGGACGACACAGCGGGTGCTCGCCGACACCGCGACCGTTTCACCCAAGACGGTGGTGGTCGAGTTCGACGCAAACGTTGCGCCCGGGCTGCCGTGGCGCTTTGCACCCGTGCAGCACGAAGTGACAGTGCATCTCGGCGAGCAGACGCTGGTTTTCTTCACCGCCGAGAATACCGGTGACCAAGCCATGATCGGCCACGCCACGTTCAATGTCACGCCGCAGTCGAGCGGCATCTATTTCAACAAAATCCAGTGCTTCTGCTTCAATGAAGAACGGATGGAGCCGCATCAAAGTGTCGAGATGCCGGTGGTGTTCTATGTCGACCCCGCGTTCGGCAAAGACCCCGAAATGCAGCAAGTCTCGACCATCACGCTCGGCTACACTTTCTTCCGCTCGGCCAAGCCGGCCGACGCCAAAGATATGTCGCGATTTCTCGCCGACGCCAAACCGGACCCAGCGCACGGGCGCGCACTCTTTGCCGAGCGCTGCGCCGCCTGCCATGCGCTCGATCGCAATAAAATGGGCCCCGTCCTTGGCGGCGTGTTGGGGCGAAAAGCGGGGTCGGTAGCGGACTACAACTATTCGGCGGCGCTGCGCGGCGCTGAATTCGTTTGGTCGGCCGATAATCTCGACCGCTGGCTGACCGATCCCCGGGCGTTCGTCCCCGGAGCCAAAATGCCAATCCGCGTGCTTGACGAGCCATCGCGCAGAGACCTGATCGCCTATTTGCGTCAAGCCGGCACGGCGGCGGCCGGCGGCGGTTCGGGATCCTAGACCAACTCGCGCCTTGAGCAATTCTCGCTACACTGTCCCCTCAATAATCCCCTTGCACCTTTCAGTCCGGCGGGCCGGCGGTGCCGATATTGGAGCAGCCGATGCCCTCTTCGCACGGTCCATTGCGCGTCGGCGTCGGCGGTCCGGTCGGCTCGGGAAAAACCGCGCTGATGGATGCGCTCTGCAAACGGCTGCGCGAGCGCTATGAGATCGCTGCCATCACCAACGACATCTACACCAAATGGGACGCCGAATATCTGGTGCGTTCCGGCGCGCTGGTGCCGGACCGCATCGCCGGCGTGGAAACCGGCGGCTGTCCACACACCGCGATCCGCGAGGATGCTTCCGCCAATCTCGCGGCGATCGCCGACATGCGGCAGAAATTTCCCGCGCTTGATCTGGTGCTGATCGAATCCGGCGGCGACAATCTCGCAGCGACGTTCTCGCCCGAGCTTGCCGACCTCACCATCTACGTCATTGACGTCGCGGCGGGCGACAAGATCCCCTCGAAAGGCGGCCCGGGCATCACCCGCTCTGACCTCCTTGTCATCAACAAAGTCGATCTCGCACCGCATGTCGGCGCCTCGCTGGAAGTGATGGATCGCGAGTCGAAAAGAATGCGCGGCGCGCGCCCGTTCGTCTTCACCAACCTACGCGCCGGCAAGGGCGTGGCCGAGATCGCAAGCTTCATCGAGGAGAAGGGCGGGCTATCGACCGCGTGATCCCGAACCGTGAAGCTCCACCACAGCAACCCGCGTGATGGTTAAGGGTGCCGCAGATTGAGGGCGTTATAAAAGCCGCCGGTAGTCTTAACAAGATTTGGTGGCTTTTAAGACTTTTCATTCGTTAAATCAGCTAGTTACGCCTGCCGCATTTCCTCCTTTTATGCGACTTTTGTGCGGCGCACAAAATCCTAGCTTTCCCGGTCATAATGCGTTAGCAGCGGCCCTTCTTCCGAACAAAAGAGGGGAACTTTTCAGAATGAAAATGTTGTTTGCTGCATGTCTCATTCTCGGCGCCCTGAGCACGAACGCAGGCGCCGTTGATATGGCTGAACTCGCCCCGTGCAAACCGGCTGCGGCACGGCTGTGCGACCGCTCTGCCGGCATGACCTGGAGCAACTTGCTCCAATGCGGTGCGACGCTCGCCGCGCACAGCTGGCGCATCGGCAACTCCTGCCGCGAAGTCCTGCGGAAGTACGGGCAACTTTAACCTTCCCCGATACTCATCGCAGTAATGGCCCCGGCCTCCGCGCCGGGGCTTTTCTTTTGAGGTGCGCCATGAAAGCGGGCGCCCGTCTGGGCCGCAAAAATTTCTTGCCGGCCCGGGAATAAAACGCGCCCTCCCCCGGTCTGCTCCCTGAAAGCCCAAGAACCCGCCAGTTCCGGCGGCGGCTTAAAGGAGATGGGCAGTGAGCGATTTCGATAGCGAAAACGGCCTTAACCGCCGCAAGGTTTTGGAATGCATGACCTGGGTCGGGACCGGCGTGCTGTGGACGATTGCCGGCGGCGTTCCCCACTCCATTGGCTTCATTGGCGAGGCCAATGCGGCGGAGCCGCGCGGACTTACTTTCGCGCAAATCAGCGACAGCCATGTCGGCTTCGACAAGCCCGCCAACCCGAATGCGCGCGGCACTCTGGAAGAAGCGATCGCCAAGATCAACGGCCTGCCGCAAAAGCCGGCGTTCATGATCCACACCGGCGATATCAGTCATCTTTCGAAGGAGAAGGAATTCGACAACGCCGACAGCATTATTTCGCAGTCGCGGCTCGACGTACATTACGTGCCGGGCGAACACGATTTTCTCGATCCGGAGCAGAAGCTTTATCGCGAACGCTACGCGCGCGGCGCCAACGGTGCGGGCTGGTACAGCTTCGACGCCAACGGCGTGCACTTCATCGGCCTGAACAATGTCGTCGACCTGAAAGCCGGCGGGCTCGGCAATCTCGGCGCTGAGCAACTCGAGTGGCTTGAGGACGACGTCAAAAGCCGATCGGCGTCGACGCCGATTGTGGTCTTCGCTCACATCCCGCTGTGGACTGTCTATCAAGAGTGGGGCTGGGGCACCGACGACGGCGCACAGGCGCTATCCTATCTCAAGCGCTTCGGTTCGGTGACCGTGCTCAACGGCCATATCCATCAGGTGATGCAGAAGGTTGAGGGCAACGTCACCTTCCACACCGCGCGCTCGACCGCCTTCCCGCAGCCGGCTCCCGGCGCGGCCGCCTCCCCCGGCCCGATGAAAGTCCCCGAAGACCAGTTGCGGCAGATGCTCGGCGTTGCCGACGTCACCCTGAAAGAGAGCGGACAGCGCCTCGCCATCGTCGATTCGCCGCTGAAGAGCTAAGGAGCAGACATGTTGCGTTCAATAACCGCCGCGGCCGCGCTCGGCGCGATAACCGGCTTGATGCTTGGCGCCGGCGTGTTGCTCGCCGCCGAACCTGCCACGACCATCTCGATCGACAACTTCACCTTCACGCCGCCAACGCTGACGGTGAAGGCCGGAACTACCGTGACCTGGACCAACAAAGACGATATTCCGCACGGGATCGGGTCGTCGACCAACGCTTTTACCAAATCGAAGGCGCTCGATACCGACGACAGCTATTCGTTCACCTTCACCACGCCGGGGACCTACAAATATTTCTGCTATCTCCACCCCCACATGGTCGGCTCGATCGAGATTGAAGCCGCGACCGGTAGCGCCGCCACCCAATAATGTTACAAAGGCCGACGCCACATGATCGCTGGAGCGCCGGACTTCATACGATGGCAGAGGACGAAGCGGCCGAGCACGAACGGATGCGGCGCTTTCGCGACGCCGCACTGCCATATCTCGACGACGTGTTCACGCTGGCGCGTTATCTCGTCCGCAACCCGGCCGATGCCGAGGACGCGGCGCAGGATTGTTATGTGCGGGCGCTGCGCCATTTCGACAGCTACCGGGGTCCGGCGATGAAACCCTGGCTGCTCGCGATTTTGCGCAACGTATGCAATGACGAGTACGCGCGGCGCCGCGACCGGGAAATTCCGACCGACTACGCGGAGGACGAGACCGCGACGGAAGCGATGCCGGTATGGCAGGAGGTGCAAGCCTCGCCGGAAGGAGTGATGTTGAAGGAGCAAGACGACGCCACCATTCGCCGTCTGGTCGCAGAGCTGCCCGAGCCGTTTCGCGAATCGATTGTGCTGCGCGAGATCAACGATCTTTCTTATCAGGAGATCGCCGAGGTTTCCGGCGTGCCGGTAGGAACGGTGATGTCGCGGCTGGCGCGGGCGCGCACCATGCTGCGTTCGGCGTGGAACGCCGCGGAAAGCGCCGCCGCGCCATCGATCAGCCCGACAAGATGAAGCCATGAATTGCGCCGAGTCAGAAGTTCTGTTGCATGCGCTGATCGACGGCGAGCTCGACGCCGGGCATGCCCATGAGATTGAAACGCACATCGCTGGTTGCCCGGCGTGCGCGAAAAAACTCGCTTCATTCCGCGCCATGCGTAGCGCCATGGGCGGCGTCGCGCTGAAAGAGACCGCGCCGGCGCACCTGCGCACCCGGATCGAACAAATGCTGACGCCACCGAAGTCGGTATCCGCCCCGGCCGACGTCATTCCGTTGCGGAGCGGCTTTCGGCCAACGCGGCGATCGTTCTTCGTCGGATTTGCGGTGGGTGCCGGGCTTTCCGCAGCGGTTGCTGCCGGTCTCGTCCTCGCCATCGTTCCCAACAATCAGGGGCAGGAGATATCCGGCGATCTTTTGTCGGCGCACTTGCGCTCGCTGCAAGCCAATCATTTGCTCGACGTGGTCACCAGCGACCAGCATACCGTCAAGCCGTGGTTCAACGGCCGCCTCGAAGTTGCGCCGCCGGTGGTCGATCTCACGGCGCAGGGTTTTACCCTGCTCGGCGGCCGGCTCGATTATCTTGCCGGCGAACCGGTGGCTGCGATCGTCTATCAGCGGCGCAAACACGTGATCAATTTGTTCATTGCCCGGTATTCGGCCAGGCTTGCCGGCGTGTCATCTGAGAGTATGCAGGGCTATAACATCCGCCACTGGTCGGAGAACGGGCTCGACCTCTGGGCGGTGAGCGATCTCGCCGGCAGCGAACTGGACGAGTTCGTGAAAAAGATCACCGCCGGCTTGCGCCCGGCCGGCGCTTCCTGAGACGTAGCGGGCGGCGCCGAGCGAGCTTTGCTTTTGCCGCGGCCTCAATCGTTCTTGATCGCCGCCTTCGCCTCAGCAGTCGCCGCACGGCGCATGTCCTCGAACAGCTTCCGGCCCGGCGCAATTTTTTGCTCTTCCGGAAAACCCGCCATGATGTCGTCGAACAGGCCCTGCACCTCGTCCTTGAACTCGCCGTGCGGAAGAATGTAGGCATCGTTACGCTGAATTCCGAGCAACACGCGCTCGCCGAGCTCAAGCGGATCCATGCCGTCAGCCATGTCCGGGTTGAACAAATCGGGCTTCTCGGAATCGCCGGCGACGTCCGGTTCATGTCCGGGGCGATGCTGCTCCGCTTCCAAGATTTTTGTCCGCGTCATGCCAGGGCAAAGAACCGACACGCCGATATTGTGCGCGCCGAGCGCCAGCCGCAGTGAATCGGTCAAGCCGCGAACGGCGAATTTTGAGGTCGCATAGAGGCCGCCGGCTGAGGGGAGCGGAATAAGCCCGGCCATTGACGAGGTGTTGACGATGTGCCCGCCTTCGCCGTGCGCAATGATTTTCGGCAGGAAACTGACAAGCCCGTTGACGACGCCGCCGAGATTGGTGCCGAGCACCCAGTCCCAATCCTCATAGGTCGCGCTTTCGATCGGCAGGTTGCCGTAGACGCCGGCGTTGTTGCACAGAACGTGCACCTTGCCGAACACCCGCTCGGCTTCGGCCGCCGCCGCGGCCATCGCCTTCCTGTCGGTCACGTCGACCTTGATGAAGTGATAGTCGCGGTTAGTGCTTGCCGCGAGGATGCGCGCCGCTTCGTCGAGGCGCTCCTGCAAAACATCGGCAATGATCACCTTCATCCCGGACTTGAGGAACACCTGCGCCATGCCGAAGCCGATGCCGCTCGCGCCGCCAGTGATGAATGCGACCTTGCCTTCGAGATGCTTCATCGCTTTCCTCCCCCCTGTGGCGCGCGCTTCGAAGTTTTCTTAAGCTAATCGGCGACGCCGACCTGCATGCCGCCGTCGATGACAATCTGCGAGCCGGTCACATAGCTCGACGCCGGCGAGGCGAGAAACAGAGCCAGGCCTTTCATTTCCTCGGTCGACGCCATGCGGTGAAGCGGCACCACTTTGGAAAATCCCTCCTGGACTTCCTTGGTGTGCACGTGGCCGCCGCCGATATTGGTGATGAACGGCCCGGGCGCTATGGCGTTGACCAGAATATTGTACTTCGCAAGCTCCAGCGCCGCGTTGCGCATCAGATGCGCGGCGGCGGCTTTCGCGGCCATGTAAGCGGCGCCGATCGCGCCCTCGATGACGAACGCCGCGACTGACGTGGTGACAATGATGTGCCCCGACTTGCGCGGCTTCATGTGTTTTGCCGCCGCCTTGATGGTGGTGAAAACGGAATTGAGATTGGTGTCGATGACGTGGTCCCACCGCTCGTCGGTGTAATGTTCGATGGCCGCGTCAGCCGGACGCGTTTTGCGATCGAAGGTGACAAATCCCGGACCCGGATCGATGCCGGCATTGGCGAAAACCACATCAAGACGGCCATAGTTGGTGACGACTTCGTCGAAGGCGCGAGGCACCGCGGCGCGATCGGTGACATCGACCACCTTGCCGTCGACATTATATCCCAGCTTTTTGAGACGGCCGACCTCCCGGTCGATCCCGGCGCGATCGATATCGAGCATGGTGACCCGTGCGCCGTTCTCGGCGAGCACCTCGACAAAACACAGGCCGAGGCCGCTCGCGCCACCGGTAACGATGGCGCCATAGCCATCGACCTTGAACATCTCCGCCGCTTTCATAAATTCCCTCCCCTTTCAGTTCTGTGGCTTTAATTATTTTGCAACGCCGGCGTCGCCCGTCGGTTTTCCGGCAGTAAAAATGTCCGGTGTCGATTATTCAGTCTGACATGACTTAAGCGCGCCCCGTCTGCTTTCGCGCCGCTTCAAGATGTCCGTAGCTCTGCACCGGCGCGCACATCAGGAAGCGATAGCCTTCCTTGACGACGCGCTCGACATTGCCGGCCTCGACATGCGGGTGGCCGACCACGACATTGTGCTTCTTGCAGGTATCGACCACGCGCTTCATCCATTCGAGCACCGTCTTGTGCTCGTACTGCCGCGGAAAGCCGAGTTCTTGCGATAAGTCGCCTTCGCCGATCAGGATGGCGCCGATGCCCGGCACGTTTTTCAATATGTCGCCGAGATTTTCCACGCCGCGCGTGTCCTCGATTTGCAGGATGCAAAAAATCTCGCCCTGCGGATTGAGCGGCCACACGTCAGCCTTCTGGTAATATTCCTGCTGGGTCAGCCCCCAATAACGCGCCGCGGTGGTTGGACCGTCGCCGCGAATGCCGGCGGGTTCGTAATGCGGCGCGGATTTAAGCCGCGGATACCGGCAGGCCCCGACGGCGTTAGCCGCCTCCTCAACCGTCGAGATGTGCGGAAAGACGACGCCGTAACAGCCGAGGTCGAGCGCCTGCTTGGCCTGCCACTGCGCCATCTCGACCCCGTTGACCGGGACGCGCGCCAGCGGCGTCACGCCGGGAACGACCGACCCCGCCTTGGCGATCTGCGCGCGGTTGAGCATGTATTGCAGGCAATCGCGCAGCATCCGGCCGTCCCACGGCTGGTGCTCCATCTCAAACACGCAGCCGTCGAATTTCGACCCGCTGATTGCTACCGCGCTGTTGATCTCCGCAGGAGAAAAGCAGGTCAGCGCATGCTGGCCGGCTTCGAGCGCGCGGATAATGCCGTTTAGTCGCGGTAAATCAGCCATTTTCTCCCAATCCTCCTAAATCCGGACGGCATCCTAACGGGTTCGTTTCGTCATTGCGAGAAGCGCAGCTGCGAAGCAATGACGGGTTTGACAATGCCGCTGCGGGCCGTAGCATCCGCTCCCTGACCCCCCAACAACGAAGACCACATGATCATTGATTGCCACGGCCATTACACCACCGAGCCGAAGGATTTACATCGCTTCCGCAAGGAACAGACCGCCGCCGCCAACGCCAAGGATAAAACAGCGATGCCGTCGCGGGCGTCGCTTAAAATATCCGACGACGAAATTCGTGAAAGCATCGAACAGAACCAGCTCAAGTTGCAGCGCGAGCGCGGCACGGATCTGACGATCTTTTCGCCGCGGGCCTCCGGCATGGGGCATCACGTCGGCGACGAGAGCGTCAGCCTCGAATGGTCGCAAATCTGCAACGATCTCATTGCCCGGGTCTGCTCGCTCTATCCGCAGAATTTTATCGGGGTGTGCCAATTGCCGCAGTCGCAGGGCGTGCCACCGCAACATTCGGCCGGCGAGCTTGAGCGCTGCATCAAGGAGCTCGGCTTCGTCGGTTGCAATCTCAATCCCGATCCGTCGGGCGGTTACTTCAACTCACCGCCGCTGACCGACAAATCATGGTACCCGCTCTACGAGAAGATGGTCGAGCTCGACGTGCCGGCGATGATCCACGTCTCCGGCTGCTGCAATCCGGCGATGCACACCACCGGCTCGTATTATTTAAACGCCGATACAATGGCGTTCATGCAACTCATTCTCTCCGACTTGTTCAAGGATTTCCCGACGCTGAAACTGATTATTCCGCACGGCGGCGGCGCCGTGCCGTTTCACTGGGGACGTTTCCGCGGGCTGGCGCTCAATAACGGCCGCCCGGAACTCAACGAGATTATCAAGAACAACATTTTCTTCGATACCTGTGTCTATCATCAGCCGGGAATCAATCTGCTCGCCGAAGTGGTGCCGGTCGACAATATCCTGTTCGCCTCGGAGATGGTCGGCGCGGTCAAGGGCGTCGACCCCAAGACCGGCTTCAACTTCGACGACACCAAGCGCTACGTCGACGCTTCGCCGCGGCTCGACGACGCCGGCCGGCGCAAGATCTTCGAGGGCAACGCGCGCAAGGTTTATCCGCGCCTGAAGACCAAAGCGCCGGCGAAAGCCGCGGTCTAATTCGTCATTGCGAGGCAAAAAGGGCGTTCACGCCCGTCTATGACGGGCTCTAGCGACGAAGCAATCCAGAGCATCGACAAAGACGGGATTGCTTCGCTGGCGCTCGCAATGACGGGGAACCGTTAGGGCACTACGTTTGGCTAAACCGGCTCGAAAACGAAGCAACAACAAATCGCATCTCGTGCGGTTCGGTCACCGCGAGATCGAGACGCTCGGCCTCGACCAGGGATTTTGGACCGATCTCTATCATCGCTTGATGACCGTTTACTGGCCGGTGTTTTTCGGTTCGGCGGCGCTGATCTTTGTTCTCCTCAACGCAATCTTCGCGCTGTTCTATTCGCTCGGCGATAAGCCGATCGCCAATGTCACCGGCGATCGCTACCTCGACCTTTTCTACTTCTCGATCGAGACGCTGGCGACGGTCGGCTACGGCGACATGCATCCGCAGACCGAGTACGGGCATCTGATCGCCACCATCGAGATTTTCACCGGCATGTGTTTTCTCGCGGTGTTGACCGGTTTGGTGTTCGCGCGCTTCTCGCGGCCACGCGCCCGCTTCGTGTTCGCGATGCATGCCGTGGTCACGGCGCACGAGGGGCGTCAAACGTTGATGATCCGGGCCGCCAACGCCCGGCATAACACCATCTCGCGCGCCACTGCGCGGCTGTGGCTCATCCGCGCTGAGCGCACCAAGGAGGGCGACCAGCTGCGCCGCTTTTACGAATTAAAGCTCGATCGCAGTGAACATCCGATGTTTGTGCTGAGCTGGATGCTGTTTCACTTCATCGACAAGGACAGCCCGCTTCACGGCGTGACCGAGTCCGTTCTCAAGGAAACCGAGGCGCTCTTCGTGCTAAACGTCAGCGGACTCGACGACAGCTCGGCGCAGCAGCTTTATGCCCGTCATATCTATGCGTCGCACGACGTACGCTGGCACCATCGCTATACCGACATCACCAGCGTTTCGCCGCAGGGCCGCTTCCTGCTCGACTACCGGAAGTTCAACGACACCATCCCCGACACATTGAGCCGGGAAGCGCGCGGCGCGCCGTAAACTCCGGTATCACTTGTGTGCCTTCTTGTTTTTTTTTGCGGCACCGCTATTTCGTGCCGCAGAGGTTTTTACGTTAAGCCCAAAAGGCTTACCAGGGGTTCGACCATGTCCATCCGGCCGGTGAAACGCATCGTCTCTTCCAGGCCGACCATCGAGGGCGCGGGCGTGCACCTGCGCCGCGCGTTCGGCTTTGGTGACACCGCCGAGTTCGATCCGTTTCTGCTGCTCGACGATTTCCGCAATGACCGGCCAGAAGAGTATCGCGCCGGCTTTCCGTGGCATCCGCACCGCGGCATCGAAACCATCACTTACGTGCTGGCAGGCGATGTTGAGCACCGCGACAGCCTTGGCAACAGCGGCAATCTCGGCGCCGGCGACGTGCAATGGATGACCGCCGGGCGCGGCATCCTGCATCAGGAAATGCCGCAAGGCGACGCGCAGGGCCGCATGCACGGCTTCCAGCTTTGGTCCAATCTGCCCTCGTCGCTGAAAATGATGGCGCCGCGCTATCAGGACATCAAAGCCGGCGAGATTCCGGAAATCGTCGATGACGACGGCACCCGCGTGCGGGTGGTCTGCGGCGATTTCTGGGGCAAGCGCGGTCCGGTCGAAGGCGTCGCCGTCGATCCGCGCTATCTCGACATCACCGTACCGCCGGGGAAGCGTAAGACGCTGCCGGTCGAACTTGAGCGCCACGCCTTCGCTTACGTGTTCGAAGGCTCCGGCAACTTTCGCGCCGCCTCGCAGCCGTTCGGCGTGCTGACCGAAAAGACCGATGGGGCGAATGAAATCCTGGTTCGCGAGCAGACCGGCGACCGTTCACTCGTTTTGTTCGACTCTGGCGACGAGGTCACGGTGCAAGCTGGCGACAAGGGCATCCGCTTCCTGCTCGTATCGGGCAAGCCGATCGAGGAGCCGGTCGCCTGGTACGGCCCGATTGTCATGAACACCCAGGCCGAGTTGCGCCAGGCGGTCGCCGAACTGCGCGGCGGCACATTTATCAAATAAGCTCAGCCAAAGCCGGAGCGCGTTGAGGATCGAGCCTTTAGGCCGATACTCGTAAATTCGCGATGTCCGCCTTCTCTCCCAAAGCGGCAGAGTGCGAAGTCAGCGTAGTGCCGATTTTGTTGCAGAAGTCGTTGGCGTAGTTGGTGAGGAGTGATTCTGTTTCCCCGACGCGATTCGCTATGGAGGCGATCGATGATGGGGCAACTTGGTCACGATCAGGGCGAGTTTTTCTATTCGTTTCGCCTTGCTGAGGCGGTACCGGACGATCACCCGGTTCGGGCGATTGCTGCGGTTCTAGACCTTTCTTGGGTGCACTCAGAGTTATCGCCATTTTATCCGAAGATCGGCCGTCCCTCGATTGATCCGGTGCTGATGATCCGGATGCTCATTGTCGGCTACGTGTTTGCGATCCGTTCGGAGCGAGCGTTGTGTCGCGAGGTGCAAGTGAACCTCGCCTATCGCTGGTTTTGCGGGCTCTCGATCGAGCACAAGGTGCCGGACCATTCGGCGTTCTCGCGCGCCCGCCATGAGCGGTTCCGCGAGAGCGACATGCTCCGCCGGGTTTTTGAACGTGTCGTTGAGGCTTGCATTGGAGCTGGGCTGGTCGGCGGTGAAGGATTTGCGGTGGATGCCAGCTTGATCGTGGCTGACGCCAACAAGCAGCGATCGATACCCGGCACGGAATGGAAGAAGGCTGGTACCGGCGAGGCTGCGAGCCGTGCCATGAGGGAGTATCTAACGACCCTCGACGATGCAGCGTTTGGAGCGGCGAGCGAGGTAACGCCGAAGTTCGTTTCGCCATCTGATCCGGCGGCGCAATGGACGGGCGCGATGCGCGGGCCGGCCTTCTTCGCCTACGCCGACAATTATCTCATTGACGTCAAGTTCGGCATTATCGTCGATGTCGAAGCTTGCCGTGCCATTCGTCAAGCTGAGGTCGGCACAGCGAAGATGATGCTAGAGCGGACGGAGCAGCGGTTCGATCTCAAGCCCGCGTATCTAGCCGCCGACACGGCCTACGGTTCGGCAGAGACGCTCAATTGGATCGTCAATGACAAGAAGATCGCCCCGCACATACCGGTCATCGATAAATCGAATCGTGAGGATGGGACTTTCTCGCGTGCCGACTTCATCTTTGATAAGGATCGTAATGCCTACGTTTGCCCGAATGGTAAGCTGCTGCACACAACTGGAACCGTGCACGACGGCTATGCACTTCGCTATCGCGCTTCCAAATCCGATTGTGATGCTTGCGCATTAAAGACGCGGTGTTGCCCCAACACTCCGATGCGATACGTACCTCGCGATCTTCATGAGGACGCCCGAGATGTCGCTCGCGCGTTGGCCAAAACCGAGGCTTTCGAGCAGTCGCGCCGCTACCGCAAGCGCGTCGAGATGCTATTTGCACATCTCAAGCGCATTTTGAGACTAGGTCGCCTTCGGTTGCGTGGACCACGCGGTGCTCAGGATGAGTTCACGCTCGCTGCCATTGCGCAAAACCTTCGGCGCCTGGCGAAACTGATCGCTCGACCGCCGCCGGCCGCCGCTCCATGTGCTGCATAGTCGGTATCTCAGGCCCAGGCGATCAAGACCACTCCTAAAGGAGTGGATCATCAGATATCTCCAAAAACCGCGCCCTCACCGCACGACTAGAAAATCACGGACTTCTGCAACAAAATCGGCCATTAACCGACATCACAGTTGGCGACCGTGCTGCACGCCGTCGCGCCCAGAGGTCCTTGCGATAAAAGACGGGCTGCGATGCAGCCCGCGCCTAGACGAGAATCTTAGTTATTTCTGTTCGACGCCCTCGACGCCGATGGCGTGGAAGTCGGCCAACTTACGCCGATGCGGAAAGCGTGGCGAGTTGCGTTTTGATCTTCCAATATCCCAACAAAGAAGCAATGGAAAAAGACTGGAAGGAAAACATCGCGCCGTGGGAGATGAAGCCAGAGGTGCGACTGCGAACTGGGTCAACGACGCCTAATCGACGATGCCCGCGTAATGTCAGCCTGTCCCCCAACTTCAGACATATCGCTGCGTCGCGGCGAACGATAGAAACGGGCCATTCGCGACATTTCGCACCGCGAAAAACAACCGAACTGCAGGGCACGTTTTAGGGTAATATAATTGCTCGCACTGGCCTCTTATGTTCTCGCGTCTGTCGGCGAGTTGAGCGTAGATCGGTTGCTGCAGGCAAAGCGCCGCCGCAACGTGATCCCGAAACAGGGTGAAGACCGTCTAGTCCGCATAAAGGGAAGGAAGCGATGATGGATTTTTGCCTCAATACGCTGCGCACCCTCGGCGTCGCACTCATTGTCGGACCGGGCCTCATTTCAGGGGCGTTCGCACAGAGCGGCAATCCGATCCGTATCGGCATGAGTCTCGCATTGACCGGCGCCGGCGCGTCACCGTCGAAGGTGGTCAATACCGCGATCGAGCTTTGGAAGGACGATGTCAACGCCAAGGGCGGGCTGCTCGGCCGGCCGGTCGAGCTCGTGATTTACGACGATCAGAGCTCGCCGGCCAACGTGCCGAACATCTACACCAAGCTGATCGCGGTCGACAAAGTCGATCTGTTACTTGGACCCTACGGCACCAACTTCGTAGCGCCGGCGATACCGATCATCATGCAGAACAACAAGTTCACGATCAGCTTCACCGCTATCGGCATCAACGATAAATTTCACTACCCCAAATATTTCTCGATGGTGTCGACGGGTCCGGAGGGCGTGGATGTGTTCTCAATTGGCTTCTTCGACTTGGCGGCGGCACAGCAGCCGAAGCCGCAGACGGTAGCCATACTGGCGGCCGACGCCGAATTTGCCCAAAGCGCTGCCGCAGGCGCACGCGACCAGATCAAGAAGCACGGCTTCAATCTGATCTACGACCAGAGCTATCCACCAAGCACGACCGATTTTGGACCCGTAGTGCGAGCCGTGCGAGCATCGAATCCGGACATCGTCTATATCGGCGCGTACCCGCCGGACAACGTCGGCATCATCCGCGCTGCCGACGAGATCGGGCTCTCGCCGAAGATGATGGGCGGGGCGATGATCGGCATGCTGGTGACGCCGATTAAGATGCAACTCGGGCCGGTTGCCAATGGGCTCGTCACCGGTGAGTACTTCCCGGCGGCATTGGCTAAGCAGATCGCCGGCGCCGCCGAATTTCTTACGCGCTATGGACAGAGAGCCGCGGCCGCACGCATCGATCCGCTCGGCTTCGCCTGGGGCCCGTTCGCCTATTCGGCTGGCCAGGTGCTGGCGCAGGCGGTAACCGAGACAAAGAGCCTCGATCACGACAAGCTCGCCGAGTACATGCACAGGGCTAGCTTCAAAACCGTGTCGGGGGACTTTTCGTTCGGCAAGGACGGCGAATGGTCGAAGTCGCGCATGGTTTGGACACAAGTTCAGAACGCGCAACCTAACAATCTCGATCAGTTCCGTGACGGTTCGGCACAGCCGATCGTCTGGCCGCCCGAGGCTAAGACCGGAACTCTGATCTATCCGTACGAGAGAGCGCGACAGAAGTAAGCGCTCGGCTTGTCGGCATAAAGGACTGAGCCAACGTACGCTGGACAATATCCGCTAGTGGGAGAGGTCCGGCGATGCTCCTGCCCCGCCAGCGATCGAAGCCGGCGTCGGACGCCCGAGATGGGTGAATGACGCTTTCACGATGCGATAAATGACGATCGATGGCGAAGTGACGCTGTGGGCCAGTTCAGACATATGCAGTGGAGCAAAACGTCATTCGATATCGCTGGATCAACCTGTCATCGAATGTGAAGGATAATTAATTGGCCGGCCATCGGGCGGAAAGCTGGCGTGGCTCAGTGTTTGTCTGTCTGGAACCTTCTCGGCTCCGAGCTAACAGAGGAGCGTACCATGAAATCGTTGATCACCAGCGGAATCCTAGCCGTTTCGCTCACGCTGAGTGCAAATACCGCAATGGCGGCGCCAACGCAGGCCAACCCAATTCCGAACGCCGCGCAATCCTACAGGACTGTGAGAGCGACCCCTTTCGCTCCCGGCTACGGCGCAAGCCGCGTTGCCGCGCGCGGATACCTGCCGAATAATCGACTCGGCATGGATGTCGGGCAGTTCATCCGCGGCATGCTCGGCGGCTCATTGCCGCCGCAATATGCCCAGATCGTCCGTAACGCAGTGAGGGTATCGGCGTCTCATGGATCTTCGGGTTCGTACGAATCCTCGGGCTCGTACGACTTCTCGTCGCCCTCGCCCGCAGTCGACGTCGACAACAGTCAGTCACAGGCGGCCATCGACGCCTCGGACCAGGCCATCCAGCAGATGGACCAGTCCCTTCAAGACATGGATGCCAGCAATGCCGCGGCGCAAGCGCAAAACGACGCCGCAAACGCTGCAGCAGTACAAACCGACATCAACGCCGGCATGTGAAGGCGGGGCCTGAATGCACGACACGGGGGCGGCGGCATAACCGCCGCCTCGGCTTGATCATGTCTGCTTCTCCAATCGGCCGGTTGGACTCAAGTACTTTCACGGAAAACGATCGAATACGTGCAGTCGCGTGAGCGCCTCAATTAGTGGGGCAAAAGGGCGAGGGGTCGTCGGTCCCGCTGGGGCGCAGCTTTGGTGGTGTGCTTGGGGAAGGTTGTTTTGCCTTTTGCACTCTTCGTTTGAGGAATTTCTTTTTTCAAAGGTCGCTTATCGAGCGGCAAAGAGGAATCCATAAACGCGTGGCATCCCGCGGATAACAGGGTCTTGTGGGACGCAAGACACTGAAACACTCGTTCATGGTCGGGGATGGCATCTTGACATAACCGAAAGGCGTCGTTGATGCAGCCTTGTTGTCCTTCCTGAGGTTGCGCAAGCCCCACCGTCGTCCCGCTCAAGACGGCAACGACCGCGATGATGATTCGCTTCTTCACAGACACTCGTCCTTCCAGGATCAATATTCAGCGCAAACAAAAAAACGGCCCCGCGGCCTTCGCTTTCTTAGTGGCCGCCGTTTATTTGCCGCCGCCGCTGGCTCCTTTCTGAACCATCGCAAGCACCCGTTCGATGCTCAACGTTCCACTCCTCTGGCTGGGCGGAAGTTTGCCTACTTACCGATTGACGCCTGGGCGGCCGCGATTTTCGCCTTGACGCATCCATGTTGAAGCTCGCGCCCTTTTGCATCGGCGGAAACTCGATCGCGGTCATCGCCAATTTCTCCACTTGCTGCTGGACAAATACGAAACGCCAGAATTCGTATTTGAACCAGTCGAAGTATTGTTGGGCGCCGAATTTTGTCCCGCTGTCGGGCCAGCCGGTGCGTTCGAACGGATCGAGACGAAGGTTAACCACGATGGGCACGTCAAGTTTGGTTTTTTCGCCGAGCCAGCCCGCCGGCTGGTCGATGAAACGATATTTGAAGTCGTCGATGCGCACGGCGCCCAACTCGCTTTCGCCGAAGTACCAGACTTCGTGCCGGTTCGACGGACCCTTGCCGGTGATCAAGTCCATTTGGTTGTAGCCGTCCAGATAGACCTTGTACGTGGTATCGCCCAGCTTCTTGCCCTGCTTCAGTTCAGCGGCAATGTTCGGATTGCCGGCGGCGGCCACAAAAGTCGGAAACCAGTCGAGCCCGGAGATGATGCCGTTCTCGACTTTGCCGGCCGGCACCTTGCCTGGCCAGCGGATCATGGCCGGTACGCGGAAACCACCTTCCAGGACCGTGCCCTTACTCTGCGCAAACGGTGTCTGTCCGCCGTCGGGCCAGGTGAAGACTTCGGTGCCATTGTCGGTGGTGAATACGACAATGGTGTTGTCGTCGACGCCCATGTCCTTGAGCTTCTGCATTACCAACCCGACGTCGTCGTCGAGCTGCGCCATGCCGGCTTCATGGATGCTCCAACCGTTCTTCGAGTTGCGCATTGCCTCGTATTTGGGCGAGAGGTGCGTCACGATGTGCATGCGTGTCGGGTTCAGCCACAAGAAGAATGGCTTACCGTTGGCCTTCGCCTTGTCCATGAACTTCAAGGAAAGATCCCGGATTTCGTCGTCGACGGTTTCCATCCGTTTCGGGATAGAGCGTCCCGGCGTCCTCGATCTTCTGCTTGCCGACCTTGCCCCAGCGCGGCATCACCGTCGGGTCGTCGATTTCGGTGGCCCAGCTATGAACCATGTTGCGCGGACCGACGACGTTCAGCAAATCCTGCGGGTAACCGGGATGCGCGGGATCTTCCATCGCGTCGAGGTGATAAAGGTAGCCGAAGAACTCGTCGAAGCCGTGAACGGTGGGCAGGAACTCGTTGAGGTCGCCGAGGTGATTCTTGCCGAACTGACCGGTGGCATATCCCATGGACTTCAACACCGTCGCTATGGTCACCGCTTGCGCCGGAATACCGATGGTGGCGCCTGCCTGACCGACGGTGGTCATGCCGGTGCGGATCGGAAGCTCGCCGGTGATGAATTGGGCCCGCCCGGCCGTGCAGCTCGCCTCGGCGTAGTAATCGGTGAACAGCATGCCTTCGGCGGCAAGCTTGTCGATGTTCGGCGTCCGCCCGGCCATCATGCCGCGGTGGTAAGCTCCGATGTTCCAAGATGCCGATATCGTCACCCATGATGACGATGATGTTGGGCTGTCTACCGGTTGATGGCGTCGATGCCGGTTGCTGCGCCTGCGCAGGAGTCGCAATACCCGCACCCAACAATGCGGATGCGGCCACCAATGACGAACCGCTCAACAACAGATCGCGTCGTTTGAGGCCTTCGCCGTGTATGATGCCGTGCTCGGACTTTCCAGGCATTTGGTCCTTGCTCATGACCCGCTCTCTTTCTGTTGATTTTCGTTGGTGCACCTGAAGCCGACGTGGCTTGTACAAGTGTCGACCGGCTCGGCATGGGGCGCGGCCGGGCGATAGGGGCGGGGCAATTCTGCATGATTTAATGCTGTGTCGATTACTCGGACAACATAATCTCCGCGCACGATGGTTCTTTGATATCGGTTCAACATTGCATCACTTCGCAAGCTTGGCCTTTTCGTGTCGCAACCCGCTGTCGTCGACGTCAAAGTCCGGATCGAAAATTGTCTTGCCTTGGGCGCCGAGAAAGGCCGGTCGCGCCTTGATCCACAAGCTCGGCTTCATTTCTTTTGCATAGGCATCGAGTCGCGCCGACAAGTCGCTCACGAACTCAGGAAATTGTTCAGCGACATTGCGCTGCTCACCTGGGTCCTTCGAGAGATCGAACAGTTCCGTTCGCCCCGGAAGCAGTGCAATCTTGACCAGCTTCCAATTGCCTTTGCGGATGGCGCCGCGAAAGGCTTCGACATTGATCAGGATATCGTCATGAGGAGACGGCTGGCCCGACGCCAATGTTGACCAGATGTCTTTGCCATCAAAGGGATGATCCGCGCTCCCTTTCGCCCCGGCAAGTGCCAGCACGGTCGGCATCACATCCACCATGTCGAGCGGCTCGTCGACGATTCTCGGCTTGAGCTTGCCGGGCCAATAAAAGATGGTTGGAGCCCGCACGCCGCCTTCGCGCAGCGAACCCTTGCCGCCGCGAAGATTGCCATTCGAGGCCGGCGTCTTTGCGCCGAGTTCAACGCCGCCGCTTTCCTCTCGCTCTTCCGGTGAACGCGCCCCTGTCGCAAATAACGCACTCGTGGCGCCGCCGTTGTCGCTGCTGAATATAATGAGCGTGTTGTCGAGCATGTTCTTCTGCTTTAGCGCAGCAACGATTCGTCCGACTTGAGTGTCCAGCTCGGTGATCATCGCGGCGTAGGTGTGCCGATGCTCGTCTCCCGGCGCTGTTTTGTAAGCGTCGATGTCCTGTCTCGGAGCTTGATAGGGTGCGTGTGGGGCAAGCGATGCAACGTAGAGAAACAGCGGACGCGATGTGTCGTGCGCCATGATGATGTTCACGGCCTCGTTGCCGATCAGTGTCGTGAAGTAACCGTCTTCCTTGATGAACTTGCCATCCCGCTGCCAATCAATGATTCCGCCCCGCTCTTTGCTGAAGTAGTCCACTTCGCCGACGAGGTTGCCGTAGAAATGCTCGAAGCCGCGGTTCTGCGGCCAGTATTTCCTGTCGGCATGGCCGAGGTGCCACTTGCCCACCATCGCTGTTTGATAGCCGACATCTTTCAGCGCCTGCGGCAGCGTGCGCTCATCAGTCGCCAGCCCAAACGTATGACTTGGAAATATGACCAGCGTCTGTAAGCCGTATCTCATGGCGTAACGGCCGGTCATCAACTCCGCCCGTGCTGGCGTGCAAACCGGCATCCCGTAAAAGGACTCTGCCCGCACGCCTCCCATTGCGAGCTTGTCGATATTCGGGGTCTTGATGTCGCTGCCGTGGTAGCCGAGATCTGCATTGCCGAGATCGTCGGCGAGGATTATCACGATATTCGGCTTATCGCCTTGCTGAGCCTGAGCGGAGTCCGATAGGTCCCTCGCAAACAGCGCCGACGCGGCCACCAACGATGAGGCGCTCAACAGCAGATCGCGCCGTTTGAGCCCTTCGCTGTTTCGGGGGATGCCCTGCTTGGACTGTCCGCTCGTTTGATCTTTTGCGCTTATGACGCGCTCCCGTTCTGTTGATTTCTGGTGACACAGCGAAATCCGACGTGGCTCGTCGAGGTATCGACCGGCTCGGCATGGCGCGCAGCCGGGCGATAGCGGCGGCAATAGTTGGGGGCGCAAAGGTACGAGCCGCCTTTGAGCACCTTCCGTGGAATTTTGATATTCGGCAGGCGAGGATCGTAGCTTGCGGCTTCCGGTCCACCGCGCGGATTTTCAGGAATGCAGCACGCCTTCGGCGCATCGGCTTGATGCTTCGCCGAATACCAGTCCGTCGTCCACTCCCAGACGTTGCCGATCATGTCGTGCAGGCCGCAGCCATTAGTCGGGAATGCGGTGACCGGCGACGTGCGCGCGAAGCCGTCCGAACACAAGATTCTGTCGCGGAAATTCACCCTGCCAGGTGTTCGCCATATGCTTGTCGCCGGGCGTGAACTCGTCGCCCCAGGCAAACTCGGCGCCGTCGAGGCCGCCGCGCGCGGCGAATTCCCATTCGGCCTCGGTCGGCAAATCCTTGCCGGCCCAATTGGCGTAGGCCAGCGCATCGACGAACGCGACGTGCACGACTGGATGATTACCGAGATTGTTGATGTTGCTCTTCGGTCCGTGGGGATGACGCCAGTCCGCGCCCTTGAGGAAGGTCCACCATTGACTCCAGTCGCGCAGATCGACCGGGCGGGAGGGCGGCGAGAAGACGAGCGATCCGGCATAGAGCATATGCGGCAGCGCGCCCGGATAGTCCTTCGGATCAGGCGGGATCTCGGCAAACGTGACGTGCCCGGTTGCCTCGACGAATTCCTTGAAATGGCGGTTCGTGACCGGCGTGCGGTCGATCCAGAACTCGTCCACCGTCACGCGGTGGACCGGCGCCTCTTCCGGATAATGCTTGTCTGAGCCCATGCGAAATGTGCCGCCCGGAATGCGCACCATGTCCGCATTTGGTCGGCGGCCATACACCGGGTCCTCCGGACGCTCACCAGTCTGAAGGCTATGAAGCAACATCCATGGTCTCCTGCGCCGTTCAAAGCGGCTCATTCGGCAGCAGCAGGCGCGGGAAATCACAATCTGAGAGCGCTCACCCCATTGCGTCTGAGCAGAATTGCTCACTTTGAACGGTAGGATGAGTGCCTAGCTTACGGCGCCTACCCTTCACGTCGGTTCGCCGCGAAGCGGTAATATGTCTAAAATTGAACGCGAAGCGGTGTGGACAATCTGGATTAATCGAAACGGATGTATGCGTCGCAGGCGGAAGACGGAAAAAAGAAGCGCCAAAAAATTGCGTTTGGACGGCACGTCCACCTTACCCCCGATCGGAAAAGCGGACATGACACCAAGTCAGCAAGGTGTCATTAAGCGACATGCAATGAAAGACGCCGTCCAGCAGACCGTAGACCTGTGGCGCGGGCTCCTGACGGTCCGGAGCTAGCGCCGCGAAGCCCGCCGACCGTCGGTTCAGCTTTAAGCGATAGCCGCTAGCGGCTGCCGTTTGGACGCATCTCGAACCAGCGCGTAAGTTTCATAGCTGACCACAATGTGGCCGGGCTGTGCCACTGATTGCAACCGCGCCGCAAGGGTTTTATGAGAGGGGCGACCCTCCTGCTCGGAAAGGAAATGTCTATATCTCGCGCAGGGATGTGAGTGCCGCGCGATCACGCGGCCTCATAACTCGGTGCGATCCTTCGGCAAGATGATTGCCTTGCCGAGCCGAGAGCCTACTACTCGTGCGGGAAAACCTAAACCTTTGGAGACTTTAATGGTACGGGAGGTTAAGCCGCCGTTGGCGGACGTGAACGCAGAGGCTCAGCGAGTTGTAGAGCAGACCATGGAGCAAGCCCGTTCCGCAGTGGATGACTATTTCACTTTCGTTCAGAAGATAATTTCATCCTATCCTTCGGGCGGCACAGAATTGGGTGAAAAACTCAAAAGCTCGGCGCAGAAAAACCTCGCTGTCACGTACGAATTTGTTCAAAAACTGAGTCATGCCAAGAATTTCAACGACATCGTTCGAATTCAAACAGAATTCGTACAGACGCAATTGGAATCGTTTGGCGAGCAAGCGAAGAGTATCGGCGAGGCGGTCGGTTTCAAAGCCGCTACTTGGTACGAACGCCGTAATACGGACACCGATTAGACCGTTTAACCCGTAAATCTAAGCTCGGGCGGGACCTTCATCAAATAATTTCCGTGCGCCACTTGCATTGATCGCCGTTCGCCGTATCCCTACGCGGCATGAACAAAGTCCTGGTTATCGACCAAAACGCTGCGATTTATCGCGACCGGCTGCAGGCGGAGTTTCCGGCGCTGCAAGTTCTGGCCGCCCGCGACGGCAAGGAGCTGCCGCAAGACCTCTCCGACGTCGAGGTCTTGATTTCTTTCGCCATGGGGTTGCCGCAAGATTTCTTCCGGCCGGCAACCGGACTGAAATGGTTGCAATGCCTGGCGACCGGGGTCGACCACCTGCTGCGCCGACCGGACGTCAGCCCCGTTGTTCTGTTGACCAGCGGACGCGGCGTTCACGGCGCGCCGATGCGCGAGACGGTGCTTTATCTTATGCAAGGCGTAAGCCGCAACGTCGCGCGGCTCGTCGAGGACAACAAGGCGCATTTCTGGGAACGGCGATTCTATAATCTGTTGTACGGCAGGACAGCGGTGGTGGTCGGCATCGGCGTTGTCGGCATTGCCATCGGCCAGCTCTTAAAAGCCTTCGGCATGCGGGTACTCGGCCTCACGCGCACGCCGCGCGAGGTCGAAGGCTTCGATGAGATGCTGCCGATCGCGCAATTGCACGCCGCCGCGGCGCGCGCGGATTATTTGATCAACGTACTGCCGGCCACCGCGGAGAATGCACACATTTTCAACGGCAAGCTCTTCGCCACCATGAAACAGTCGGCTTATTACATCAATGCCGGCCGCGGACAGACGACGGACGAAGCCGCCCTGATCGAAGCGTTGCAGCAACGCCGCATCGCCGGTGCCGGCCTCGACGTTTTTGAGACCGAACCGCTGCCGCCGAGCAGCCCGCTGTGGGCGTTGCCGAACGTTTTCATCACCCCGCATCTCGGCGGCTACACGGCGGACTACGAAGATCTGATCATGCCGCTGATCGCCGGAAACCTGCGGCTCTACATGGCCGGTCGGCAAAGCGAGATGCAGAATGTCGTCAAGCGCTGAGAGCGGCGCATTTATCGCTGAAAGTGCCGGCTAGTTCCACGGCAGCACGACAATGCGGCCGACGATATCTTCTGAGCTCACCAGAAAATCGTGCGCTTCGCCGACGCTCGCCAGCGGGAAGCGCGCGGCAATGCGCGTGTTGATGCGCCGTTCGCCGAGGAGCTTCAGCACCGCCAGCATGTCGTTCATGCGCGCGCCGCGAATGCCGAGCAAGTTGAGTTCGAGCCGGATCAGGTCGCTGGCGGTAAATGGCATCGGCTCGCGGCCCTGCTCACTGCTGACCACTAGGCTGCCGCCAAGCCGCATCACGCTGCCGAGAAGACGCAGCATGTCGGGGCTGCCGGTATAGTCGACCGCGTGATCGACGCCCTCGCCGCCAGTGAAGACGCGTACTTCGGCGCGGGCTTGCTCGGTATCCGCGGTGACGACGGCGGCGGCGGCGCCGAGTTCGTGCAACACGGCGGCCTTGTTTTCGTGGCGTGTCGCGGCAATGACGCGCGCGCCGGCGAGCTTGCACAGTTGCAGCGTCGCCTGGCCCATGCCGCCCGAGGCACCCGCAATCATCACCGTATCGCCGAGCCGCACGCGCAACCGGTCGTGCACCACGCGGTGCGACGACGAGAACGGCCACAGCGCAACACCGGCCTGCTCGTAGTCGATGCCGTCCGGCAGCGGCAGCCACATGCGCTCGTCGCGCACGAGATATTGCGCGTAGGAGCCGAACGCCTGATGGCCGGGGATGGCGAGATTGCGCGACAGGTTGCCGAGCCCGCGCGCGGTTTCGACGCCGTCGGGATCTTCGGGATGGGTCACGCCGATGACGCGATCGCCCGGTCGAAACTTTTTCACCGCCGACCCGACGGCGACCACCTCGCCCGCGGCCTCGCGGCCCAATTGCTGCGGCAGCGGAAACGGCGCGCGTCCGGGAAGCTGATAACGGGCAAGGTCGCCGGCGCGATATTTCACGTCCCAGCGCGACACCGAGCCGGCGATATTTTTCACCAGAACGTCGCGCTCGCCGAGCGGCGGCAAGTCGTATTCGCCGTAAATCAGTTTGTCCGGACCGCCATACTCGAACAGGCGCACCGCAAACGTCTTTGTCGGGATGGTCATCGCTGGACGCTATTCCTATTCCGGCGGCGTGCCGTTTAACGCCAACACTTCGCCGGCAAGATAAAGCGAGCCGGTGATGATGACGCGCGGCGCCGACGCCAGCCCGAGATCGGCGGCGGCGGCGAGCGCGCTGCCAATATCCTGGCGCGCAATTGCCGGAATGCCGATGCCGCGGGCGATGTCGGCAAGGTCCGGCGCGGGTACGGCTTTGTCGTTTTTGATCGGCACGGCAATGACGTGGCGGGCAAGGCCGGTGAAATTGCGCAAAAAGCCTTCGCAATCCTTGCTCGAGAGCATGCCGACAATCATCACCAGCGGCCGCGAAACACGCTCCTCGAGATCGGCCAGCGCGGCGGCGATGGCGCGGCCGCCGTCGGCATTGTGGCCGCCGTCGAGCCACAGCTCGCTTTCCGTTGGCAGCTTCGCGGCAAGCTGGCCGCCCGACAGGCGCTGCATGCGCGCCGGCCACTCGACGGAAACCATGCCGGCCTCGAACGCGGGCGCAGGTATTTTCAATCCCGCGGCGCGCAGTGTTGCAATCGCCAAACCGGCATTCTCGAATTGATGGCGACCGTAAAGCTTCGGCGCCGGCAGATCGAGCAGCCCGTCGTTGTCCTGATAAACCAGCCGGCCCCGTTCCTCGGTCGCGGTCCAGTCCTCGCCGGCGACGACGAGCGGCGCTTTAACGCGTGCCGCCTGCCGCTCAATCACGGTAAGCGCGTCGCGCACTTGAAAGGCTACTGCCGCCGGCACGCCGGTCTTGAGGATGCCGGCTTTCTCGGCGGCAATCGCAGTGATCGTATCGCCGAGAAAATCGCGGTGGTCGAGCGACACGCGCGTGATTGCGCTCACCAACGGATGCTCGACGACGTTAGTGGCGTCCAGCCGTCCGCCAAGCCCGACTTCGAGCAACAGCACGTCGGCCGGGTGCCGCGAGAACAACAGGAAAGCCGCCGCGGTCTCGATTTCAAACACGGTGATCGGGTGACCGCAATTGGCGCTTTCGCATTCGGCCAGCGCGGCTGAAAGCTCATCGTCCGCAACGAGCTTGCCGCCGCCGGCGGCGCCAATGCGGAAACGTTCGTTGATGCGCACCAGGTTGGGCGACGTATAGACATGCACGCGCTGCCGCGCAGCTTCGAGAATGGCACGCATGAATGCGACGGTCGAACCTTTACCATTGGTGCCGGCGACATGGATCACCGGCGGCAAATGCCGCTCAGGATGGCCGAGCGCCGCCAGCAGCCGCTCGATGCGGCCGAGCGAAAGATCGATTCGCTTGGGATGCAGCGCCAGCAGCCGGGTCTGCAGGTCGGCCAGTGGGCCGCCCGCCGAGCGCGCGGTGGTCACGCCGGCGCCGGCAGGCTGAGGCTTTCTGCCGCCGCGTGCGCCGGCGCCTTCAGCAAAACCCGGCAAAGCCGCGCAATGGTTGAGCGCAAATCGTGCCGATGGACCACCATGTCGACCATGCCGTGGTCGCGGAGATATTCGGCCTTCTGAAAACCTTCCGGCAATTTCTCGCGGATGGTTTGCTCGATCACGCGGGGACCGGCAAAACCGATCAACGCGCCGGGCTCGGCGACATGGACGTCGCCGAGCATGGCGTAAGACGCGGTGACGCCGCCGGTTGTGGGATTGGTGAGCACGACGATGTAGGGTTTTCGGGTCTGGCGCAGCCGCTGCACGGCGATGGTGGTGCGCGGCAATTGCATCAGCGAAAGAATGCCCTCCTGCATGCGTGCGCCGCCGGAAGCGGCGAACAGCACAAGCGGGCAAGCCTTTTCCACCGCAGTGTCCAGCCCCTTGATAATGGCGTCGCCGGCGGCCATGCCGAGCGAGCCGCCCATGAAGTCGAAATCCTGCACGGCGATCACCATCGCCAGACCGTCGAGCCGGCCGTAACCGAGTTTCACCGCATCGTTGAGCCCGGTCTTGTTCCGCGCGTCCTTCAATCGATCGACATAGCGCCGCTCATCGCGGAAGCGCAGCGGATCGACAGGCACTTCCGGAAGCTGGATGTCGAACCAGGTCTCGTTGTCGAACATGGATTTCAACCGCGCCGCGGCCGACATCCGCATGTGGTAATTCGAGCCGGGGATGACGAATTGATTGGCTTCCACGTCTTTGTAGAAGACGAGCTGGCCGGTATCCGGACATTTGATCCAGAGATTCTCCGGCACCTCGCGCCGGAGCATGCCGCGGATCTTTGGCCGCACTACGTTGGAGATCCAATTCATCGCTTCTGTTTCGGCAACCTAAAATTCCGGGGACGTCCCATTTTTCAGCCCCGCTCCTATATCGTATTTCGCCGGCGAGGAGCTACCTTTCCGCGACTTGTCCGCAGCGCGAAGCTGCAACGGCAGGCGAAGTTTGTTATTCTTATACGCATGGTTTTTCGCACGTTTAGATAAGGGCGCGGTCGGCACCGTCCAAGCACAACACAAGGGTCTGAAAATGCGCACAGCGCGCTTGATCGTCGCCGCGGGGTTAATTGCGTTGCTGGCCGGTTGCGGCCAGGGCCCAAAGGGCGACTCGGGCCCGCCCGGTCCGCAAGGCCCGAAAGGCGAGACCGGCGCCGCCGGTCCGACCGGGCCGGTCGGCCCGCCCGGCCCCCCGGGACCGCAGGGCGAACAGGGTCCGCCAAGCCCGACGGTCCGGGTCATCCGCAAAGATTGCCTGACCGGCGGCGGCTGCTCGGCGTCATGCCGCGGCGACGAAACTCTGGTCAGCGCCTATTGCGGGCCTTCGCGCAATCCCGCGACGTTTGTCGGTGAACGCGACGTCACCTGCGGCGTTGAGTCCAACGCGGCCAACGTGCCGCTGGTCGCGATATGCGTCGCCTCCCCGCAATAGGCGGGCGGGATCTGCGAGCGCTCGGCAGGTACTTACAAGTGTTGCGAGGGCTAAATGCCGCAAGACGATCTTCCCGAATTGTCGGTCTCCGCCGAGAAGCTGTGTTTCATTATCGCCAAGGCGCGTTAGTTTGACGTCAAAGACGTCGTCACCGATCCGGACGATGCATCCAATCCGACGGACGATGCAAATCTGGCCGTGCTTGAAGATCATAAAGACGATCCAGTCGTGAAAGAACTCGTCGCCGTGATCAATTCGATGAGCGTGGACGAGCAGGTCGACCTGGTCACGCTGACCTGGATCGGGCGTGGAGACGGAGGGATCGAGGATTGGGGCGACTTGTGCGCCGAAGCCGCACGCGCCCATAACCGCCGCACCGCGGCTTACCTGTTCGGCATTCACTTGCTCGCCGACTACCTCGGCGAAGCTATTTCGCTGTTCGATATTTCCTGCGCCGAAAGCTAACGCCCGGCGCGGAACTTTGAGCCGCGCTAACGCCTTGTGGCGGGCTCAGGTTGGGCTCAATTTTGCCGTCCTGCCCGATAGAGTCCGCCCGGCAAGCACCGGAACTCTGCCGCCTTAACCTTATTGGTAAGCGTCAGGTAACGCTGGCTGTCGGTGGTTCATAAGGCGACGGTAACGCCGTTATGGCTAGAACGGGGCGACTCGAAAGGACCCGATGAAAAGAGCGTTTGCCGGATGGGTCGCTCTGAGCGTGCTGCTATGCGCCTCTGGCGCGATGGCGGCGGACCTTTCCGTTGCGCCCCTCTACAAGGCGCCACCCGCACCCACTCCGGCCTACGACTGGAGCGGATTCTATGCCGGCGTCAATGGCGGCGGCGGCTGGGGCCATTCCTGGTGGAACACCAACGCAACCGGACTTCCCCTCTCAGGCGGACAGGCGGGCGGCACGGCCGGTTACAACTGGCAGCTCAACAATGTCGTGCTCGGTGTTGAAGGCGATATCGACTGGTCGGGCTTAAGCGGCAGCGCCACGACGCCCGGCTGTCCTGGCGGTTGCAGCACCAGCGAAAGCTGGCTCTCAACGGTGCGCGGACGCGTCGGCTATTCGTTCGGCCGAGTGATGCCTTACGTCACCGGCGGCCTTGCGGTCGGCGATATCCGCGCGGCAACACCGGGCTTTACCGGGGGCAACGCCGTCAATCCTGGATGGACCGTCGGCGGCGGCGTTGAGTTCGCCCTGCCCGGCAACTGGACTGCAAAGGCGGAATACCTCCACGTCGGCCTCGGTCACTTCGACTGCACCGGCTGCACCGCCCTGCCGCCCGATAACGTTTCGATGCAGCAGGACGTATTCCGCGCCGGCGTGAATTATCACTTCGGTTGGGCCAAATAGCCGCTAACGTTTTGTTTACCGTTACGGCTTGCCGCTCCGCGCCGTCGACGGGACATCCTTAAACGCGGAATTCGCGTTACGTTAAGCCAATTCGCGACAAACTCTCCATTTTTAGGCGACATGGAAACCGGACCGCAGGAACGGGCTGGTAATTGAACGTACGTTGCTCGCAAGTCCGGCATCTGGGGACGGATATTTGGGGGGACGAAAAGTGCCGACGATTGCCGCGCCGCATTTCGTAATCGATTTGCATACCTTGTTTGTCGTGATCGTTTTCATTTCGGGCACAGCAGGCTTGCTGCTGCTTTTCGCCTGGATGCAGAATCGCCGCACGACCGCGCTCGCGTTGTGGGGCATCGGCTATCTTCTCGGCGCGGCGGCTGCCGCGCTGCTTGGCTCTCCAGCATTGTTGCCCGGCACGCTCGGCCTCGGTGCCGGCAACACGCTCCTTTGCACCGCATATGGGCTGATGTGGGCCGGATCGCGTTCGTTCGAGGGCCGGCGCGTTCCGCTCTTGCTCGTTGCCGCAGGCCCGATCATCTGGATCTTCGCTTTTCAATTCGCCAATTACACACGGTCCGCTTCGGCGTGCATTGAACTCGTCTCTGCCATTCTCGCCGCCTACGCCTTCTTGGCCGCCCGCGAAATTTGGTACGCCAAGGACCGCGAACTGATCTCGCGCTGGCCGACATTGGCCGTGGTGCTGATGCATGCGGGATTTTTGCTGGCGCGCATACCGTTCGCCGATGTGCTGGCGGCTTCCGCCGCGACCGGCCACCCGCAAAGCGTATTTGTTCCGGTGATGGGGTTCCAGGCCCTGTTCGTCACGCTTTGCCTGCCGTTCCTGCGCGTCGCCATGTCGAAAGAGCGCACCGAACTCGAGCAGCGCAAAGCGGCGTTGACCGATCCGCTGACCGGCATCGCCAATCGCCGGGCATTCTTCGAACGGGGTGCGCCGTTACTGGCCTCGGCGCAGGCCGATCGCCGTTCCGCCGCGCTATTGCTGTTCGATCTCGACCGCTTCAAGGAGGTCAACGATACCGTGGGCCATCAGGGCGGCGATCGCGTGCTCAAGGCGTTCTGCAATCTGGTCGGTCCCGCCATCGGCCCGCGCGACCTGTTCGGGCGTCTCGGCGGCGAAGAATTTGCCTGCCTACTGGCGGACGTCAACATGGCGCAAGCGCTGCAGTTTGCCGAACGGATGCGCGGCGGGTTTGCCGCGCTCCGCCTATCCGGAATTGAAACCCGACCGACCGTCAGCGTCGGCGTCGCCATGGCCGGCGAAGCCGGCCGCACCCTGCCGGCGCTGCTGGCGAACGCCGACCGGGCGCTCTACCGCGCCAAGGCGGAAGGACGGAACCGCGTCGCTCGCGCTCCGCTTGTGGTCGTCGATGCCTACGAAGGCGAGACCTCGCG
>CAVWBV010000004.1:0-239005 GCA_963753355.1 uncultured Alphaproteobacteria bacterium
CGAATGCGCCGACGTTTGCAAAGATCGAGCAGCAATACGGCGTGTCCGCCCCTGTTATCGTGTCGTTCTGGGCACTGGAAAGCGATTTCGGCGCCAATATGGGCAACTATCATTCGCTCAGCGCCATCGCCTCGCTGGCGTATGATTGCCGGCGCAGCGACCGGTTTCGCGCCCAGTTATTCGATTCGATCCGCCTCATCGAGCGCGGCGACCTCGTGCCCGACGAAATGATCGGGTCGTGGGCGGGCGAGCTCGGGCAGACGCAGATGATGCCGTCGGAATATTTCAAATATGCCGTCGACTTCGATGGCAGCGGCAAACGCGACCTGGTCCACAGCGTTCCTGACGTGCTCGCCTCTACGGCGAACTATCTTGCCGGGCTCGGCTGGAAACGGGGTGAACCATGGCTCACCGAGGTTCGGGTGCCCGGCAATTTGCAATGGGAGCAAGCCGACCTTTCACTCGCGCTGCCGCGCTCGAAATGGGCCGCCTCCGGGGTGACGCTGGCCGACGGACGGCCGCTGCCGGCCGATAACCTGTCCGCCTCGCTGCTGCTGCCTATGGGACGGTTTGGTCCGGCTTTCCTGGTCTATCCAAATTTCCAGGTTTATTTGCAGTGGAATAATTCGCTGGTCTATTCAACCACCGCCGCTTATTTGGCGACCCGCATCGCCGGGGCGCCGGCGCTTCATCCCGGGATACCGCCAACCGCCCTTTCCTTCCAGGACGTAAAAGAGATGCAAGGTCTCCTGGCGCGCGCCGGCTATGATGTCGGCACTGTCGACGGTTTCCTGGGGTTGAAAACGCGGCAGGCCGTCAGGACCACGCAAATGAAATACGGTTTGGCCGCCGACTCCTACCCCACGGCAGAACTGCTCAGCCGATTGCGCGGCCGAGCCCAGTGATGCATGGCGAAGCGTGCGACTCAGCCGCTGCGAGGCTCGCGCTGCCTAAGCTTAATTTCTGTTGTTGAGGTTATAGGGCTCGGGCGGCGGCTGCGACGGCGCAAAGCCGGAGAGCGGCTGGTGAATGAACGGAGAATACGTGCTGCCCGCGCCGAACTGAACCGTCGGGCCACCCTGCCCGAACAGTGTCATGCCGTTCTTGACCTGGCCATCCGGATCGGCATACCTCGAACTGCCGTCCGCATTGCCGCTCAGATTTTCCATCGTGAACGCCCGTGCGGACGGACCGGCCAAGGCCATGAGCCCTAGCGCCAGAATGGCCGCTGCGAGACGAAGCTGGGTCGATCGAAGCGTCATGTTCCCCTCTCGATGGCGCCCTGCGCGACGCATGTTGAGGCTAAGGGCGCGTGCCACTCAGCGTCAAGCAGCTTTTGAATACCACAGGAGCAGTTAATGCGGACGAAACCGTGTCTGACTTTGGCCGATGTCAAGAAAATGCTGGCGGCGTGCGAGGCCGAAGCCGCGAAAAACAAATGGGTGGTGGCGATCTCGATCGTAGATGACGGTGGATTTCTCCTGGGCTTCGAACGCATGGACGGCGCTGCCATCATTTCGGCCGAAGTGTCCCTCGGCAAGGCGCGCACCTCGGCCATGACCCGTCGCCCCAGCAAGTTTTTTGAAGACCGCGTCAAGGACCGGCCAGCTTTCATCACTTTTCCCGCCGGGCTGCTGATTCAGGGCGCTCTGCCGATCATGTATCAGAACGAATGCGTCGGTGCGATCGGTGTCTCCGGGGTGCAATCGCACGAGGACGAACAGATCGCGCTGGCAGGCGTCAATTCGCTCGGATAGCGCGGCGAAGCCGACAAGAATGTTCGGCCGCTCGCGGGAGCCCCGGGAAGCTCAGGCGTCGAGCTCTTTGTAGTAGCGGTAGATGCCCCACTGACTGAACGCTATCCGCCGCGGCGAAGCCAGGTAGGCTTTGATGCGCGGCCGCGCGGCCACGCGATCGTGGAGCGCGACAAGTCCGAGCACCTTCTTCTCAAAGCGCTTCATGCGCTTTGGAAAGGCGTAGCGCAGTCCCTCGATGATCTGAAAGATCGAAAGATCGACATAGGTCAAACGCCGGCCGACGAGAAATCGCCCGCCGTTTTTTTTCAAGATATGCTCGAAATAGCCGAGGAACTTCGGCACGCGATAGCGCCAGAAATCCTTGGTGCGGCGCCGCGCCGCTGCCCGCTGCTCCTCAAAGTAGAGCCAAGAGGTGATGGGGTGATGGCTATCGTGGATCTCGACCACGAGGTCCGTGATGGTGAGTTGCAACTGGTGTGCCCAGAGCCGCCCCGCTTCGTCGCGCGGCGAAAGATTCAATCGCGGGCCGAGAAAGAACAAGATGTTGGCGGTTTGCGCGACAATGAGCTTGCCGACTTTGACGAACGGCGGCGCGAACGGCGGGCGGGTGCTGCGTTTATCCTCGATGATTTTCATCATCGCCGGCACGCCGGCGTTGCCCTTGCGCCGCGCCACGTCGACGTAATCCGCACCGGCCTCCTCGAGCGCGAGCCGCACGAACTCGCCTCGGCCCTGCACCGTCGGGTGGTAATAAAGTTCGTAACGCATCTCATGCACCTGCCGGCGGAAAAAGCTCGTGCCCTGTGGTCGCGGCGTTGCGGGTGCGGCGCGTTAGCTTCGCGTCGCCACCCACGTGCCGGCGCAATAGCCACCCGGTCCCTGGCCGTGCCAAACGCCGCCGCCGCGCGTTACCGACATGTGTCCGCTCGCCACCGCGTAATGCGGTCCGCTCGACACCCGTGCCCACGCCGAGCCGCCCGGTCTGACGCGTCCGGTGAAATCAATGCCGAAGGCGCCGTTATAAGAAATGATGCCGTTGGTGATCTGGCCGCTGAAACGATAGGCGGCATCGCACGGGCCGCTCCTCGTATAGATCACGACGCTCCAGGCGCCGTCGTATTTGGTGGCCGCACGTACATATGTGGCTTGTGTGACCGCCGACGCGGCGACGGTTGCCGCAAGCACAATCGCTCCAACATTGCGCATGATGATCTCTCCCTGAAGAGTGGCGGCGCCGCGAGCGAACGATCGTGCCGTCAGAGCCGGCCAAAGTTTCGACTTTGGCATTGAGGTTCTGCGCGAGCGCTTTGATTATGCCGGTGCCAAGCCCGGTTTTTGTTTGCGCAAAGACGCCATCCGGCTTGCCAATTCCATTATCCGCAACTGACAGTTTCCAATTCGTTCCATCAACGTCGTACGCCACGTTAATCCGGCCTTTCATATTTTGGTCGGGGAATGCGTGCTTGAGAGCGTTCATGACAAGTTCCGTCGCGATCAAGCCAACACTCTCAGCCTGACGGGCGCTTAAACTACCTGCCACTCCCACCACTTTCAACGTGATCGGTCGAACATCCCCAATCATCGATGCTGCGAGGGCAGCACCCAGTTTTTCGAGATATGGAAGCATTTCAGTAGGCCCCACTATCCCCGATGCATTGAGTTGTTCTTGAACGGTCGCGATCGAAATGACCCGAGCATGAGTGTCCTGCAAAAACGTGCGTGTCTCCTCAGAACTAACCGTGTTTGCTCTCATCAAAATAATGCCCGCAATGATTTGCAGACTGTTGGCAATCCGGAGCTGAATTTCGTCCAGCAATATGTCCTTCTGTCGTAACAGATTGTCCTTTTCGTGCTCCAAGGTGCGCTGCTCGGTGACATCTTCAATTCCAAGCAGGATAGTCGTCTCGGCGCCTTCCTTGTAGAACACCTGGCGGGCGTTCAAGCGCATGGTGCGGATGCCAAGATGCGGAAATTTGTGCTCGACTTCATAATCCTCCATCACGCCATGCTCTGGGATAATTTTCTCCAGCAGCAAGCGAAGTTTCGGAATATCCCATTGCGCATCACCTAACGCGTAAAGAAGCTTCCCCTGTGTCTCCTCCGGGCTCACCTCGAATGCCAAATAGAAGGACCGGCTCGCGGCTATAACCCGCAATCCTTTGTCGAGTACGACGACCGGCTCCCGAACTGTATCGACGATACTTTGAGCCAGTGCGCATGCGTCTGCGGCATTCGTAAACTGTTCTCTGAAATTGGTCTTTTGCATAAATCCTTCCAAATAGCTTCACGGCGGACGGCGTCGGACGAGTCCACCGAGAGGCGTATCGGTTGGCGCGGCGTATGAGTTCAAGAATATGTATCGGCCGGATACGGAGTTTGAGCAAAAGTGCTCACTCAGAGGTGGGGTGGCGGTGCCAATCCAGTGGGGTCTTCCGAGCGGATCAACTCCAACATACTATATCCGTCAGCCAAATAAGCGGCTGAAGCATCATAGCGCCAACTCTCGCAACGTCTCGCAAACCTCAATTGGATCGTAGGGTTTGCGGAAGAAACGTCCGCCTTCCGGAAGATACTGCTCCGTTGTCAGTTCGTGGCCTGAGGTTACAACTATCTTGATCGGCGGCCAGCGATGGCGGACGGCATGAGCAAGTTTGAGACCATCCATGGAGCCCGGCATCTGAATATCGTGAATATCACCCGGATGTCGCTACGGCTCTGAGTACCCGTATTGCTTCGTCGGCGTTAGCAACTTCAATGACCTCGAAGCTTGCATCCTCAATAATTCGGACTGCGCCCATACGAGTTAGCGGTTCATCTTCAACGATAAGGACGGCTGGCGCTTTTGCCACTTTCTCCCACCCGCTTAAACTCACGCAAATGTGCTTATGGATTAGCCGACATGAAGGCGACATCACCGAAGCGACGCGAATGACCCATCTGTATGGACCGGCCGTGTGTTGCAAGTGGGATCTGAGAATCTGGAGATAATTGGTCTTGCGCTTCTGTATCCGGCCCTTGAGTGGAGCGTTTGTGCTCCTGGCCATCATGGATATCCGCGCGCATCCGATCTCATTCTCGGAAAGGCCCTGAGAGGCCGATTGGGTCACCAGATCACGGGTGCGACGGCGAGACCGTTTCTCCATCTCCTCAATCCAACTCGCAGACCTCGGGAGTCAATTGGGCGCTACGGACCTGCGCTCACGCCACGCCCGATATCACACGCGCTTCGTAGTTGCGGCCCTGCGCCAAGACCGTCCAAGCGATCCGCGCCAGCTTGTTGGCAAGAGCAGTCGCTAGAACGTTGTGATGCAGCCGTCTCGCCGCGGCGGTAAGCCACGGTCCAAAGCTGTGCTTTGCCCAGTTTGCCGGTCTGAGCAGAATAACGCGGGCGCCCTGCATGAATAGCGTGCGCAGATAGCGATTGCCGCGCTTGCTGATGCGCCCAAGGATCGTCCGATCACCGGTCGACATTTGCCTCGGCACCAGGCCGAGCCAGGCGGCAAAGTCACGCCCCTTGGCAAAGGCAGCGCCATTGCCAATGGCCGCCACCATCGCACTCGCGATGATCGGGCCGATGCCCGGAATGGTCATCAACTGCCGGCAACTCTCGGTGCCATGTGCCAGTACTTCGATCTCTTCCGTGACGCACTCGATACGCCCGTCGAGACGCCGCCAATCGCCGCTGAGGTCCTCAACGATCCTGATCATGCGGGGCGACAATACATCGATCCGCTTAGCCAGAATCTCCGGGAGTTGTTGACGAAGGAAGCGAAGCCCTTGGCGCACCGGGATGCCCCTCTCCAAGAGGAAGCTACGGATCTGATTGATCACGGCGGTACGCTCGCTGATCAAGCGAGATCTAACCCGGTGTAGTGCCTGAAGGTCCAACTGACCGTCGGTCTTTACCGGAACGAAGCGCGTCGATGGTCGCTGTACTGCTTCTGCAATCGCGTAAGCGTCCCGGAAGTCATTCTTGTGACCTTGACGGAACGCCATGGCATAAGCCGGTGGCACCTGCTTCACGTCATGGCCGAGCGCAATGAGCTCGCGGGCCACATAGTGTGTCGCCATGCCAGCCTCGATACCGATCAGGCACCGCGGCAAATTTGCCAGCCTGGCGGCAATCCGGCCACGACCAAGCTTCTCACGCAAAACGATCGTCCCCTCGGGATCCAGGCCAATCAAATGCAACGTGTTCTTACCTGTATCGATGCCAATGGTCTTAGCGATAGCATCTGTCTTCTGCGACATGGCGATAGCTCCTCGTGCTTCTAAGCCCCCGTCGAAAGCCGTTAGGGGCAGGAGCACGGCCGGTCCATCCCATTCTCGGAAGTCGGGTATTCATCGCAACAATCATGATAGTTTAGCTTGTCGTTGGCCCGCCTCGCCAACTTCAATCGCTAGCGGGGCTGGAACATAGTCGGAGCATTCCATCGGCGGACACAGCGCGCAATTTAGGTTTTATTTGCCGGCGAAATGCCCGGATGGGGCCGATGGCACATGCGGCGTGGCGATAAAAGGGCTGCGGCGCCTGACCTTCCCTCAGGTCGTCGTCATGGGTATCGCACCAAAATAGTCGGTCTTGCCGATGTCAACGCCGTAATGACGCAGAATCGCATAAGCGGCCGTAACATGGAAATGGAAGTTCGGCAGTAGAAAGTGGTTGAGGTAATCGGCGCCCTTCATGTGACCCTTATTGGTCGGACCGAGCGGAAACGTGATCTCCCGATCGGCAGACGAATCGATCTCCTTGCGGTCGAGCGTCTTCAGATAGGCTACCGTTTTCGCCAGTCGCGCCTTGAGTTGATCGATGGTCATCTCGTTATCTTCGTAGCGGGGCGGCTCGACGCCCGCGAGGCGCGCGGAGCCGTTCTTAGCGTTATCCGCCGCCACCTGAACCTGACGAGCGAGATCGAACATGTTCGGGAACAGACGCGTATGAAGAAGCACTGCGGGGTCGATTTTTTTGGCGGCCGCATAAGCCGTGGCTTTGTCGAGAATGGCCGACAGCGCATTGAGACTGATTTCGAAAACCGGGAGGGAAGCTTGAGACATTGAAAACGGCATGGAATGTATCCTTGGACCTGATGAGTTGGCGGGAGATTCGCGAGTCGGATAGCGAACAGAGCGATAGCCCGGTGGCCCAGCCTTGTGCTTAACTCTACCCTTTCCACCATCCGCCGGCGCGGCGCGAAACGTCACGCCACCAAGCCCGATGGCTCCAACGTCCGCCCAGACGACAGCAGGAAGACCCCAACCCGCGGCCAGGGACGCGGTAGCGGCGACCGGAGGCCAGGGTTGGCCTGAACCTGGAGCCAACTCATGAGCAGTGATCAGGATGTCGGAGCCCCCGCGCGATCGACTCACTTCTCCGACCGATTTTCCGAAATGCGCCGACGAGCACACGAGATCGTTCTAAACCTAAAAATGCTTTCGCCAAGTCCTGAACAGCGATACAGAAGATCATGCGTCTATCATCTGGCGAGAGGCTTCCGGGACGAGTGCGCGAAGCTGGTGCAAGCGTCGAGAGGCAATGCCGCGGCGGCGAATACCTCGACCTCTAAGTCAAAAGGGGCGAGATAGTTCCGCAGCACATCTCCCCCCGGCTGAGCGAGAGTCGGGACGATCGCTCCGAGCCTCGCGGGAACGTTTCCTAAATCCCCCAGTGAGCCGACCACCGCGATATGGAAGCAGCCAAGCGCCCGCCGCAGATACCGATGCGCCAGATGTCACCGGGGCTGCCTTGAGAATAAACGGATAATTCTTCGCGAGCTTCTTCGTGCGAATCCGGATCAACGTGTGCTCGGCCCGATCGAGTAGAGACAAGCCAAATTGTACGACGATCAGGGCGGCGTGATCATGCTCGGCGCAGCCGGAGCCACGACATGTGGGATGAGACTGACGATACGTGTCACCTTAACAGCACGGCCCGCATGGCACTTCGCGCCGCCGCCATCGTACTATCGTACGGGATTCCTGAGTACTCCAATTCGTTCGATCTCGCATTCGACAATATCGCCTGGAAGAAAATAGCGCGTCGCGGCGATGAGACCTTCCTTCGGTTGCCAATGACCGCCAAGCTCTTTGTCAGCGGACCATGCCGTGCCCGCGGGTGTTCCGGTGATGATAATCATCCCCGGCTTCAGCGTGAAATTTGTTGAGAAAAAGTGGATGAGATCCGCGCACGACCAAATCATGTTGCGGGTATTGCTCGACTGACGCGGTTCGCCATTGACCCGCGTGCGGATTCCTAGAACCTGGGGGTCGGGAATTTCGTCCGCAGTCGTTATGCATGGGCCGACTGGCGCGCTGGTGTCGAACGCCTTGCCGCGTCCAAGCTCGTACCAAGTGAAATCCCCGGATCGGCGCACCTGCCGGTCGCGCGCCGTCACATCGTTCACTATGGTATAGCCGAACACGTGCTCCAGCGCGCGTTCCCTTGAAATATGACGTCCTGATTTTCCGATCACAACTCCGAGTTCTGTCTCGCAGTCGAGCTTGCGCGTGAGTTTTTCATCATGTTGGATGGCTTCATCCGGTCCGATGACGCTGTCTGAAGTCTTGACGAAAAACTCCGGCTCTTTCCCGCTCGTCGGCGAGCCGATCTTTTCATCGTTATGCTCGCGGTAGTTGCTGCCCGCGCATAGAATTGTCGAGGGGAGAATGGGCGCCGCGAGTTTGACTTGATCCAGTCGATGCAGCGCATGAGCTGGACGAAAAGCCACCAGTCGGCGAGCCGCGCTGAGCGCCAATTCTCCGCCGCGAATAAACGAGATGGTACCGCTGAAGAAAGTTTGTTCTCCCGGCTCCAGCGAATCCGCCAAAGCGGGCTCCAAGACTTCATTGTCGAGTAGCAAACCGAGGCGAATTTTCCGCTCTCGCCAAAAGCTTACAATTTTCATCTCGCCCCTCGCATCTGAACGACCGGTGCGGTCATCGACGGCAGATGATGTCCGGTTATTTCGATGATTTCCACGCCGGCACTTTAGGGTACTGTGCGGGGCGTCGTGCCGATAGCCGGTTCGCTGGCCCTCGGCACAAACCGACGTCGCAGCGCCACTGGGGCTGCCGAAACAGAAAATATGCAGGAGGAATACCGTGTCGGCCGCCCAGTCTTATCCCCACCTGTTCTCGCCATGGCAACTGCGTCACACCAGAATTTCAAACCGGGTGATTTTTGGTCCGGTTTGTCCCACTTGGGTCAGGAACGCGCACGAGGGAATTTTTACCGACCAGGCGGTTGCCTACTATGAAGAGCGGGCACAGACCGGGCTGGGAATGATCATTCTCGGCGGTCAAATCGTCGAAAAGGATACTATCTACACGCCCGCTGCCTTCCCCGGACTTTGGAACGATGACCAGATAGAGGGCCTTGCCAGGGTCGCGCGCGCCGTCAAAAAACACGGCTGCGCGTTGATTGCACAATTGCTGCACGTTGGGCTGCGATCTCCAACTCCTTTTTTCAAGACCGACCCGGCTCGCGATCCTTATGAATACAACGCCTATACGGTCGCCCCCAGCCAAATGGCGATCGGGGAAATCCCTGGCGGACCCACTGCGAAGGAGCTCGAGGAGCACGAGATCGAGCGCATTCTGCAGTCCCATGCGGAAGCCGCGCGACGCGCCATCAGCGCCGGGCTCGACGGTGTCGAACTACATCTCGCCCATGGTTATCTGGCGTGGCAATTCCTTTCGCCGCTCTATAACCAGCGAACTGATCGCTGGGGCGGCTCGTATGAAAATCGCCTGCGGTTTTCGGTCGAATGCTTGCGACGTATCCGGGCTAAAATCGGCAGTCGCGCCATTCTCGGCTATCGCATCAATTCCACTTCGTTTTGGGAAGGCGACCTCGAAATCGAAGACGTAAAGCGCGTCCATCTCGATCTCGAACAGCAGGCCGACATCGATTACGTCAGCGTCTCGGCGGGCGTGCATCACTCGTGGATTCACACGCCAATGACCTTCGAGCAGGGATGGGAACGCAAATACTCGCGCGCCTTCAAGGATGTGTCGAAAAAGCCGGTGCTCATGGTCGGCCGCATCAGTTATCCCGACGTCGCGGAGGACCTCATCGCATCCGGCGACGCCGACGCTGTGTTGCTGTCACGACAGATGATCGCAGATGAGCAATGGCTCACGAAGGTGAAGGAAGGACGGGAAAGAGATATCAGACGGTGCGTCGCCGCCAATTATTGCTGGCGGTCTGTCGTACGCGGCAGCCGCGTGCAGTGCGCCTATAATCCGGTTGTCGGCCGCGAGGCGCTCTGGGGCGCGAATGCAACCCGTAAAACCTATGGCCGCAAACGTGTGCTTGTCGTCGGAGCAGGACCGGCAGGGCTTGAATATGCTCGTGTAGCTTCGGGACAAGGCAACGCGGTGATTGTCTACGAGCGTGAATCAGCCGTTGGCGGCCACGTTCGCGCTTATGGCGCTTTGCCCTATCGCCAACAATACGGAAACATCGCGACGTGGCTCGCCGAACAAGCAAGGGGTAACGGCGCCGAGATCAAGCTCGCGAGCCCGGTGACGCCAGAAAATCTCGATTCCATTCTTGCTGCCGAAAAACCGGACCACGTCGTGGTCGCCTCTGGCGCGCGTTATCGCCGCGACGGTTTTCAGGGACAGACAGGAAAGCCAATTCCCGGCTGGGAAACCGGCAAGTGTGTCTCATGGGATGATGTGGCGCTTGATAAAATTTCGGTGCCGTCCGGCGAGGTCCTTGTCATCGACGAGATGGCGGACGTGGCCGCGCCTTTGACCGCGGTGAAAATGGCCAAGCAAGGTTGCCGGGCTCGCGTTTTGACGAGATGGCCGATGATCGGAATGGAAACAGTGCCCGAAGTGTATTTTCACTGGATCATGACGTATTTGCACGAAGCAAAAGTCGAGATTCTCAGCTCACACACTGTGAAACGCATCAACGGGAGCGGCGTGGAGATCGCCAATGTTTACGAGCCGGCGAGCGTCCGTAGCATTGGCGCGGAGCTTATTGTAATGGCTACCGCTCGCAAATCCGAAACCGAGATTTATCAGATCTTGCGGCAGCGCGGTGCCAGTGTCGAAGCAATAGGATGCGCCGTGGCCCCGCGCACGGTTTATGAGGCGACCCTTGAAGGGCATCGTGCTGCGCGCGCCCTCGACGCTTCGCAATGGACGCGGATGCGCCGGGACACGGCGCAAAGTCATGCTCCGCAATACCACAACGCCACCTCTTAACCCGCGGGTCGCGTCTTAACGCGTTGAGTGGACGTTCAATCGGTCAGGCAACCCGCGCGGGTCGCCTGACCTCGGGTGCACAGCGATGAGCGGCCTTAGTCGTAAACCTTCTTGCAAACCGGCACTTCGCGCCCTGGCAAGCCGATTTTGTCGAACACCGCTTTGGAGAAGCCCAGCTTCTGGTCGACATTCGGCACTACCTGGACGACTTTGCTAACGAGCTCGCCTTTTTCGTCCTTCACGACTTCACTGACGAAGCTGGTGCCGATCGCTTGGTGATTCTGGTCGAGCCGCATTTTCCCGTTAGGAGCGTCGAGCACGAGGGTCGCCAGCGTCTCGCGATATTTCTTTTGGCCATCGCTCAGATCGCCATTGACCTTGTCGAGGGCGATCAGCATGGCGCTGGTCTCGTCATAATAATTGGTGGCGCAGAGCGAAGGGCCGGTGAAGCGCGTCTTGAAATAGCCTTCGCTCGGGGCCTCCTTATAGGCTTTGACGAACGCCTGCCAGTGCGGATCATCCCAGGTGTCCGCTTGCGAGCTGGCCGAGGCCACGCCGACCAAGGCTTCTTTCGCCTTGCCCTTCGACGACATTATGGTCTGGTCGACCATGATCGAGCCGCCGATCAGCTTGGCGTTGCCGCCGGCCTGTTGAAACTGGTTGAGAAAGTTCACGGCGTCAGCGCCGCCGAGACCGAGATAGATCGCATCCACGTCATTGGGCAATTGTGGAATGAACGACGAGAAGTCTTTCGTTCCGAGGGGCACCCACAGCCGCTTGGTGATCTCACCGCCAAGCGGGCAATAATCCAGCGCCAGCCCGAACACCTGCGTGTAAGTGAACGCATAGTCCTCCGACAGCGTCGCGATCTTCTTGTAGTGCTTCACATTGTAAATGTATTGACCGAGGCCCTTGTGCATTTGAGAGCCATCGATATTGAAGCGAAAGAAGTTCGGCGCCGGCTCGACATAAGTGGTCTCCAAGGCGCCTGAGCAACCGTTGATGAACGTGGTCTGCGGCTGGCTCTTGGCATAGTCGTGCAGGGCGATACCTTCAGCGCCCGACAGCGGCGCCAGCAGGATATCGACCTTGTTCTGCTCGACCAGCTTTTTGGCGGCGCGCAGCGCCGAATCGGGCGAGGCGTCCGATGAGCCTCTAATGATCTCAAGCTTCTTGCCGCCAGCCATCCCATTATGTTGCATGACGGCGAGATCGAAGCCCCGCATGCCATCTTCGCCGAGAGCCGTGTAGGTACCCTCCAGCGTCGCGAACGTTCCGATCTTTATGGTGTCGCCGGCATTGGCCGAATGCGTGCCGACGAGTGCGGCGATCGCGACCGCGGATGCAACTACGATACCTTTTTGCATTGATGTCCTCCCCCTGCCTCGGAGTACGGGGCGGTGTGGTTATTCGGTCGAATGCTTTTGGCTTTGTTGCGAGGAGCAATTGCGCCCTCCCCGACCGAACGCAATCCTAGCGACGAGCCGCTCTGTGTCAATTAAGCGCCAAAGGGTGTTCGCCAGGGTCGCACCATTTCGTGCTAGAATTTTTGAAGGAGTCTGTGGGGCGCCGCTTCGGCAGCGGTCAAATCTCGACCGACAACAAGGCTATTACCGCAGGGGAGGAAGTAGAAATGGCGTTCACTGCCACCAAGGACGTGCCCTTGGCCGCCACTACAACCGGTTCGTGGCCCCGGCCCGCGTGGTACACCGAAAGCCTCTGGGGACGGCCGCTGGACACGGCCATGCTCGATCCGATCTACCGCGAGCAGTTCGGCGATGCGCTGGCCCTTGTTGTTTCTGAGCAGGAGCGTGCCGGCCTCGATATCGTCACCTGCGGTGACTATTTCCTCGACGCAGATTTAGCCGGGCGGTCCTGGCACCACTATCCTCTGCAACGTTGGCGCGGCCTCGCCTACGACGAATTGCAGCCGGAAGGGACGCGCTCCGAACTTCTAAAATATCCACCCGGCACCCTTTTAAATGAAATCTACACATCTTGGCGTTGGCCGATCGTCACCGGCAAGATCGAGCACAATCCGCGCAATCCGCTCGAATACTCCAAGATCTACCGCATGACCCAGGCGCGCACCCGCAAACCGGTCAAGTTCGGGACGGTCTCAGGTCAAGTCATGGCGCTGTTTCTTGACTCGCACACTCCAGAGTACCGGATTGAAGACAACAAGCGTCAGATGATCTGGGACATGGCGACGGCGATCAACCGCGAGCTGCGAGAACTCGTGGCCGCCGGCTGTAACGTCATCCAAGTCGAGGAGCCGACGATCCATTTCATAGCCAGCTATCATCCCGAGGCCATCGACACCCTTAACTTCCTTACCGAAGCGCTGAATCATGAACTGTCGGGATTGGAGAATGCCGAGGTCTGGATTCACACCTGCTGGGGAAATCCGATGATGCAGCGGGTGTTTGACAAACCGTCTTACGCTAATGCCCTTGAGATCTACCTCGATCGCGTCAAATGCGATGTGTTGACCCTCGAGATGAAAGATCGTGCGATGGCCGAGATCGAACTATTGGATGCATGGAAGGGCAAGACGAAGAAAAAAATCGCCATCGGGGTCGTCTCGCACCGCACGCTGAACGCTGAAACTCCGGCCGAGGTTGCCGACGAGATTCGGAAGGCGTTGAAGTATATAAATATCGAGAACCTCCTCCTTACTTCGGATTGTGGCTTTGGCCGCCAGGGCGCCAACCGCATGGTCGCGTTCTACAAGGCCGCCGCTACTGCCCAGGGCGCCAATATCGTCCGCCGCGAGTATGGCTTGGCGGAATCCTATGTGCCGTGCGCCGATCCGCGGCTAAGCCAGGATGTGGTCCCGGCAACATTCGAAGACGTTGGCGGCGAAAGCGCAGCCGCCCGCCGCGCGTTCGAACCATCTGCGCCATCGGCCGCCTTCGCCCGTCCCGCAGGCGATGACGCAAGTCGTGGCCCTTCGCCAACGCAACGTTTTTCGGAGTTACTGCGGGAGCGCCGCTAAGTCAAAGGATTGTCACGCCGCCGAAGCACGGTAGTCGAAGCCGGCACAGAGCCGTTCCGAGGAGCGCTCCAATTCCGACAACCGCCGGGGCAGCTCGCCGTAAGTGAGCTTTCCGTTCTGTTTGACGATATTGCCGCCTACAATAACGGTGTCGACATTAGCGACACCGGCGTGCAGCACGATGGCGGCGATCGGATCGGGTGCAGCGCGCATATTGATGTCGGTCTTGCGCAGAAGCACAACGTCGGCCTCTTTTCCGGGCACGAGCGAGCCGATTTTGTGATCGAGGCCCATGCATTGCGCCGATTTGATCGTCGCCAATTCGAGCACATCTCGCACTGTGATGCTGAGCTTGTCCGGCATCGTCTCCCGCTTGTGGAAGCGGTCGTTTGTGAGCGCGCGGTGCGTTTGCAGCAAGAACCGCATTTGCGTGAACATGTCGGTTGAGACGCCGGTGACCACATCGGTGCCGATGTTGAGGCGAGTTCTGGCGGCGAGTGCCGCACCGGTCGGCGGTAGGCCGACCCCATTTGCATTTCCACTTCCGGCGTAATCGAGACGCTGGCGCCGGAATTGGCGATCGCCCGGAACTCATCGTCGGTGAGAAAATTGGCGTGAACGACGTTGATGTCCTCGCCGAGTAGGTTCTGCTCCGCCAGGCTCTGCATCGATTGCGGCCGCGGGCCGTGTTCAGCGCAAGCGACGTGGAAGGAGGCGATCAGACCAAGCTCTCGGGCGAACCTGATGTCGGCTTCCGCGGTGCCCGGCGCGAAACCGGTGCCGCGAATGGCAAGCGCCATGGTGACGAGCGCGTCGTTCGACGCTAGACATTCAGAGCGCATTCTTTTGGCATCGGCAGGGTGCGGCTCCTTAGTGCCGAACAGTTTCATCGGCGTGCCGTAGGCGAATACCGCTCGTACGCGCGCGTCCTGCAGAGCGTCGACCGCCGCATCCGCGTGAGCCGATGAGTTCACGATATGGCACCAGTCGAACAGCGTGGTGACGCCGGAATTGATCTGGTCAAGCGCACCCACGAGGTTGCCGATATAAACGTCCTCCGGCGTGTAAAGCCCCACTACCTTGCCGATCTGCACGCCGAAATAATGGTCGAGCGTCCAGTCCGCGGCGATGCCGCGCAGCGCCGTCTGCCAAAGGTGAAGGTGGCCGTTGTTCAAGCCGGGCATGGCGATCATACCGCGGCCGTCGATCTCGATGACTGCCCAGCTGCCCAAATTTCTACCGATGGCGACGATCTTGCCATTGTCAATCAGGAGATCGCCGGATTCGATTATGCCGAGCTTTGGGTCCATCGAAACAATAGTCGCGCCCTTTACTCTTATTCGCGGCAGCATTCGCGTGTCCTCGTTAGTACGCTAGCGGGTTAAAAAGCTCTGCCGACGTAGCTGATGCGGCAAGGCGGCGAGCTTCGCAATGGATGTCATTCTCCAACCGGATCCGGACTTTCGCGGCGACGATAGCTTTCTGCGATGGTCAAATGACCGATTAAGCCAATCCCAGCGGAAGGGCGGTTGCGGCCAAGCAACCACGCTTAGCGCTGAACCATGTACGGCGGAGGCGCGCCGGTCAGAAAATCCTCACGTACTGGCGCAAAAAAATCGATCACTTCTGTATCCTCGGGGAAATGGCCTTCGTGCTCGACTCCGCCTGGAATCACAGCGACATCGCCCGATCGCATTGTTCGTTTCTCGTTGCCGATGCGAAAATTCATCGCGCCTTTGATCATCCACACAAACTGCTCATGAGGATGCTTGTGAGCGGCGGCATGGCCGCCAGCCTTTATTCTCCAATAGACCATCGTGCCTTGGCGGCCGGATATGACGCGGCGCCGAATTCTGTCGGTAATCTGCTCTTCAGCCAACGATTTCAGTTTGTCGAAGCCCGCAATGAGCGGCATGGTTTTCCTCCGTGCAAAAGTCGCTTTCCTCAAACAAGTGACATCGCTCAATGAGGCTACCAAGCAATCGCGTCAGCTTCCAGCGGCGTCAATAATGCGCGCGCCATCGCCTCATAGAACGACCACCAGCTGGCCGGTGTCATGCCGCGCTTTGGACGCGCGCTCAAGCGCTTCGCCTGCAATCTCTGCAGGACCCTAAAGCAAGAGAGCCCTCAGCGAAGCATACGGCACAGGGAAGTTGCATTACTCAGGCGCCAGGGCATTCGAGACGTATGTGATTGAGCAGCCGAAACAGCAAAAGGAAACGCCGCCGATGCGAGCAAAGCTCGGACCGGCGGCGCAACAAATCGCATCAGCTTATAGAGGTCGTCTGCCGTACCAGCGGCCCCGGCCATACCAACCGCCACCGCCAAGCAACAGGACAAGAAGAACGACAATCAGAATCGTTTCCATGAAAAACTCTCCACTGTTAATAGAGACAACGCGGTCGGTGGCGCTGGAGTTCCATGGAGTAGCTAGCAGTCCAAAACACCGCTGCTACACGTTTCTGAAAAGCCGACCGATTATTCGCTCCGACGTGGCAAGCGGTCAAAATAAGGGGCTGCCCAGGGATCGCTCAGGTGATGCCCTGAATAAGCCTGGAAACGGCGATCACGGCAACGATGGCTCTAACGGCGGTTAACCTGTCCGCACGCGCACTTTCGTAGTGGTTACGATCACCATCAGTAGCCACCCAGCACGCCATTTATCAAACCGCCGACAAATGGAACGCCGAAGCCCGGGCAGCCATTCCCAGAGTAGCCATCGCAAGTGTCATAGATCGGTCCATTGCCCCCGTAGTATCCACCTCCGTACCGGGCGCCGTGACCGCCGCGCGCGTAACTGGAGCGTCCGCCCATGGCGTGTCCGCTCATTGCACGGCCGCCCATCGCATGTCCGCCCATTGCATGTCCGACGCTGTGACCACCTCCGGGTTGGCTGGCGGCCAACGTATTAGTAGAGAAAGGCACACAACCGAGCGCAACTACGGCAGTGAGAGCGATAATTGTTTTATGAGACAAGAAACTCTCCTTTTAAGGCTCAAACAAAAAAACTCATGTGAGCACAAAACCAACGCCGGGCAGCCACTCATAGTTGCGGGCCCGATGGACACGTTCGCGTGTTAGAGGCTGGTGCCGCATAAGCAGGCACATACGCCCGAATAAAATAAGCACGGTGAAGTAACGAGTGCGTTCTTGAAAAAGGGTTGGGGCGAGAATTTAGGAACGCGTTTTGAGGTAGCCGGCGCAAGTGCGCGGGCTACCCGTGACGCACTTTACTTCTGTTGCTGGCTCTTCTCATGGGCGGTTTGCGATTGATTGCGGGCATTCTGCGAATGCTGCTGGGCCTGCGTGGAATGTTCCTTGCCTTTGGAATGGTCATTCTTGCCGTGTGAATCGGCGGCAGCCCGATGCGACTTCGCCGCGGCTTCGTGATGTTCCGCCGCCTTGTTGTGATCTTCTTTCATGTGTTTTTCTCATTGTTGGCCGAAGAATGTCGGCTGCAAACATCAACAGCCCCAATAGTGGCCGCTTCAAGAGCCGATGGTGTCTTTAGTAGGTTGCTAGAAGCGGTGGCTCGAGTGTGGAGCATCTGCACGGCCCACATCATAGCGAAGCGGGAATGACCAATGCCGAGGCGACGCATTTGGTAGCGATCGGGGCACAAAGTCATGCCATCGACATTAACAATGTCGAAGACTGACCTAAAAATTCCTACGCCGCTGTCGCCACTGGCCCAAAAACTTTTTAGACAGATGTTTGCTGCGGGCAAAATGTGACGGTAACGCACGCCCTGTGGCCGCCATCGCGGGAATTGATTTGGAGTTCGCCGCCAATTTGTTCGACGAGCCACAGGACGAGTTTCATCCCAAATCCCTTGCTCTTGGCAGCCTCAACTCCGGCCGATAGTCCCGGCCCATCGTCCAGCACCGACAGCGAATAAGCGGCCGGCGCGCGCTTTTCAAGACGCACGGTAATGTCACCGTTGGTGTGCTTCACCGAATTGGTGATTAGCTCGTTTGTTATAAGCCCAAGAGCGCCGGCGAGCGACGACGGTATCTCAGCCTTCGTTCCTTCGACCACGATGGCATGATCGCGTCGGTTTTCAAGCAGCAAGCTCGAAAGATCATCGCACAGGTCGACTAGAAATCCCTTTAAGTCCATATTTGCTGGTTGGTCGAGAAGATCTAGCCGATTATGGACAGTCCCGAGAGCGACAACGCGACGAGCGGCGGTGCTCAGTTGGATGCACGCCTCCGAAGTCGCCGCAGTCCGGCTTTGCGCCGACAGCAGACCTGCGATCAATTGCAGGCCGTTAGTAATCCGGTGCTCGAATTCCTTGGCCAGCATGATTTCTCGCCGCATTAAATCATGCTTCTCCGTTCGCAGCACATCTTCGCATGCGAGCGAGGCCTGCAATTCGGCCGTCAATGCATCGCATCGTCTCTGGTCGCTTGTATCGCGCTTGAACGCTTGCAACTTATGGAACTGGAATACAGGCTCCCGCGCAGAGATTGAACTGCTCATCGCTAACTCCGTGCTACTCTTGCACAAGGTTTGCATTGCACTGCAATGCAGACTGAGCCAAAGTGCTCACTGAGCAGATTTACTAAAATTTTTCGGACTCGCGCGACAATGCGTAATTAGTTGCTTGAACTCCGGAAATTCAAGCCATCGTCTGTTCGCTCACGGAAAAGTCACTGCGGCGGTTTTACAGTGCGCGGCTGTTCGGCCAGCACCACGCTCAATAACGAGCTATGGACTTCGAGATGACCGTTGTAATCAATGAAACCTGCTTCGCGAAACTTATTCATAAAATGGCTTACCCGCGACCGCGTTGTACCGATCATCTCCGCGAGCGTTTCCTGAGTGATCTTCGCCATCAGCGGTTCGGGCCGACCTTCCTTGCCGAAATTGGCCAACAGTAGCAGCAATCGAGCAAGCCGTTTCTCTGTGGAATTGAATAGTTGGTCTACCAAATCTTCCTCCACGCGAGCGGTCCGCGCCAAAACGTGCGAAACAAACATTTGTGAAAATGTGGGCTCGTCCCGAAGAAGCCGTTGGATTTCGCGCTTGTCCACTCGCATAGTGACGCATTCCGACATCGCACTTGCCGTCGCTAATCGCTTCGGCTGTCCGATCAAGCATCCCTCACCCACAAATTCGTCGATACCCAAGATCGCAACCACGGCTTCCTTGCCCTGCTTGGATATGACGGTGACTTTGACTTTGCCCTTTTTAATATAGAAAACCGCATTGGCCTCATCGCCCTGCGAAAAGATGATTTCGCTCTTGCGATGCTTTGCAATAGTTCGGCCCTTAGCCGCGGTGTCGAAGAATAGGGCCGGATCGAACCGCCGCCCGCCCTTCGCTGTTTTGGGAATTATGCTCCGCTCGCTCATTGAGCTCCTGCCAATCGGCGCAAGTTTCAGCGCAATCGCTGCCCGGCGGCTGTCTAGAATAGCTCACTTTGGGTAGAAGCCAAAATGCGTTACGGGCGCACGTTGCGGCCAATACTGGCCTCATCACCGCAAGCGCGCCGATTGTCGCGCGGCCGTCAACCCAAACTCACGAACTTGATAAACTTGGAGCAGCCTTCAGATATTCGAACTCATCGCTGAGAAAATTGATGTTTGAAGATTTGGTCAAGGAAGCGGACGAAGCTGAAGCCGTGGCGCGAGCCCAAGCAGCTCGCCAATCATGACTAAAAAACTTCGTCATTATTGGGCGGTTAATCAATAACAACTCGGGTCCGAACATCGCCCTTTTGGCTATCGGCCAGTCTGCACAGCAACGCGGTACGATAAGGCCAATTTGCTCAGTATCGCCTCGGCATCAGGGCTTGACGGGCTTCTCTGGAATGGTCTCACTTGCCTCATGAGCTTGCTTCGTCGCGCAATCAACCTAATTGTGGCGCTCTCACTGGTGGTCCTCGGTGTCGGCGGGTTTGTTTATTTTTACTTCATTGATGCAACTTGGCCCCGTTGGATTTTAATCGCGGCCATCATAGTCGGAGCCGCCGGTTTGTATTGGCTCTGGGACGAACATGTTAACGTCGGCAAGCGATCAAATAGTTGACGATGTGCTCCGAGTGCCCGGCTCGTTGAGATTTAGGTGCTGCGACATTGGGTTTAGCTCGCGCGACCCCATATAGACGGTACCACCGGCAGCGGCTCTGTCCCCAGGCGCCTGTGGCCGAGAGACCGACCGCGCTCCCGCCTGCGCAGCAATATATGGGAGCGCGTGTGTTCGATTACGAAACACTGAGCATGCTTGGCGAGGCGTAGGACAGCGCGCTCGCTTCGATTCGCCTGGCGGTACGAACGCCAGTCGTCGGCGAGACTATGGCAATTCGCCTGCTGGGAGGCGCCCGTAGTGAGCAAAATTGCTCAGAAATGCACCGAGCCAAGGACCAAAAAGCAGGTTTAAAGAGCGCTTTGAATGCATGAACGGTACCCGAGTAGTTTTGCCACACGCGATCCGAGAGCGTGGGCACGGATTCTCGCCCGCTACCGCGAGCCGAGCGGCGCGCGCAGCACGGTGGAACTCGTGATCACGGCCGTGCCTTTCGTATTCTTATGGATTCTGATGTTGGTCGCTCTCGGCACCGGTTACTGGGTTGGCCTGGTGCTCGCCGTCCCGGCCGCCGGTTTCCTCGTGCGCCTCTTCATGATCCAACACGATTGCGGCCACGGCGCATTCTTCCGCCGACGTCGCGTGAATGACTGGGTCGGGCGCGTAATCGGCGTATTGACCCTGACGCCATACGATTTCTGGCGACACAGTCACGCACTCCACCACGCGAACTCTGGCAATCTGGATCACCGCGGATTTGGCGACATCGACACGCTGACTGTGCGTGAGTTTCTAGCGTTATCCCGATGGCGTCGGGTCTTGTATCGGCTGTACAGGAATCCGATCGTAATGTTTGGAGTGGGTCCGATGTATCTGTTCGTCTTGCAGCACCGACTGCCAGTAGGACTGATGCGCAGCGGGTGGCATTACTGGTTGAGCGCGATGGCAACGAACCTCGCAATCGCAGTGCTCGCCACTACGACGATCTGGTTGGTCGGCCTGCGTCCATTCTTGCTTGTGCAATTGCCGATCACATTTCTCGCAGGTTCGATTGGTGTCTGGCTGTTTTACGTCCAGCATCAATTCGAAGACACCTTCTGGGCCCATGACGAGAGCTGGAATTTTCACGTCGCCGCGCTGCAGGGCAGCTCGCATTACGACCTGCCAAGTGTCTTGCAGTGGTTTACCGCCAATATCGGGGTGCACCACGTCCACCATCTCTGCAGCCGCATCCCGTATTACCGGTTGCCACGAGTGTTACGGGATCACCCCGAGCTTGCTTCCGTCCGGCGCCTTACGCTGCGCCAAAGCCTTGATTGCGTGCGCATGGTTCTTTGGGACGAAGGGGCGCGGAGGCTCATTTCTTTTCGCGAGATGCGTAGCCGTCGGCTTTCGAACGTGCGTTGTTCGGAACGGGGGATAACGGTTTAAAGGGATTTGACGGCCTCTTTAGCCAATCGGAGTGCTTTCAAACGCGCCGTCTTTTCGCGAGTAGCAATAGCGTGAGCTTCATACTCGGTCATCGCCGCGCGACCTTCCCGCGCGCGCTCCTCTTTTCTGAAAACACGTTCTGCCCGTTGACGGGCCTGATCTGAAATCATCGCGAGGTAGTGGGTCGCTTTGAATGAGCCGGAAGGCGTACGCGGATCGGACGGAGCACATTATTCCATGCACCCGTAAAATCACACCAAATGACAAAAATGCCGATCACCACAAGCGCGCCGAGAAACTCCATCATACTTTTCACCCGATACCGTTGGGGCCTCCCACAAAACACTCTGCCCTTGGCGGCGTTATTGCGTTTCGATTAGGGAGCAGCACGCACATAAGCGCTATTCAGATAAAAGAAAGCCCACACACGACACATTCAATGAATAAAGAGCGCGCGGCCACGCTCTTGGCTATCGCGGATAACTTTCAAGGGCACTCGTGCGGCGAGCCTTAGACGCGGAGCAGGCACCGTGCCACGCCGTGTCAAATTCCAGGGTTCGTCGCCGCAACGTGCTGGACGCGAGGATGCCCAGAACAAGAACAGTTACAGGCCATTCGCTTCTCGGATACGAAGAACCGGAAATTCGTGCACCTCCTGACAAGCAAAACGTCGGGAGGTGACGGCGCCAAGGCTCCAAACTCCCGCCGACCTAGGCGGCCTAAGGCACCATTTCAACTAGCCCGACCAGCCCGTATCCCAGAAGGACTATCCAAGCCGCGGTAACCATCACTAACAGGATTAGGATTGTCTGTGGCCAAATGCGCTGAAAACGTGCCGCCAAGTGGTGTGACCTTACGCAGCGAGAGCCATGTTGCTCCGCGTGCCCGACACGATCCCAGTTGGAGCCTGCCTACATCGCCGGTGACGATCTGATCAAAATTGCTCACTTTGATCTCCGGATCAATTCTCCCGGGCAAAAGGGCCACACGACAATTTCAAAAGGGGACCAGTGGATAGGGAAAGGGGCCATACCCGTTCCCTGCGCGCGAACAATCGCGGACAAGTCGTGAATGACGCGAGGCGCCCCGGAACGGCTCACAGCGCACCGCCCGCCAGCCGCGACAGCTCAAGCCACGCGGATGACGGTCGACAACCCGCCTTCAGGCTTGGATTGGTCGGCGCGCTTAACACGGTTGCGCCCCTCGGATTTGGCACGATAAAGCGCGATATCGGCGTCTTCGAGAAGCGTGGTAAGGGTCTGCTCGGAATACAGACTTGCTGACAGACCGCAGCTTACCGTCGCATCGACCTGACGATCTACCGCGAAGCGGCAAACTGACGCGAATGAGGCGCGCATCCGATCGGCGCGGACGTAGGCCGATTCGATGCTCGACCCGGGCAACACCACAGCGAATTCCTCACCGCCCATGCGGCCGAACACGTCGTTCGGCAGAAGCGCCGTCGTAACGATCTCACAGAACTTTCGAATGACGGCGTCACCAACCGCATGGCCGTGTCCATCGTTGACGGCCTTGAACCGATCGAGGTCGAACATCATCACCGAAACCGGGGCGCTTTCGAGTCGGCATCGCTCCAAAACTCGCCCGGCGCTCTCCAGGAAAGAAACGCGGTTGGCAATGCCTGTTAGCGCGTCGGTGCGTCCTGCCGTCACGCCGACGGCTTCATTACGCTCCTTGACCAACGCGAGAATGAACACGGAGGTGCCGAGCGCAAAGATGATGCTTTCAAAATAAATAAAGCCAAACAAGCTCGTGATCGACGGTACAACGTCTTGGCCGGTTGACCCGCTGACGGTGCTATACGTGCCGATCAACAAAGCCGCAGCGTGCAACGCCGATAAGCCGACAAGCGGCCAACGTGCGGCCAGTCGCTCCTTGCTGGGCCATAAGGTTGTCGCGGTCGCGATGGAATATACTGCGCCGGCAGTGAGGGACAGTGACCCGGCGATGCTTCTTAGGCCGGGAACAATGCCCGCGAGACCCACAACTGCCGCTCCGAGGACCACAAAGACGAGGGGTGCAGGCTTCGAGTCGATGATCCGCGCGGCTTTCCATATCACGCCGGCTTGGAGTGGCAGTAGTATGCCGCCGATAGCCAACGAGGCTTGCTGATGCAAAGTGAACCCCAGCATCAGCGCAAGAATGCCCGCAGCTGCGATGATGTTGGCGAATCCCCAAAACGCTAAGGCGGAGACCGTACGGTTTTGCAACCACGCAAAAAGCAGAACCGCGCCGGCACATGCTAAAGCGAAGCTCTGCATTACCATCAGCGTCGGTAGATCGAGCTGCATGATCCGATACCTTGGCCACCACTGCGTTGCAACAAGCAGTCCTCTCGTGCTGCCTTCGGGCAACGCGCGCCGGGGCCGAGGTGGCTCGCTCGATCCACTTATTCAGGCTCTTTTGTGAACACTCGGTGCTCAGATGGCTACAATTATAATCGATATCACCCAGATGAAGGATGCTGCACTTGAATGCGAAGCAGCTTGGAGCGCTTACAAAATGATCGTCGATCAAGTGTAAGATCGCGTCGGTGGTGGCTGCCTCCGTTGCCCAGGTTGGCACGTCGCTGCGGCGCAACAGCCATTGCTCGAATCCCCCCGGTAAAACTACAGCTAGGTTGCCGGCCGAGAACTCATTGAAGGCTCGTCAGTCCGCCGGCGCGAGCAGCGCCCGCGCCACGGCATCCTGCCAGCCGCGATAGTGTTGTTCGCGGATAGCTTCCGGCATGTCTGGCTTAAAGCTTCGCTCAAGCCGCCAGGTTCGTGAAAATCCTTCGGGTCCCGGGTAGAGGCCGGCCTGCCATCCCGCGAGCAGCGCGGCGCCGAGCGCAGTCGTTTCGCGCACGGTTGGACGATCGACCTGCACGCCGAGAATGTCCGCAAGAAACTGCATGCTCCAGTCGCTCGCCGACAATCCGCCATCGACCCGTATGACATGTTTTGCGGTCTTGCCGCCGGCCCCGGCCGCATCCGCATACATCGCGCCCAAGAGATCGCGGGTCTGATAACCGACGCTTTCCAGCACGGCGCGCGCAAGTTCCTTGCGGGTAGTGCCAAGCGTGATGCCGGTGACAGTACCGCGCGCGTTGCTGTTCCAGTACGGCGCACCGAGCCCGGCGAAAGCCGGCACGAAATAGACCGGTTGCTCGAGATCGGCCATCGCGGCAAGCTCTCCGGCTTCGGCTGACGAGGCGATGATACCGAGCGCATCACGCAGCCACTTGACCGCGGCACCGACCACGAAGATCGAGCCTTCGAGCGCGTAGTGGCGTGTGCCAGCCCATTGATACGCGATTGTCGTCACCAGCCGGTGCTGCGAACGCACCAGCGACGCGCCGGTATTCAGCAGCACGAAACCGCCGGTGCCGTAGGTCGCCTTCACCATGCCCGGCTCAAGACACGCCTGCCCGACCAGCGCCGACTGTTGATCGCCGACCACAGAGAGAATTGGAATGGCTCGGCCCAGATGTTCGGCGGCGGTGACGCCCAGTTCACCCGCGGTGTCGCGCACCTCCGGCAAGAGCGACGCCGGCACCCCGAACAGTCGCAGCAAATCTTCGTCCCATTCGCCGGTGCGGATGTTGAAAAGAAGCGTGCGCGATGCGTTGGTCGCATCGGTGGCGTGGACGGCGCCGTTCGTCAATCGCCACAGCAAATATGTGTCGACTGTGCCGAAGGCGAGTTCGCCGCGCTCGGCGCGGGCGCGGGCGCCGGGAATATTCTCCAGCATCCACCGAATTTTCGTGGCCGAGAAATATGAATCCAGCAGGAGACCCGTACGCTCGCTCACGATGTCGCCGCGACCTTCAGCTTCGAGCCTGGCACAGAAGTCGGCGGTCCTGCGGTCCTGCCAAACAATCGCATTACCGATGGCCTCGCCGGTCTCACGGCTCCAGACGAGCGTGGTCTCACGCTGGTTGGTGATGCCGATGGCCGCAACATCCGCTGCGGTGAGGGCGGCTTGCGAGAGCGCCTCCCGCATTGTCGAAAGCGTCGTGTCCCAGATGTCGTGCGGGTCGTGCTCGACCCAGCCGGGATGCGGGTAGATCTGCCTGAATTCCTTTTGCGCGGTGGCCATCGGCGCCGCGTCCGGCCCGAACACAATGCTGCGCGTCGAGGTGGTGCCCTGATCGATGGCAAGGATGTATCGCATCAAGCCTCCCTACCGTCGCCGCCGCAGACGTGGCGGTCATCGCCGCAAAATGAGTGTGGGCGTCCCCGTTCGAGACGCCCACTTTTCGCAAGCTTCAGCACAACCTGCAAAGAGGCGGATGCGCCGAAGCCCTTCATGCTCGGGCGAAGCCGGGCCATTGCCTGGCCGAGCTCAGCCCGTTTTTGTGGTCAGCCCTTTTGTGGCTTCTCCGCCTTCCAGGACTTGATCAGCTCATCATAGTCGACGGTGATTCCAGGCGGCTTCTCGTTCGCGAGCTTGCGTTGCGGAGCGAGATTGCCGTCTTTCTCGGCCTTGTCGTACCAGTACTCAGCGGGCTTTTCTTCGTTCAGTTTCGGACCCAGCTTGCCTTGCACGCCTGACTTCTCGAGACGCGCCATGATGGCATCCTGATCGCGCGCCAGACCGTCCATGGCTTGCTGTGGCGTCGCCTCGCCGGAGACCGCCTTCGACGTATTCTGCCACCATACCTGCGCCAGCTTGCCGTAATCGGGCACGTTGACGCCGGTTGGTGTCCACAGCTTGCGCGCCGGGCTGCGGTAGAACTCGACGAAGCCGCCGGTCTTCGGTGCAAGCTGGGTCATCGCGTCGGCCCAGATGTCGCTTTCGCGGATGACGTGCAGGAACGTAATCGACTTCTTCAGCGTGACGGTTTTCGACACACAGAATTGGCCATAGAGCCAACCGGCCTTGATGCGCTCCGGTGCTGCGTATTTGAGGTAGGTCCAGCAGCCCACGTCCTGGTAGCCGAGCTTCATGCCCTCCTTCCAGTAGGCGCCGTGCGGGCTCGGCGCCATGCGCCACTTCGGCGTACCGTCCTTGTTCATCACCGGCAGATCGGGCTTCGACAGCGCTGCCGTGAAAGCGCTGTACCAGAAGATCTGCTGAGCGATATGGCCTTGGCCCGGCACCGCGCCGGCTTCGAGGAAGTCCATGCCGGCCGCTTCCGGCGGCGCGTATTTCTTGAGCCACTCGACGAATTTGGTCAGCGCGTAGACGGACGCCGGGCCGTTGGCGTCACCGCCGCGGGTTATCGACGATCCACGCGGAATACCGTCCTCGGCACGAATGCCCCATTCGTCCACTGGACGCCCATTGGGCAAGCCACGGTCGCCGTTTCCGGCCATCGAAAGCCACGCATCGGTGAAGCGCCAACCGAGCGACGGATCCTTCTTGCCGTAGTCCATGTGGCCGTAGACGCGCTGCCCGTCGATAGTCTTCACCGTATTGGTGAAGAATTCGGCGATGTCCTCGTAGGCCGACCAGTTGACGGGCACGCCAAGTTCGTAGCCAAACTGTTTCTTGAAGCCTTCCTTGAGCTCCGGCCGCTGGAACCAGTCGTAGCGGAACCAGTAGAGGTTCGCGAACTGCTGGTCAGGCAGCTGATAGAGCTTGCCGTCGGTGAATGTCGCAAAGGAAAGTCCAATGAAATCGTTGAGATCGAGGTTGGGATTGGTGATGTCCTTGCCTTCGCCGGCCATAAAGTCGGTCAGCGAGCCGCCGGCGATATCGTTGAAACGCGGATGCGTGCCGATGAAGTCGGAATCGTTCATCCAGAAGTCGTAGATCGGCTTGCCAGATTGGATTTCCACTTCGATTTTGTCGACGATCAGGCCCTCGTCCATCATTTCATGGTTGACTTGAATGCCCGTGATTTCAGCAAAGGCCTTGGTCAAGGTCTTCGATTCATATTCGTGAATGCCGAGAATTTCCGACGCGCAGCTGACCTTGGCGCCTTTGAAGGGTTGAGAGGCCTTGATGAACCACTCCATCTCGGCCATCTGCTGCTCTTTGGTCAGCGTCGAAGGCTGGAACTCGCTGTCCACCCACTTCTTCGCTGCGTCGAGCTGCTGGGCGTAGCTCGGTGTCGGTGCCAGCAACGCCGGTGCGCCGACTGCGGCGGCCACCGTCGTCGCGGCCGCTCCTTTCAGGACGTCTCGTCGCTTCATATCCATTGCCGTTTCCTCCACTGATTTTCCCCGCGCTTATGCGCGAGGGCACTTGTGCCCTTTCAGGCAAACCTAAACGTAGCCGCGCCGAACAACACGGAGATTCCGAGCGGGTACCACAGCGCGCCACCGCCGAAGCGTATCCACAGGATGAAGATGAAGGCCGATCCGATCAGCGACACAAAGAAGCGGTCGCCGCGCTGTGTGGGAAAGCCGAGAATTCCCATGCGCGGCGGCTGCGGCCGGAAGATCGCCAGCAGCGTCAGCATCAGGAGAGCCAGCCCAATCAAGCAGAAGAAGAGTGCTCCCTCCCAGGTCCATGCCATCCATGCGATCATCGCACGAAGCTCCGTCAAACCCGGCCGAGGGCAAAGCCCTTGGCGATGTGATTGCGCACAAACCAGATCACGATGGCGCCGGGAATCATGGTCAACACGCCGGCAGCAGCGAGCAGCGACCAGTCCATTCCAGACACCGAGTAGCTGCGCGACATCACCGCCGCGAAGGGAAGCGCGTCGGTCGCCGTCAATGTTGTTGCCAGCAATTGCTCCACCCACGAGAACATGAAGCAGAAGAACGCGGTGACCCCTACTCCATTGGCGATCAGCGGCAGGAATATGCGGATGAAGAACCGGGGAAACGAGTAACCGTCGATCGCCGCCATCTCGTCGATCTCTCGGGGCACGCCGGCGACGAATCCCTCGAGAATCCAAACCGCGACCGGCACGTTGAAGAGGCAATGCGCCAACGCAACTGCCCAGACCGTGTCGAACAGGCCGATCGCGTAATAGAAATTAAAGAATGGCATGGCGTAGACCGCCGCTGGCGCCATCAGGTTCGACAGCAGCCAGAAGAACAGATACTTGTCGCCGATGAAATGGTAGCGATTGAACGCATAGGCGGCCGGCAGCGCGGCCGTCACCGAGATGACCGTGTTGAGCGCCACGTAGGTCAGCGATACGCCGAAAGCGTGAACCCATGTCGAATCGTTGAGGATGTAAAAATACTTCTGCAGCGACGGATGATGCGGCCAAAGCGCCAGAGTGGACATGATGTCTTCGTTGCTGCGCAAGCTCATGCTGACGAGCCAGTAGATCGGCAGCATGAGCGCCAGCAGATAAATCGCAAAGCCGATGCGCGGCAACACATTGGTCAGCCGGAATGTGCGGCGCGATCGCGCCGGATTTTGCACCGCGGCCAGGCTGCTGGTTGACAGGACCTCGGCGGCCATCAGGCGTATCTCCGGCGGTCCAACTGGGTCATGATGGTGAAGAAGATCCAGCAGATGGTCAGCGTGATCAGGTTGTAGACCAGCGACATCGCGGCAGCCGGACCGAGATCCACCTGGCCCAGCGCGATCTTGACCAGGTCAATCGATAAGAATGTTGTCGCGCTGCCGGGGCCGCCGCCGGTGACGACGAACGGTTCGGTGTAAATCATGAAGGTCTGCATGAAGCGCAGCAGAATAGCGATCACCAACACCTTCTGCAGCTTCGGCAGCTCGATATTGAAGAAGGTCGCCCAGCGGCTCGCCGCATCGATGCGCGCCGCCTGGTAATAGGCATCGGGAATGGCCCGCAAGCCGGCATAGGTCAGGAGAATGACTAGCGGCGTCCAGTGCCAGACGTCGATGACGACGATCGTGCACCAAGCCGAGATCGCATTCTGCGTGACATTATAGTGTATGCCCAACCCGGTCAGCGCCGCGCCGAACAGCCCAATGTCGGCGCGCGAGAAAATCTGCCACATGGTCCCGATCACGTTCCACGGAATCAACATCGGCAGCGCGATTACCACCAACAAGGGGCCCACCGCCCGACCTCCTCGCGGCATGGTAAGTGCGACCGCGATGCCAAGCGGGACTTCGATTAGCAGCGCAACCAAGGAGAAGCTTAAATTCTTGGATAAAGCATCCTGAAAGCGCGCGCCGATCTCGGTCGACGGGTTGAGGAGATCGCGGAACCAGCCGTCCCCGTTCCAAAAGAACTGGTTCTGCCCCATGGAATCTTGGAGCGAGTAATTGACCACGGTCATCATCGGCAACAGCGCGGAAAACAGCACAAGCACGAACACCGGCGCGACCATCAGCCAGGCGCGATTGTTGAGCGGCTTTTCCATTCTAGTGACGATCTCCGAGAACGAGTTCGTCGTCGACGTAAACGAAGAGCCGATCCTGCTGGATGGTGAGACCTGCTTGTCCTCCACCGATTGAGACGCCATCGGGAACGTTGGCAAAAATCTCGTGCGGGCCGAGCGCGACGCGCGCGAGCCGCCGGCGCCCAAGATCCTCGACACGTCGCACCTGTACGGGAATGCCGCCGTCCGGTGCTAGCGAGGCAAAATCCGGGCGAAACCCGATGACCGCATCGCCGTTTTTGATTTTCGGATAGCTCGCGCCCAGTTCGATATCGTGTCCGGAAACGTGCGCCACATGGTCGGACACTTTCGCCGTGATCAGGTTCATGCCGGGCGAGCCGATGAAATAACCAACGAACGTGTGCTCCGGCCGCTCGAACAGTTGAGCGGGCGAGGCAACCTGCAGGACGCGGCCATCCTTCATCACCACGACTTCGTCGGCAAAGGTCAGCGCTTCAACCTGATCGTGGGTCACGTAGATCATGAGAAGATCGAGTGCGCGGTGCACGGCCTTCAGCTTCGAGCGCAGGTGCCATTTGAGCGCCGGATCAATGACTGTCAGCGGCTCGTCAAACAGCATTGCCGCAACATCGGAGCGAACCAGCCCTCGCCCGAGCGAAACTTTCTGCTTGGCTTCAACGGAAAGCGCCCGCGCGCGTCGCGGCAGATCGCCGGTCAGATCGAGCAAGTCGGCAATCTCGGCCACGCGCGCCCTGATCGCCGAGCGTTCCACGCGCCGGTTCTTCAACGGGAACGCCAGGTTCTCGGCGACGGTCATAGTGTCGTAGATCACCGGGAACTGGAAAACCTGCGCAATGTTGCGCTGCTCGGTCGGCAGGTGGGTCACGTCCTTGCCGTCGAACAGCACTCGGCCTTGAGACGGGGCAACGAGGCCGGAGATGATATTAAGGAGCGTGGTCTTGCCGCAGCCGGAAGGTCCGAGCAGCGCGTAGGCGCGGCCTTGCTCCCAGACGTGATTGAGCGGCTGCAGGGCCATCGCTTCCGAGCGCGGGTAACTGTGGGCGATGCCTTCGAGCGTGATGCGCGCCACGGTCCGCTCCCGTCAAGCGTTCGGCTCGATCGCGACCGGCGAGCCGGCGGCGTCGAACACGAACACGCGGTCCGCATCGACGTGCAACACCACCGACTGCCCGGGCTGTCGCATGCTCACGCCGCGCTCCACGCACACGAAGGTGCCGAGACCGGTCTCGACGTGGACGAAGGTTTCCGAGCCGCTGATCTCGGCGAGCGAGACGCTGCCGGCAAGACTGATGGATGCCGGCCACGCGGTGCCGATGCGCGCCAGATCACCGCGGAAACCTAGTTTGTAGACGCCGTTGGGAATTGCCGCGGTAGCACCGACGGCAGGAACGACAAGATCTTGGCCGAGGCGAAGCGAAACGTCCTGCTTGATGACTGTAATTTCATTGAGCGGCGGGTCGGAAAAAACGCGCGCGGAATCGATACCACTCGGCACGTGGTAGACGCGTGGCGTCGGCCCGAACTGCACCACCCGCCCCTGCGAAAGCGTCGCGGTCAGCCCGCCGAGCAAGAGCGCCTCGAGTGGCTCGGTCGTCGCATAAACCAGGATCGATCCGGCTTGCCTGAGGATCGACGGCAGCTCTTCGCGCAGTTCCTCACGCAACTTGTAGTCAAGATTGGCAAGCGGCTCGTCGAGCAACACCAGCTCCGCGTTCTTGACAATCGCACGCGCGATCGCAGTGCGTTGTTGCTGACCTCCCGAGATCTGGTTTGGAAGACGGTCCAGTAGCGATTCCAGACCGAGTACGTCCGCGGCGCGCCGCACCCGCCGATCGATCTCGTCAGCACCGAGCCTAGCGACGCGAAGCGGCGAGGCGATGTTCTCATAAACGGTCATCGACGGGTAATTCATGAACTGCTGATAGACCATCGCCACCGAGCGCTGTCGCACTGGAACGCCGGTTGCATCTTTGCCGTCGAGGAGAATGCGGCCGGCTGTCGGCTGGTCGAGCCCGGCCATCAATCGCATCAGCGTCGTCTTGCCGGCCAGTGTCGGGCCGAGCAGCACATTTATGCTGCCGCGCTCGACAGTGAGCGAGACGTCGGTGACGACATTCTCTCCCATCGAAACCACGGTAACGTTGTCGAGACTGATACTCATGCGCTCGCCGCTACGGGAATGTCGTTTCAGCCAAAGCGTGAGATTGGGAAGGAAGGAGCGCGCGGGCGCTGCCGTGGAAGCCAATCATCGTCGCCGAGCGCGGGACAGGAGGAGGACGCCCGCGCCACTCTTGTTTGCGCCAGCCGATTGGACAGCGTCTGCAAGACACCCGCGGCTCCCCCCTTTTTTTGCGTTCGCTAGTTTAGCGAACTTGTTTGCAATCGAACTAAATATGAACCATAAACGGTCAAAACGAAAAAGCAAACAGGAAATCCGGGGCACGGGCCGCGCCGATGCAACCACTCAACGACCGACAGAACACCATCGTCGCGCTGGCTCGTTCCGTTGGCAAGGTGACCGTGGAGGATCTGGCCGTCCGGTTCGAAGTCACGCCGCAGACCATCCGCCGCGATCTCAATGAGCTTTGCGATCTGCGTGTCCTGTCACGGACGCACGGCGGGGCGGTGATCGCCTCCTCCGTCGAAAACCTCGCCTATGAAGCCCGCCGATTTATTGCGGCGACCGAAAAGCGCGCGATCGGCATTGCCGCCGCGGCCCTCATTCCAAACCAATGCTCGCTGTTCATCAACATTGGCACGACCACTGAGGAAGTCGCCAACGCGCTAAAAAATCACCAGAATTTGCTTATCGTGACCAACAATCTGAATGTCGCGACGGCGCTTTACCACCGCCCCAATATCGAGGTCATCCTCGCCGGCGGCGTTGTGCGCCGTGCTGATGGGGCTGTTGTCGGCAGTTCAGCCGTCGAACTTATCCGGCAATTCAAGGTGGACATGGCGGTGATCGGTGCTTCGGCGCTCGACGAGGATGGCGCGTTGCTGGATTTCGATCCGCGCGAGGTGGCCGTGTCCCGCGCCATTATCGACAACGCCCGGCGGGTTCTGCTCGTCTGCGACCGCACCAAGCTTGAACGCGCTGCACCCGTGCGCATCGGCCACATGTCTGAAGTTGATGCCTTTGTGACCGACAGGTTGACCTCGACAAAGCTGCGGGAGGTCTGCGCGGGTCACGGCGTCAAGGTCATCGAAACCGTTCTGGAGGGCACCGCCCCAGACATTGTTCCGGCGATGAGCGAGTGAGCCCGTCGACCGTCTGCGGCCTGCCAAAAGGCATTTCTGAGATTGAATGGCCCGGATGTCTGGCAAACATCCGCAGGCCTGTTTCGTTTGAGGTATAACCGAGCGCCGCTTGTGCGCTAATTGATATTCATTTACGCTTGTTACGAACATAAAACGAATATCAACTGGGGTGGGCACGTGGAGGGCGGCACCTACGATGTCGCAATCATCGGCGGGGGCATAAACGGCTGTGGAATTGCCCGGGACGCCGCCGGGCGTGGTTTGTCCGTGTATCTGTGCGAACAAGCCGATCTCGCCAGCGGCACCTCATCAGCCGCCACGAAGCTTATTCACGGCGGCTTGCGCTACCTCGAATACCTGGAATTCCGCCTGGTGCATGAAGCGCTGGCTGAGCGCGAAGTGCTGTGGCGGATCGCGCCTCACATCATCTGGCCGCTGCGTTTTGTCCTGCCCTATCATGAAGGCCTTAGGCCGGCGTGGCTCCTTCGCCTTGGACTTTTCCTGTATGACCACCTCGGCGGACGCGAACTGCTGCCTCCGACAACGACTCTCGATTTGGCAAAGAACGTTGCGGGCCGACCGCTCAAGCCCGGACGTTATTCGCTCGGCTTCGAGTATTCGGATTGCTGGGTCGATGATGCCCGCCTTGTCGTCCTTAATGCGCGCGATGCGGCCGATCGCGGCGCGATTGTGCGGCCCCGCACCAAGGCGGTCGGAGCGGAGCGTGTCGGCGATGTCTGGCATCTGGCGACGCTTGACCGCCGCAACGGCGCTCAACCGCAGACCATACACGCGCGGATTTTGGTCAACGCCGCCGGGCCATGGGTCGGCGATGTGCTTGCGATAACGGAGCGGCGGAACACGCCAGCCAGCATACGCCTTGTTCAGGGTTCGCATATCGTCGTGCCAAAACTCTATGCTCACGACCGCTGCTACATCTTCCAGAATCCCGACAAGCGCATCATCTTCGCGATTCCCTACGAGGGCGACTTCACGCTTATCGGCACCACTGAAAATGACTACGTCGGCGATCCCGGCGCGGTCGCGACCTCGCCTCAGGACATCGAGTACCTGTGCCAGGCGGTGAACCGGTATTTCAGCACGACGATTGCGCCGGCGCAGGTGGTGTGGACGTATTCGGGAGTGAGGCCGCTTTACGATGACGGCGCCAGCGAAGCCCAAGCGGCCACCCGCGACTACGTGCTCGATCTCGACGAGGCCGGAGCGCCGATGCTGTCGATCTTTGGCGGCAAGATCACCACCTATCGCCGGCTGGCGCAGCATGCGCTTGCCAAGCTGGAGCGGTACTTGCCCGCCACGGCGCGACACAATGGTGATTGGACTGGCCGGTCCCCATTGCCGGGCGGCGACTTTCCGGTGCAGGGCTTTGAAGCGCTGGTCAACGACATTCGCCGCGAGTATTCCTGGCTTGGCTCGCATCATTCGCACCGTTTGGCCCGCGCCTACGGGACCAGAGCACGGGCGGTTCTTGACGGGGCAAAGAACTGGGCTTCGCTCGGCAGAGACTTCGGCAATGGCCTGACGGAAGCGGAGGTTCTCTATTTGATGCGTGAGGAGTGGGCGGAGGATGCCGCCGATGTTATTTGGCGTCGATCGAAGTTCGGTCTGCGGCTTTCGCCGGCTCAGGTTTCCGCGCTTGAGAGCTTCATGGCGCGACAGCGCTCGCAAGTTGACGCTCACTAAGCGTGCGGTGAGGAAACGCAATGTCGCGCATCGATATTGAAGTGAAAGGGCTGTTTGCGACGCCGGTCGCCGCCGTCGTCCTGCCCGATGCGGAGGCCCGCAACGCCGAACTGGAAGAGATCATTCTGCGTCGCCGCGCGGAAAATCCGTCCATTGGCGCGTCCAACATGGGCGGCTGGCATTCGACGCGCGATCTCGCGGCTTGGGGTGGCAAGCGCGCCGACGAAGTCCTTCTCTTCGGCCGCGATCTGGCAACTAAGCTGACGAGCGACCGCGATGGCCGCTCGGTCCGCCCGGAGTGGACCACCGAGGCGTGGGCCAATGTCAGCGGGCCGGGCGATTCCAACGCGTGTCACTATCATCCCGGCTCGTTCTGGTCGGGCACTTATTACGTCGCCGACGGCGGATGCGCCGACGATCCATCGTTGGGTGGTGAATTCGAGATGTTCGATCCGCGGGGTCCGGCGCCGATGATGCACGCGCCGGCGCTCAAGTTTGGCGGTGAAGACGGCCTCTCGGCAGGGAGTGCCGAAACCATTCGGCCGCGGCCCGGCTTGTTGTTTCTGTTTCCGTCATTTTTGCTGCACGCTGTGAGGCCCTATCGCGGCAACGGCCTTCGCATTTCGATCGCTTTCAATTTTGGACTTTACCGCGGCATCTGACCCGGGAGCGCCATGCGCGTTGTCTTTCGCTGCGATCCGGCGCTCTTCGACCGCCTGCCGCGGCCGGTCGCCGCTCGCGCGGCGCTCCCCGAATGGCTGCGCGCAATGCCGGCGTCGGCTTTCTCGGAACTGCATGGTCAGGAAATCAGGACGGTCAAGCAATGTCCGCCCTTCGTCGACGCGATGGCGCATGGTTTCCTCATTCCGCTGCCATGCGACGTCACGGTTCGCAATGGCCGGTTTTCTTGGTTCTGGGACCTGCCGCCGCTCTCGGTTGAGGCCCACCCGCGCTCGCCGCTGAGCTTTCACGTGCCGGCGCAAGTGACCGGGACACCGTTTCATGACGCCAATCGTGCCGTCATCAAGTTCAACAGTTTTTGGACGATCGAACTTGAAAGCGGCTACTCGCTGTTCGCAACGCATCCGATCAATCGCGCCGATCTGCCGTTCCGCCTGCTCACCGGGGTCGTCGATGCCGACCGTTTCACCGACGTGGGCATTTTGTTTCCTGCCGTGTGGACGGATCCTCAATACGACGGCGTTCTGCCGGCCGGCACCCCCGTTGCGCAGTGCTTCCCCGTCGCGCGCGACGCCCTCGAGCTTGCCTTCGAACCGCTCACGGCGTCCGCGCAGCGGCGTTATGACGAGACCGGCGCCGCGCTCCTCGCCAAGCCCGGCGTCTATCGCCGGCGCTTTCGCGCGCGGCGGGGTAGATCGTCAGCGCGCGAGTGATCTGCGTAACTCGGCAACATCGAGCCAAACTTCGCCGATCGGCGCAGCCGATAATGCTTGAGCGATGCGGCCGAATGAGTCCGGCCGTATTTCCAATGCGCGCCGATAGAAAGCCTTGGCTTCGGGCAAGTTTCCGATTTCCTGGTAACAAATGCCGAGGTTGACTGTCGCCTCAACGAGTTCGGGCCGAATGTCGAGCGCGCGCCGATAAGCGTCCGCAGCGGCAGTGGGGTCGCGCTGGTCTTGCCGGATTAAGCCCAACGCAAACCACGCTTCGCTGCTTGCTGGACTGAGAGTGACCGCGTGCTCGAGTGCAGTTCGGGCGCTTTCGACTTCCTTAAGCCGCTGCAAGCAGAGACCAAGTTTGAGCCAAGCCTCGCCACTTTCGGGCGCCATTTGCATCGCCCGCCGGTAAGCGTCGAGCGCTTCACCAAACCGGCCGAGCAATTCCAAAACCGCGCCGCAGCGTAAGTTAACCGCAACCGACGGATGGGCGCGCGCCGCCCGGGTGAAGGCAGCAAGCGCCGCCTCCATCTTGCCGGCGCGCTGCAAAGCGTCGCCGAGCAGGCTCCATCCATCGGATTCATCGGGAAACGATGCGAGCAACCGCGTGAGCAACGTTCCGGCTTCGGGGTCACCGAGCTCAAGCAGCGTCGCACAGGTGAGAAAGGCAGCATCGGCTCGGTCGGGCGCAAGCATGGAGGCGCGGCGGAGGAAACCAATCGCTTCGGCAAGGTTTTCGGCCGCGCGGGCGGCGCGGCCAGCAAGCAAAAGCGTCGGCACGTGATCCGGCCGCCGCGCCAGACTCGCCGCAGCAGAACGAATCGCATGCGCCATTTCCCCGCGCCGCAGGGCGACCTCGGCAAGGAGTTGATGAACGGCGGGATCGTTAGGATGATTCTGCAGCAAGCGCTCTGCGATCGCGCCGGCTGCATCAAGATCCCCTCCCCGCATGGCGGCGAGCGCGATGCTCAGTTCTGATGCAACGGTATCCTGCATGCGCATGCCTTGGTACTTTTGCACAATTCGCGAGAACTCGCCGACAAGATTTAGACGATCAGGTTTATTTGCGCGAAATTTTCCCGTACACGACCAGCTAACGGGCTTGGCAACCGACGCCATCATCCCGCGCTTATGCGGTGCCGCTCATGAATGAGAAGGAACGGGTCGCGGCGGGTTCGATTGCCGCCTCGGCCGGCCTCACCATCGCCAAGGCAGTCATCGGGCTCCTCACCGGGTCCCTCGCTATCCTTTCGGAAGCGGCCCATTCGCTCGTCGACCTCGCCGCGACCGTTTTGACCTATTTTGCCGTGCGCGTCTCCGGCAAGCCGGCCGATGCCGAGCACCAATACGGCCATGGTAAGGTCGAGAGCGTGAGCGCGCTCGCTGAAGCCGGCGTTCTTTTCGTCCTCGCTGCGGTTGTCATCTTTGAGGCCGCGCAGCGGCTGATCCGCGATCATCCCTTTACGGTCGAGGCGACACCCGCCGCTTTCGCCATTGTCGTGGTGTCCATCGTCGTGGACTTCTTCCGCGCGCGCACGCTTAGCCGGGTGGCCGCGGCGACGTCGAGCCAGGCGCTCGAGGCCGACGCCCTGCACTTCAGCTCCGACATGTGGTCGTCGATCGCCGTATTGATCGGGCTTGCCGGCGTCGCGCTCGGCTATCTTCGCGCCGACGCCGCGGCGGCATTGATTGTCGCCGTCTTTATCTGCATCGCCGGCTGGCGGCTCGGGCGGCGCACCATCGATACCCTGACCGATACGGCCCCTGCGGGTGTGAGCGAGCGCGTGACGGCGATCGCCCGCCGCGTGCCGGGCGTTGTCACGGTTGAACGCGTTCGCGCGCGGCCTGCCGGCGCCGTACTGTTTGTCGAACTCTCGGTCGGCCTCAGCCGTACGCTGCCGCTCGACCGTGTAGCGGCGATCAAGGAGCGCTTGACGCGCGAGGTTCGCGCCGAATTCACCGAAGCCGAGGTGACCATCATCACCGAACCGCGGGCGCTCGACGACGAAACGGTACGTGAACGGGTCACGCTGATTGCGCGCAACAGCGGGCTCGCGGTCCATCACGTCGCCGTGCAGGCGCTAGCCGAACATTTGTCCGTCTCGGTCGATCTTGAAGTCGAAGGCACATTGACGCTCGCTACAGCTCACGACATCGCCAGCCAGCTTGAAGAGTTGATCCGCGAGGAGCTTGGCCCGGAGGTTGAAGTCGAGACCCATATCGAGCCGCTGCCCGCAGTCGTGCTTGCCGGGCGTGATGCAGCACCCGCGCGCACCGCTGAAATTCGCGAAGCGCTGAGTGCGCTCACCTCCGAAATCACGGGTCTTGGCGAGGCCCACGACGTCCGCGTTCGCGAGACGGCGGACGGCGAGATCGTTAATTTTCACTGCCGTGTCGATCCCACCCTTTCGGTCAGCGTGGCGCACGCTTTGGTTGATACGGTCGAGCGGCGATTGCGACGGCGATTTCCCGCTATCGCGCGCGTCATCGGCCATGCCGAACCGGGCCGCTGATGCTGCGGGGCTCGCACCGTGCGTTGCCGTCGTCGAGCCGTTAACGTCGCCCTAATGAGCGCATCGATGGAACTTTTGCGATGTCCTCCCGTTGTAGACGGTTTAGCGACAGTCGACTGGTAATTTAGGCCGGGGCGGTTCTGGCGGCAGGGCGTGGCCATGAGCGAGGGAGCGGCGCGAGCCGAGGTGTATTCTCCGAGGGCAGCCGGATTCCGGGCGGCCGATTCCAGGTCATAGCGATCTTGCCCAGCGAATACGGGCCTATGATTGGCGCAATACATCGCTCGGCCCGTCGGAACGGTGGCCCAAAAGCCTGCGCACCGCGGTAGGAATTATGCTGACCTCGCGCCAGCCGATCTGGATCGGCTGGGGCCGCGAGCTGATCTATCTTTATAACGACCCCTACAAATCCATCATCGGCGGCAAACATCCGTGGGCGCTCGGCAAGCCGGTCTCGCTGGTGTGGCGCGAAATTTGGTCGGACATCGAGCCAATGCTCTCGCAGGCGATGGGAGGTAACGAAGGCACCTACGTCGAATCCCAGCTTCTGATCATGGAGCGGAACGGTTATCCGGAAGAAACCTATTACACCTTCTCATACAGTCCGATCCCTGACGACGACGGCACCGTCGGCGGAATTTTTTGCGCCAATACCGACGACACGCAGCGCGTGATCGGCGAGCGGCAGCTGGCGCTGCTGCGCGAACTCGCCGCCACGACTGCCGAAGCGCGCACATGGCAGCAGGCCTGCGAGCGAAGTGCGCGTGCGCTAGCCACCAATAACCGTGATTTGCCGTTCGCCATGATTTACATGCTCGAACCGGACGGACGTTCGGCCACGCTCGCGAGCACTTCGAATGTCGATCGCGATCATCCCGCGGTCATGACTACGTTGCGGCTCGACGAGGAGAACCCTTGGCCGCTTGCAGCCGTCGCGCAAGACCACCAGCCCCGCATGGTTTCCGGTCTGGAGATGGAATTCCAAGCCATGTTTCCGAGCGGAGCGTGGCCGCAAGCGCCGAACAGCGCCGTCGTTCTTCCAATCATGGCGAGCGGCGAAACCGGCCGGTCCGGCTTTCTGATCGCGGGCCTTAATCCATTTCGGCTGTTCGACGACGATTATGCCGGATTCATCAAGCTGGTCGCCGGCCAAATCGCCGCGGCGATTTCCAACGCCGAGGCTTATGAGCAGGAGCGCCGCCGCGCCGAAGCGCTCGCCGAAATCGATCGCGCCAAAACCGCATTCTTCTCCAATGTCAGCCACGAATTCCGGACGCCGCTGACCTTGATGCTGGGGCCCCTGGAGGAAGCGTTGCAGCATCCCGAGCAGCTTCAGGGGAAGCGGCTTGAAGAGGTGGCTGTCGCCCACCGCAATGCGTTGCGGCTTCTCCGGCTCGTCAATACGCTCCTTGATTTTTCGCGCGTCGAAGCAGGCCGCATGCCGGCCTATTTCGAAAAAACTGATCTACCCGCATTTACGCGCGAACTGGCGTCGAGCTTCGATTCGCTGTGCGAGCGTGCAGGATTAAAGCTCCGCGTAGACTGCGAAATACTCCCTCAAGCCGTCTACGTCGACCGCGACATGTGGGAGAAGATCGTCCTCAATCTTTTGTCAAACGCTTTCAAATTTACCTTCGACGGCGGCATCACCGTTCGGCTGCGCGATGCTAACGGACGCGTCGAACTATCGGTGAGCGACACCGGCATCGGCATCCCCACCAGCGAGCTGCCGCACGTGTTCGAACGCTTCCACCGGGTCGAAGGTCAGCGTGGCCGAACCCATGAAGGTTCCGGCATTGGCCTTGCTTTGGTGCGCGAACTGACAAACCTGCAGGGCGGTGAAGTGAGTGCGGCGAGCGAGGTTGGCCGCGGAACGACTTTCACCGTCACCCTGCCCTACACCCAGGCCGCGGAATTGGCGGTGGCCGGTCCACCCTCGCGCGATGTGCACTCAGCGATCGGCGCAACAGCTTTTGTCGAAGAGGCTCTGCGCTGGCTGCCGCGAGCCGATGCCGGGCAAAAAGGTCCGGCGGACATCTCGCGTGGCCAAGCCTTGCGCGGACCCGCGGGCGAAAAAGTCACCGCGAAACCACGCCCCCGCGTCCTTATTGCCGACGACAATGCGGACATGCGCGACTATGTCGAACGCATGCTCGGCGCGCATTACAACGTGGAGAGCGTGAGTACCGGCATGGAAGCGCTGATCGCCATACGTACACGACGACCAGATCTTCTCCTGTCGGACGTAATGATGCCGGTCCGCGATGGTTTCGCGCTGCTCCGTGAAATCAGGGGAGATCCTGAACTAAAAAGCCTTCCGGTTATCTTGCTGTCGGCGCGTGCCGGCGAAGAAGCCAAGATCGAAGGCCTCGAGGCAGGCGCGGACGACTACCTGATAAAGCCGTTTAGCGCGCCGGAGCTTCTCGCCCGGGTCAATACCAACATCACCATGGCGCGGCTGCGCCGTGAAATTGCGTCCGAGCTCGAGATGCAGAAAGCGCGACTGCAAGCGGTGCTGGATACAGTGCCGGTCGCTGTGTGGTTCACATTTGACAGCGCCGGCCAACAGGTCACCGGCAACCGCCGTGCCGCGGCAATGCTGCGGATTCCCGAAGCGGCGAACGCTTCGTTATCCGTTCCCGCTGCGCAGGCGCCGCAGCACTATCGCGTTTTCAAGGATGGCGTCGAGTTGCCGCCCGAACGCTTGCCGCTCCGGCGCGCCGTGGCCGGCGAAACGATTACGAATGAAGAGATGGAGCTGCATTTCATCGACGGCACGGTTCTTTTTGGGCTGGTCCAGGCCGCACCGCTGCGCGACCAGTTCGGCAAGATTATCGGCGCCGTCAGCGCCGGTCTCGACATCACCGAGCGCAAGCGCGTGGAGGAGCACCGGCTGCTCCTGCTCAACGAACTGAACCATCGCGTCAAGAACACGCTCGCCACGGTGCAGTCGATCGCGGTTCAATCCTTCCGGCGCGCGCGGACGGATATGGGCGGCCGCGAAATGTTTCAGTCGCGCCTGCTTGCGCTGTCGCGCACGCATGACGTCTTGACCAACGAAAGCTGGGAGGGCGCGAACCTCGGCGACATCGTCGCGCAAGCGATCATGCCCTACCGTGACGCGAACCCGACCCGTTTTGCGGTCGACGGGCCGGCGGTATGGCTGTCCGCCAAGATGGCTTTGTCGATCAGCATGGCGCTGCACGAGCTTGCGACCAACGCGGTCAAGTACGGCGCCCTTTCAAACGAGACAGGCCGCGTCAGCATTACCTGGCGCATGCTTCACGAACCGGAAGGCCGGCGGTTGCGCCTTGAGTGGGCGGAAAAGGACGGCCCCGCGGTCGTTCCGCCGCGCCGTAAGGGCTTTGGCTCCCGCCTCATTGAGCGCGGTTTGGCGCAGGAACTCGGCGGCGAAGTCAAAATCGAGTACCAGCCGCAAGGCGTTTGGTGTGAGATCAACGCGCGGCTCGACGCTTAACATCGGCGCGCAAAGCTTCTACACCAGAGGCGATGCGCACCGAAGAACCACGCCCCATCCGCCTCAAAGATTACCGTCCGCCGGACTGGCTCATCGACACCGTTGAGCTCGATATATCGCTCGACGCCGCGGCAACGCGCGTACGCGCGAAGCTCCGATTAAAGCCGAACGGCACTCGCACCCCGGCTCCGCTCGTGCTTGACGGCGAGGACCTCGTACTGCGCTCGCTCGCGCTCGACGGCAAGGAATTGCCGAAGGAAAGTTACGTCGCCACACCGGAACGGTTGACCATTGCCCAGCCCCCGAACGGGCCGTTTGAACTCGAAATCGAAACGCTCGTCGACCCGGCGGCTAACACGCAACTGATGGGTCTATATCGCGCCGGCTCCACTTATTGCACGCAGTGCGAGGCTGAGGGCTTTCGCCGCATCACTTATTTCCTCGACCGACCGGACGTGATGGCGGTTTACACCACACGGGTTGAGGCCGACAAAGACGAGGCGCCTGTCCTGCTGGCCAACGGCAACCTGGTCAACCAAGGTCCCGTCCCCGGCACCAATCGGCACTTTGCCGTCTGGCACGACCCGTTCAAAAAGCCCTGTTATCTGTTCGCGCTGGTCGGCGGCAAGCTTGCGCGTGTCGCCGACAATTTCACCACAATGTCCGGCCGCGAAGTCGCGCTGCACATTTATGTCGAGCCCGGCAAGGAGGACCGCGCTCTCTACGCCATGGACAGTCTAAAGCGCGCGATGCGCTGGGATGAGGAAGCTTTCGGCCGCGAATACGACCTCGACATTTTCATGATCGTAGCGGTATCCGCCTTCAACATGGGCGCCATGGAGAATAAGGGCCTCAACATTTTCAACGACAAATTCGTCTTGGCTTCGCCATCGACCGCGACCGATACCGATTACGCGCATATCGAGGCGGTGATCGCGCATGAGTATTTTCACAACTGGACCGGCGATCGCATCACCTGTCGCGACTGGTTTCAGCTGTGCCTCAAAGAGGGCCTCACCGTTTTCCGCGACGAGGAATTCTCCAGCGATCAGCGGTCGCGCGCGGTGGAACGGATTGGCAGCGTGCGCGCGTTGCGCGCCCACCAATTCGTCGAGGATGCCGGTCCGCTGGCGCATGCGGTGCGGCCTGAGGCGTACCGTGAAATCAATAACTTCTATACGACGACGGTTTACGACAAAGGCAGCGAAGTCGTGCGCATGATCAAGGTCCTGCTCGGCCCGCAGCTATTTCGACGGGGCATGGACCTTTATTTCACGCGTCACGATGGCGAAGCAGCGACCGTCGAGCAGTTCGTGCAATGCTTTGCCGACGTGAGCGGCCGCGATTTCACGCAATTCATGCGTTGGTACACACAGGCTGGCACGCCGGAGGTCGTCATGGCCACGCATTACGATGCGCGGGCGAAGACGTATCGGATCGAGGCCACGCAAAGCGTTCCGCCAACGCCGGGCCAGCCGTACAAAGAGCCCATGGTTATCCCACTTGCACTCGGCCTCGTGGGTAAAGACGGGCGCGATATGCCGCTTATGCTCGATGGCCGAAAGCTCGACAACGGCGTCATCGAGTTAAGCAGGCCGAGCCAAAGCTTTGTTTTCACGGAGGTCGCTGAGCGGCCCACGCCCTCCGTTAACCGCAACTTTTCTGCCCCGATCAAGCTCAGTTTGCCGCTCGATCCGCGCGAACTCCATTTTCTAGCGGCCCACGATGCCGATCCGTTCAACCGCTGGCAGGCGGTGCAAATGCTGGCCATGACACTTCTGACCGGCAACGTCGGCGCATTGCGGGATGGTGCTGCCGCGCGCAGCGACGAAGACCTCATCGCCGCCTTGGGCAGCATCCTTGGTGACCGCAAGCTTGAGCCGGCCTTTATCGCGCTCACGCTCACGCCGCCGAGCGAGGCCGATATCGCCCGCGAGATCGGCAGCGATGTGGATCCGGACGCCATCCATCGGGCGCGGCAGGCCTTGCGCGCGGCGATCGGCGAGCAACTGCGGCCCGCCCTGACCGACGTTTACCACCGCCTGGCGGCGCCGGTTCCGTATCGGCCGGACGCAGCCGGGGCCGGGCGGCGCGCGCTGAAAAATCTCTGCCTCGACTTCTTGGCAGCAAATGGCGAAGACCGCGCCATTGGACTCGCGCTCTCACAGTATCAAAGCGCGGATAACATGACCGATCGCATGGCCGCGCTCGAGACGTTCAGTCAACATGATGGCGCCGAGCGCGCACAGGCGCTTGGAGATTTCTACGTCCGCTACGCCGACGATCCGCTGATCATCGACAAATGGCTGGCGCTGCAAGCCGCGATCCCGGAACCGGCGACACTCGAGCGGGTCAAAGCCCTGACCTCGCATCCCGCATTTTCCATGACAAACCCCAATCGCATACGCGCGCTGATCGGTTCCTTTGCTCAAGCCAACCATACCCAATTCAACCGGCTCGACGGCAAGGGCTATGACTTTGTGGCCGATTTCGTGCTCGCGCTCGATCCGAAAAATCCGCAAGTGGCGGCACGTCTGACGGGCGCGTTTCGTTCGTGGCGGGCGCTCGAACCGCGCCGGCGCGAGCGCGCCGAACATACGCTGCGCCGCATCACCTCGGCACCGAGTTTATCGCGCGATGTCGGCGATATCGTCGCGCGCACGCTTGCCGGCGACTGAAATTGCGGCGCATCGGGCGCGTGACGATCGGCCATGAACGATAACAACATACCCGCGAAAAGCCGCAAGCGAATAAGAGCGCTCCTGCTCAGCGATCGCATCGACACGTCGAACCTTGAGCACGACCACGTCGTCTCGACCGCGCCGCTGACCTACAAATACGGCAAGGAAGGCTATGTGACGCTGTTCCGATACGGCGTCGCGGTCCTGATGGGGTTAACCGGTCCGGAAGAAAACGAAGTTTTGCGCGGCCTGCAAAAGCGCCTGATCCGCCCGATCAAACCGTCCGAAGAAGAAACCGTTCTCATCGAGCTAACGCCCGACAAGGAGGATCAAATTCTTCCAGGCGGCCCGATCATGCTGAAAGCAGTGACGCCGGATCATTTGATCGTAATTGCCGACGCGCTTTCCAAGAGCGTGGTACTGGCGCGTGACGAACGCGAAGTGACCGCTGTGTTCGAAACCGTCGAGCCGTTCATCCGGCAATTGGCCGAACAGGGTCGCGCCGACGCCGGCCGGCGCACCATTCTCAAGCACATCGGCAATGCGCTGCTAGTGCAGCATCGCGTATCGGGCCGTGTCGCGGTTGCCGAAAAGCCGGACGTGGTTTGGGACCGTCCGGATCTGGACCGTCTCTACTTGCGGCTGGAAGATGAGTACGAACTGAAGGAGCGCGCGGAAGCCCTGGCGTTCAAGCTCAAGGTGATCTCCGACACGGCCGAGGCTCTGACCGACATCATCGACACAAAGAGGTCGCTGCGCTTGGAAATCATTATCGTGATCCTGATCGCGGTCGAGCTCGTCATCGCCGGTTATCAGACGCTGCTGCGTTGATACCGACTTTCGCCACCCCGTCGAAGCCGGCTGACGGCTTATGCGCGATGGGTATCAAATCGTCACCAAGTACGCGGCGGATAAGGCCCCAGAGCCCACGCTTCTCGATCAGGATGATGACAATTGAGAACGTCCCCAAAAGAATGAGATGCCAGGCTCCGAGGCCGGCGAGATATTGCCGTAGCAGGAAATAGACGATGGTGCCGATGATCGGCCCCTCGAAGCTCCCTATGCCGCCTATCACCACATTAAAAATGATGAATACGGTCCAGTCGGTGATGCTGAAGGAAGCCGGCGGCGAGATGCGCAATTTTTGCAATGTGATGATGGCCCCGGCGATACCGAGGAATGGGGCGGTGCCGAGAAAGCACAGAATACGGGCATAAGTGATGTTGACGCCGACCGCGGCGGCGCCTTCCTCGTTATCGCGCATTGCGGTGAGCCCGACGCCGATCCGTGAGCGTAGCAGGAAGTACGTTGCCAGCATCGCTACGGCCGCCAAGGCAAACGCGAGCCAATAAATGGTCGCCAAGCGCTCGCCGCGCGCTCGGCCGAAGCCGAGCACAATTGAGATCGGCAAACTCGTGCCGGAGCCGCCGCCCCAGGCGTTGAGCTTACCCGAGGCGAGCATCAAGAGCTCGGCCACCACCCAGGTGCCGACGGCGAGATAGGCGGTGCGCAGGCGGAACACCAGGATCATGGTCGGCACCGCGATGGCGAGCGCAACCAGTCCGGCGAGCAAAATCGACAGATAGGAGTTAAAGCCGGCCAGCGCCGCGAAGCCGAAAAACGCATAGGCGCCGACGCCGACATAGGCGTGCTGACCGACCGTAACGATGTCGGCGTATCCGGCGAGCAGATTCCACATGATCGCCAGCACCAGCATTGACATGAACTCGGTCAGCAGCACGACGTGGTTCGCGCCAAACAAGAAAGGCGCCGCCGCCATTGCAACGACGCTGACTGCGAATATCGCGCGCGCGCCATTGAGGATGACCGACCGCGTCATGACTCAGTACTTCGGAAACAGGCCCTGGGGGCGCAACGCGAGCACAATCAGAAATACGATATGCCCGGCCATGATCTGCCAAGCGATATCGAATTGGCCGCCGACCGCCTGCGCAACTCCGAGAACGATGCCGCCGGCAAGCGAGCCCCAGAGGCTGCCCAGCCCGCCCATCACAATCACCTCGAACGCCACCAGGAGCCGGGTCGGACCCGAAGCCGGGTCAAAGTTGGTCCAGATCGAGACGAAACCCGCGGCAACGCCAATGGTGACGAAGGTGACGCCCATGGCCACGGCATAAATGCGTACGGACGATAAGCCGATGAGATTGGCTGCGCCGACATCGTCGGAGACCGCGCGGATCTTGGCGCCAATGCCAGTGCGGTAGAGCAAAAGGTCGAGCACGGCTACGAGCGCCACGGCCGCAACGAAGGTCACGATCTGGAAAAGGCCGACATTGATGCCGCTGCCGAGCGCCACCGTCGCCGTCTCCATCCAGCCGCCGGAGATTTTTTGCGGGTCGGCGCCAAAACCTTCGAGCAAGCCGTTTTCGATGATGATCGACAAGGCAAAGGTCACGAGGATGACCAAAAGCACGTTCTCGCCGACCACACGCTGCAACAGGACGCGCTGCAGGCCGAAGCCGAACAGGAAGGCTATCGGGAGCACGATCAGGGTGGCAACGACCGGGTTAAGGCCGAGAAGCGTACTCAGAAGCAACAGCGCATAGCACGTCAGCACGATGAAATCGCCATGTGCGATATTGACGAAACGCATCACGCCAGCCGAAAGCGAAAGGCCGATGGTGAACAGCGTATAAAGGCCGCCGAGCATCACGCCTTGCAGCAATTGATTGGCCCAGACTGCGATCACCATTCGCTCACAGGCCGAAATAATGTTTCATGATGAGATCGCGGCTCACGTCGCGGGGGCGTCCAGACAGCGATACCTTGCCTTCAAGCAAGCAATAGAACTGGTCGGCGACCGCGAGCGAGCGCTCGATGTCCTGCTCGACGATAAGAATGCCGATGCCACGGGCCTTGATCTGCGGAATGAGCGCGTAGAGCTCGTTGATCACAAGCGGTGCCAAGCCGAGGCTGATCTCGTCGCACAGGAGAAGCCGCGGATTGGCCAGAAGCGCTCGCCCGAGCGCAACCATCTGCTGCTGGCCGCCGGAAAGCGATCCGGCTTTTTGCCGCCGACGGTCCTTGAGCACCGGAAACAGACGCCAAACGTCGGCGAATCCGATCTCGCCCTTACGGCCTACATCCCACCCGAGACGAAGATTTTCCTCGACGGTTAGGGACGGAAACAGCCTGCGTCCCTCCGGCACCAGCATGATGCCGGAAGCAACAATGGCTTCCGTAGTGCGGCCGACGATGGCCTCGCCAGCGAAGCTGATGTTGCCTTCGACGCGATCAGCCTGGCCGATGATGGCTTTGAGCAGCGTTGATTTTCCGGCACCGTTGGCCCCGATGATGGAGACGACCTCGCCGGCGTCTACCGCGATGTCGACATGGTTGATCGCACAGAATTTCTGGTAGAAAACCGAAACGTCTTCGACGGCCAGCAGTGTGCTCGATGCTGTTGTTGCCATGCCGGATCACGTCCCTAGATAGGCTTCTTTCACGCGCCGGTCGGCGAGCACGTCCTGCGGCGCGCCCATAGCTATGAAATTGCCCCCGGAAAGCACCGCGAGCCGGGTAACGATGCGGCGCAACGCCTGGATCACGTGCTCGATCCAGACAATGGTGACCCCACCGCGATGCACGTCGCTTATGGTGCCGATCAGTAAATCGCATTCGGCTTCGGTCAGCCCGCCGGCGATCTCGTCAAGCAAGAGAAGCCGCGGACGAAGCGCCAATGCCTTCGCGAGTTCAAGCTGCTTGGTATCGAGGAGCGCGAGCTGTCCGGCTGGAAGGCGCGCGCGGTGCGCGAGCCCGACGCGCGAAAGTATCGCCTCGGCTTGCGGTTTGGCCCGCGCCAACGGCATTTTGCCGCCGTGGACAGCCGCCGTAAGCACGTTTTCGAATACGCTCATGTGGGCGAACGGCTTTGGGATCTGGTAGGTGCGGCCGATGCCAAGCCGGCCCCGATGCCATGGCCGCATGCGCGTAATGTCACCGCCGGCAAAGAGAATGCGGCCGCCGCTCGGCGGTAGCACGCCCGCGATCATGTTAAACAATGTGGTCTTGCCCGCCCCGTTCGGTCCGAGAATGCCCACAATCTCGCCTTCATCTACCTTGAAGTCGAGTCGGTCGATGACGACAAGTCCACCGAAAGTGCGTGAGAGCGAAGCAAGTTCGAGCATCGCCCCCGTTTTCCCACCGGTGCAAGCGGATTGCAATCAAAGTCCGCCGTCGCGGCGGCCCGACCCTTTTCAGTTTGCAGCAGTAAGCATTATTCCAGCGCGCAATCGCGGCCATTTCAATTGACGGCTATAGTCGGTTGGTAGATTGGATGGCGTGAAACCGAAGGACATGAGGGAGTGTCTGGACATGCGCAAGTCATCGATCAATCGCCGACGGTTTCTTGCAACGGCCGGCGCCGGAGCGCTTGCGGCCACACCACTTCGCCGCGCAGCCGCGCAAACGAAAACCATCCGGATCGGCTTTGTGGCGCCGATGACTGGCTTTTTGGCGTTTTTTTCCGAACACGTCCCATTTGTGATGAACCAGGTCGCCAAGGCGACCGGAAATAAGATCACGGTGGGCGGCCAAGAGTATCAGCTCGAAATCCTGCTGCGCGATACGCAATCCAACCCCAATCGAGCCGCTGAGGTCGCCTCGGAGCTTATTCTCAAGGATGATGTCAACCTGATGCTTTCTGGCGCGGCTCCGGAAACCACTAACCCGGTGGCCGACCAGTGCGAGGTCAACGACGTCCCGTGCCTGACCAACGATGCACCGATTGAGCCTTATTTCCTTGGGCGCCACGGTGACCCGAAAATCGGCTTCGAGTGGACCTATCATTTCTCCTTCGACACGCTGAGCCAGACGCGCACCTTTATCGGCTCATGGAAGGAAATGCAGACCAACAAAGTGGTCGGCGGGCTTTGGCCGAATGACACGGATGGGCGCACCTACGCCGGTATTTACGCGAAGATGCTCGAGCAAGAGGGCTACCGGCTCGTCGATTCGGGCCGGTTTGACATGCCGTCCGGCACCTACAATGCGCAGATCGCCGCTTTCAAAAGTGCCGGCGTGGAAATCGTCACTGGCGTCCTGCCGCCACCAGAGTTCACGTTGTTTTGGAATGGCTGCGCCCAGCAGAGCTACCGGCCGAAGATCGTCACGCTGGGAAAGGCGCTGGAATTTCCCGCCGGCGTGGTGCCGCTCGGAGATCGCGCCATCGGGCTGACCACCGATGCGATTTGGGCACCGAGCTTCCCGTTTACTTCGGGTCTGACCGGTCAGACCGCACAACAGCTTACCGACGCCTACGAACAGGAAAGCGGACGCCAGGCGTCATTCATGCTGGGCGGCAGGCACGGCTTGTTTGAAGTGGGCATTCACGCTTTGAAGCAGGCCCACGGCGCCGATCACGCCTCGATCCGTGACGCTCTGCGCGACATCGATTACGACTCGATTTGTGGGCACATCAACTTCAAGGGTGGCATGTTCCCGAACGTTTGCTCGACGCCGATCGTGACGGTGCAGTGGAATCACGGGACCAAGTATCCGTACGAAATGTTCGTGGTATCGAATTCGACGGCACCGAACGTTCCCGTCCAGGCGAAGCAGTTTTTCATTCCTTATTCCTAGAGCGGCGGAAATTACGTTCCTTGAACGGCTGGCCGGACAGCATGTTGTGCCCGAGGCGTTTGCGCGATCATGCCGCGCGCCGTCCGATCAAGGCAGCGACCTTCGAGTTTACAGCATTGAAAATACTGTCTACCCTCCCATGCAGCGAAGCCGGGAAATAGCTCTGCTGCCAAGAGCGAGCGCAGAATACTGGTGAGGCAGTTCGCCTCGCGATCGCAAAGCGCGCTGGTGTCGCCCATGGTCGAAGTCAATCGGCGAATAGTTTGGGAACGGGATCGACCCGGGTCTTGGGGCGAGTTGATTCATAGCTTCTTCGGCCAATCAAATGTTCGGCTGCGGGAAGAGGATCACTTTCACGCCAATGTCGTGCATTGTCATTTCGGCAATCTGGAAATTTCCCGGATAAGGAGTTCGTGCGAGTATACCGAGCGAACGCCGCGCCATGTCCGGCAGGACGGCCGCGATCACTTCGTCCTCGTCAACGTCCACAACGGCGTCGTTCAATTAAAGCAGCGTGGACGCGACCGTGAGATTCCAGCCGGCGCGTTTGCGCTTTTCGACTTGAACAGCCCGTGGACCTGGGAGCATGCGCGGCACACCGAGATCATCAATGTCACCATTCCCGCATTTATGCTGCGATCGCGGCTGCGTATGGTGGATCAACTTGTCTGCATCCCAAATGACGGCAGAACCGGGCTGTGGGGCATCACGTCCGATCTGGTGCGCTCGCTGAGCGAGCAGTTAGCCTCCGTCACGACACCTGCGGCCTTTAGTTACAGCAGTCATTTGGTGGAACTGATCGCACTCGCCTTCGAATCCGACGAAGCTGACACGCTCGAGAGCGACAACGCGTCGGTACGCACCGCACTTCGGCGCCGCTGCATCGGGTTCATGCGGGCCAACCTCGCGGATCGGGAGCTTGATCCGGAGAAGATCAGTTCGTCACTGGGAATTTCCGTGCGGTACCTGCACCGAATCTTTCAGGATGAAAGTGACACGGTGTGCGCGTCGCTGCGCGATCTCCGCCTCCAGGCCGCGCATTCCGCCCTGGCGAACCCGGCAAATGGCCGCCTGCCGGTCAGCGAAATCGCGCTGCGCTCGGGGTTCAAAAGCGCGGCGCATTTCGCCGCCGCGTTCAAAAGCAAGTATGGGATTTCGGCGACCGAATGGCGGCGCGACGCCGGCACCGGCACTCCCACCGGAGGCGCCTGAGTAACAACCTGAAATGCGGTGTGGCCTTAAGGGCGCAGCCTGCAAGCACCCTCGTTGTTCCGCTGAGGCACAATTTCTTGTTCTTGAGCGCTCAATCGCGCGGCGCCGGTTGCGCCGCCCCCAGTACCATTTAATCTCTCGCCCCGGGGCGACTTAGTGGCGACTTTCAGCGCATGGAAGCGATGCGAGGTTTCCGTGAAATTCGGCATATTTCTCCCCAACGGCAGGAACGGCTACATCATCTCGAACGCCAGCCCGCAATATTCGCCGACGTTTGAGCACAACAAAGCCATCGCCATCGAAGCCGAGCGGCACGGCTTTCACATGATTCTCTCGATGATGAAGTATCGCGGCTTCGGCGGCAAAATCGGATTTTGGGATGAATGCATGGAGACTTTCACGCTGATGGGGGGGCTCGCTGCGGTCACCCGCCGCCTGGAGCTCTATCCCTCGGTAACGTTGCTCGCGCATCATCCCGCGGTGGTGGCGCGGATGGTGGCCACGATCGATGAAATCAGCGAGGGCCGCTGCGGCCTCAATATCGTGACCGGGTGGAACAGACCGGAATATGCGCAGATGGGCTTGTGGCCGGGCGACGATTATTTCGAACAAAGGTACCAATTTGCACGGGAGTATGTGCAAATCCTCAAGCAGCTTTGGCGCGAGGGCACGGCGACCTGCCACACCGAGCATTTCACGCTTGAGGACTGTCACTGCTACCCGCAGCCGCGCCATGAGATTCCACTGGTGTCGGCAGGGCAGTCGCAGGCAGGGTTTCAATTCGTCGCGGAATACGCCGACGAAAGCTTCATGATCGCCGACCGCCAGCATTTGAAGGATAAGGTGGATCGGCTGCAGTCGGCGGGCGAGCGCGCCGGCCGCAAGGTCGGAGCCTACGCGCTTTTCCAAATTGTCAGCGCCGAGACGGAGAGCGAGGCGAGCGAGGCGCAGCGAAGAATCGTGGATGGCGTCGATTTGGTCGCGGTTGAGAATATGCTCGACAGCGCGTCGCTGGATAGCAACGAGGGTGGCAGTTCACAACACCATTTGGCCGGCCTGTCGCGAACACCAGCGCAGGGTCACAGCGCGTTCATGAGCATTCCGACGATCTGCGGTTCCTATGAAAGCGTCGCTGAACAGCTCGACGAGATCGCTGCAGAAAGTGGAATCGATGGTTGCCTGTTCAGCTTCCCCGATTTCGTCGAGGGTATTCGCAGCTTCGGCGAACGCATTTATCCGCGCCTGTCGTGCACCGAAACCGTCGCGAAGGCCGAGGCCGTCTGAAGGCGGCAATTGGGCCACCTCGCCCCTAGCGGGACGAGGCGGGCTCACATCTGATGATCTCCGCCGCTGACGATCAGCTGCCGGGCATCGCCTCGGGTTCGCCCCCGACCGGGATGTTCGGGGCCAGTTGATTGTCGACGATCACAAGTTCAAGCGGCCACCTCTTGTCCTTGCTCTTGCGCCATTGTCCGGCGACGAGCTGGGTCAGGGCGGTGTTCGGGAACGGGCCCTTCTTGAAGTCGACCGAGCCGACGATGGTCTGGAACGCGTTGTCGCGCACCGCGTCGCGGATCGACGCCGGGTCGTCGAGCTTCTGCGCCATCTTTAACGCGGCGATCGGCACTTCCAGCAACGAATGGCGGAAGCCGAGCCCCATCGACGCCTGCTGGTTGGTGTCCTTTTCGTAGGCGTCGGCGAGTTCGGCCGAGCTTTGTTTGGTCAGGCTCGACGAATAGGGATGAAAGCGCGACCACCAGACCTCGGTCACCATATTGATGGCGCGGTCGCCGAACGGATACATGCCCTGCGGGAACTCGCTGACCTTGCCGGCGGTGACGACTTTCGGCTTGAAGCCCTGCTGGGCGCATTGGTTCCAAAAAACCGTGAAATTCGGACCGGGGATGACCGTAAAGACGATTTCCGCGCCTTCGGATTTGAATTTTGTGATTTCAGGCGTGCAGTCGCTGACCGGCAGATCGAAGCGGCCCGGATCGATGATGGTGAAACCGGCGCCATTGATCACCGGCGGCATGACGTGCTCGAAGACGCGCCCGTCGTCGTCGTTGGCCCACATTACGCCGAGTTTCTTGTTGGTTTTCACGCGCGCCCAGGTCTTCAAATTGACCCCGATCGCCGAGGCGCCGTTGAAAAAGAAGTTGTAGGTCCATTCGAAGCCCTTCTTCGGATCGCCCTTGCGGCCGAAGAAATACGACTCGAGCGGATCGTCGTTGGTGACGCACGGCATGCCGTTGATTTCGCACTGGTCCGAAACCGGGTTGACGGTCTCCGGTGTGGCGAATGCGGTGACAATGTGAACCTTGTCGTTGAGGATCAGTTCCTGGGTGACGGAGGACGCCCGGTTCGGATTAGACTGGCTGTCCTTGACGACGATCTCGAGCGGGTGCTTCGTACCGTTAATGGTGATCGAGTTGTCGGTCGACTTCTTGGCATGCTCGATGGCCCAGGACATCTCTTCATAGAACAAAGCCAAGAAACCGGTCCTTGGACCGACCAGGCCGATCTTGACTGTCTCCGGCACCGCGATTGCAGGCCGAAACCAAGCCGGCGCCGACGCGGCAGCAAGGCCGGTAGCGGCCGTGCCCTTGAGCATTTTCCGGCGGCTAAGCGGGTGCGTTGTCTGTTTCACAGAATCTTCCTCCCTGAGTTTTATTTGGTGTGTCTATGACACCCGCGCGTTTGCGAAGATTGCCACATCGCGCCAAGACAGCTTATCCGGGTAAATCATAGAGACAAGGCGCCTGCGTGGTCTCGCCTTTTGCCGCGATGTCGCAGCAGCGTGAACCGCAAGTAACTTATTGGCTCCCGCCCGCGTCAGAGCGCTGCTGCGCACCTTCGCCTAGAATGAAGCTTTGAGCATATTGGTATTGCGCTTGCGTCAGCCACTACGCGCTTGATTTGACTCACTGTTTTGCGCGCCGCGGCGCATCAGATTTTTGCAGTTAGCCGAGACCGCGCCGCGATGAAAAAAGCGGTAATAGTTTTTTAGAAAATGCTGACACTCGTCTCTCGACAAATCAGCGCGCATCGATTCTTATGCACTGATTCGGAGGAGATGCGGCACATCCTTCCGAACGCAGGTGCAGGGGATCGTCCGAACGGAGGCAGGCGATGGCGCGCGCCGAAACGGCGAGTGCGTCTCTACGTTCAGATTCTATCCAGGGGCTGGCCAAGTCGATCGCCAAACCTGCCTATCGGCGCCTGCTGAACGCCGAGCCGCTTCTTCGTCGCACCGTTCCCGCCCTGATCGTCGCATTTCTGATAACGATTTGCGTGGGAGCGGTCGTGCAGGTTCTCGAGCAGCGCCGTCAGCTTATCGTCCAGGCGCGGGCGGCGATCGAGGCGCTCGCGGATGTCACCGCCGCCCAGCTCGACCACTCGGGAAGAGACTTAAGGGGAAACTCCGGCCGAACGTCCGCAACGCTTGAGCGTGCGTTGCCGGCGTGGGCGGACGCCGATCTCACGATCCTGGTGGCCGATTCAGAAGGCACAATTATCGGCAGCATACCTGCCGATCCCGAGAAACTTGGCCGTCCAATCCTTGACGTGCTCGGCGTTGCCCAGCCTGTGACAGCCCTCGGCAGCGCCGGCACGGTAGAGGCAACGCTGCCGAACGGGACCGCGGCTTTGGCCGCGGTGCGGCCGTTGCGCAACCCGCTCGGGCTACTGGCCGTTGTCGAGACGGCGAGCCGTGCGCTCATAACATGGCGTTCGACTACCGCGCTGACCGTTACTCTCTCGGCGACGACAAGCTTCGTCGTTCTCATCCTCGGATTCGCGTTTCATTGGCAGGCCACGCGGGCCAGAGAAGCGGATCTGATCCACGATACTGTGCGCGGCCGCATTGACACCGCGCTCAATCGCGGCCGCTGCGGACTGTGGGACTGGGATTTGGCGCGCGGACGTATTTTCTGGTCGCATTCGATGTTCGATATGCTCGGCCTGCCTGCCAAGGACGAACTGCTCACTTTCGGCGAGCTCAAGGCGCTGGTTCATCCGGACGATATCGACCTCTACGGTCTGGCGACACGGCTCGCCGACGCCAAGGCGCAATCGATCGACCACGCCTTCCGCATGCGCCATGCCGATGGCCGCTGGCTATGGGTGCGCGTACGTTGCGAATTGGCGCGCCAGGAGGGTGAGCCGGGACTGCATCTCATCGGCATCGCGGTCGACGTTTCCGAACAGAAGGATCTTGTGGCGAAGACAACGGCTGCGGATCTGCGGCTACGGGACGCCATCGAAACAATCCCGGAGGCCTTCGTATTGTGGGACGCCGACAACCGCCTGGTTCTGTGCAATTCCAACTTTCAGGAACTGCATCGCCTTCCTGACAGCGCGGTTTTGCCCGCCACCCCCTACTCCACCGTCGTCGCGGCGGGGAAAAAGGCCATCATTCGTACCACCATCGCCAACGAAGACCGGCAGCCGCAAGGCGCACGCACGTTCGAAGCGCAACTCAACGACGGGCGCTGGATGCATATCAGCGAACGGCGCACCAAAGACGGCGGCTACGTGTCCGTCGGCACCGATATCACGAAGCTCAAGCAGCACGAGCAAAAGCTTGTCGAGGGCGAGAGAAGGCGCATCGCCACCATCACGGACTTACGTAAATCGCAGCAAATGCTGGAACAACAGGCCGGAGAGCTTGCCGATCTGGCGCTGAAATACGCCGAAGAAAAGACCCGTGCCGAGGACGCGAACCAGGCAAAATCGAAATTTCTGGCCAATATGAGCCACGAATTGCGCACGCCGCTCAACGCCATCATTGGTTTCTCAGAAATTATGGAATCGGGAATGTTCGGGCCGCTCGGTGCGAAAAAATACTGCGAATATTCGCGCGACATCCGCGAAAGCGGCAAATATCTGCTCGACGTCATCAACGACATCCTCGACATGTCCAAGATCGAGGCCGGCAGCATTCATTTTAATCCTGAAATCGTCGAGCTCGACGATATTCTCGCCGATTGCTCGCGCGTTGTCTTTGGCCGGGCGAACGAAAAGGGATTGAAGCTGAGCTCGCGCGTGGCACCGGCGCTCACACTCAAAGCCGATCGCCGCGCGCTGAAGCAAATCGCACTCAATCTTTTATCTAACGCCGTGAAATTCACGCCCGACGGCGGCTCCGTTACTGTCCACGGCAGGCTGCGCGGCGGTTCCGTTACCTTCGCAATTTCGGATAACGGCATTGGTATTCCCAAAGACGCGCTGCGCAAACTTGGCCGCCCATTCGAGCAAGTGGAGAGTCAATTGACTAAGCGGCATCAAGGCTCCGGGCTTGGGCTTGCGATCGCAAAATCGCTTACCGAGTTACACCGGGGAAGAATGCGCATTCGCTCGGTGCTTGGGGTCGGCACGACAGTCGTGGTGCGATTGCCGCTTGAACGCGGCCAAGTGACATACCCGCAAGCCCAAGCGAGCTAAGGCTTAGCCCCCAAAATCCGCACGAAGCACTCCCGCACTTGACGTTCCATCTCTGCAAGATGCGCTTGCAGCGCGGGAAAATCCGGCAAATCCGCAGCGCGGGTAAGGAGTCCGAGAACCCCGCCGCTTGCCGTCGTCGGATCGAACGCGCCGGGCAAGCAAAGCCGCAAGATTTGCGTCAGGTCGTGATAAAGCCGCACCGCCGGACGCAACACCTCTGCGTCCTCAGGTGTGAGAATGTCGGCACGCGCTGCCTTTTCAAGTACGCGTGCCGTCGAGATGTCGAGAATTTGCGGCGACGCTGCGGCATGTACGAGCTGCAAATATTGGGCGATAAATTCAATGTCGATCAGGCCACCGGCGGCGTATTTGAGATCCCACGTATCCGCGTCGCCCTTCTCTTTCGCAATCGCCCCGCGCATTTCCACCACGTCAGCCGCGACACCCGCAGGCTCGCGTCGGCGGCAAAGCACCTCGTGTATCGCCAACTCGACGCGCGTGCGAAAACCCGCCGAGGCCGCTACCACACGCGCCCGCGTCAACGCCATATGCTCCCACGTCCAGGCTTCACGCTCCTGGTAGCTGACAAAGCCGTCAATGTGCGTCGCCAGCGGGCCGGAGCGTCCAGAGGGCCGCAGGCGCATATCCACTTGATACAAGACGCCATAGTTGGTTTGCACGGTGAGCGCGCTGATCAGGCGTTGGGTAAAGCGCGCAAAATACTGCGCGCCGTAAAGCCGCCGCTTGCCGTCCGACTCCGGCTCTTCACCGTCGAAGTCGTAGATCACCATAAGATCGAGATCGGAGGTCGCGGTCATCTCGCGCGCGCCGAGCCGGCCGAGCGCTACGATGGCAATCTCCTGGCCGCGGATGCGCCCGTGGCTGGCGATAAAATCCTCCTCGACGCGGGCCTTGAGCGCCCGGATCAGGACATCGGCCAGTTCGGCGAAAACGTCGCCGGCGCGGGCGGCGGAGAGCGAACCGGACAGAATGCGTGCGCCGATCAGAAACATGTGTTCTTGACCGAACAAACGGATTGCGTCGAGCACTTCTTCGTAACCCCGCGCCTCGCCCACCGCCCGCACAAGCCCTTCCTCGAGCTCTTTCGCGCCAGGCAATGCGGCGAACGACGCGGGGTCGATCAGCGGATCGATAACGTGCGGATGCCGAGCCAGAATATCCGCGAGCCGCGGCGCGGTGCCGAGAATGAGCGCGATGAAGCCGACGAGCTCGGGTTTCTGGCGCAGCAAAGAGAGCAAGCGTCCCCCAGCGCGCAATCCGGCAAGAAAATTGTCAAAGGCGGCGAAGGCTGCGTCTGGATTGTCGGTGGCCGCGAGCTGCTGAACGATGATGGGCACGAGTTCGTCGAGATTTTTGCGGGCCTGCTCGCCGCGCAGGGCGCGATAGACCGCGCTGTGCCAACGGCGCACTGCTGCATCGACCTCACGGGGCTGACGAAAGCCAAGTTCGGCCAGCCTATCGAGCGTCGGACTCGTGCTTGCGACCGGACCGGCAAACGATAAGTGCTGCGGCGAATCGATCGCCGCCGGGGTCGTTTCAAAAAGCCGGACGTAGTGCTTTTCGACCGTACGTAAGTGTCCGAGCAGGACGGTCGCGAAAGCATCACGGCTGGCGAAGCCGAGAAAGCGGGCAAAACCTTCAAGCTCCGCCGGGTCCGACGGCAACGAATGGGTCTGCTCATCCGCGCGCATTTGCAGGCGGTGCTCGACGACGCGCAAGAAATCGTAAGCCGCCGTCAATCCGTCGCATGCAGAGCGATCTATCCACCCGCCAGCCACGAGGGCGGCAAGCGTCGCGACCGTGCCCCGGTCGCGCAGTATATTGTGGCGCCCGCCGGCAATGAGCTGCTGGGTCTGCACGAAGAACTCGATCTCGCGAATACCGCCGCGGCCGACCTTGACGTTATGCCCCTCGACCGCGATTTCGCCGTGGCCGCGGTAGACGTGAATTTGCTGCTTCATCGCATGCACGTCGGCGACCGCGGTGAAATCCAGATATTTGCGCCAGATGAAGGGGGAAAGCTCGCTGATGAATTTGGCGCCGGCGTCAAGGTCGCCGGCACAGGCGCGCGCCTTGATCAGCGCTGCGCGTTCCCAGGTCTGGCCCCGGCTTTCGTAATAGTCGAGCGCCGCGTCCGTCGATATTGCAATCTGGGTCGAAGATGGATCAGGTCGCAGCCGTAGATCGACGCGAAACACATAACCGTCCGCGGTGCGCTCCTGCAAAAGCTTGACCAACTCCCGCGTCAGCCTGGTGAAAAAAAGGGTCGCCTGTGCGCCGTCCGTCAACGCCGGATTAGCCCCCTTGAAAAACACCATGAGATCAATATCGCTGGAATAGTTCAGTTCATGGGCGCCCATCTTGCCCATGGCCAGCACCATGTAACCGGAGCCGGTTTCGGGATTTTTCGCATCGCTCAACCGGAACTTCCCGCTTTTTGCCGCATCGGCAAGCAATCGGCGGACACCGATGCGAAGCGCCGTGTCGGCGACTTCAGTAAGCGACGCGGTGACACGGGCGACCGGCCAAACTCCGCCAATATCGGCAAGCGCGATCAACAGGGCTGCCTCAGCCTTCATCCGGCGAAGAACCTGCATGACACTCGCGGTTGCCCGCGCCGTCGCCCCCGCTCGCTGCGCCGTTTTCATCAATCTGGCGAATTCTTCTTCGGGGCTATTCGTCAGAAGACGCAGCAGGCGTGCGGGATCCGCACAAATGAGGTCCCAAAGGTAAGGCGCACTACCAGCGATCCCGGCGAGCAACATGGCAAGCCGCGCGTGCGCCGCAATCAGCGACTTCAGGGACTTTCCGGCCGCAATTCCGGCTATGCTCGATATCCACTCGGTGCTGCGATTGCGGCCTTTGGCGGCGGCGCGCGGCAGCGCTCCGGTGAGCCGCCGGACCAATGCGCCATCCTCAACTTTGCTGACTGGGCGCTTCCCGGATTTTGCCGCCCGCATCAGCCGCCCGCGGGTCCTGCCCGCGGCAAAGCAATGATACTTTTTAAGCCGGGTTCATTGTCTTCGAGCCTGAGTTCGCCGCCGTGAAGCCGCGCCACCGCGGCAGCAAGACTCAAGCCCAAGCCCGAACCCGGCTGCGACCTGCTCTGCTCCAGCCTGACGAACCGCTCGACCACGCGGCCGCGATCGGCCACGGCAATTCCCGGGCCATGGTCAGCAACCGTCAGCGTGATGCGATCTGCGTCGGCGCCGGCTTTCACCACAATCTCCGTGGGCGCGCCGTTGACCTTGTCAGATTCCGGCGCCGCATATTTGATCGCGTTGTCGATAAGGTTGGCGAGCGCCTGACTGATCAATTCGCGATTACCGCGCACCGGAGCCTCTGTCGCCGCGTCGACTTTGAGCGCCAGTCCCTTCTCGTCCGCCAGCGGCTCGTACAATTCGCCGACATCGCGGACAATCGCAGCGGCGTCGAACTCCGCCATATTGTCGCGCGCGTGCCCAAACTCCGCACGCGCAATCATTAGCAGCGCATCGAATGTGCGAATGAGGTCATCCGACTCGGCGATGGTGGATTCCAGCACGGCGCGATATTCGGCCTCACCGCGGGCGCCGCGCAACGCCTGCTCGCAGCGGTTGCGCAATCGGGTCAGCGGCGTTTTCAGATCATGAGCGATGTTGTCGGACACCTCCTTCAATCCACCCATGAGGCCTTCAATACGCTCGAGCATGGCGTTGAGATTGTCGGCAAGACGGTCAAGCTCGTCACCGGTTCCCGCAACCGGCAGCCTGCCCGCCAAATCGCCGGCCATGATGACTTGCGCTTTATCGGTCATCGCGTCTATGCGCTTGAGCACGCGGCGGCTGACAAAGAAGCCCCCGCCGAGACCGAGCACAACCACCAGCGCAATCGACCAGCGCCCGGCGTTAGCAATGATGGCGTAGATGCGTTCGCGTTCCTCGAGATCGCGCCCAACCAACAAGCGAAAACCGCCGGGCATTTCCACGACTCGCACCAGCGCGCGATGCTCGCTGTCTTCCGACAATTCTATCCGGCGATAGCTCGACTCGAACCATCCCGGATGATCGAGCACGCCCGGCTCCAAGGAACTGACATTGCCGGCAAGTCCCTCGCCGCTCGGCGTGGTCAGCAGATAAAGACTCGAGCCCGGACGCCGTGCCCGCAGATCAAGGATAGTCACTAAACGCCGGATCCCGCCGGTGTCGTATTGCTCGCGCAGCGCGTTGACTTCCAGATTAACCCGGTTGGTGATTTGGTCGGTAATCAGCCGCCGCGTGTTCAAGGCGAAATAGCCGAGCAGCGAAACCGCGAATATGATAAAGACCAAAAGGTAAACCAGCGTCAGCCGAAACGCCGTGGCGCGCATCAGCTTTCCCAGCGCCGAAGCAAATTCAGGGCGATAATGAAAGCGTTGCAGCACAGCCATGTCGTTAGTGTAACGCGTTTTGTTGTCTGAAGCGAACAAACACGCAAAAGGTTAAAGCAAGATGGGGCCTCTCGCGGGCATTCGTATTGTTGAATTCGCCGGCATCGGTCCCGGCCCGATGGCGGCCATGCTGTTCGCGGATCTCGGCGCGCAGGTCGTCCGTATCGATCGGACCACGGCCAGCGACCTCGGCATCACCATGCCGGCGAAGTTTGAATTGCTGCATCGCTCGCGCCCATCCATCGCGATCGATCTGAAACGCTCCGAAGGAATCGCGCTCGCAATCGAACTCATCGGCAAGGCCGACGCGCTGATCGAAGGTTTCCGGCCGGGCACAATGGAACGTCTCGGCCTGGGCCCGGACGCCATGCTCGCTCACAATCCACGCCTCGTTTACGGCCGCATGACCGGCTGGGGGCAGTCGGGACCGCTGGCGCAAGCCGCTGGTCATGACCTCAACTATCTCGCCTTAGCGGGAGCATTGCATGCCATCGGCCGCTCAGGCTCAAAGCCCACGCCGCCGCTCAACCTGGTCGCCGATTTCGGCGGCGGTGCGCTCTATCTTGCTTTCGGCATGGCTTGCGCAATGCTTGAGGCGCAGCGCTCCGGCAAGGGTCAAATCGTAGACGCCGCCATGACCGAAGGCGCTGCGTCGTTGATGACGCTGTTCTATGGCTTGCATGCGGCGGGGCTGCACAGCCTGCAACGCGGCACGAACCTGCTCGATAGCGGATCCGCGATCTACGAAACGTACGAATGCAGCGACGGCCGTTTTGTCGCCATTGCGGCGATCGAGCTGAAATTCCGCAAGGTGCTGTTCGACCGGCTCGGCCTGGCGTACGCCGAGGACGGGCCCGAACTTCGCGACGCGCTTGAAACGCTGTTTAAGACCCGGACGCGTGATGAATGGTGCAAGCTGCTCGAAGGAACGGATGCCTGCTTCGCGCCGGTGCTCACCATGGAAGAAGCGCCGCGTCATCCGCACAACGTCGCCCGCGGCTCGTTTGTCGAAGTTGGCGGCGTGGTGCAGCCCGCTCCGGCCCCGCGCTTTTCGAGAACTCCGGCCGCTCCACCGACGCCGCCGCGAGATAGCGGTCCCGACGCGACCGCCGTGCTCAGGGCCTGGGGGATCGCCGAGCAAAAAAATAACGACGCTGTCCAAAAGCGGCGTACTGGGAAGATAGACGCGCCATAGTTTACTTATGGCGGCCGCTACTTCTCTTCGCGGATCATATAGCCGGCGCCGCGTACGGTGTGCAGCAAAGGTTGACCGAATCCTTTGTCGATCTTCGACCGCAGACGTGAAATATGGACGTCAATCACGTTCGTTTGCGGATCGAAGTGGTAGTCCCAGACGTTCTCCAGAAGCATAGTGCGGGTCACAACCTGGCCGGCGTGTCGCATGAGATATTCGAGCAAGCGAAATTCGCGCGGTTGCAGCTGCAGTTCCTGTCCAGCGCGGCTGACTTCATGCGATAGCCGATTGAGCTCGAGATCGGCGACGCGATAAACCGTCTCCTCGCCGCGCCCGCCGCGCCGGCGCGCGAGCGCTTCAATGCGCGCTAACAATTCCGCGAACGCGTAGGGTTTGGCGAGGTAATCGTCACCTCCGCTGCGCAAACCCTTCACCCGATCGTCCACTTGAGCGAGCGCGGAAAGGATCAGCACCGGCGTTTCTATCGATTTATTGCGCAAGCTCGCGATGATCGACAAACCGTCCACCTTCGGCAGCATGCGATCGACGATCAAAACGTCGTATTGGCCGTCGAGCGCCAGCGCCAAGCCCTCTTCGCCATCTATTGCCCGGTCGGCGATGTGACCGACTTCGCGAAAGGCCTTGACGAGATAATCGGCCGCGTCGCGGTCATCTTCGATAATCAAAAGGCGCATGATCGAATGTCGCCGAACCGGCAATCCGCTTTGGGCCAGAGGAGCCCCGGCTTCAGTAAGCATATCGTTTGGCATGATTCAGCCGCCAATAATATAGCGAAGGAAGCGAGGGGATGGCGCCGACCAAGGGCACCACCCCCTCGGCCAACTCTACCCGCAGCGGGGGCGACGGGATGCGTCGGGCAGAGCTGGTTTTAGGCGGGGACGGGCCACGAGGCCCGTCCCCAGGGAACGCCCGCCAGCGGGGGCGACGGATGCCGGCGGATCGCCCCATTACTCTGGAGCCTGTTTTCGAAAAAGCATTCGAACCAAGCTCTCATTGCCTCGCGCGGATCCGAATGAGCGGATCCCGCGCCGTCTACGCATTGCCGAGCGGCAACGCGACGAAACGTGTGCCTTCTCCTGACTTCACGCGAAACAGAAGAGCGTGCTTGCCTTCCTTGCGCGCGTCGGCGAGTTGCTTGGTGACGTCGGCCGGCTTGGAAACAACCTTGCCGCCGACATCGAGGATGACGTCTCCGACCTGGAAGCCGTGATCAGCGGCGATCCCGTTCGGATCGACCGCGGTCACCACCACGCCGTTGCCCTGCTCTCCTGAGTGGTTGTCAACCGACAGCGTCAAGCCAAGTTTCGGAATCTCGCTGTCCCCGCTGGGATGCTCGGTTTGCTGGTTGGCCGCCTGACGCTCGGCCGGCAGAGTGCCGAGCGTAATCGACGCCGTCTTTTCCTCGCCCTGATGGATCAGGCCGAGCTTGACGGTGGCGCCGGGGGCCATCGTGCCAATGCGGCGAGCGAGCTCGCGCGCGTCCGCGACAGCATTGCCATCGACACTAGTGATGACGTCACCGCTGACGATGCCTGCCTTGGCAGCCGGACTATTGGGCTGCGGCTCGGAGACTAGCGCGCCGCTTGCCTTTTTCAGGCCGAGGCTTTCCGCCAGCTCCGGGGTCACCGGCTGAATTTGCACGCCGATCCAGCCGCGGGTCACGTTGCCCTTCTCGCGCAACTGCGCCACGACGCTTTTGACGGTATCCGCCGGGATCGCAAACGCGATACCAACCGAGCCGCCGGATGGCGAAAAGATCGCAGTGTTGACGCCGATCACGTCGCCGTCGACGTCGAATGCCGGACCGCCGGAGTTGCCCTTGTTCACCGGCGCGTCGATCTGGATGAAGTCGTCGTACGGGCCAGCGCCGATGTCGCGGCCGCGGGCCGAAACAATGCCCGCAGTCACCGTACCACCGAGGCCGAAAGGATTGCCGACCGCGAGCACCCAATCCCCGACGCGAGGCGTGTGTTCGGCGAGCTTCACGTAGGGAAAGTCGTTCCCGTCGATTTTGATCAACGCCAAGTCAGTACGCGAGTCCGTACCGATCACCTTGGCGGTGTAGGTCTTGCCTTCATCGGTCGTGACCTGAACTTTGTCCGCGTTCTGGACCACGTGATTATTCGTAACGGCATAACCGTCGGCGGTGATGAAGAAGCCCGAACCTTGGCCGGTAATCAGTTGGTGACGGCCCTCGCCGTTCTCAGGCATGCCGAAGCGCCGGAAGAAACGGTCGAATGGCGAGCCAGGCGGCATCGGCATCTCTTCCTCGCCGGGTCCCGAGGCCATTCTCTCCAGCCGCACCCGGACGGAGATAACTGCCGGCTTCACCTTGGCGACAATGTCGGCGAACCCGACCGGATGTTGCGGCAGCTGCTGCGCCTGCTGCGACAAATTTTGCGCGTGCGCCGAACTCGCAAACAGCGCGGCGCCCGGATTCGCGTGCGGCGCGAGGAACAGCGCGGCGGCACCGAGCCCCGCGATCGTGGTCGCCATTAAAGCGATACGGCGCGCAGACAGGACACCGCGCGTATGTTGGTCGTTACCGTCCATTATCGTCTCCGAAATCGTGGTCCGTTTTGCCAACGCGGCCGCCCCAGACGAGGCCATGTGTTGCCCCCAAATGTGAATGGCCGCGCCTTACCGCGCGCTGTCGCTCAAATTAAAAGTTGTTAATGTTGAGGACGGAACGCCGCGGTCGCCAGGCTACCCAAGGCTCGGTTGAGTCGCTTACCTGGCCGATCGGCCATTATCTGCAATGCTTTTGCCCAAGCGTTACAGTTGATCGCGCAAAAGCTCCGCCAGCCGCGCTTCTTCCGCCGAAGTCAGGTTCGCCAGTTCTTCAGGGGGCGCGTTTCGCCTCCGGCGGTTGACGACAACGAGCATGGCAATTCCGAGCAGCACCGCTGCGGGCGGTGCTCCCCATAAGGCGAGCGTGTGCCAGGACAGACGCGGCTTGAGCAATACGAACTCGCCATACCGCACAACGAGGTAATCAACGACCTGCGTATCGGTGTCGCCGGCCTTCAAACGCTCGCGCACAATCACGCGCAAGTCGTGGGCGAGCGGCGCTTCTGAGTCGTCGATCGATTGGTTCTGACAAACCAGGCAGCGTAGTTCCTTCGACAGATTGCGCGCCCGCGCTTCCAATGCGGGATCGGCCAGCATCTCGTTCGATTCAACGGCGCGAAGCGGGGCCACCGCCAAGAGCGAAAATGCCAGTGCCAACAGTAAGCTGGCCGCGAGTGCCCTGGACTGCCGTGCGCGAAGCATCATGACAGCGCTCACTCCGCCGCCTGGAGAGCCACATTCGCTTTTGCTGGTCTTGGCGCGCCGACGCGCAAGCGCCGATCGGAGAGCGACAGCGCGCCGCCGGCGAACATGATCAAAGCGCCGAGCCAGATCATCAGCACCTGCGGCTTGAAGTACAAGCGGACGGGCACCGCGCCCTGCGGGGTCACATCGCCGATCGATAGGTAAAGCTGGCTCACGCCGCGCGTCATCAGCGCCGCTTCGGTGGTCGCCATCGAGCGGCTCGGAAACATGCGCCGGCTCGGTTCAAGCGCGCCAATAAAATCGCCGCCGGTTCGGCGAACGCTAAAATGTCCGACGGTATCCTGATAATTTCCGCCAGCGCGCTTCAACGAGCCGTCAAATGTGAGCCGATAATGCGCCAAGTCGACCGTTTCGCCCGGCTTTAGCGCCGCGATTCGCTCGGTCCCCCACGCCGTCACCGAGACAATACCGAACAGCGTTACGCCAATCCCAAAATGGGCAAACGCGGCTCCCCAGGCCGAGCGCGGCAATCCGACCGCACGGCGGAGCGCCGCGCCGAACGGTATGCGAAAAACCAAGGTGCGCTCGGCGATGTCGATCACCGCGCCCGCCATCACGAAGATCGCGATGCCGAGACCGAACGGCGCCAATACTGGCCCGCCTCGCTGTAACGCGAATGCCGCAGCCACCGCGATCGCAGCGAGAATCGCGGCAATGGCCAAACGTTGCCCGGCGGCAAGCAAATCGCCGCGTTTCCACCCCAGCAGCGGGCCAAACGGCATGGCCACGAGCAGCGGGATGAACAGCGGAGCAAATGTCGCATTGAAGAAGGGCGGACCGACGGAAATTTTCTCTCCGGTAATCGCCTCCAGCGCCAGTGGATAAAGCGTGCCGACAAAGACCGTCGCGCAGGCCGAGGTCAGAAGCAAATTGTTGAGGACGAGCGCGCCTTCCCGCGAGATCGGCGCAAACAGACCGCCCTGTTTCAGCAATGGAGCCCGCCACGCATACAGCGCCAAAGCGCCACCGATGAAGACGACGAGGATCGCCAGAATGAAAACGCCGCGCCGCGGATCGGTGGCGAACGCGTGCACGGAGGTGAGCACCCCCGAGCGCACCAGGAACGTCCCGATCAAAGACAGCGAGAAAGCGACGATGGCGAGAAGTATGGTCCAGACCTTCAGGGCGCCACGCTTCTCCATCACCACGGCGGAATGAAGCAAGGCGGTGCCGGCGAGCCACGGCATCAATGAGGCGTTTTCGACCGGATCCCAAAACCAAAACCCGCCCCAGCCGAGTTCGTAGTAGGCCCAGAAGGAGCCGCCGGCGATCCCGAGCGTCAGGCACATCCATGCGCCCAGCACCCATGGCCGCACCCAACGCGCCCAAGCTGCATCGATACGGCCTTCCAGCAGCGCCGCAATGGCGAAGGAAAACGCGATCGAGAAGCCGACATAGCCGAGGTAGAGGAAGGGCGGATGAAAGGCCAGTCCCGGGTCTTGCAGAATCGGGTTAAGGTCACGGCCTTCAAACGGTGCGTCGGCAATGCGCAGAAACGGATTAGAAGTCAGCAGAATGAAAAGCTGGAAGGCGGCGGCGATCCATGCTTGCACCGCCAGCGCATTGGTCTTCAGCTTGAGCGGCAGATTATTGCCGAAAGCTGCGACGAGTGCGCCGCAAAGCGCAAGGATGAGAATCCACAGCATCATGGAGCCTTCGTGGTTTCCCCAGATGCTGGTGAGCCGGTAGAGCAACGGCATTGCCGAATTCGAGTTCTCGAAAACGGTCAGGACCGAGAAGTCCGAAGTGACGTAGCAGGCAGCGAGCGCGGCGAAGGCCGCGGCCACAAAAACGAACTGGGCGATCGCTGTTGCCGACGCCATGGTCATGAGGGCGGTATCGTTACTGCGCGCGCCGACAATCGGCATCGAGCCCTGGACAAGAGCCAGGCCTAGCGCCAGCATCAGCGCATAATGGCCGAGCTCAGCGATCATGGCCGGCCCTCCTGCCGTCGCACCAACGATACACTCTCAGCGCATCGGACCAGGGCGATGAACGCGCGGCGAAAGACGAACGGTGCCGTGGCGTCACTTGCCTGCTCCCTGAGAGGTCGCGCGCCTTGTGTAATCGTCTTTCCAATGTCCCGATTTTTTCAAAGCATCGGCGACTTCCTTAGGCATGTAAGTCTCGTCGTGTTTCGCGAGGATGGTGTCGGCATTAAACTGCCCTGCTCCGTCCAGCGCGCCCTCGGCGACCACGCCCTGACCTTCGCGAAACAAATCCGGCAACACGCCCTGATAAGTCACGGGTACCTCGCGGCTTCCGTCGGTGACGGTGAAACGGACTTTGAGATCGTTGCCGTGGAACAGGCTGCCATTTTTCACCAAGCCGCCAAGGCGGATGCGGGTCCCGGCCGCGATGTGCTTTGCCTCAATGTCACTCGGCGAATTGAAGAAGACGATCGAATCCCTGAAGGCACTGAGCATCAGGGCGATTGCAATGGCGAGCACGCCCAGACCCGAGCCGATCAAAACTAGCCGTCGCTGTTTGCGTGTCATGGCTACCGCCGCCCGCGCTTCGACACTTCAACCTTCAAGGCCGAGTCCTTTCACCAGGTCGTCGATCCGTCTCACGTCGTCGGGATGCTCGGCAAGCGCGCGCTTTGCATCGGCGGCGGCGCTTCTGGCCTTGTCGCGATCTCCAAGGACCGTGTAAGCGCGGACAAGGCGGACCCAACCGTCGACGTCCGCGCCGTGATCGCGCAAGCGATTGGCCAAGCGCATGACCATGCTGCTGATCATCTCGCGGCGAGCTTGGTCGCTCATATTGCCGGCGGCGGCGACGTCGCTTGCTGTCGGACCTGGCTCGTTAGACGGCGCGCCAGTCAGGCGCGCCAGCAACTCGCGAACGAAGCTCGCCCACGGTGCGTCAGGCGGCGCATCGGCAAGCAGCCGTCGCCACATCGAAGCCGCGTCCTCTGACTTGCCGTCCTGTTCGGCGGCAAGCCCGAGAAAATAACGCGCCTTAGGTTCGTGGGGATCGAGAACTACAGCGCGCTGAAATGACGCGCGGGCATCTGCCGTCACGATGCCGTCGGCGGCAGCCGCTTCCGCCTCGCCGAGATCGGCTTGGCGCGTTGCACTCTCGCCATTGAGCGCTAGCGATTTCTTGCGCGCTTGCACCGCGTCATCAAAGCGGCCAAGCCGCAGGTAAACCGGCGCGATCACTTCCCACCCCGTTCCGTCGTTGGGATTACGCGCCAAATTTGCTTCGACTTGGCCGACCAGCGCCGCAAGTGATTGTTGACCCGTCGGACTTTGCACCCGCGCAAACGCCGGCTCTCCGGGCATATTCGGCGAGCCGAGTGCGACATAAAGTCCGGGGACGCCAAGCGCCAACACGATTGCCGCACTCAAAATTGCGGCGCGACGTCGCTTTCCGACGCGTAACGCGCTTTCGTCCGAAGCTTTTACAGGCGAAGCGTTGGCGGCCGCTAGAAGCCGCCGCGATACTTCAAGCCGGGCCGCCTCAGCTTCGCTCTCGCCGATCAAACCGCTGGCCCGATCGCGGTCGATTTCCAGCAATTGATCCTTGTACACGAGCAAGTCGCTGCCGCCGGCGACGTTTCGAGTTCCTGCGGACAAATGGCCAGCAAACAGCGAGAATCGCCGCCGCCGTCATAAATGCAAAAACGATCCACAGAACCATGATCCCAACAAGCACATCCGCAGAGAAAGCACAGGTCAGCGCCCGCCTGACCGGCTGGTGGTTACATCATCACGGCCCCATTGCGGCCGCAATGGGAACAACGGCGCGGCAATTGCGCGCTGGTCGTTCCTCCCGGAATGCGGCCGAAATGTCCGCTGCGGGCATTCGGCTCGCGCACGGCCGGCCACAGAGGTTATGCGCGGGCTCGTTGGGCCTCGCCCACCTTTTGCGTCGCCATCTCGGCAGCCTTGGCCAAGAGGCCGGCATAATCCGCCCCGAACGTGATCCGGCAAAATCGGACGGCGGCTTGCATTTGCGATTGGCGGAACGGCCGATCGGCGTCGCCCGCGTGCCCCAGCGAATTGAGCAGTATCTTGGCACTGCCCTCAAGATAATGTTGCAGGTCTGAGTAGGCCCGCGCGCTGGCCTCGCCTACACCGAGCTCCTCGGCAGGCTCGCGGCACGCGATGATAAGGTCGAGCTGCATCTCAGCGTCGTTCACCTCGTTTGCTTCGAGCACGGAGCCGGCGGCAAGGTCCTTTACTGCGCGCGGGCGCAAGAGGCGCCGAACCCGCACCGGCGCCTGTTCTATTGCAGTCTTGAGTACACTGGCCAGGTCGCCGCGGATTGCCGCAAACCGGCGGCTCCAGCGGGAATTTGTCGAAAAGCTGAGCTCTGTACCCACGCCATGCACCGCCGCGCAGATCGCTCGCACCAGCGGCGCAACTTGACGCCGCACTTTGAGGCCGGCCTGCAGGTCGTTCAACATGCACTCGAGGTCGGCAAGCACGATGCTGACGGCAACGGCAAAAGGCGTATCGGCAACGCGATTTTCGTCGTTGCTGGCCGCTGCGCGCGTCGCGATACGAATGAGCTGCCAAGGCTCGGCCAAACGGCCGACCACGAGAACGAGACCGTAGAGAAAAATATCGCTCTTGTTGGCTGCCGCTCCTTCTACTGCCTTCTGCGCCGTTGCGCCGGTCAGCAATGCCTTGACCAAATCGACCTGCTCACGCTCGAACGCAGGCATGATTGCCGGCAAGCGCTGGGCGACTGTGGGAAGCACATCCCGGCAGGCGAAAATCTTGGCGAGCGTCGCGACGGTTTCCACCGCGCGCGGTGCACCGATGTGTGCAGCGAGACGCCGCTGCGCGCTCTCGTCATTCTTGACCCCGGCGACAACTTCGGTGATGCGAAGCGTTACGCGATCCTGCAACGTGCGCATCAGCTGTTCCGCCTTCAGCCGGTCGTCTTCGAACAGTGCGCGGTTGATGTCGGCAACTAAAGCTTTGGCCTCGCCCGGCATCAGATCGCGGCCAATCCATTCCCAAATCGGCCCGAGCGACGAACGCGCGATACGTCCGACCCGCTTGTGATCGGCGGCATCGTTGATCAGGAACGGTTCGAGCGGTGCGAAGAAAAGACGCGAGGCGTCGCCTATTCGCGGTACCTTTTGTCCCGCGGCGCGAATCGTTCGCCGTAATTCCTGGAGAATTAATTGGCTGCCGGCGACATCCTCGCCGCGAAGCAGGTCACGCTCCAGCTCGACAATGAGCATTGCGCGAGCTTCCGGCTTCAACGTCCGCAGGTACTCGCGCAGCTGCTCGACGGCTTGCCCCTCACTCGCCATGACACCCCAAAACGCGTGGACGGTATTGTCATTGTTGTAGTCGTTTGGCGCTTAAGAAGGAGTTACGCAAAATGTGCAGGAACGCGCCGAAATCCTGCGTGCAAAGCCGCCGGAGATGGCCCCGAAGAGGCGGTATTAAGGCTTAAATCAGCTGACGCTACCCTAAGTCCCATCGGACCGGCGGCAGGCGGTGCCATGCTGGGTCTGCGGGCTACCGTCTGAATACACTGTATGGGTGTATTCGCGGCAGTCGACGCCATTCTCCTGGTAAACCGGGCCGGGCACCACATTCCCGTAACGACCCGTTTCGGGATTGCGCCAGGCAACCGGCGCGCCCGATGGCCCCGTTTCGAGCGCTTGAAGCTCGGCGACCGAAGCGCGCCTCTTGTCCTCGTCGTCGAGCTTTGCGCCGGCACGATCGCCCAAAAGAGTGTCTGACCCGGCGCTCATTGGCGCACCGGCTGCGCGATTGCCGAGGCCTGCACCGCCGACGGCAGCCCCGCCGGACTCCTTTCGTCCCGTATCGGAAGAGCAAGCGGCAAGCCATAATGCCGCAGCAAGGACCGCCCCCAACCTCATCCCCGGCATGCAAGCTCACCTATGCAGCCGCGAACCATTAATGACTGGAGCATCCGTTCGTTAGAGCACACTGAAGTTTGCTGCAAAACGCGGCGGTCGCGTTCTTTTGCGCTTAAGCTTACCGAAAGTATGGCGCAGGCGGACTGGCGAAATCCGTTCAGCCACCTGGGAGCGCAAGCTCGGCCCGTAATCCGCCGATCGGCGACGTCTCGAGCGTCAAGACACCTTTATAGAGGCTTGCCAGCTCCACGACGATCGAGAGGCCAAGCCCGGAGCCCGGCTTGCTCTCGTCGAATCTTTGGCCGCGGCGCGCTACGCGCTCACGCTCCGCTGGCGAGAGCCCTGGCCCGTCGTCATCGACAATCACGCGCACCTTGGACTTGCCGTCTGCCGACGCGTCCTCCGCCACCACCTCGACGGCGACCCGTGACCGCGCCCATTTGCACGCATTATCGACCAGGTTGCCGAGCATCTCTTCCAGGTCTTGCTGCTCTCCGCGAAAACGCGCGCGCGTCGGCACATCGACGGCGATGGCAATTTCGCGATCGCGATGAAGTTTCTCCATTGTGCGCGCGAGCGCGGTCACGACTGGAGGAACGTCAATAAGCGTGCCGAGCACAATCGGCCGCGCCGCAAGCCGCGCACGTTCCAACTGGCGGACCATCTGATCGCGCATGAGGTCGGCCTGCTCCAGGACCTTTTCCGCCAACGGATCGTTCGCGCGCGCGGCCGCTTCGTTGACAATGACGGACAACGGCGTCTTCAGCGCGTGCGCGAGATTGCCGGCATGCGTGCGCGCCCGCTCGACGATTTCGTGATTGGCGTCGATCAATGCATTGGTCTCGCGTGCGAGCGGCGCGATTTCCGAGGGGAATTCGCCTTCCAGCCGTTCCGCGCGCCCTGAGCGAATGGCGGCGAGACTTTCCGAAATGCGTTTGAGCGGAGCGAGGCCCAAACGTACTTGCAACGCGGTGGTCATGATGAGTGCGAGCGTGAGGCCCGCAAAAATGGCGCCGATCGTGCGATCGAAACTTTTCATGTCTTCGTCGATATCGGTGGCCTCGCCGGCGACCGAGATCAGGTAACGGCCGTCATCACCGAGATCCACCGTGCGTTGGACAAGCCTCAGGCGTGCGTCTTCGGGACCCGATACGTAGCCCTTGAGATATCCGGCCGAGGCGGGTGCTTCGTTCTCAGGTAACCGCGGAAGATTCGAATCCCATAACGAGCGCGAGGAATGCACCTCCGGCTTGGCGGCATCCAGACGCGTGACTTGCCAATACCAGCCGGAAAGCGGCAGTTCGAATAGCGGCTCTCCAATCGATTGCGGGAACTTGTCGGTGCCTTCCTCGGGCGAGGCCACATCCGCGACCAAAGTGCGCAGATAAACATCGAGGCGGCGATCGAAAGCGCGCTCGACTGCGTTGCGATAGAGCGACGACAACACCACGCCGGTGATAATGAGAATAGCGACTGTCAGGCCAGCCGCCCAAAAGAAAAGGCGAAAGGCGAGCGAATTAGTGCGCATCGGGCGGGGTCAGAAGATACCCGAGACCGCGCACCGTCTGGATCACGTCGACGCCGAGCTTTTTCCGAATGCGGCCGACGAAAACCTCGATGGTGTTGGAATCGCGGTCGAAGTCCTGATCGTAAAGGTGCTCAACCAGTTCGGTACGTGAAACTACGCGGCCGGTATGATGCATCAGGTAAGAAAGCAGCCGGTACTCATGCGACGTGAGTTTCACCGGATTACCTTCCACGGCGACCCGGCCGGTGCGGGTATCAAGACGCACCGGCCCGCACGTGAACTCGCTCTTGGCATGGCCAGCTGAGCGGCGCAACAATGCGCGCACCCGCGCCAGCACTTCTTCCAGATGGAACGGTTTTGCGACGTAATCGTCGGCGCCCGCATCAAATCCCTGCACCTTGTCGCTCCAGCGGTCTCGCGCGGTCAGGATCAACACCGGCATCGCGCGACCGGCGCGACGCCAGGACTCGAGCACCGAAATGCCGTCCATTTTCGGCAATCCAATATCGAGAATGACGGCATCGTACGGCTCGCTCTCGCCGAGGTAATGACCTTCCTCGCCGTCAAATGCGCGGTCAACCACGTAGCCGGCATCTGTCAGGGCAGTAGCGAGTTGGCGGTTGAGATCTGGATCGTCTTCGACGACAAGAAGGCGCAAAATTGGCTCCGCTTTAGCGCTCGCCGAGCGTGCCTTTTACGGCGTCCACGGCTACGTGCGTTACTTTGCCGTCGTGCGCAAGTAGCGTCAGGACATACGCGAGCCCTTCAGGGCGACGGCAAAGTCGCGCACGCACCAATGTCCCCGGCGCAATATTCCGTACGGCGTGCATCGCCGCGGCGAGCCGAATGACGGAACCGCTCTCAACTAGCGCATGCCGCTCCTTCTGGTTGAGGCAAGAGTATTCAAGTTCGGCGCCGACGCCGACATGCGTTGGCCGCAGCGTCTCTTCGGCCCGCAGCGGCGTCAGCGTAACCGCAAGGATCAGCACAATTGCTGAAATGGGACGGCTAACCATCTCGGCCTCCCGAGCGCGACAAACGCCAGGCAAATCCGATAATCGCTGCAAACATTTGCGAGGTGTGGTCGTTCTATCCGCCTCACACGGGCTTTCTATCATGCTCTAGGCGGATTTCGGTGAACAAGGCCTGAACGGCCTCACCCAGCCTAATCCTGCGCGGCTTCGACAATACGCACCGGCCCGTGCAGCGGACGCTCCTCGACAGCAAACAGGCACGCGAGCGCAATGGCAAGGAAGGCGGCGGCCGCCAAGAACACAAAACGAAACCCGATCGCGAAGTCCGCCGGTTGGGCGCCGAGCCTTTCCAGGCTGGCGGAGCCGACCTGTTCGCCCGAGCTGCCCAGAACGATCGCACCAAACACCGCGACCACAATGGCACCGCCCAGAAGCCTGAAGAAGTTCAGCGCGCCGGTCGCCGTCCCCAGCTGATGCAGCTTGACCGCGTTCTGCATGACGATGGTACTGGTCTGATACATCGGCCCGATGGCCGCTCCGAGCACCATGAGCAGCAATGTGAACGCGCCGAGAGATAACTGCCCGGAATAAACCGCAAGCACGATCAGCGTGACAATCGCCACGACCAGCCCAATGATCGGCACCCGCATGTAATGCGTGAGACGCGTAAGAAGCCGCCCCGTCAGCAACGAGCCTAGCGTAGCGCCTACCATGAAGCCGATCAGCGCGATGCCTGAGACGCTTGCCGAAGAACCGACCGCCAACTGGCAATAAAGCGGCGTGTAAATTGTAATGCCGATGATGACGCCGATGCTGAAAAATCCCGCGCACGTGACAGCGCTCGTCACTCGGCCGCGGAGAATGCTCAGCGGAATAAACGGCTCACGCGCGGTCAGAAGCCGACCGGCGAATAGCGCCCACAACACCACGCAGACGACGAGAAGAATGGCGATCTGCCACGACATCCAAGCATAGCGGACGCCTCCCCAATCGAGCGCCAGCAACAAGGCGACCGCCGCGCCGACCATCAGCGATACGCCCGGTACGTCAAGGCGATGAGGCCGGTCGTGGCGCGGCAATTGGCGCAACGCACGCGAAGTCATGACCATCGCAATTCCGCCGAGCGGCAGGTTGATCCAAAAAATGAAAGACCAATGCAGATGATCGGTAAGAACGCCGCCGAGAACCGGGCCGACAATGCTTGCGATCATAAACATGACCGAGGTGTAGCTCTGCGCCATCGGCCGTTCGCGCGGCGATAGAAGATCGGCAATGATCGTCTGTGCCAACGGTATGAGGCCGCCGCCGCCGAAACCCTGCAGGCCGCGCCCGACAATGAGAAGCCAAATGTTCGGCGCCACCGCGCATGCGAACGACCCAATAATAAATATTCCGATCGCTACAAGAATGATGGCGCGGCGCCCGTGAATGTCGGAAAGTTTGCCGAACAGCGGCGTGGCCGCGGTCGCGGCCAATAGATAAGCGGTCACCACCCACGACAGATCGTCGACATCCGCCAGGCTTCTGCCAATCGCCGGTAACGCGGGCGCAACGATGGTCTGTTCAAGCGCCGAGAGAAACATCGCCAGCATAATGCCGGCGAGGATGCTATGCACGACGGCGCGATCGGGCCCCCGAGTGCGATCATGGGGCAGCGTTTGCGCGGTAATCCTCGCTGACGATAAATCCGAGGAAGACGTCACGTGTTTTTCCCGACTCTCAGATCGCAGTTCACTTCGGTCTTTCGGAGGATCGTAGTCCCGCGTTGCCGCGGCATCGCGAGGCACATTTTGTCCAAGCACGCCGATTTAGACGGTCGGCAGCCGCTGACAACTGCACTATCCGCAGAGCTGGGCTGCTCACGCACCGAAGTTTTATGTCGTGCAGACGATTTGCCCCCTACTTCCGCCGTCTCGCTCCTTTTGGCAATTTCAACGGCCAGCTGACGATGTAATCCTCGAGCTCGTCGTCGGGCACCCGCGTCTCGTTCGCTGTGACCCGTCCGCGCACCGAGACGCCCGCGGCATGCACGGAGTTCGGATCGCCGGAAACCAGCGGATGCCACCAGTAAAGATCTTTGCCTTCGGACAAGAGGACGTAGGCGCACGACGGCGGAAGCCAGGTGATGGTCTTGAGGCTTTGCGGGGTCAGCTGAACGCAATCGTCGACTTTTTCCAGCCGATTGGGGTAATCGCGGCACCGGCATGTCTTGCTGTCGAGAAGACGGCAGCCGACGTCGGTATAAAAGGTGCGATCGGTACCCTCCTCCTCGAGCTTGTTCAGGCAACAGCGGCCGCAGCCGTCGCAGAGACTTTCCCATTCCGAATCCGTCATTTCTTCCAATGACTTGGACTGCCAAAACGGGGCTTGGCCGGAGCGAGAATCCGCCGTCATTCGCCGCCAACCGGTGTGCCCGCCGTCATCGGCGAGGATGTTAGGCCCAATTTGTCCCAAAATACCATTCACAGTGTCGCCGACTCGTCATTGGCGCGCGCAGCCCGCTCGGCTAAATCGTGCTTAAGAGACAATATGAGAGAACGGACCTCGTTCCCGGGAGTGGCTTAAGTTGACCGATCGGACTCCTGCCCCAGATAACGACTGGCGCCGCAGACTTAGGCTGCTGCTGCTCGACCTCGACGCCAGGATTGATTTCACCGTTTTCCGGGCGGGAAAGTGGGCGCGCGAGCTTTACGAGCGCTTCACCGCAATCATGGACCGGTTCCACGTCGCTGGATGGCGTCGTTGGATTCTGATCGAGCCGCTCTCGGAGGCCGCCACCTGGGGCGCCGCCGGCTTCCTCCTCATGCTCGCGCTTGCTATCCCGGCGTTCCGCGAGACTTCGGATGAAGACTGGCTCAAGCGCTCGGAACTCGCGGTAACGTTTCTCGACCGTTACGGCAACGAGATCGGCAACCGCGGCATCAAGCATAACGATTCGGTTCCGCTCGAAGAGATGCCCGACCATTTGATCAAGGCGGTTCTAGCGACAGAAGATCGGCGTTTCTTCGAGCACTACGGTATCGACTTTTACGGCACCTTCCGGGCGCTTGCGACCAACGCGCGGGCCGGCGGCGTCGTTCAAGGCGGATCGACAATCACTCAGCAGCTTGCCAAGAACCTGTTCCTTTCGAACGAGCGCACCATTGAACGCAAGATCAACGAAGCGTTCCTCGCGACGTGGCTGGAAAGCCGCCTCACCAAAAAAGAAATCCTCAAGCTTTACCTGGACCGCGCCTACCTTGGCGGAGGCACCTTCGGCGTCGATGGCGCCGCACAGTACTATTTCGGCAAATCGATTCGCGATGTGACTCTGCCCGAAGCCGCCATGCTGGCCGGTCTTTTCAAGGCGCCGAGCAAATACTCGCCGCTCGCGAACCTGCCGGCGGCGCGCGCCCGCGCCAACGTGGTCCTCGACAACCTGGTTGACTCCGGGTTCATGACAGAGGGACAGGTCTACGGCGCGCGCCGCAATCCAGCGACCCCGGTCGACCGCAAGCAAGAAAACTCGCCGAACTATTACCTCGACTGGGCCTTCGACGAGATGCGCAAGCTCGCCGATACGTTCCCCAAATCGATCAATGAAAGCTTCTTCGTGGTGCGCACCGCGCTCGATCCCAACTTGCAGCATTTTGCCGAGAAGGAAATCGAAGCGGATTTGCGGCAGTACGGCCACGATTACGGCGCCAGCCAGTCCGCGGTCGTGATCGCCGATCTGGATGGCGGCGTCCGCGCCATGATCGGCGGGCGCGATTACGGCGCCAGCCAGTTCAACCGCGCGGTCGACGCCCTACGCCAGCCTGGATCCTCGTTCAAGCCGTACGTCTATGCCACCGCGCTCGCGAACGGCTTCACGCCTAATTCCATCGTGGTCGATTTGCCGGTGTGCATCGGCAATTGGTGCCCCCACAATTATTCTGGAGGCTATTCGGGTGCCCTGACGCTTACGCAAGCGATCACCAACTCCATCAATATTATTCCGGTCAAGCTTTCGATTGCGCTCGGTGACGGCAATCCGAAGCTCGGGCGGGCAAAGATCGTTCAGACTGCGCGGAACTTTGGGATTTGGACGCCGCTGCCGGACACACCATCACTCCCGATCGGCGCCGACGAGGTCAACGTTCTCGAACACGCGGTCGCCTATGCGACTTTTCCCAATCTAGGCAAGGCGGTGGCGCCGCACGCAGCGCTCGAAGTGCGCACCGGCGGCGGCGCGCTGGTATGGCGTTATGACCGCGACGGCAAGCGGCCCGAGCAAGTCATCTCGCCGCAAGTCGCGTTGGAAATGATCGGCATGATGAATTCCGTCGTGCAGAACGGTACCGGCCGGCGGGCGCAACTCGACGGTATCCAGGCTGCCGGCAAGACCGGGACGACCAACGGCTACCGCGACGCCTGGTTCGTCGGCTACACGGGAAATTTCGCCGGCGCGGTGTGGATGGGCAACGACGATTACACACCGACAAAGCGCATGACCGGCGGAACTATCCCTGCCCTCATCTGGCATAACATCATGGCCTACGCGCACCAGGGCGTTGAATTGCGCCCGCTGCCCGGTCTGCCTCCCCCGCAACATGCGCCGACCATTGCCGGCGCGGCTCTCGCCGGCGCGCCGCCGCCGCAGCAGATTTTGCTGACGCGCAAAGGAACCGATGCATTGGTGCGCGTCGAACGCCTGCTCGACGAAGCGAGCCGTGCGATGCCGCTGCGGCTCGGCTCGACCACGTATGACGATAGTCATCCCGGCACATTGACGGCCGCCAGCGAGCTTAAAACCAACGGCGTTTCGCATGGCGATTAGTGGCCACCGCCCGCTGATGCCGTGAACCGACATGCGCCTGTTTTTCGGCTCCTGCTTCACCTTGGTCCTCGCTGCGATCATCGGTCTCGGCGCGACCTGGTTCACGCTCACGCGCGGCGTCGCCTTCGGATCGCTGACCGTTGGTGCGTGGACGGCGTGGCCAAAAAGCGGATCGGTCGATATCGACCCTTATGCGCGCGCCAGCATCGCCCGCACCGGCGAACTGCCGATCGGAACCGGGGACGGCGTCGCCTTCTACGCACATACCGATGATATGGGTAACGTGCTCGACGGGCGTTGCCTGTTTGCCATCAGCGGCATGACGCCGGCAGCTCGTTATTGGACGCTGACGCTCTACGATCCTCGTGGCAGGCTCGTGGCCAATGTGCTCCGCCGCTACGGCTTCACCAGTGCAGAGATTCTGCGCGAACAGAACGGCCGCTTCGTCATAAACGTCGGTCCCCGGGCGCGTCCGGGCAACTGGCTACCGAGCGGTGGCGTGGAGCAATTCATGCTGGTCTGGCGGCTCTACGACACGCCCATCGGCGTAGCGGCGAGGACCACAAAAGAGGGTCCGATGCCGGCCATCGAGCGAAAGGGCTGCTGATGGTCCGCTTCGCTTTATGGATTTTTGGCGCGCTCCTGCTTGGCGGCATCGTGCACTTGTCTACGGTCCTGGCAATGCCGCAAACCGCAAAACAGGACGCCTATTCGCGGCTGGCGCCGCTTACACCCGTCAACGTTCTGACGCCGCTCGCGGCTCCGACCCCGGCCGATGCGGTCATACCGTTCATGGATCCCGCTTTCGCGGTGGCGGTCTGCCGGTACGATTTAACGATCAGCACGCTTAAGCTCATCGCACCGGTAAGTCAGGCCTACACGTCGGTCACCTTCTATACCCGCAACAGCGTGGCCTATTACGCCGTCAATGACCGCGCGGCCGGGCGCCGCACTATTGAACTCGATCTCATGACCCCGCAGCAGCACGCACAGTTGCCCGAGGAAGAAGGCGTGACCGCCGCCGACCGGCTGATTATCGATTCGCCCTCCGCCACCGGATTAATCGTATTGCGCGCTTTCGCGCCGGAGACGGGAATGATGCCGACGGCGCAAGCGACGCTCGCTCACGCGCAATGCCGGGGGGCGCCGCTACCGGAATAACGGAGCTAACGACGCCGTACGCGTCTGCGGCCGCCGTTTTCCGCCGGCGGCGGTATCAGCGGTTCGACGTCGTCGGTAACGGTCATATCGAAATGACGCTCGATGCGGACGACCGGAAGGATGATGACAGTCGCGGATTCATCTGCTGCTTCTGTGCGGCCAAAACGCACGATCCGGCCGTCGTCCGGGAATTTGACAATGGTACCCATGTGGTGGTCCAGCCGATGTCCGCTGCCTGCCGGCAGCGGTCCCCTACCCCGATGCGCACGCATCGGCTCCTCGCAATAGGAACGCATGCAGGGTTAACGCTCCGCTAACGGGCGCGGTCTAACATTCAGCAAATGATCGCCGTGACGCACTTCACGCGTCGGTCCGCTGGTGTGTTTGAGTCCCGGACATGGAAGCCCGCGACATTTTCGGATCGGAGGCCTTGACCGCACTGGGCTCGCGCAGCGGGCTGGACATGCGACCGACACTGTTGCGTGTGCTCACCGATCTCTACGTGCAGCGCGTCGCCCACACCGTCTCCGAAGAACGGCACTACACAGAGCTTGCGCTGCGGCTGCTCGACGCCGTGGATTTGGCGACCAGGGTTGCGGTCGCAAAGCGTTTTGCCGGCTATGCTTCGCCTCCGCTGCGCGTTCTGCAAGCGCTCGCCCGAGACCTGCCGATAGTAGTCGCCGAAATCGGCGCGCACCCTCTACTGCAACCGTCGGCCGCGACAGGCATGCCGCCGACCACGCCTCGCGAAGCGCCGGGGACGTCCGATACCCCAGCGACGGACCAGCGGCTCGTGCCTGCATTCGAGAAGATTGATTTTGCTATCGCCAGCAAGCTTAGCGAAGCGTTCTTTAGCCTCGGAGCGCCGGAACGTGCGCTGATCTTGCGCAACCTCCACATTGTCGCGCCGCTGCGATCGCGCCTGATCCTTGGAGCGCGGCAGCCGGCCGTCGGGCAGGAGCTCGAAAGAGCGGCGCTCGCCCGCCGCCGCCCGGATTTTACTCAACATCTCGCCGGTGCATTGCGCATTCCCCGCGATCTCGCTTGCCGCATCGCCGACGACCAGCTCGGCGAACCGGTGGTGGTCGCGGTAAAGGCTTTCGAAATCTCGCGCGAGGTGCTTTATCGCATTCTGATGTTTCTCAATCCGGCGATCGGGCATTCCGTTGAACGCGTCCACGCCCTTGCCGCATTGTTCGAGGAAATGACTACCGCGTCAGCCGAGAGCATGGTCGCAATTTGGCAAGCACTGCGGCGGGATGAGCAAGCGGCCGCCAAGCACCGGTCACTTCTTTGGGATGATGAAACGCGGTGGCGGGCGCGGCCCGAGAAATCGTCAAAGCATCTGACGGCCCCGCCCACCAAGACCCGCCGCACCGCCTCGTAAGCGCCTTCACGCCGCAAGAACGTCGAGGAAATTTCGTCCGGCGCGATCCTCGACTTCGATAATCCACAGGTCGGAATCGAACTTCATTTGCCGCGCAAGGTACTCTTCGACCCGCGCGTCCGGCACCGTCGCCGTGGCGAGGCTCGGCGAGAACGCGCGCGCCGCTCCCTCGGCGGCCTCGAACGAGCTCTGGGGCGCCGGGCCAAAAAGATCCGATGTCCCGTCGAGCCGGTTCACGCGGACGAAAACGGCGCCGGCGTCGTCGGCGCCACGCCGGCGGACGACGGCCGATACGCCTTCCACGTCACAGCGGCGCAAATAGGCAGCCGCCCAAAGGCTGGTTTTGAGTTGCATAATCGGTTGATCGGTCGTAACTTCATGGAGCCGTTTACGCAACGGCGCATCGCTCAAGCAGAGCCCGGAAGAAACGACAGCAGAGGAACGACTATTCGACCGTACGGCTTCGACGCAGTGATCCGACCGACGACCCGATCAGGTCGGCGATCGGATCGTCGCGGCGAGCCGTCACTGGCGCGCTGGTCCGCTGGGTGACCGGCGCACGCAGCGCATCGCCTTGTGTTGAAGCTGGGGTTGGACCATCGGAACGGCTTTCCGCCAATTGCGGCGGCGCCGTCGGATTGGCCACGAACGGCGCGCGCTGCGAGCCCGATTGCAAAAACACCGCGTTGATAATGATGATGAGACTGGCCGCCGCGGCGCCGATGATCGCAACCGAATCGACCGGGCGGCGCGCAAGTCTCCCCCATATCCGCCCGACCAACATCGCCATCAGGCCGACAAATACAGCACCGCGGCTCGCACCGCGATCTTTGCGACTACGCTTACGCACCATGCGACCCTCGGGTGTCATGCGTCAGTTCAGGATTGCTGGTCCCGCGAAACTGGCGGACTCTTGCGCGCGACGCGCGGAGCGGCGCCGAGAAGTTGTTCCAATCAACGAAATTCCGTGTCGGCGCGCGGCGGCCCACGATCCCACGCACGTCCGGCTTTGCAGACGCGCTCCCCTTTTTCTGCATCGGATCGTGTCAGATGCGGCCTAAACGAACCCTAAACGTGCGCACACGATCGACGCTTGAATCGCGCGCGAAGGCTTCCGTATCACCCGAAGCGCGAGGAATCGCCCGTCATGGTGAACGAGAGATTGCCGCGTGACGAGCTCGACGTATTCCCCATTTGAGCTCACTGCAAAAGCGCTGGGCTATCCCGCAGATCACGCGGGCAGATCCGCGTTCGCGCAAATTTTAGATAAATTCGATTTTGTCGAGTTGTCTGAAAATCTTGCTCTAATTCTGTTCGATTATGGACAAAAACGTCGTCGCCTCGCCAACGCGGCTTTCAAGCCTCCCTGCTACGGTGGCCACACATGCGGCGGCAGGGGTCGCCGGGGACGTGCGTATCATGTTCTTCCTACTGCGGCTCGCGTTCTGGCTCGGTGTCGTGCTGTTGCTGTTGCCCATTGGCGGCGGCACCCAGCAGAGTGCCGCCACTAACAGTGTCAGCGCATCACAGGCTATTTCGGCTGCTTCCGCGACAGTCGGCGATTTGCGCGGATTCTGTGCCCGCCAACCCGACGCCTGTAGTGTTGGTTCGCAAGTGGCGACGACGCTTGGCTATAGGGCGCAAGCGGGCGCCAAGATGCTTTATGATGTCTTGAGCGACGCGCTCGCGCCGCAGGCAACCGGGACGATCCACGGTGACGCGGCGAAACCGCCGGCCAATAACCCTGCCACGTCACAGAGCACTTTAACTCCGGCCGACATTGCGCCGGCGTGGCGTGGACCACCGGCCCGCAAAGATAAGCACCCAGCATAAGATCGCCGACGCAGTCAATTTCAAAGTTCCAGTATTGAACTCGCGCCTGCTGTTGCGGCGGCGGGTTTGCGCCGAGCAGCCCAAACATCGGAACATCGACCTCGCCAACCCGGTACTCTATATAGAGCCGGAGGGACGGCGCGGCGATGAGCGACATTTCCGACATTATCGAAAATTTCGAAAGCCTTGAGGAGTGGGACGATCGTTACCGCTACCTCATCGAATTGGGGCGCGAACTTCCTGCAATGTCGGCGGCGGCGCACAGCGATGCCAACAAGGTGCAAGGATGTGCGAGCCAGGTGTGGCTGGACACCAGCGTGCGCCCTAACGGCGCGGACGGACCTGTGCTGACTTTCATCGGCGACAGTGACGCGCACATCGTGCGCGGATTGATCGCCATCCTGTTCGCAATCTTCTCGGGACAGCACGCCAAGGACATCCTTGCCGTCGATGCCGTATCCCTGTTCGAAAAGATGGGGCTGCGCGAACACCTGACCCCGCAACGCTCTAACGGCTTCCGTTCGATGGTCGAGCGCATACGTGCCGATGCGCGCTCAGCCGTCGCCGCCTGAACGGCCGGAGCACATGCACAAGGGAATAGGTGCAGCGCTCACGGATGTGTTCGCCGGCGCCGTTTGCAGCATTCTCTCGATCGCCTATTGCCTGTCCTACGCCGCGCTCATTTTTACCGGCCCGCTCGCGCACTTTCTTTCATATGGCGTGTCGGTAACCTTCCTATCGGCCGCCGTCGCTGGCGCCGTCGTCGCGTCGCGCAGTTCGCTGTTTTTTGCCGTTGCCGGACCTGACAGTTCCATTTCGGTCATCATCGCGGCGATGGTCGCGACACTGATGCGGCGCATGGCCTCCGGCGGCCACAGCGATGTGCTGGAAGCGACGCTCATTGTCATGGCGCTTACCACCGCGGCAACCGGCATTGTGTTGTGTATTCTCGGAACCACCCGTGCCGGCCGGGCCATCCGCTTCGTACCCTTTCCGGTCATCGGCGGATTTCTCGGCGCTACCGGCTGGTTGATGATCACCGGCGCCATTCAGGTAGTGACCGACCGGGCGCCGACCTTCGTCACTACCGGTTCGTATGTGGATCTCGCCGACGCCGGCAAGATCGGAGCAGCGCTCGTCGTTGCGGCGGCGCTGTATTTCACGAACCGGCGATCGAAAAATCCCTTCGTTCTGCCCGCACTTCTGCTTGCGGCATTTGCGGCGGCACACCTGGTGTTACCGATTATCGGGGCGTCTGCGGCCACAGCACAAGCCGCCGGATGGATGTTCACGCCGCAACCGGCGGCGGCGCTCGCCTTGCCGTGGAAGGCGGACGCTTTCAGCGGTTTGTCTTGGAACCTGTTGCCTGCGCTCAGCGGTGATCTGCTTGCCATCGTGTTTGTCACCGTCAGCACGCTTTTGTTCAATACGACCGGCATCGAGATCGCGACCCGAAGCGACGCCAATATCGACCGCGACCTTAAGGTCGTGGGCTTTGCCAACATCCTCACCGCCGCCCTCGGCGGCTATGTGAGTTGCACATCCTTGAGCCGGTCGGTTCTTGTGCGCACCGCCGGAGCGAGCACGCGGTTAGCGGCGTTTACAGTCGCCGCCATTTCCGCCGCGATGATCGTCCTCGACCCGGGCTTTCTCGGTTACGTCCCGAAATACGTGCTCGGCGGATTGCTGATCTTTCTCGGCTGGGGACTGCTCTACCAATGGCTGATCCAGTCATGGCGGCAATTGCCGCTGCTCGAATACCTCTCGCTTCTCGCTATTGCGTTGTTGATCATCAATTGGGGCTTTGTCGCCGGCGTCCTTATTGGCGTGGTCATCGGCTGCGCGACCTTTGCCCTGAGCGCGAGCCGGGTCAATGCAATCAAATTCAGTTTCGACAGCACGGAATACCGATCCGCGCTCGATCGCGGGCCGCACGAGCAAGCCGCGCTGCGCGATCATGGCCGGCAAATTCAGGGCATGGCGTTGCAAAGCTATTTGTTCTTCGGTTCGACCAACCGTGTCTTTCAGCACGTCAAAACTTTGCTGAGTCGACAACCGGACTGCCGGTTCTTGATCTTTGATTTTCGCCGTGTCACCGGCATCGATTCCTCGGCGACACAAAGTTTTGCCCAGATCAAGCAAACGGCAAGCAACGCCGGCGCGAAAATCGTGCTGGCAGATCTCGCCCCGGAGATGGAGCGATTATTCCGTGCGGCGAAGTTCATCTCCGATGACGTTATCGTTACGCCCGATCTGGATCGGGCGCTGGAAACCTGCGAAGAGAGAATCATCGAATTGCACCGGGCTTCCGAGGGTGATTCGCGATCGTTCCGCGCTTGGCTGGCCGAGGCTCTCGGCGATCCGCAACTCGGCGATCGCCTTGCCGGGTATTGCCGTCGTCTGGAAATAAAAGCCGGCGACGTGATCGCCCGTCAGGGCGAACCGGCCGCTTCAATGCATTTCATTCTCGAAGGCCGGGTCGGCATCATTGTCGACGGGCCCGACGGGCGAACGACACGGTTGCGCAGCCTCGGGCAACATACGACGGTCGGCGAAATGGGCCTGTTAAGCCGGCAGCCGCGCAGCGCCATCATTGTGGCCGAAACCGCGAGCTTGCTCTACGAGCTCGACGCCCAAGCGTTCGAACAAATTCGGCGTGACGACCCAGCGCTGAGCCAAGCGTTGCTTGGCTATGTGCTCACGGTGATGGCGGAACGGCTGAGTTTTGCTAACCGCGTTATCGGCGTGTTGCAGCGCTGAAACAAACTGAACGCATCCGCGCGATGCGTTCGCGCGCTAGCGGCGGCCACGGCGCTGCTGACCGAGACCCATTTGCTTGGCGAGCTGTGACCGCGCCGCCGCGTAGTTCGGGGCCACCATCGGATAGTCCGGGGGCAATCCCCACTTCTCGCGGTATTTTTCCGGCGTCATATCGTACTGCGTCCGCAGGTGACGCTTAAGCGATTTGAACTTTTTCCCGTCTTCGAGACAGACAAGATATTCGGGAGTGATGGAGCGCTTGACGGAGACCGCCGGTTTGAGGGGCTCAGCCGGCGCGGCAGCGTGCCCGCCCGAAACGCGCATCAACGCAGAATAAACCTGATTGATCAGGCTCGGAATCTCTCCGCTTGGAACGGTATTGTTGCTGACATAAGCGGAGACGATGTGTGCCGTCAGCTGAATGTAAGTTCCGTCTCGCGGACTATCACTCATGCCCGGCCTGGTTTTGCCCAATCGCCATCCTCTCGCGCCCCCAAAGCATAGCCAACAGTCGCATCACAACTTGCAGCCAAGACAGAATAAAACGCTTCAGGAAATAAAGCAATCGACTTGGGACCATCAGTCGAAGACTGTATTCGCCAAGTATAACTTCGCCGACACAATAAAATTCGCAACGGGAAATTGGGGTAGGAGGAGCGCCAGACCGCGCCGAGATTAAGATTTACTCTCGATGTGATCGCGCAACGCGGCAATCGAACCGAAACGCAATGTCCCTTGCGGGAGCTGCGCCTCAATCGATCCATCCGAATAAAGCGTGTAGGCCATTCCCTCAATCACCCCCGATTTGAGGATAGTTACAGCGGCTGGTTGATCGCTTGGCGCTGCGACCGCATCGGGAAAAGTCTGACTTGCTGGAGCCGCTCCGCCGGCAGGCAATACTCTCGCCACCGCCGCGGCCGCCTGAGCAGCGGCTGTTGGCGGTTCGCGCCGCTGCCCTCCCGACCAAAACGCGTTGAATACCTTGGCCTTCGGCGTCGCCGGTGATCCGGCCAAGCGCGGCCTTGTTTCACTGTCCGCGATCGCACGTGGTGGCGTAGCGCCATTCGCGCCATAGCCTCTTGCGGCGGTATCGCGCCGTTCTCTGAAGTCCTCGGAACGAAGCGGCAGCCGTGCCACGTGCGCGCCATCGACTTCCGCGAAGTCCGGCTCCTCCTCGATCCGCTCTCGCGGTGGAATTTTTGCCCGCAGATGCTCGGACGCGGCGTCCTCGACCGCAAGCGCTACCGTGGCGGCTGGCGTGGCAGGCTGCGCCGATCGCGCCGCAAAGGGCATGCGCGGCGGATTATGCGCCTCGACAAGGTCCGCGGCGTGGACTTCGTCGAAAGGCAGGGGTTGCGACGGACGGCTCGCCATGACGCGCTCGATTCGGCGGAGCTCACGAACCGTGACACCGATCCCAATGAGCAGAAGCCCGCCGACCGCGGCAATCGTACCGGCGGTCAAGACCCCGGAATCAAACGCTCCGTCGCGAGGGACCGCACCCATCGCGACGAGGGCTAAACCGGCGAGTGTTACCAGCCCACCCGCTACCCAGAAAAACGCAAACATTGTCAACGTCCCCCCGCCGAACTCACGGGATCGCAAGCCAGCGGCGACAATCATACCATTTTGGCGGCCAACTTGCCGACGCGCAAGGATTAATCAACAAACCCGGCACGAGGCTGACGTCCCGTGCGCCACGAGAACCTGGGGTCAGGTGTTGTTTGTCCGCTACTATAGCCGCCGCATCGTATTCCGCGCGGCAATTAACCATTTGAAGAATATCGAAAAATCCACCCAGGCTGAAAGGGCCGGGCAGTAACCGCCGGTGCGGGGCAAAGCGAGAATTGCCGAGACGGCAGGGTTAGGCCTATTTAACGGAAACCTTGTGTTCTCTCGCCGGTTTACCGACGAGCCCGCCCGCCCCTTTTGGTTTCAATTGAGGAGAAGACCAATGGCATTCACCCTGCCGGACCTGCCTTACGCCTACGATGCGCTCGCTCCCTTCATGTCGCGCGAAACTCTCGAGTTTCACCACGACAAGCACCATCAAGCTTACGTCACCGCGGGGAACAATCTCGCCAAAGGGACTGAATGGGAGAACAAACCGGTCGAGGAAGTGGTGAAAGGCACATTCGGCAAGAACCAACCTCTCTTCAATAACGCCGCCCAGCATTACAACCACATCCACTTCTGGAAGTGGATGAAGAAAGGCGGTGGCGGCGACAAGCTGCCGGGCAAGCTGGAAAAGCAGATTATCAGCGACATCGGCCCGATTGCGAAAGTGAAGGAAGATTTAGCCCAGGCCGGAGTGACGCAATTCGGATCAGGCTGGTGCTGGCTAGCCCTCAAGGACGGAAAGATCACGATAATGAAAACGCCGAACGGCGAAAATCCGCTGGTGCACGGCGGCAAGCCGATTCTCGGATGCGACGTGTGGGAGCATTCCTACTATATCGACTATCGCAATCGGCGTCCGGACTATCTGAAGGCTTTCCTCGATCATCTGGTCAATTGGGACCACGTCGCGGAAATGTACGAAGAGGCGAGCAAATAGCCGCCCGAAGGTCCGACGAGCGGCTCTCGGACCGCTCGTTCTCTCAAAGTATCTACGGATACTTCTGCTCCGCAGCGTGCGCGTACTCCCAATAGAGTGCGCGCGCTCTGCGGTAGAACGGTCCCGGTTGCAGATTGCGATCGTCGATGCGGGTCACCGGCGCCACTTTGCTGTAATTGCCAGTGGAAAATATCTCATCGGCCGACTGAAAATCGGAATAGGTCAGCGTGGTCTCGACCACGGCGGCTCCCGCCTCGCGCAACAGCGCGATCACGCGCGCGCGGGTAATACCGGCGAGAAATGTGCCGTTGATGGCCGGCGTAAATACCGCGCCATCCTTCACCATGAACAAATTGGCGGTGCCGAGTTCGGCGACGTTGCCGAGCATGTCGCACAGGACGCAATTATCGAAGCCACGGCCTCGCGCCTCGATCAGCGCGCGTGCGTTGTTCGGATAGAGGCAGCCTGCCTTCGCGTCCACCGGAGCGGTTTCGTTCGTCGGGCGGCGGAACGGCGAAAGCGTGATCGCTGTGCTGGCGGCGTTGGGAAACGGTGCTTCGTAGATGCACAAACACCATCGCGTCGAGCCCGGATCCGGCCGCACGCCGCCCGGCGCCCCCTCCTCGGCCCAATACATCGGCCGAATGTAAAGCTCGGCATTGCGATCGAACCTTTTTAATCCTTCCCGCACCAGGCCTCGCCAAGTGGGAACCGCGACCAGCGGCTTTAAGCACAGGCTCTTGGCGGATTCGTTTACTCGCGCACAGTGCCGTTCGAGGTCGGGGGTCGTGGCCTCGAACGCGCGCGCACCGTCGAAGACCGACGTGCACAGCCATGCCGCGTGCGTGCGCGGTCCCATGATCGGGACGTTGCCCTCGTGCCAGTCGTCCTCGAAAAAAGTTAATGTCTTCGACCAGGCGACGGGGCGGCTCATCGAATCATCCTTCCACGGCTCTTATGTCCCATTGGCACAATCTTTGTCACCAAAATGCTACAGGGAGAGTTGGCGATGCTAAGCACTTACGTCTTCGATGCGTATGGCACTCTGTTCGACGTTCATGCCGCGATCGGGCGTTATCGCGACGCCGCTGGCGCCGATGCCGAAAATCTCTCGCAACTTTGGCGCACGAAACAGCTCGAATATACTTGGACACTGACGCTCGCCGGCCACTATTTCGATTTTTGGACTCTGACCGAGCGCGCGCTCGACTACGCGCTGGCGCGCTACCCGTCTGTTGATCGATCGCTGCGCGCAAACTTCCTCGATGCGTATCGTCAGCTTGACGCATATCCCGACGCGTGCAGCACGCTCGCCGCTCTAAAGGCCCGCGGCGCGCGCCTTGCGATACTCTCTAACGGTTCCCCCGGCATGCTCGCTTCGGCCGTTGACGCCGCCGGCCTAGGGAAATTGTTCGATGCGGTGCTTTCGGTGGATGCGGTGGGAGCCTACAAGCCCCGGTCGGAAGTCTACGCCCTGGTAACGAACGAATTTGGCGTCAAGGCACAGGAGGTCGCCTTTGTCTCGTCGAACCGCTGGGACGTCATGGGCGCGACTACCTTCGGGTTTGGCACCTTCTGGATCAACCGTTCGCAAATGCCGGACGAATACCAGCCTTTTCCGCCTGTGCAGCGGCTCGCGGGCCTGGAGGACTTGTTGAGCCAAAACTGAGCAGGAAGACAACCCGCGCCGGCTCAGGCCGCGTCGGGCGAATCGATACTTTCGGGACTTTTCAGTGCAGTCACGATTTGCTGTTTGGTCAGGCGAGTGCCGTCATCGCCCTCGACGAGAAGAGCGACACGGCCGCTCTCGTTGATGTGGCGGGCCCAGCTCATCGCTTCGTCGAGGCCGCTGAACTCTTTGAAGAGGTGCCGATCCTTTTCGATCGGAGAGATGGACTGCGAGCCGCGCGGCCCGGAATAGACGCGATAGGTCATAGGGACCTCCTGAATCAGTAGCACGCCTTCAGGACGTATTTGTCGGCGCGAAATACGCCACTCCTGTGTCGCAATCGCGACCGCGGCGCGTTGACGCGGGCGACGTTATTTCCGCGTTGCAAAAAATTGATCGCTATAGGGCAAAGAAGTCGGGCGCTGGATGACAATGAAGGGATGATCCAAAGAACGGTGGCAGCCGTTGCAGGCCGCCGTGAGCTTGTCATAGGCGGCCACGAACCCAGCCCGGTCTTTGGCTTCAATCGCCTTATCGAGGGCGGACAACGGAGCGCCCACTGCTTTTTCCACAGCGTCGCCGCCAAACTGCTGGTTTACATCCTCAAAACCATCTTTAAGCGCGTCGAGCTCGTAATCGGCGAGAGGCCAATTTCCACCACTACCGGCGAACCAAAGCTTGATGTGGCGCATCTGCTGTTGCGCCATAATCTCGCTGATCTTAGGCGGCGACGACGCGTCCTGGGCGTTTGCAATCGCCGGCAAGAGCGCCATCAGGCAAAACGCGAATATTGATTTCACTTAACTCCTCGGCGACGCGTTAGGCACACTTCCCGTGCTCAAAGCCGCTTAAAAGACTCGCGCACCGTCAACTCGGCGGCGCAAGCGGTTCGTTGCACTGTTTGGCAAAAGCTTCCTGGCAGGCGCGATACACGGCGGGACAAGCCGTTGTCGCGGCAAGCGCCGCGTCAATTGACTTGAAACGATCCCCGGCGGCGCGCGCCGCCCCGTCGTAAGTCAGAACGGCGTCGGCCCGCTCGAGGCCCCGCTGGACCATCAGAAAATGCTCCGCGCCGTCGAAATAGGTAGTCGCGACCCTCATCGCCTCGTTCAGCTTCTTAGTGAACTCGGCGTTGGCATGAGGATCGGGCTTGGTCACGCGGGCGTGCACTGCGACATCGGTGTAGAACAAATTGAGCTTGAAATAGATGCCGCCACACTCGGCCAACGCAAGCCAATACGGCCGTCCGTTGAACGTACCGGGAGTCGTAACCACGCTATCGCGCTTGTCGATCTGGATCGTCGGCGCCGCGGGCGCCGACGGCTTCTGCGGTAGTTTGCGTCGCGTCGTCTGCGCCGGCGCGTCCGTTATTCCCCCGACGACAAAGAGCGCCAGCAAAGCCGCGGCAATCATTGTCTTCGGCACGGCCCGCCACTTCTCTGCGCCTCGGGAGGCCATTTAAAACCGCTCGACCCAGGGCCGCAATTCCACTTCCCAAGACCAGGCGCTGCGATGCTGTCGCAGCAGGTCAAGATAACTCTGCGCGATGGCATCCGGATCGAGCATGCTGTCGGGCTTGTCGGCAGGCTCCGCGCGGCTTGCGCTGCGAATACCGCCATCGATTACGATATGGGCCACGTGAATACCCTGCGGCTGCAGTTCGCGTGCCATGCTCTGGGCCAGCCCGCGCAGGGCGAACTTGCCCATCGCGAACGGTGCCGATTGCGGATAACCCTTTACGCTTGCGGAGGCTCCAGTGAACAGGATCGCGCCGCGGTGCATCGGCAACATGCGCTTTGCCGCTTCACGCCCAACCAAAAAGCCACCAAACGCGGTGACGATCAATGACCGCTGTACTTCGGCGGGATCAAGGTCGACGAACGGCCCGCGGGTGCGATAACTCGCATTGTAGACGACAACGTCCGGCGTTCCGAACGCGGCTTCGACCTCGGTAAACAGTTTTCCGACCTCCGCCTCTTTCGTGGCATCGCAAGCAAATGCCTTGCCGCCAGTCTCCTGCGCGAGCGCGGCAAGATCGCCCACCCGCCGCGCGGCCAGCGCGATCGTCATTCCGGCTTTTCTGAATGTCCTCGCCACCGAGGCCGAAAGCCCCGCGCCCACCCCGACAATCAGCGCTGTCTTGTATGGTACGTCCGCCATTTTCTTCTCCCCGGCGTATATTTGTTCCGCAAGGAGGCAACCATCAGCGCCCCGGCACGGCTTGCGTCAAGCTTCCGGCCCCGTTAATCGACTACGGCGACCGCATTGATCTCGACCAGACAGCGTGGGTCGGTTGCGAGCCGCACCACTTGCACTGTTGTGGTCGCCGGTTTGGCGTCGCGAAAGTATTCGGCCCACACCCGGTTAAGCGCGTCCTGATCGGTAAGATCGGTAACGAATCGGTCGGCGGTGACCACGTCAGCAAATGTTGCGCCCACCGCGTCAAGCCCGCGCTTGAGATTTTCCAGCGCCGCGCGCGCCTGGCCGGCCATGTCGCGCGGCATGGCGTCGAACTCCTCCGGCCGATGCGGATGATGATGATAGACCGGCGCCGCCGTGACGCCGGCGAGATAGACCGTTGTGCCTCCCCTCACCTTGATGGCCGGTGCGTACGGCATCCACATATCGGGCGCGTCCGGCCAATGAATGTGCTCGATTGCTTTACCCATATTCACCCCCCAGTTTCGCGAAAAATGTATCGCATTTTCCGCAATCTTGTCGCCGACGTATTTTCACATCCTGAACACGCCGAATTTCGTCTCCGAAATTGGCGCGTTGAGCGTCGCGGCAAATGACAGCCCGAGCACGCGCCGGGTTTCGGCCGGCGTGATGATGCCGTCGTCCCAAAGTCGCGCCGTCGCATAATAGGGATTCCCCTCCGCCTCGTATTGCTCGAGGATCGGCTTTTTGAAATCCTCCTCTTGCGCCTTCGACCATTTCTTTCCCGAAGCCTCGATATTGTCGCGCCGCACGGTGGCGAGAACGCTGGCCGCCTGCTCGCCGCCCATGACCGAAATGCGCGCATTCGGCCAAGTGAAGAGAAAACGCGGCCCGTAAGCGCGACCGCACATGCCGTAATTGCCGGCGCCGTATGAGCCGCCGATGATGAGCGTGATCTTCGGCACTTTCGCACAAGCGACGGCCGTGACCATCTTGGCGCCGTCTTTGGCGATGCCGCCGGCCTCGTAGTCTCGGCCGACCATGAAGCCGACTATGTTCTGTAGAAAAAGCAGCGGGATCTTGCGCTGGCAGCACAGCTCGATGAAATGCGTCGCCTTCAACGCGCTCTCCGAGAACAAAATACCGTTGTTGCCGAGAATGCCGACCGGAATGCCGTGGATGTGAGCGAAGCCGGCGATTAGCGTCGTGCCATAGAGCGCCTTGAACTCGTCGAACTCCGAGCCGTCGACGAGCCGGACAATGACTTCGCGGACATCGTATTGCTTCTTGAGATCGGCGGGCACAATGCCGTCGAGCTCGCTCGCCTCGTAGAGCGGCTCGGCGGGCTTGCGTAGCGTGATGCCCGCTGATTGCCGCGTGTTCAGGTTGGAAATGATGCTTCGGCATAACGCCAGAGCGTGACGATCGCTCTCGGCATAATAGTCGGCGACGCCGGATTTCCTTGCATGCACGTCGGCGCCGCCCAGCTCTTCCGCGGAAACCACTTCGCCGGTCGCCGCCTTCACCAAAGGCGGCCCTCCTAGAAAAATAGTCCCCTGGTTGCGGACGATGATGGTCTCGTCGGACATCGCCGGCACATAGGCGCCGCCCGCCGTGCACGATCCCATGACTACCGCGACTTGCGCGACGCCGGCCGACGACAGCGTCGCCTGATTATAAAAAATGCGGCCGAAATGCTCGCGGTCGGGAAATACGTCGGTCCAATGCGGAAGATTGGCGCCGCCGGAATCGACCAGATAGATGCACGGCAACAGGTTCTCACGCGCGACCTCCTGGGCGCGCAGATGTTTCTTCACCGTCATCGGATAATACGTGCCGCCTTTGATGGTCGAGTCGTTGCACACGATCACGCACTCGCGGCCGGACACCCGCCCGATGCCGGTGATAATGCCGGCGCCGGCAATTTGGGCGTCGTACATGCCGCCCGCGGCAAGCGGTGACAATTCAAGGAACGGGGTGCCTGGATCGACCAGCGTCATCACGCGGTCGCGCGGCAGGAGTTTGCCGCGTGAAACGTGGCGCTCGCGGGCTTGCGCCGATCCTCCGGCGGCAGCGCGGCCGCGGCGTTCGTGCAGTTCGCCAACGAGCGCGCGCATGGCGGCTTCGTTGGCGCGGAACTCCGGCGAAGAGGTTTCGACCGTCGATTTGAAAGCGCTCACAATTTCTCTCGCTAATAAAATCGTCTGTGGATTGCGAGGTCAACAAATAGTCAGATTCGCACACTGCTTGAACAGTTCGGGCACCCTTCCACTCGCAAGTTATCACACGGAACCGTCGCGGTGGGGACGGTGATGCCGCGCACGGGCGTGCGCATCGTCCCGCCTCGCCCACAAAAAAGCGACGAGGGCGGCTTTCGAGCCGCCCTCGTGCTTTGTACGGCTATCTCGAGGCTTTAAGCGCGAACTTCCTGGCGCTGGAAGATCACGTAGCCAATCACGAACAGAACGATGGCGCTCGCGATCATGCCCACCGTTTGTGGCCAGGCAATCAGGATGCTTTCGCCGATCGGCAGTGGCGCGCCAAGCACGGCGCCCTGCATCTGGCTCAGATAAATCGGCCCGAGCGATCGCGTGGTCGGATCGAGGATCGCCACCACCGTCTCGGCAAATAGCGTAGACGGCGAGAGCCGCGCCAAAATGTGCTCCGCTTCCACCGTTCCCGGGGTTTGCAGTCCGAGCGCGGCGTAGCGGGGATCCATCGGTACGATGGCTTGGGCGACCGCGCCTGCCAACACCGGCCAAATGAACGTGATGAACAGCCAGATGCCCAGCGTGACCAGCGCGGCGGTCGCGGCGGAGCGAAACACAATCGAGAATAGCAGCGCCACCGCAAGCCATACGCCAGCATAGATGATCGTCACGATAAGAAAGAGAATGCAGCGGCCAATCTCCTCAGTTCCCGGCGGAACGCCGATCAAGAGAAGTCCCAACCCAATCACCAGGAGCCAAAGGGCGATCAAGCTGATTGCGAGTGTGGCAAGCCCCGCAAGGAATTTTCCGAACAGTAAAGCGTCCCGATAGATCGGCTGGGAGAGAATCCGCGACAAGGTGCGGCGGTTGTATTCGCCGTTCACCGCGTCAAAACCCAGGCCGATCGCCATCAGCGGCACCAGAAACGAGATAAACGACACGAATGACGGCAGCGGCTCACGTGAGGTGGTGAACAGGCGCAAGAACAGGAACGGGTCCTCGGCTGTGGTGTCTTTGATCTGCTGAATGGCACCGTAGAGCGCGGCAAGCGCGACCAACACGACCAGCCATTCCAGCACGCGCATGCGCACGCTGGTCAGGTGGTCGGATAGCTCCTTGAGCACCACAACGCCAACGCCCTGAAAGGCGGATCCCTCACGCCGCATCGCGCGCTCCGTCCTTCATCGCCAACTCTTCGTCGGCTCTCGTCTCGAAATAGCGGTTGTAGATCGCGTCGAGGCTTGGCTCCTGAACCCCGAGATATCGCAGGCGTCCCTGTGAGGCGACCACCTCCACGGCGGCTTCCGGGCGGACGTCGCGATCGGCATGCAGACGAAGCTTGCTGATGCCGGTCCTCTCCACGCCGCTCACTCCGGGGATGAGCGCGAGCCGCTCGGCTAGCCCAGCGCCATCGGCTTCGATGTCGACAACGAAACCGCCGCCGAGAATCTCGCGACCGAGTTCGGCGACTGATCCCATCAGCGCAATCCGCCCGCCGCTGAACAGCGCGACGCGATCGCATACGCTCTGCACCCTCTCAAGCAGATGGGATGACAGCAGCACTGAGACACCCTCCGCCTTGAAGGCGCGGATAATGACGAGCAGCTCGGAGGTGGCGTGAGGATCGAGACCCGACGTCGGTTCGTCGAGGATGGCGATCTGCGCGCCTTTCATGAGGATCTCGGCAAGCCCGAGCCGCTGCCGCATGCCGCGCGAGAAGGTGCTCACGCGCTTATCGGCAAATTCAGCGAGCCCGACGCGATCAAGCGCAGCGGCGATCTTCTCTTCCCGCTCCAGCTTCTTAAATCCGATCAGCCGCGCGGTATAACGAAGATTATCCGCAGCGGTGAGTTGATCGTAAAAGCCGACCGTATCCGGAAGATAGCCGACCCGGCGCTTGACCGAGAGCGGTTCGCGTGCGGGATCGAACCCGAGCACGCGGATGTCGCCCGCGGAAATGTCGGTCAACCCGAGCATCATGAGAATGGTCGTCGTCTTGCCCGCGCCGTTCGGCCCAAGCAGTCCGAAAATTTCGCCCCGGCCGACACTAAATGAGATGTGATCGACCGCGGTTGCGGCGCCGTACTTCTTGGTGAGGCCGCTGGCCTCGATGACTGTGTCGCCGCTCATCGCCGGCCGAACCTCGCCACCGCACCGACCATCACCAGCAGAGCCACGCCGATAATGCCGACGCCGGCAATGCCCCACATGGTCGAGGTCGTCACCGTGACGCGGAAAGTGGTGGACGCCGACTCGCCGCGCGTCGAGGCGCGGATCGTGGTGACGTAGTCGCCGGCGATCGCCTTCTCGGTGGGCGTAATCAGCGCCTGCACTTCTTTGGTTTCGTTGGGCGCAATGTGCTCGACGCTCTTTGGATCAAAGGTGACTTTCCAGCCGGACGGCGCCGAACCGCTGAGTTCGACATCGTCAGCCGGCGCGGTGCCACTGTTGGCGATAACCACCGGGACGCTGGTCTCTTTGCCGGCCGACGCGTGCGTCGAAACAAGGCCTTCGCGGCCGCTGATGTCCAGCTTGGGCTGGCCGCTGATGTCGAGCGAAAGATCTGCGCTCGCCGACGCATCTTCAGCCGCGACCCGCGCAACCACTTTGTAGTTGCCGGCAGCCGCGGTGTTCGGCGGCCGCACTTTCAGCTTCACATCCTTGGTCTGTCCCGCATCGATCGGTACGGCATTGAGTTCCTGGCTGCCGTAATTCTCGGTGAAGGTGGCGTCGAAATTTTGCGGCGCTTGGGCGGACAGACTGACGGTGAGCTTCTTGCCGCTGTCGTTCTTGATACCGAGTTGATATTCGAAGCTCGACTTCGAGGTGCCGCGCAGTTCCGGAAGCTGCGGAGTGAGCGTCAGCTTTGCCGGAAGATCCTTGGCCAGCGTGACCTCGATCGGCAGCTCAGCTTTGGTGGTGCCGCCGGTCGCGGTGACTGTCAGTGTCTGCGTGCCGACCGCGGCACTCTTCGGAACGTCAAGGCGCAGTTCGAGCGAAACGCTCGCGTTGGTCGCCGGCATGGCGGCAGCGACCGGCTGTCCGCCGCCCATTAGCGTTGCTGTCCAGCCGGTAGGAACGCCAGCAACCGACAGCGCAAGCCTCTCCGGCGCCGAGTTGTAATTGTGCAGGCGCAGCGCGACGGTGGAGGTTTCGCCCGGCCGCAGGGTCACCGCCGGGTAATCGCTCATCAAATAAAGGCCTTTGACGTCCTTTGGGGCGTCCTCAGCTCGCGCAATGGGCGCAGCTACGGCCGCCGCGGCGGCAAAAAGAAGAGCGGCGATAAAGCGGCATCGCATCGGCGTTGACTCCCGTTATGGAAAGTAGATCGGCTACCCTCACGCAGCCCGCAAATGGCATAGGCGAGGACAATCTGCATTGTGGGCGCAAACGTGACAAAATCATGCAGATAACCCCTTTGGCAAGGCCTGCGGTAGAGAGCCGCACTTCACGGTAAATTGCGCATGGGCGGCACTGCGGCGATTAGCGCGGGCCTTTTGGCCTTTCGGCGCAGAACAGAAATCGAGGTGCTGCTGGCACATCCCGGCGGACCGTTTTGGTCGAAAAAGGACGATGGCGCCTGGACCATTCCAAAGGGCCTGGCGGAGCCCGGCGACGATCCTCTCACCACCGCGCGGCGCGAGTTCACCGAAGAAACAAATTTTACCGCCGCGGGCGAATTCATCGTCCTCGCGCCGGTCAAACAGAAAGGCGGAAAGACGGTATACGCTTGGGCTTTTGAAGCTGATTTTGATTTAGCGAAGTTTATGAGCAACGCTTTCGAGATTGAGTGGCCGCCGAGGTCGGGGAAAAAGAGAAGCTTTCCCGAGATCGATCGCGTCGCCTACTTCACCCTGCCTGTCGCCGTGACCAAGATTCTTCCCTATCAGCGACCGTTGCTTTTGGAATTACAGAAGTGGATAGCGTCATGACCGGGTTGCGATTTAATCGCGCGATCGTCGACGAAGACGCACGCTCGTTGAAATCGGCGCCTGATGCCGGTGCTACAAAAAGTCGCAAATGCTGAAACGAAGTGTCGCGACGGCGTGAAACACATTCAATCTTCTTCTCGCATCACTTCCGGCCAGTCGACCTCGTCATGCGGAAGCACCGAAGGCTCGCGCCGCGCCGCCTCGCGCCATTCGTTCCAGGCCGGCAACTCCATCATTGCAATCATGTAATCACGCGCCGCCGGTCCGACTTCGACCGCGTAAGTGTGAAAGCGCCACACCACTGGCGCGTACATCGCGTCCGCCGCGCCGAACGCGCCGAAAAGGAACGGCCCATCTTTACCGAATCGTTTCCGGCTCTCGCTCCAAATGGACTGAATTCGCGCCGCGTCCGCCGACGCGCCTGCATCGAGCGGACGCGAGACAACTCGGCGCGCGACATTCATCGGCAATTGGCTTCGCAGAGCCGCAAATCCGCTGTGCATCTCGGAAGCGACAGCGCGCGCGTGCGCGCGCGCACCGACGTCGGGACGCCACAGCCTCGCGGCCGGAAATTTCTCCGCCAAATATTCGAGGATGGCGAGTGATTCCCAAACGCGAATTTCGCCGTCGATCAACAGCGGGACCTTGCCTGCGCCGCCAAAAGCGGCGAGCCTGGTCTTGAAGTCGGGCGCGTCGAGCGGAATCAGCATTTCCTCAAACGCTATTCCCGCAACCTTCATGCCGAGCCATGGCCGAAGCGACCATGACGAGTAGTTCTTGTTGCCAATGATGAGGCGAAGCATCGCTCCCACTTCACGCCGAGAAATCCGATGCCGTATCTAGCACGGCAAGCGCGTGCGTGCGGCTAGTGAAGTTGTATCAGCACCGCCACGATGCTCGCGAAGAAAACCGCGCCTGCCGCGAACAGGACGGAAGTCATGTGCGCAATCAATTCGCGGTGCCGCTCCTGCGCTTCGGCGTCAGCGCCGGCATCGGCGGGCAGATGAGCGACCGCGGCTGGCATCTCGATCGACAAGGAAAATCCTTTCGGCAAACACCATCCGCCGGGCTCCATCGCTCCCGGTCGTGCGGCACAACACGCGAATCACTTGAGACTGTCGGGATAATAGCGCGCAACCCGCCGCCATGAACGCCAGCGATGGCTCTGGTCGCCGCGCGGCGGCCGGCGACCATCATGGACCGGGTAGGAACTCCGTCGTCTTGCCAGTCAGCCGGTAGGCTAAAAGCCCCAGCCACTCGTGGAAGGCGGTGTCAGTGCGGTGCAGGCCGTCGGAAAGCAAACCGAACGGCCGGCCAAGATCGATCTGTCCGCGCGTGCGCCAATCGACCGGACAGGCTTCAACCGGAAAGCCAGCCAAGCGGAACGCAGCCATGGCCCGCGGCATATGATAAGCCGACGTCACCAGCAGCCAACGCTCGCCGGGCTTGGGATCAGCGACGCGGCGGGCAAATTCCGCATTTTCGATGGTATTGCGCGACCGTTCCTCGACGGCAATCCGCTCGGCGGACACGCCGAGAGCCTCCAGCTCTCTTTTTCCGAACGGCGCCTCGACAGCTCCGTCGAAAATCAGCGCGGCGCTGCCGCCGCTGACGACAATGCGAGCCTTCGGGTAACGCCGGGCAAGCTCGGCGGTGAATGTGATGCGCTCGGCCGTTTCGTCGATCGCGATCGAGTTGCGCGCGACCGATACTTCGGGCGAGATCACGCCTCCAAGCACCACAATTCCGTCCGGCGGACCCCGTGAGGCATCCCACTGCGGAAAGCGGTCCTCCAACGGCAATAACAGCAGGTTGGCAAGCGGCGAGTATCCGGCGATAGCGAGAAGCACGAGACTGGTGACGATGAGCCAACTCGCCAGCCTCGTCCACCGCGTGCACAACAGAACAAGGCCGGCCAACCCGATCGCCATGAAAATATTCGACGACCAGGAAAAAAAACCGAGAGCCTTGGATAAGATGAAAAACATTTACATCGGCCAATTCAAGGCCGCGACTTCCGCCACGTCGCGTAGCGCGCTTTAGCGTCGTCGTTCGGCGGGTAAAGGCCCGGAAGCTTCACTCCATTCTCGACTTCCGAAACCACCCAGTTCTCGTACAGTTCGTGTTCGGCGCCCTCGCTGGCCACGTAGTCGACCAGCGATTGCGGGATGACGACGGCGCCGTCATCATCGGCGACGATCACATCATCAGGGAACACCGCGCAACCGCCGCAACCGATCGGGTCTTGCCAGGCGACAAAAGTCAGTTGATTGACGGAAGCCGGCGCCGCCACCGCTGCGCACCAAACCGGCAAAGCGCTCCGCAACACGCCGGCGCGATCGCGCACCGCTCCATCGGTTACCAGTGCGGCGACGTTACGCTTTTGCATTCGGGCGCAAAGAATATCGCCGAATATCCCGGCGCTGGACACCCCCATGGCGTCGCCAACCACGACAGCGCCTTCGGGCATCGCTTCGATCGCGGCGCGGGTTGAGACCGGATTGCCCCAGCTTTCAATGGTGGCGAGATCCTCGCGCACCGGGATGAAGCGCAGTGTAAACGCACGCCCGACCACGCGGCTTCCGGCCGGTGCAAGCGGTTTGGGAGCGTTCATCCAGCACCGCCGGATGCCTTTGCGCAACAGCATGGTGGTGATCGTCGCCGTCGACACTTTGCGCAGAAGTTCAAACAATGCGTCGCTCATCGCCACCCCTTGAAGAGATCACAGCTTCCTCAGCCAGTCGCCAATGCGCTGCACGGCTTCCTGCATCTCATCGCGGGCACCGGCATAACACAAGCGCAGAAAGTTCTGGCCGCGCTGCGGGTCGAAATCGACGCCCGGTGTCGCGGCCACGCCGGCTTCCTCCAGCATGCGTTTGGCAAAAGCAAAACTATCGTTCGAAAAGCGCGACACGTCGGCATAGAGATAGAAGGCGCCGTCGGCCGGCAGAAACGAATCAAGCCCCGCTTGCGGCAATCCATCGAGTAAGATGCGGCGATTCTCCTGGTAGCCGCGGCGCACTCTCTCGAGCTCCGCGCCATCATCGAAGGCCGCCGTTGCGGCGATTTGTGCGAGCGTCGGCACAGCGATCGCCAAGTTTTGCTGCAAACGCTCGACCGCTCGAACGAGCGAAGGTGGCACGATCATCCAGCCGATCCGCCATCCGGTCATGCAGAAGTATTTGGAAAAAGAATTCACGATGATCGCGCGCGGCGAAAAGCGTGCCGCGCAATCCGCGCGGAAGGCGTAATCGAGGCCATGATAGATCTCGTCGGAGATGACGGTAATTCCCGCATCATCGGCGGCGCCGATCACAGCCTCGAGGACCGCGGCTTCCATCATGGTGCCGGTGGGATTGGCGGGTGAAGCCAAAATCACGCCCTGGAGCGGTTGCGCGCGATGAGCGTCGAGGAGCGTTGCGCCGGTAATTGCCCATCGCGTGGCTGCTGTCGTTGCAATCCCGGCCGGTTCGCAATCCAGCGCGCTGAGAATGTGGCGATAGGGCGGATAGCCTGGCAGCGCGGTCGCGACGCGATTACCCGCTTCGAACGCAGCGAGAAACGCGAGCATGAAGCCTGCCGAGGAACCGGTCGTGACCACGACACGCTCCGGTCCGATATCGAGCCCGTGCCAGTCGCGATAGGCCTGCGCAATGCGCTGGCGAAGCGGCTCCATGCCCAGCGTTTCGGTATACCCGAGGGCGGACGACCTCGACAGGGCGGCACGAGCGGCGGCAATGGCGCTCGGAGGCGCACCCGCGGCAGGCTGGCCTACTTCCATGTGGATGATGCGGCGGCCTTGAGCTTCAAGCCGGGCCGCCGCGGCCACCACGTCCATGACCATGAATGGCGGCACATTGCTGCTGCGCGCGGACGGTTCGATAAGTTGCCTCGCGCGTTCAAGCATGACCTGCAAGCATCACTTGGCCTTGAGGCAGCGCCCCGCAGGCCGGAACCGCCCCGGTGCTGCCGTATTCGGCGGGTTGTTGACCGCAACCGGCACCCTTCCTAGCTTGGGGACCGGACAGAGGGGCCGGATTGTTTGTCCCAGATGATAACCGGCAAATCTTCTAGCAAGATGCCCGCGAAGAGACCAGCATCGCGCGCCGCGGCGCTGATTACCGCGGCTGCGGTGGCAATCGCCGCCGGGCCGGCGCGTGCGCAGACGGCTGGTATCCCCATCATCCGCGATGCCGAAACCGAGCAGCTCCTTCGCGATTACACCGCCCCTATTCTGCGCGCCGCCGGACTGACGCAACAAAACATTCACATCGTCATCATCAGTGAGAAATCGTTCAACGCGTTCGTCATGGACGCGCACCGTATCTTCGTTAATTCGGGCGCCTTGATGCAGGCCACCACGCCGAATCAGCTCATCGGTGTCTTTGCCCACGAGACCGGCCACATTGTCGGCGGCCACCTCTCCAAAATGCGCCAGGAGCTTGCCAACGCACAAACGGCCGCGATCGTCGCCATGCTGCTCGGCGTCGGGGCTTTGGCCGCCGGAGCAAAGTCCGGAAACTACGATATGGCCAATGTCGGTATGGCGGCCATGAACGCACCGCAGTCATACCTGATGCACACGCTCCTCGCCTATCAGCGCGCGCAGGAAGAACAGGCCGACCGCGCCGGGGTGCGCTTTTTGACCATGACCGGCCAATCGGCGAAGGGCATGTACGACACTTTCAAGCGCTTCGCCGACGAGATGATGTTCACGTCGGCGTATATCGATCCCTACGTGCAGAACCATCCGATGCCGACAGAGCGCATGGCTGCGCTCGCCGAGCTGGTGAAAACGCCTTACTGGGACAAAAAAGACCCGCCGGAACTGCAATTCCGTCACGACATGATGCGCGCCAAGCTCTACGGCTTCACTGAGAGAGCCGACGTCGTTTCACGGCACTACCCTGCGTCCGACACAAGCCTGCCCGCGCGCTACGCCCGCGCCATCACGAGTTACCGCTTCGGCGACATTCGTTCCGCCCTCACCCAAATCGAAGGCCTGATTCAGGCAAAGCCCAACTACCCGTATTTCTATGAGCTTGAGGGCCAAGCCCTGCTCGAAAGCGGACACGCGGCCGAAGCGATTGGCCCATTGCGCCATGCTGTAGAGCTTGCGCCGAACCCCGCGCTGATCCAGATATTGCTAGCGCAGGCCATGATCGCCACCAACAACCCGAAAATGGCGAACGAGGCTGTGCCACTGCTGCGCGCCGCCCTGGTCAAGGAACCAGAATCGTCGGACGCCTATGAGCAACTCGCAATGGCCTACGGGCACAACAAGAATTATGCGGAAGCCGATCTCGCCTCAGCGGAGGCCGCTTTCGCGCGTGGCGACAACAAGACTGCGCGCGAACTCGCCGCGCGGGCAAAGACCAAATTCGCAGTCGGGTCCCCCGGTTGGGTAAAAGCCGACGACATCGTTGCTTTCAATAAAGGAAAGAGCCCGCTCCTCTTCGGTCAATAATTGCAAAAAGGACAATACAAATGACATCGAGACTTCGCGCCCTGACTGTTCTCGCCGCCGCAGTGATGCTGGCGCTGCCGGCCGCCACGCCGACGCGGGCGCAAACGTTTTCCGCCGATCAGCGCCAGGAAATCGAGGGCATCGTCAAAAGCTATCTGCTGCAACATCCGGAGGTGATGCAGGACGTAATGGCCGAGCTGGAAAAACACCAGAAAGCGGCTGAAGCGGAAAAGAATCGCGCCGCCGTCACTGACAACAGCGCCGCCATTTACAATTCGCCGCACCAGGTCGTGCTCGGTAATCCGCAAGGTAACGTCACCATGGTCGAATTCTTCGACTACAATTGCGGGTACTGCAAACACGCCCTGCCCGACATGCTCACTCTGTTGAAGACCGATCCAAACCTGAAATTCGTGCTCAAGGAATTTCCGGTTCTGGGGGAGGGCTCGGTCGAAGCGGCGCACGTCGCGGTGGCCGCGCGCATGCAGGACGCGACCGGGAAAAAGTACATTGAATTTCACCAGAAGCTGCTGGGCGGCCGGGGGCCGGCCGATAAGGCGCGTGCTCTTGCCGTCGCCAAGGACGTTGGCTTCGACATGGCCCGTATCGAGAAGGACATGAGCAGCGACGAGGTGAAGAAGACTATCGAAGAGAACCTGAAGCTCGCCGACCTGATCGGGGTTAACGGCACGCCGAGCTATGTCGTGGGCGGTGAGGTCGTCGTCGGCGCCGTCGGTCTCGACGCACTCAAGGACAAGATCGCGGCCGAGCGGAAGTAGCCGGGCGCGGACTTCCCCTTATCGCGCACTCTAACCGGCGCGATCTTTCGGCGAGCGGCAGGCTTCCCCTTTCGGGGGGCCTTCCCTATAAACGGCCCGACCAGCGAGAGGCCCGGGTGAAGCTCGCGAATGTCGAAGACGATCTATATCCTGAACGGACCGAACCTCAATCTGCTCGGCACACGCGAGCCGGAGATTTATGGACGGGCGACGCTAACCGATGTCGAGAAGCTTTGCCGGACGGCGGCGGCCCGGCACGGTCTGGCCGTCGAATTTCGTCAATCTAATCATGAGGGTCAAATTATCGACTGGATTCAGGAAGCGCGTGGCCAGAAGGCAGCCGGGCTGATTATTAATCCCGCCGGGTACACTCATACGTCGGTGGCCATTCTTGACGCGCTTCTCATGCTCGAGGCGCCGATTATCGAGGTGCACATCAGCGATATTCGCTCACGCGAACCGTTTCGCCGCCACTCATATGTTACGCAAGCCGCGCGTACCGTAATTTCCGGTGAAGGCATCGACGGCTACGGCCGCGCCGTCGAAGAGATTGCCGCAATGATCGGCGCCAAAGCGCGCGCAAAGGTGTGATGGTGGCGCGCAGCTCCGGGACCACGCCGAAAACGCCGGCCATCGACCGCGATGCCATCCGCGAGCTGGCGAGGCTGCTCGACGAAACCGGCCTCACCGAGATCGAGCTGCAACGCGACGGCGTCCTCATCCGCGTGGCGCGAAACCTCACGCCGCGGTTGCAAACAACGCCTGTGGCGGTCGCGTCCGTCGCGGAAACTATAACCCCCTCGCCCGTTCCCGTTGAGCCTCTGGCGCATCCGGGACTCGTCGCGTCGCCGATGGTAGGCACCGCCTATCTCGGCTCGTCGCCCGGCGCGCGTCCCTTTGTCGACATCGGCAGCGAGGTGAAAGCCGGCGACACATTGATGATCATCGAAGCGATGAAAACGATGAATCAGATTCCCGCTCCCCGACCCGGAAAGGTCATTCAAATCCTGGTCGAGGATGGCCAACCGGTCGAATATGGCGAGCCGCTGATGATCATCGAGTGAGATGTTCGACAAAATCCTGATCGCAAATCGTGGGGAGATCGCGCTGCGCATTCTGCGGGCGTGCAAGGAACTCGGCATCCCGACGGTTGCGGTTCACTCGACGGCGGACGCCGACGCCATGCACGTGCGCCTTGCCGACGAAAGCGTCTGCATCGGCCCACCCCCGGCCGTCGACAGCTATCTCAACATTCCGGCGTTGCTTGCCGCCTGCGAAATTACCGGCGCGGACGCCGTTCATCCGGGCTACGGCTTTTTGGCCGAGAACGCCCGCTTCGCGGAAATTCTCGCCGAGCACAACGTGCACTTCATCGGCCCGCGTCCCGAACATATCCAACTCATGGGCGACAAGGTGGCGGCGCGGCGCGCCGCCAAAGATCTCGGAATTCCGATTGTTCCGGGATCGGACGGAATCGTCGGATCCGATGCGGAAGCCGAGCGGCTGGCGCGCGAGCTCGGCTTTCCGCTTCTCATAAAAGCCGCAGCCGGCGGCGGTGGGCGCGGTATGAAGCTCGTTCGGGCCGCAGAAGAGCTTCCGCTGGCGCTGAGCGTGACACGCGCGGAAGCGAAAGCTGCCTTCGGGGACGACGCGCTCTATGTCGAACGTTATCTCGAAAGACCGCGCCACATCGAGATTCAGATCCTCGGTGACGGAAAAGGCCACGTCATCCATTTGGGCGAGCGTGACTGCTCGCTACAACGCCGTCACCAAAAAATCTGGGAGGAAGGCCCCTCCCCCGCGCTCAACAGCGTGACCCGGGATCAGATTTGCGAAACGGCGGCCAAGGCCATGCGCACCATAAAATACCTCGGCGCTGGCACCATCGAATTTCTCTATGAGGACGGGAAGTTCAGTTTCATTGAAATGAACACCCGCATTCAGGTGGAGCATCCGGTCACCGAGATGATCACCGATATCGATCTGGTGGCCGAGCAAATTCGCGTGGCGGCCAACGGCGATCTTTCGCTCAAACAGAGCGACGTGAAGTTTCACGGCCACGCAATCGAATGCCGCATCAATGCGGAAAATCCGGTATCGTTCCGACCATCTCCCGGCAAGCTCGTCCACTATCATCCGCCGGGCGGTCTTGGGGTGCGGATCGATTCTGCGGCCTATCAGGGCTACACGATTCCGCCGTATTACGATTCACTCGTGGGAAAACTTATCGTCCACGGCAAGACACGCGACGAATGCTTGATGCGCCTGCATCGCGCGCTCGACGAATTCGTAATCGACGGCATCGAGACGACGCTGCCGCTATTCCGCGCGCTGGCGCGCGAAACCGAAATCATCGACGGCGATTACCACATTCACTGGCTGGAAGAGTTTTTGGCCCGCGGCGGCGCCGAGGAACGATAGAATAAATTAGGCGTGCAGCCGGTGGGCCGCCGCGTCGGCAAGAATACGGCCTAGCATTTCCGGTGCGTAGGGTTTGGCGACAAACACCGCGCCCGGCACCTGCAGCTCCGCGTCCAGCACATTGATGCGCCCCGATGCATAGACGACCGGCAAATCCGGAAACATCTCGCGCGCCCGATGCGCCAGCGCCAACCCGTCGATACCGCCCGGGAGATTGATGTCGGTGAACAACACGTCAACGGCCGTCGAGTTGAGAAGCCGCAACGCTTCCGCTGCATTGCTGGCGGCGCGCACGGCGAACCCCTGCTCCTCGAGAGATTCCGACACCCATTCGCTGATCAAGAACTCATCCTCGACCAGCAAAACGCGGAACGGCGGAAATTCGCAAAGCGACGTGCGCATGAACGGCCCCAGCAGTCCTACTGCAGTGTAACCGGGATCGGGCACTTGCGTTCAAACTGGCGAAAACTTTAGCAAGTATGTAGTTTATGCTTGTTTAATGTGCTCGGACGCGGCGCTGTCGACTGGCCTGGTGGTTTGCAGAGTAGAAACCCGCATGCTTGAAAATGCCGCCTGCTAATAACTGAACGTCGAAGCGCAATGGCAAGCCGCGAGTCCGCTCTCGTCGATATCACGCCCGAAGTTCTGCTGAAGGCTTACGCGTGCGGCATTTTCCCGATGGCGGAAAATGCCGACGATCCGGCGCTCTATTGGATCGAACCGGAGCGGCGCGGCATCATCCCGCTCGATCGCTTTCATGTGCCCAATCGCCTCGCCCGTACCGTGCGATCCGACCGCTTTAGCGTGGTGGTCGATCGCGATTTCGAGGCGGTGGTGAATGGCTGTTCGGAACCGGGGCCCGGCCGGGCCCGGACGTGGATCAATACCCGCATCCGCAATCTCTATCGGCGGCTCTATGAGCGCGGCGATTGCCACACGGTGGAGGTCTACGAGGGCGATCAACTGGTCGGCGGCCTTTATGGCGTGAGCCTCGGCAGAGCGTTCTTCGGCGAAAGCATGTTCCACCGCAGCCGAGACGCCTCCAAGGTCGCGCTCGTGCATCTGGTCGCGAGACTAAAAGCTGGTCATTATCGGCTGCTCGACACACAATTCGTCACGCCGCATCTGCGCACGTTCGGTGCCACCGAAGTCTCGCGCCCCGCCTATCACAAGCTTCTCGATGCGGCGCTGGTCGGCGAAGGAAATTTTGGCGCCCTAGCACTCGATCGGCCGGTTTCGGGCAGCGCCGCTCTCGCATGGCTTGCCGGCTCTTAAGCTTGACTTATCAGCGTTAGTTTTGCGCCGCGGGTGCGGGAAGGACCGGCGGTGGAAGCGGCGCATTTTGTTGGCGAGAGGTGCCCTGACGCGTGCGCGACGGTGTGCGCGGTGGTGGCGTGGGAGCAACTTCCGGCTTGGGCGGCGTGGCCGGCTGAGCGACTTTCGTCGGCAATGGAGACGAACAATCCGTCAACCAAACGTCATAAATCGGATGCTCGACCCCGTGCAGGCCGGGACTCGCCGCGAACATCCAGCCCGAAAAGATCCGCTTTACCTCGCCCTGTAGCGTCACCTCTTCCACTTCAACGAATGCATCCGTGTTCGTCGCCTCGGTCGGCGGACGCGTGTAGCAGGCCCGCGTCGTGACGCGGAGTGCACCAAACTGAACGGTTTCTCCGATCGCGGCGTCGAAAGAAATAATTCGCCCGGTGATCTTGTCGAGCCCGGAAAAGACCGCGCGTGCATTATCGATTTTTTGCGTCGGCACTTCGGTCACGACCGTGTCGTCGAGCTGCGGCGAACCCTCCGCCGGTTGTTGCGGCGCGCCGGGCGATGCCGGCGGCAGCGCCGCGGGCTGAATCGCGCCGCCGGGCGTAGCTGCGGCCGGAGCGTTGGCCGGCGCCAAGGCAGCTCCCGGCAGCGGAGCCAGCGGCTGAGTCTGGATCGCGGCTGGCGGTGGCGGCAAGGGCGCAGGAGCCGGGAGCGAGGCCGGTCCTGGATAGTGGACGGGCGGCGGCTGCGGCGGAAATGCTTCGTTCGGAATTTCGGCCGGTGGGCGCGGCGTGGGATCGTCGAAAATCCAAGCCAACCGTGATTGTGCAGGCGCTTGTACGATGCCTGCCGCGAGTGTTCCGCCAATCAGCGCAATGAAAACCGCGATACGAGGCATAAAACCTGAGCGGATTGGTTGAAACATCACCGCTGGCCGCCCCGTTAACACAGGGAATACGGCGAAAACAGGGGCCACTCCCGTTTCAGGGCTTTAACGTGAACGCGGACGCGTCAGCCCCGCCGCTCCACCCGAGCCTCGGGCTCATCCGCCCGGCGTCCAAGCGTTGTAGTCGCCCGTTGCCTTGGGGCGATGGCCGGGACTCAAGATCGAGCCGCTCGGTCGCCGGGCGTAGGGCGTGCCGGTGAGGTTCGGCTCGTACGGCTTTTCCCACGGATAGGGCTTTATCGGGTCGAGCGTCGGCGGAACATCGACAACGTGATGCATCCAGCCGTGCCAGCCTGGTGGAACCTTCGACGCCTCCGCGATCCCTGAGTACACCACCCATCGCCGCTCAATGCCGAGCGCCGGATCGATCTTGCCGCCCTTGGTGCGGTAATAGCGGTTGCCGAATTCGTCCATGCCGACGAATTCGCCATAAAGCGCCGTCCACACCTGCGTGCCGAACGTTTGGCTGTTCCACCAGGTAAAAATGCGCAGCAAAAAGCTCTTCATTTATCGAAACCGGTCGCGGTTTTGCCGTTAACCGTGGCAAGCGGTTGATGCCATTTCACGCCGCCGCTGTCCAGAAGGCGGAACCGCGCGACGCGCCCGCCCGTTTTCGTTATCGTTTGATGTAATAATTGCGCCATGTGGCAAACGATTACCGAGCGAATCCAGAGCCGCTTCGGCGCCATGCTGCCGGCGGCATGGGATTGGGCTACGGCTGCGGTCTTGCTCGTCGGCGCCGGCCTTATCGCCTTGCTACTGCACGCGGCCATTCTCGCCTTACTGCGCCGCGCACTTGGCGAACGGCGGCCGTTTTTGCGAACGGCTCTGCGCGCAACGAAGGAACCAACGCGACTGGCCTTGCTGCTGGTCGCGCTGGCGATCGCCCTTCCCGCGACGCCACTCTCGGGCGACACGCAGTCCTACCTCGCGCGGCTACTAACGCTGGCCACCATTTGCCTGCTCGGATGGGCTGCGGCAACCGTGCTGCATATCGGCGCCGATCTTTATCTGCTGCGCTTTCGCCTCGACGTCGCCGACAATCTGTTGGCACGCAAGCACGTCACCCAGATCCGCGTTCTGGTGCGAGCACTCGACGTCGTGATCGCATTGGCAACTATCGGCTTTGCGCTGATGACCTTCGATGCCGTCCGCCAGTTCGGCGTGACTTTGTTTGCTTCGGCCGGCGTCGCCGGAATTATCGCCGGCTTTGCGTCGCGGCCGATCCTGACCAACTTTATCGCCGGCGTGCAGATCGCGGTCTCGCAGCCCATTCGCATTGACGACGCCGTCATCGTCGAAAACGAATGGGGCAACGTCGAGGAGATCACCTTCAGCTATGTCGTGGTGCGACTGTGGGACTGGCGGCGCATGGTGGTGCCGCTCAGTTACTTCATCGAAAAGCCGTTTCAGAACTGGACTCGAATCGGCGGTGAATTGATCGGCACGGTGTTTCTGTATGTCGACCCCACGGCGCCGGTGCAGACAATCCGTGAAAAACTGACCGAGATCGCCGCGCAATCCAAGCTTTGGAACGGCAAGGTCGTGAACCTTCAAGTCAGCGATTGCAGCGAAACGGCAATCCAGTTGCGGGCGCTGGTCAGCGCCGATAGCGCGTCCGCGGTCTGGGATTTGCGCTGCGAAGTGCGCGAGAAGCTGATCGAGTTCCTGCAACGCCAGTATCCCTCCGCGTTGCCGCGCCGGCGCTATGAAACTTTGATGGAGCTGGAGTCGGAGGAGCCGGTGCCGGAGGCGCCGCAAACGAGCGGCTGAGCTCTCACCACCAGCGCTCCGGCATAAATCTGCCGGCGGCTTTCTCGATCACAGCGCCAAGCGAGAACAAGGTCTCTTCTGCGAACGGCTTGCCGATCAGTTGTAAGCCCAGCGGTAGGCCCTGCGCGTCAAGGCCGCTGGGTACGGAAATCCCGGGCAGGCCGGCCATGTTCACCGTCACGGTGAAGATATCGTTCAGGTACATCTCGATCGGATCGGCGCGGCCTTTTTCGCCGATGGCGAAGGCGGCCGACGGTGTCGTCGGCGTCAGGATGGCGTCGACGCCGGCGGCGAAACATTCCTCGAAGTCGCGCTTGATCAGCGTGCGCACTTTCTGCGCGCGGAGATAGTAAGCGTCGTAATAGCCGGCGGACAGCACATAAGTTCCGATCATGATCCGCCGGCGCACTTCCTTGCCGAATCCCGCAGCGCGCGTGCGCTCGTACATGTCGATGATGTCGCTGCCGGGAACACGTAAACCGTAGCGCACACCGTCATAGCGCGCGAGGTTGGACGACGCTTCGGCAGGAGCGACGATGTAGTACGCCGGGAGCGCATATTTGGTGTGCGGAAGCGAAACTTCGGAAATGACTGCGCCAGCGTCTTGCAGCCACCGGATGCCCTGCTGCCAGAGCGCGTCGATCTCGGCGGCCATGCCCTCTACGCGGTATTCCGTGGGAATACCGATGCGCATGCCTTTGACAGAATCTCCGACTGCCTTTTCGTAATCCGGCACCGGCAGGTCGGCGCAAGTCGTATCCCGCGGATCGTGACCGGCCATCGAGCGAAGCAAGATTGCGCAATCGCGCACGGTGCGCGCGAACGGTCCTGCTTGATCGAGCGATGAAGCGAACGCGACAATCCCCCAGCGCGAGCAGCGGCCATAGGTCGGCTTGAGCCCGACTATTCCGCAGAAAGCGGCTGGCTGGCGGATCGAGCCGCCGGTATCTGTGCCGACCGTGCCGGCGCATAAATCGGCCGCCACTGCCACCGCCGATCCGCCCGACGAGCCGCCTGGCACGAGCTTCGCGTCCGAGCCGCGACGGCGCCAGGGCGATACCACTGGACCGAAATGCGAGGTTTCATTCGACGAGCCCATGGCAAACTCGTCGTTATTGAGCTTTCCGAGGAGCACCCCGCCATCGCGCCAAAGGTTCGCGGAGACGGTAAACTCGTAGGTCGGAACAAAATTTTCCAGAATGTGCGAACAGGCTGTGGTGCGCACGCCGTCGGTGCAGAACAGATCTTTGACGCCGAGGGGCAGCCCCTCGAGCGCTCCACCCTCACCTTTAGCCAGACGTGCGTCGGACGCGCGCGCCATCTCGCGAGCCCGATCCGGGGTTTCCAACACGAAGGCGTTTAGTGCACGTGCTTTTTCGATGGCGGCGAGATGCGCATCGGCGAGTTCGAGCGCAGAGCAATGCTTCCCGCGCAGCGCGTCGCGCGCCTGCGCGAGCGTAAGCGAAGTGAGTTCGGTCATCCCGCTTTCGGATCGTCGCCGGAAACTTTGTTGCTGTCCGCGACGCTGGCCGGCGGTTCACCGGTACTCGCTTTTTCAGCAAGTTGTGGCTCGGCCGCGTCAGCTAGAAAGGGCGGCTCCTCCACCAAATATCCGTCTTCGGTGATCAGACCGCGCTTTTTCAAATAAGCGAGCCAGAGGCCTTGTTGTTCACAGGCGAGACACATTATTCCACCACCTTCGGCACAACAAAGAAGTGATCTTCCCGCTCTGGAGCATTCGCGAGCACGGCGTCGGCAATTTCGCCGTCGTTCACTTCGTCCTTCCGCGTTTTTATCGCCATGGGCGTTACCGAAGTCATCGGCTCGACACCAGCCACATCGACATCGGCAAGCTGCCCGACGAAGGCCAGTATGGCGTTTAATTCCCGTCCTAGACCTTCGACCTCGTCTTCGGCAACGGCCATGCGCGCGAGATGGGCGACGCGGCGGACGGTCTGAGTATCGACGGCCATAAGAGGTCTCGCGGGCAATTCATTAATTGGGCCTATAGCAGACCTCGCACAACCCGCCAACCGCGACGCCTGCGGCGTTGCCGACGCGGCCTTGTCTGCCTATTTTTAAAGCGTGACAGACGCTTTTGCACCCGTTCACGTGATCGGCGGCGGCCTTGCCGGTTCCGAAGCCGCCTGGCAGGTCGCGAGCAGGGGCGTGCCGGTTGTAATGCACGAAATGCGGCCTGTGCGCTCGACCGCAGCGCATAAGACCGGACACCTCGCCGAGCTCGTTTGCTCCAATTCGTTCCGCTCCGACGACGCGCAGACGAGCGCCATCGGACTTTTGCACGCCGAAATGCGCCGGCTCGGCTCGCTGGTCATGCACACGGCCGATACGCATAAGCTTCCGGCCGGCAGCGCGCTCGCGGTCGATCGCGACGGCTTTGCCGCAGCGGTCACCGCGGCGCTTGAAAGCGAGCCTTTGATCGAAATCAGGCGCGAGGAAATCCCGGCGCCTCCGGCCGACTGGGACAACGTCATCGTCGCCACCGGCCCGCTTACGTCCGAAAATCTTGCCGATGCCATCGGCACGCTCGCCGGTGAAGCCGCTCTCGCTTTCTTCGATGCCATCGCGCCGATCGTGCACCGCGAGTCCATCGACTTCGACATCGCATGGTTCCAGTCGCGCTACGACAAGGCAGGACCGGGCGGATCGGGCGCCGACTACATCAACTGCCCGCTGACGCGCGCGCAATACGACGATTTCATCGATGCGCTGCTGGCGGGCGAGAAAACGGCATTCCGCGAATTCGAGGCGTCAACGCCCTACTTCGACGGCTGCCTGCCGATCGAGGTGATGGCCGAGCGCGGGCGAGAGACGCCCCGCCATGGCCCGATGAAGCCTTTCGGCCTGACCGATCCGCGGCAGCCGTTGGCAAAACCCTACGCCGTCGTGCAACTGCGCCAGGACAACAAGCTCGGCACGCTGTTCAACATGGTGGGCTTCCAGACCAAGCTGAAACACGGCGAGCAGGTTCGCATCCTGCGTACTATTCCCGCGCTCGCCAACGCCGAATTCGCCAGACTTGGCGGCCTGCACCGCAATACTTTTCTCAATTCGCCAAATCTTCTCGATGCCACGCTGCGGCTCAAGGCGATGCCGCGACTACGTTTCGCCGGCCAGATCACCGGGTGCGAAGGCTACGTGGAATCGGCGGCTATCGGCCTCTTGGCCGGCCGGTTTGCCGGCGCGGAACGGCGCGGCGAAGCGCACCAAATCCCGCCACCGACCACCGCGCATGGCGCCCTCCTCGCTCACATTACCGGCGGACACGTCGAAGCGCCGGATGCCGGCAATCGTTCGTTTCAACCGATGAACGTCAATTTCGGACTGTTTCCGCCGCTTCCGTCCGCCACGCGCCGCGGCGACCGGAAAAAAGCATTGTCCGAGCGCGCACTCGCCGATCTCGAGCAGTGGACCGGCGCCGCCGTTCTGCACGCCGCGGAATAGATTTCACCGCGCAATTCGTTCCGGATTCCGGGCCGCGCGCCAGATCAGCCATTGCCGCCGCCATTGCGGCATTTCGGCCGGCTGAAACGGCGGGCTTTTTTCCAGACGGTCAAGCGAAGGTCCAACGAGCGCCAACGGGAGTAAAGCCGGTATGGCCGATTGAGGAAGTTGGACCATTTGCTCACGCGCCTTCTGGAGGTTCCGGCGTGCGAAAGCGCGTAGCTCCCGGAGCGCCACATCAAGGCTTGGCGAGGAGCGGCCGGCAAACAAGTCGTCAAGACTGGCGCCGTATTCATCCAGGAGCGCCGCCGGCAAATAAAATTGCCGCCGCGCGATGTGAAGCGGAAGCGCGCGCAGCAGCCCGGTCACGGCGTACGCCACGCCTGCCGGCGCGCAGATCGCGTCCGCTTCGGCGCCGGCGAGGATTTGCACCGCGAGCGCGAACAGCGCCGACGACGTTTGCCTGGCATAGGTTTCGAGCTGGGCGAGGTCGCGCATCGGCTCGTCGTAAAGGTCAAACCGATGCGCTTCGACCATGGTGATCAGCCGACCCGGCGAAAGCCGATGGCGCTCGATGGTAGCCAGCAGCGCCGCGGCGATCGGATTGGCGCGCGCTTCGCCGGTGCGCTCGCCGGCGATCACGTCGCTCCACCATTGCAGCCGAATTTCCCCCGCCAATGCCTGGCGCGCGACCTCGCGCACTCGCGCTATTTCGGCGTTGAAAGCATAGAGCGCGTAGAGCCCGTCGCGCTTGTCGGCGGGGGCAAACAACGAGGCAATGAAGCGGTCCCGGTCGGCTTGCCGTACCAATTGGGCGCAATGGGCGAATTCATCCACGGTGCCGCCGAGCTTAGCATTTCAATCCGTCGCGATCAGACCGGCGCCAACCCGCCGTCCCTCCAACAGCATCACATTGTAGGTGCTCACCGCCGGGCCGGTGGTCATTACGTCGAGTGAAATATTCACCTCGCGAAACCGCGCACGCAGCGACGGCGGCGGCATCCAAAGCTCAAACCCGGTGCCCAGCACGAAAAAATCGAGATCGGCGGCGCGGGCAAAAACCGGCGAGAGCGCTTCATCCACCAGGTCAGCAGGCGTGGCGATCGGCCAGGCCCAAATGCCGTCCGGCAAACAAAGCAACGAGCCGCGATGCGACATGCCGCCGAACCGGAAGCCGCCTTCGCCGTGCGCGTCAATCACCACCTGCTGCGGCAGATGCGGATCGTCCACTAGCGGCGGGCCCGCGCCCGCCGGGAGGTCGGCGCCGGCGGCGATGGCGCGGTCGGAGCGGTCGGCGGCGCGATCGGGACTTGCGCCTCCTCTTGGTCCTCAGGGCCGCCCATGCGCGTGCGTCCGACGCCGAGGTAGATCAAGATCGGCGAGGCAATGAACACCGACGTATAGGTGCCGACCAGCACGACACCGAACATCATGGTGGCGGTGAAGCTGCGGATCGCTTGGCCGCCGAACAGAAGCAGCGCCAGCAAGGACAGCGAGACCGTCAAATGGGTGACGATCGAGCGCGACAGCGTGGCGTTTATCGATGCGTTGAGCAGATCGGGCATCGACATGCGCTTATAGCGGCGCAGCATTTCGCGAATGCGGTCGTAGATCACCACCGTGTCGTTGAGCGAATAGCCGAGGATCGTGAGCAGCGCAGCGATGCTGGTGAGGTCGAAATCGATGCGCGTCAGCGACATAAATCCGACGGTGAGCACCAGGTCGTGCACGTTGGCGATCATGGCGCCGAGCGCGAACTGCCATTCGAACCGGAACCAGAGGTAGACCAGAATGGCGGCGATGGCGAGCACAAGCCCAATGGTTCCGTATGACAGTAACTCGGTGGAGACGCTTGGTCCCACCACTTCGACGCGGCGGTATTCGACGTCGTTGCCGAGCGCCTCACGCACCTTCTGCACGGCCTCCTGCTGCGCCACGTCGCCGCCCGGCTGTTCGGAAATGCGGATCAGCACGTCGTTGGGCGCGCCGAATTGCTGGAGCTGGAAATCGCCGAGATGGAGACCGCCGATGGTGCCGCGCATCTTCGCGATATCAGCCGGCCCGGCCTTGGTCTGCACCTCCATCAGCGTGCCGCCGACGAAGTCGATGCCGAAATTCAGGCCGTGCAGGAAATAAAGCAGGATCGCCGCAATCGACAGTATCGCCGATATCGGAAAGCTTATGCGCCGGAAGCGCATAAAGTCGAAGCGCGTGTTGTCGGGAACGATGCGGAGAAGGCGCAAGGAACTCTTTCGTATCAGGTGTTCGTTAGATCGGCACTGTTCGCGGACGGTACAACCGCACCCAATATGCCACGATCAGCCGCGTCAGCGTAAACGCGGTGAACAAGCTGGTGAGGATGCCGATGCCGAGCGTCACGGCAAAGCCGCGCACCGGCCCGGTGCCGATATAGAACAGCACCGCGGCGGCGATGAAGGTGGTGATGTTGGAGTCCAGGATGGTCGCCAACGCCCGCGAAAACCCGGCATCGATGGCGTTGATGGCGCTTCGTCCGGCACGGACCTCTTCGCGGATGCGCTCGTAGATCAGCACGTTTGAATCCACCGCAATGCCGACCGTGAGCACGATGCCCGCAATTCCGGGCAGCGTCAGCGTAGCGTTGAGCGCAGACAGAACGCCGAAGATCATGGCGACGTTGACTGCGACTGCAATGTTGGCGAACAGCCCGAACAGGCCGTAGGTCACAAGCATGAAGAAGATAACAAGCGCCGCGCCGACATAAGCCGCGTGCTCGCCGGCATTGATTGAGTCCTGGCCGAGGCCAGGACCGACGGTGCGCTCCTCGATGACCGTGAGCGGCGCCGGCAGTGCGCCGGCACGGAGAAGGATGGCGAGATCGTTCGCCGACTGGACGGTGAAATTGCCCGAAATCTGGCCCGACCCGCCGAGGATAGGCTCGCGGATCACCGGGGCCGAAATCACTTTGTTGTCGAGCACAATGGCGAACGGCCTGCCGACGTTCTGTTGCGTCGCTTCGGCGAATTTACGAGCGCCCGAGGAATTGAAGCGGAAGTTGACGACCGGCTCGCTCGAGCGCTGATCGAATCCCGGCTGCGCATCGATCAGATCGCCTCCGGAAACCAGCGGGCGCTTTTCGATGAGATATTTCGCTCCTCCTTCCCCGTCGAGAATTTCCGAATCGGCCGGCGGGTGAGTCGCTATCGCCTGCTCCGGCGTCATGGTCTGATCGACCATCTTAAAATCAAGCTTGGCAGTCTTGCCTAAAATCTCCTTCAGCCGCGAAGGATCTTGCAGGCCCGGAACCTGCACGAGAATGCGGGAGGCGCCTTCGCGCTGGATAGTCGGCTCGACCAGTCCGAGTTCGTTGACGCGGCGCTCGATGATCTGGATCGATTGATCAACCGCCTGGCGGACACGTTCCGCGACGGCCGCATCCGACGGCGTCAGTGTGATGGTGCCGGCGTTCTCGGTTATGTCGACGCTGCGTTGGCCGGAAGAGCCCAGGATGCCTGAGAGCGGCTGCGACAGCTCGCGCAGCTTGGACATGGCGTTCTCGACATCGGTGTCGTGCGTGATGTGGACTTCGACGCTGTTGCCATGGACGGCACGTCCGGTGAACGGAATGCGTGCGCCACGAAGGATGCGCAGCACATCGTCGGCTATGCCTTGCAGCTTCTCCTTGCGCACGGCGGCAGTATCGACCTCGAGAAGCAGGCTCGATCCGCCCTGCAAGTCGAGGCCGAGCACGATGTGGCGTTGCGCGAATGACGGCCACGCGCGCACCGCGCTCTCGGAAAAGAAATTCGGCAACGCAAACAGGCACGCGACGAGCGCGATCAGCAAAATGCCCGCCGCTTTCCATCGCGTGAAAAACAACATGCGATTGACGTCCCTGGTTTTAAGAGCGATGCAACCGAGCGCGGGCTTAGCTTGCGCTCTCGTCCTTCACCGGCTCGCCCTTGGCGCGCACGTCGGATACCATTGAGCGCATCTGCCGCACCCGCACGCCATCGGCAATCTCGACCTCGATCTGGTCGTCATCGACGACTTTGGTGACCTTGCCGACCAATCCGCCGTTGGTCACCACCGTATCGCCACGGCGCAACGCCCTGACCAGGGCCTGATGCTGCTTCACCTTCTGCTGCTGCGGCCGCAGGACCAGGAAATACATAATCACGACAATCAGGATCAGCGGCAGCAGCGAGGTCATCATGCCGCCGCTGTCACCGCCGAATAGGGCGCTTAATGGATTGCTTTGCGCGAATGCGGGCGTGATAAACATAGCTCCTCCGGAACGCCAGGGACGCGCCGGCCTTATGGTGAAGGCCCGATTTTGCGCGGGAAATCGGCGCGGACTATAGCTGCCGTTCGCCCAATTGCAATGTACGGTGGCCCCCTTTCAGCGCGCTTGCGAGGGTTAGGGACAGCCCGTTACAGCATCGGGCGCGGGCCGCAAAACGGTTCCAAGATACGTCAGAGGACATTTTGAACGGCTTTAAGTTTGAACCAGCATGGCCAAACCTCCGCAGCGGAAAAGACCCAAAACAGCGTCGAAAGGCGCCGCCAAGCGAGCGCAAGTTCGCGCCACGCATGCGGGCGAAGAAAACCTTTTGCAGCGGATTGCAGCGGCGCTCGAACGGCTCGCGCCGCCGCCTGACGAGCAATTGGACTTTGCCACCGCCGACGCGTTCGTCTGGTACGCCGAAGGCCGAACACTCGCTCCGGTCCGCCGCATCAATCGCGTCGAGATGTCACTCCTTAAAGGCATCGAGCGGGTGCGCGATCTTCTGCTCGAGAATACGGAACGCTTCGCCCGCGGTTTGCCCGCCAACAACGCGCTGTTATGGGGTGCGCGTGGCATGGGCAAATCATCGTTAGTCAAGGCCGCGCACGCCACGGTGAGCGCCGCCCATCCCGCCGCCGGGCTTAAGCTGGTCGAGATTCACCGCGAGGACATTGAATCGCTGCCGGAGCTGATGGGCCGGCTGCGGCCGGCGCGGCAGCGCTTCATCGTATTCTGCGACGATCTTTCGTTCGAAGCAGAAGATACCTCCTACAAAGCGCTCAAAACGATGCTCGAAGGCGGCATTGAGGGGCGGCCTGAAAACGTCATCTTTTACGCCACGTCGAACCGCCGGCATTTGATGGCGCGCGACATGGTCGACAACGAGCGCGCCACAGCCATCAATCCGGGCGAGGCGGTGGAAGAAAAAGTCTCGCTGTCGGATCGCTTTGGGCTGTGGCTCGGTTTTCACCGGTGCAGCCAGGACGAATACCTAGCGATGATCGACGCTTACGTCGCCCGCTATCGCATCCGGATCGATGACGCCGAATTACGCCGCGAAGCAGTTGAATGGGCGACGACGCGCGGCGCGCGCTCTGGCCGTGTCGCTTGGCAATACGTCCAGGATCTGGCGGGACGCTTGGGGATAAAAATGACGGACGGCTGAGGACGGCTGATTCCGCCGTCCGTAGCGTGTCGTCTAATCAAGCGCCGTTGAGATATTGCGCCGGATCGACTGGCGTTGAGCCTTTGCGGATCTCAAAGTGGAGCTGTGGCGCGGTGACGCTGCCGGTCTGGCCGGATTTGGCGATCGTTTGTCCGCGTTTGACGACGTCGCCCTTCTTCACGAGGATTTCGCTGGCGTGCGCATATGCGGTGACAAAGCCATTGCCGTGGCGCAGCAGCACGAGATTGCCATAGCCTTTGAGCTCGTTGCCGGCATACGCGACAACGCCATCTTCGGCCGCCTTGATCGGCGTGCCTTCCGGCACGGCGAGATTGATGCCGTCGTTCTGTAGGCCGTTTGGTTTCGGTCCAAAGCCGGCGATGACGCGACCGCGGACCGGCCAGCGGAACTCGCCGAGCTTGCCTGCCGGTTCCGCCGTCTTGACGGCGCTTTGCTCTTCCTCCGGCGCAACCGGCGACGCCAGCCGCGCGCTATGCGGCGGCTCGGCGACGGAGGCAAGGTTTTGCGGCGCCGCGGCGGCGGGCGGAGCTTCGGCGCGCTTTGGCAGCGCGGCCGGTGGCCGCGCAGCCGTCTTGGCATCCGGAATGACCAGGCGCTCGCCGATCTTCATCCGGCTGTCGGGAGCGATGTTATTGGCTTTGGCAAGGACCAGAACCGGCTTGCCGTACATGTGCGCGATGCTGCGCAGCGTCTCGCCGGCGGCGACGACATGAACGGCGGACGTCGGAGCGAGCGCCATGCGCGGCGGCGCGACTGCCGTAGCCGGTGGTAGCGTCGGCGCCGCCGCAGGTAGCGCCGGCGCATTTGCAGCGAGGCGCGGCGGCGGGGCCGCGAGTGCCGCGGCCGGCCCTTTCAGATGCGGAATGACCAGATGTTGCCCGGCATGTATCAGCGCCGGGTTGTTGATGTTGTTGGCCTGCATAATGACGGCGACAGGCACCCCATATCGCCGCGACAGCGTCTCGAGCGTGTCGTGCGAGCGCAGCGTGACCGGCGTGCCACCTTCCCAGCTCCAGGACGGCGGGGGCGGAGGCGCAGCAGCCGGCGGCAGCGAGCCGGTGGCGTCTGAACTGGCGGGCACTGAGGGCTGATAGGACCCCATGCCGCGGCCGCCGCCCGACATCCCCTCACTTCCATTGCCGGCGAGATGCGGGAGCGGCTTGCTCTCGACGCCGTTGGTCGACCTCGGGATCGAGCCGGTGACGTCGTTGTGCGACGAGCCGGTATTTTCGGAGGCAAACGGATTGCTATCGAAACGGCTGGAGTCGCTGCACCCGGCAGCCCCCACCCCCATTAATGCAATAACAACCAATTGCGGCCCGAAAGCCAAACGCCATGCGCCCATGGTTACCGCCCGCACGCAAAATTACCTGCGAGCGAATAAACATCGTTGAGGTAAACAGGCCTTTAAGTATCGGCGAATGAATTTAATGAAGCCGAAATTGTGGTCGAATGGTTACAATTCTCGCGCTTGCCCGGGCAGCAGCGGGACAAATCTTACCGCAATCAAATCTTGTCGCTGCAGGCCCTCCGCCGTTTTGGAGAGTTTGACGATGTGCTGCGCCCCGCCGGGGGGGCCAAGCGGCAGCACCATTTTGCCGTCATCGGCTAGCTGGTCGAGCAAACGCTCCGGTATGGTCTCCGCGGCGGCGGTAACGATGATGCGGTCAAAAGGCGCGTCGTCAGGCGCACCGGCCATCCCGTCGCCAGCGCGAACAGTCACGTTTTCATACCCAAGGGTCTTGAGACGGGCGCGCGCTGCATCGGCGAGTGTCCGGTAACGCTCGATGCTCACCACTTCCCTCGCCAGCCGCGACAGAATGGCGCCCTGGTAACCCGAGCCGGTGCCGACTTCGAGCACCCGGTGCTCAGGCCGGACTTCCAATTGCTCCGTCATGTACGCGACCACGTAGGGTTGACTGATGGTCTGGCCGCACGCGATCGGCAACGCCTGATCGGCGTAGGCGCTGCCGGCGAACTCCGAGGTGACAAAGTGTTCGCGCGGAACCGCGTCCATGGCGCGCAGCACCGCTTTGTCGCTGATGCCCCGGCGACGCAGCGTGAGCTGAAACTCCATCCGCTCTACGTCGTCGGCGTCGATATCCGCCACAACAGCCTCGTCTGCGACAACGAAAGCAACTCTATCATGTTGCTGCAATTGCTTATAGATAAAGAGCCTCAGCGTGGAAAAAGCGAATAAGCTCAAGCCGTCCCGCGGAGGAAGCGGAACCTCAGCCTTGATCGGGGATTATGCCATCGGGCTAAATACGCGGATGGGTCTGCGCGAGTGGGTGAGCACCTCAAAAATCGCCGGCAAAGCCGTCGCCGCCGGAAGCCATTTGTGAAGCACGGGATTCCTGTATGCCGATAGTACCAAGTTCTATCGCCGGAACGCGCGTCCTTGTGGTCGAGGATGAGCTGATGATCCGAATGCTCCTGCAAGACATGCTCGCCGATCTCGGCTGCAAGCTTGCGGGCGAAGCCGGCCGCATCGATGAGGCTCTGACGCTCGCCAAGCAGACCGAGTTCGACGTCGCCATTCTTGACGTCAACCTCAACGGCCAACCTATTTCGCCGGTGGTCGACGTTCTGATCGAACGCGGATTGCCGTTTGTCTTCGCCACCGGCTACGGCCAGCGCGGCGTGCCCGAGGCGTATCGCAAGACGCCGACCTTGCAGAAGCCGTTTCAGGCGGAAGCGCTGGCGCAAGCCATCAAGGCCGCCAATCCCGCGCACAGCGCGCAATAGACCTAAGCCCTTCTAGCCGAACAAGCTCGCGAGCTTGGTCATGTACGGCTCGTCGGTCATATCGAGCTTTAATGGCGTGACCGCGATGCGGCTATCCTCGAGCGCCGCGAGGTCGGTGCCTTTCTCGGCCTTGACGAACGCGTGGCGGACATAGGCGATCCAGTAATACGGATTACCGCGGCCATCCTTCCTCTCGTCGATCTGCAAGCGCTCCTGGCGGCGGCGCCCTTGCGCGGTAACCTCGATGCCCTTCACCTGTTCGGGCGGGCAATCGGGAAAGTTGACGTTGATCAGCACGTCGCGCGGGATGCCCTCGGCGACGACGCGCTTGATGATGTCAGGCGCGAAGCGAAGACTCGTGTCCCAATAAGGCGAGCGGCCGGTCCGCGCCGAGGTCGCCTGCGACAAGGCCACCGACGGCACGCCGATCATGGTGCCTTCGACGGCGCCGGCGACGGTGCCGGAATAGATCACGTCTTCGCCGACATTGCGCCCGCGATTGACGCCGGACAGAACGAGGTCCGGGTTCTTACCGTTGAGCACGTGACGCGCACCCATGATGACGCAATCGGTCGGCGTACCGCGCACCGCGTAGCGGCGCTCGGCCACCTGGCGAAGCCGCAACGGATCGTTGAGCGACAGGGAATGCGCGACGCCAGACTGATCGTATTCCGGCGCGATCACCCAGACATCGTCGGAGATTTCCCGCGCGATTTTCTCGCAGACGTCTAAACCTTCCGCGTGGATGCCGTCGTCATTGGTGACCATGATGCGCATGATTTTAAGATCGCTCGATTTTCGTTATCCCGCCCATGTATGGCGCAAGCGCCTCGGGCACGGCAATTGAGCCATCGTCCTGCTGGTAAGTTTCCATGACCGCAATGAGCGCACGGCCGAGGGCGACGCCAGAGCCGTTGAGCGTATGCACGTGGCGGACGTCGCGGCTTTCCTTGCCGCGATACCGGGCGCTCATGCGGCGGGCCTGAAACTCGCCGCAGTTCGAACAGGAGGAAATTTCCCGGTACATGTTCTGGCCCGGCAGCCAGACCTCGATGTCGTAAGTCTTTTGCGCCGCAAAACCCATGTCGCCGGCGCACAGCGTCACCACGCGATAGTGCAATTCGAGCCGTTTGAGCACTTCCTCGGCGCAGGCGAGCATGCGCTCGTGCTCGTCTTTGCTTTGCTCCGGCGTGGTGATGGACACAAGCTCGACTTTAGTGAACTGATGCTGGCGGATCATGCCGCGCGTGTCTTTGCCGGCGGCGCCGGCTTCGGCACGAAAGCACGGCGTGCAAGCGGTATAGCGCAGCGGCAGTTGGGCTTCGTCGAGGATCGATTCGCGGACGAGATTCGTTAGCGGCACTTCGGCGGTCGGGATGAGCCAATATGGCTGAGCGATCAGTTGTGTCTGTGTAGCGTCGAGGGAAATTACATCCTTGTTTCTATCCCAGGCGATCCGTGCGTCGCCCTTTAGCATAACGCCCGCAGAATCTGAGATCGGTTAACTCATCGCCGAGGACCCCAGGTTTCGAGAAACTGAGAGGTGTGCCAAGAATTGATCCAACTCAGAATTTCGGCAGCTGCGCGGTTCCGAACATCACCTCATCGCGTACCAGCAATCGGCGGAGCGATTTCAGTGTAGTTGTGCGGTTCGCTGGTATGCACATCGAGAAAGAATTGCCCGAGCGCGCGTTCAAGCCGCGCGAGTCCCTTTTTCAGAACGACAAAGCGCGTGCCGGATAACTTCGCGGCGGTCTCGAAATCCATTTGGCTAAGCGCCTCGCCCAGATCGAAATGCTGTTTCGGCGTGAAGGCGAGGTCCCGTTTCGCTCCAAAATGATGACGCTCAATATTGTCGTTCGCGTCCTTGCCATCGGGAACGTCGTCAGCAGGCAGGTTCGGGAATTTGCGCCAAGAGCGTCGTTTAGTTCTTTTCGAACGTCCTTTTGCTCTTGCTCTGCCTCCAGCGCCGGAATCGTTCCTTGAGGTCGGCGACTTCGGCCATTAACTTTGACGCGGTGGCTTCATCGTCTTTCTGCTTGGCATCGCCAATCTCCTTCGACGCCGCATTTCGCCGCGCCTGCGCAGTTTCGCTTGCGCGGATGTTTGCGCGCCGGCGCTCATCGAGCGAAATAAGGTTGTCGGAAGAAAATTGTGTGCTCTCAGTGGGACCGAGATGTCGACGCTTGAGAGCGCGGTCGAACGCCTCGGGATTCTCACGGATGAAGCGGATGTCGTGCATGGGGCTTCGTATCTACCGCGTCATGGCCGGGTTGTCCCGGCCATCCACGTCTTTCCTTTTTCGGCAGTTAAGACGTGGATGCCCGGCACAAGGCCGGGCATGACAAATCACAGACAATCGGCGATGCCATAATAACGGCTAATCACTCCGCGGGCTTTGCCGCGGCAGCCGCTGCCGAGGCCGCGCGCTCCGCCGCCGCGCGCTTCTCGACGAAGCGCACCGACCAGACCGAGCCCTCGTAAAGCGCGACCAGCGGCACCGCGAGCGACAATTGGCTGAGGACATCAGGCGGCGTGAGGATCGCCGCAATGACGAAGGCGATGACAATAAAATAGCGCCGCTTCGATTTGAGCTGGTCGGACGTGATAATGCCGACCTTGCCGAGCAGCGTCAGGATCACCGGCAGCTGGAAGGCGATGCCGAACGCCAAAATGAGCTTCATCAACAGCGACAGGTAGTCTTCGACCTTCGGCAGCAGCTCGATGCTCGCCTGTCCCGGGCCGCCCATTTGCTGCATGCTCAGCGAAAACCGCGCCAGCATCGGCCAGACCAGGAAATAAACCACCATCGAGCCGAGCACGAAGAAGATCGGCGTGGCGATGAGGTAAGGCAGAAAAGCCTGGCGCTCGTTGCGATAGAGGCCGGGCGCCACGAACATGTAGATTTGCGTCGCGATTACCGGAAAAGCGATGAACGCGGCGCCAAATAGCGCGAGCTTGAGCTGCACCACGAAATACTCAAGCAGCCCCGTATAGATAAACTTCGAATTCTCAGGGCCGGCGACCCAGACGTAGGGCCACGTCAGCACGTTGTAGATTTGCTTGGCGAAGAAGAAACAGACAATCGCGGCGAGCGCGAAGGCAGCGAGCGCCTTGATCAGCCGCGTGCGCAGCTCGACCAGGTGCTCCATCAACGGCGCTTTGGTGGCCTCAATCGCTTTTTCTTCGTCTTCGCGGGTCGTCATGCGGAACGCCCCGAGTTGTCGGGCGACACCGCGCTTGCGGCAGCTTCCGGCGTCACCGGACCGGTCGCAACGACGGCAACATCACTTGCGCCGCTCACGACACTCGGCTCGCTCGCCGAGATTTCCGCTGCGGATTTCTCAATGGCATCAGGCGCGACCGGGGCCATCGCGGTGGCGATGACTTCTTCGCCATTCACCGCCGGTATGTCGGCGCCGGGCAATGCTGCGGGAATTTCGTCGACCGCCGCGGGCGGAGTTGCCGCTTCGGCGAGCATCGGCTCGTCCGGCTTTTGTTCCAGCGAAGCCTTAATGTCCCTGCCCGCCGCCTCGACCTCGGCGCGCGCGTCCTTGAGCGGATCGTAGTTTTTGACGTCGTGCGCCAGATCGTCGACTTGCTTCTTGAGGTCGGACATTTCGGCTTCGCGCATCGCTTCCTGGAATTGACCCTGGAAGTCGGCGGCCATGCTCCGCACTTTGCGGGTCCATTGTCCGACGGTGCGCAATACGGCGGGAAGCTCCTTCGGGCCGATCACGATCAGCGCCACCACGCCGATCAGCAGGAATTCGGTCCAAGAGATATCGAACATGGAAATTCCCGGCCGGTTCAGCCGTCACGCCGGCATTCGCGCCGGCCGTCCGCGATCCCCGGCAGCAGAGGCGTCAGGACACCTTGGTGCCGGCCTCGGCACGCGGCTTCACCACGTCGCTCGGCTGATGGTCGAGGGACCTAACGGGCGCATCGGATTTCTCCGCACTGGCCTCGTCCTCCGTCATGCCCTTCTTGAAGGCTTTGATGCCTTTGGCGACATCGCCCATCATGTCCGAAATCTTGCCGCGCCCGCCGAATACCAGGAGCAACACGGCGCCGACGATCAGCCAATGCCAGATACTCAGGGAGCCCATACTAACCTCCGTGCGCGGGTACCCGCCCGCGCTCGCTGCACCGTTCCGATTTAAGCCAGAAACTAGGCGTCGGCGGGGTCAAAGACAAGCGTAATGCAGCAAACGGCTTAAGGTCTCGCGCAAAGTTGCAGCGAAGGTTTACTCCTCGGTGCGTTCCGGCGGCGGAGCGAGGCCCAAATCGAGATCTTCCGGTTCCAGAGGGTCTTCGTCCTCGCGCAATGCCGGATCGTCCGAGGGAATGGGGATGGTAAATCCGGCCGAAAGCGACTTTTCGATCAGGCCGGCGCCCTTGAGCTCGTCTAGGCCTGGAAGGTCGGCGAGTGCTTCGAGGCCAAAATGGGACATGAACGCCTCGCTGGTGCCATAGGTCACCGGCCGGCCCGGCGCCTTGCGCCGTCCGCGCAGGCGGATCCAGCCAGTCTCGAGCAGAACGTCGAGCGTGCCTTTCGAGGTGGTGACGCCGCGAATGTCCTCGATCTCGGCACGCGTCACCGGCTGGTGATAGGCGACGATGGCGAGGGTCTCGATGGCGGCGCGCGAAAGCTTCTTGGTGACAACGGTCTCGCGCGTCAGCAACCAGGCGAGATCGCTTGCGGTTCGCAGCGACCATTTGCCGCCGACACGGACGATATTGACGCCGCGGTTCGCGTACTCGCTTTGCAGCTCCAGAAGCAGCGCCCGCACGTCGCGGCCCGCAGGCATCCGCGCGGCCAGCACCTTCTCATCGAGCGGCTCGTCGGCGGCAAACAACAACGCTTCGAGGATGCGCAATTCCTCAGTGCGCTCCATCGCATCACTCTCCCCAACAACCACACGCATCTCCGCCAAATTGGATTTCATTTTCTTTCAGTCCCCATCACCCAGTCCCCCGTTCGGTCGCGGCGTTACTTGTCTCGTTATCCGGCCGCTTGCGGACGTAAAGCGGCGCGAAAGCCGCCTGCTGATGAACCTGGACACGGCCTTCGCGGACTAGCTCAAGCGTCGCCGCAAAGCTTGACGCGCGAACGGTCGTGGCAAGCGAAGGTTCGACCATGTAGGCGATGAGATATTCATCGAGCGCGCACCAATCGGTGGCGCCGCCGAGCAGGCGCTCGACCGCTTCGCGCGCTTCGGCGAGCGACCAAACCGTGCGCTTTTTCACGCGCACAAAGGACCTCGCCTGCTTCTGCCGCTGAACGGCGTAAGCCGAAAGCAGATCGTACAACGTCGCCGTCCATTCCGGCCGCTTGATCTCGGCAATTGGTTCAGGCTGCCCGCGGGCAAAAACTTCACGGCCCAGTTGAGGACGATTGAGCAATTGCTCGGCGACCTGGCGGATAGCTTCGAGGCGCCGCAAACGCTGCGCCAGCGCGGTCGCCATCTCCTCGGCGCTCAGACCGTCAGGCTCGTGCTGTTCCGGCAACAACAAGCGCGACTTCAAGTAGGCGAGCCACGCCGCCATCACCAGGTAATCAGCGGCGATTTCGAGCCGCAGCTTGCGCGCCTCTTCGATGAAGGCGAGGTATTGATCCGCCAGCGCCAGGATGGAAATCTTCGCCAGATCGACCTTCTGCTGGCGCGCGAGCATCAGCAACAGGTCGAGCGGACCTTCGAAACCTTCGACATCGATCACCAGCGCCGGCTCGTCGGAGCCGCGCTCCGGAAACTCTGTGTCGAATTGCGCGTCCTCAGTGATCATGCATCGGGCTCCGCGGGCTGCCACGAACCGGCCATGAGACGGAAAAATTCGGCGCGGCCGGCAGCGACGTCGAGAGGCGCTGGCGCTTTTCGTAGAGCCAGAGCCGCTTCGGCACGGCGCGCGGCTTCACCGGTGAGCTTCGGAACTTCGGCGGCAACGGCCACCATCTCGCTCATGTCACCGTTGCAGTGCAGCACCACGTCGCAACCCGCCGCGATCGCGGTACGCGCACGTTCGCTGACCGTTCCGGACAGCGCCTGCATCGATATGTCGTCACTCATCAGTAAGCCGTCAAAGCCGATGGAACCACGAATCACTTCGCTCACTATAGTTGCCGAAACGGTGGCAGGCGCGACAGGATCGATGGCGGTAAACACGACATGCGCGGTCATTGCCATAGGCAAGTCGGATAGCGCCGCGAACGCCGCAAAATCTGTAGCCTCGAGCGTCGCCCGGTCGGTGCCGACCACGGGGAGCTGCTTGTGGCTGTCGGCGCCGGCACGACCGTGCCCGGGGATATGCTTGAGCACCGGCAGAACGCCTCCCTCCTCCAGCCCGTGTGCAATTGCCCCGGCGATGGCGGCCACCTTGCCCGGCTCAGTGCCGTAGGCGCGATCTCCCACAATCGGGTCGGCCCCGGCAACGGGAACGTCGGCGAGCGGCAGGCAATCGACATCGATGCCAAGCTCGAAAAGGTCGGCAGCGATAAGACGCGCTCCGAGCTGCGCGGCAGCAAGACCGTGCGCCCGGTCGCGATCGTAGGCCGCCCCGTAGGCCGCCCCGGGCGGATAAGCCGGCCAATGCGGCGGTCCAAGGCGCTGGACGCGCCCGCCCTCCTGGTCGATCAGGACCGGGGCCTGCCGGCCGAGCACGTCACGCATCTCGTTGATCAGGGCGCGCAGCTGTTGTGGCGAAGCGACGTTGCGCCGGAACAGAATCATACCCCACGGCTGCGCCTCGCGGAGAAAAGCGCGCTCGCGATCGGTTAGCGAAAGACCGGCAACGCCGGTGATAAAGGCGCGCATTACGGCTGCCGCTTAGCCTTCGCGCTCCGGTCGGTCAATCGAACGGGTTTAGTTCTTTTGCACGATGCAGTTGCCGCCTGCGGCTTTCAGGCTGCTGCACATTGAGGCTGCCTGTTCCGCGGAAGCAAACGGCCCGATCAGCGCCCGATAGTAAATGCCCTTGGCGCCCAAGTCCGCGCGACGAATGATCGGTTCACGCTTGCCGAGCAGCTCGGGATACTTCGCCCGCAGGGCCTGGAAGGATGATTGCGCCTCGGTTTCGCTATGCTGCGAAGAGACCTGCACGGCGTAACCCACAGCCGACGCGGTTTCGCTCAAGCCGGTGCTGGCGGTAGTCGTGCTCGCCACTGTCGTTGACGGCGGCGATCTGCGAGAGCGCGGTTGAGTTGCCGTCGCCGCCTCGCCTCCACCCGGAACAAGCGCCAGCGGGGCATTGCCGTCCGCCGCGCGCGCCGCCGCACCGCGGGCCGTGGTGCGACCGTTGGCAGTGTCCGCACCGCCGGCCTGATCGGGACGGATGGTGACCGTATGTATCTTCTTCGGCTGGGGCGGAGGTCCTGAAGGCGCCGCGGACGCGTTTGCAGGCGGGCTGGATTGCGCTGGAGCGGCAGAAACAGGTTCCGCGATCGCCGGCGAGGCAGGCCAGTCGGGATTAGCCGAAGGCGCAGATCCAGGAGCAATGGCCGGAGCCGTCGAGCCGGGCATCGGCGTGACTGATGCGACAACTGACGGGGGCAACGCCGCGCTCTGATTGTTGTTGTTGACGGGAATTGTCGAGATGATCCTCGGCGCCGTTTTTGGCGGCTCGATGTTGATCGGCTCCTCTTCGCGGGAGACGACGTTTTCCCCAGCGGACGCAGTCGCGCCACCGCCTTGGCCCGAATTCGTAGCCTGGGTGTCGCCGGAATTGGGCATGACCTTATTGGGCGAGGTATTCGCCTTGATGATCGGTGGCAGCGCAGGCAGCAGTGATCCGCCAAACATGGTCCGATAAGCAAACGCGCCTGCCGTCCCAACTACCGCTAGGCCGAGCACGGCCATCACCACGACCAAGCCGCCGCGTCGGCGCTGGTTCGGCTGGTAATACTCCTCGTGAGCGTAGGCATCGGCCGCGTCGTGCTCCGGCTCGGCAAATTCGGCGCTGTCCTCCCGGGGCCCGCTGGTCAAGAAAGTCGGTACGGGGCGAACGGACGCGGCCGGCCGCTCCTCGCGCGGGTCTTCGCTCTCGTCCTGGTATCCGCCTGCAGGAGAAAAATACCGATCGTCAGCGTGCGGCTCGTGCTCATATTCGCCTTCGTCGCTGTGCGGAGCGTGGTCACGAAGCGGCGCAGCGCGCGGCATCGCCGGCTGCGGCGCGTATCGGCCCTCGGCCGCGTAAGCTTGTTCGACTTCGTCCTCGTCAGCCCATTCATGAGCAGGAGGCGCATCCCTTTCGGCCGCAGGGCGGCGTTCGCGGGCGTCGGCTTGGCGCTCGGCATAAGGGTCTGACTGGCCGATCAGCCGGGCCAATTCCGCCAGCGGGTCATTCGCGTCGCTTGCCCCCGCATTGGCGCGCTCGGGCGGCGGCGTCTGGCGGCTGCGAAGAGGCCGGAAGGTGTTGTCAGCCAAAGGTGCGCTCCGCTGTGGAGATTTCAGACACTACGGTGATTCTGCCCGTAAAGTAATTCTGACGCCCTCGACTCTGGGCGAGGCCGCACGCGGACAGCTATCGCATCTCGTTCGGTGCACCGACCCCAAGTAACCCCAACCCAGACGCCAACACGGTGCGTACGCCCTGGACCAGCGCCAGGCGAGCTAACGTCATTTCTCGATCATTCTGCATAATGAAGCGTAAATGTGGCGCGGTATTCCCCAGTGTCCACAGGGCATGAAACTCGCTCGCTAAGTCAAACAAATAAAAGGCAATTCTATGGGGCTCGTGGGCGGTCGAAGCGGCCTCAACCACCCGGGGGTAAAGCGCTATTTGGCGCACCAAGGCAAGTTCCGCCGGATCGGCAATGCGCCGCAAATCCGCGATTTCGAGCAATTCGTTAGCGTCGGCCGGAAGATCCGCAAATGCTTCATTTGTGTTGCGGAACACGGAACGGCACCGGGCATGGGCATATTGGACGTAGAAGACCGGATTGTCCCGCGACTGCTCGATGACCTTGGCCAAATCGAAGTCGAGCACGGCATCGTTCTTGCGAAACAGCATCATGAAGCGGACCGCATCGCGGCCAACTTCATCAACCACCTCGCGAAGCGTGACGAACTCCCCGGCCCGCTTCGACATTTTTACCGGCTCGCCGGCCCGCATCAGCTTCACCAACTGGATGAGTTTGACGTCGACCACCGCCTTACGGCCGCTTAGCGCCGCCACCGCCGCTTGCATGCGCTTGATGTAGCCGCCGTGGTCGGCGCCCAAGACGTCGATCAGTGTGCCGAAACCGCGCTCGAGCTTGGAGCGGTGGTAGGCGATGTCGGACGCAAAATAGGTGTAGGAGCCGTCCGATTTCTTCAGCGGACGGTCGACGTCGTCACTAAAAGCGGTTGACCGAAATAGCGTTTGCTCGCGGTCCTCCCAATCGTCGGGTAGCGCGCCCTTGGGCGGCGGCAAGCGTCCCTCGTAGACGTAGCCTTGCTGCCGCAACCATTCGATGGTCTCGGCGACGCGATCGGTGCCGTCTTCGATCAGCGAGCGCTCGGAAAAGAAGACCTCATGCGTGATATTTAGCGCGGCGAGATCGTCCCGCAGCATCGCCATCATCATCGCGATAGCCTTTTGCCGCACGGCCGGCAGCCAATCTTTCTCGGGCTCTTTGCGCAACGCATCGCCGTGCTCAGCGGCAAGCGCCGCGCCGACGGGTTTCAGATACTCACCGGGATAAAGGCCGTCTGGGATGGCGCCGGCGTCCTCGCCGAGCGCTTCGCGGTATCGCAGATAGGCGGAGCGGGCGAGGACATCGACCTGCGCGCCCGCGTCATTGACATAATATTCGCGCGTGACCTTGAAGCCGGCAAACTCCAGCAAGTTGGCGAGCGCGTCACCAAACACAGCACCCCGCCCGTGGCCGACATGCATCGGCCCGGTCGGATTGGCCGAGACATACTCGACGTTGACCGCCGCGCCGCGCCCAATGTCGCTCTTGCCGTATTGCGATCCCAGGCGCACCGCTTCGCGTAGTTCTTCCGTCCACGCGGCCGGCTTCAGAGTCAGATTGATGAAGCCCGGGCCCGCGATTTCGAGCTTTGCGAGAAGGTCGTCACCGCGAAGCGCTTCGGCGTATTTCTCCGCAAGCTCGCGCGGCTTCTTGCCGGCATCCTTGGCAAATACCATGGCCGCGTTGGTGGCCATATCGCCGTGCGACGCATCGCGCGGTGGCTCGACCGTAATGCGCGACAAATCGATGCCCGCCGGGAGATACCCCGCAGAAATAAGCGAGGTAGTCGCGCTTTGGATACGGCCCGTTACCGTTCCAAAAATGCTTCCTCGCGAAATGTCCATGGGCATGCGTTGCGATCCGAGGCGCGCCTAACGCAATTCGGGGGTTGAGTCAAAAAGCCGGGCGTGTTCGGCGAGCGCGTAGCGATCGGTCATGCCGGCAATGAAATCGGCAATGTGCCGCGCGCGTTCTTTGTCGCCAACCTGAGCGAGCCCCTCGCCCCACTCCGGCGGCAGATCGCCGGGATGGGTGGAGTAACGCGCGAAAAGATCCCTGACCACCCGCTCGGCCTCGTTCATCACGCGCTTGATCCGTTCATGCCGATACATGTGCTCTTTAAGAAAATCTTTGATCAACGCTTCAGCGCTCGCCGTCGGCGCCGAGAAGGCCACGACGGCTGCCGCGGCGCTGCGGACCTCGTCCGCCGAATGAGGATTAAGTTTTGCCAGCCGGCGCGTGGTTTCGGCGATCACGTCTTCGATGAGAAGACCGATCAGGCGGCGGACGAATTCGTGCGCCACGCGAGCTTCATCCAGCCCAGGAAAAGCCGCGCGGATATCGGCAATGACCGCCGCTGCAGCCGGGATGGCCGTCAGGTCTTGCACCGTGAACAGTTCGGCGCGCAGGCCATCATCGATATCGTGGGCGTTATACGCAATGTCGTCGGCGGCGGCGGCAACTTGAGCCTCGGCGCTCGAGTAGCTCCACAATTTTAGATCCTGACGCCGGCTGTACTCCGCAATGACGTCGGGAATGCCGCGTGCGGTGTAGCGGCCGAGCGGGTTGCGTTGTTGGTCCGTCAGCGGGCCGTTGTGCTTGACCAGCCCTTCAAGCGTCTCCCAGGTCAGATTGAGGCCGTCGAAACACGGATAACGGCGCTCCAACGTCGTCACCACGCGAAGCGTCTGCGCATTGTGGTCGAAGCCGCCACAGGCCTTCAGACACTCGTCGAGAGCGCGCTCGCCGGCGTGGCCGAATGGCGGGTGTCCGAGGTCGTGCGCGAGCGCCAGCGCCTCGGCCAAGTCTTCGTCGAGCGAGAGCGCGCGGGCGAGCGCCCTCGCGATTTGCGCAACCTCGAGTGTGTGGGTCAGGCGCGTCCGGTAATGGTCGCCTTCGTCAAACACAAAGACCTGGGTCTTGTGTTTGAGCCGCCGGAACGCGGTCGAATGAATGATGCGGTCGCAATCGCGACGGAACGGGCTACGGGTCTTACTTTGCGGCTCAGGATGCAGCCGCCCGCGGCTATGCGCCGGATCACAGGCATACGGCGCGGAAACTTCCTCCGGAACCGCCATCGTTAGGTGGCCTTGCGCAATTGACCTCGGCTGCCGCCGCACTTACCTATCCTGCAATGCCCTGGCAATCGGCAGGATTTCCTGCCGGGAGAAGCTTCATGGCCATCGACGTTACCGTTACCGAGCGCGCCGCGCGCAAAATCGGCGAAATCCTCGGCCGCGAGCCGTCCGGCACCATGTTGCGTGTCAGCGTGCAAGGCGGCGGCTGCTCCGGTTTCCAATATAAATTCGACACCGAGCGCGCCAAGGCCGAGGATGACATCGTGATCGAGCGGTCGGGCGCCACGGTGCTGATCGATCCGGTCTCGCTCAATTACATGGCCGGGTCGGAGATCGACTTCGTCGACGACCTTATCGGCTCGTCGTTTAAGGTGCACAACCCGAAAGCGACCGCGTCCTGCGGCTGCGGCACGAGCTTCGCCCTCTGAGGTGTTAAAAGCCGGTGCGCATCGCCACCTGGAACGTCAATTCAATCAAGCAGCGGCTGGATGGCGCGGTTGCCTGGCTTGCCGAACGAGCGCCCGATCTCGTCTGCCTGCAAGAGACGAAATGCGTCGACGACGCGTTCCCGCGCGAGGTGTTTGAGAGTTTAGGCTACAACGTCGCGGTTCACGGCCAGAAGACGTTCAACGGCGTCGCGCTTTTGTCCAAATATCCGTTCGACGAGGTCACTATCGGCCTGCCCGGAGATCACACCGACGATCACGCGCGCTTCATGGAAGCGGTGATTTCGACGTCGCAAGGTGCGCTGCGGCTGGCGAGCGTCTATTTGCCCAACGGCAATCCGCCGGAAACGGAAAAATACACCTACAAGATCGGCTGGATGAAACGCCTCTACGCCTACGTGCGCGAGCGGTTGACGTTTGGCGAGCCGCTTATTCTCGCCGGTGACTACAATGTCATTCCAGCCGGCGGTGACGTGCGCAATCCGCAAGCCTGGACGACAGACGCGCTGTATCTGCCGCAAACGCGTTCGCAGTTTCGCGCGCTAATGAATCTCGGCCTGACCGACGCGGTGCGTGCGACGAGCGACGCCGCGGGCATTTACACATTCTGGGATTATCAGGCCGGCGCGTGGCAGAAGAACAACGGCATTCGCATCGACCACGTGCTGCTTTCGCCGCAGGCCGCCGACCGACTAGGCGACGTTGGGATCGATCGCCATGTACGCAGCTGGGAAAAGCCCTCGGATCACGTCCCGGTCTGGGTCGATCTGGCGATTGAGGCCAAACAGTAGACGGCCGCGAACCGCCTTTCGCTGTAGTTAGTCGCGGCGGCCTTTCAGCCACTCTTCCAGGTAAACCAGCGCCAAAGCCCGGTCGTCATCGCTGGCGCGATGAAACGCGCCGTCAACCAGCGGCTTGATCCACGCTTCTTCCGGACCTGCGCAGTCCTTGCTTAGCGTGAGCCACATCAGGCCGCGGGCGGCCTGGCGCGGAATGCGCTTGCCCTGAAACATCAGATCGCCCAATGCCGCTTCGGCGCGGCAATCGCCCTTGGTGGCGGCAAGCTGGAACCAGCGCGCCGCCTGGTGCGGATCGCTCGGCGTACCTTCGAGGTAAAGCCGTCCGAGCTGATATTGCGCATCGGCGTCGGCGAAATACGAGGCCGCGTAGGCAAACATTTCGCGGGCGCGCACGGCGTTCGGCAGCACGGTCGAATTGGGAATGCCGGTCAGATAATAATTTCCGAGCGCCACGAAAGCGTTGGCCACGATGCGGGCTTCGGCGGTGCCGGGCGGCTCTTCGGGATGCGTGTTAGCGATCTGGCTGAAATAGACGAAGGCGCGTTTGTCGTCGCGCGCTACGCCGTCGCCCGCCGCATACATCCGGCCCATCTTCCACTGCGCCGCGAGATGGCCTTGGTCGGCGGCATATTCGAGCGCGGTAAGGGTCTTGGTCCGGTCGGCCGTTTCTGGCGTGACGGTCGGGGCGTGGAGTGCGTCGGCCGGCGCGATCAAGGGCGTCGCTGTGCCATCGAAGGCGGCGGTCGGTCCTGTCCCGAGCCCGCAGATTGCCAAGATCAGTGCGCCGCTAGAGACAGCGCCGCGCAAATATTCAGACGTCCGCATAGCATTCTTTCTCGACAGTCGCGCCCGGATGGGTCACGGCGCCGTCTCGCGCCGGCCCGACCTGCTGGGCGTATTTCCATAAATACCCGGAGGTGTATTCATCGGCGCGCGCCTTCCAATCCCGCGCGCGCTGATCGAGTTCTGCCTTACTCAACTTGACGTCGAGCGTGCCCTTTTCCGCGTCGATCTCGATGGTGTCGCCATCGCGGATCAGTCCAATCGGACCGCCGACCGCAGCTTCCGGCCCGACATGGCCGATGCAAAAGCCGCGCGTGGCGCCGGAGAAACGGCCGTCGGTGATGAGGGCGACTTTGTTGCCCATCCCCTGACCGTAAAGGGCGGCGGTGGTCGCGAGCATTTCGCGCATCCCAGGGCCACCCTTCGGCCCCTCGTAACGGATAACCAGCACGTCGCCTTCGCGGTATTTTCTGTTCTTCACCGCTTCAAAGCAGGCCTCTTCGCCGTCGAAGCATCGGGCCGGTCCGGAAAAATGCAGGCGCTCCATCCCGGCAACCTTCACGATCGCGCCTTCAGGCGCGAGATTGCCGCGAAGACCGATGACCCCGCCGGTCGGCGACAACGGCTTGTCGGCCGGCCGAACGACATCCTGTTCTTCATTCCACTTCACCGACTTCAGATTCTGCGCGAGGGTTCGGCCAGTAACTGTGAGACACTCGCCGTGCAGAAAGCCATGGTCGAGGAGCGTCTTCAGCAGCAACGGCACGCCGCCAGCTTCGAACATGTCTTTGGCGACATAACGGCCGGACGGTTTCAAATCCGCGATGTAGGGTGTCTTTTTGAAGATTTCGGCGACGTCGAAGAGATCGAATTTGATCCCACACTCGTTGGCGATCGCGGGAAGGTGCAGCGCAGCATTGGTCGAGCCGCCGGTCGCCGCGACTACGGCAGCCGCGTTCTCCAAAGCCTCGCGGGTAACGATATCGCGCGGGCGGATGTTCTTGACGATCAGGTCCATGATCATCTCGCCGGCCAGCACGCAAAACTTGTCGCGGATTTCGTAGGGCGCGGGCGCGCCGGCCGAATACGGAAGCGCAAGCCCGATGGCTTCCGAAATCGTCGCCATGGTGTTGGCGGTGAATTGCGCACCGCAAGCACCAGCGGATGGGCAGGCGTTCTGCTCCAGCACATCCAGATCGGTATCCGACATGCCGCCGATCGAGTGCCTTCCAACCGCCTCGTAGACGTCCTGGATGGTGACCGGCTTGCCCTTGAAGGTGCCGGGCAGGATTGAGCCGCCGTAAATAAAGATCGACGGCACGTTGAGCCGGCACATGGCCATCATCATGCCGGGCTGCGACTTGTCGCAACCGGCGACGCCGATCAGGGCGTCATAGGAATGGCCGCGCACGGTCAACTCGATGGAATTGGCGATGACTTCGCGGGACGGGAGCGAGGCCTTCATGCCAGCGTGCCCCATGGCGATGCCGTCGGTAACGGTGATGGTGCAGAATTCGCGCGGAGTTGCGCCAACCGACGCGACGCCAAGCTTTACTGCCTGGGCTTGCCGCATTAGGGCGATGTTGCAGGGGGCTGCTTCATTCCAGCAGGTCGCCACCCCGACGAACGGCTGATGGATCTGCTCTTTGGTCAGACCCATCGCGTAATAGAAGGCGCGATGCGGCGCCCGCTCGGGCCCTTCCGTGGCGTGGCGGCTCGGCAATCTGGATTTTAGATCGGTCTTCGCATCCATTAGTATGCTTGCGGACCTAAGTGTGGTCCCCTCGCCCCAGCAACCGCGGCCTTGGGCCGCGACGCTCACTGCGGTGTGTCAAAAAAACCGCAGCCCTATCATTCTTGATCTCTAAAAACCCTATGGCCAAAAAGGGGCGCGCGCGTGACCAGCGCGATCAACAAGTGAATCTTCCCTAGCTGTGGCGGAGAAGCCACAGATTTTGTCTCAAAAGTCACACCTGTTAACTTGCGATTTACGACGACAGGTCCGACCTGCGACCATGCCGCTGATGGCGAGGCGTCTGAGACGAAGCTTTTTTGGACGCCACGTACTTGAGGTGGCACCTGAGCTTATCGGGGCAACTCTTTTGTTCAACGGAGTCGGCGGCCGCATCGTCGAGCTGGAGGCCTATCACCATACCGACCCTGCCTCGCACAGCTTTCGCGGACCAACCGAGCGCAATGCCATCATGTTCGGCCCGCCGGGTTACTCCTACATCTATCGTTCCTACGGGATTCATTGGTGCCTGAACTTCGTCTGCGAGCCGAAAGGCTCCGCCAGCGCCGTCTTGATCCGTGCGCTCGAGCCAACCGAGGGCTTAGGGACGATGCGTCGACGCCGGGGAATGGCGGACGAACGCTTGCTCTGCTCCGGACCGGGCCGGCTCTGCGAGGCGCTCGGCATCACCCACAAGCAAAATGGCTTCGCTCTCGATGAGCCACCGTTTGAACTGTTCGGGCGAACGGCGGCCGTCGAGGTGGCGATCGGCCCGCGCATTGGGATTACCAAAGCCGTCGATAAGCCCTGGCGTTACGGGCTGAAGGGCTCACGCTTTCTCAGCAAGCCGTTCCCGCCTCCGGCTAAGCTTTAAGGCGAAATCCGGGATCGAAGCCAAGCTCGCGCCCGGCCTTTTCTGTTAGCAGCGCGCCGTCGTCCTCCGCGATGTTGTAGATCCCCGCTGCGCCACGCGTAACCGCAAGCCGCGCTGCACTGGCCGCGGCATCGACGTGAAGCGGGCCTTTCCCGGTCGCCGCCGCATACCACGTGCCGGGTCCATAAAGCCGGCCGTAGCGGAGGACAATTCCCTCCAAGCCGGAAGCACCTAGCACCGACTCTTCCAGCGCTCTTACACCTTTGGCCGTGATCGCGACTGGATCGTCGCCGTCGGGCGAGGCGAGCGGATCGCTCTCGCCGTGTGGCTCGGGACCGTCGGCATAAGCAAACGCGATGCTTTGGGCGATCAGCCGGCGCGCGCCCGCCGCACGCGCGGCGGCGACGAGATTGGCCGTGCCCTCGATGCGAAGGCGGGTATTGCGTTGGCGCGAAGCCGCCATCTGTGTCGGATCAAGGAGTTGCGGCAGATCGGTCAATTGATGGATGACGATGTGCGGACGGGCGTTGGCTACGGCTTCCCGCACAGGGCCGGCGTCGAAGGCGTCGAGCACGACCGGCGCGATCCCTAGCGCCTCAAGCTCGGCCGCCTTTGTCGCCGACCAAGTCGTCCCGACTACGCTGTGGCCATCGGCCAGAAGAAGCGGCATGAGTCGCCGCCCGATAGCACCGCTCGCTCCAGCGAGGAAAATGCGCACCGGGCGCCCTCAATGATAGGCGACGATGAACTCGCACCCGGCCGCGGTCGGAAAGGTCCGGTTCAAATTGCCGGTAGCCAGCTCGAACTCGTAGACCACCGCGTCATCGTGGCAACACAGGTAGGCGTGCTGGCCGCCCGGAGCGAAGCCGAACCCCATCGGGCTTTTCCTAGTAGCGAAAGAGGAGATGAGCTTGAGGCCATCGGTCGCAAAGATCGCCGCCTGGTTGCCCTGGTTCGACGAAATGAGGACGAATTGATCGTCCGGCGAAACCCGCACCCTCCGCATCTGCGGATTTATGGCTTTGGGCTCGGGGACCGGTACGGTCTGAAGCACCTTACGGCTGCGTGCATCGATGACATAGAACTCAGGCTTGGTCTGCGCGCAGACATACAGGCGGTCGCCGTTCGGCGAGATTGCTAATCCCTCGGTCACTTCCGGCACGTTGATGCGATCGGCCACGGCGCGGCGCTTCAAGTCGATGACGACGACATGGTTGCCTTTCACCGACACGAACGCCTTGCCGAGCGCGTCGCTGATGACGAGCCAATGAGCGGTGCCACCGACGTCAATCCGCTGGACACTGTCGTCCGCCGGATCGACGACCAAAACTGCATTGCCGAGTTCGCCGGAGCACCAGAGCGAACCCGACGCATCGATCATCACCCCGTGAGGGGCGTAAACGGCGCCGAGATCAATAACTCGCGATAGGGATTGCGACGCCAAGTCGATGACGGCGATACGGCGATCCGGGTTTATTCGCTTGATGAAAATGCCGTCGCCGTAGATCGAGCCGTAGGCCGTGCGTCCGTCCGGCGAGAGCGCGAGTTCATGCGTCGAACCGGGCATGTCGATCGTCTTTGACAGTTCAAGCGTGGCCGCGTCGAGGAAGTGCACCTTGTGCGCGGTCTTCGCGGTCACGATCAAATTCGGACCGCCTGGCCTGTTGTTGAGATCGAGCATGGTCAGTCACCTTGCGTGGCGCCACCCGGCTTGCGCGGGAAGTTAATCGTCAGTGTCAACAGTATCGAGGGCAGCGCGGAGAGCGCAATCGGCAGAAACGCAAACCGCGCCGAGCCGGATATGTCCCAGGCAAAGCCGCTGATGACCGAAACCAGCATGGCACCGGCGTAGCTGATGGTGAACATCGCCGCCGACACCCGCGCCACCTCGGACGGCGGACTTAACAGCGGCGGCAGGGTCAGCCCCAGCGCGAAGCCGCCGCCGGCGAAAAAGCCGAGCGCCGCCGCGCATGCCACCGTCGCTGGGCCGGCGGTCGCGACAATGCCGATAATGCTCGCAACCGAAAGAACGCCGGAGGCCATCAGCGGCCATGCTTTGCCTTCCAGACGCTTGGCAAACGCGATCAAGAGCAGCGAAATCGGAATTTGCCCGAGGTTGAGCGCAGTCAGTGCCGGGCTGACCAGGTCCGCGCGGCCGGCCTGGCTCAGGTAGCCGGGAAGAAACGCATTGCTGTCGAAATAAAGCGTGCTGCCGCTCGAGAAAATCAAGCCGATGCGCCACACCTCGCGCGCGGGCCAGTCCGGGAACCAGCGGGGCACGGCACGCGCCGCGGTCCTTCGTTCCCGCGGCGCTGCCACCAGCACGATAAGGGCGATGACAATGCCGGGAATCGCCCACAAGAAAAAAGTCGCGCGCCAACTCTCACCGAGCAGAGGAAACAGAACAGGAAATAAGGCCACCGGCAGCACTTCGCCGACCAGCAATCCATTCGTGTAGATCGCGGTCGCCACCGCAATGTGACGCGGCAACCATCGTCCGATCAACGCGGGCATCGCCGGCTGAACGACGGCGACGCCGGCGCCCATAACGATGGTTGCGCCGAGGAGACCGCTCACACCCCCGGCAACTCCGCGCAACGCGGAGCCGAGCGTCGTGATCGCCAATCCGGTCACCACAGCCGGCACGGCGCCGATCCGGCTGATCAGCCGGGAACCGGCGAGCGCGGCGACCGCAAACAGAAAGACCGGCAATCCAGTCAGAATCCCGATCTGGGTGCCGGTTAAATGGAAATCATCGCGCAGCACCGGAATAACCGGCGGCACCGCCAGGATCGGCAAGCGCAGCGCATTGCCGACGAGCCAAAGAAGAATCAGCGACGTCGGCAGCGATCGAGATTCGGACACATGCTTTTTCCCGGATTCGGCAGAGACTGCGCGGCGTTCACGCCGCGCCTTTAAGGCGCTCCAGCGCTTCGGCGAGTTTTTCGCGGCGCGCCTGCGCTTCCTCGCGTTTCTCGCGCTCGCCTTCGACGACGTCATCAGGCGCGCGTTTGAGGAAATCGGCGTTGCCGAGTTTTTGCTCGACGCGCGCGATGTCGGCGTCGCACTTGGCCATTTCCTTCGCCAGCCGCGCACGCTCGGCGGCAAGATCGATCACGCCCTTGAGCGGCAGCGCCGCGACCTCGCCGCGGACCACAAGCTGCACCGCGCCTTGGGGTGCCGTGTCGGCGAAGGAGATATCGGCGATCCGCGCCAGCCGCTGCACGAATTCAGACCAGCGTCCCGCACGTTCGCGCGTTTCGGTCGACGCGCCGCTGAGCACCAGCGGCAGCGGTGAGCCGGCGGGAATATTCATTTCGGCACGAACTGATCTGATTGCATTGACGAGATCGATCACCCAGCCGATTTCCGCCTCGGCCACCGCATTATCGAGTCCGTCATGCTCGGGCCAGGCACTCAGCGCAAGCATATGTTCGCGACGTGCGCCCTGCTCGGCGGTGACCCCCCAAAGCTCCTCGGTGATGAACGGCATGAACGGGTGCAGGAGTTTGAGAATCTCATCGAGCGCCCAAGCCGCCGCGGCGCGCGTCTCACGCCGCGCTGCGTTATCGGGCCCGGTGAGTACCGGCTTGATCAGCTCGAGATACCAGTCGCAGTAAATATTCCAGACGAAGCGATAGATAGCTCCGGCGGCTTCGTTGAATCTGTAGGCTTCGAGCGCCGCGGTGACGTCGCTCTCCGCTTTTGCGACCTCGTGCGCAATCCAGCGATTGAGCGTCTCCTGGGCGCGGCGCGGATCAAAATCCGGATCGCGCGCGCAGCCGTTGATCTCGGCAAAGCGCGCGGCGTTCCAAAGCTTGGTGGCGAAGTTGCGGTAGCCGGCGATCCGCTCCGATGAAAGCTTGATGTCGCGTCCCTGCGCCGCCATGGCGGCGAGCGTGAAGCGCAACGCGTCAGCGCCGTATTGGTCGATCAGCGCCAGCGGATCAATGACATTGCCCTTGGACTTCGACATCTTCGCGCCGGCGGCATCGCGCACCAGGGCGTGGATGTAGACGGTCGGGAACGGCACTTCTTTCATAAAGTGCAGCCCCATCATCATCATTCGGGCGACCCAGAAAAAGATGATGTCGAAGCCGGTGACGAGGACGCTGGTCGGATAAAAGCGTTTCAGCTCCGGCGTCTCGTCCGGCCAGCCGAGTGTCGAGAACGGCCAGAGCGCCGAAGAAAACCACGTGTCGAGCACATCCTCGTCGCGGTGCAAATATTCGTTGGCAAAGCGCTTGCGGCGTTCGGGGTCGGCGGCAATGTTGTGCCCCTCCTCCACGGTGATCTCTTCGATCTCCGTGTAGTGCGCAAGCGCGTCAGCCACCACGTCGTCTTCGTTCTCGGCGACAAAAACCTTTCCGTCCGGCCCGTACCATGCCGGGATCTGATGCCCCCACCAGATTTGCCGGGAAATACACCAGGGCTGGATGTTCTCCATCCAGTTGAAGAACGTCGACTCCCATTGCGGCGGCACGAATTTGGTCCGCCCGTGCCGGACCGCCTCGATGGGCGGCTGCGCCAACGTCGTGGCGTCCACGTACCATTGGTCGGTCAGAAACGGTTCGACGATCGCGCCCGAGCGATCGCCGTGCGGCACGGCGTGAACCGTCGGTTCAATTTTGTCGATGAGGCTTTGCGCTTCCAGCATTTCAACAATGGTCTTGCGGGCTTTTATCGCCGCAACACCGTCCAGCGCCATCAGCACCGCCTCGGGATGAGCGTCGCGGAGGAAGTCGTCGTTACCTTTGAGCGAAAGACGCGCTTCGTCGTCGAACACGCTGATCAAGGGCAGATCGTGCCGCCGTCCGACCTCGAAATCGTTGAAGTCGTGCGCCGGCGTGATCTTCACCGCGCCGGTGCCTTTCTCCGGATCGGCATAGTCGTCGCCGATAATCGGAACGCACCGGCCAACCAGCGGCAGTATCGCAAAGTCGCCGATCAGGTGTTTCAGCCGCTCATTCTCCGGATGCACCGCGACTGCCGTATCGCCGAGGATGGTTTCCGGCCGCGTGGTGGCGACGACAATAAATTCGTCGCTGCCTTCGATCGGATACTTGATGTGCCAGAGTGACCCTTTGGTTTCGACCTGTTGCACTTCAAGATCAGAGATCGCGGTCTTGAGCGCCGGGTCCCAATTGACCAGCCGCTTGTCTTTGTGGATGAGACCTTCGCGGTACAAGGTGACGAAGACTTTCATCACCGCGCGGGATAGCCCTTCGTCCATGGTGAAGCGCTCGCGCGACCAGTCGCAGGACGCACCGAGCCGCTTGAGCTGGCCGATGATGGCGCCACCGGACTCTACCTTCCATTGCCAGACGCGCTGGATGAAGGCTTCGCGACCCATTTCGCGGCTGCCGGGCTCTTGACGCTCCATGAGTTGCCGCTCGACCACGGCTTGGGTGGCGATGCCGGCGTGATCGGTGCCCGGCTGCCAGAGCACGTCCTTGCCGCGCATCCGCTCGAAGCGGCAGAGAATGTCCTGCAAGGTGTTGTTGAGCGCGTGCCCCATATGCAGCGCGCCGGTGACATTCGGCGGCGGAATGACGACACAGAAAGGTTCCGCTTTGGCGCGCTCGGGCCGTCCGACGCGGAACGCGCCGGCCTCTTCCCAAGCCGCATAGATGCGCCCTTCGACCGCAGCCGGCTGATAGGTCTTGTCAATAGCCATTGGTTTGCTTCTGCCGCATCTCAGCAATCAATGCAGCGGGTATTCATCAGAAAACGGGTTTCCACCTCGGCGACGGTGCCCTAAGAAACCCTTGCAGCCTGCGCTGTCAACGTGGGCGCCCGTTCGCCCTATTCGCTTTAGCTTTGAGCTGTCCCGCGACGTGACGTCCCTCGTCGAAACCTCCGCCTCCGCCACGCGCCAAACGCCGACGCGATCCATCGTTTTGTTGGCGGCCGCCGGTTTCGCCAGTCAGGCACAAATTCGCGTCACCGATTCGCTCCTGCCGCAAATCGCCGTCGATCTTCACACCACCATCGGCGTCGCGGCAATTGTCGTCACCACTTACGCCATTACGCACGGCCTCATTCAATTCGTTGCCGGACCGGTAGCCGACCGCTTCGGCAAGTTTCGCCTGGTCGCCATCGCCAGCGTACTGGCGACGGTGTTCGTGGCGCTGTGCGGCATGAGCGCGTCGCTTCCACAGCTCGCCTTGGCGCGGTTTGCCACCGGCGCGGTTGCCGGCTGGGTGATTCCGATTTCGATGGCCTACGTCGGCGACGTGACGCCGTACGAGCGCCGGCAACCGGTTCTGGCGCGCTACGCATCGGGTTATATCCTCGGGCAATTGTTCGGCCAGGCCGCCGGCGGCGTACTGGGCGATTGGCTCGGCTGGCGCAACGTCTTCTTCGTGCTCGCCGGCATGTTTGCTGTCGCGGCGGCCGGGCTCGTATTCGAACTCATCGCCGATCCGCGAACGCGGGTGCCGGCGAATCCCTCCGCGCCGCCCCGCGGCATCGTCGCCGATTACAAGGCTGTGCTGGGCAATCCGTTTGCTCGCACTATTCTCGTGGTGGGCTTCGTCGAGGCCGCCTTGGCGTGGGGTGCGTTCGCCTACATCGGCGCTGACCTGCACGCGCGCTTCGGCTTGAGCTTTACGCTGATCGGCATCACCGTCGCTTTTTTTGGCATCGGCGGACTCATCTACGCGGGATTGGTGCGGCGGTTGGTTGTTTGGCTCGGCCCGATACGCCTGACAATCGCCGGCGGCTTCGTCCTCGCCGCCGCTTATGTTGCGCTCGCCGCGTCGCAATTTTGGCAAGTCGCCCCGATTGCGACGACGGCGATCGGCCTAGGCTTCTACATGTTTCACAACACGCTGCAGACCAACGCCACGCAGATGACGCCTGAAGCGCGCGGCACCGCGGTCGCGGTCTTTTCTGCGGCGCTTTACATCGGACAAACCGCCGGCGTGGCGGTGGGCGCGCTGCTCATTGACCGGCTGGGGGCGGCACCGCTGTTTGTCATCACGGCAGTCGGATTTCCGCTGCTCGCCCTTTGGTTCGCGCGCACTTTGCGCCGGCAAGCCGCCACTCCCGTATGATCTTTGGCGCGTTCCGGCTAGATCAGAACGCCGAACGCATCGTTGAGACCGCGGCGCCCGGCTGCAGTGACGTTGACCGCACGGCCCCCGTTCAGCCGCGTCACCCATCCAAGATCGAAACACCGCTGCGCCAACACCGCGCCGACGCTGCCGCCGATATGCGGCCGCCGCTCCGTCCAATCGAGGCACGGACGGCAAAAGACGCGCCGGCGATTTTGCGCAGTGTTCAGATCACCGCCGAATTTTTCGAAAAGCGCAAAGCCGCTTTCAGTGACTTCCCCGCCTTCGTCGGTGAGGACGACGTGACCGTGCGCGCACAGCGAATCGGCAATGCCGACGCCGAGCTTGCCGGCAAAGTGGTCGTAGCAGGTACGCGCAACGCGCATGGCGTCATCGAGCTTCGACGGCGGGCGATGACGAGGCGGGGCGTCGGCGACGACCGCCATGATCCCTTCCAGCATCTCGGCGACACGCGGCGAAGCGATGCGGTAGTAACGGTGACGCCCCTGCTTCACGCAGGACAGAAGGCGGCCGTCGGTCAACTTGCCGAGGTGACCGCTTGTGGTCTGCGGCGACACGCCCGCCGCCTGCACCAACTCGCCCGCCGTGAGCGCGCGGCCACTCATCAGCGCGGACAGGATGTTGGCGCGCACCGGATCGCCGATCAGCGCCGCGACTTCTGCAATGCGAACATCAGCCGTCACTGCCAAACCCTTCTTCGCTCTAAAACGATTACACCGAATGTAATGCGGCGCCCCTTCGCCGCCACCCGAAATGCTACGGCCGCGGCCGAACAACCCGCACTTGAGCGCGCTCAGATGTTGCCCATTTGCCGATTTGAAACGTTGTCAATTTGGCAGTCCTCGAACATTCGCGCGGAGGCCGACGGTGACCATCGCTATTGCACGCACTGACGCACGCTCGGCGCATAACCGCACGCTCATTCTTCTGACCATGTCGCTTGGCGTTTTGATCGCGCAGGTCGACACCTCCGTCGTCAATCTTGCAATCAAGCAGATCGGCTCAAGCCTCCACGCCGGTGTCAGCGTGCTGCAGTGGGTTGTTGACGCCTACAATCTGGTTTACGCGAGCCTACTTTTGACCGCCGGCGGTCTCGCCGACATTTACGGCCGGCGCCGGGTATTTATTCTCGGCATTGTCCTGTTCACGGCCGGCTCGCTGGTGTGCGGGCTGGCGCCGAATGCGGCCGTGCTCGTCATCGGCCGCGGCGTCGCCGGCCTTGGCGCGGCGCTGGAAATCCCGACGTCGCTTGCGATTCTGACCGTTGCCTATCCCGACACGCGCGAGCGGACGCGGGCGTTGGGATTGTGGGCGAGCTGCATCGGCATCGCGTTCGTGATCGGACCTACGCTCGGCGGGATCCTGGTCGACGCCGCCGGATGGCGCAGCATATTTTTGCTGATTGTTCCGATTTGCATTGTCGCGCTTGCGCTCGCACTGACGGCGGTGCCGGAATCGAAAGATCCAAAGGGTCGCTCGCTCGACGTACCCGGACAGGTGCTGGCGATCGCCGCGCTAGGTGCGCTCTCGGTCGGCGTCATCGAAGGGCCGCATTGGGGCTGGGCGTCGCCGTACGGCATCTTGTCGTTCGCGATCGCGCTCGTGGCCGCCGTGCTGTTCTTTCGTCTGCAAGCGCGATCGGACAACGGGCTGATGCCGCTGTCGATACTCAAGAGCAAAGTGTTTTCGGCGAGCCTCGGAATCGCTGCGGCGATGACGTTCGGCATGTACGCCATGCTGTTTTTGACGCCGCTCTATTTGCAGGTGGTTCGCGGCGCTAGCGCCCTGGTCGCCGGCTTCGAACTATTGCCGATGTCGGTGGCGTTCGTGGTTGTGTCTCAACTGTCGGGGCAAATCGCCAACCGCTTCGGGCCGCGGTTGCCGATGACCGCCGGCATGGCGTCGATGGGTACCGGCCTATTCATGCTGGCGATGATACCGCTGACCGACAGTTTCGTGCTGATCGAAGCGGCACTGCTGGTCATCGGCTGCGGTCTCGGCCTGAACACCGCGCCGGTCAACGCGGTCGCAGTAGCCAATGTCCCTGCCGCGCGCTCGGGCACGGCGTCTGGCCTCGTCAACACCGCACGTATGGTCGGCGCCACGCTCGGCGTAGCCGTGCTCGGCGCGGTCTTTGCCGTGTTTGCCGGCAGCGCCGACGCCAGCGGCCATATCGTCAGCGGGCTCGTACCCGCCTACATCGGCGGCGGCATTGGTGAAATGCTCGGCGCAATCGCGGCCTTCGCGTTCATCGGGCGCGGGTCACTAAACCCCGCGCCCGCTGCCGCTAGGCCTTGACCAGCGGCACCTTCGGCACCGAGCCCCGGCGCGGCGGCGAATTGCCGCCCGGACCTCCGCCCGGCGGCTTGCGCCGGGGTGAGGCGCGGCGCTTTTTGGCGCGGCGCGGCTCCGGAAGCTTTTCCGGCCGCGGCGTGATCGGACCGTCGGGATACTCGAAGCCGAGCTTGGCCCTGCCGTTCTCGTCCGTGACGACGGCGACACGCACGTGGCCGCCGGATTTCAAGCGGCCGAACAGCACATCGTCGGCGAGCGGCTTCTTGATGTGCTCCTGGATTACGCGTGCCATTGGCCGCGCGCCCATCAGCTCATCATAGCCGTTGGCAATGAGCCACTTGGTCGCCTCGTCGGTCAACTCGATGGTCACGTCGCGATCTGCGAGTTGCGCCTCGAGCTGAAGGACAAACTTCTCGACCACCATCGCTATCACTTCCTGCGACAGGTGCGAGAAGGTGATGATGGAGTCGAGCCGGTTGCGGAATTCCGGCGCAAACAAGCGGTTGATCGCTTCCATGTCGTCGCCCTCGCGCTTCGACCGCGTGAAGCCGAAAGCCGCCCGCGCCAAGTCGGACGCGCCGGCGTTGGTGGTCATGATCAGGATCACGTTGCGGAAATCGACCTGCTTACCGTTGTGATCGGTCAGCTTGCCGTGATCCATGATCTGCAAGAGCACGTTGAACAGATCGGGATGCGCCTTCTCGATTTCGTCGAGCAGCAGCACGCAGTGCGGATGCTGGTCGACGCCGTCGGTAAGGAGTCCACCTTGATCAAAGCCGACATAGCCGGGCGGCGCGCCGATCAAGCGTGATACCGTATGCCGCTCCATATATTCCGACATGTCGAAGCGGATGATCTCCACGCCAAGCGTGGCGGCGAGCTGCCGCGCCACTTCGGTTTTGCCGACGCCGGTCGGGCCGGAGAACAGATAACAGCCGATCGGCTTTTCCGGCTCGCGCAACCCGGCGCGAGCAAGCTTGATCGAAGCGGACAGCGCCTCGATCGCCCTGTCCTGGCCGTAGACGACGCGCTTGAGCGTTTCTTCGAGATGCCGCAGCACCTCGGCGTCATCCTTGGACACCGCTTTCGGCGGAATCCGCGCCATGGTGGCGATGGTCGTCTCGATTTCCTTGATGCCGATGGTTCGCTTGCGGCGGCCTTCCGGCAGCAGCATTTGCGCCGCGCCCAACTCGTCTATGACGTCGATCGCCTTGTCGGGCAATTTGCGGTCATGGATATAGCGCGACGACAGCTCGACCGCGGCTTTGATCGCATCGTTGGTGTATCGCAGTTTGTGATAATCCTCGAAATAAGGCTTAAGCCCCTTGAGGATTTCAATGGCGTCCGGAACCGTCGGTTCGTTGACGTCGATCTTCTGGAAGCGGCGCACCAGCGCGCGATCCTTCTCGAAGTACTGACGGTACTCCTTGTAGGTCGTCGAGCCGACGCAGCGAACCGTGCCCGAGGCCAAAGCCGGCTTGAGCAGGTTGGAAGCGTCCATAGCGCCACCCGAAGTGGCGCCGGCGCCGATCACGGTGTGGATTTCGTCGATGAACAGGATGGCGCCGGGGTAAGCCTCAAGCTCCTTGATCACTTGCTTGAGGCGCTCCTCGAAATCTCCGCGATAGCGTGTGCCGGCAAGCAGCGTGCCCATGTCGAGCGCAAAGACGGTGGCGTTGCGCAGCACGTCCGGCACTTCGCCATGGACGATCCTCCGCGCCAGGCCTTCCGCGATCGCGGTCTTGCCGACACCGGCCTCGCCGACGAACAGCGGGTTGTTCTTCTGCCGGCGGCAAAGCACCTGGATGGTGCGGCTGATTTCGGCGTCGCGGCCGATCAGCGGATCGATTTTGCCTTCGCGCGCTTTCTTGTTGAGGTTGACGCAATAAGCTTCGAGCGCATCGCCCTTCTTCTTCGGCTCGTCGCCGTTCTTGGTATCGCCGTCCTCGTCCGAGCCGCGCACCGGGCGCGCTTCGGACATGCCCGGCCGCTTGGCGATACCGTGGCTGATGTAGTTGACCGCGTCGTAGCGCGTCATGTCCTGCTCTTGCAGGAAGTACGCGGCGTGGCTCTCGCGCTCGGCGAAGATCGCGACCAGCACATTGGCGCCGGTCACTTCTTCGCGCCCGGACGACTGGACGTGGATAACGGCGCGCTGAATGACCCGCTGGAAGCCCGCCGTCGGTTTGGAATCTTCCGCCCCGTCGGTGACCAGGTTTTCCAGTTCCGACTCGAGATAGGCGACGAGACTGCGGCGCAGCTTGTCCAAGTCGACATTGCAGGCGCGCATGACCGCAGCCGCGTCCTGATCTTCGATCAGCGCCAGCAGCAAGTGCTCCAGCGTCGCGTACTCGTGATGCCGCTCGTTGGCGAGCGCCAATGCGCGGTGAAGCGATTGTTCGAGACTGCGTGAGAACGTCGGCATTCTATGGTCTCATCATTTCCATTTGTATTGAACGTTCCCCCGGTCCCGGATCACTTCTTTTCCATAATACACTGTAAAGGATGCTGATGTTTTCGAGCAAAGTCCATAACCTGCGTCACTTTGGTTTCAGCGACCTCGTAAGTGAACACCCCGCATTCGCCGATACCCTGCTGATGGACGTGCATCATAATGAGCTGCGCGGTGTCGTGGTCCTTGTTGAAGAAACGCTCGAGGACGTGAACCACGAATTCCATGGGCGTGTAGTCGTCGTTGAGTAAAAGGACGCGATAGAGGTTGGGCCGCTTGGTCTGCGGCCGCGTCTTGGTAATGACCGCGGTGCCAGGTCCGTTCTGGTGGCTTTTGTTTTTGCGGTCGTCGTTCGCCAGCCGGACGCGCCGCTCGGGTATGTCATCTTTCGGCATTGCTACGTCTATTCCAGACCCCGTAACTGAACCTGGCCGAATGGGCGCGGGAACCTGCCAAGATCGCGACCCTTGCCCGGCCGATGCCACTCTAATATAGTTTTTGGCCGTCCCAGGTTCCACATCCGACGATACACCTAACGTCGACCAGTAGATTCGCCCGATTTTGTCCCGTTTGCCCGAACTCATGCATTTCGCAAGTATGACCGCAGAATAGCATGGTCGACCCTATGGGCCGCGCCAAAATCCGGCGCGATCTGCCGCAGAATTTCATACCCGATTACGATGCATAGAGCGTGCCGCCGACCGATACGCGGGCGGCCCACGCCCTCGAACGTGTCGCATTCCTGTGGGTTGCACCAAGCAAGCAAAGCTTCGGCAGGATCGCCGCCGTAGGAACCCATCGTCCCGAAGGCGTGAGCCAGGTGCGGGGACGGCACAGCGGCAGACGACTGCCAAACGCCAAGCGCTTGCTCAGCTGGCAGTCACTTCGACGATAACCTGCCGCACCAGGGCCGGAGCAGGACCGCGTTACTTGAGCGAACCTGGCTGCTTAAGTATTCCTTCGAACGGCTTGTATGCTTCTTTGGCCAGTTCGGAATAGAGCTCGGTGAGCTTGGTCGATTGCGCGACAAAATCTTCGTACGCGGACCTCAAAAATTCGTTCTGAACTTCCATAGCCTTTTCGACGCTCTTCGCGGACATCAGTTTTTCCATAGCGGCCGCGGAGCCTTCGAATGATTTCCTCGAATAGTCAGCGAGCTCCGACGCGATGGCCTGAGCGTTCTTGCTCCAAGCGCCGAACGACGCGAGCGCCATGTCCATGCCTTCCTTGCCAAACTTCTGCATCGGATCGGTCGTCATCGTTTGGTTCTCCGGTGCGCCGCCCGGGCGCGCATCAGTCAAGGCTTGGCTGCTGCCTTGAAAAGGCCTTTTCTACCGTCGATCATTAACATATTGCGCTGCACAAATAAACTCAAGCGTTCAGAAGGCGGTGCAAAATTCGAGGGTGCAAAGCCGTTGGGACGCGGCTGAAATGGGTTAACGCTTTCGCAACGGCGTTCGCCTAGCGTGATGGGCCGCATCGGGATGATGACCGGTCCTGGGGCGGGGAATGCTTCGCATTGGGACGCCGGACCGGATCAAGTCCTGGGTCGTGTGGTCCGATAAGCAAGCAGCGTGGGCACTTTTCGGCAGGCCTGCGCGCGTTGGGGACGGGGTGCGTAATGAGTTGCGTTCGTTGTGGCGTAACGTTTGGGCTTCGCGGTGTTCTAGGTCTCGCGGCCGGCCTTGCGTTTCTATCGGCGATGAGCCATCCGGCCGATGCTTACGGCAACCATCGTTATTATCGTCACGTGGCGCGCGCGTCCGCCGAAGTATATGCGCCGCCTTTCGCCTCGATTGTAGTGGACGGCACCACCGGTGACGTACTGCACGCGTCCAACGCCGACGGGTCGCGGCATCCGGCCTCGCTGACCAAAATCATGACGCTCTATCTGCTCTTCGAGCGGCTCGATGCCGGCAAGATCAGGTTGGACTCGCAGCTCAGGGTTTCCGCACACGCTGCCGAGCAGGCGCCGACCAAGCTTGGCCTCAAGCCCGGGCAAACCATCGCCGTTGAAGACGCGATCAAGGCGGTGGTGACAAAATCCGCCAACGACGCCGCCGTCACGATCGCCGAGAATCTCGGCGGCGACGAAAGTGAGTTCGCGGAACTGATGACGCAAAAGGCGCATGCGCTTGGCATGAGCCGCACCACTTACGTCAACGCGTCCGGACTGCCCGATGACGCGCAAGTGACGACAGCGCGTGATCAAGCCCTCCTCGGACGGGCGATCCAGGAGCGATTTCCCCGCTACTACAAATATTTCTCGACCGAGGAGTTCGTCTATCACGGCAGTGCGATGCGCAATCACAACCATCTCCTGGGAGTGGTTGGCGGCGTCGATGGAATAAAGACCGGCTACACCCGCGCCTCAGGCTTCAACCTCGTGACTTCGGTGCATCGCGACGGGCGCTACATCATCGCAGTCGTGCTTGGCGGCCGTTCGGCCGGCGAGCGCGACGCTTATATGCGCGAACTGATCGGCACCCACATCAGGGAAGCGTCGTTGCAGCGTACGGCGCCCGCAACGCAAAAGTTTGCTTCACGCGGCGAACTCGCAGCGCGCAACGAAGTCGCATCCCGCAACGACATCGCGCCGCGCAGCGAAGTTGAAGTTCCCGCCGCCGCCAAAGTCGTACAGCGTTCGCGTTCAGAGGCGACGGTGAGCACGGCCGCAGCCGAAGCGCGCGCAAGCTTGGGTTCAAGCGAGCCAATCCATCCGGTTCTGGTCAGGACAATTACCTACCGGACCGCGCCGCCGCAAACCGCTTCTCTGGCGCCGATGCCGGTTCTGGTGCCGACGTCGGGTTCTCCCTCGCAAGGCGCCGTTGCCACCGCGAGCCGGCGAATTCCAGCAGCCGAGTCGGCTCACGACTCTATTGTCGTGGCGTCCACCGAGCCGCCGGTTGTGGCAACTTCGCCGAAAACCGAGCCCCCCAGGGCCGAGCTGACCAGGGAAGAGCCGTTGACCGCTCCGCCCTCAACTTCCCCGCATGCACGCGGCGGCTGGCTTATCCAGGTCGGCGCTTACGAAGAGGAAAGCGAAGCCAGGCAGCACCTCAACGCAGCGCAGGTTAAAATCCCCGGCATACTTGCGTCCGCCGACCCGTTCACCGAGCGGGTACAGAAAGGCGAGAAGACCTATTATCGCGCGCGCTTTGTCGGTCTCGATAAGCCGGCGGCGGAAGCCGCCTGCAAGCTGCTCAAGCGTAGCGAGATCGAGTGTATGGCAGTTAAAAACTAAAGCAGGCGCGAACCGGCGCCCTCGAAAGTAAGCGCCGCAAGGATTTTCAAAGACATCACGATGCCAAGATAAAAACCTGGACCAACCAGGGTGGCACAGAGGCTCATTCACGGACAGGCGCCACGCCGAGTGTAGTTGCGTTGGAGTATCAGCGATGGCGTCGAAGCAGCACGTCCTTGGCCTGATTGACGCGGGCCGCGAGGTACGTCGACCCCCCTTGGTCGGGATGCAGTTTCTTCATGAGAGACCGGTGCGAACGCCCGATCTCTTCCTCGGTCGCTCCGGGCTGAAGGCCAAGGATTTGATAAGCCTCCTGCTCCGTCATTTTCCCGCTGGGCGAGCCGTCGCCACCCCGCCGCGCTCCCAAATCCTGCTGCGCGTCTTCACGCCAACCGGGCTGCCGGCGGTCCAGATACACCATCAATAACTGGCGGCTGTCGTCGTCGATCTCGGGAAGCAGCCGGATCAGAGTCGGCGCGTCTATCGTATCGAGCGAGCGGCCCTCGAACCGCCCGGCAAGGACCAAGCCGCGCATCGCGCCACTGTCGTGATCAAGCTCCATCTCCAGGAATGCCGAGCGGACGCGCGAAACCTTTCCCGCACTTTTGCGAGTCCGGCCGGCCAGGTTTGCCGGCCACAACGAGACCCAGCCGAGCAATCCAAGACCGAGCGCACCAACCGGTATGGCGATGCCGATCGCGCCCTTCAGCAACAGAAAAGCGGCGGCAATCAATGCGGCGCCGCCACCGATGTAACGCACCAGCCGTGCCGCCTGTTTGGGATCGGCCTTGGAGAAAGCGCTGCCGGCCCACAACAGCAGGATAAGTACGGCTGCGCCGAGAATAATTGGCATGGCTACTTCAGTTGCTCGATCAGCCTGGAGGCGCCCGCCGAGTGCCTGGCACGCAGATTGGCCAAAGCCTTCATGCCACCTGCCGCATAAGCCGCCGCCGCACGCAATAGCTCACGTAACTCATCGGCAGCGCCCGGCGCAAAGCGGCAATAGGCCCCGCGCGTCAGCCGCGCAATTTCGCGGAACGCCTGTTCGCAGATCGGATCGTAGCCTTCCTGAAACATAAAGGCCGGGACATTGCGCAGGCCCAATTCCCCGGCGCCTGCGCAAAGATCGTCAAGTGGCTCTTCCATGGCGTCGCCGACGAAGATCAAAGCGCCCAGCGGCGCCTTCTCGCTCTCGCGCCGCGCATGCGCAAGAACTTTTGCGATCTGGGTATGGCCTCCGCGGCAGTCGATGCGCGACATCAGCTCGCCCAGCTTCGCCGCCTCCCCGATCCATGGCGAAGCGCGGCATTCGCCTAAGCCACGGTAATAAACGAGCTGAATATCAAGGCCCCCTGCGGAGGCCGCCTCGCCAAACATCTCGGCTTGCAGCACGCACGCCTGGTCCCAGGTCGGTTGGCGGCTCATGGTGGCGTCGAGCGCAAACAATAACCGGCCGCGGCCGCCAGCCTTCGCCGCCGGACCGAGCGATTTGATCTGATTGAGAAACGAGTCGATTTCCGTCCGCGACGACGCCGCCAGTTTATCGGCTTTTCCAGCGCCGGAATTTTGCGCCGGCACATGACCGGGCCGGTCTCTGCTCATGGCTCGGCCTTTGCGCCAAGGAGTTAAACCCCGGCATAAGTGGCCTTCCCGGCCAACCGGCGCAATGGGCGAGAATTCGAGGAGCAGTAGCAAACGAGGAGCAGTAGCGTAGCCCCAGGCACAGAAGGCCGATAATACCCGGCTTCAGGCCAGGAGCTCGTGGGTGTCGAGCGGCTTGCCCTCCCCCGCCGCCCATTCGGCGCGGGCCGCGGCGCGGCGCTTGCCGCGCTCATCGACGGGTAATTTCAGCGTTTCGATCAGGCTCTTAATCTCCTCGCGAGCAACCGCATACGAGGATTTTCCCTTGAGCCCGAAGGCGCTTTCGTCGACCTCGTCGAGCGCGGTCAAGCCGCGCGGGAAAAACTCCCGATAGATCACGCGTTCGCCAAACCCATCGACGACGCGGAAACCGAGTTGCCGCCCAAGCGTGTCGACGCCGGCCCCCACCAGCTTCTTGTTACGCGACGCCGTCTGAGACAGTCGGTTGCGCATGACCACCCAATCGGTCAGCCCGCCGTCGACCAGCCGCCGCTGGCGGCGCGCCTCCCGCACCATTTCCGCGTAATGGCTGACGCCGTTGAGCTCGAAGGTGTGCTGATCGATCTGACCGAGCACATCAAAATCGACAAAGCTGTCGTTGAGCGGCGTGATCAAGGTATCGGCCATGGAGTGAGCAAGCCGCATCAGGTACGAGTCGCTTCCCGGCGTGTCGATGACGACAAAATCATAACTGCTCTCAACGGCGGTCACCGCCGCAGCGAATGCCTCGAATTCCTTGGCCTCAATCTCATCGAGCCGGGCGCCGACCCCGCGCGGGACGCAATAATGTTCGGGATGTTCAAGCTTTACGCCTGCCCGTGTCGCCCAGGCGCGCCGATTTTCGACGTAGTGGGTGAAACTGCGCTGTCGTGAGTTGAGATCAATGCTGGCGACCCGCTGACCGGCCTGAAGGAGCGCCACGGCAACGTGCATTGCCGTTGTCGATTTGCCGGTCCCGCCTTTTTCATTACCAAGGACGACGACATGAGCCGAGAACGGCTTGCCAATATCGGCCTGCATCAACATGGCTACGCAACCTCTCGGAGCGAATCCTTGTCCGGCTTGCCACGTGTGGCGTCAAGATACAGCATCGAGTGCATAAGTTAATCATTAAACAAATGGCGCACGACGAATGGACGTAACGTGTGCTTGCGTGGCAACGCTATGAACGAAAACTTTTCGAGATCGAAGCATCGCCGGCCGCTTGTCGTTCGCACCTTGCCCGCGCTCAAGCGCGTCGTCGAACAATGGCGCCGTCGCCGCGACGTCGTCGCCCTTGTCCCGACCATGGGAGCGCTCCACGCGGGGCATCACGCGCTCGTACGGCTGGCGCGGCGTCGCGCCAGTCGCGTCGCGGTGTCGATTTTCGTCAATCCGGCGCAGTTCGCGGCGAATGAAGATTTGGCGACTTACCCGCGCGCCTTTGCGGCCGACGTGGCCGCGCTCGGCACCGACCGCGCCGACCTCGTTTGGGCGCCATCGGTCGCGACAATGTATCCCGACGGCTTCTCGACGCGGATCTTTCCGGAAGGCCCGGCGCTTGCCGGCCTCGAGGACGCCTTCCGGCCGCACTTCTTCAGCGGCGTCGCAACTGTGGTCGCCAAGCTATTGATTCAATGTGAGCCAGATTTCGCGATCTTCGGCGAAAAGGACTACCAGCAGCTCATCGTGGTGACGCGGCTGACGCGGGACCTCGGTCTTAAGACGCGCATCGTCGGCGCGCCCACGGTCCGCGAGTCCGACGGCCTCGCGCTGTCTTCGCGCAACCGCTACCTGACGGCATCGGAACGCGCCGCCGCCCCCGCTCTTTACCGCGTGCTCCTCGGATCAGCTGCGGCGATCACTACCGGAAAATCCATAACCAACGTCTTGGCGCGTGGCCGCGCCGCCATTGAAGCCGCCGGTTTCGCGGTCGATTATCTCGAAGCGCGCGACAGCATTACGCTTGCGCCGTATGGCGAGACTGATAGCCGATCACTGCGGCTTCTTGTGGCGGCGCGCATCGGCAAGACGCGGCTGATCGATAACCTCGGAGCCAAGCTACCGCGTTAGCTTCACGCAGGCTCGAAGTGTGGAATTTCCGGCCGCTCGCCCCGCGCCTTGCCGCTAATCGGCGGTTTTGGCAGTCGTGCGGGGCCGCGCTCCATGATAAAATTGTGTTCGAGCGAATACCAAGGTGGCGACACATCGGGGCCTCGCGCCTCGTCGTGGCGCACGAAGTTGCCGATAAGGTGCCGGGTGACTCCGAATTGCACGTCGGACTCCAGGTACGGATCGTCCGGCACATAAAGTTGAGAGATCAGGGTCTTGAAGCCTTCCTTTAAAGCGAGGAAGTGCAGATGCGCTGGCCGCATATTGTGGCGGCGCTGCGCCCGCAAAAGCTCTCCGACCGGCCCGTCGATCGGGATTGGGTAGCCTGCGGGTTTGACGCTGCGGAAGCTGATCGCGCCATCGGCATCGGTTTTGAATTTGCCGCGCAGGTTCATCTCCGCTTGCTTCGGGTCCTGGTTTTCGTAAAGCCCTTCGGGCGAAGATTGCCAAACGTCGACTTCCGCCCTCACGACCGGTTTGCCGTTTGCATCGCGAAACGTCGCATTGACGAACAGGACCGGTCCCGGCGTCGGCGAGCGCACGATCGAGCCGCCGTTTTCCGTGAGCGGCGAATCCAGGCGCCAAAACGGACCGAGCTGATTGGCATCGGTCTCGGTTTGCCCGTGGTCGCCATTGTTGAGAAGGCAAATGAGCGCCGAAAAGCCGAGCGTGCCGGACATCAGCACCGCCTCGTTGTGATTCTCGGTGGTGTGCTTGCCGAGCGCCACAATGTACGGAATCGCCGCGCGAAATTCCTCCTCGGTTAATTTAACTTCGCGGGCGAAGTCATGGAGGTGACGGACGAATGCGCCCATGATCTCGCGAAACCGCGGGTTCGGGGCACCGGCAAGCTCGCTGAGAACCGCCTTGGTGACGTCCGCTTCAGTCCCAATAATCATCTGTTGCTCCCGCGAAGACCGTCTCGCCTGCCGACCGCGATGCCTTCCCGGGAGTATGGCTTCGCGGCGACTTTAAGGGCAAGGGCACCGCGGCGGGCCGCGGGCTCACATCAGGCCGAGCTCGCGCAATTCCCGCCGCATTTTCTCCGGCATGGCGGCTGCGCCGGGCGCCGCCTTCGACAAGTCGCGCGGCGCATCTTTATCAACGAGATAGCGCCAGCCTTGAAATGCCCGGTGGGGCCGCGGCTCGACCAGCACCACCTTGGGCTCAAGTGCAAGCGCACAGCGTCCGATCCCATCCTTGTCACGGAATGGCCGGACATCGAGGATACGCTGGCGGCAGGCAATTTCGCCGCGGATCACCCAAAAAAGCGAACCGCCGTCGGTAAGTTCTTCCGCCTGCTTTGGCACCATGCGCGTGCGGTGAATGTGTTCCCGCTTTCCGCCGCGCTTGCCCTTTTGCTTCTGGCGGATCCAATCTTCGAGATCCTGCACGGAATCGCAGCCGACACAGAGCTTTATCAGATGAAGCGTCATTCGCCTTTTCTACTCTGACTTCTCAGGCGCGATCACCATAATCTTGGCGGCCTCCACAACTTGCGTGCCTTCATTTACCGCCACTTCCGTCACCGTGCCGGCAATAGGCGCGCGAAGCGTGTGTTCCATCTTCATGGCCTCGATAACCGCAAGGCGCTGCCCCACCGCCACGGAATCGCCGGCGCGAACGAACAAGCCAAGGAGCTTGCCGTGCATCGGCGCCCGCACTGTGCCGTCCCCGCCGGACGATTGGGCGAGGGCCGCGGAAAAATCTTGCAAACGGACCCGCGTCTGGCGGCCGTGGCGCACCACATAAGCTTCGCGATTCGACACAAACGCTTTCGCGTCGGCGGCCGGTGGCGCGCCATCGACCAGGACTGTCATGCCGTCCTTGGCATAAGTGACCTTCGCGTCCTTCGATTCGCCATCGACCACCATCGGTACGGTGAGCGTGCGGACGCCCGTAAACTGAAAGCCGTCGGTCGCAGCCCACGGCGAGGCGTCGACTGCATCGTGTTCGTGCTCTGTGGCTGCCTGCTGCTGGTCGAACGTCAACAACCTTGCGACGCCTAGGGCAACGGCCGCACTGTCAACGCCATGCCGCGGCTCGGCCCCAAGCGTCACCAGATTGCGGTCGATGTAACCGGTATCAAAATGGCCTTGGCGAAACTCGGACGACGCGCACAAGGCACGCAGGAACGCCACGTTGTTGCGCACCCCGGCGACCAAGGTGTCGTCGAGCGCCCGCGTCATCCGGTCAAGCGCGGCTTCGCGCGTCTTGGCGTGCGCGATAAGCTTGGCGATCATGGCGTCGTAAAACGGACTAACCTCACCGCCAGCCTCTACGCCGCTGTCCACTCGAACCGTGCTGGGCAGTTCGAGCCCGACGATCCTCCCGGTCGACGGCAGAAACCCGTTCTCCGGATCTTCGGCATAAACCCGCGCCTCGACCGCGTGGCCGTTGAAGCGGATTTCCGATTGCGTAAGCGGCAGCCGCTCGCCTGAGGCAACGCGGAATTGCCAAGCGACGAGATCAAGCCCGGTGACTTCTTCCGTCACCGGATGCTCGACCTGGAGCCGCGTATTCATTTCGATGAACCAGAAACCGTCCTCCCGCAATCCGCGGCTGCCGTCGGCGACAAACTCGACGGTACCGGCGCCCGCGTAGTTTACGGCGCGGGCCGCTTCGACGGCTGCCGCGCCCATTTTCGCGCGCAGGCGATCGGTCATACCGGGCGCGGGCGTTTCTTCGATCACTTTCTGGTGGCGCCGCTGCAACGAGCAATCGCGCTCGCCCAGATGAATGGTGTTGCCATAAGTGTCGGCGAAGACCTGAATTTCAATGTGGCGCGGGGCGCTCACGTATTTCTCGATGAGCACACGGCTTCCGCCGAACGCCGACGCTGACTCGCGGACCGCTCCCGCGAGCGCGTCGGCGAAATCGGCGCCACGATCGACCCGGCGCATCCCTCGCCCGCCGCCACCAACGGCAGGCTTGATCAAAACCGGATACCCGATTGCGTCGGCTTGTTCCTTGAGAAATGCGGGCTCCTGTCGTTCACCGTGGTAACCTGGAACGACCGGCACGCCCGCCCTTTGCATCAACGCCTTGGCGTGATCTTTTAATCCCATGGCGCGGATGGCCGCGGGCGGCGGACCGACAAACACCAATCCCGCTTGCGCGCAGGCCTCGGCAAAATCGCCACTCTCGGACAGAAATCCGTATCCCGGATGGACGCATTCCGCGCCCGAAAGCTTCGCCGCCTCGATCAGCCGCTGGATGGAAAGATAACTCTCGCGCGGCTCAGCGCCGCCGATGAAGTAGCTTTCGTCACACACGCGCCGATGCAGGGCGCGTTCATCGGCGGCCGAATAGACCGCGATCGTTCGCATGCCAAGAAGTTTGGCGGTGCGGGCGATACGACAAGCGATCTCGCCGCGATTGGCAATGAGGACTGACTTTAGCATTTGCGATGAAGTGGCGTGGCCGCTGGACTAACCGTCAATTCATTGCGTCCGCACCGTGGAGTTTGCGGTCTGCGGCGGCGGGGCGATCTGGACCGGTGCCGACAACGCGGTCGCGGCAGACGCTCCGGGCCCAGGCGGAACCGGTTCGGGCCAGATCGGCTCGGCCGGACCGGCATTCGTACCCGCCGATTGCCCCGGCGCTTGTGGCGGAGCCGCGTTCGCCGCGGCCTTGCGTGGACGCCGTGCCGCCGGCGGCATTGCTTGCTGAGAATTCGGATTAGCCGCCGCGGCGGCCGCTACTCCCGGCAAAACCGGCCCAGTCGGCTCCGGATTCATGATGCTGACCGGCGGAATCGACGCGGCGGTCGGGAAGTCAATGTTGACCATCTTATGCGGAGGTTGTGGATTAGGCTGAACCGCGTCGGCGACCGGGGTGTCAGGCGGCTTCGCCCAAATGCCCACGTAATGCTCGACGTACCGGTCGAAGGTTTGGACGCTGAGGTTGGCGCGCACGCGCGCCGAATCGTCAAAGAGCGCAAGGAATTTGCAATCCTCCCCGCTGCACCTGTCGCGAACAGCCAGCACGTGCGCCAGGAAACCGAAGCGATCGGCCTCAAGCGAACGGCGCAACGGCTTCACCAGATCATCAACGTTCGCGGCACCATGTTTGGCCAATGCGAGCAGGGCCGCGAGCAGGTCGAGCCGGTCAGCGACGAAGGACGTGGCCGCGGCAACGTTCGCGGGCGACGCAAAAATCACCTTCTCGCATGCAGCTTCCACCGCGTCCCCCGACAATGGGTCGAGGCACGACAACGGGGAGCCGGGAGCAAGCGCTTGCGCGTTGAGTTGCTCGACCCGAAGCTCCAATGAGCGCCGTTCGGAGCTGGAGGGCTGCGAGTCAAGCAGCGCCCACGCCATTGCCGCGCCCAACCCGCCGCCGAGAATAACGAACGCGGCGCGCAGTCCCCGGCCGATAACATATTGCGGCAGCGCATAGACCAGTAGGTAAAAGCTGACGAGGAAGACCGCGGACCCGACCGCGAGCCACAACTTCAATGCCGATGTGCCAATCTCGCCATCAGCGCCGAACATCGATCAACTCCGCTATGACGGGGCACGGCAGACAGGCCGAGAGTGCAAGAATTATGACTGACATGGCGAAAAGATGCCAGCCGCCGCCTTTCCTAGGCTTCGGCAGCGCGTTGTCACGATGTCGGACGTTCTGGGGCGGTCAGTGATCGAGCTCGAGCTGGCTTTCTTTCGCCACGCGCTCGAACGCTTCGCCGGGATTTTTGATCCGGTATTGATAATCGTCGCCGTCGGACGGCAACAACTTGACCACCTTATAGGTACCGCTCGCGCCGGGACGGCTTATCGGACTGGACGTGTACAGCACCGTCTGGCCGACGCGGAATCTATGCGCCCGCAGTAGCGGCGGACGCACCGCGACCTGACTTGGGGTGGTCGTCGGCAGAGACACCGCGATGGCAGCAATACTTACGCCGTTTTTTGGCTCAGGCTTGCCTGAAACCCGCGGCGAAACCGCCGCCTTACGAACACTGGAACCAGCGCGTTCCTTCACCGCGCGGGCCTTTACTGAACGCTTGTTCATGGAGCAACACTATATCTACGATCCGCATCTTAAGCAAAAAATATAGTATCAGAAAATCAATTCCGCGACGGCCTGCTTGCGCGAATGATTAAGATAGAAAAACCCTTTATCTTCAATCGTCTGCCACCCGCATTTGCTTTTAACCTACAGTCGGCAAATCAGGCCTCACGGCGCCAAACGCCCTTTTCGTCGGGTTGCCAATAGGTGACCTCAAACCCGGCAGATTTGGCCTTGCTCCAATGCGCGCGCGCCGCTGCCACGGCCTCGCTATCGTCGCCGTCGAAAATCAGAACCACACGTTCGTAGGCTGCCGTGTCTGCCGGCATCTCAGCCCCTTCAATGAGAAACCGAACGGCGGCGTTGTTCAAATTCTTCTCATCGATGGTCAGCAAGATTGGCTGTTCGGCGGCCTCGGCGTCCTGCCACATTCCGTGCGGCAGAAACGAGTCGTCCCGCCAGGTCCACAGATGCGCATCGAGCGCTTCGATGCGCTCTTCGCTCGTGCCCTGGACGACGGCCCGCCAGCCGCGATCGAGCGACTTATGAAGCAGCGACGGCAAGACTTGCTCAGGCGTTTGCCCGGTCAGGTGGTAGAACAGAACTTCAGTCACGACAGCGGCACGTGATTGGCTGCGAGATCACCGCTCGTAATAATCTTCGCTCAGCCGATCGAGCAAGCGCACGCCCCATCCGGCACTCCAGCTCTTGTTGATTTCGTTTTGCGGCGAACCGAGCGCGGTCCCAGCAATATCGAGGTGCGCCCAGGGCGTTTCACCGACAAAGCGCTTGAGAAACTGGGCGGCGGTGATCGAACCACCATAGCGGCCGCCGGTGTTCTTCATATCGGCAAATTTCGAATCGATGATCTTGTCGTATTCCGGCCCGAGCGGCATGCGCCAAACGCGCTCTCCGGTCGCCTCACCCGCCTTGCTCAGGCGTTCGGAGAGCTTGTCGTCGTTGGCAAACAAACCGGCGTATTCTTGTCCGAGCGCGACCATGATTGCGCCGGTCAGCGTAGCGAGGTCGATCATGAAGCGCGGCTTGAACCGCTTGTTGACGTAGAACAGTACGTCGGCCAGCAACAGGCGACCTTCGGCATCGGTGTTGATGATCTCAATCGTCTGCCCGGACATGCTGGTAACGATATCTCCAGGCCGCTGCGCCTTGCCGTCCGGCATGTTCTCAACCAAGCCGATGGCGCCAACCGCGTTGACTTTGGCCTTGCGCGAAGCGAGCGCGTGCATCAGGCCGACCACACAAGCGGCGCCAGCCATGTCGCCTTTCATGTCCTCCATGCCTTGCGCCGGCTTGATTGAAATGCCGCCAGAATCGAAGCACACGCCCTTGCCGATGAAGGCGACTGGATCGGCGCCGCGCTTGCCGCCGTTCCAGCGCATCACGACCACTTTAGGTTCATGCGAGGAGCCTTGGGCAACGCCGAGCAAGGCGTTCATGCCGAGCTTCTTCATGGCCGGAACGTCAAGAACCTCGACAACCACTCCGAGTTTGCGCAAAGCCGAAGCGCGCCGGGCAAACTCGCCGGGGTAGAGCACATTGGCCGGTTCGTTGACCAAGTCGCGCGCCAGCACGACACCCTCAGCAAGGCCCGACCTAGGTGCCCAGGCTTTTTCGGCGGCAGAGGCGTTTGCGCAGGCGAAATTTACTTCCACGCTCGCGGGGCGTTCGTCCTCGTCCTTCTTTTTCGTTTTGTACTGATCGAACGTATAGGCGCGCAGGCGCGCCCCGAGCACGAGGTCGGCAATCTGCTCGCCCTTAAGTGTGCCGGACGCAAATTCGGCCAGCACAGTCGTTTGCTGCGCTCCCTTCCGCACCGCGCCCATGGCAATGCCGCCGAGCTTGACCAGGTCGCGGTCCTTGAGGTCGCGCTCCTTGCCGGTGCCGATCACTACCAGTCGTGGGACATTCAGGCCGCCAGGCGCAATGATATCGAGTACGGTGCCGTTTTTTGCGGTGAAGCGGTCAGCCGAAGCCGCACGGCGAAACAGATCACCGATCGGAGAAAGAACGCGTTGGGTTTTAGGGCCGAATTTCAGCCCTTCTCCGCAGAACACAATAAGAACACCACGGGGGCGCTCGAATCCGGCAAAGCGGATTTTGAGGGAAACCGACATTTCAAATCCTTCTGGCCCAAAGCGCAGTTCCAGCCGCTCATATGGACCCGGAGCGTGGGCCTGTGCAAACCGCCATTCGGCCGGAGTGAGGCTTGGTTGCTACACCCCGTATGGATAGATTTCTTTAACCCTACGCAATCCTTAGCGTTGGAATTTCAACGGCTTTGCCTTGGCAGGGCCATTTTGTGAAAGCATGAATTGGGGGGATTGGGAACTCGGCTGCCGGGTACTGCGCGGCCGGGGCGGCCTTAGGGCCCGTCAGCGGGGATAGCGAGTCCGATGGGGTCGGTCGGCCGGTTCGTTTGTCGCACCGATCCGGGTGCGTTTCCGATCAGCCGCGTCAGCCGGACAGCCGTAAAGGGGCGGGTCAACGCCCTCGCCGCATCCGCGCTCAAGGCATGCTCGGGGGCCGGCCGATGATTGCCGGTACGCTTGCTCGATACTTTGGGGTGCGCTTTTTCAAAGCGGTCCTCGGCACATTCGTCGGCGTCGTCGCACTCGCCGCGATGATCGATTACCTCGAACTCTTACGGCGCGCGTCCGATTGGCCCAATGCCACCACGCTGCTGTTGGCGGAGATTTCCGCATTTCGGGTTCCGCAACTCTCAGAGCGCATTCTGCCGTTTGCCGTGCTGGTCGGCGGGATGTCCTGTTACCTCACCTTATCGCGCCGGCTCGAGCTCGTGGTGGCGCGCGCCGCCGGCGTATCCGCATGGCAATTCGTCGCCCCCTCACTGATTGTGGCGTTTCTTTTCGGTATTGCCGCGACCACGCTCTACAACCCGCTTGCTGCGATCATGCATGAGCGCTCGAAACGGCTTGAATCGGAGATGATGGGCGAGGCCCCGGTCTCGGCGCTGCAGGAAAGCACCGGCGGCTTCTGGGTACGTCAACGCAGCGACGACGGCGCCGCCATAATCAACGCCACGGCCAGCCGCGAGCAGGGAGCCCGGCTTGGCGGCGTAAGCGTTTACGCATTCGACGGCGCCGGCGCTTTCAAGAACAGGATCGAGGCGAAGACCGCGACGCTCCACGAGGGATATTGGCAGCTGGAAGACGCACGCATTTATGCGAGCGGCAAACCGCCGGCGACCGAAGATAGCTATCGCTTGCCGACAAACCTGACGGTTGAGCAGGTGAGAGAGAGCTTCGCTACACCGGAGACAGTACCGTTCTGGAAGCTGCCGTCCTACATCGAACTGGCCGACCGCGCCGGATTAGGCGGCGCCGGCTATCGGCTGCAATACCAGCAATTGCTGTCCCGTCCCTTTCTGCTCACCGCGATGGTTCTGCTCGCCGCTTCGGTTAGTTTGCGGTTATTCCGTTTCGGCGGCGTGCAGAAGATGGTGCTGAGCGGAATTGCTGCCGGCTTCATGTTGTTCGTTCTGTCGAAGTTTACGGAAGATATGAGCAAAGGGGAGCTCCTGTCTCCGGTGCTCGCGGCGTGGATTCCCGTGGTCGTCGGCAGCCTCACCGGATTTGTTGTGCTGTTGCACCAGGAGGACGGTTAGTGGCGCGTCCGCCTGTCCGCGTGCATGTATTAACGGGACGTCGAGCCTTCCGCGCGCTGAGCATCGCGGTCGTCGCCGGTCTTTTGGCTTTGGTCACCGCATGTTTGTTGCCGTCGTCTCAGGCGTCCGCGCAAAGCCTGTTGCACTTTCCACAAAGGCCGACGCCGACGCCGGCACCCGCCCAGCCTCCCGACGCGCCGATGCTCGTGCAAGCTGACGAAATTAAATACGATTACACCAACAACACGGTCGCCGCTGTCGGCAACGTCCAGATTTACTTCAACGGCTCTACCGTTGAGGCCGACCAGGTCATCTACGATCAAAAAACCAAGCGGCTGCAAGCGCGGGGCAACGCCCGGATAACGGAGGCCGACGGCAAGATCACCTACGGCCAGTTCATCGATCTGACGCAGGATTACCGCGACGGCTTCGTCAACTCGCTTCGCCTCGAGACGGCAAACGATACCCGCTTTGCCGCAAGCCGCGCCGATCGCGTCGGCGGTAAATACACGGTCATGCAGAACGGGGTCTATACCGCCTGCGAGCCGTGCAAGGACGATCCAAAAAAGCCGCCGCTCTGGCAGGTCCAGGCGGCGCGCATCGTGCACGACAACGATGACAAGATGATCTATTTCGAGAATGCGAAGGTCGAGTTCTTCGGCGTGCCGTTGCTCTATTTCCCCTTCATGTCAGCGCCGGATCCGTCCGTGACGCGCAAGACCGGATTTTTGTATCCGACCTTCACGTATGGCACAGCTTACGGCGTAGCCGCGGAAATACCTTACTTTTGGGCGGTGTCGCCAAGTTCTGACCTGACGGTTTCGACCATGCTGTCGTCGGGCGAAGGACCGTTATTGCAGGGCATATGGCGCCAGCGCCTGGAGGACGGTTCCTACTCCATCAAAGCAGCCGGCGTTTACCAGACCAACCCGGGTCACTTCGCCGACGAGGGCGACGAATCTACAAACGACTTTCGCGGCGCGGTCCAGAGCGCAGGCCAGTTTGCGCTGAGCGACAAGTGGGTATGGGGCTGGAACGGTCTGTTGATGACGGACAGATACTTTTTGGCCGATTATCAGCGCGGCGAATTCCTCGCAGGCTTCGATCCGTTTCACTCGGGAATTGCCTCAGAGGGCGTTTCTCAAGTGTACCTCACCGGTTCCGGCGAGCGCAGCTACTTCGATATCCGCTCAATTTATTATTACGGCTTCTCCGGATATGACAATCAGGCGCAGATACCCGTCATTGCGCCGGTTATCGACTATTCAAACGTGGTGGCGCAGTCCGTTTTAGGGGGCGAGTTCAGTTACAAGTTCAATCTGACGAGCTTGACGCGACAGCAGGCGGAATTCGACGCCATTACCCAGGCGGCCTATGATAGTAGTTTATGCGCGTCACAAAACGCAGCGCTGATAAACAGGAGCAGTTGCCTTTTGCGCGGCATACCCGGGATGTACACCCGCTCTTCCGGAGAAGCGGATTGGCGGCGCACGTTCGTCACCGATAGCGGCATGATGATCACCCCGTTCGCGGGGGTCCGCGGCGACATCGCTCAACTCGACGTTCAAAATCAGCCGGGCGTTTCCAATTACATCAATCCCGGCGACAGCGAACTCGCACGCGCCATGCCCGATGTTGGTGTCGAGTATCGCTATCCGTTCGTCAACGTGCAGCCGTGGGGCACGCAGACCATCGAACCAATCGCCCAGCTCGTCCTACGGCCGAATGAGACCCAGATCGGAAAATTTCCGAATGAAGACGCGCAAAGCGTTGTCTTCAGCGACAGCAATCTGTTCTCGATCGACAAATTCTCCGGATACGACCGTGTCGAGGGCGGCGGCCGGGTGAACGCCGGCTTCCAGTATACGGCTCAGGTCAACAAGGCCGGCTATTTCAACGTCCTGTTCGGGCAATCGTATCAGATTTACGGTTTGAACTCTTACTCGGTCGCAGATCTCACCAACACCGGTCTCGAAAGCGGCCTGGACAAGACCTTCTCCGATTATGTCGGGCGGGTCATGTATCAGCCGAACGACGTCTTCTCATTCACCGCGCGTGGCCGTTTCTCTTCCGGCGGCTACGATCCAGGCGTCGGCCAAGACGTCGCGCCGTTTACGCCGGAACGCCTTGAATTCGAAACCCGCGCCAATTTCGATCGCTGGACGGTGCAGTTGATGTATGGCGACTACGCACCGCAACCGGAAATCGGTTTCTTGTTTCGCCGCGAGGAACTTCTCACCGGCGCGGCCGTCAAGATCACGCAAAATTGGGTGGTACTCGGCTCGCTGCGTTACGATCTTGCCGTCAATCAGTTCGATCAGACTCGATTTGGCATTGGCTATACCGATGACTGCCTGCTCGTAGCCCTCAACTTTGTCACCGGCTATATTTATACCGGCACGACGCCGACGCCGAATAACACGGTCATGTTCCAATTCAGCTTGCGCACCTTGGGACCTGACGTGCTGACGCCGATTTCTTCGGCTTTCTGATTCGCACCACCAAAGTGATAATATCGATTCTGGGGAAGTGGATGGCCGACGCAAGAAACAAATACCTCGTTGTGAAAGGAGGAAAGAACTGATGCCCCGAATCCCGCCCCTGGCCAGGCGAATTGTCCTCTCCGCCGCAATTTTGACGGCGGCTGTAGCGGCAGCGCCCTCGGTAGCGTGCGCCCAGCAAGTTGTTGCGTTCGTCAACGGGCAACCCATCACCACGCTCGACCTTGAGCATCGAGCCAAATTCATCCAGCTCAGCACCAAGAAGCAGCCGACCCGTAAGGAAACGCTCGACAGCATCATCGACGAACTTCTGGAGATCGCCGAAGCCAAGCGGTTCACCATCGAGATTTCCGATGCTGACGTGGAGAATAACTACAAGATTGTCGCGAAGCGGATGGGCCTGGACGAACAAAAGTTGACGCAAGTTCTAGTGAGCAACGGCGCGAGCGACAGTACCCTTAAGCTGCGGCTGCGAGCGCAGGCGGCGTGGGGTGCCCTGGTGCGCGGTCGGTACAAATCAAGCCTGGAAATCAGAGACAAGGATGTCGAGGCGCAGATCCAAACGCGCAAACCGGACGAGAAGAACGACGTCGGCTACGAATACATTCTGCGGCCCGTCGTCTTTATCGTGCCGCGCGGCTCTCCCGACGCCGCTTTCGAAGCCCGCAAGCGGGATGCCGAAGCGCTACGTTCACGTTTCCAGAACTGCAACGACGGCGTCACCTTCGCCCGGGCGCTCTCCGACGTCGCTGTGCGCGACCAGGTGTCCAAATACTCCGCCGATCTGGCGCAGCAATTGCGCGAGATCCTCGACCACACCGCGGTCGGGCATCTAACGCCGCCGGAAACAACGGCGGAAGGAGTTCAGATGTTCGCGATCTGCGACAAAAAGGAAACCAAATCCGATACTCCCGAAATGCGGGAGGTTCGCGAACAAATGATCCAGCAGAAGTTCGGCGCGCAGGCCAAACGCTACCTGGAGAGTTTGCGTCGGGCGGCCATGATCGAATACAAGATGCCGGAAGACCGATAGAGAACAATCCGAAGCAGGATCGTGCGGCCATTAGCACTGACGCTGGGCGAGCCCGCAGGGATCGGCCCCGACCTTGCGCTGGCGATCTGGCATCGGCGCGCCGAACTCGACATTCCGAAATTCTACCTGGCCGGCGATCCGGATTTCCTTGCACGCCGCGCGGTCAAACTCGGCCTGCAAGTGCCCCTCGCCGCCGTCAGTCCCGACGAAGCCGCGGCGGCATTTTCGTCCGCGTTGCCGGTTGTAAGTCTGGGCGTCAGCGTGACCGCCGAGCCCGGCCGTCCCGATAAAGGGAGCGCCCCCGCCGCCATTGCCTCCATTCGCCGGGCGGTGGCGGACGTGCTTGCTGGAGTCGCGGCGGCGATCGTTACCAATCCGGTGGCCAAGAATATTCTCTACAGTTCCGGATTCGCCGAACCCGGCCATACCGAGTTTTTGTCTGTCTTGTTGCGCGAAGCGACCGGCAAGACGCAGCGGCCGGTGATGATGCTGTGGTCGCCGGAACTTGCGGTCGTGCCCGTAACAATCCATTTGCCGCTGCGCGACGTTTTCGGACAACTATCGACCGAGCTGATCGTCGAGACGGGCCGCATCGTGGCGCGCGATCTCACAAAAAGATTTCGCATTCCGCGGCCGCGACTGGTGATCGCCGGGCTCAACCCCCACGCCGGCGAAAACGGGACGCTCGGGGAAGAAGACCGCGCGATCGTTGCGCCGGCAGTCGCCCAACTCGTTGCCGAGGGCGTCGATGCGCGGGGCCCTCTGCCGGCCAATTCACTTTTCAACGAGCGGGCGCGCAGCGGTTATGACGCCGCTCTGTGCATGTATCACGACCAGGCGCTCATCCCGATCAAAACGCTTGCTTTCGACCACGCCGTCAATGTGACGCTAGGTCTCCCTTTCGTGCGCACCTCGCCCGACCACGGCACTGCTTTTGACATCGCCGGAACCGGGAAAGCCGACGCCACGAGCCTGGTCGCGGCGCTGCGCCTGGCCGCACGGCTCGCGCTTGCCGACGGCCCCTCGCCTCTTCCACGGCCGTGAGCGCGAGTGACGAAGGTTTGCCGCCGCTGCGTGACGTCATTCGCCGTCACGGCCTCGGCGCCAAAAAATCGCTCGGCCAAAACTTCCTTCTCGATCTCAATCTGGCGGCGCGCATTGCGCGGGCCGGAGGATCGCTCGCCGACGTAACGGTCGTGGAAGTCGGCCCGGGGCCCGGCGGACTGACCCGCGCGCTGTTGGGCCTCGGCGCTGCGCGGATCATTACCGTGGAGCGCGATGAGCGCGCCATCGCGGCGCTTGAGGAAATCGCCGCTCGCTATCCCGGACGGTTGCAAATCATCGCCGGCGACGCGCTCGAAATAGATGTCCGTCCGTATCTTCCAGAGGGCCCCGCACGCATCGTTGCCAACTTGCCGTACAATATCGCGACCGCGCTGCTTGTCGGCTGGATGTCCACCGAGCCGTGGCCGCCGTGGTTCGATCGTGCCGTGCTGATGTTCCAGCGTGAGGTCGCCGAGCGCATCGTCGCCCCAAACGGCACGAAGAGTTACGGGCGATTGTCGGTGTTGGTCCAGTGGCGGTGCGAGGCCCGCATCCTGTTCGATATCAACCGCTCCGCGTTCGTGCCGCCGCCGCAAGTCACCTCCTCTCTTGTTTTGCTGTCGCCCCGGCCGGCACCGCTTCACTGCGATCGCGCATTGCTTGAGCGCGTGACCGGGGCCGCCTTCGGCCAACGGCGCAAAATGCTGCGGCAAAGCTTGCGTTCGCTCGGCGCCGATGTCGGTCAATTATTGGAAAGCGCAGGCCTCGATCCGACCGCGCGGGCGGAAGACATCCCGGTTGCCGGATTTGTGGCGCTGGCGCGAGCTCTCGCCGCGCAACGCGGTATGGGGCATGATAAGCCACGCACCGAGGCCGGAGGTTCAAGATCAATATGAACAAGATGCGCCGCCAATCGCTCGTGGCCTATGGGGAGCCGCTCTGCGAAACCGTCATCGATTGTCCGACCCCGCGCGACAGGGAAGTATTGGTGCGCATCGAGCGATGTGGCGTGTGCCATTCCGATTTGCACATGCAAGACGGCTATTTCTCGCTCGGCGGCGATAAACGGCTCGATGTCACTGCGGGTCGGACCCTGCCGTTCACGCTTGGTCACGAGATTGCCGGGGTAATCGAACAGGCGGGCGAGCGGGCAAGCGACGCGGTGGTGGGCCGGCGCGTCGCGGTCTATCCGTGGATTGGCTGCGGAACGTGCGGCCCCTGTCTCGCCGGCGAGGAAAACTTGTGCGCCAAGCCCCGCCATCTTGGCATCGCAGTCGATGGCGGTTACGCGAGCCATGTCCTGGTGCCGCATCCGCGGTACCTGCTCGACTACGCCCCGCTTACTCCGGAGTTTGCTGGAATGCTGATGTGTTCGGGTTTAACTTCGTACTCGGCGCTCAAGCGCCTTGCCGCGCGGCCCGAACGCGGCCCGGTATTGTTGGTCGGACTGGGTGGCGTCGGCATGATGGGTCTTGCGATCGCCAAAGCCCTGTTTCGCGAGGCCCCACTCGTGGCCGACATCGACGCCGCTAAACGAGCCGCAGCGATCGCCGCCGGCGCGAAGGCCGCCTACGATCCCTCCGATCCGCAGGCGCGGAGGGCGGTGATGGCGGCGACCGGCGGTGGCGTGTTTGCCGCCTGTGATTTCGTCGGCTCGGATAAATCGTTGCAGTTTGTCACCGCGCTCCTAGGGCGCGGCGGCAAGGCCGTCGTGACCGGACTGCTGGGCGGCCAGTTCGCAATCGCCGCGGCGATGTTTGCGCTCAAAGCCATGACGATCGAGGGCACTCTGACGGGAACGCTCGCCGAGGCGCGCGAACTTCTCGACCTGGTGCGCGAGAAAAAAATCGCTCCCATTCCGACCCGCGAGCGCCCGCTTGGCGAAGCGCAGGCGGCGCTTGACGATTTGCGCGAGGGGCGCGTCGTCGGCCGCACGGTGTTGACGGCCTAGCGCGCGGCGCGAAGCGACGACACTCTAAGGCTGAAAAACGATCAACCGGCGTTTTGGGCCGCCGAAGGCTGTAGATTGCGCCTGGTCAGCCAGCCATTCAAAAAGATCACGAACACCGCGGCAATCAGGCCGCCGCTGGCGATCACCATCATGATGCGATCCGCGGTCCAACCCGCCCCGAGCAGCGATCCGGCAATCAAAGGGCCGACGATTTGGCCAAACCGCCCCATCGCCATTCCCCAGCCGATTCCCGTTGAACGGATCGGAGTTGGGTAAATCAATGCGGCGAGAGCGATTGCGCCGGCGGTGCCGAGACCGAGGAACAGACCAACCAGGCCGATGAACAAGGCCGCGAGCGGCACCGAGGATGCTCCATATCCAAGTCCGACCGTTGCGGCCGTTCCCAGCACAAAAGCAGGAAACATGATGATAAGGACACCGAAGCGCTGTATCAGACTCCCCGCCGACGATTGACCAAAGAACGCTCCAAGTCCGTTAAAGGCAATGACGAAGGCGGTCGCTGCCGGCGCGATGCCGTTCAGCCTCAGCAACGACGGCGTCCACAGCGTCGCCACGGTCAAGATGCAAAATCCCATAAAGAACGGCACCCACAACAACAGGGTGCCCACGGCGCGGCCTTCCGTGAACAAATGTTTGATCGCGACTCCCGGCAGATTTCTTTCATCGACGATAAACTGCTTGCCTGCGGCGACCTTGACGCGCAGCCGCGCGACAATGTTGGCGACGGCAGCCGAGTCGTTGCGCCGAAGCAGCAGAAACTTGATCGATTCCGGAAGGTACCAAAGCAGAAACAGCGCGAATAACAGCGGCGCGACGCCGCCGATATAGAAGATGGCGCGCCACCCGATCGCGACCAGCAGATAGGAATTCAACAAGCCGCCGAGCATGCCGCCCAGTGGAAATGCCGACCACATCAGCGTCACCAGCGTCGCGCGCTGACGCGCCGGCGCATATTCGGATGTCAGCGCGATGTAACAGGGTGTCGCCCCGCCGAGACCGAGACCGGCCATCATCCGGCACAGCATCAGCGTGGAAACTGAGTTGGCCAGCGCCGTCAGTATGGTGAAGACGCCAATCAGCGCCACGGCGATCAAAAGCAGCGTTTTGCGGCCGAGGCGATCCGCCAGCGGGCCGAAAGACGCGGCGCCGATGGTCGCCCCAACGAGCGCCGACGAGAAGATCGGACCGAACGCAGCAATTTTTATTCCCAGCGCATCGGCGATGAACGGCGCGGCCACCCCGATCGACTGCGTGTCGATGCCATCGAACATGCTGACAAGCGCGCAGCACACGATGGTGCCGATTTGAAATGACGTCAGACGGCCGTCGTCAATGAGGCGCGTTACGCTGATCGCGTCCGCCGGAAGCGTTACTTCGGTCATAGCAGAGGAGCTCACAACTTGGCCTGAAGTGCGCGCACGAAGCTGGAAAGGCCGATGCGGCGTTCGCGCTTAAGCCGCTCCGCCGCGAGGATTGCCCGCACTTGGCCGAACGCCTCGTCGATGTCGCGATTGACAATCACGTAGTCGTACTCCGGCCAATGGCTCATTTCGTCGGCAGCCTTGGCCATGCGCGAAACGATGATGGCGCGGCTGTCTTGCGCACGCCGCTGCAATCGGCGGTGCAACTCCTTGGCGGTCGGTGGCAGAATGAACACGCTGACCAGATCATCGCGGGCCTTCTCTCGCAGCTGTTGGGTCCCTTGCCAATCAATATCGAACAGGACATCGCGCCCGCTGCGCAGCGCTTTCTCCACGGGGCGCCGCGGCGTGCCATAACGGTAATTGAACACCTCGGCCCATTCCAGAAGCTCGTGCTTTTTCACCATTGTCTCAAAGTGGAGAAGATCGATGAAACGGTAGTCGCGTCCTTCAATCTCGCCCGGCCGTTTTGGCCGCGTTGTGACTGAGACCGAAAGCTCGACGTTGCGGTCGGCTTTGAGCAACATGCGCGATAGCGTGGTCTTGCCGGCGCCGGAAGGCGAGGACAGCACAAACATCAATCCGCGGCGCGCGATGCTCGTTCGATTTTTCTTGCCGCCGGCCATTTTCTCTTATTCCACGTTCTGAACCTGCTCGCGGAATTGTTCGACCGCAGCCTTCAGTTCGAGACCAATATTGGTGAGCTCCATGTCACCGGCCTTGGCGCATAGCGTATTGGTCTCGCGGTTAAGCTCTTGAGCAAGAAAGTCGAGCCGGCGGCCGACCGGCCCGCCTTGCGCCAGGAGCCCGCGCGCTTGCTCGACATGCGCCGTCAGCCGGTCGAGTTCCTCGCGCACGTCAGACTTCGCCGCGATGAGAATGGCTTCCTGATGCAAGCGTCCAGCATCGAAACGCTCCGACTGCTCCAAAAGTACCGCAACCTGGTCGGCCAATCGCTTGCGGATCGCGTCGGGTTGGCGGCCCGGCGCTTCCTCCGCGCGCTGCGCCAGCGCCGCGATGTCGGAAAGGCGCGCCGTCAGCACGCGGGATAACGCAAGGCCTTCGTGGCGGCGCATTGCGGCGAGAGCTTCGATTGCGTCGGCAAACCCCGCGATTGCAGCCCCCTCGGCTGCGCGCTTCTCGTCCTCCTGCTCACCTGACTCGCCGATTTCCATGACGCCTTTGAGAGCCAGCAGGCCATCGAGCGATGGCGGCGCAGCTTCGATGCGTCCGGAGAGTTCGCGCACGGCCGCGAGCACGGTCTCGAGCACGGCCGCGTTGATCCGCACGGACGGTGCCGCACCGGTCCGATCCACCGTCAGATTGGCTTGCAAGGAACCGCGCGCGAATTTTTCAGCGACCGAGGCGCGCACCGGCGCTTCGATCGCGTCCCAGCCCGGCGGCAGACGAAGGCGCAGGTCAAGGCCCTTGCCGTTGACCGATTTGATTTCCCAGGCCCACGCATAGAGGCCGCTGGTGCCGTGGCCGCGAGCAAATCCCGTCATGCTCGACAGCGCCATGAACCGCGATCTCCCGGCTGCGAAAATTACGAAATAAAAACGCCGCTGAACTTAGCGGCGGCCCCGCGCGGTCACAAGGTCGTTATGCGCAGATATCAGTGGCTTAGCCGCGCCTCGCGATCAGTGCGTCGTGGTCTGAGTATTGCCGTTGTGACGGCTCGTGCGGCGCGGCTGCGTCGGAGCAGACGGCTGCGTCTGTGCCCCCGGGGCCGATGAAGTGGTCTGCGGCGTTGGCGCAGCGGTTTGCGCATCGGCGTTGGCTTGGTCCTTTTGCTCGGATTCGAGCTGACGCAGGCGCGCGACGTTTTTCTGGTGCTGTTCGTATGATTCCGCAAAAAGGTGGCCGCCGGTGCCATCGGCTACGAAATAAAGTTCGCGCGTTCGTGCCGGATTCGCGGCAGCTTCCAGCGAAGCGCGGCCGGGATTGGCGATCGGTCCCGGCGGCAGTCCGTCGATCTGGTAGGTGTTATAGGGCGTAGGCTGATCGATCTCGCTTTTCATGATCGGCCGCCCCAGCGTGCCTTTGCCGCCGACCAGACCGTAAATGATGGTCGGATCCGATTGCAGCCGCATTTTCTGTTTGAGCCGATTGACGAACACGGCGGCGACGCGCGTGCGCTCCTCGGCCTTGCCGGTCTCCTTCTCAACAATCGAGGCCAGGATAACGAGCTGATCGGCGGACTTGATCGGCAAGTCGGCTGAATGGTGATCCCAAATTTCCTTGACCACCCGCTGCTGCGCTTGCTGCATGTGCTGGATCATCTGCTCGCGCGTCATGCCACGGGCGAAATTATATGTGTCGGGCAAAAGGCTGCCTTCGCGCGGAATTTCCTTGACGTTGCCGGTAAGCACATCGTCATCCATCAGCCGCGCAACGATCTGCTCTGAGGTCAAACCTTCCGGCATGGTGAATTGATGCATGACAACGCGGCCATCGACGATGGTCGCTACGACGTCGCGCAAGCTGGCATGGGCTTTGAACTGATATTCGCCAGCCTTGAGGTCCTCGCGCGCTTTGAGCACAAACACGCCGCCGACGAAGACCCACGGCTGATCGATCACTCCTTCGCGCGCCAGCACGTCGGCAATGTCGCGAATTCCGCCGCCGCGCGGGATATTCACGACCCGATCGTCGGAAAGCGGGCCGGGAGCGTCGAACCGCTGCTTGCCGGCAATCAGCACGATGCCGCTCACCACGGCGAGCAAGATAACAATGCTGATGATCGCGTTGCCGATAATGACAAAAGGATGCCGTGCGCTTTTTGACCGCGGAGTGGGCATGTCAATCGTGTCCGGCTCGAGCGCCGTTCGCGGGCTGCGCGGCGCGATAAGTTTGGAGTTATTTGTGGCGCCCGACGCAGCGCCGGTTCTGTTCACCGGGCGGCTGCCGAGCGCAGAATAGGACTCGCTCGCGTTTGCGCCAATGCGAATGCCGGCGCGCGGCACCACTTTATTCTTATTCGCGGCAGGGACTGTTGTTGTCGGCGTTTCGGCTTTAGCCTTGTTCAGCCGCTCCGTCGCTTTGCTCAACCGCTCCGTAGGCCGTCTAGTGGTGCGGGCATCGCCGGAGATGATAGTGCGCGCGTTCGGCACGATCGAGGCACTTTTGGTTGAAGGAATCGCTGCAACAACACTCGGCGTTCGCGCGGTTTCTTCGGCTTGTCCAGGTTTTCTCGAGATCAATTTACGGTCAGCAGCCGCTCCGCTCCGTACGAGCCGCGGCGTTATTCGCGAGGTGATCGGCGGTTGATCCGATCCATTCGGGTCGCGACCGTTGGGCGGGGGCTTCGACTCGCTCACTGACAATGTCCAAAGTTACACGATGAGTAAGCTGCGCAGGCGAATTCGCCAGCGAAACGGCGCAGCCGCTGATACTCCCGCATCATCCCCCGACTCTGCAATGGGCATACATCGCATTGCAGGGGACTGGGGAGCAAATATGGCGAAGTGGTGAACGGCTAATGGGCGAGCCGGCGGAACACCAGCGACGCGTTCGTGCCGCCGAATCCAAAGGAGTTTGAGAGCGCCACGTTAACTTCTCGCGCGCGAGGCTTGTGCGGGACAAGGTCGAGAGCGGTCGTGACGGAAGGGTTATCGAGATTAAGCGTCGCCGGCACCGTCTGGTCGCGTAGCGCAAGCAAGCAGAAGATCGCCTCAACGGTGCCGGCAGCTCCCAGAAGGTGCCCGATGGAGGATTTTGTCGACGACATGCTGATATTGGCCGCAGCGTTGCCGACCAGGCGTTCCACAGCTTTAAGTTCGATCTCGTCGCCGACCGGCGTCGAGGTGCCGTGGGCGTTGATGTAGTCGATCTCGCCGGGCGTTATTTCCGCACGGTGGACCGCAGCCTTCATGCAGCGCAAGGCGCCGTCGCCGTCGTCCGCAGGGGCCGTGATGTGAAAGGCATCGCCGGACATTCCGTAGCCGATCAATTCGCCGTGGATCCGGGCGCCGCGGCGCTTGGCGTGCTCGTATTCTTCAAGCACCACAACGCCGGCGCCTTCACCCATAACGAATCCGTCGCGGTCGCGATCGTAAGGCCGCGACGCGCGTGTCGGCTCATCATTAAAGCCGGTGGAGAGCGCCCGGCAGGCCGCAAACCCGGCAAGCGAAATGCGGCACACTGGCGATTCCGTTCCGCCGGCGACCATCACGTCGGCGTCGCCGAGCGCAATGAGCCTTCCGGCGTCGCCGATGGCGTGCGCCCCGGTCGAACACGCGCTCACGACGGACGAATTGGGTCCTTTGAGCGAGTGAGCGATGGACACATAACCCGAAGCGAGATTGATGATCCGTCCTGGAATGAAGAACGGCGAGATGCGGCGCGGGCCGCGTTCCTGCAACAGCAGCGCGGTTTCCGCAATGCCTTCGATGCCGCCGATGCCGGACCCGATCAGGACTCCGGTCATGATCTGGTCTTCGTAGCTTTGTGGATGCCAATCGGCGTCATCGAGCGCCTGCTTGGCTGCGCTCATGGCAAAGAGGATGAAGTCGTCAACCTTGCGCTGCTCCTTCGGCTCCATCCATTGGTCCGGATTGAAGGTGCCGTCCTTGCCATCGCCGCGGGGAATCTGGCCGGCGATCTTGCACAGCAGATCGGAGACTTCGAACTTATCGACGCGATTGATTCCGCTTTCGCAGGCGAGCAACCGTCGCCACGTTTCCTCCACTCCGCAGGCAAGCGGAGTGACCATGCCAAGACCGGTAACGACGACACGCCTCATGCCTTGCTCTCCTGGCAAGCGCCGCGCCGGTCGTCCGAGCGATTAAATCTGCAGCCGTAGATGAAAGTTAAAGGCGGCGTGCCAAATCTGTGCCGTAACGCACGCTTCATGTCGCGGCAGACCAGATAGGTGGTCAGCTCTTCGCGTTCTTTTCCAGGAACTTGATGGCGTCGCCTACAGTGAGGATGGTTTCGGCGGCGTCGTCCGGTATTTCGCAACCAAACTCCTCCTCGAAGGCCATGACGAGCTCGACAGTATCCAGACTGTCGGCGCCGAGGTCGTCGATGAAACTGGCGTTTTCCGTTACTTTGTCAGGCTCAACGCCGAGATGCTCCACAACGATCTTTTTTACCCGCTCGCCAATATCGCTCATCGTTTCCAACCTCTTCTTTCAACGCGACCCGATCGACTACAACTTCGGTCTCGTCGTTGGCGATGGCCGCATCGAAAGCATTCAGAGCCGGACATGTCCCTACCCGCACTCCGGCTTTCCGTCTGTCCCCCGCCAATCACGGTCCGGTTACCACACTTCCCAAGCGTTGACCAGCGCAGCGTACCGTCTCCCATAACGCCTATCGCATTCAAATCATGGCCATTCCGCCATTGAGATGCAATGTTTGACCGGTGATGTAGCCCGCCTCGTTCGATGCGAGAAAAGCCACCGCGGCCGCCACTTCATCCACTGTGCCGGCGCGGTTCGCCGGGATTTTCGCAAGAATACCTTCGCGCTGTTTCTCATTGAGCTTGTCGGTCATCGGCGTGACGATGAACCCCGGCGCGACGCAGTTGGCGGTGACCCCGCGCTTGGCATATTCCGCGGCGATCGACTTGATCATTCCGGTGATGCCGGCTTTGGCCGCCACGTAATTTGCTTGTCCGGGATTCCCGGTGCTGCCGACAACGGACGTAATGGCGATGATCCGGCCGAAGCGGCGTCGCATCATTCCTCGTACCGCACTGCGCGCCAGCCGGAACGTGGCGGACAAGTTGACCGCGATCACCCGGTCCCAGTCCTCGTCGCGCAATTGCACAAAGAGATTGTCGCGCGTCACGCCGGCATTCGCGACAAGCACGTCAAGCTGCCCCATGGCGGCTTCGGCCTGCTGCACAAGCGCATCGGTCTGCGCCGCGTCCGCGAGATCACACGGCAATATGTGCACCCGGCTGCCGAGCTCGCCGGCAAGCTGTTCAAGAGCGTCACGGCGGGTACCGGAGATAGCCACGGTCGCACCCTGACGATGAAGAACGCTGGCAATACCGCCGCCGATGGCGCCGCTTGCTCCAGTGACCAACGCAGTTTTGCCGTTGAGTTCAAACATCAGGGTCCCCGGAGACGCAAAAGGCTTAAGGCTTAGCTATGCGCAGTCTTAAACGCGGCAATATCCTCAGGCGAGCCAATCGTCGACGCGCTCGCGCCTTCGGCAATCCGTTTGATCAAGCCGGTGAGCACCCTCCCCGCGCCGACTTCATAGAATAGCGTAACGCCCGCTTCGGCCATGAACACAACAGACTCCCGCCAGCGGACGGTGCCGGTGACCTGCGCAATGAGCGCTCGCACAATTGCGGCCGGAACGGTGACCGGCTCCGCGAGCACGTTGGCAACGAGCGGCACACGCGGGGGCTTCACCTCAACGTGGGACAAGGCCTCGGCCATGACGTCGGCGGCCGGCTGCATTAGCGGGCAATGAAACGGTGCGGACACCGGCAAAATCATGGCCCTCTTGACACCTTGCTCCTTGGCGATTTCAACAGCGCGCTCGACCGCCGATTTTGCACCCGACAAAACAACCTGACCACCGCCATTGTCGTTGGCGGCCGCACAGACGCCAGTTTCGGAAGCCGTTGCCGCTACCGCCTTGGCTTGATCGAGAGTGGTGCCGACGAGCGCCGCCATTGCACCGACGCCGACCGGGACCGCCTTTTGCATGGCGCGACCGCGAGTCCGAAGAAGCCGTGCAGCGTCGGTGATTGTCAGCGACTGAGCAGCCGCGAGAGCGGAATATTCGCCAAGCGAATGACCGGCAACAAAGGCCGCATCGCGCGCCAGATCGAACCCGGCTTCGGTTTCGATCACCCGCAACGCCGCGAGCGAGACCGCCATCAGCGCCGGCTGCGCGTTCTCCGTAAGAGTGAGCTTGTCGCCCGGCCCTTCCCACATGATCGCGCTCAACTTCTCGCCGAGCGCAGCGTCCACTTCGTCGAAGACCCCGCGGGCGGCGGCAAACTCTTCGGCCAAGCGCTTGCCCATGCCGACCGCCTGGCTGCCCTGGCCCGGAAACACCAACGCCGTCGACATTTGAGCCTCCAGAAAGTGGCGAAAGATACCGCCGCTCCAGGGGTGTCAAGCGCGGGAGGCCGAGTCCTTCGGCGGCTTGCCTTTCTGGCCGGCACGCGTATAAGGCCTGTTTTTCCGCTCTACCCCGGCCGGGGGCTGAACGGACGGCCGCTAAATCGCGGTAGGACTTTTAAAGGTCCGGCGTCCCGTGTTCCCGCCTTCAGAGCATTCGAGCCTTTCCCGGAATGGCTCGAGGGGCTTGGCGCCGCAGTGAGCGAAGGCAAGGAAAGGGACTTTAATGTCGCTCTATGAGCATGTGTACCTCGCGCGCCAAGATGCGAGCGCGCAGCAGGTCGAGGAGTTGACGGCGCATCTCAAAGGCGTGGTCGAAGGCCTCGGTGGCTCGATCGCCAAGGCCGAATATTGGGGCGTCAAATCGCTCTCTTATCGGCTGCGAAAGAACCGCAAGGCGCACTTCACATTACTCAATATCAATGCGCCCGCGGCAGCGATTAACGAAATCGAACGGCTGGAGCGTCTCAACGAGGATGTGCTGCGCTATCTGACCATCCGGGTCGATGAGCACGAGGAAGGGCCGTCGGCGATGATGCGCCGCGCCGAGCGCGATCGGGATCGCGATGAGCGTCGCGGCGATCGCTTCGGGGGAGACCGTGGCGATCGTTTCGGGGGAGACCGCTTCGAGCGAGGCGACCGTAGCGACCGTCCGCGCGATCGCGACCGCCGCCCGCGTGAGGATGCGGCGGAAGTCTCCGACGCGGCGCCAGCAACGACGGAGGAATAGTCATGGCCTTTTCACCGCAATCCGGAGGCGCGCGACGCCCGTTTTTCCGCCGCCGAAAGAGCTGTCCGTTTTCGGGCGCCAACGCTCCGAAGATCGACTACAAGGACGTAAAGCTGCTGCAGCGGTTCGTGTCCGAGCGCGGCAAAATCGTTCCTAGCCGCATTACGGCCGTGTCGGCCAAGAAGCAGCGCGAACTCGCGAGAGCCATTAAACGCGCGCGGTTTCTCGGGCTGTTGCCTTATGTGATCCGCTAAAGCTTCGGGAACACGACCATGGAAGTCATCCTGCTCGAGCGCGTGCCCCGATTGGGCCAAATGGGCGAAGTCGTGCGCGTCCGCGACGGTTTCGCGCGGAATTTTCTGTTGCCCCGCGGCAAGGCGCTACGCGCCACCGCCGACAACCGCGCCCGCTTTGAAAGCATGAAGGCCGACCTCGAGACGAGGTCGCTGAAACTCAAAGGCGAGGCTAGCGGCATCGCCGACAAGCTCAACGGCAAGAGTTTTACAGTGCTGCGCCAGGCCTCTGAAGCCGGTCAATTGTTCGGTTCGGTTTCGCCACGCGACCTCGTCGGCGTGCTTGAAGCCGGCGGATATAAGGTTGGCCGCAATCAGATCGCGCTTAATACGCCGATCAAGACCATCGGCCGCCACAATGTGCAGATCGCGCTGCATCCCGATATCGAGACCGCGATCGCGATTATTGTTGCACGTAACAACGACGAGGCGGCGCGCATCGAGCGCGGCGAGGATGTAACCCAATTGCGCGAAGAACTCACGCCTGAGGAAGCCGCCGCGCAAGCCGCCGAAGCGTTTTTCGAGCCGGAGGCCGCGCAGGCGCTTAACCAGAGTGAGAGCGCCGACGCCGAGACCGCCACACCGGCCGAAGAGAAGTAACCCGGCGAGTTTCGCTCCGGCCGGCTTCAGTCGGGGATATGATCGCGCGGAACGGCTGAATTCTCGCCGGACGCGGCGGGCGCAGATTGCACGGGTGCGGCTTCTGTCGGCACAGCCGAAGTGGCAGACGAACTCGGCTGCCGGCTTGGTTCGCGATTTGGCGGCTCGCTTGAGCCGGCTGGCTCCGCAGCCGCCGCAGCCGGCGCTTGCATCCCGCCTGCATCAGGTTCGCTCGGCGTTGGCGCGGGGACCCTTTGTTCCTTGCGCCGGTTGTGCGCGGTTGGAGCCGGCCCGACAATAGGCCGCATGATGGTCGGTTGCTCGTTCGGGCTTGCCTGCTCGGAAGGCCTTGCCACTTGGCCAGCGGGATTTCGAGTTCGAGCGCTCTTCGGGCCTTCCTGAGACTCGGCCTTGTCGATTCGGCTTCGGTTCCTCAGCTAAGGCCCGCTCGGGCACCGGCTTTCCTCGGCCCTGCGTCACGGGCGCCGTTGGCGCGGTGTCGGCGCTGCGGCCGCCAAGAACATAAGCGGCAAGCGCGGCCGCCTGTTGACCGTTGGTGGTGTAATGCTCGCGCAGAAAGTCGGTGAGCGCCGACGCGCTCCTGCCTCTGGCGAGACCGCGCGGCTCTTTGTGGCACTCGACGCAAGCGTTCGCAAAAATCTGCGACGCGCTTTTGCCCTGGTCGAGATTGGTTTGCGCCTTGGCCACGACGGGACAAAGCAACGCAACCAAGCCGATAATGGGGGCGAAACGCCAAATCACCCTAAATTCCTCAATTCCCAGCAAAAGGCCGCATCCCTTTTACCCCAAAACCCGGCCAAAAGTGAGGGGGGACAAGTCGGCACCAAACATGTTCGCCTGCATTGCTGGTCCACGATGATTTTGTTTTAATGACGGCAAGCTGAAAAGCCCACTCGGCAGGCGGTTGAGGGGAACTCTTGCGCCGATATGTTCGGCTGCGCCGCCCAGTAGACGGGAGACGCGTGTGGATTGGTTGCTTTCTGTTTTTCTGCGGCGGTTCATCCGCCACGGCTCGTTCACTGTAACCACGGCGAGCGGCAAGCGGTATACCTTCGGCGACGGCGGCGGCCCGCCTATCGCGGTCCGCTTTACCAGCGCGCAAGCCCAGCGGTCGGTATTGCTGAATCCCGAGCTGCGCCTGGGTGAAGCCTACATGGACGGCGATTTTGTCGTCGAGCAGGGCACGATCGCGGATGTGCTCGCCCTTCTGCTCCGGCAAGAACAAATTGCCGTACCCCGCTGGGCCCTCCCCTTGCGGGCGGTGCGCTACCTGTTTCGGCGACTGCATCAGTTCAATCCCCGTTCGCGGTCGCTGCGCAACGTCGCCCATCATTATGATCTCGACGGCAGGCTCTATGCCCTCTTCCTCGACGCCGACCAGCAATATAGCTGCGCTTATTTTGAGTCGCCCGAGTCATCGCTTGACGATGCACAGCTCGCCAAGAAGCGTCATCTCGCCGCCAAGCTTTTGGTTACGCCAGGCGCCGACGTGCTCGACATCGGCTGCGGCTGGGGCGGCATGGCCCTCTATCTCGCGGGAGTAGCGGGCGCGCGCGCAACCGGCATCACGCTTTCGCGCGAGCAGCACGCCCGCGCCAGCCAACGGGCGCTGGAACAGGGCCGGGCCAACGACGCGGTCTTTCGTCTCGAAGACTATCGCGATGTCGCCGGCCACTTCGATCGCATCGTTTCGGTGGGCATGTTCGAACATGTCGGCGTCGGCTTCTATGCCACCTTCTTTCGCAAATGCGCCCAGATTCTTGGCGACGACGGCGTCTTCGTGCTGCACAGCATTGGCCGCAGCGGACCACCGAGCGTCACCAATCCCTGGATCGCCAAGTACATTTTCCCCGGCGGTTACATCCCCGCCCTTTCGGAGATACTGCCGCCCGTCCAGCGGGCCGGATTGATGGTCACCGACGTCGAAGTGCTGCAACTCCACTACGCTTACACGCTCAAGGCCTGGCGCGAGCGGTTTCTGGCGCATCGCGAGGAAGTGGAGCGGCTTTACGACGCACGATTTGTTCGCATGTGGGAGTTCTACCTGGCGTCGTCGGAGATGGCTTTCCGCGAGAGCGACATGGTGGTGTTCCAGCTGCAGATGGCCAAGCGCAAGGGCGTCGTGCCGCAAACGCGCGATTACATCGGGCGCGAAGAGGCGCGGTTGCGCGCCGCTGAGTCAGTCTTACCTGCTCCGTTGCGTCTTGCCGGCGAGTAGGGCGGACCGGGCAATATCGGAAAAGCCGGCGGTCAAGTATTATCGGTCAGCCGCCAATCGCCCGGTGGTTATCGGGGAAAGCAGCAACGAGTGTTTCCCATTACCCGGCTGGTCGACTATCGACGGTCTCCACGTCGGGTAGGTGTTCGCCATATCGAGCGTTAAACAGTGTTGAGTATTTCGCAATGTTGAGTGACCGCAAAACGGCCACAGGCAAATCCCCTGATCGGGACCATGGCAGTATTCGATTCGACCGCACGCAAGCAGCTCCCCGCGGAGCCTGTCTACCGCACGCCCCCGCACAATATCGAGGCGGAGCAGGCGTTGCTCGGTGCTATCCTCGTCAATAACGAGGCGTTTTATCGCGTTTCCGACTTCCTTGAGCCGAAGCACTTCCTCGAAACTATTCACCAGCGCATTTTCGAGCTGGCCGGAAGCCTGATCCGGGCCGGGAAACTGGCGACGCCGGTAACGCTGAAGACTTTTCTGCCGGGCGAACTCGATATCGCCGGCCTTTCGGTCAACCAGTACCTCGCGCGGCTTGCCGCTGAAGCGACCACCATCATCAATTCCGAGGACTACGGCCGCACAGTCTACGATTTGTCGATCCGGCGTGACCTCATCGCCATCGGCGAGGACATGGTCAACCTCGCTTATGATGCGCCGGTCGACGCCACGCCGCAGAGCCATATCGAAGACGCCGAACGCAAACTCTACGACCTCGCCGAAGCGGGGCGCTACGAAAGCGGCTTCCAGCGTTTCGCGCAGGCGCTCACCACCGCCGTCGACCTGGCGGCTCTGGCCTACCAGCGCGACGGCAACCTCTCCGGATTGGCGACCGGCCTGACCGATCTCAATTCGCGGATGGGTGGCTTGCAGCACTCCGATTTGATCATCCTCGCCGGCCGGCCCGGCATGGGCAAAACCGCGCTAGCGACGAATATCGCCTATAACGTCGCCAGGTCGTGGTCGGGCGAGGTTCGCGTCGACGGCCACATGGCGACGGTCAACGGCGGCATTGTCGGCTTCTTCTCGCTGGAAATGTCAGCCGAGCAGCTCGCCACCCGCATCATCTCCGAGCAGACCGGAATACCGTCGAACAAAATTCGCCGCGGCGCGATCGACGAAGCCGATTTTGAGAAGATCAAAGACGTTTCGATCGAATTGCAGAACCTGCCGTTCTATGTCGACGAAACTGGCGGGCTCTCAATTGGACAACTTGCGGCACGCGCACGCCGGCTCAAGCGTCAGCGCGGTTTGGACCTTCTGGTGATCGACTATATCCAACTCCTGCAAGGCACGACCCGCCGCTCCAGCGAAAATCGGGTGCAGGAAGTCACGGAAATCACCACCCGTCTAAAGGCCTTGGCCAAGGAGCTCAATGTCCCCATCGTCGCGCTCTCGCAGTTGTCGCGTCAGGTGGAAGGCCGCGAAGATAAACGCCCGCAGCTTTCCGACTTGCGTGAGTCGGGCTCGATCGAGCAGGACGCCGACGTAGTGCTGTTTGTCTTCCGCGAGGAATATTATCACCAGATGCGCAAGCCGACCGAAGCAAACCGGGAAAAGTTCGCCGAATGGCTCGCCGAGGGTGAGCGCGTCGAGGGCAAGGCGGAGGTCATTATTGGCAAGCAGCGCCATGGCCCAACAGGCACGATCGAACTGCAGTTCGACGCCGCCGTTACGCGCTTCGCCAACCTCAACTCCGCGCATCGGCCGAGCTTTTAGGCTCGCATAATTTCCGCGCTTTACCGCCGCCCCGCCGCCGGTTCATAAGGCGGCATGAGCCTGAGCGAGACCGCCCCCGAGCCGCAGGACCAATTGGGCGACCCCGAGACCGGCGGCACGCTGATCATCGATCTAAATGCCGTCGAGGAGAATTTCCGCGCGCTCACGCGTCTTCTCCTGACATCCGAATGCGCCGCGGTGGTCAAAGCCAACGCCTATGGGCTCGGTCTCGAGCCGGTCACCACCAAACTCGCCAATGCTGGCTGCCGGACCTTCTTCGTCGCTGATATTGCCGAGGCCCGGCGCGCGCGCGCCTGCGCGGGCGACGCGGCCGTCTACGTGCTCAATGGATTCTCCTCTGAGGCCGCTGCGGCCTTCGCCGAAGTCAATGTTCAGCCAGTCATCAATACGCTTCCGGAATTGGCCGAGTGGGACGCTTTCGTTGCTGGAAGCGGCTGGCGCGGTGGCGCAGCGATGCACGTTGACACCGGCATGAACCGGCTCGGCATCTCCGTTTCGGAAGCCGCCGCCCTGGCGTCCCGTCTGCATAATGAGAGCCACGGTTTCACCCTATTGATGAGTCATCTGGCGTGCGCCGAGCTTCCGGACCATCCGCTCAACGCCAGCCAAATCCGGCAGTTTCGCGAGTTGCGCCTCCTCTATCACGGCCTTCCCGCGTCGCTCGCGAACTCCTCGGGCATTTTTCTCGGCGAACACGCGCATTTCGAGATGGCGCGCCCGGGCGCCGCGCTCTACGGCATCAATCCGACGCCTGGCCGTACCAATCCGATGCGCAACACCATCGAACTGAGCGGACGGATCCTGCAATTGCGCCAAGTGCCGGAAGGCGAGACAGTCGGCTACGGCGGCGCCTGGACGGCGCGGCGCGCCTCGCGCATCGCCATCGCCTCGCTGGGTTATGCCGACGGACTGTTGCGCTCGGCCGGCGGTTCTGACGCCAAGCGTGGCACATCGGCCGTCATCGCCGGCAAACGCTGCCCGGTCGCCGGTAACATTTCGATGGACCTGGTTTGCATCGACGTCACCGAGCTTGCCGGCGACGAGGTTCGGCGCGGGGATTTCGCGACTTTCATCGGCGAGCAAATTCCGCTGGATGAAGTCGCCGAATCGGCTGGTACAATTGGTTATGAGATACTCACCCGCCTCGCCCCGCGCTGCCATGTCGTCTATCGCGGCATTTAAGGGGAACGGATGGTAGCGCGCGCCAAAACATTTGTTTGTCAGAATTGCGGGGCGGCTTCCGCGCGCTGGAGCGGGCGTTGCGACGCCTGCGGCGAATGGAATTCGATGGCCGAGGAAGGCGTCGCGGCATCCGGTCGAGGCTCACGCAAGGGGCGCTTGTTCGTTATCGAGCCGCTCAAAGGCGAGCCTTTGCAGACGCCGCGGCTTGCCGCCGGCATCGCCGAATTCGACCGGGTGACGGGAGGCGGCCTGGTGCGCGGCTCGGTGCTGCTGCTTGGCGGCGATCCGGGGATCGGAAAATCCACGCTCTTGATCGAGGTGGCCGCCGCTTACGCGCGGGCCGGCCACCGCGCGGTTTACATCTCGGGCGAGGAAGCCGTCGCACAGGTTCGGCTGCGCGCCGAGCGTTTGGGCCTTGGCGAAGAGGCAGTCGAACTCGCGGCGGAAACCTCAGTGGAGGATATCGTCGCCACGCTGTCGCACGGAAAAGCACCGCAGCTCACCGTGATCGATTCTATTCAGACCATGTGGACGCAAACCGTTGAAGCCGCGCCAGGAACGGTGACACAGGTGCGCGGCTCGGCGTCTGAGCTCATCCGCTTCGCCAAGCGCACCGGCGGCGTGGTTATCCTGGTCGGCCACGTCACCAAGGACGGACAGATCGCCGGGCCCCGCGTCGTCGAGCACATGGTCGACGCGGTCATGTCTTTTGAAGGCGAAGGCTCGCAGCACTTCCGCATCCTGCGCGCCATCAAAAACCGCTTCGGACCCACCGACGAAATCGGCGTGTTCGAGATGACCGGCGCCGGACTGCGGGAAGTGCCGAACCCTTCCGAGCTATTTCTGTCCGAGCGGGATCTCGGCAGCGCCGGCACCGCCGTCTTTGCCGGCATCGAGGGCACGCGGCCGCTGCTGGTGGAAATCCAGGCGCTCGTCGCCCCTACATCCCTCGGCACGCCGCGCCGCGCCGTGGTCGGCTGGGACTCGAATCGGTTGTCCATGGTGCTGGCGGTGCTCGAAGCCCATTGCGGTGTCCGCCTGTCGGGCCACGACGTTTACCTCAACGTGGCAGGCGGTCTGCGCATTACCGAACCGGCAGCCGATCTTGCCGCTGCTGCGGCATTGCTGTCGTCGCTGGCGCACGCGCCATTGCCAGCCGATGCGGTTTATTTCGGCGAAGTGTCGCTGTCTGGCGCCGTGCGGCCGGTAGGGCAGACCTCGGCGCGGCTCAAGGAAGCGCAGAAACTCGGCTTTACCAAAGCGATCGCGCCGGATGCGGCCCGCAAGGAGGCCGCCGAAGGCCTTACGATATCGCCCATCGCAAGCGTATCGAGCCTTGTTGCCGACATTGCGCAGGGGGGATCGCTGCCTCACGGCCAGTCCGGCGGACGCGAGCGCTGAGCGCCACGCATTCACCATCGCTGTCATGATGAAGGTCCAAAGCAGGCTGTGCCCAGCGGCTAAAAGGCGGATGACGGCGCATGCCGGCCCGGCTATATACGCCGCGGACTAGTGTCCCGATTCTGAAGTTCGCATGATGATGCGGCGCCCTGGTTTGCGAACTTCGGAATCAAAGAGACACTAGCAAAGTATTGATTTAGTGTCGCTTTGGTTCAGAAGTCCGCGTAACGAGTGCGCGGCAAAATGATGCGGATTTCTGAACTGCCACACTTGCCGGATTGGCGGGCGGACCAGCCTTAAATGCCGATAACCCTGCTCGATATCGTGCTCATCGCGGTCATGCTGGTATCAGGCTTGCTCGCCATGGTGCGCGGCTTCATGCGCGAGGTGCTCTCCATCATCGCCTGGATCGTTGCGGCCGGGGCGACGCTTTACTCGTATTCCAAGCTCCTCCCCTACGCGCGGCAATATTTCAACAATGACGTGGTGGCCACGGTCGCCGTGGTCGGCGGCGTTTTTCTGCTTACCCTCATCGTGGTCTCGATCCTGACTGTCCGAATTTCCGACATGGTCCTCGATAGCCGCGTCGGCGCGCTCGACCGGACGCTTGGCTTTTTGTTCGGGCTTGCCCGTGGTTTGGTCATTGTCGTGGTCGCGTTTTTGTTTTTCACCTGGCTCGTGCCCGACCGCAGCCAGCCGGAATGGGTGAAAAGCGCGAAATCCCGGGTCGTCCTTGCCGCCACCGGGCAATGGCTGGTGTCCATGTTGCCGGAGGACCCCGAAAGCACCATCTTGAAGAGGTTAAAGCGGCCGAAACCGGAAGACACCGAAACACCGGAGAATGCGCCCGAGCAACATGGCGACCTTGGCACCAATCGCAGCGCCATCGCGGAACCGGGTTATGACCGTTCGAGCCGGGTCGGGATGCAGCAATTGCTCGGCGCCAAGGCAACGCCGCGATAGTGTCCCAATTTCGAAGTTCGCATGACCCGGCGGCAATCCCATGTGCGAACTTCGGAATTGAAGGGACACTATCAACCTATTGATTTAGTGTGGCTTTGGTTCAGAAGTTCGCATGATGAGGGCCGGCATAAATGATGCGGACTTCTGAGCCGCCACACTGCAATGATCGCGGGCCCTTAAGCATGACCATGACCGACGGCTTTGATCCCGAAGAGGACCGGCTGCGCGAAGAGTGCGGCGTGTTCGGCATATTCGGCCATCCCGACGCCGCCGCAATCACCGCACTCGGCCTGCATGCGCTCCAGCATCGCGGCCAGGAGGCCGCCGGCATCGTCAGCTTCGACGGCGTGCGTTTTCATTCCGAGCGGCGGCTCGGTCTGGTCGGCGACGCGTTCTCGAAGCGTGAAGTGATTGATCGGCTCCCCGGCAACGCCGCCGTCGGCCACGTGCGCTACTCGACGACTGGCGAAACCATTCTGCGCAACGTGCAGCCGTTGTTCGCCGAACTTAATGCTGGCGGCTTTGCTATCGGCCACAACGGCAACTTGACCAATGGGGTGATGCTGCGCCGCCAGCTGGTGCGCGAAGGCGCCATGATGCAATCGACGACCGACACCGAGGTCATTCTGCATCTGGTCGCCCGCTCGCACCGCAACCGTTTCGTCGACCGTTTCGTCGAGGGCCTGCGTCTGCTCGAAGGCTCTTATGCGTTCGTCGGCTTGACCAACAAGAAACTGATCGGCGCCCGCGATCCTTTGGGCATACGGCCGCTGGTGCTCGGCACGCTGGACGGCTGCCCGATCCTCGCCTCCGAGACTTGCGCACTCGACATCATTGGCGCGCAGTATGTGCGCGACGTGGAAAATGGCGAGGTCCTGGTGCTCGACGAGGACGGTGCGCATTCCCATAAGCCATTCCCGGCGATGCCGCCGCGGCCCTGCATCTTCGAGTACATCTACTTTTCGCGGCCGGATTCGATAATCGGCGGCCGTAGCGTCTATGACGTGCGCAAGACCTGTGGCGCCGAGCTTGCCCGTGAAGCGCCGGCGAGCGCCGACGTTGTTGTTCCGGTGCCGGATTCCGGCGTGCCGGCGGCGATCGGTTATGCGCAAGCCTCCGGCATTCCCTACGAGCTTGGCATTATCCGCAACCACTATGTCGGCCGCACCTTCATCGAGCCGACACAGCAAATTCGCCAGCTCGGCGTCCGCCTGAAACACAGCGCCAATCGCGCCGTAGTGAACGGCAAGCGCATTGTGCTGATCGATGACTCGATCGTGCGCGGGACGACGTCGGTCAAGATCGTGCAAATGATGCGCGACGCCGGCGCCCGCGAGGTGCATTTCCGCATCGCCTCGCCGCCGATCACCCACCCCGACTATTACGGCATCGACACCCCGGAGCAGGACAAGCTCCTCGCCGCGACCCACGACCTCGAAGGCATGCGGAAATTCATTGGCGCCGACTCGCTGGCTTTTTTATCAGTCGATGGCATCTATCGCGCCATGGGCGAGAAAGGCCGCGATGCGGCCCGCCCGCAATTCACCGACCATTGCTTCACCGGCGAATATCCGACGCCGCTGACCGACCGCACGGCGCTGGACGCGCCGGCGCGTCAACTCTCCCTGCTCGCCGAGGCGAGCTGAGGAATGCCTCAACCTTTTGCCGATCGGATCGCGCTTGTCACCGGCGCCTCACGCGGCATCGGCTATGCCACCGCGCTCGCGCTCGCGCGCGGGGGCGCGCACGTGGTGGCGTTGGCGCGAACCGTCGGCGGGCTTGAAGAGCTCGACGACGCAGTGCGCACCGCCGGCGCCTCCGCCACACTCACTCCTCTCGACATACGGGACTATCCCGCGCTCTACCGGCTCGGCGCGGCGCTCAACGAGCGCTACGGGCGGCTTGACGTGCTGATCGGCAACGCTGCCGTTGGTGCGGTGCCCTCGCCGCTCGATCACATCGAGCCGAAAGCCTGGGACGAATCGCTCGCCATCAATCTGACCGCCAACTGGCACCTCATTCGCGCCATGGGTCCGCTGCTGAAGCTTTCCGTTGCTGGGCGTGCCGTATTCATCACCTCCGGTGCCGCCACATCTGCCCGCGCATACCGGGCGCCGTATTCGGTTTCCAAAGCGGCGCTCGACGTATTAGTGCGGACCTACGCGGAAGAAACGAGTTCGACCGGTGTCCGGGTTAATTTGTTCAATCCCGGTCCTACGCGCACGCGCATGCGCGCGCTGGTCATGCCCGGCGAAGATCCCGCCACACTGCCGGCGCCGGATGAGGTAGCGGCGAAGATCGTCGATTTATGCCATCCGGATTTTACCGAGACCGGAAAGCTTTACGATTTTCCCGCGGGAAAATTATTGGAGTTCATGCGTCCGGCGTGAGCGCTGGGCAGCACTTTTAGCGAAACCCAGTTTCATTTTCGCGTCGCGAACCACGCCGCGACGGCCGCCGCAGCGAGCAGCAAAGACGCAATCAAGAACGGCGCACCGGGAAGATTGAACTCCCGACCGCCGCCAATGGCGAACGCGAACGTGAGCGTGAACAACCCCGGGCCGAACAGATTGGCAATTCCGGTGACGCTCGCGTTGGCGCCCTGTAGCCGCCCCTGCTCCGAGCCGCCAACCAACCGGCTCATCAACGCCATGCACGCCGGACCCTCGAGCCCCCAGAGCGCCATGACCGGCACGGCCAGCCAGAAGATCAGGCCTGTCGGTGCTAAAGCGAAGATTAGGAATCCCGCGACGCCGAAAAGAAGACCGACCATCAGTGTGGCACGCTCGCCGATCCATCGCGTCACCGGCCCTACCACGACGCCCGACACGACGATCGAGGCGATGCCGACGCCGGCGAGCGTCAGGCCGACGATGCTTTCGTTCCAGCCATAGCGGTACATCATGTACAGCACGCCGATGCTTGGCAGCACCGCGTGCGCCAAGTTGCCGAGGAAGTTGACGGTCGCCAGCCGAAACAACATCGCGTGCGAGCGCAGCAATGCCAGCGCGCCAAACGGATTGGCGCGCCGCCACAAAAAGCGCGAGCGCCGCGCGGGCGGCAGTGATTCCGGCAGGATCACCAGCCCGTAAAGCGCATTGGCCAGGCTCAACCCCGCGGCGATCCAGAACGGCAGCCGCGGCGAAACCGTCCCGGCGAGGCCCCCGAGCGCCGGGCCGAGCACAAAGCCCGCGCCGAAGGCGGCGCCCAAAAGCCCGAAACGCGCCGCGCGCTTGTCCGGCGGCGTCACATCGGCGACGTAGGCATACGCGGTTGAAATGCTCGCGGCAGTGATGCCGGAAATCACCCGGCCCACGAACAGCCAACCGAGCGTCGGCGCGAGCGCCATCAAGACATAATCGAGGCCGACGCCGAAATTCGAGAGTAGGATCATCAAGCGCCGCCCAAAACTGTCCGACAGCGCGCCTTGCAGGGGCGAAAAGAAGAACTGCATCAGCGCCCATGCTGTGCCGAAAATTCCCAGTATTTTTGCTGTCTCTTCGGCGTCGCCGCCAAGGAAGTCGAACACCAGCTTCGGCAACACCGGAATGATGATTCCGATGGCAAGCATGTCCAGGAGGACGGTCGCGAAAATAAACGCGAAAGCGGCCTCGCGCCGCGCCGCGCCGGTTTCCGGATTTTTCTGCCCGGTCAATTCGTCCACTAGTGTCCCGATTCCGAAGTTCGTATCATTGTGCGGCGCTCTCGTTTGCCAACTTCGGCCACACTAGCGTCGCTTTCGCCTGGCGAAAGGATTGGCCTTGGCGCGAAGGTTAAGGCGAATCGGCGTCCCCGGCAGGTCGAACGACTCCCGCAGGCCGTTGACCAGATAGCGCCGATAAGTCTCCGGCAAAGCCGCCGCGCGGGCGGCGAACAACACGAAAGTCGGCGGACGCGACTTGGGCTGGGTCATGTAATCGAGGCGCACCGGGCGACCCTTGACCGCAGGCGGCGAATGATTTCCCACCGCTTCGCTCAGGAAGCGATTGAGTGCGGCCGTCGGCACGCGCCGGTTCCAGACCGCGTGACTTTCCATTGCCGCGGCCATCAACTCGTTGAGCCCCTCGCCCGTGCTGGCCGATACCAGAACCAGCGGCACGCCCGTGATTTGCGGCAACAGGCGATCCGCGTCTTGGCGCAGCCGCTGACGCACGTTTGCCTGGCGCGGCATCAGGTCGATTTTGTTGATGGCAATGACAATGGAGCGGCCTTCCTGCTCGACAAGGTCGACAATGCGAATGTCCTGCTCCTCGAACGGCGCCTGCGCGTCCATGAGCACGATCACCGTTTCAGCAAAGCGAACAGCATCGCGGGCGTCGGCTGCGGCAAGTTTTTCGATCTTCTCGACGATGCGCGAGCGGCGCCGGAGGCCGGCGGTGTCATAAATGCGCAAAGGCCGTCCGCGCCATTCGAAATCGACGGCGATCGCATCGCGCGTAGTCCCGGCCTCCGGACCCGTCAGCAACCGCTCCTGCCCGACGAGCCGATTGATCAGCGTCGATTTGCCGGTGTTCGGACGTCCGACGATGGCGATCCGGATCGGCTTCTCGCCTGCGGCCACTTCTTCGGTTTCGCTTTCGGCGGTGGCCTCGGGAAGTGCGCTACGCAGCGCATCGTAAAGCCCGGACAGACCTTCACCGTGTTCGGCGCTCATGACCACCGGATCGCCAAAGCCAAGCGCATAGGAGTCGAGCGCGGCAGCCTCACCGGCCCGGCCTTCGACTTTGTTGGCGACGAGAATGATGGGCTTGCCCGATTTGCGCGCGAGATCGGCAAAGCCGCGATCTTCAGAACTGACGCCAGCGCGCGCATCGACCAGAAAAACCACGACGTCGGCTTGCCCCATCGCCGCCAACGTCTGCGCCCGCATTCGGCCGGAAAGGCCCTCCTTGGCAACGTTTTCCAGCCCCGCCGTGTCGATCACCTTAAACGACAGATCGCCGAGACGCCCTTGTCCCTCCCGGCGGTCGCGGGTGACCGCAGGCTGATTGTCGACCAGCGCACGCCTCGCACCGACCAGCCGGTTGAAGAGCGTCGACTTGCCCACATTGGGGCGGCCGACAAGAGCGACGGTGAAGGACATGGCACAGGCTGCCGGTGAGGATCACGACACCGCACCACGGCGCTCGTGCGCCGGGCGGTTTTCAGGCTGCCTCTTTACCACGAACCGGTCAGTGGGAAGATGTGGCCGGCGCCGGCGGATTTGGCCAATTCGTTGCGGGCTGCGCCCCCTGCGGCGCTTGTCCGGCAGGCGGTGGTGGCGGCGGCCAGTTTGTTTGCGCGGTTGCGGGCGGAGCGGGCCAATTGGTTTGCGCCGGCGGCGCAGACTGGCCCCCCGAGGGCGACGGCCAGTTGGTCTGCGGCGCCGCCTGTTGTTGCGGCGCAGGCCAAGGCGCACCGCCCCGCAGAGGCGTTTGCGAGGCCGGTGGCGATACCCTCGCGACCGCGGGCTTCGGCTTAGGCTTTGGTTTGGGCTTTTCCGCCGCCGCTGCGGGCTTGGCCGCAGCGTCTGGCGTCTCTACTGCCGCCTGCTCTGCAGGCGGCTGGTAGCCTTTCATCAAATCCGGCGGCACGCCGGTCTCGGCGCCGGGGACGCCATTCGGAAACAACGGCTCGCGGTCGCCGGAAATCTTTTTCTTGGTGTTGAACATGTCATTGGACAGAATCTCGGTCGGATCGAATTGACCGCCGGGCGTACAGCCGCCCAGCGCAATTGCGACCGCATACGCAGCCGCTATCCAAGCAAATTTGGGAAAACCTCGCCGCGCCATCTATCAGCCCTTGCCGCCCGCCGCGATGAGCTCGCTCAAAACTTCGGCGCGACTGCGCGTTCCCGGCGGGGATTGCGGGTCGGTAAGGATCACATCCGTCCATTGTCGAGTCGCGGCGGTTTCGCCCGCCTTCCAAGCGGACAGAGCCAGCAATTCGCGGGCGCTATGACGGAATGCCCGATTGGCGCCGGTCAAGGGCTCAAGCATCGCTTTCAGCTCGTTATACGAAGACGTATCGACCAGGAGATATCCCGCGCGCAGCGTGGCGAAGTCGCGCATCACCTGATCGACGCTGCCATCGCCGGCGATTTCGTCATACGCTTTGACCGCAGCCTTGGGATCGCTCTTCGCGATCTGCGCGGCTTCGCGCAAGCGCGCCAGTACGCGGTAGCCGGCTGTGCCGTCGGTCGCGAGCTTGGCGAACGCCGCCTCGGCTTCCTCATGCTTGCCGGAGGCGGCCAACGTGACCGCTTGCTCAAAAGCAGCGCCGGACTCGGCGGCCCTCTTGCTCTGCCACCACTCGTAGCCGCGCCAAGCGCCCACGGCCAAAACGACGACAATGCACGCAGCGACGATGTAGTTGCCGTAACGCTGCCACAGCTTCTTGAGCTGTTCGCGACGGACTTCCTCGTCGACTTCCTGGAAGATGTCAGCCACGGAACCTGCCCCAGCACCCGCTCAAAAGTTTACGCGATCGCCTGCGTGCCTTTCCCGGCGGCAGGTTTTAACGCACACGGCGACAAATCAAGGAATCCCCGGGGGTTAGGCCCGGAAAACCCCACGCGAGCTAAAATAATCATGTGGCACGAGCAAGGCAAAAGCTTTTGGCTTGCCTGCGACGGATTGCGCCGGAACAATTAACACGCTTCCCGGGCGGCGAATTGCGCTCGTTTCCTTGTGCTTTCCCTACGGCTTTGGCTTGCGCATGGCGTAAACATTGTCCGGACCGGGGAAACTCCGCGCCCGCACCTCTTCCGCGTAACTCTTAACGGCCCGCTCGATCGACGGGCCAAGCTCGCCAAAGCGCTTAACGAATTTCGGCACACGCGGCGATAGCCCGAGCATGTCTTCGAGCACGAGGATCTGGCCATCGCACGCGACGCTCGCACCAATGCCGATGGTGGGAATCGCGACCGCGCCGGCAATGCGACGAGCAAGCGGCTCGGCAATCGCTTCGAGCACGACAGCAAAGGCGCCGGCGTCGGCGACGGCGTGCGCGTCCGCTTCGATCGGCGCCCAGTCGCTCTCGTCGCGGCCCTGTGCACGAAACGAGCCGATGGTGTTGATTGCCTGCGGCGTCAAGCCGACATGCCCCATGACCGGCACGCCGCGCTCGACCAAAAAAGCGATCGTCTCCGCCATGCGCCGGCCGCCTTCGACTTTGATGGCGCCGCAGCCAGTTTCCTTCAGCACCCGCGAGGCGGAAGCAAACGCCTGTTCCCTGGACCCTTCGTACGAGCCGAAGGGGAGGTCGATAACGACCAGGGCGCGTTTGGAGCCGCGCATGACCGCATGCCCTTGCAGGATCATCATGTCGAGCGTGACGGGCACCGTGGTTTCCAGTCCGTGCATCACCATGCCCAGCGAGTCACCGACCAGAATGATGTCGCAGTAGCGATCGACAATGCCCGCAGTGTGCGCGTGGTAGGACGTCAGACAGACGATCGGCTCGCTGCTTTTGCGGGCGCGGATATCAGGTGCGGTCAGCCGCCGGATCTCATCGTGCACAGACATGCGTCAGGGTCCGAAAGCCGGCAAGCGCACGACCAGCGGATGGAACAAGAATCCGAGCGCCAGGTAGAGGCCGGTCCCGACGACAACGGCAATCACATCGTTGCGCCAACCGCCAAATGGAATGGCCGGCCCTCCGGCGTCGCTGCGATTCTTGAGCGATGCTCGATCATAGCCTGCCCAGATCAGCACCGCGCCGAAGAGAAGTATGCCGCCAAGATCGCCATTCGCGCAAAGATGCGCGACGGCCCAAAGTTTGACCCCGACCAGCATCGGATGCTTCAGCACCCGCTTGATATTGCCGGGAATGTAAGCGGCAACCACTGCAATACTCGCCGGCCACATCAGCGCAACGACGATGTGGCGCGTCCAATGCGGCGGATACCAGATCGGAATTAAGCCCTCGGCGCGATAGCGCGCGAAGCCGTAGCCGATCAGAATGATGCCGACGATCGAAACGACCGAAAATAGGCCCAGATAAGACCCTTGGCCCAAGCTTGAAATCAGCGCAGCCCGGTTCCTGCGCAACGACACGAAAACATGCGCGCCAAGAAAAAGGATGAGGCCGATTATTTCTAATGCAATGCCCATGCTGCTTGGCCCGTTTTTTGCGCTTTCGAACTAACGCGGGCCGCGATCATGACCGGCGTCCTGCGCTTGTCAATCGGCGGACCGCCTACCGCCGATGGCGCCCCGAGCATTGTTCTGATCAGGGTAAAGCGCGGGCAAGAGGCGACCGCGGGTAGCTGCGATGGCGCCGGCACGCATCTTAATCCGTCAACGATTGGCTGTAGAGTTCCGGGGAAAATCCCACGAGCAGTTTGCCGCCACGAAGTTCGAGCACGGGCCGTTTGATCATCGAGGGCTGCGCGAGCATCAAACTCAAGGCCTTGTTGGCGTTGGTCGGGGTCTTGTCTTTATCCGGCAACTTGCGGAACGTTGTCCCGGCGCGATTGAGCAAAGTCTCCCAGCCTACTTTTTTCTCCCAGCGCTCAAGCTGTTCGCGCGCAATGCCCTGCGTCTTGTAATCGTGGAATACGTAGACGACGCCGCGCTTGTCGAGCCACGCCCGCGCTTTCTTCATGGTGTCGCAATTCTTGATGCCGTAGATGGTAATCGGCAAAGGCCCCCTCCCCGATGAAGCGCTCACGTGCGCGCTCTGATCATCGCCTGGATCTTCAGCACAGTGTTCCAGTTACGGCCGGTTGCCGGCGAACCGCAGGCCTTATCGATCAGGGCCGGCGTAAGTTTGGAGCCCCCGACGCCGTTTGCTCCATAGTCGATCCAGAGCGCCCCGCTGGCGACGCGGATCCGCTCACCGCTCTGCGCGCTTTGCCCCAGGATTTTCGCCGCGCCCGAGGAAAGCCGATCGCGCGACAAATAGAGATGAAGCTTATTCGGCAAAACCTCCGCTTTGCCCGCGAAGGGATTCGCGGCGACGTATTTTGACCATGCACTCGCGGCGCGGACAATAACGTCGACAGCGAAGCCGAATTGCGACCTTAGCGCTCCCTCCAACAAAGCGCGCAGTTCATCTGCGTCAGTCTTGGCATCAACAATGAGATTGCCGCTTTGAATGTACGTCTCCGGATGCACCAGTCCGCCCTTCACGCACAATTCCCGCAGCGCCGACATCGGCACCTTCCGCGCCGATCCGACGTTGATGCCGCGCAACAATGCTACGAAGGTGGCCATCTCAGCCCTTACCGGTTTTCAGATCGTCCGAATGTCCGGCTTTCAGGCGAGGCCATTGAACAATGGGACGTCCATTGTCGCGATACGCGTGCGAGCGTTTCGGCCGCTGCGGCCAGCCGGAAGGCGAATCCTCCCACGCCTCTTGCCGCCCGTAAACAGTAAGGTCGAGCAATGGGTAGCTGTTGCCCATCATCTCGACGCCGCGCCGCGTGGTCCAATACGTCTCGAAGACTCTGTCGCCCTGCCGCAGGTAGCAGACGATGTGCATCATGCCGACCTTGCGTCCGACCAGGAGCGTTTCGAGCGACTGACGGCTGGCCGCGTACCACGGCATGTGCCAGCCCATGAAGCTGCGGTAGCGGGCGCTCTCTTCATACGGACCCTGGCAGAAAGTCGCGTAGGTGACATCACGCGAATGAATGAAGGACAGCTCGCGGACCTGCGCCGTATAAAGACTGCACCCCTCGCACTGTTCCGCCGCGGGCTTCCCTGCATGCCACATGAAATAGTACGCGATCAGAATCCGGCGTCCCTCAAACGCGTCCAGTAATGTTCCCGGCCCGTGTTCGCCGACGAGCGGCGTCGTGGCGTCCACCTCGACCATCGGCAGCCGCCGGCGTGCCGCGGCAATCGCGTCGCCCTCGCGCGTGTGCGCTTTCTCGCGAACGCGCAAGGCATCCAGCTCTGCCTGAAAGGTCGCGCGACCGACGATCGTAGGCGCTCTGGGTTCTCCGGCGTTCCTGGTCATGGTTCTCTCCTTTGCAGCGCGCATCTACTCCCAGCTATCGAGCTTGATCTCGTTCGGCCACGGCGCACCCTTGCCGGTTTCGCGGAGCGACTTCAGGCTGAGCAGAAAAACCGCCCATTTGCTGCTGCAATGGTGCATGAACTCGACCGGCGCCTTCCAACCCTGATGCTTGAACAGAACAACGGTCCAGTCGCCATTCTGTTTGAGATCAAAGCTTATTTTTGTGCCGAGCCATTCTTCCGGCCCGTCTACCACCTGCCAGAGAACGCGCTTGCCGGGATCGAGTTCGACGACTTTCATGTCGAAGCCGCCGTCACCGAAGCGGAATTGCAGCTCGCCGCCGACCTTGCTGTCGCCGCGCGTGTCGCTCGTCCACCAGCCGGAGAGGCCTTCTACGGTGGTCAAGGCGTTGTAAACATCCTCGAGCGAGGTCGATTTGATTCCGACCTTGTGCAAAATGTCGGGCATTTCCGTTCTCCAATCGGTGTGTGATCGTGAGACAGACCTAGTGCCGAATACCGGGACAGCGGGAGTTACAAGTTTGGCGGGATTCACATGGACTCGCTGATCAGCGCCGCGGCGCAGGCACTCGCCACCGGCGATCCGCTCGGCGCATTGAAGCGCATCGCTTTGCGCAACGACGCGCCGGCGCTGGCGTTGCGCGGCATCGCCATGGCCCAGCTTGGCGAGCTGGTTCGCGCCAAAACCCTGCTGCGAAAGGCGGCGCGGGGCTTTGGCGAGAAAGAAGCCGCGGCTCGCGCGAGGTGCATCGTTGCCGAGACCGAGATTGCGCTTGTGTCCCGCGACTTAGGATTTTCCGGCAAAGCGCTCGATGCGGCGCGCGCGACGCTCGAGCGGCACGGCGACCGCACCAACGCCGCGCATGCGCGGCACCTCGAGATTCGGCACCTGCTCCTGATCGGCCGATTCGACGAAGCCGAACGCGCGCTTTCCAGGTTCGATGCGACGCCGTTGCCGCCGGCGTTGCGGGCCGCGCACGAGCTCGTCGTCGCGGGGGTCGCCATTCGGCGCGTGCGAATCAAAGAAGCTCGAAAGGCGCTTGTCGAGGCCGAGCGTGCGGCGCGTCAGGCAGGCATTGCTGCGCTCACGGCGGAGGTTGAAAGCGCGGCGCTTGTTCTCACCGCACCGGCCGCGCGCCTGATTGCGCCCGGCGAGGAGCGCCCTCTCGTGCTGGAAGAAGTTGAGGCACTGTTCGCTTCAGGCGCGCTCGTCATCGACGCCTGCCGCCACGTCGTGCGCGACGCCAACATCACGGTTTCGCTGACGACGCGTCCGGTACTATTCGCGTTAGCGCGCGCGCTGGCCGAGGCGTGGCCCGCGGATGTGCCCAGGAGTACGCTGCTGGCGCGCGCCTTTCGGGCAAAGCATGCCGACGAATCGCATCGCGCGCGGTTGCGCGTCGAGATCGGACGGCTTCGCTCCAAGCTAAAAACTGTCGCGGACGTCAGTGCGACGGCGCTGGGTTTTGCGCTTACTCCGTGCCGTGCGCGCAAGGTCGTGGTGCTGGCGCCTCCCGTTGAAGACCAACATGCAGCCGTGCTCGCCTTTCTTTCCGACGGTGAATCCTGGTCGAGCTCGGCACTTTCAGTTGCGCTGGGAGCGAGCGCCCGAACCGTACAACGCGCGCTCGACGCACTCACCACGGCCGGGAAAGTCGAATCGTATGGTCGCGGACGAGCACGCCGCTGGATCGGCCGGCCGGTGCCCGGTTTCGCGACAACCTTGTTACTCCCGGGCCCGCTGCCGCGCGGCTAGAGCATGATCCGGAAAAGTGGTTCCCGGCATTCCGATAAGATCATGCTTAAATAAAGCAGCTGGCCATGAAAAAATCTCGAGCGAAAATCCTCCGCGAATACGGTCCGTTTCCCGGCATCGACCACGTCGCCGGTGTCACTTACGACGGCGAGCACGTCTGGTTTGCGTCGGGCGACAAGCTCAACGCGTTCGATCACAAGACCGGCAAGCAGGTCCGCACCATCGATGTCGCCGCGCATGCCGGAACGGCTTTCGACGGCCGTCATCTGTTTCAGCTGTCCGGTGATTGCATCCAGAAGATCGATCCGAAAACCGGCCGCGTGCTCTCGACGATCCCGGCACCGGGCGGCGCAGGATCGGGGCTTACCTGGGCTGAAGGCGCACTCTGGATGGGGCAATATCGGAACCGGCAGATCCACCAGATCGATCCCGACACTGGCGCGGTTCTGCGCACCATCGAATCCAACCGCTTCGTCACTGGAGTGACCTGGGTCGACGGCGAGCTTTGGCACGCCACGTCCGAAGGCGACAAAAGCGATTTGCGGCGGGTCGATCCGCAAACCGGGGAAGTCTTGAAGCAGCTCGATATGCCGCCGGGAACGAGCGTCTCCGGACTGGAATCCGACGGCGGCGATCAATTCTTTTGCGGCGGCGAGAGCAGCGGGAAAATCAGAACCGTACGGCGGCCTAAAAGGCAGTCCCCCGCACGGTGAGGACTATCGGCGCAGTCCGCCCTCACCAAGGAACGTTTGCCGGAGTTCGTTCAGCGGACGCAGCAGCGCTTCAGGCCGGCGCCGTCTGCCGGACATAGCCCTGTGTGATCCCACTCATAAAATCGCGCTTGCCGAGCGGGACGCCCACGTGGCGCAAAATGTCGTAGGCGGTGACGACGTGAAAATAAAAATGCGGGATCGACCAGTGCTGGGCGAATTCGAGCGCGTTCGATTCAAAGACCCGGCCGCCGGACAGCGATAGTTCGACCTTTCGTTTTGCCGCATCCGTGAACGCGGCGGCATTGCTGGCCTCGAGCGCGCTCACCGTGCTCGCGATCAACGCCTTGTGTTCGTCGAATGTCAGTTCCTTGATTTCAATCTTGGGCGGCTCCTGGCCCGTGGCGCGCGCGTTGGCGTCCTTCGCGTGATAACAGGCAACCTGAATTTGCGAACTCAGCGGAAACATGTCCGGCGCCAGCCGCTCTTTCAGCAACGACTCCGGGTCGTTGCCCTTCTCGCGCACGTACGCGGCGCCCTTGTCGAGCACGCCCGCCAAAGTTCGCAGCGCCGGCACAAATGTGTCGATGACCAAGGTTTGTTCTTTCATAGCGTCCCCACTGTAAGAGATGCGGCGACTGTGTCGCCCTTTAATCGCGGCGATAATGACCACAGCCGCAGCGACTCATTAGTGCGCAAATTGATCTGCATCGTGACCGGAACCCTTAACAGAAACGGAGGTCACGATGCCATCGCGGAAGTAGACAAATTTATCGTCGCGATAAACATATTGCTCGAATTTACCCGTCTTCCACGCTTAGCATTCACATAGACCGGCGGTCCCCAGCACGACGCCCTTACTTGGGCGCCGGTCATGCCGAGTTTCGGGGCGCCTTTCTTTTTGCATTCCGCCGCCGCGGCAACCGGATCAACGTTTGTCGTCGCATTCGACAGTATCACGGCGCTGATAAAGCCCGAACGGCCGCCGTCCAGCACAATGTGAAAATAGGGATCGTCGATTGAAGTCCCGGCGACTTCCGAGTGGTTCGGTACCAGGCCGTCGACTTTCATGCGCACGCCCGGTTGCAAAAACTGCAAGCAGTGCAGGCTTGACGGCCCTTCGCACAACCGCAGCAGGGCGGTGAGCCAGTAATCCTTGCCGACGTATCCGTTGTATTTCTGCATGCTCGGAAGCGGAGAACTTGTCACGGGCGTGAGATCAATTTTCGGCGCCGCCTCGCAATCTGCCAGGCCGCAAAGCGTGACCCACGCGAAGATCAAACAAAATCCGCGCATTTTTGCCCCGAGCCGAAACAATCTTGGTACAACCGGAGCGAGAGATCAAGTAAGCTCCAATTGACTACTCCCGTCGGGCAAAATGATCGGAGTAACCTTCGCGGCCCAAGTAATGCACGGCCAACCCAACTATCGTTGCGGGAGTCAGCCGAGAAAGCATCGATGCGTAGTTGGATTGCGGCCTATGAATCCCTAACTTCCCGCGAGCCCATTTCTCAAACTTTGCGGATTGAATGATATGAAAAAACTCCTCCCAGCGTATCTCGCCGATCCCAAAAACGTGCAAAGCTTCTTGAACTTTATCCAACTCGCGCTTGCGGAAGCTTTGTGAGCGGACCCAGCTGAAAAAAATGTCGCGAATTGTGGTGTTCGGCGCCAAATCGTGACACTCACGACACATCAGGAACAAGTTAGATACATTGTCGAGGGACAATGTGACATCTTTGAAGAGGGATTTTATTCCAACCCGCACAGATTTTGCTCCAGCTGGCGTCGGACCTTTTGACGTCGTACTTGGTGCCGTGGTGAAATCCACACGCCCAGCAACTCGGCTCACCCCAGTCGACAAAGACGCCGATGTCGTCGAAGTAATCCTTCCAGTAAGCGAAAATCTCAGCTTTTGAGGGAAGGACATTCGTGTAAGGCACCCCTCACTCCCACTCGATGGTGCCCGGGGGCTTCGAAGTGACGTCGTAGACCACGCGATTGACGCCTTTGACCTCGTTGACAATGCGGGTCGCAACCGTGCCGAGGAAGCCCATATCGAACGGATAGAAATCCGCCGTCATGCCGTCGGTCGACGTTACCGCGCGCAACGCGACCACGTAATCATAGGTGCGCCCGTCGCCCATGACGCCGACGCTCTTGACCGGCAACAGCAACGCAAAGGCCTGCCAGATGTCGTCGTAGAGGCCGACGCGCCGGATTTCTTCGATGAAGATCTCGTCGGCCACGCGCAGAATATCGAGCTTCTCGCGAGTGATCGCGCCTGGACAACGGATGGCGAGCCCGGGCCCGGGAAATGGATGACGGCCGACAAACACCTCGGGCAGATCGAGCTCGCGACCAAGCGCACGCACCTCGTCCTTGAATAATTCGCGCAACGGCTCGACGAGCTTCATGTTCATGCGCGCGGGCAAGCCCCCGACATTGTGGTGCGATTTGATGGTGACCGACGGGCCGCCGGTAAACGACACGCTCTCGATGACGTCGGGATAAAGCGTGCCCTGGGCAAGAAAATCGGCGCCGCCGAGTTTCTTCGCTTCCGCCCCGAATACGTCGATAAAGAGTTTGCCGATGGTTTTTCGTTTTTGTTCCGGGTCCTCAATTCCGTCGAGCGCCTTTAGAAACAAATCCTGCGCGCCGACGTGCACCAGCGGAATGTTGTAGTGATCGCGAAACAGCGCGACCACGCGCTCGCCCTCGCCAAGGCGCATCAGCCCGTGATCGACGAACACGCAGGTGAGCTGGTGACCTATCGCCTCGTGGATCAACACAGCCGCGACCGCCGAGTCGACACCGCCGGACAGCGCGCACAACACCTTGCCGTTGCCGACGTCCTTGCGGATGCGCTCGATCGCCTCTTCCCTGTAGGCGCGCATGGTCCAATCCGGCGCGCAGCCGGCGATATTGCGGACGAAATTTCGCAGTAGCGCCGCGCCGTGCGGCGTGTGCATGACTTCGAGATGGAATTGGGTGGCGTAGAAGCGGCGGGTCTCGTCGGCGATCATGGCGATCGGGGCGTTCGGCGACGTGCCGACGGCGGAAAAACCCGATGGCGGCCGGGTCACCCGGTCACCGTGGCTCATCCACACCGGATAGCGCTGGCCGACCTCCCAGACACCTTCATAAAGCGCGGAAGGTTTGGTCACTTCCACTTCGGCGCGGCCGAACTCGCGATGATGCCCGCTCTCGACCTTGCCGCCGAGCTGATGCGCCATCGCCTGCTCGCCGTAGCAAATGCCGAGCACCGGCACGCCCGCGTCAAAGATTTCCGGCGGCGGGAGCGGGGCGTCTTTGTCGAGCACTGAAGCGGGCCCGCCGGATAGAATGACCCCTTTCGGCCGCAAGGTGCGCATCGCCACCGCGGCCTGCTGGAACGGCACCAGCTCGCAGTAGACGTGCTCTTCGCGCACCCGGCGCGCGATGAGCTTCGTCACCTGGGAGCCGAAGTCGACGATGAGAATGCTGTCGTGCATGGCAATTAGGAACCGTATGTGCGGCGCTCGTCTGGCTCGGTCAAGGCCGCCCTGCCCGCTTCTCCACGGTTAGTCTGGCGCCTGCATGAGCGCGACGTAAAATCCGTCGGTGTCAGTCCGCCGGGGCGTCATCAGCATACCCTCCGGCGAGGTGAGCGCGGCAGCGCAGAACGATACAGCCCGCTCCCCCAGCACCGCCGCGGCGACCTCACGCGGCGGCACGACCATAAACTCCGGATGCCGGGTCATGAAATCGCGCACTTGCGCGCCGTTTTCCTCCCCGAGGACTGAACAGGTCACGTAGGCAATGCGGCCTCCCGGCTTTACCATCGCGGCGGCGCGATCGAGGAGCGTTTGCTGTTGCGCAAGGCGCTCCTCCAGCGCGCCGGGGCGCACCCGCCATTTCGCGTCGGGATTGCGCCGCCAGGCACCGGTGCCGGTACACGGCGCGTCGATCAGCACAAGATCGATGCGACCGTTGAGGTCGGCGAGCGCGTCCGCCGTACTGCGCGGGGTGCGCACCTGCACATTGCGCACACCCGCGCGCGCGACCCTCTCGTGGATCGGCGCGAGCTGCCGCTTGCTGATGTCGGTTGCGTAGAGTTGTCCGCGATTGTCCATCGCCGCAGCCAGCGCCAACGTCTTGCCGCCGGCGCCTGCGGCGAGGTCGACAACCTGCTCGCCGGGCTTTGCTCCGGCGAACAAAGCGGTGAGCTGCGAGGCCTCATCCTGAATTTCGACCATTCCCTTTAGAAAAGCCAGCTCGACGTGAATGGCTGGATTCTTGGCCTCTGCAGAAAGCCGGATGCGCAAGCCGATCGGCGACCATGGCGTCGGTTTGGCATGGAGGTCATCCAGCTTTGACTGCGCCTCGTCGCGCTCAGCGCAAAGCGTATTAACCCGCAGGTCGAGCGGCGCGCGGTGCGCGAGCGACGCACCCTCCGCCGCGCGGTCGTCGCCGAAAACGCGGGAAAAATACGGATCGAGCCATTCGGGGTAATCGCCCAGCACGTGAGCTGGCGCGCCGGCGAGGTTATCCGCCGACAGCGCCCCCTGCTCGGCGGGCGTCAACGGCGATGGTGCAAACCGCGCTCCGCTGCATAAGTTTTCCAGTTCACCGAGGTCAAGTCTGCGCTCCTGGCGCAGCATCCCGAGCAACATCGCGCGCGGAGTGTTGTCGCCCATGAGCCAGGCCGATGACGACTTGCGCCGCAGCGCATCGTAGACCAGGCCGGCAATGGCGGCGCGATCCGACGAGCCGGCGAAGCGGTGACTGAGCCCCCAGTCTTTGAGCACGTCGTTCGCCGGGCGCCGGCGCGCTTCGATATCGGCGACAACCTCGATGGCGGCCGCGAGGCGCGCAGCCGGCGTCATGCGGGCGCGCTGATGCGGCGCGTTGCTGTCTCGGGGGCCGTGCAGGCAAACAGAAAAATCATATGATCACGCCGGTCAGCACTTCGATAATGTAGAGCGCCCACATGACCATCAGCACCACGGCGCCGACAGAGAAGAACAGGCTCCTGTAGCGCACCACGTTGCTGGTGACATGCACGTAGGCCTGCAGCACCCGGCAGATCACAAAGATCCAGGCAAGCACCACGAAGACAATGCCGGCGTGCCGCGTCACCCAGGAGAGGATGGTGAGGACGTAAAACAGGACCGGAAGTTCGAACTGATTGGCAAAGGCGTTCGCGGCTTGCGTCGTGCGTGCCGGCCAGCGTGGCTCGCGCAGCGCGATGTCGTCGGCCTTTACCGCACCGGAGCGGTAATCGGCGCGCCGCAACGCGCCCATCCGCAACATCAAAACGAAGGTGAGAATGACTTCGACAAACAGCGGTAGCAGGACGGCCTGAAGCGACATCTTGATCCCTCACAATTTGACGCTGATGGCGGTTTCACCCTGGGCGTCGATCAGCGCGCTGCGCCAGGATTTGCCGTCGAACAAAGCTTTCCATACCGCGTCGGCGGTGCCGCCGTGATTGAGGTTGGCGGTTATCAACAGCCCACCGGTCCGCAATAGATTGCGTAAAGCCGCGTGCAATGCGGGAACCGGCGCGTTGCCGTCAAAAAAAGCGAGGTCGTAGCCGGGATCGAGACCGGGCAACACGCTGGCGAAGTCGCCTTCGTGGATGGCGATGCGGTGATCGAGCCCCGCTGCCGCGATGTGTTCGCGGGCGAGCGTCACATGTTCGCCGTCGCGTTCGACGCTGTCGACGACCGAGTTCGGCGCGCCCTGCGCGAAGGAGAGCGCCGTGTAACCGAGCGCCGTTCCCAGTTCCAGAATGCGGCGCGCGTGAACTGCGCCGGCCAGCGTCCCAAGCAGCGGACCGTTGTGATAGGGGTAAGCGCCGCAGCCATGCCGCGCCCGATGGCGATCCGTGGCCTTGCGGATTTCCGCGAACGGGTCGGTGGGCGCTTTCCTCACAATCTACTCGCGGCTCGGATAATTCGGACTCTCGCGCGTGATCGTCACATCGTGGACGTGGCTCTCGCGCAGGCCCGCGCCGGAAATGCGCACGAACTCGGCTTTTTCGTGAAACTCGTCGAGCGTTTTAGCTCCGACATATCCCATCGCCGCCCGCACGCCGCCGGTCAGCTGATGCAGCACGTGGCTCACCGGCCCCTTGTAGGGCACTTGTCCCTCCACGCCTTCGGGCACGAGCTTGAGCGTGTCTTTAATCTCCTGCTGGAAGTAGCGGTCGGCCGAGCCGCGTGCCATCGCACCGACCGACCCCATGCCGCGGTAGGTTTTGTAGGACCGGCCCTGGTAGAGAAACACTTCGCCCGGCGTCTCGTCCGTGCCGGCGAGCAACGAGCCGACCATGGCGCAATCGGCGCCGGCCGCGAGCGCCTTGGCAAGGTCGCCGGAATATTTGATGCCGCCATCGGCAATCACCGGCGTATCGGTGCGCCTTGCGACTTCGACCGCGTCGGCGATGGCGGTGAGTTGCGGAACGCCGACGCCAGCGATCATTCGCGTGGTGCAGATAGAGCCCGGCCCGATGCCGACCTTGATGGCGTCGGCGCCGGCCTTGATCAACGCTTCGGCGCCTTCCCCGGTAGCGATGTTGCCGGCAACCACCTGCACCGCATTGGATAGGCGCTTGATGCGGGTTACCGCCTCCAGCACGCGTTGCGAATGGCCGTGCGCGGTATCGACAACGACGAGATCGACGCCGGCCTCGATCAGCGCCTGGCTGCGGGCAAACCCGGCTTCGCCGACGCTGGTCGCCGCGCCGACGCGGAGGCGGCCCTGCTCGTCCTTGCAGGCGAACGGGTTAGCCACCGCCTTCTCGATGTCCTTCACCGTGATCAGGCCAACGCAGCGATATTCAGCGTCGACCACAAGAAGCTTCTCGATACGATGCTGGTGCAGGAGACGCTTGGCCTCGTCCTGTTTGACGCCTTCGCGCACGGTGACCAGCGAATCCTTGGTCATCAACTCGGAGACTTTTTGCTGCCGGTTGGTGGCGAAACGCACGTCGCGGTTGGTGAGAATGCCGACAAGCTTGCCGGCGCGGCCGTTGCCGCCGCCTTCGACCACCGGAATGCCTGAGATGCGATGCTCCTGCATCAGCGTCAGCGCGTCGTCGAGCGTAGAATTGCGATGGATGGTGACCGGGTTCACCACCATGCCCGACTCGAATTTCTTGACCTGGCGGACCTGCGCGGCCTGCACCGCGGGATCGAGATTGCGATGAATAATGCCGACGCCGCCGGCCTGCGCCATGGCAATCGCCATGTGCGCCTCGGTCACCGTGTCCATGGCCGAAGCGACGATCGGGATATTCAGCGAAATGCTACGGGTGATACGCGTGCGAACATCCGCTTCCGAGGGCAGCACATCCGACAGGCCGGGCCTGATCAGCACGTCGTCGAAAGTCAAACCCTCGCGCGGACTATTCTCCACGCCGTTCCTTGAGTTGTTCTTGACCAGCATTGCCAACTCCGCTTGCGCCCCGCATTAGCCGGGGCCGGTCGCGGGCCTGCCTGAAGCGCCAAGTGGAGGGTGAGATTCCGGCCGCGCTACGAGCATTCGCCCGTGCGCCCCTCCACTTCGGCCGCAAGGGGCCCGCTTTTGGGTTGGCGGCGGTTCCTAGCATGTCCGCGCAGTGATTTATAGATGGTGGTACGCGGCTTGGTCGGCCAGTGCACAAGAAGTAAAGTAACTGCGAATCCAATGAGGAAATGCGAGAAACACGCGGGTTTTGCCCTGGTATCTCGGGCTGAATCATGAGGCGCTCGGCCTCCGCAATTGCGATCGCCTGCGCCCTGCCCTTCGTGCTTGCCGCGGGCGCTCACGCCCAGGATTTGGCGGATGAGCGGCACTGCACCGGGCCGGCGCGCGCCGCCCCCGAAGAGCGAATCACCGCCTGCACTGCGCTCATTACCTCAGGCAAATATCAGGGCCCCAACCTCGCGGTCCTGCATCAGGACCGCGGGCTCGCGGAGCGGGCCAAAGGTGACCTCAGCGCCGCGGTCGACGACTTCAGCGAGGCCATCAGGCTCAATCCGGACTATGCCCGCGCGCTTGCCGAACGCGGCAGCGTCCGGGTCGCCCAACATGAACTCGATGACGCCCTTGCCGATCTCAACAGCGCCATCAAGCTCGACGCGACCGATGCCAAATCGTTCATGACGCGCGGCAACGCCTTCGACGAGAAACACGACTTCGACAGCGCGATTGCCGATTACAACGAAGCGATCAGGCTGTCGCCCAATTATGCCGCCGCCTATTTCAACCGGGCGCTCGCGTTCCGCCGCAAAGGCGATTTCGAGCACGCGCTTGCCGACTACAGCCAGGTCATCAAGCTCGATCCGAAAAACCCTTCCGCTCTGAACAATCGCGGCATCGCCTGGTTTGAGAACGGCGATATCGACCGCGCCGTCGCCGACTACAATCAGGCAATCCGCATCGACGGCAATTTCGCCCCGGCCTACAACAATCGCGGCGACGCCTGGCGCGCCAAAGGCGACGGCGTGCGCGCGCTTGCCGATTTCGATCGTGCCATCGCGCTCTCACCCCAATTCGCGCTGGCCTACGATAATCGCGGCCTGGTCTATTATCAGAAGCACGATCTGGATCGCGCCATTGCCGATTTCGACACCGCCATCCGTCTCGACCCGAATAACGCGGCCGCCTATAGCAATCGCGGCAATGCCCGCGACGACAAGGGCGATGGCGACGGCGCGATCGCCGACTACAACGAAGCGATCAGGCTCGATCCGCATAACGCGCGCTTCTATTACGACCGCGGCATCGCTTATCGCCGCCAGGGCGATATCGACCGGGCGGTGACCGACCTGAGCGAAGCGATCGGTCTCGACCCGCGCCACGCCGGCGCCTACAACGAGCGCGGCTACGCCTACTATCAGAAACACGACTTCACCCACGCCATCGCCGACTACGATCAAGCCATCAAGCTCAATCCAAAATTCGCGGTTGCCTACAACAATCGCGGGAACGCCTACGACGACAAGGGTGACACCGATCGGGCCATCGCCGATTACAATGAGGCGCTGCGCGTCGACGCCACGTATGCTGCCGCGTTCTATAACCGCGGCATTGCGTATCGCCACAAAGGCGATCTCGACGGCGCTATCGCCGATTACGACCAGGCCATAAAGCTCAACCCCACGGCGGCGGCTTACAACAACCGCGGCAGCGCCTGGCTGGCCAAGGGTGAAAACGAGCGTGCCAGCGCCGACTTCGAGCAAGCCATCAAGCTCGATCCGCGCTCCGCCGACGCCTACATCAACCGCGGCAATGCTGAGCGGGACCGGCTCGCGCTCGGCGACGCGATTGCCGATTATACGCGCGCGATCGAGCTGTCGCCGAGCGCGGCGCTTGCGTTCTACAATCGCGCCTGGGCCCATTATCTGGGCGGCGACAACCGCTTGGCGCTGGCCGACGTCGATCAAGCGATAAAGCTCAATCCCAATTCGGCGAGCGCGTTCTCGACCCGCGGCCTGATCCGCGAGCGGCTTTCGGACCCTTCCGGCGCCATCGGCGATTTCCGCAAGGCACTGGCGATCGATCCGTCGTTCCAGCAGCCGGCGGAAGGCTTGCGGCGACTCCAGTCCGGCACATCGCCCACCCGCTAGGTGTCGATGCCATTCACAGAGTCGCCGCCTGCCTATAGCCGCGCCCTTCCGCTCATCGTCGCGGTGGCCCTGTTCATGGAAAACATGGACTCGACCATCATCGCGACCTCACTGCCGGCCATTGCGCGCGCAATCGGCACCAATCCGCTGGCGCTGAAACTCGCCGTAACCTCCTATTTGCTGGCGCTGGCCATTTTCATTCCTGCGAGCGGCTGGACTGCCGACCGCTTCGGCGCGCGCAATGTTTTTCGGCTCGCCATTTTTGTGTTCATGCTCGGCTCAATCGGCTGCGCGCTCTCGAGTTCGCTCGAGGAGTTTGTCATCGCCCGCATCGTTCAGGGGATGGGCGGAGCCATGATGACGCCCGTTGGCCGACTCATTCTCGTCCGCAGCATCGACAAGCGGCTTCTGGTCAACGCGATGTCGCTCGTCACTATCCCGGCGCTCGTTGGCCCGATATGCGGCCCGCCGCTCGGCGGCTTCATCACCACTTACGCCTCGTGGCACTGGATATTTCTCATCAACATACCAATCGGCCTTGTGGGCTTGGCAATGGCGACACGCTTCATGCCGAAGGTGCCGATCGAACCGACACATCCGTTCGATTTCATCGGCTTTATTTTGTCGGGACTAGGCGTCGGCGGGTTGGCATTCGGCCTCTCGGTAATGGGACTTGAGTACTTGCCCGTCGGCGTAGTAGTCGGCCTTCTCGGCGTCGGCGTCATGGCAACTGCCGCTTACATCGCGTACGCGCGCCGGGCGACTTCACCGATTCTCGATCTCCGGTTGTTCCAATTTCCGACGTTCCGCGCCAGCATCTTCGGCGGCTTCATGTTCCGGCTCGGTATCGGCGCGCTGCCGTTCCTGCTGCCCTTGCTGTTGCAAATCGGCTTTCTTCTAACGCCATTCCAGTCCGGCCTCATCACCTTTACCGCGACGCTCGGCGCCCTTTTTATGAAAGCGGTCGTCGCCGCCGTGCTCCGTCGCTTCGGTTACCGGCCGGTGCTCATCTACAACAGCCTGATCAGCGCCGTTTTCCTCGCCGCGTGCGCAAGCTTCGTCCCCGGCATGCCGTTCGCGGCCATGGTAGCGATATTGCTGGCTGGCGGATTCTTCCGTTCGCTGCAATTCACGGCGGTCAACACCATTGCCTATGCCGAGATCGAACCGGCAATGATCAGCCGGGCGACCACACTCACTTCCGTCGCCCAGCAATTGGCGATATCGACCGGCGTTGCCATCGGCGCCTTGATCGTCGAGCTTACGCTGCGGCTCAAGCATGGCGCGACAATATCTGCCGAGGATTTTCCCGCGGCTTTTCTAGCCGTCGGCGCGGTGACCGCAGCCTCCGCGTTCGTGTTCGCACGATTGCCGCTCGATGCCGGCGCCGAGCTTGCCGGACGCGAGGCGCGCCTCGCCGCGGCAGTAAAGGAAAAAAGCTAGCTAACGTCTGCTGCCGCGAAAGCCCCGCGCGAGCAGATAAAGCTCGGCCGAGTCGGTCCGGCTGGCCGGCGGCTTGACGTGCTTGATGCTGGCAAAGTCCCCTTTGAGCTCGGCGAGGAATTTGGCCTCGCCGCCGCCTTGCAGGACCTTGCAGAGAAAACTGCCTCCCGCGCTTAAGACTTCGCGGGAAAAATCGGCCGCCGCTTCGGCGAGCGCCATGGTCCGCAAATGATCGGTCTGCCGATGGCCCGTTGCATTCGCGGCCATATCGGAAAGAACGACATCGGCAGTGTCGTTCTCTTCTCGGCGGAGCATGGCCTTGAGCCGGTTCGGCGCCTCAGCGTCGAGGAAATCCATCATCACGAAATCAACGCCCGGGATCGGCTTCATTTCGAGTACATCGAGCCCAACGACGCGTCCTTGCGGGCCGACACGCTCCGCCGCCACAGCGCTCCAGCCGCCCGGCGCAGCGCCGAGATCGACGACCCGCGCGCCGCGTTTGAGCAGCCGATATTTATCGTCGATTTCGGCAAGCTTAAAAGCCGCGCGCGAGCGAAAGCCCTCGCGCTTGGCGCGGGCCACATACGGATCGCTCAGCTGACGCTCGAGCCACGCGCGCGAAGACGGCGTGCGGCGTTTTTCGCGTTTGAGCCGCGTCTTCATCGGCTCAAGCTTCGCCCCATACGCCGTCGGCCCGCATCATTTCAACGAGCATGCCCTCGCGCAGACCGCGATCGGCCACCCGCAGCCGCCCGCAGGGAAAGAACTGCCGGATAGCATCGAGAATGGCGCAACCGGCAAGCACCAGGTCGGCGCGTTCGGCGCCGATGCACGGATTGGCCGCCCGTTCATCGAAATTCATCGCCATGAGCTGGGCGACAACGCGGGATACGTCTTCGTGTGAGAGCCAGCAGCCGTCGACGCGGCGGCGGTCGTAACGCTTGAGTTTCAAGAACACGCCGGCAATTGTCGTCACCGTTCCCGACGTGCCGAGCATGTGATAGCCGGCAAGATCACCGCGGTGCGCCCGCGCGAACGCCTGCACAAGACCTGCAACCTCCTGGACCATCGCGTCGTAAATTTCTTGCGAAACCACCGTTCCGCCATAGCGTTCGGCAAGCGTGACAACACCGACCGGGAGCGACGCCCACCCGGCGATATCGGGAAGCGGCGGCCCGCGCGGCACTTCGTTCGGCGGGCCGAGCCGCACCAGCTCGGACGATCCGCCGCCGATATCGAACAAAATGACACCGGTAGCGCCCGGATCGAACAGCTCCGTGCAACCGGCCGCCGCGAGTCGCGCCTCGGTCGCCGAATCGACGATCTCTAGTTCGAGGCCGGCTTGTTCGGCAACGCGCTGCCGGAATACTTCGCCGTTTTCGGCGGCGCGGCAGGCTTCGGTCGCTATCAATCGGGCGCGCGCCGAGGTCACGCCCCGCGCGCGCATCTTGTCGCGGCACACCAGCAGCGCATCGACCGCGCGCTTGATCGCCGCTTCGCTGATTCGGCGCGAGGCGGCGACGCCCTCGCCGAGGCGGATAATGCGCGAGAACGCGTCGACGACGCGAAAACCGTCCGCCGTCGGACGCGCAATCAGGAGCCGGCAATTGTTAGTGCCGAGGTCGAGCGCGGCATAGGTCGGATCGGAACCTTCATCCGCGAGGCCGGGCGCCTCGTTCCATCGGCGGCCGTCCCGGCGTAGGCCATAAGGAGTACGGCGAGGCCAGCGCCCGCGACGGTGACGCCCGTTCTGGCCGAAGCCGCCAGAAGGCGGGGCCTCTTCTTTCATACGCTACCTGCCTGCCGCACCGGATGTTTGGCTCGACGGTTGCGGACCATTTTCACAAAATCTCTTTAAGTCGGCTGGAAATGTACCAGCCGGGCGTGGAAGCGCCAATACGGCGCCTTTCGCGCCAATACTGTGCCTTTACGGTCTACGAGGCATGTTTGCGGCTGGCTTGTCGCGCTGCGGCAAGTCCACTATTTGACCTAAAGTAGCCCGGCACGAGACTCCCCTCATAATGAATTTGCACCAACGCACCAGCGAACAAGCCGATTTGGCGGCCGCCGAACGGCTTTCGATCGAGAAATTTGCGGTCGGACAATCGGTGCCGCGGGTCGAAGACCCCATGCTGTTGCGCGGCGAAGGACGCTACACCGACGACGTTTCGCTGCCCGGTCAAGCCTACGCGGTAATGGTGCGCAGCCGCCATGCTCATGGCCGCATTCGCACCATCGATGCGGATGCCGCGCGCAAAATGCCAGGCGTGCTCGCGATCTATACCGCGCAGGATCTAGCAGCCTACGGCGCGCTCAAATGCGTCGTACCACTCAAGAACAGCGACGGCTCGCCCATGAAGAAGCCGTGGCGCGGAGCGCTGGCCAAAGACAAAGTCCGCTACGTCGGAGATCCGGTTGCCTGCGTCATCGCCGAGACCGTCAATGCGGCCAAGGACGCGGCCGAAGCGGTCGAGATCGACATCGATTCGCTGCCGGCGGTTACGGCCGCGACGGATGCAGTCCGCGGCGGCGCGCCGGTTCTCTATGACGACGTCCCCGAGAACGTACCGCTCAACTTTCACTACGGCGACGCAGCCGCGGTCGAGGCCGCCTTCGCCAAGGCCGCGCATGTCACCCGCATGGACCTGGTCAACAGCCGCGTGGTCGTCAACGCGATGGAGCCGCGCGCGGCCGTTGCCGCTTACGACGGCGCCCGATTCACGTTTTACGTCTGCTCGCAGGGCGTCACCGGCATGCGCGCCAACATCGCCGAGGCGATGGGTGTCGACGCCAAAGCCGTCCACATCCTCTCCGGACAGGTTGGCGGCTCGTTTGGAATGAAGGGTGGCGTCTTCCCCGAATACATCTGCATTTTACATGGGGCGCGCGCGCTCGGCCGGCCGGTGAAATGGACCGACGAGCGCTCCGGCAGCTTTTTCTCCGACCATCACGGCCGCGATCACGATGTCACCGCCGAACTCGCGCTCGACAAGGACGGCAATTTTCTCGCCATCCGCATCAAATGCATCGCCGACATGGGCGCATTTCTTTCGCCGATGGGGCCGTTTCCCGGCACCGTCAACATCGTGAAAAATGTTCAGAGCATGTACCGCACGCCGCTGATCGAGGTCACGTCGCGGTGCGTCTTTACCAATACCTCGCAGACCGGCCCCTATCGCGGCGCCGGCCGGCCCGAAGGCAATTATTTCATGGAGCGCCTGATCGACACTGCCGCCTCCGAGATGGGCATCGATCGGCTGTCGCTGCGCAAGCGCAATCAGATCAGGCCGCAGGACCTGCCCTACAAAACCGCTTCCGACGTGACTTATGACAGCGGCGACTTCGCCGCGCTGACCAAGCAGGCGCTCGAACTCGCCGACGTGAAGGGCTTTGCCGCGCGCAAGCGCGAGAGCCGCAAGCGCGGCAAGCTGCGCGGGCTTGGCATCGGCAACTTTCTGGAAGTGACGGCGCCGCCGTCAAAGGAACTGGCACAAATCGAATTCAACGCCGACGGTACTGTGACGCTGACCACCGGCACCTTCGATTTCGGCATGGGCCACGCCACACCGTTTGCCCAGGTCTTGAGCGAAAAGCTCGGCGTGCCGTTCGAGAAGATCAAGCTCGTCCAGGGCGACAGCGATCGTGTGACGACTGGCGGCGGCAGCGGCGGCTCGAAATCGCTGATCCATTCGGGCACGGCGATTGTCGAAGCCTCGGCCAAGATCATTGAAAAAGGCAAAGAGGCGGCGAGCCATGTGCTCGAAGCTGCGCCCGCCGACATCGAATTTCAGAAAGGCCGCTTCGTGATCGCCGGCACCGATCGCGCCATCTCGATCATGGAGCTCGCGCAAACGCTGCGTAACGCCAGCGACACGCTGCCGCCGGGCGCGCCGCAATCACTCGACGTCAGCCACGTCAGCGATGGACCGGGCGCGCCGACTTTCCCGAACGGCTGCCATGTCGCCGAAGTCGACGTCGATCCCGACACCGGTACGGTCGAGGTCGTCAAATATGCCTGCGTCAACGACTTCGGCGTTGTCGTCAATCCGCTGGTGGTCGCCGGCCAGCTCCACGGCGGGGTCGTGCAGGGCATCGGCCAGGCTCTTATGGAAATGACGGTCTATGACGACGACGGGCAATTGCTGACCGGCTCGTTCCTCGACTACGCGATGCCGCGCGCGACCGATGCCCCGCCCTTCGTGTTGGCCGATCATCCGGTGCCGGCGAAGACTAATCCGCTCGGCGTCAAGGGCTGCGGCGAAGCCGGCTGCGCCGGCGCGCTCACCTCCGTCATGAACGCGGTGATGAACGCGCTCGCCGATCGCGGCATCCGTCACGTCGACATGCCGCTGACGCCGTTCCGCATTTGGCAGGCGCTGCACAACGCCAACGGCTCGGGCGCAGAGAACGTCAAGAAATGACGCAAGCCGTCTCCGTTCCCGCGGGGCGCTTTGGCGAAATGCGTGTCGTCGCGCCGGTTTGCGCGGCGCATTTCCTCAGTCACTATTACATGATCATTCTGGCGCCGCTGTTCGCGTTTATCCGCGACGACTTTGGCGTCAGCTACACCGATCTGGGACTGGCGCTGACGGCCTTTAACCTGGTTTCGGCGATATTCCAGACTCCCGCTGGCTTTCTGGTCGACCGCATCGGCGCGCGCACGGTGCTGATCGCAGGCGTCGCGCTCGGCGCTGCCGCTTTCGCCGTGGCCGGGCTTGTTCATTCATATCCGATGTTTGTCGCCATGTTTGCGGTCGCCGGTCTCGGCAACACCGCGTACCATCCGGCTGATTACTCGCTGTTATCGCATCACGGATCGCCGGCGCGTGTGGGCCAGATTTTCTCGTTCCACACCTTTTCCGGCATTCTCGGCGGCGCGGTGGCGCCGGCAACGCTGCTGGCGATACACAGTTTCTTCGGCTGGCGCGGCGCGTTTGTCGGCGCCGCCGTCCTGGGATTTCTGGTGCTCGCGTACTTGATTGCTTACTGGCCCGCGCTTGCCGATCATACGGCCACGAAAAAGCGCCCGGCGCCCGCGGCGGATGTCGACGGCGGCGCTACACTCGCACGCGACAACGGGTGGCGGCTCCTGTTCTCCGCGCCGATCCTGCTCAGTCTCTGCTTCTTTATTTTGCTTTCGCTCATGGGAGGCTTGAGTAACTTTCTGGTCGTCGCGCTCGCCGCGCTTTACGGGACGCCCAGTACGCTCGCTAACGTGTCACTGACTGGAGCGTTATTGTTCAGCGCGCTCGGCGTTCTCGCCGGCGGCCTCCTCGCCGCACGCACCACCCGCCATGCCGGGGTCGCCGCGTTGGGCCTGGCGCTCGCCGGTGTCGTCACTGCGCTCGTCGGCCTGATCGACTTTTCTTCTTACATGCTCATCCTGATGATGTCGCTGTCGGGACTGTTCGGCGGCATCGCCAGCCCCTCGCGCGACATGCTGGTGCGCGCCGCGACGCCGGCCGGCGCGTTCGGCCGCGTATTCGGCTTCGTGTCCTCGGGATTTAACATCGGCTCGATGATCGCGCCGACGATCTACGGCATGATGCTCGATCACGGTTCGCCGCGTTCGGTCTTTTTGTTCTCGGCCGCGTGCAGCATTGTTTGTATTGCAACGGTGCTGTTCGGGTTCGGCGGACGGAAGCAGGCGGCCTCGGTGGTAGAGGCGATCAGGCATTAACGCCTACGTTGCCGGAAGCTTTTCGCGGCCATTGATGCTGCCGCGGTCGCGCAAAGTTACGCCGCCCCGGGCTGTGGCGCTTTTCCAATAATGGGGCTATACGGAGGCCGAGCAGTTTCGGCGGTCGCCAAAAGCGCAGATGCCTCAAGCTTTTGGGGAATAGTTCAACGGTAGAACATCGGACTCTGACTCCGAGAATTTAGGTTCGAATCCTAGTTCCCCAGCCAATTGATTTGCGCTGCCCCAATTATGTTTTCTGCCGCAAATCATTGCCGCCATTCGGCCGTCGATTTTTTTGGCGCGGCACAATAATGCACATGAATTGCCCGATTTGCGCCCATCCCCGGAGTTTCAATGCGCCGGTAGCTGCGTTGGAGGGGGCATGGCGAAAATGTCGCGTGCGGCCGCATGTATTGCGGTTGTTGTTGCTGCACTGTCTCTGACGGGGATTGGTGCCAGCCTCCCAATTCGAGCGCGCTCATGCGGCCGATAACTGCGCTACCGCTCCCGGTGGTGCTGCGCCGAAGGGCCAGCATTGGTATTACCGCGTCGACCAGGTGAACCACCGCAAGTGCTGGTATCGGCACGCCACCGTGCCGCTGGCAAATCACGCCGCGGCAGAGTCTCGTGCCGCATCCTCAGAGTCGATATCTGCGGCTGAGACAACGCCATCGCCATCCGCCGAAACGGCGCCAACAACGAATGCGGCAAATGGCTCTGGCGAGACTGCCGGCACACAGGCCGCGCCCCATGTAACGGTGCTGAACGTCAAGCCGGTCACTGAACCGACCGCGGGCGCAACATCCTTCTCCGAATCGGCCATCCCGGAACAGCCGGACGAACCACCAACGGCGAACATGCCGGCGGAGGCAGACGCCAAGCCCGCGCGCCCGGCGCATGTCGCACCCCCGCGCGCTTCGCCCGTCACCTCCCACAATACCGCCTATGACGCATTGCCGCCGGGCGCGCGGCGAAGTAGGCGCGCCAGCGCAAACGCAGTCGGCTCGGTTGCTGTTTCCCTTGCTGGCGCTGGTGCTCGGAATCGTCGGCGTACTGATTGCGGTTCTCCGCAGGATCGGCGGATCGGCGGGCGAACCGCGGCTCTCAGAGCATCCCGACGATGCTTGGCGCAGATATGACACGGCGGATGGGCGAGCCGATGAAGCGGTCATGCATCAAGAAGATGCCCCGTTCCTTGCACCTTACGAGCTTTACGGCGCGGTCGATTTGGATGCACCTGAATGGCTCGATCAATCGTCGCGCGCACCGGCGGATATTCCCGCGGCGCCCCCACGTGGCAAGCCGTGGCCTTCGGAGCGTGTAGATCTCGGTCAGAAAGATATCGAACTGCGACTACGGATCCTGCGGCACCCCCGCCAGGGAGTCGTCCCGAGTGGGAAAGAGCGCTGACACTCCGTTCGTCCGGCTGATACTTATCGGGGCGCTAGCTTTGATTTACTATTGTTGATCGTTTCCCGCCGTAGGCTTCGCCGACCGCGGGATTTTTCTTGCACGCTTCGATCAGGGCGTGTGCCATTACCGGAACCGCCGCAAAGGGAGGCCGGTTATGGCGGCAGGTCTTTGCCTGCTGGCTAGGCCCGGAGAAACCCGAGAGTTGCCTGGTGGTAAAGAAGATTGGCGTAAGGATTCCGCGCGAACGACGGAGGAAGCTGTGGGCTCTCGAAAGAAAACCACAAACGATCTGGTTCCCATCCATCCGGACAATGTCAGCAACAAAGATTGGGTGATTCTGCTAGAGGTCGGCACCATACTTGGCCCGCCGACGCAGCGGATTCGCGCCGCACGCTGGATGCAGGAAAGAAAGATCGTCAAGAAATACGATATGTTCCTTCGTGCGCGGTACTTTATCGAGGTCGAAGGTTTCAATCCGCGTATTCACTCGCTTTATTTCTGTCCGCAGCTATTCCGCCGCGATTCCGAAAAGCTAGTGCCGTTGGAGGGAGAGGAAATCGGCGAACTCATTGCGCGCACGGTTGAGGCCAGTGCCGTCGAGCGGCGTCCCTTTTACGAGCCGATGGAAAGATTGCCGCCGGAACCGTTGATCAATAGCGCCGTGTTGCGCGAATTCGACACCCTCGTAGTCGATATGCCTCTGAGACGGGAATCCTTGCCCCCCGCGGGACAGCAGCTATTGAGCCGCCCCAGCGAACCGGCCGAAACCTCCTGATCTCGGTGAACCCGGACCGTTGTTGGCCGCCATGTGAGGAATTGCGAAAATCCTCGTAAGTCATTGATGCAAGGTTGCCGGCTTTTTGCTAAGTCCAATGATAGCAACATTGCACTAGGGTAACGTCTTTTCGTCGATACGACGTTTTTCTTGAAAGTACGGCCTCCACCGGCGAGGTGATTGCGCGAACGCACGGCCCTTCAACTTGATCGCTTGATCCGGTGCGCGCTCGCACACCACCACGTCGCGCGCACCCTTTCCGTGATGTGGGAGAGGACCATGACAGAAGAGCAAAATATTAGGACGGCTCTCGATCGCCACTGGGCGGCCTCGGATGCGAACGACTTCGAGACCGAGCACGACATCTACCTCGACGACGCCGTGCTCGAGTATCCGCAGTCCGGCGAGCGGATCCGCGGCCGGCGCAATATTCAGGCGTCGCGTTTTGCGCAACCGAACAAGAAGCGCTTTACGATAAATCGCATCCTCGGTGCTGGCGACCTCTGGGTCACTGAACTCGTCCTTACCTACGACGGCGCGCCGTCATACACCGTGAGCATCATGGAGTTTAAAGGCGGCAAAGTCGCCCGCGAGACTCAGTACTTCGGCGATCCTTTCCCGCCGGGACCGTCGCGCGCGCAATGGGTCGAGCGGATGCGCTAAATTTTTTTGCCGCCTCGTCACCGCCGGACCGGCGCGAGAAGGAGCAACAATGCTTGATATTCTTTTTAACGGCGTCGGCTGGACCGATATCGCACTCACACTGAACCGCATCGCGGTTGGCGCATTCTTTTTTCTGTCGGGATTTCACAAGCTCTTTAACGCGGAGCGCCACCGCACATTCGCCGAAGAGCTAAAGAGTCTCGGCGTTCATGCAGTGGGATTTAACCAGTGGTGGGTACCGTCGGTCGAATTCTCGGCCGGAGGCGCGGTCCTTATCGGGCTCTTAGCGCCACTCGCCGCGCTTGGCTTGCTTGTGATCATCCTCGTCGCCACCATTACATCTGGGAAGCAGCGGATCGAAATGTACAAGCCGATCGATGAAGCGGATCGCATCGACGATTGGCTCTACTTGCCCGAGGTCCTCTATGCCTTCATGCTGATTGTGGTGATCGCCGCCGGCGCCGGACCTTACAGCTTTGATGCCTTAGTCTGGGGCCTGATCAAAAACCACGGCGCGTGAATTCCTATGACGAAAATCGATTTGTGAAGGTTCGCATTCTGTAATCGCTGCCCGTGGGAGTATTCCCGTGATTGTCACGACCTTTCCCAAAGCTGTACGGGTCATCGAGCACACTTTGATCCCGTTGAAAGACGGTACCAAGCTCGCGGCTCGTATCTGGCTGCCGGAGGATGCCGAACAAAATCCAGTCCCGGCGATCCTTGAGTATCTGCCCTATCGCAAGCGCGACGGGACGTATGAACGCGACGCGCTCACGCATCCCTATCTCGCGGGTCACGGCTACGCCGGCGTCCGCGTCGACCTTCGCGGCAGCGGCGACTCGACGGGTTTGCTGTTCGACGAGTACGCCACGCAGGAGCAGGACGATGGCGTAGAAATCATCGCCTGGCTCGCTGCCCAACCTTGGTGCAACGGCGCCGTCGGCATGATGGGAATTTCCTGGGGCGGATTCAACGGACTTCAGATCGCCGCGCGCCGTCCCCCTGCCCTCAAGGCAATCGTCACGATTTGCTCCACAGACGATCGCTACGCCGACGATGCGCACTATATGGGCGGCACGTTTCTAACGACCGCCGCACTTGAGTGGGCATTTTTCTTTTTCGGCCTGGTGTGCTTGCCGCCCGATCCGGAGCTGGTCGGCGAGAGCTGGCGCGCGACGTGGCTCGAGCGGCTTGAGAACATACCGCTGTTCTTCGAGAAGTGGCTGCAGCATCAAAGACGCGATGCCTACTGGAAGCACGGATCCGTCTGCGAAGATTACGCGGCGATCAAGTGCCCGGTCTATGCGGTCGGTGGCTGGACCGACGGCTACAAAAACGCAATCCCGCGCCTGCTCGAAGGACTGAAGGTGCCACGCAAGGGCCTCATCGGACCATGGGCGCACGCCTATCCGCATTTTGCCCTGCCCGGACCCCAGATCGGATTTCTCCAGGAAATTCTGCGCTGGTGGGATCACTGGCTGAAGGGGATCGACACCGGCGTCATGGACGAACCGATGCTGCGGGCGTGGATGACGGAGAGTGTGAAACCGGCCACGCACCACGACACGCTGCCGGGTCGCTGGGTCGCTGAGGCTTCATTGCCGTCACCGACCATAACAGCCCGGCGGTTGTTCTTGACTGACGCGGGGCTGCAAGAAGCAACTGCAGCATTGACGCCCAGGAACGTGTGCTCGCCGCAGACGCTGGGCAAATCTTCGGGCGATTGGGTGCCATTCGGCCGTGGACATGATCAGGCCGGCGATCAGCAGGAGGACGATTCCCAGTCGCTCGTTTTCGAGACGCCGCCGATCGATGCGCCGATCGAAATCCTCGGCGCCCCGATCGTCACGCTTGATCTCGCGTCCGACAAGCCGATGGCAAATCTGGTGGTGCGGTTGTGCGACGTGCATCCGACGGGCGAGTCGCTGCGCGTTAGTTACGGTGTACTCAACCTTACGCACCGCGAAGACCATGAGAATCCGACGCTACTGAAGCCTGGAGAGCGCTACCGCATCCGTGTGAAGCTCAACGACGCCGGTTCGGCGTTTCCGGCCGGCCACAAGGTAAGGCTCGCGATATCGACGGCCTACTGGCCGATGATCTGGCCCCCGCCGGAGACGGCGACGCTGCAAATTTTTGCCGGCACCCTCGAGCTGCCGCAGCGTTCGGCCGACGCGGCGGACGCCAAACTCGCGCCGTTCCTCGAACCGGAGACGGCGCCGCCCGAAAAGCCAACCATCACACATCGCGACGGTGTGCGGATTGAGCGCATCGAGCGCCTTAATCTGGAATTGGGCACAACGTGGAAGACCCAGTACCACGTCGAGGACAACGATCCGCTCAGCGCCGTCGCCGATCTGCACCAAACCCAGAGTATATCGCGAAACGGTTGGCATATCCGGGTCGAGACGGAGATGCGGTTCTCGTCGACGCGCGACACTTTTCTTGTGCAGGCAGGCTTGCGCGCCTTTGAGGGCGACAAGGAAGTATGCCGCCGCGATTGGGATCGATCTATTCCGAGAGACTTCTCGTGAGCGATGTGCTCATTTTTGCGGCTCGCCTTCTGCTCGCAACACTATTTCTGATTTTTGGCTGGCGAAAGCTGATGGATTTTTCCGGCACGGTCAGCCAAATGGTGCAACTCAAGGCTCCCGCGCCCATGCTTGCCGCTCTGGTCGCGACTTTCATGGAGCTTCCGGTGGCGTTTGCGATCGCCGTCGGCGCGCTCACCCGTCCCCTGGCGTTACTTATGTTTTTGTACACGCTCGGAACTGCGCTTATCGGCCACCGGTTTTGGACAGAAAAGGGGACCGAGCGCGTCGACAGTATGGACAGCTTTTTTAAAAATCTAAGCATTATGGGAGGCTTCCTGCTGTTATTTGTTACCGGTCCCGGGAAATATTCGATCGACGCATTGTTCAATATCGCTGTGCCATAGCGCGCTGACGGCCGACGGCACGCTGAGCATGTCAGGTTTGCGGCAAGCGATCGGCCGTCTCATCGACAGCTGAGCCTGGGAAGCGTAAAGTGGATGGGAGGCTCAAGCGTTTTGCTTGACGTGGAATTGTCACAAAAAGCTGCAATGCAAGGCGAGCTCGTCGGCGGCCATCAAATGGCAAGCCGGCGCGGTTGCAAGCAAAGAAACTCTAAGAAAAATAATTGATTTTTTGACTCGGACTGCACTGGCCGCGAGTTTCCGCAAGCCGGATCGTCATTACTATCTTTCGCCAGGATCAGTCCGCCTCGTCGCCGCGATCACGGTCGACCTATCCAGCAGCCGCGCGGCGTTCTCGCTAGAGAGGGCCGACAACGCAGGAGGGAAAGTCATGAAAATGCTGAGGATTCTAACGCGATCGGGCGGTTAGCGCCGATACTCGCGCGATCGAATGGAAGATTGCTTGATAGGAGTTGACGATGGCTAAAAACGGAGCAGGCGCCGGCTCCAGGCATCCCACGCGCCGCGACATCGTCGCCGGCGGCGTGGCGCTGCCTGTTGTCGTGGGAATCCCGGCGGGAGCCGCAGCCCAACCACCAGCGGCGGTGGCGGACTCGGCGGCGGTTGTGGTGAACCTGACGATCAACGGGAAACTTCATACGCTCTCCCTCGATCCACGCACGACGCTCCTTGACCTGTTGCGCGAGCATCTCGACCTGACCGGAACAAAAAAAGGCTGCGATCAGGGCCAGTGCGGCGCCTGCACCATCCTGATCGATGGACGGCGCATAAATTCGTGCCTGACGTTTGCCGCCATGCACGATGGCGCCCAGATCACCACAATTGAAGGCCTGGCGGCCAATGGCGCACTGCACCCCCTGCAGCAGGCGTTCATTGACCATGACGCGTTCCAGTGCGGCTATTGCACGTCCGGACAAATTTGCTCGGCGGTCGGACTGATCGCGGAGGGGCGAGCAGAGAGCGCGGACGAGATACGCGAACTCATGAGCGGCAACATCTGCCGCTGTGGCGCCTACACCAACATTGTTGCTGCGATTGAACAAGTGAAGGGGCGATCGTGATCAATTTCCGGTACGCGCGCGCCAACGACATTGCGGAAGCTGTGAGCCTCATCAACCGCAACCCGAACGCTAAATTCATCGCCGGTGGCACCAATCTGATCGATTTGATGAAGATGGACGTCGAGCGGCCGACAATGGTCATCGATATCACGCGGCTGCCGCTCAAGCAGGTAGAGCACCTACCCGACGGCGGTCTCCGCGTCGGAGCGCTAGTGCGCAACACGGATCTTGCCTACCACCCGCTCGTCGAGCGGCACTATCCGGTTCTCGCCAGCGCCATCATGGCCGGCGCGTCACAGCAGCTGCGAAACATGGCCTCGACAAGCGGGAATCTACTTCAGCGCACGCGCTGTCATTACTTCTACGATACGGCCACAGCCTGCAACAAACGGGAGCCGGGCAGCGGCTGCTCCGCCATCGGCGGGCACAATCGCATGAATGCGATCATTGGCACGAGCGACGCCTGCATCGCAGTCCACCCCTCCGACATGTGCGTAGCGCTGGCGATATTGGAGGCGAAAGTCCATGTCAGAAGCGTCTCGGGCGACCGCGTGATCGCTTTCGCGGACTTCCACAGGCTGCCGGGCGAGACACCGCAGCGCGACACCAACCTCAATGCCGGCGAGATCATCACTTCGGTGGAGCTGCCGCGGCAGGGCTTTGCGAAAAACTACACTTATCTGAAAATCCGTGACCGCTTGTCGTACGCGTTCGCACTCGTGTCCATCGCGGTTGGACTCGAGCTCGAGGGCGAGACTATCAAAGAAGGGCGCTTTGCGCTCGGCGGTGTCGCGCACAAACCCTGGCGTGAACAAAAAGCTGAAGCGGCCCTGCGCGGGCGGCCCGCCAACGCCGCGACGTTCGCTGATGCGGCAGACGTGTTGCTGCGCGACGCCAAGGGCTACGGGCAAAATACCTTCAAGATTGAACTTGCGCGCCGCGGCATCGTGCGCGCACTCATGCAAGCGGCGCGTGGCACACCGCAGTCGCAATCATCCAAAAAAGTCATCTGAGAACAGCCATGGCACCTTACATTGGCACTGGAACGTCTCGCATTGATGGCGTTGCGAAGGTCACCGGCGCGGCGAAATATGCCGCCGAATTCAACGCGCCGCGCCTTCTCCAAGGCAGCATCGTCGCCTCTACCATTACCAAAGGCCGCATCATCAGCATCGACACAAGCGCGGCGAAGCGAATCAAAGGCGTGCTGGACGTGTTTACCCACGCCAATCGTCCGCAGATGGCCGATGAGGACAAGGCCTACAAGGATGACGTCGCCCCGTTGGGTTCGCCGTTCCGTCCTCTCTACGACGACAGGGTTTGGTTCAACGGCCAACCGATTGCGCTCGTTGTCGCGGAAACGTCTGAGATAGCGCGCTCTGCCGCCTCTCTGGTCCGCGTGAACTACGAGGAGGAGCCGCACGTCACCGACGTGTATAGCCAGCGCGACTCAGCCGTTCCGGTCAAACCTCCGACAAGTAATTTCGAGGCCCTGTTCACCCCGCCGAAGCCGCGCGGCACGCCGGAACAGGCGCTCATCTCCGCGGCCGTGCGTCACGAGGCCGAATACTACACCCCGATCGAGCATCACAACCCAATGGAGCTCTATGCAGCGACGGTGATCTATGGCGGTGACGGCAAACTTACGGTCTACGACAAGACGCAGGGCGTGCAAAACGTCCAGCGTTATGTCTGCAGCGTGTTCGGCATCAAGCCGCAGGATGTACAGGTAGTGTCGCCATTTGTCGGCGGCGCATTCGGCGTGGGATTGCGCCCGCTGTTCGAAGTGGCGCTGGCGGTGCTTGCGGCACGTGCGCTCCGGCGCTCCGTGCGCGTGGTGCTGACTCGGCAGCAGATGTACGCGCTCGGCTATCGACCGGCGATGATTCAACGTATCGCGCTCGGCGCCAACACCGGCGCCACGCTCGACGCGATCATGCATCAGGCGATCACCGTGACGTCGCGATACGAAGACTACAACCGGCAAGAGACCGGTTGGTCGGGAGTATTGTATTCGTGCGCAAATGCCAGCTACGCACATAAGCTCGCGAAGCTCGACCTTCCGACGTCGTGCGACATGCGCTGCCCAAGTGGTGCAACCGGCGTCTATGCGCTTGAGTGCGCAATGGATGAGCTCGCGGTCGCGCTCAAGATCGATCCACTCGAACTTCGCCTGCGCTGCTATTCCGAGCGCGATCAAAATATCAACCAGCCGTTCAGCAGCAAAGCACTGAGGGTATGCTACCGGCGAGGCGCCGAGGCGTTCGGTTGGGACCAGCGAAATGCGGATCCGCGCTCCATGCGGGATGGCGGCGATCTGGTCGGCTGGGGCATGGCTACCGGCATCTGGGACGCGTGGCAGACGGCCATTACCGTGCGCATCGTTATCAAGGCCGACGGCCATGCGGAGGTCGCGTCTGCGGCTTCCGACATTGGCACCGGTACCTATACCGTCATGGCACAGGTAACGGCAGACCAGCTTGGGCTGCCGCTCGAGAAAATTGACGTCAAGCTTGGCGACTCGAGTCTGCCGCAATCCCCGGTCGAGGGCGGCTCGTGGCTTGCAGCCTCGGTATCGAGCGGGATCGTTATGACGGCCGCCGCCATCCGCGACGAGCTGTTGCGTCTCGCCAAACGGATTCCTCGTTCGCCGCTTGCGAATATGACCGCCGGCGAAGTTGTTCTTAGGAACGGCGTGCTCGTGAGCAGCGCCGACGCTTCGCGTTCAGTCTCAATCGCCCAAATCATGCGGCACGGCGGGGTCGACCGCATCGAGCGTGAAATAACGACCAAGCCCGGCGATGATCCGCGCGCTCATAACACACATTCCGCGGTCTTCGCCGAGGTCAAGGTGGATGAGCAATTGGGCGTCATCCGCGTCACGCGCGTTGTCAGTGCGGTTGCCGCCGGCCGCATCTTAAACACCAAGACCGCGACCAGCCAGATCCTGGGCGGCGTGGTTTGGGGCATCGGCATGGCGCTGCACGAGGAGACGTTGATCGATCACAGAAACGGCCGCATCGTCAATGCCAACATCGCCGAATATCTCGTCCCGGTGAACGCAGACGTTCATGATATCCGGGTCATCTGGGTCGATGAACTGGATGACAGCAACCCACTCGGCGTCAAAGGGGTTGGCGAGGTCGGCATCGTCGGCGTTTCGGCCGCGATCGCAAATGCGGTCTATCACGCGACTGGCAAACGCGTCCGCGATTTGCCGATTACGCTCGATAAGCTTCTCACGTAGTAGCGCGCGGTCTATTTGAGCTAATCGGTGAACGAACGCACGCTAAGTTTCTAACCGGAGGATCGAATATGTCGCTAAACAGCACGCTAACTGCGACCGCTGACTCGAAGCTGCCGGACCCGACACGGGCCGGCTTCGCGGATAAGCTTTATCGGCTGGATGGCGGCCATTCGCTGGCAAACGACGAGTCGGTCTGGACGCCTGGCGAGAATGTCGGCAAGAGCATTCAATTCTCGTCGACCTGTTGGCTGATAGAACATGGAAACGAATGGTTGCTCTGGGACACGGGCGTTCCTGAATCGGCATTGAACGACCCCAAAGGCTGGTCGACATTGCCGAAATTAATCGTCTACCACCTGGACAAGACGATAACGGCTCAACTCGCCGAGATCGGGCTCAAAGCCGCTGACATCACTTATGTCGCGGTTTCCCATACTCACGGCGACCACATCGGCAATATGGGCCTGTTTCAAAATTCAACCGTGCTGATTCAGCGGGCCGAGTATACGTGGATCAGTTCCCCCGACGGTCCCAACGATAACGTCAACCAATTGAAGGCTCTCGCGCGCAAGCTTTTGGGTACTCCGAAACATCTCAGACTGCTCGACGGCGACACGGACGTGTTTGGCGATGGCAGCGTTACGCTCGTTTCCACGCCTGGACATACTCCCGGCAGTCAGTCGTTGTTGGTGCGCCTGCAGCATTCCGGTTTCATCGTTTTGTCGGGTGACGTTGTCCATCTGGAAGAAAATTTTGAAAACGACACGGTGCCGTCCTTGAACACGGATAAGGCCGCGTCAATCGCCTCAATGGAAAGGATCAGGCGGATCATCGCAACATACAAGGCGGCGTTTTTTATCAACCACGACAAGGCGGAAACTGATACGCTGAAGCTTATCCCTGCATTCTACGACTGACGTGCCGATCGATGCAGCTAACGTCGACCTCCGCGACAACGACCTATCACCGCACAGCGGTCGACGGTGTCGGGGTTTTCTACCGCGAAGCCGGTCTGAAGGACGCCCCGGCGATCGTGCTGCTGCACGGCTTTCCCTCTTCCTCGCGCGAGTTCGACACCCTCATTCCGCTGCTCGCCGCGCGCTATCATTTGATAGCGCCGGACTTCCCGGGATTCGGTCACAGTGAAGCCCCGCCGGCATCGTCCTATGAGTACACCTTCGACAATTTGGCGAAGACTACCAACGCTCTTCTGGAGCAACTCAAGATCAACAAATATAGCTTGTTCCTTCATGACTATGGCGGGCCGGTCGGCTTTCGCATCATGCTGGCGCACCCGCAGCGTCTACAAGCGCTGATCATCCAGAATGCCAACGTCTATAACGAAGGCCTCGGCGCCAAGTGGGCCGGCATTGCGCAATATTGGGCCGATCCGAAGGCGCATCCGGAAGTGTTCGATGCGTTCGTGTCGCTCCCCGCGACCGAACAGCGTCATACGCTCGGCACCTCGCACCCTGAACGTTATAACCCCGACACCTGGACAGACGAATACGCCCACCTCTCCGAACCGGGCCAACGCGAGATCCAGGCCGATCTGCTATACGACTACCGGACCAACGTCGCTTCTTATCCGTCGTGGCAAGCGTGGTTGCGCGAGCATAAGCCGCCGACTTTGTTGGTCTGGGGGCGGAACGATCCCTCATTCATCGCTGCTGGTGGTGACGCGTTCAAGCGAGATTTGCCGGATGCCGAAATCCATCTGCTCGACGCCGGCCATTTCGCCCTGGACGAAAAAAATGATGAAATTGCGAGTCTCATTCTCGAGTTCCTAGCCAAACACTCCGTCTGACCGCTCGGTAAGTTATCCATTCGTCTTTTAACTTTATGTCCGCCGAATACGAAAAGGAGTGGCCCATGAGCCAGGTACAAGTCGGGCAGAACGCCTATCAAATGCCGCCGCACGATGGATTTTCGGTGGCCCACTTCATCACCGTTGCCAACGTCGAACGCTCGGCCCGATTTTACGAAAAAGTCTTCGGCGGACGGATCATGACCATGGGCAACAGCGAGGGCGCGCCGGGGTTCATCCAGATCGCGAACACGTGGCTCATTGTCTACTTCGGTGGCGGCCCCACACCCGACAAGCCGACGGTGACGCTCAGCGTTCCCTCCAATCCCGATGCCGTCAGCAGCTTCATGAATATCCGCGTTGCGGATATTCACGCGTGCTATGAACTCTGGCGAAGCCGCGGCGCTGAGTTTCTTACTGAGCCGAAGGACAAGTATGGCGAAACACGCTGCTACATTCGCGATCCCGACGGCTACATCATCGAAGTTGGGCAAAGCAAGCCGGAGTTCGCTTACGGCTAGCTGCGCGTCGCGCGAACGCTTTTCCCCGAGATTTCTTGTGAATCATTTCTGGAGAACGGAGAAATACCATGTCCGAATCGAAGTCGGCTACCAGCCAGGTCCAAGTCGAGCAGAAAATCTATGAGATGCCGCCGAAGGATGGGATTACCATCGCGCACTTTATTACCGTCGCCGACGTCGCGCGATCGCTTCGATTTTACGAAACGGTGTTCGGAGGTCGCGTTGAGAGTAGAGGCGACAGCAAAGGCGCACCGGGCTACATCCAGATCGCGAACACGTGGCTCATCGTCAACGTCGGCGGCGGTCCGACGCCCGACAAACCCACGGTAACGCTCAGCGTCCCACCCGACCCGGATAAAGTCAGCAGTTTCATGAATTTCCGCGTTGCCGATATTCAAGCGTGCTACAAACTCTGGAAAAGTCGAGGAGCCGAATTCATCACCGAGCCTAAGCCAAAATACGGCGAGACGCGCTGCTACATTCGCGATCCCGATGGCTATATTATCGAACTTGGGCAAAGCAACCCGGGCGTCACTTACGGGTAAGTAGTGCAACAGATTATTTGGTGCGAGACATGAAGCGCCCGAGGTCCGAGAAAGACGGCATCAATCCGGCGGCCAAGCCGAGCGGGACAGGTTGCGTCGAATGCCTGGCTTCGGGGGCATGGTGGCTTCACCTTCGCCGATGCGCCCAGTGCGGGCACGTCGGCTGCTGCGACACCTCGCCAAATCAGCACGCCTCGAAACATTACGCTGCCACAGGTCACCCGGTCATCATGAGCTTTGAGCCGGGTGAGCACTGGTTTTACGACTACCGCACGAAAGAAACCTTCAAGGGGCCGAAGCTTCCCGGCCCTGCCTGCCATCCGTTGGATCAACCCACGCCCGGACCGGCGGGAGCGGTACCGGCAAATTGGCAAAGTCTGCTGAACGACTGACACCCCGATCTTCGGTTTGGCGAACGCCACACCGGATAAGCCATATTCCCCGCATTTTTAAGGGAAATTGCATTCGGGCGGCTAATCCGAAATCTTGCCGATCGCGCCCGACTTGCAGTTGGGCGCCGTGCAGGATAGAGGCATCCACCTTTACCGCTCTAGTTGAAACCGCCCGTGCCGAGAAAACTCCCCTCATTCAGTTCGTCGCTGGTCGCGACTCTCAAGGAGCGCATCATTACCTGGCGCTATCCTCCCGATCATCGCTTGACGGAGGACGCGCTGTGCAAGGAATTCGGCGTCAGCCGCAGCCCAGTGCGCGAGGCGCTGCGGGTGCTGGCCGCCAACGGCTTCGTGCGCCGCACCGAAAATCAGGGTTACGTGGTGCGCCAGGTAAAGGCGAAAGACGTACAGGAAATGTACGAAGTTCGCCTTGCGCTGGAGCTTTACGCCGTAGAGACGCTGGCGACGCGGGGCGTGCCGGCGGACAAGGTCCGCGCCATGATCGAGACGTGGGAAAATGTGCGGCAGGATCCGCCATCCGACGTCGAGGATTTGGCTGAGCTTGATGCGCAATTCCATGAAGGCTTGTCGGCACTGCTCGACAACGCGACGCTGATGCGTCAGCTGCGCGCCATCGATGAGCGATTATATTTGTTCCGCACCATGGATTTCGCGCATCCAAACCGCATCGCCAACACCTGCGAACAGCATCTCGCCATCCTCGATCGCATCGGCGCCCGCGACCCCGCTGGCGCAAGGAACGCGCTTCGGCGAAACATCGAGGAAGCGCTGAACGTCGTCAATAATTCGATCAAGGAAGCGCTGGCCCGCGCCTACGCCAGCGCCTGAGCCATGCGGATTGCCGCGCTCGCTACCGGAATCGGAGTGCCGACAGCCGGTTTTGCCGGCCTGGTAGCAGAGGTTCATACGCGCGCCGCGCTTCTAAAACTCTCCGATGGCCGGTGCATCACGCTTCTCGGCAGCGAACTTGGACGACAGCCGCGCGGCGTAAGCATCGACTTGGCCGAGGGTATGTCGTTGCGGCAGTTTCTCTCCGCAAATGCCGAGTTCGCAAAACGCGGCGGCGTCGTCCGTTTCGCTGGAAGCGCGCTTGCGATCGATATGCGAGATGCAAAGCAATGGAGCAGCGGCACCGCCGCGCTAACCTTCGATGGGCGCAGCGCTGTAGTGGCACGCGCTTATCAGACCGCCATGCTGGCGCTCGAACGTGACGGCCGCGCTCAAGGGTTTCGCGACATCGCCGGCGCAAAGCTCGACCGGCTGGGTGCATCGATACGCGATCACGACCTATGCGCTGCCGAGCGCGGCATCGGTGATCTGATCGGTCTCGGCGAAGGCAAGACGCCCGCCGGCGACGATTATCTGATCGGCATCTGCGCGGCGCTTTGGTCCTGCTCCACCGCCAGAACATTTGCGGCGGCGCTCGCCCCCAAGCTGGTGGCGCTGGCCGCGCGCAGCAGCGATTTGAGCGCTCTTTATTTGCAAGAAGCCGCAAACGGCGAAGTTTCGGAGCGGCTGGCCGACGTCGCCGCCGGCATTTGCGCCGGCGGCTCCGAAGATGTCGTCGGTAACGCCGTCGCCAGGGCGTTATCCGTGGGGCACAGTTCGGGCGCAGTCGGCATTTTCGGCATGTTGAAAGGCTATGCCGACTGCACCGGAACGCCGTTTCAAGCCAGCGCCGACTCCGTTTTGGCACCGGCCTTCTGAGACTGTTCGCTCATCGCGACACTCAAGCAGATCGCGGCCAGCAAGACATAGCCCAGCGCCACCAGCGGCGAGGCCATCCATGCAAGCTGCGCACCGTGGATGAAGCCGAAGAACGACAGCACGGCCGCAACCAGCGAGTAGGCTGCCGCCTTCATAAACTCGCGATCGATGATGAACGTCGCGATCGCACCCAGCATAAGGCCGGCGAGCACCGCGCCGCCGCCCAACAGCTCCATGCCGTGATAGACCACACCGGTCGCTCCAAGCTTGGCCATACCGAGCTGGGCCGCGCTTGTGCCGGCGGCGTTGAGCGCGCCGTCGATCTGGGTTTGCCCCCAAGCCGCGATATTCGGAATGATCGCGAGCACGACCGCCGGCGCGTGCTTGGCCGGCACAGCCTGAAAGGCTTGCGCTCCAATCACCAGGCCGATGTAAAGCAGGATCGGCAGGATCGCGACCAACGGCACCACCGCAAGAAGCAACGCGGTGAGACCAAGGAAGCAGACCAGCGCGATCACCACGCCGGTTGCGAGCGAATAGCCGATGCGCCCGCCCACCGCCTTCCAGCCTGGATGCCCGATATAGACGGCGGGCGGGAACGGGCTGCCGAGGATCGAGCCGACTACCGCGCCGATGCCGTCAGCGAGGAGAATGCTTCGCAGGTTGTAATTGTCACCCGCGGCCGACGCGCTCTCCACGTTGTTCATCCCTTCGGTGAAATTATAGATGCCGAGAGGGATGGCAGTGACGAGGAGCGGCGCGATGTTGGCAAGTCCGGCAATTACGTCGCCGCTCGGCAGCGGCAGGTGAATGCCGAACTTGCCAAACGACGCCGTCACTTGGGCGCCGCTGACGATATCGGTCCACCCTAGCACGGCAGCCACCCACGCGATCACGGTGCCGACGATCACCGCGGCCAGTCCGCCCGGTACGCCGCCGGGCAAACGCACATTCGCCGTCCAGGCAATCAGCACGATGCCGAGCGAGATGAACGAGATCCATGGCACCTCCCACATCTGGAACGCGGGCCGCAGCGAAATGAACGCGATCGATATGCCGGCAAGCGTACCTAGCATGGCTGCGCGCGGCGTGAGCCGGCGAATGGTCGGACCAATAAACGCGCCGAGCAGCACGATGATGCCGATGATGAACGCCCAGGCGAGACCCGCCTGCCAGGCGAGTAGCGCGTTCTGCGTTTTGAGATAGACCGGCAGCATGATGACGAACACGACGATGAACATATGCGGCACGCTCGGCCCATACGGCATCGCGGTGACGTCGCTCCGCCCTTCGGTTTTGGCGAGACGATAGGCAAGGTAAGCGTAATAGAGATTGCCGATCGGCAGCGCGATACCGAGCGCCGGCAGGATACGGCCGAACACAATGTCGTCGGGCATCTTCACGACGCCGAGACACAGCCCGGTTAAAACAATCACGTTGAGCACGACGTTGGTGAAAAGGCCGAAGAAGCCGTTCCAGTCGCCCGGCACCCACCAGCGTATCCGTCTGTCTGCGACTTGTTGTGTTGACATTAGTCCCCTCCCCTTTTGTTAGTTGGCCTTCGTTTTTGATCGATTGCTTTGCCTCGCCCCCGGATCTCATGAACTCGCTTGTTGTCAGGCGGCAGCGCGTTTGACCTCCGCTAATGCAGGCAAGACATCGGCGGAGTTGCCAACCCAGCCGAAGATGCCGCCCTGCGCCTTGATCATTTCCAGCGCGACCCGCTGGAATTCCGGAAAATAGGAAGCGACACAGTCGGCAAGCACCAGACAGTCGTAGCCGCGATCGTTGGCTTCGCGGACCGTGGTGTTGACGCAAACTTCCGTCGTTACGCCGCAGACAATGAGCTGCTGGATGCCGCGAGTGCGCAGAATCGTATCGAGGTCGGTGGCGTAGAAGGCTCCTTTACCGGGCTTGTCGACTACCGGTTCGCCGGGCGCGGGTTTTAGCTCATCGATGATGTCGTGGCCGTACTCGCCTTGCACGAGGATACGGCCCATCGGCCCGGGATCGCCAATGCCGTTCTTCAGCCGTCCGCGCGCCTTCTTGGCGGGCGCAAGATCGGTCAGATCGGGGCGATGTCCCTCGCGGGTATGGATGACGAGGATTCCGGCCTTCCGCGCGGCTTCCAGGACAAGGGCGGTCGGCGCGATCGCCTTGCGCAGCAAAGACACATCGTTGCCGAGCGCCTCGCCAAATCCGCCCGGATCGACGAAGTCGCGCTGCATGTCGATGACGACGAGCGCAACATGTTCGGGCTGGAAAACAAACTCGTAGGGTTCAGCGCGTACACTCGGCATTTGCTCCTCCCGGGAAGCGCGGCTTTATGCGGCGTGTTGTCTGGCGAGATACTTTCGCCAACCTCCGAACTCGGTGATGTCGCGAGCTCCTTTGGTCGCGTGCGCCTCGCACAAGAAGCCCTTCACGCGCATACCATCCTCGAGCTCGATGGTGCCGATGCCAAGCGGTGCCAGTATTCCCGCGACAAAGCCGCCGAACCCGGGCAACGCCATTTCCCAAACCTCAACCTCGATTGCGGCGCCAACTTCGGTGCGGATGAGACCGGGCCGATCCGGCGGGCCGCCCGGCAGCGCGAACAGCCGATAATGTGAAGCCGTGCGGCATGCTCGCACCAAGCGTCCGCCGCGTTCGGTCAATTCCTTGTTGAGAGGCAGCCCCGACATGTGCGCGCCGCAGACCGCTACTTGAATGAGGCCGCTCGCCCCTGTGTTCGCTTCGAGCTTAGGTGTCGCAGCGATTCGCTTTTCCGTTGCGCCGAGCGGAAGGTCTTGAGACCGGTGGAGCACGTCGGCCAGAGAACACAGCGCATCGTCGTGCCAGGCCGGCGCGATCAGCGTCACACCAAACGCCAGTCCATCCGGCTGAAAGCCGGCAGGAACGGCCATCGCGCAGAGATCGAGCAGATTGACGAAGTTGGTGTAGTAACCCAGCTCGGTGTTGAGTGCGATCGGATCCGACTGTATTTCGCTGATCGCAAATTGCCGGCCGGCCGTAGGGACGATCAGCGTATCCACCGATTGCCAGACGGTTTCGGTCGTTCTCCGCAGCTCCTGCAGCCGATGGTATCCGTTAAAGGCGTCCACCGCGCTCGGCTTCCGTCCCGCTTCGATGATCTGCCTCGTCACCCGGAAGACTTTGTCCGGCTCGTGATCGAAGAACTCGCGTATGGCGAGATAGCGTTCGGCGAGCCACGGACCGTGATAGAGAAGCTTCGCGGTTTCGAGAAACGGCTCAAAATCGATTTCGACCAAAGTGCCGCCCAAGCGCTCGACGGTGCGCAGCATCGCGTCAAACAATTGCTTGCCGTCGTTGTTGCCGAAAAATTCGAGCTGACCGGGACGAGGCACACCGAAACGGCAGCCCTTGATCTCCCGCGGCGCGACTGCACCAACAGGGTCGGGATGCCGTGAAAATGGATCGGCGGTATCGAAACCTTTCATCGCCTGCAAAACCATCACCGCATCGCTCATTGTCAGCGCAAAGATGGACAGACAGTCGAGCGAACGACACGCGGGCAGTGAGCCGCGCGTGCTGATGAGGCCGCGGGTGGGCTTTAAGCCAATCACGTTGTTGAACGCCGCCGGAATGCGTCCCGATCCTGCGGTGTCGGTGCCGAGCGCAAAGCTGACAAGGCCGGCGGCAACCGCCACGGCCGAGCCGGAACTTGAGCCGCCCGAAATGTAGCCGGGCTTAAACACGCATGACGGCGCGCCGTAGGGCGAGCGCGTGCCGCTCAAGCCGGTTGCGAATTGGTCGAGATTGGTTTTGC
>CAVWBV010000005.1:0-10000 GCA_963753355.1 uncultured Alphaproteobacteria bacterium
TCTTGGTGCGCCGGGAGAGCACCTGGATGGTGCGCCGGATTTCCTCGTCGCGGCCGATCACCGGATCGAGCTTGCCGTCGCGGGCGGCCTGCGTGAGGTCGCGCGCGTACTTCTTCAGCGCGTCATAGGCGTTTTCGGCCGAAGCGGAGTTGGCAGTGCGGCCCTTGCGCAAAGCTTCAATGGCGGCGTTGAGATTTTGCGGCGTGACACCCGCTTGCGCGAGAATCTTTCCGGCTTCGCTGTTTTTTTCAAGCGCGAGCGCCAGCAGAAGCCGCTCGACGGTAACGAAGCTGTCGCCGGCCTTTTCGCCGGCCTTTTCCGCCGTCTCGAACACGCGCGCCAGCGCCGGGTCGAGATAGACCTGGCCGGCTCCGCCGCCGGAGACTTTCGGACGCTTGGCAAGTGCGGCTTCGACGGCCGTCAGAGCCTGGCGCGAATTGCCGCCGGAACGGTCGATGAGCCCTGCTGCCAGCCCTTCCGGGTCGTCGAGCAGGACTTTCAGCAGGTGCTCGGGCGCAAATTGCTGATGTCCCTCGCGGGTCGCGAGCGACTGAGCAGATTGAACGAATCCGCGGCTGCGGTCGGTATACTTCTCGAAATTCATAGCGGTGCCCTCGGCCTATTCCGAACGCCCTTGCGGCGCGAGCGGAACATCGTCATGGGGGAATTTGGCTTTAACCCGGCGTCGCCGGTCCGAAAAAGGCCGGCCAACCGACGGGCGAACGGACCCTGCAAGGCGTCCGCCTTGCGAAAATATGGGGAGCGGCCGCTCAGGCGGAAGGGTGCCGCGCGTGCCGCCGGTGCAAAAATTTAAGCTCGCTTTGAGGGGGCCCGGGAACGCCGCGGACCGGCCCGGCGGGCCGGTAAACCTTGCGGTAAGGCGGTTTTAACGGTGATGGCCGTAAACCTCCAGCGCCCCCGACCCGGGCAGGGAGAGGATCATGTCTGAACGCCGCGTCGCCCCGAGACAGAAGAGCTTTCTGCGCGGCTGCATCTATTTCAACAATCGGCGCAGCGTGATGGATTGCCTGGTTCGCGACCTTACAGAGGACGGAGCGCGGATCATCTTCTCGCACGCCGTGAACGTGCCGGACGTTGTCGAACTTCACATTCCGCAGAAAGAGCAGACGCTGCGCGCCCGTGTGAAATGGCGCCGCGGCGACGACGTCGGTCTCGATTTCACCGAACCCGAGGCGGCCGCGTCTTCCTCAGACACCGAGCTCGGCAAACGCGTCGCGCAACTCGAAGCCGAGGTCGTAGCGCTCAAGCGCATGGTGCGGCAGATCAGGCGCGAGCTTCCGAACCCAAACGACGCCGAAGTCGCCTAGCGCGGGCGGCGCCTAGCCGAATATCCGTTCGCCCTGCAGATCGATCATCTGCCGCGCTTTGCCAAGCGTGAAGGTCACCGCGTCTTCGTAAGTGGCGAAGGCGTCGGCACGGATGAAGCTGTGCTCCTTAAGCGCGCCCGCGATTTCGCGCTCGATGCTGCCGGCGGTCTGATATTGACCCTCGTTCTTGAACGGCGCGGCGCGGATGACGAAGCCCTTATATTCGACGGGCTCGGCGGGTTTTTCGGTTCCTGCCGCGCGGCGGCTGCCGCCGCCGAACAGGGCGCTTAGAAACGACATGGGCCGTTACTCCGGCTGAGAATTTGCCGCGGCAATGCCGGCATTATAGCGTGATCTTCGTTCGAGGCATAAAGTTGGATGGAGTGTGCTGAAATGCCGAAAGCCTACTGGATCGTCTTCTACCACTCGATCTCCGACCCCAAAAAACTGGAGGCTTATGCTAAGCTTGCGCCTGCGGCGACCACTCCGTTCGGCTCGCGGTATCTCGCGCGCGGCCAGGCGTCGGCTGTCTTTGAATCGGGATTAAAGCAACGTGTCGTCGTTACCGAGTTTCCGAGCGTCGAGCAGGCCGTCGCCGCGTACGAATTTGCGGCTTACCAGGAAGCGCTGCGCGCGCTCGGTGACGGCGCGGTGCGTGACGTGCGCATTGTCGAGGCCGTCGAATAGCAGCGCCGCCCGGTGCAAATTCTTCCGAGCGGCGCAACGTCGATCTAATTCACTTGCTCAAGACGCGGCGCGTTGTAGCCGCGGGCATAAAGCGCGACGGCGCGGCTTTCGTTGCCGCCGGCGGTGCGATATGCCCCGGCCAAATAGCGCACCGCGTAGGTCATGTTGGTCTCGGCATCGAGCAGTCCGGCGGCTGAGCCGTTGTAGCCCATTGCCCGCGCGGTCCCGAGCCTGATCTGCATCATTCCGTAATTGCCGCTGCTGACCGCGCGCGGGTTGTAGCCGCTCTCGCGCATGATGACGCGGTGGACGAGCGAAGCCGGCACGCCGTTGGCGCTCGCCTGCTGCTCGACCATTCCTTCAAATTGCGACCGCCTGTCGGCTGTGCGGTCGAAATGATTTGCGGAAGTGGTTTGCCACGCCCGATTGTTTCGCCACGCAAACTGATCAGCATAGGCGCCATTGTCCGCACCGAACGGTGCAAAGCTGCCAGCGCCGAATGGTGCGAAGCCGTCTTCCCCGTGCCATTGCGACGCGCGCGCAAAATAACCTCGCGAAGCAAACGCGAAATGCTGACGATAGTTCGGCGCCGCATAATGGCGATACGCCGCGTGATGGCGATAGGCGTGAGCGCGCGCCAGGACCGGGTGCACCAATAATATTACCGCGCCGGCTGCCGACGCGGCGAAACGTGAGATACGCAACATCCATGCTCCATGGTCTCGATGTGAAGCCCATCACCAATCAGCTTTTCTCACCCGCGAATCCGGCGTCGGTTCGGCGTCGGGATGCGCCCGAGAGGGCGATGTTGTGACGATGGAACAGGATGAACGCGTAGGTCGGCATGCCGACCAAACGTAGGCGGCTTATTCCCTGCCGTGATAGCCGCTCGAATACAGAACCATGGCACGGTCTTCGTCGCCATGAGCGGCGCGATAGGCGCCGGCGAGATAGCGGACCGCGTAAGCCATGTTGGGTTCCGGATCGAGCAGGCCATCGGCGGGGCCGCCATATCCCAATGCGCGCGCGGTCCCGAGCCTGATCTGCATCAAGCCGTAATTGCCGCTGTTGATCGCACGTTCGTTGTAGCCGCTCTCGCGCACGATGACGCGATGAACGAGCGACGGCGGCACGCCGTTGGCGCGGGCAAGAAGCGCAATCATCAATTTGTATTTTTCAGCTTGTCCAGCCATTCGCGACGACGAATAGGCCGAGTAGCGCGGTGCCGGATTGCTGTTGATGTCGGCGGACGGTTGTCCGGAGCTACGCGCGGGTCCGCGGCCGTTCATATGATCCAGAAAGTTCCCGAGGGTTAGCGGCAACTTCACCGCCGCGTCGCGGTGACGCTGCGTGCCTTGTTCGAACGGCCAGTCTGCGCGCGCGGGTTGCGCCAGCGCCGATAGCGCGAACAAACAAATAGGTGCGGCACGCAGCATCACGAATGATTCCCCCATTTCGGCCGGAAATGGCAAAGCGCCATTTCCCTGTCAAACCGCGACGCCGCGCAGCCGACGTTAGCGTTAATTCAACCGCGGCTTTCGCTCAGCGCGCGATTGCCAAATCACCATCCCGCGCCTATATAGCACGCTAATCACGGCAAAAATCACGCCAAAACCCAATGCGCGCGTCACACTGGCGCTCGTTTCGTTTTGTCTATTCCGCCGAACAAACCGCAAAAAACAACAGAGAAAAACCATGCCGAGAAAACCGGGACTGAACTCCGAATTCGTGATGTTTGACGTATTGTATGAAGACGGCACGCAGCGCTCAAACCGCAAGGTACCGCGCGCGCTCACTGGCGGAATTGACGGCGACAAGCCGGCCCACGGCTTTCTGATCGAACAAGACCGTGACATTGCGGAAAAGTCCGGCAGGCCGCGTGCCAAGATCAAAAGCATCACCCGTTCGGGTGCGCGAAAAAAAGAACGCGATTTTTCCGAGGGGCGATCCCATCAGCAGTAGTTTTTAGTGCGGGCGCCTTGGGCGCCGCATTGTCGTTCAGGACGTGCTGCCCGCCACGTGCAGGCGCTCCCGCACGCGATCGACGAAAAACTGCGCGGGCCCTTTCGGGAGCCCCGAGACCACGAGCGGATTGAGCCCACCTGAACTCTCGACGCTGATCCGATCCCAGATCAAGCCGCGCATGTGAGCGACTTCGGCAATATGCGATAGCGGCAGATGTTCCTCGGTGCGCCGCCACGGCGTGAGCCAAAATTCAACCAGCGTGGTCGAGATGCCGACGTGGTCGGCCACCAGGCGAGCCGGGAACAGAAGCTGGGTGAATCTCCCGGTCAGCAAGGCCCACAAGCGGCTTGATCGCACTTCGACGTGATCGGCGCCGGCAGCGGATTGCGACACAGCTAGCGCACTTGAGCGACGCGGCCGGGTACGTGCGCCATCAGCGCGTCGAGCTGCTCACGATTTTTCTCGAATTGAGCGAGCGTCATTCCTTCGAGCACCCGTCCCCGCGGCAGCTTGATGGTCATCGGGTTGACGAAGCGATCGTTGATCAAGATCTCGAAGTGGACGTGGGGGCCGGTGGAAAGGCCGGTTGAGCCAACGAAGCCGATGATTTGCCCTTGCCGTACGCGGCTGCCGACCTCAAGCCCGCGGGCGAAGGCGGTCATATGCCCATAGGCAGTCTGATAGCCGTTGGCGTGATTGATGCGAACGTATTTTCCGTAGCCGCCCTTGAGGCCGATCTCATCGATCGTGCCGTTACCAGCAGCGAAGATTGGCGTGCCGTATGGCGCCGCCCAATCCACTCCGGTGTGCATTTTCATGTAGCGCAACAGCGGGTGATTTCGCTCGCCGAAACCGGAGCGCATGATGCCGAGCGCCACCGGCTTGCGCACAAGGAATTTTTTCGCGCTCTTTCCGGCCTCGTCGTAATAGTCGTACGTGCCGTCGTCGGCGGTCTGATAGTGATAGTATCTCTTGGTTTCGCCGCCAACAGTGAGCGAGGCATAGCGGACTTCATTACGTCCTTCGTTGTTCTCGTCCTCCGAATAAAGAACGTCGATTGAATCACTGGGCGCCGCCTTGCGCTGGAAGTCGACGTCATAGGAGTAGATGCGGATAAGCTCTTCGATCACTTTCTGCGGAACGTTGTTGCGCAGCGCCGTCTCGTAAATGCTCTGATAGAGCCGTACCCCGCCATCTTCGTCGCCGCTGTCCTCATCTTCACTCTGTTCGGCGACGTCGGCGGCGATGTTGCGCACGTCCACCGGAACATAGCCGCCGTGATCGGAAAGCGCCGTCGCCGCCTCTACGCCGCCGTCGTCGGATAAAATCACCCGCAGGGGCTGAAGGTGGCCGAGGCCGGCGGCGGTGGTCAGCACCCGCAGCTTCGATCCTTCTTTCAGTGCGCTATCACGCGCGCGCCCAAGCACCCCGAGGACTCCCTTAATGTCCTCGGGCGTCGCGCCCAGCTCCCGCAGGATGGAACCGATCGTTTCGCCCTTTTTGGCAACAACTACGTGCTCGCTGCCATCACTGGCGGCGGTGGTTTTCGCGAGCAGCGTGACATTCTCAGGGACGACGCGCGCTTCGAACCCGACATAAGGATCGGTGCTCCCCTCGGCGGCGTAATTCAGCTTGAAGTTGTCTGGTGTCGCCGCCTCAGCGCTGGCGAACAGCGGGACATTGGCGAGCGCCTTGGTGGCAACGTCGCGAACGCGCGCGACGACTTCGTCGACCGACAACAACGTCGAAGGTTTGATCCGCGGCAACAATGAATTGAGGTCGCAGGTCGATGGCGTCGCCTTGCTCTTTCCACCGGGCGGCAGGAAATCGCAGGTGACAAAGGAAACCTCGGCATCGGGTTCCGCCGCCGGCGCGTCGTCGACATTGGCGACGCTATCGGTCAATAGCTTTTGCGGGTTGAAAGCAGGAATGTTGGCCGAGACTTCCGACACCGACAGCGACAGATTGCCGGAGACACGGACGAAGGACCGCGATCTGACAAAGTCGCGGTCGCGCACCCGCGTCGTGATAGGCACGCGGACGATGTGACGCGCGACGCTGATCTCACTGAGTGCGGCGAGCCGATCAGTCTTGCGGATGCCGCTCAGGTGATTGCCAAGATTGGCGAGCGCCCCGCGCACCGCCATCTCGACCCGTTCCGGCGCTGACGCGAAATTGGTTTCGCCATCGAGCGAAGCAAAGACGGCGCCGCCCATGAGAGCTGCGCCGCATAGTCCGGTCAGTATGGTGCCGCAGAACCATTGTATCGAGATCCGGCGCCGGTCGATCAAACCGCCATTGCCGCCGTCGGCCGAAAGCGGGGGCTCATTGCCGAGGCTGATGGTCTCGGTTTCGAACCTTCGATTTGCGCCGCGCGACTTCGATTGGTCCAAGACCGGCGTTCCCCCACACTCGCGATCACGCGCGCGTCCCGCGCCCGCGCTTTCCGAACCACTTAAATTCCAGCCTGTTGGCAGGACCGGACAGCAGGCGGGATGTCAATGCCAAAGCATTGCCGGATAGGTCCGCCCGAAGTTTAAGCAAGTCTAAAGCTGGCGCTCCCGCGGATTGCGGCATTCCCCGAACACGAATGTGCAAGAACGGCGGAGGAATGTGGCTCAAGTGCGGCGCGAGCCGGAGCAAGCCACCGCCGGGTAGACTTGAAGCCTAGCCGTGTCCTCGGGATTTTGAGAGGCTGGGCAGATGTGCTGTCTAACTCGTCCACAGGCAGCATTTTCGGTGATGAACCGTTGACAATGCTGGGGGCCGAAGCCTATATAGCTCCTCTTGGCGCGCCGCCGCTTGGCGCGATGGCGCGTCTACGAGCCCCTCACTGTTTTCGCGGTGATCGAGCATCCGGCCATGATCGTATGGCCATGTCGGATGCGCGGGGCTTCGGCGGCTCCGGTGCTTACCGGGGACGGGGCTTTGTCCCGGGTTGTTTGACAGGTGAATCGGAAGAAAGAGAAACGTGGACGGCGGAGTCCTTGCGGGCCGCTTTCGCGATCGGGAAACCTTTTGCGTTGCGGTCATGAAGAGACTTCGGCGGTCTTACGTTTCAAGGTTTTCTACATCGGCCGATCGCGCAAGTGATCGGACGTGTAGGGACCTCGTCAAACGTGTGATCAGCCGAGATCAAATATCTCTTCAACTTGAGAGTTTGATCCTGGCTCAGAGCGAACGCTGGCGGCAGGCCTAACACATGCAAGTCGAGCGCCCCGCAAGGGGAGCGGCAGACGGGAGAGTAACACGTGGGAACGTGCCCTTCAGTTCGGAACAACCCAGGGAAACTTGGGCTAATACCGGATACGTCCGTAAGGAGAAAGATTTATCGCTGAAGGATCGGCCCGCGTCTGATTAGCTAGTTGGTGAGGTAACGGCTCACCAAGGCGACGATCAGTAGCTGGTCTGAGAGGATGATCAGCCTCACTGGGACTGAGACACGGCCCAGACTCCTACGGGAGGCAGCAGTGGGGAATATTGGACAATGGGCGCAAGCCTGATCCAGCCATGCCGCGTGGATGATGAAGGCCCTAGGGTTGTAAAGTCCTTTCGGCGGGGAAGATAATGACGGTACCCGCAGAAGAAGCCCCGGCTAACTTCGTGCCAGCAGCCGCGGTAATACGAAGGGGGCTAGCGTTGCTCGGAATCACTGGGCGTAAAGCGCACGTAGGCGGCTTTTTAAGTCAGGGGTGAAATCCTGGAGCTCAACTCCAGAACTGCCTTTGATACTGAGAAGCTTGAGTCCGGGAGAGGTGAGTGGAACTGCGAGTGTAGAGGTGAAATTCGTAGATATTCGCAAGAACACCAGTGGCGAAGGCGGCTCACTGGCCCGGTACTGACGCTGAGATGCGAAAGCGTGGGGAGCAAACAGGATTAGATACCCTGGTAGTCCACGCCTTAAACGATGGATGCTAGCCGTTGTCGGGTTTACTCGTCAGTGGCGCAGCTAACGCATTAAGCATCCCGCCTGGGGAGTACGGTCGCAAGATTAAAACTCAAAGGAATTGACGGGGGCCCGCACAAGCGGTGGAGCATGTGGTTCAATTCGAAGCAACGCGAAGAACCTTACCAGCCCTTGACATCCCGGTCGCGGGAACGAGAGATCGATCCCTTCAGTTCGGCTGGACCGGAGACAGGTGCTGCATGGCTGTCGTCAGCTCGTGTCGTGAGATGTTGGGTTAAGTCCCGCAACGAGCGCAACCCTCGCCCTTAGTTGCCATCATTTAGTTGGGCACTCTAAGGGGACTGCCGGTGATAAGCCGCGAGGAAGGTGGGGATGACGTCAAGTCCTCATGGCCCTTACGGGCTGGGCTACACACGTGCTACAATGGCGGTGACAATGGGATGCAATGGGGTAACCCTGCGCAAATCTCAAAAAGCCGTCTCAGTTCGGATTGTGCTCTGCAACTCGAGCACATGAAGTTGGAATCGCTAGTAATCGCAGATCAGCACGCTGCGGTGAATACGTTCCCGGGCCTTGTACACACCGCCCGTCACACCATGGGAGTTGGCTTTACCTGAAGACGGTGCGCTAACCGCAAGGAAGCAGCCGGCCACGGTAGGGTCAGCGACTGGGGTGAAGTCGTAACAAGGTAGCCGTAGGGGAACCTGCGGCTGGATCACCTCCTTTCTAAGGATGATCCTTCAGGGGCGCTCACGCGTCTCTATCGGATCTCTTGGAAACATCAGGGCCGTTCCGGTTTCAGGACCGGTTCGCCCACTGGCGGGACGCCGCCGTCTTCATTTCTCTTTCTTCGCGAACGAGCTGATCAGGAGTCGGTGATCGGCAATCGGTAATCAGATCGCGATTTATCTGATTACCGATTTCTGATTGCTGACTTCTGATCCGGGCTTGTAGCTCAGCTGGTTAGAGCGCGCGCTTGATAAGCGTGAGGTCGGAAGTTCAAATCTTCCCAGGCCCACCATCTCCAGAAATCAGTGGACAAAACTCAGTAATCGGACGGCTCGAAGCCAACATCCTCTGATTGCCGATTGCTGATATCCGATCCCTGAAGGGGCCATAGCTCAGTTGGGAGAGCGCCTGCTTTGCAAGCAGGAGGTCGTCGGTTCGATCCCGTCTGGCTCCACCAGGCGGCGCTGCAAGTCGAAGCTGCAGATCAAGCCATAAGTCAAAACTCGTTCGCGAGAATTTATCAATCCGCCACGCCGGGCTTCTGTCGGGCGCGGGCGTGATGTCTGACATCGTGAAGAGGAGATCGATCCGAGTGTTCGGCGCGGCCGTCAAAGGTCGCGAACGACGCGCTATCTCCATGCATCTGCTGCGGCGCAAGCTGCTACCGGATGCAAATGTCGGCGGAGCTTGACCGCATCGCCGTCGGTTCGATCTTATGAAGCAAGCTGGTCTTTCAAGATCGTGCCCGATCGGACGACGAACATCGTCATCCGCGATGGGCATCGATAATGAGAGCGATCAAGTGTCTTAAGGGCATTTGGTGGATGCCTTGGCGCTGAGAGGCGATGAAGGACGTACTACGCTGCGATAAGCCGCGGGGAGCTGCGAAGGAGCTTTGATCCGCGGATTTCCGAATGGGGAAACCCACCTTCGATAACGGAATTCTGAGATCTCGCGATCTCGGAAACGGGGCCGATGAGGTCTTGGATTTCCGTTATCAAATGAAGGAATAGAACCTCCGAATAAAATAGGAGGTTTTAAGCTAACCCGGGGAACTGAAACATCTCAGTACCCGGAGGAAAGGACATCAACCGAGACTCCGCTAGTAGTGGCGAGCGAAAGCGGACCAGGCCAGTGACGATCCAGAGACAACCGGAAGCGTTTGGAAAAACGTGCCGTAGAGGGTGAGAGCCCCGTACGGGTAATGCAAAGGATCGTCCTCGAGTAAGGCGGGACACGTGCAATCCTGTCTGAACATGGGGGGACCACCCTCCAAGCCTAAGTACTCCTCAGCGACCGATAGCGAACAAGTACCGTGAGGGAAAGGTGAAAAGCACCCCGACGAGGGGAGTGAAAGAGACCTGAAACCGAATGCCTACAAACA
>CAVWBV010000005.1:12500-113218 GCA_963753355.1 uncultured Alphaproteobacteria bacterium
TAAAAGCCCCGCGGTTTTCGGCGGGGTTTTTTGCGTTCAGCGTCATAAGTGCGATCGGTTTAGGCCGAGGGCTACTCGCGGGCATCGACAAGAACGCCGATGCGTTCGGCAATGGCCAAGGGACGGAATTTCCTCTTCTCGATTTTTGCGTCCGGCAATCAGCTTCCTGTCGAGTTCGGGTTACGCCACGCTCTTTCGAACGGCAGTCGCCAGGCATGCGGCGCCACCAGTTGATGGATCGACTTAGGTCCCCAGGCGCCCGGCGGATAAAGCCGGACCGGCGGCGGCGATTCGAGCAGCGGTATCGAGATTTCCCACAGCCGTTCGATACCCTCGGCGGTCGTGAACAGGGTGTGGTCGCCGCGCATGGCGTCGAGGATCAGCCGCTCGTAGGCTTCAAGCACGTCGCCGACCATGCCGGTGTCATGCATTGCGAACTGCAAGCTCAATTTGTCGAGCCTCATGCCGGGACCGGGACGTTTTCCGTAAAACGACAAAGACATCTTCGAAGCGTCCGCGAGATCGAACGTCAAATGGTCTGGGCCTTGTGCGCCGACGCCTGAGCCGACTGGAAACATGCTCTTCGGCGGTTCCCGAAACGCTATTGATATGATCCGCTGGCCTTCGGCGAGGCGCTTGCCGGTGCGGAGAAAGAACGGCACGCCGGCCCAACGCCAATTGTCGATCGCGCATTTGAGCGCGATGAACGTTTCGGTGTCCGACTCCGGATCGACACCTTCTTCGGCGCGATAGCCGGTGTATTGCCCGCGCACCACGTTGCTCGGCTCGATCGGCAACATGCTGCGAAATACCTTGTTTTTCTCCTCGCTGATTGGAATTGGCTCCAGCGAGGTCGGCGGCTCCATCGCCATGAAGGCCAGAATCTGGAACAGGTGCGTCACCACCATGTCGCGATAAGCGCCGGTGGTCTCGTAGAACCCGGCGCGCTTGCCAAGGCCGAGGATTTCCGGAACATCGATCTGCACGTGATCGATGAAGTTGCGGTTCCAGATTGGTTCGAACAAGCCGTTGGCGAAGCGGAATGCGAGAATGTTCTGCGCCGGCTCTTTGCCTAGGAAGTGGTCGATCCGGAAGATCTGATCTTCGTCGAAAATTTCGTGCAGCTTGGCGTTCAGCGCCACGGCGCTCGCCAGGTCGGTTCCAAACGGCTTTTCCATGACGATGCGGGACCGCTCGACGAGGCCGGCGTCCGCCAATAGGCGCACCGCCGGTAACGCCGCGTTGGGTGGTACGCTCAGATAGTGCAGGCGGAGGCTATTGCCGGCCAGTGTCAACTCCGCCCGCGCCACCGCCGCTTTCAGGGCGGCGGCGCCTTGACCGATCGGCACGTAGTCGAGCGTCTCGGCGAATGCGGTCCAGTCGGTATCGGTGATGGTGCGCGTGGAAAATTGGTCGAGCGCCTCGCGCGCAATCTTGCAAAAGCCGTCCGTGTCGATCGTCTCCAGCGAGACGCCGATAATACGACAGCCGGGGATGAATCCGGCGGTCGAGAGGTGAAACAGCCCCGGCAACAGCTTGCGCCGGGACAGGTCGCCGGTAGCGCCCACCAGGACGACGACTTGCGAATGCTTGGGGCCAACTCCGGGAGGTATTCTTGCCAAATGAACCTCCTGCGTCATGCCGATGTCAAAGCGAGGGTCCCGTCGATTTGACTTTCGATGCAAGCATTGCGCCACGATGCTTCCAGTGACGTTTCACACAATGCAACAACCCGGACGACGCGACGATGACAGTCGCGTTTTGGGGGATCTTTCAGAAGGCGCTTTTTGTTTGGTGAGAACCAAGCAATTGATTGGGGAATAGAGTGTTTTCGGGAGCAAATGTCTAACTACGTGCAGAGCCGTCAGTAGGACCCCGGCGGGCCGCCGCTAGAATGGCGGACGACCCGACTGAGCAAAGGGAGTCCCACCATGAATCCGGTCGTCGATTCAGGCAAACTTGAACGCGCCAAGGTTTGGGGGCAAAGCGATCCGTCGGTCCGTTGGCAGGGCGCCTTCGCCCGCTTCGGCGGCAACGGCACAACGGCGTCGTCCACCATCGTCTACGAAATCGAGCCCGGCGGCCGGCTCGGCTGGCACACTGACGCTACCGAAGAAACGAAGTACATCATTGCCGGCACCGGCAAGCTTTATCTCGAGGACGGCACGACCTGCGCAGTCGGACCGGGCAGCGTCTTCGTCCTGCCGACGCCGATGCGTCACGATCTGGAGAACACCGGCAAGGATACGTTGCGGGCGGTTGCCTTTTTTGCCGCGGCGATGTTCACGCAAACCTTCGATCAGATAATGATGCCGCCGAAGACCCATGTTCTCGGCACGCCAAATCGCAACGGCCAGATCGCGCACTAATTCATAATCGCGTTGCCCGTCCAAAAACGGCGCTTCGCCCGCGGCCTAGGTCGCGGGCGTCTGCGGCTTACCACCGAGCCGGAGCCGGACGCGCCTGGCGGCGTCGGCCATGACGGCGGTTGGGTTTCTACTTCCGCTTAAGCGCCCCGCCGTCGAACGTCGACACCATCGCCTGCATGTAGCCGTCGTGCGTGATGTAGGCGTCCGAACCGCGATACGGCTCGGCCAGGAATGGCGCGGTCGCGACCCACTGGGTGGCGAACGTGCCATCGATCGTCGTTGAGTGCTCGGGCTGGAAGTGAATTCCCTTGAGCCCGCCGTCCTTCGGGTCCTTGCAGAAGCCTGCGAACAGGTCGCCAAGCGCCTGCCGCCCCTTGACGATCGTGCCGTTGGGAAGATTGACCTGGGCATCCTCGGGATACTGCGCGAGCAGCCGGTCCCAGTCGCAGGCATTGAGCGCCGCAAAGTGCTCGTCGAGCACCGCCTGCGGCGTCGGCTGCTTTTTCAACTCGGGCAATTTCATTTGCGCATGCGCGACAGGAGCCGTTGCGATGATCGCGATCGCTGCCAGCAGCGGAATCGGTGATTTTCATTTTCGTCCTCCCCGGATGAGAGCCGTTATGGCTCTTCTCTTTCACGGCTTTAAGCCTATGTCCGGAGGGCTATGGTGTGCAACCTGTAGGATGTCCGTTGTCGGCTCTGTTTCGGTCGTGTAGAGGGCCGAGGGTCAATGAGAGGCGTGCCTGCTCGAACTTTATCACCACGGCTCATCGGCCTGCGCTGCGAAGGTTCGTTTTGCCTTGGCGGAGAAGAAGCTCGAATGGCGCAGCCACTATCTCGATCTCCTGAAAGGCGAGCAGTTCAGCCCCGAGTATTTGAGGATCAATCCAAAGGGCGTTGTCCCGACGCTCGTTCACGACGGCATGATCGTTCTGGAATCCACGGTCATCTGTGAATACGTCGAAGAAACTTTTCCCGATCGTCCGATCTACCCGCAATCGCCATACGAACGGTCGCGGGTTCGCGTCTGGACCAAGGCGGTGGACGAGGAACTCCATCCGGCCTGTTCGGCGATCACTTACATTGTCTCGCACCGGCAGACGATTTTGCGCAACGGCGTCGGCAGCTTCGAGGAGTTCCTGGGTCACGCCGGAGCCGAAGGGATCGCGGCGCGGCAGCTCAAGTGGCAATGGATCCAGCAGGGAATTGCCGCGCCCGGCGCGGCCGACAAGATCAGGCTATACGCGGGCTATCTGGAAAAAATGGAAGGTGCACTTGAAGATTCCCGTTGGCTCGTTGGCGATGCGTTTTCGATGGCGGACATTGCCACGGCGCCTTACGTCAATCGCCTCGAGGCATTGTCGATGGCGGGATTGTGGACCGGAGGCCGGTTGCCGCGGGTCGAGCGGTGGTTCACTCGAATCAAGCAGCGCCCAGCCTTTAGGCCGGCGTTTCTCGATTGGATGCCGCCCGAGCTTGCAACCGAGTTGCGCGAGAACGGCCGCACGTCCTGGCCCGAAGTGAAACAGCTTCTCGCGTTGTGACTGGTCGATAATGTTCTCAATGCTTTGACGGTTATCTGGCGAAATTTCTCGGCCATGGAGTGCAGAAATCACCAGCATCCGCGATGACCTCGCTGCCAGGTCCTCAGACCTTCCCCTGCGCTGCCGCTGCGGCCACGTGCGCGGCGTCGCGCGCGACGTGTCGCCGTCCTCTGGCTTCCGGCTTGTCTGCTACTGCAAGGATTGTCAGGCGTTCGCGCATTTTCTTCGGCGCCCCGACGTGCTCGATGCTGCCGGCGGCACGGATATCTTTCAGATGCCGCCGGGTCGCCTGCAATTTACCGCCGGCGCGGATGCATTGCGGTGCTTGTGCTTCTCCGAAAAAGTTTTCCGGTGGTACGCGGATTGTTGCAAAACTCCGATCGCCAATGGCGCCGCTACTCCGCGATTTCCGGTTATCGGTGTCATTCATTCTTTCATAGATTTCGAGGCGGGCGGCCGCTCCCGCGATGAAATACTTGGGACGCCGCTGTGCCGCATCCATGAACGCTCTGCCGTCGGGCCGCTGCCGGCGGATGCGCCGCCGGCAGCGCGGTTCGGGATTTTCGCTTACCGCGCGGCAAAGGCCTTGGGCTGGTGGATGCGCGGGCTTGGCGGGCCGAACCCGTTGTTCGAAGATCGCGCCGGTGCGCCGCTCTCTGCGCCGGGCCTGATGACGCCTGAGGAACGCGCCGCGCTTTGAACGTATTGTGCCCTGAGGCACGGAACGCAAAGCGCCAACACGAGGTTTTATGCCAGCAGGAGACGTCTATGAGCGCCGAGCAGTCCAAGCCTACGGGTCCCGATCTCACCAAGGGTGTTGCCGCGGACGAGATTCCTGACGGCGGGATGATCGGCGGTCATGTCGGCGATGAAGCGGTGCTGATTGCGCGCCGTGGCGATGGATTCTTCGCCATCGGTGCGACGTGCACGCATTATAACGGGCCGCTCGCCGAAGGTTTAGTGGTCGGCGATACGGTGCGCTGTCCCTGGCATCACGCGCGGTTCAGCCTGCGCAGCGGCGAAGCGATCGGTGCGCCGGCGTTCAACCCGGTCTCGTGCTGGCGGGTTGAACACAGCGGCGGCAAGATCTTTGTGCGCGAGAAGAACGACACGACAGAGAAGGGCAACGCCGCCGGCCGCAAAAGTGCCGCCGACAAGCCGGAGCGGATTGTCATCGTCGGGGGCGGCGCGGCCGGTTTTGCCGCCGCCGAAATGCTCCGCCGCGACGGATTTGCCGGCGACCTGACCCTTCTTTCCGCCGACGCCGATGCGCCTTACGACCGGCCGAATTGCTCCAAGGATTATCTTGCCGGCAATGCGCCGGAAGACTGGATGCCGCTGCGGCCGGCCGAATTTTACAAGGACCAGGCCATCGACCTTCGCCTCAGCGCCGAGGTCAATACGATCGACGGCAAAACCCGGAACGTGACGCTCGCAAGCGGCGACACGATCTCGTTCGACAAGCTCTTGCTCGCCACCGGCGCCGAACCGGTTCATCTAGATATTCCGGGCGCGGGCGAGCCGCATGTTCACGTGCTGCGCTCACTCGCAAATTCGCGGGCGATCATTGCCGACGCGAAGACCGCACGGCGCGCCGTCGTCATCGGCGCAAGCTTCATCGGTCTCGAAGCCGCGGCCGCGCTACGCGCGCGCGACATCGAGGTCCACGTCGTTGCGCCGGAGCGCCGTCCGCTGGAGCGCGTGCTCGGCGCCGGATACGGCGACATGATCCGCGCGTTGCATGAAGAACACGGCGTCGTGTTTCATCTTGAAGACAGCGTTACCGCTATCGCCGGGCATGACGTGACGCTCAAGAGCGGCGGCAAGCTCGCCGCCGACCTGGTTGTTGTCGGCGTCGGAGTGCGGCCGCGCCTGCAATTGGCCGAAAGCGCCGGGTTGAAAATCGATCGCGGCGTCGTGGTCAACGAATATCTGGAAACCAGCATCCAGGGCGTCTTCGCCGCCGGCGACATCGCGCGATGGCCCGATCCGCATAGCGGGGACAATCTGCGCATCGAGCACTGGGTAGTGGCTGAGCGCCAGGGCCAGGCCGTGGCGAAGAACATGCTCGGCCAGCGGGAGCGCTTTGCCGAAGTGCCGTTCTTCTGGAGCCAGCATTACGACGTGCCGATCAATTATGTCGGTCACGCCGAGAAGTGGGACGACCTGCAAGTCGAGGGCGACATCAAGGCGCGCGATTGCCTGGTGCGCTACCGGCGCGGCGGCAAGGTTTTGGCTGTGGCTTCGATCTATCGCGATCTCGAGAGCCTCAAGGCTGAATTAGCCATGGAACTCGCTTAAAGCTTAACGACGCCGAGCGAGTACCAGATTTGAACGGCGCGGCCCGAACGCGTAAGTAGGTGGCGCAAATCCAGCCGCAGGACCCCAATCTCCTCATGACGACCTTACTTGGCGACCAGATCGACACATTGACACTCAAAATCGGCGGGCTCGTGCCGCCGGGGCAAGAGCTGCACCGGCGCGTGCTCTTCGAAGGGCTTTACGCATCGCTTCCCAAGGACCCGGAGGCGAAGGTTCAGATCTACACTGCCGAAATCGTGCCCAAAGGCTGGACCAACTTTCATTGCCACAACGGTGCGACGTTCTTTCTCGCGCTGCAGGGTATTTTTGAGGCTCATTTCGAGGACGGAATTCTCATCCGCGCCAAGGCCGGCGACGTCTATTCCGAGCCGATTGGCAAGATGCATCGCGGCCACAATCCGCACGAGACAATTCCGTATCTGTGCGTCGGGTTTTGCATCACCGCGCCCGATCGCGAACACGTCACCAACGTGGTCAAGGCGTTCTGATTGCCGCCGAGCAACGAAACCCTATTCCCATGCGTTCGCTATCCATCGGCTGTATCGAATTGTCCAATCCGGTCCTGCTGGCGCCGATGTCGGGCGTCACCGATGCGCCGTTTCGGCGGATCGCGGCCGCGCTCGGCACGGGCCTCGTCGTGTCGGAAATGACCGCGTGTGCGGCGCTCGCCGGCCGTGCGCGTCCCGGGCAAGCGCGCATGGCGCGGCGGCGCATGACGGATCACGGCGCCGGACTTCACGTCGTGCAGCTTGCCGGCTGCGAAGCGCGCTGGATGGAGGAGGGGGCGCGTATTGCCGAAGACGCCGGCGCCGCCGTTATCGACATCAACATGGGATGCCCGGCAAAGCACGTGGCCGGCGGCCAGGCGGGTTCGGCACTGATGCGCGATCTTTCTCATGCGCTGACGTTGATTGAGGCCGTAATCAAGTCGGTGCGCGTGCCGGTAACGCTGAAAATGCGGCTCGGTTGGGACGATGCCTCGCGCAACGCGCCGGAATTGGCGCGGTGTGCGCAAGACGCGGGTGTCAAGCTGGTCACGGTCCATGGCCGCACCCGTTGCCAGTTCTATAAAGGCCGTGCCGATTGGCGGGCAGTGCGCGCCGTGAAGGACGCGGTGTCTATTCCGGTCGCCGTTAATGGCGACATCGAAAGTTTCGACGATGCCGATGCGGCACTTGCGGCCTCCGGCGCCGATGCGGTGATGGTCGGCCGTGGCGCGCAGGGCCGGCCGTGGTTTCCCGGCCAGCTGGCGCGCTATCTTGCGAACGGCACGCGCGAAAAGCCACCGCGCTTGAGCGAACAGCTTGCGCTTGTCAGCGCGCTTTACGGCGAAACGCTTGCGCTCTATGGCGTTGAGGTCGGCCTTCGCCATGCACGCAAGCATCTGAGCTGGGGCCTCGACAGCGCCGCATCCGCGGCCAACGCGCCGGAGCATTTGCTGAAAAGCCACCGCAGCCGCGTTTTGACCGCGACCGACCCCGCGTGCGTGCTCACTCTTCTCGCTGAAGCATTCGACGCCTTCGGCGCCGCGCGCCCGCCCGGTATTGCCGCGCCTTAAGCCTCATAAAAGTGCCGCGCCGGGAAATCCAGGATCGTTCGCTGCGTTCATTGAATCCTGCCGGTTTCCCCGGCCTTCGCATTTTTCCTTATCGATTTCTTTCACAGGCTTTAAAGAGTTTCCTAGGACATTCGGCTTGCCGGGGAAAAGAGGCAAAGCGATCCGGAGGCAACAGATGGCTCCTACTTCTTTAGCGCGCACCAACGGTGCCGCGATCGGCGGTTCGGCGGTGATGAGCAAAGGCGTCGAATACGCCCTGATGGCGGCTGGCGCGACGGTCGCGCTTATCGCCACGGTTCAGTCGTTGGGCATTGTAGCGAGCTGGGTCTAGTCCAGCGCTGCGGGCGCCGATCGATCCCTTAGCGTCCGTGCTCCCACAACGTCTCCAGCCGGCGGCGGAACGCCTTTGGCTTTTCCGCGAACAGGCGCGAAGCAATGCGCGCGGCGCGATGTGCGAGTGCTCCGGTGCGTTCGGCACAAGCCGGAGCGAGCCGCGCGCGCCAATGCGCCAGCGGCTGATGCGGTCCAGTGAGCCGCTTGAGTATTTCGAGGTCCTGGCAGCGGCCGAGCCGGTCGCGCAGCCGCTCGGCCTCTTGGGTCCACATGCGGCCGTGCCGCGGCCAAAGCGGCTCGACCAGCTCCATCTGGTAGCGGTGATCGACCACGCGCTGGCGCAGCTCGTGCAAATCTTCCGCGGTCGCTTGCGACCAGTCCTCGGGTATGCGCCGCCGCGCCTCACGGTAGCCGACGGTTAGCTGCGCGGCGATCGCGGAGAAATCGATGGGATCGAGCGGCCATTGCTCGACGGCTTCCGTGGTCGTGTCGAGCCAGCCGAAAATCGCTTCCCGCAGCTCCTCCGTCAGCACGGCTTCTTCTTCGCTGCCGCGCATCCCATCAATGCGGCTGCGGATCGTTGCAGCCGAGCGCTCCGACAGCGGCACGGTTTTTTTTATCAAGTCGTCGAAGGCATTGAGCGCCGATTGGCCATCGCGCGCCCGCGATAGCGAACGCGCATGATCGCGCGCCTGCTGGCGCAGCGTCGTCGCATCGGGAACGAACGGCTGCAATAGCCGCATCAGCGCGCGCCACTGCTTCATGGCGCGGCGGAAATCGTGCACGGCGTTCTGCTGCGAGCGCTCCGGATCGGCGAGCACGGCGCGCGATTCGGCAAGAATGGCAACCGCAATGGCGCGGACGGCCGGCCCGATTGCCGCCTTGGGCTGCAAGGCGGGTTTTTCCCCCATGTGCGCTTCTAGGAAGCCGTGCATGACACTTCGATGAATTGAGGATGACAGTATGGCGAAAAATACGCCGCTCTGCACTTCCCTTGTGAGGGGGCGCTTGCTACATGATGTGCGCGCCATAACGGCCGCGCAAAAGTGCGGCCCGGCCAACGATTTAACGCGGGGTGGAGCAGCCCGGTAGCTCGTCAGGCTCATAACCTGAAGGTCGTAGGTTCAAATCCTACCCCCGCAACCAACCTTTCGCACATCACTCCCACCGAATGTCTCGTTTTGCCGGTCCTGGGCTTGCCCCGACGGCGACCGCTTAGCCGGCCGCTTGCGCTCCGTGCCGGTCGCCGCTATGTAGCTTCCTGCTCGCTGCCTGGCAGCCGTAAGCGTTAACGTCACCCAACGCGCAAAACGGAACACCGGCCTCATCGCGCCGGCGTCGTTTGTTGCGAAAGGGTCTCGTGACGTGACGATTTCCAAAAGTCTTTCACAGACCTTTTTCCGACATGCACGCCTTATCGGCGCACGCTGAGCGCGTTGCTCAAATGAGATGATGTTCGAATACCTACGCGGAGAAAGACCATGTCCACTTTAAATGCGCCGGCGGTCTCGGCGCTAATTAATCGGCTCTTCACCGAAGCTGACGCGGCAGAGAACGGCCGCTGGCCGTCCATGCGCGCGGCCGATCGCAGCGACTATCTTAAATACTATGGGCTGCTGAAGGATCAGCCGCTTGCCGTCTCCCGCGATACCGGCACGCTACTCTACATGCTGGCGCGTTCAATCCGCGCGCAGAGCATTGTCGAGTTCGGCACCTCGTTCGGTATTTCCACGCTCCATCTCGCGGCGGCGCTACGCGATAACGGTGGCGGGCGTCTGATCGGCAGCGAATTCGAACCATCGAAAATAAAACGCGCGCGCGAGAATCTTGCCGCCGGCGGTTTGTCCGATCTGGTGGAGATTCGCGAGGGCGACGCGATGCAAACGCTCGCCCGCGATCTGCCGGACACGATTGATTTTGTTTTGCTGGACGGCGCGAAGTCGCTCTATCCGCCCATACTGTTGTTACTCGAGCCGCGCTTGCGCGATGGTGCGCTCATTGTCGCCGACAATGCCGACGACAGCCCGGAATACCTCGCGCGGGTCCGGTCCGCAGACAGCGGCTACCTCTCGGTCGGCTTTGGCGAGGATGTTGAGCTGTCCATGCGACTGAAGGGTACGGCGCGGTAATCGCCGTTCTTTAAAACATCCAAGCCACGCTTTAGATAGATCCAATCAACAAAGGTCTTAAAGCCATGTCGGAAACCGCTCAACCAACTGCCCGGGTCGGCCGCCGCGTCCGTCACGAGACGAAAATGCGGCTGTTGCAGGTTCGCGACGTCAGCCGGCTGACGCCGAAAATGCTGCGCGTCGTGGTGGGGGGAGACGCGTTGGCCGGCTTCGTCAGCGCTTCTTACGACGACCACGTCAAACTGTTCTTTCCGCATCCCGGCGAAGAGATGCCGGTATTGCCGACGCCGAGTCCGAATGGACCGGTATATCCGGAAGGCGTGGCGCGGCCGCCCTCACGAGACTACACGCCGCGCCGCTACGATGCGGCCGCCAGCACGCTGACGCTCGACTTCGTGCTGCATGACGCAGGACCGGCGACCGCGTGGGCGGCGCAGGCCCGGCCCGGGCATTTCCTTGGGGTCGGCGGTCCGCGCGGCTCCTTTGTCATCCCCGACGATTTCGATTGGTATTTGTTCGCCGGCGACGAGACGGCATTGCCAGCCATCGGCCGCCGCCTGGAAGAATTGGCCCCGACCGCCCACGCTCTGGTCGTCGCCGAAGTTGCCGACAAGGAAGAGGAGCAGCGATTTACCAGCCGTGCCTCGGTCGACGTCCGATGGCTGCATCGCAACGGAGCCGGAACGACTTCGCTTTTGGAGGACGCGATTGCCGCGCTGCGCATTCCTCAAGGGGAGGGGTATGCGTGGGTGGCTGCGGAGGCAGCAACTGCCAAGACTTTGCGCCGGCATCTCGTCGAAGAACGCGGACTGGACAAGGAGCGGGTCAAAGCTGCCGCCTACTGGAAGCGCGGCGCCGTCGCCGTCCACGAGACGTATAACGATTAAATTTGCTGTGGCTTCAATCGCGGATCAGCCCAGCCAGGCTTGACGCCTTAAAATACAATTCGGTCTTGGCCGAAGTGTTGCCGCTCGCCGGCAACTCCGATTGTGCCATTTAATACCTGTCGGCGGCGTTTGCCGGCGGATCAGATTTACGGCGAGCTTTTCCGGGAAGCGATTATGGCGGACAGCACATCGGTCCCGCGTCCACGCGTCTTCTACGGCTGGTTTGTCGTTGCCGGCACTTTTGCCGTCACCTTCATCGGGTTCGGCAGCGCCTATTCGTTCGGCGCGTTCCTTCCTTCGTTGCAGCATGACTTCGACGCGTCGCGCGGGTCGGTGTCTCTCGTGTTCGCGCTGGCGGGTTTTCTCTACTTCGGGCTCGGCGTGATCAGCGGTCCCTTGGCCGACCGGTGGGGCTGCCGGCGCTTCGCGGTCATCGGCATGGTTCTGATCGCGATCGGGCTTGGTCTCGCCAGCGTGGCGCGGAGCTTGATCGAAGTTTATGCCGCCTACGGTCTAGGCGTCGGCCTGGGTATCGGCTGCGCCTACGTTCCAGCCGTCGCCGCGGTGCAGCGCTGGTTTGTTCGCCGTCGCGGCTTCGCCTCCGGGCTAGCCGTCAGCGGCATCGGCGTCGGTACTTTGGTGGCGCCGCCGGTCGCTGCGTTTTTGATCGAACTTCTTGGCTGGCGCGAAACCTATCTGGCGCTCGGAATTTTCACCCTGGTGGCCGGCGTCGGTCTCGCCTTCCTCATCGAGGACGATCCGCGTGCGCGTGGCCTCGCTCCCGACGGTGAAGCGATGCCATCGGGCGCGCGACCGGCACCCGCGGCGCCGGCGTCGGTGAGGAGCATTGTCACTTCGCCGCGCTTCATCGGACTATACGGCGCCTGCTTCATCTGCGCGTTCGGGCTGTTCGTTCCGTTCGTGCATCTCGTTCCGTACGCGCTTGACCACGGCATCGCACAGAGTTCTGCGGTGCTTTTGATCGGAGCCATCGGTGTCGGCAGCACCGCTGGACGTTTTCTGCTGGGCGACCTCGCTGATCGGCTGGGCCGCGCGTTTTCGTTTCTCGTAATGTTTGTTGGCATGGGGCTTTCGTTCGCAATTTGGCTGTTCGCGGGGAGCTTCTGGCCGCTCGCCGTTTTTGCGCTGGTGTTCGGCGTCTTTTACGGCGGCTTCGTCGCGCTCGCGCCGGCGGTGGTTATCGATTATTTCGGCGCGCAGAACGCATCGACTATCATCGGCATTCTCTATACCAGCGTCGCCTTCGGCACGCTGATCGGCCCAAGCGCGGCAGGGTACGCTTTCGACTTAAGCCATAGTTATACGCTGCCGATCGTTATCAGCGGATGCGCCTATGTGCTGGCGACCGCCATCCTCGCGTTAACAACAAGAGCGCGGCTCGCGAGGGCTAATTAAGCGCCGCGTAAACGAGGTTGCGAAACAGATAGCGATAGTAATCGCGCTGGCCGGGCGCCTGAATCATCATCATCGCGATCAGTTCCTCGCCCGGCGCGACCCAAAAGACCGTGCCGGCGAGGCCGCCCCAGAAATATTCACCGACCGTGCCGACCGTCGCGGCCATGCCGGGGTCGCGCCGGATCGCAAATCCCAATCCGAACCGGTGTCCCGGTTGCAACAGATTGGGATTTCCGTTCCGGACATTGGGCGCGAGATGGTCGGACGTCATATAGTCGAGTGTTTTCCGCCCAATGAAATGGGTGTCGCCGAGCGATCCGCCGCGATAGAGCATGGTGGCGAAGCGCGCATAGTCATCCATCGTCGAGAAAAGACCGCCGCCGCCGGATTCAAAACGCGGCGCGGTTTTCCCGTCAATAAGCTCAACCGGCTTTCCGGTTTCCGGATCGCGGTCGAACGGCTGCGCCATGCGCTCGCGGTCGGGGCCGGGTACGCAAAAGGCCGTGTCCCTCATGCCAAGCGGTCTGAAAATGCGCTCGTCGAGGAACGCGCTGAGCGGCTGTCCGCTGACGATCTCAACCACGCGCCCGATCACGTCGGTTGAGTGGCTGTAGAACCACGAAGCGCCGGGCTGGTCGATTAACGGCAGTTTGGCGAGCTCAGCGACAAATTCGGCCGTCGTCAGATCGCGGATCAACAACTGGCGGGCGTTCGCTGGATCCGGCGCAAACAAGTCCGCGTTCTTATAGAGGCGCTGCACGGCAAAATCGCCGGTGAAAGCGTAAGTCAGGCCCGAGGTGTGACGCAGCAAATCGTGAATGGTGATGGCCCGCTCGGCGGCGACGAGCTCAAGCCGGCCGTTTTTCTCGACGCCGACTTTCGGATCGGCGAATTCGGGAATGAATTTCGCAACGGGGTCGGCGACAAACAGCCGCCCTTCCTCCACCAGCATCATCAGCGCGACAGAGACGACCGGCTTGGTCATCGAGAAAATGCGGAAAATCGCATCCGACGGAAGCGGCGGCCCGGCGGGCCGCAGCGCGCCGACATCGGAACGGTAAGCGCACTTGCCGCCGCGCGCTATCATCATCGATACGCCTGGCACGCGGCGCGCCTGGACCTCGCGCCGCATGACGGCGGTGAGCCGGGCGAGAGCCTGCGGCCTCAGTCCAACTTCATCGGGATCGATTTCGGGAAGGGGAGCATGTTTGTTCACGGCGCGGGCATCCGCTGTCGAGGGAGACAAGACACTGCCTCAGCCGGCAGGCTGGCGCAATGCCGACAGCGTTTGCAATTTTATGCGGCGACCGGCGGCCTCGCGAGCCGGTCCATTTCCCGTTCGACCAGCCGCCGGTAAACTCCCTCGCGCCGCAGCAGGGCGTCCGGCGCGCCGTCCTGCACGACTTTCCCGAGCTCAAGCACAACGATGCGGTCGAAATTGCGCACCGTGGACAGCCGATGCGCAATGGCGATCACGGTGCGTCCGCGCATCAAGCGGCCGAGCGCGTCGCGAATCGCCTCCTCCAACTCCCCATCCAGCGACGAGGTCGCCTCGTCGAGTAGAAGAAGTGGCGCGTTCTTGAGGAATGCCCGGGCGATCGCGATACGCTGACGCTGACCTCCGGAGAGCCGCACGCCGCGGTCGCCGACCAGGGTTCGCATCCCATTCGGCAACTCTTCAATGAAGTCGCAGCGGGCGGCGAAGGCCGCATCGAGCACCTCATCGTCCGTTGCATCCGGCCTGCCGTAACGGATGTTCTCCATGACCGAACGGTAGAACAGCGAAATATCTTGCGGCACCACGCCGATCGCTTCTCGCAAGCTCTCTTGCGTGACGCGGGATATATCTTGGCCGTCGATCAAAATGCGGCCGCCCTTCGTGTCATAGAAACGTTGCAGCAGCGCAAAGACAGTGGATTTGCCGCCGCCGGAATGGCCGACAAGCCCAATGCGCTCGCCCGGCATGAAGCTCAGATTCAGGTCTTCGAAAATCTGCTGACCGTCGGGGTAGTGGAAATCAACATGCTCGAACTTGACGCTCGCGCCGCGGCGAACGAGCGGCGCCGCCTCCGGATGATCGCGGAGCTCGTGGGGCACCAGCAAGGTTGCCAAGGCTTCCGAGAGCCGCGCGACATGCTGCGTGATATCGACCAAAGCCACTGCCAGATCGCGCGTCGCATGCAGGACCGAAATTCCGAGCGTGCAGATGAGCACGACGTCGCCGGTCGTCGCCTCGTTGAGCTGCCACAAAATTATCGCCCAGGCCAGCAGACCGAGCGCCAACACGATAGTAACGACGGCGTGGAAAATCCGGAGCCTCTCCAGGTAAAAGAGGCTCCGCCGCCGCGCGTCCATTTCCTGCTCTACCGTCGCGTCGAAGCGGCGATGCTCGCGCATAAGTCCGCCGAATGCCCGCACTAGCGGCATGTTCGAGACGACGTCGGTCATTTCGCCGTCGACCGCGGCGGCTTTGCCGGCGAAGTCGTGATGTAGCGGCCGCCCGTTGGCCGCGAGCCGAAACATCACACAGACCATTACGCCGGCGACGAAGGCGAGGCCTCCGGCCATAGGGAGGCTGACCGTGCCCACGAGTGCAATTGCGGCAACAGTCGCCACGCACGGGGGAAGCACGTTCCACACGAACATGTTCTCGCCCGTGAACACCGCGTTTGAGGTCGCAGTAACGCGGCTTGTCAGCGTGCCGGGTAAACGCTCGGCGAAATAACTTGGTGAATGCCCGGTCAGGTGACGGAAAAGATCGCGCCGCAGATCTCCGGTCACGGCCACGAAGGCATAGTTGCCGATCCAGCTGGCAAGCCGCCACAACAGATTGTCGGCCGCAATCAACGACCCGAGCAGGATGAACGCGGTCCAAACGTCGGCGGTTACGCCGCGCGAGAGCGTATCCACCAGATATTTCACGCCGTATTGAGTGCCGACCGAGCAAGCCACCGCGCACAGCACGGCAGTCAGGATAACCGCATGCGAGAACGGTCGCCGCCGTACGTAATTAAAGATGAATGAAAGGGGATGCTTGGCGTAGTCACACAGATCGGCCATGCGCGCTCAAGCTCCCCTTTAGGATACCGCCGGCTCCCGCTCACCGTCAGCATCACAACGCGGGTAAAACAAAATTTATCCACCCGGCTCGCAAAATTTCTGCGCCTGAAATTCGCTGCCGTCGCGCCACGTCTTGGCCAAATTGTCGCCAGCGTGGAGATTTTTGGACCAGAGTCGACGCAGAATTCCGCCAAAGGTTCCGCCGTCGCCCGAAAATAACTTTCCGATTTGTTTTTGGAACTATCCCCTGGTTCCCGGTTCTTAATCTAGCGCCGGGGAACCCAAAAGGTTCGGATACACCCCCTCACCAAGAGGACGTTCGATGCATATTGCCCAGATCGCACCCCTGACGGAGGCGATCCCGCCCAAGCTTTATGGGGGAACCGAGCGCGTCGTGTCGTGGCTCACGGAGGAATTGATCGCGCTCGGCCACGAGGTAACGCTGTTCGCCAGCGGGGATTCGATCACCTCGGCGCGTCTCGAGTCTGTGTGGCCGCGTGCCTTGCGGCTCGACGGCTCGGTGCGCGATCCCAACGCCCTGCATATGCTGATGCTGGAGCGCGTCTATCAACGCGCCGGCGATTTCGATTTTCTCCATTTCCACTTGGATTACTATCCGTTCTCCCTGTTCATGCGGCAGCCGACGCCATTCGCCACCACTTTGCACGGCCGGCTTGATTTGCCCGAGCATCAGCCGGTATTCGACGAATTCTCATCCGTGCCGGTGATATCGATCTCCAACGCGCAGCGGCGTCCATTGCCGCAGGCACGCTGGGTCAGAACCGTCCATCATGGCTTGCCGAAAGATTTGCTGCGGCCAAAGCCGGTCAAACCTTCGTATTTCGGCTTCCTTGGCCGCATAGCTCCGGAAAAGGGTATAGACCGCGCCATTCGCATCGCCGAGCATTGCGGCATGCCTTTGAAAGTCGCCGCCAAGGTCGACAACGCGGATCGCGAGTATTACGAGGAAAAGATCAAGCCGATGATGCAATCGGCAAACGTCGAATTCATCGGCGAAATCAACGACGCACAGAAACCCGAGTTCTTAAGCGGCGCGACAGTTTTGCTCGTTCCCATCGATTGGCCGGAGCCGTTCGGCCTGGTCATGATCGAAGCCATGGCCTGCGGCACGCCCGTGATCGCGTTCAATCGCGGGTCGGTGCCGGAAATAGTCGAAGACGGAGTGACCGGCTTCATTGTCGAGGACATTAACGGCGCGATCGGCGCAGTCGACCGCCTCTCGCACCTGTCGCGCACCGACATCCGACAAAAGTTCGAAGAGCGCTTCACCTCGCGGCGCATGGCGATGGATTATCTTTCCATCTACCGCAGCCTGGGCGACAAGAAGACGCCGCAGCTGCGGCTGGTCGCGGACGACGCGCCGGCTCTTTAGCGCGTCGTCTAATCGGCCTCGGGGGCGTTGCGGGTTTCTGGCATCAGAAACCACACCGCCGCCAGCCCGAACAGGGCCACCACCGCTAGGCCGGCAAATGCCGCCGGGCTGCCAAGCCGATCGCTCATGAAGCCGGCGAAGGTCGCGCTGAGCGACGCGCCGATGCCGGTAAAGGTCCCGACAAATCCCAGCCCGAGATTGAAGTGCCCGGTGCCCTTGGTCAGATCGGCCACGATAAGCGGCACCATCACGCTAAAGACGGCGGCCGTCACGCCGTCGAGAAGTTGCACCACAACCAGTAGCTCGGGATTTGTCACCGAGGCAAAAAGGAACCCGCGGAGCGGCAAAGCGGCAAATCCGATAATCAGTAAGGGTCGCCGTCCCCATGATTGGGCCTTTCGCCCGACCCAAGGCGATAGCGTGGCGACGAGGAGTTGTGGCACCACAATGCACACGGCGATGAGGATGGTGGCCCAGCGGGCGGAGCGCATGGTCATGGCGCTGCCCATCAGCGGCAACATGGCCGAATTGGCCAGATGAAAGAGCAGAATACAGCCGCCGAAAATAAGCAGCGGCCGATTGTAAAGCAGTTCGCTCCATTTGTGCGGATGGCGTTCGACTTTCTGGCGCGGCGGCGCGCCGTGCGCCCGTTCGGGATCGATCTCGCTTGGAGTAATCATCCGCAGCGCGAGCAGCGCCGGGATAAGGAGCACGACGGTGACAATGAAGACCGCGCGGGCGGAAAGAAAATATCCGCAGGCGCCCATGGCCGCCGCCGCTATCCCGTTACCGACCGAAGCGAAGCGCGCGTTACGGCCCAAACGTTCGCTTATTGCGGCATGACCGACCAGGCCGAGGCTGATGGCGGCGATGGCGGGCCCGAGAACGCAACTCGCCATCGCTTGCGTAACTGCCGCCGGCAGGATCACGGCGAAGGCCGGGTGCGCCGCGTACGCCAGCGCGCTGGCGCAAATCGCCATGACCCCGACGCCTGCGACGAAACGCTCCGAACGCGCAGCGTCGACCAGCGCTCCACCCGGCATCTGGCCAATAAGTGAAACAAGCGCGGCCGCCGAGAGCACGAAGCCGATGTCGATCTGCGTCCATTTTTGCGTCGTGAGATAAACGGAAACAAACGGCCCAAAACCGGTCTGGACGTCGGCGACAAAAAAGATGAACCAGTCGAGTCCGCGGAGGCTTTTCGCTGACGGTGTCAGCGGGGTTTCGGGTCCGCCCGGCTGATTAAGCGCGGGCGAAGCGGGTTGATCGTTGCCCCCGCCGCGGTCGTCTCGATTGTCGCCAAAGCGGCGTAACGGTTCCGCGTACAGAAGGCATCTCCAGGACTTATCGAGGACTTAAAATTATTCGGGCAGCGGTACGAGCTTGCCGAGCGCGCCAAGAACGACGACGGCTTTGCCGTCTTTGTATTCGGGTGCGGCCTTGACTTGATCGCGCGTCAGATCGAGCGCGATGGTGCTGTTCGGCTTGCCCGGCGGAGGAAAGTGCAGGGCGCTCCAGTCCACTGCGATCTTGCGGCTGCCGACGCCGAGAAAGCCGCCAAAGTCGATGATGGCGGCGCGGACCTGGCCCTCACGGTCCACCAGCACGTCAACGACGCGTCCCATATTCTCATCGGTGGCGCTGCGCACGTCGCGTCCAAGCACGCCCTCGACTTCGTGCTTATTGAGTACGGTGACTTCAGGAGCCGTCGTTTCGCCGGTTGGCGGCGGGGCTTTATCAGTGTCGTTCTCGGCCAGCGCTCCGGTCAGCGCGACAGTGACCAGCAACAGCGCGGCCAAAGCCATCGCCATGCGACGATTCCCGCCCATGCTGCCTCCGAGAAAGAGTTGTGCTCAACCGGTTAAGCGCCGGAATCCCATTCCGGTTCCACTGCCGGCGCGCCGGAAAAGAGGTAAGGCCAGCAAAGGCTTAGGTTTAGGAGGAAAGAACGACTGAAACCCGAATGCCGCCTTCGACCCGCAACGTGTCAAGGGAGACGTTCCCGTTGTGCCGGCGGACCCGCAGGTCCACGCATGACGAACCGAGCTGCAAGTTGCGCAACGTCACCTCGTCGAGAAATGCCGGCAGTCGCGGATTACACAGCCTGATCTCCTTGGCGGACGGATCGAACTCAAGCCCAAGGCTGGCTTCGAGAAGCGTAAACGGCGTCGCGCTGGCCCAGGCCTGTGGCGAACACGCGACCGGATAAAGCGTCGGTCCGTGGCCACGCTGGCGCGGGAACCCGCAGAAAAGCTCCGGCAGCCGGCGATACTCCATATAAGTCGCGGCGCCGAACAATCCGGCGAATAGCCTTTCGACCGATTGCTTCAATCCGTAACGTGCAAGACCGAGGGCGATCAGCGCGTTGTCGTGCGGCCAGATCGAGCCGTTATGATAGGACATCGGATTAAAGCGCGCCTCGCCGTTGGCGACGGTGCGAATACCCCATCCGGAGAAAAAGTGCGGCCGCAGCAATTCGCGGCCAACGAGCTTCGCACGCTCCGGGTCGACGATGCCGGTGAACAACAGCTGACCGGCATTTGACGCGCGCACAGCGCACCGCTCCTTGGCCCCGTCGAGCGCGAGCGCATAGGTGCCAATCTCCGGACACCAGAAAGCGGCTTCGAATTTTTCGGCAAACGCCGCTGCTTCGGCCTCGAGCTTTGTCGCCTGATCGTATCGCCCGATCCGACGGGCGCACGATGCCGCCATTCGCTTGGCGGCGTAGACATAACCTTGCACTTCGGCCAATGCGATCTCGCCTTCCGCGAGGCGGCCGTCAGCGTGGAAAATGGCGTCGTTCGAGTCCTTCCAACCCTGATTGGCCAAACCCTGTTCGGTGGCGCGCATGTACTCCACGAAACCGTCGCCGTCAGGGTCGCCCGGACCGGCGATCCAACTCAACGCGGCTTCGATCGACGGCCACAAGGCGCTGATCGTCGCGACGTCGCCGGTGCGCTCCAGATAAAGGCCCGCGAGCAGCACGAATAACGGAGTGGAATCGACGCTGCCGTAATAGAGCCCGAACGGGACCTCATGCAGCGCCGCCATTTCACCGCCGCGCATCTCGTGCAGGATCTTTCCCGGTTCTGCATCGGCCGCCGGATCGGTCGTTTTCGCCTGATAAGCAGCGAGGCGCTGCAGCACGCCTTTGGCGACGTCAGGGCTCCACCACAGCATTTGCATGGCGGTGATCAGGCCGTCGCGCCCGAATGTCGTCGAAAACCACGGAATGCCGGCATAAGGATAGCGTCCTTGCGGCGTATCGGTCATCAACATTTCAAGATCGGCTGCCGAACGGCACAGGATTTCGTTGAACAGGTCGTTCGACGTTTCGGCGCTGGTGCGGCCGCGTGTCGTATCGCGAAGTTTGCGTCGTGACGCGATGAGCGCGCGCGTGAAGCGGGCTGGACGATTTTCACTTTCGTTGCAGCCGGTGGCCACAAATATCGGGCGCGTCTCTCCGGGAAGAAGACGCAAATCGTAGGTAGCGATGTTGGTTGTCAATTGATCCGGTGGCGGGTCGAAGGTCAGCGTGGTGCGCCGCAGTTTACCGTCGAGGCCGTGATAGTTCAGGAGTACCTGATCGTTACCGCGTTGCTGCGACGTTTGCGTCCCGCGGCGTTGCCGCCGGGTGCCGCGCACCTCGAACAGGTCGGCGAAATCATTGGCAAAAAGAATAGATATCCGGACATCCACCGTCCTGGCGGCATAGTTGCGCAGGCCGACACGCTGGTAGGCGGTGTCGCGCCAGAGGAAAAATGTGCGCAAGATATGCAACGTGTCTTTTTCCAGCGTGATCTGCCGGTTGGTCATCAGGTCCGGGTTGGTTAGGTCGACGGCGAGCGAGGCATTGTCGTCGCGCAGGTTGGAACCCAACAGCAGCGGCGGGACGTCGTTCACCCTCAGCTCAAGCCGCGAGAGGAACCTGGTATCGCAATGGAATAAGCCGTCAGCCGCGTCAGCCGAGACGCCGATATCGCCATGGCTGTCGAGGACGAGGAAAGTGTCGTTATGCTTAAGCGAACTCCGCGGGCGCGTCGCCGATTGCGTCGCGGAAATATAAAACGGCGCCTCCGTGGGATGGGCCGGGGGCACTGTCTGCGCGGCGGTCGTTTTGGCCATGGCTTTCACATCGGTTGTGATATGTGATTCTCGTCGTGTCGGTAGCTTTCCCGAAACGGCTCAGCAACTTAACTTTTTCTACGGTTGTTGTTGCACCGCAATAGTGCACTGCGGCTTCATGGCTAACGCATAGCCCGCCGCGCTGATCCATTCGGGCTGCTTGTCCGTCGAAAGAAAGCGCCCAACCGGGCTGGGCGACCAAGCGTCGCGACGCCACCTCCGCTGACCGCGCGTTCTTGCATTTATTCGCGGGATAACGTGAAACTTGCCCACGATCGCGCCCCCTTGGGACGGGTGGTTCGTTAGAAGCGACGTCCTGAAGAAGACTTCTTACAGGGCGCACAGAAATGGGACGGAAACGATGACGGTCGAGTTGCCGGCCATTGCGCCGGATGTAGCAGTTGCGCAGTCGACAGGCCGCTGGGGTCAGCTCGTTGTCGGCGTGCTCTGCATGGTGATGATCGCCAACCTGCAATATGGCTGGACGCTTTTCGTCGATCCGATCGACCAAAAATATCACTGGGGCGCTGCCGCCATCCAGGTTGCATTCAGCGTGTTCATCGCCACCGAGACATGGCTTGTTCCGGTTGAAGGCTGGTTCGTCGACCGTTTCGGACCTCGCGTTGTGGTCGCGCTCGGTGGGATTTTTGTCGCTGGTGCCTGGGCGTTCAACGCCTTCGCGAGCTCGTTATGGGAATTGTACGTCGCCGCTGCGCTTTCGGGCGTTGGCGCCGGCGCGGTTTATGGGACTTGCGTCGGCAATGCGCTCAAATGGTTTCCTGATCTGCGCGGGCTTGCCGCCGGCCTGACCGCCGCGGGCTTCGGCGCCGGCACCGCCGCGACCGTCATTCCCATTCGCGAAGTCATCCTTGGTTACGGCTACGAACACGCTTTTCTTTGGTTCGGTCTAGGCCAGGGCCTCGTCATCATCTTGTTTTCGCGGCTTCTGCGCGCGCCGCAGCCGGGCGAAACGCCGGATGGCGGCGGCACGGCTGACGCATTCGCTTCGCGACTACGCGCCGCTCGAAACCCTCCGTTCGCCGGTCTTCTGGCTCCTTTATCTTATGTTTGTCATGGTCGCGGCGTCCGGCCTCATGGCCACGGCGCAGGTCGCGCCGATCGCCAGGGATTTCGGACTCTCCGATCAAAGCGTCGATTTGTATTTCGTCACTGCCACGACGCTAAGCGCGGCGCTTGTCATCGACAACATTCTCAATGGCCTGGCGCGGCCGTTCTTCGGCTGGGTGTCCGACGTCATCGGCCGCGAGAACACAATGGGCGATCGTGTTTACGCTTGGCGCGGCCGCCTACTGGAGTCTCGGCGCGTTCGGGCACACGCCGTATTTGTTCATCCTGTTTGCTGGGTTCATCTTCTTCACCTGGGGTGAAATCTTCAGCCTGTTTCCCGCCATCGCCACCGATACATATGGTGCGAAATACGCCACCGCGAATGCGGGGCTCCTTTACACCGCAAAGGGGACGGCGGTTTGGGTCGTCCCGGTGGCGAGCTTGATCAAGAGCTACACCGGCAGCTGGCATTGGGTCTTCGTCATCGCCGGCATCATGAATCTGCTAGTGGCGATTCTGGCCTTGTTTGCGCTCAAGCCGATGCGCCGGCGGATCGTCAAGTTCGGTTGAGCTGCGGACCGCGGGGGTTAGACGTTCGGCCCAGCGGCTCCCCCCTTCCCAGCGCTCGCTAGAGGCGGGTTTTCAGCGCTTTTCGTCTGGTATAATGTATACCAGCATGATCGCACGTGTCGCCAGAGTGCCTCGGACGAACCCAGGCCGCCCTTTAGTGGCCACGCGGCAACCGCGGCCGGCGGTCGATCCCTTGCCGAGCGCGCAAAACTTCAAGAGCCAGGTCTATGCGGCGCTGAAGAACGCCATCGCCGGCATGGACATCTACGGCAGTTCCTCCGAGATCAGGCTGGATGAGCGCGGCCTCGCGGAGGACTTTGGTGTCAGCCGCACGCCAGTGCGCGAGGCCATGGCGCAGCTCGAACGCGAGGGATTTATCCGTTCGGTGCCGCGCCGCGGCGTCTACGTGGTCCGCAAGACCAAGCGCGAAGTCATCGATTTGATTGTCGCTTGGGCGGCACTCGAGGGGATGGCGGCGAGGCTCATCACCCAGACCGCCAGCGATGGAGAAATCGCCGCGCTACGCCGGATGTTCGCGACTTTCGAGGACGGCGAAGTGCGCGCGCATCTCGACGAATACTCGGAGATCAACATCGAATTCCACCAGGCACTCATTCGCCTGAGCGGCAACACGACGCTGGTCGATCTTGCCGAGAATTTGTTCACCCACATGCGAATGATCCGGAGAAAGACGATTGGCGAACGAGATCGCGCCGATCGCTCCATCCGCGACCACATGCAGATCATTGAGGCTCTGGAAGCGCGTGACGCCGCTCGCGCCGAAGTTTTGGTGCGTGATCACGCGCTCGGCCTTGCCGAGCACATCGCAAAGTACGTGGATTATTTGGACTGAAAAATCACCGGACCTTGTCACCCCGGGAGCGAGCGGCTTGCGGCCGCGCCTGCACCCCAAGAAAACGACAATTCATCAAGGAGAGCTTTTATGGCGGAAGCGGCGGCAAAGGAGCAACGTAGCGTCGGCGTTGCGATGCAAGCGGAGCCGGAAAAGACCGACGGTTTTTCGCTGATCATCGATGCGCTCAAGCTCAATGGCGTGACGACGATCTACGGCGTGCCGGGCATTCCGATTACCGACTTCGGCCGCATGGCCCAGGCTTCAGGCATCCGCGTTCTATCCTTCCGCCACGAGCAGAATGCCGGGTATGCCGCCGCTATTGCGGGTTTCCTCACCAAGAAGCCCGGCATCTGCCTCACCGTGTCGGCGCCCGGTTTCCTCAATGGCCTTACTGCGCTGGCCCATGCAACGACCAACTGTTTCCCGATGATTCTGATCTCGGGCTCCTCCGAGCGCGAGATCGTCGACTTGCAGCAAGGCGATTACGAGGAGATGGATCAACTCGCCGTCGCCAAGCCGCTGTGCAAAGCGGCGTTTCGCGTGCTGCATGCCGCCGATATCGGCATCGGCGTAGCGAGGGCGATCCGCGCCGCTGTGTCCGGCAGGCCGGGCGGCGTCTATCTCGATCTGCCAGCGAAGCTATTCGGCCAGGTGATGGACGCGGAAGCAGGACGCAAATCACTGGTCAAGGTCATTGACGCCGCGCCAGCGCAAATCCCTGCGCCCGAGGCGATCAAGCGCGCGCTCGACGTGCTCAAGGGCGCCAAACGTCCGCTGATTATTCTCGGCAAGGGTGCGGCCTACGCGCAGGCCGACGATGCGATCAAGAGTTTCGTCGAAAAAAGCGGCGCACCGTTTCTGCCGATGAGCATGGCCAAGGGCTTGCTGCCCGATACGCATCCGCAATGCGCCGGCGCCGCGCGCTCCACTGTGCTCAAGGAGTCCGATGTCGTCGTGCTGATCGGCGCGCGGCTGAACTGGCTGCTCTCGCACGGCAAAGGCAAGACCTGGGGCGACGCACCGAAGAAATTTATCCAGATCGACATCGAGCCGAGGGAAATGGATTCAAACGTCGAGATCGCGGCGCCCGTAGTCGGCGACGTAGGTTCGTGTGTTGCCGCACTCGTGAGCGGAGCAGGCGCCAACTGGCCTGCGGCGTCCGCTGACTGGATCAAGACCGTCGCGTCAAAACGCGACGAGAACGTCGCAAAAATGGCGCCGCGGCTGATGAACAACAATTCGCCAATGGACTATCACGGCGCACTTGGCGTGCTGCGCACCATCGTAAAAGAGCGGCCGGACGCGATCCTGGTCAATGAAGGCGCCAACACGCTCGATCTTGCGCGCGGCGTGATCGATATGTATCGGCCGCGCAAACGCATCGACGTCGGCACCTGGGGCGTGATGGGGATTGGGATGGGCTATGCCGTCGGCGCTGCCGTCGAGACCGGCAAGCCGGTGCTGGCGGTCGAAGGCGACTCCGCCTTCGGCTTTTCCGGCATGGAGATCGAGACGATCTGCCGCTACAGGCTGCCGGTCTGCATCGTCGTCTTTAACAACGACGGCATTTATCGCGGTACCGATGTCAACAGCGCCGGCCCAGATCCGGCGACAACGGTTTTTGTCAGGGGATCGCGCTACGACAAGATGATCGAGGCCTTCGGCGGGGTCGGCGTCAACGCGACCTCCCCGGACGAACTCAAGCGCGCCGTAAACGCGGCGATGGATTCCGGAAAGCCGACCCTTATCAACGCGGTGATCGATCCGGCGGCTGGCAGCGAGTCCGGCCGCATCGGGAATCTCAATCCGCAGAGTGCGCTGCGCAAGAAGTGATTTTCACCGCCGCAGGTTGCGGCCGGAAGCCAAGTTCAGGAGCACGGTGATGGCAAAGCGAGCGAGAAGGACCAACAGGAAAACCAAAAAGGCTGCGAGTAAACCTGCGCCCACGAAAAGGATGATCGCGGCAAAAAAATCCGGGAAAAAGACCGTCAAGCTCAAGGCCGCGTCCGCGGCCAAAACAGCCGGCGCAAACTGCGCGCCGCGGCCTTCGGCAAAGCCTTGGGGCCAGGCAGGCAGGGCGCTCGACGGGGTGCGTATTCTCGACTTCACCCACGTTCAATCGGGACCAACCTGCACGCAGCTCCTCGCTTACATGGGCGCGGACGTCATCAAAGTGGAACGGCCCGGCATCGGCGACATCACGCGAGGGCAGTTGCGCGATGTGAAAGGCGCCGACAGCCTCTACTTCACCATGCTCAACGGCAGTAAGCGATCGATCACCATCGATTCCAAGCACCCGAAGGGCAAGGAAATCCTCGACCGGCTGGTCAAGCAATGCGACGTGCTCGTTGAAAATTTTGCGCCCGGCGCGCTCGACCGTATGGGCCTGACTTTCGATCACATCCACAAGCTCAACCCGCGCATGATCGTCGCCTCGGTGAAAGGGTTTGGGCCCGGACCGTACGAAGATTGCAAGGTCTACGAGAATGTTGCGCAATGCGCCGGCGGTTCGGCTTCGACCACCGGCTTTCGCGAGGGGCCGCCGCTTGTCACCGGCGCGCAAATCGGTGATTCCGGCACCGGGCTGCATCTGGCGCTCGGCATCGTCGCTGCGCTTTACCAACGTCAGCGTACCGGGAGGGGCCAAAAAGTCCTGTGCGCCATGCAGGACGGCGTTCTCAATCTCGCACGGGTAAAGCTGCGCGACCAGCAGCGGCTCAAGGCCGGTCCGCTCACCGAGTACAGCCAGCATGGCGAGGGCGTCGCCTTCGGTCCGGCTACGCCGCGCGCCGGCAACGATTCCGGCGGAGGTCAGCCCGGCTGGATTCTCAAATGCAAAGGCTGGGAGAACGACCCCGACGCTTACGTTTATTTCATCACCCAGGCCCCAGTCTGGACGGCGATTTGCGATCTGATCGGCAAGCCGGAATGGAAGACGGACGCCGATTACGCAACGCCTAACGCGAGGTTGCCGCGGCTCAAGCAGATTTTCGCGACCATCGAACAGTGGACCATGACCATGACCAAGTTCGAGGTCATGGAAACCTGTAACAAGCATGACATTCCGGTCGGGCCGATCCTGTCAATGAAGGAGCTCGCCGAAGAGTCTTCGTTGCGCGCGACCGGCACCGTGGTCGAAGTCGACCATCCCACGCGTGGGCGATACCTCACGGTGGGCAATCCGATCAAGTTGTCCGACTCGCCGGCCGATGTTCGCCGCTCCCCGCTGCTTGGCGAGCACACCGACGAAGTGCTACGCGACGTGCTGCGCTTCTCAGAGAAAGAGATTGCCGATATCAAAGCTTCCGGCGCGTTGAGTGTGGCCGAGAAGAAAGCCGAAGCCGCCTGATTCATTGCCGTCCGGCCACAAGGTTGCGTGCCAGTCGTCGCGTGCGGAAGGAAAGACGTTGATGCGTATTGTCGTTCATGGACAGCAGGCGTTCGGCAAGGCCGTGCTGGAAGCGCTGGTCAAGCGCGGCGAGAACGTGGTCGCCGCCTACGTCGCGCCGGAGAAGGAAGGCGCCAAGGCCGATCCGCTCAAAGAGGCCGCGCTGGCGCTGAAGATTCCGGTCTACCAGCCGGCATCGTACCGCAAACCGGAAGTGTGGGAGGAATTCCGCGCGCTCAAGCCGGACTTGCAAGTGATGGCTTTCGTCACTTTGTTCGTGCCGGAAGAGTTTTTGAACATTCCGACCCACGGTTCGATCCAGTATCACCCGTCGCTGTTGCCCGCGTATCGTGGGCCGAGCGCCATCAATTGGCCCATCATCAAAGGCGACACCGAAACCGGCCTTTCGATTTTCTGGCCTGATGACGGACTCGATACCGGCGACGTTTTGTTGCAGAAGAAAACGCCGATCGGTCCTGCCGATACGCTCGGCTCGGTCTATTTCGACCGGTTGTTTCCCATGGGCGTGGACGCGATGCTTGAGGCCGTCGATCTCGTCAAAGCCGGCAACGCGCCGCGCTACAAACAGGACGCGAGCAAAGCGACATATGAGGGCCGCTGCGGCGCCGATAACGCGCATATCGACTGGGGCAGGCCGTGGCAGGAAATCGATCGGCTGGTTCGCGGCTGCAATCCGGCGCCCGGCTCGTGGTCCGAACTTGACGGCAAGCGCGTCAAAATCTTCGAAGCAAAGCCGCTGCCGGCGAAGGACCCCAAAGGCATCGGCGGCAAGATGGGTGAGATCGTCGCCATCGACTCCGACGGATTCACAGTCGTGTGCGCGGACGGCCGCTTCAAGGTCACACGCGTTCAGGCCGACGGCCCCAAAATCGCGGGCGGCGAATTCGCCGCCAATGCAAAGCTCAACCCCGGCATGAGGTTTTCATGAGTGCATCTACCGCCAGCGCGGCCAAGGCTCCGGCCGTCGCCTCGCAACACGCGCAGCCCAAGTCCGACATCGAGATTTCGCAGGCCGCGAAAAAGCGCCCGATTCTGGATATTGCGCAGGAAAAGCTCGGGATCGGGCCGGAGAATCTCGAGCCCTACGGCCACTACAAGGCCAAGATATCGATGGACTTCATCAAGTCCATCCAAGGCCGACCGAACGGCAAATTGATCCTGGTCAGCGCGATTAACCCGACGCCGGCCGGCGAAGGCAAGACGACGACGACGGTGGGCTTAACCGATGCGCTCAATCATATCGGCAAGAAGGCGATGCTGTGCATTCGCGAGCCGTCGCTTGGTCCGTCATTCGGCATGAAGGGCGGCGCGGCCGGCGGCGGCTACGCCCAGGTCGTGCCGATGGAGGACATCAATCTGCATTTTACCGGCGACTTTCACGCGATCACGTCCGCGAACAATTTGCTCGCGGCGATGCTCGATAACCACATTTATTGGGGCAACACGCTCGGCATCGATGAACGCCGCGTAGCGTGGCGCCGCGTGCTCGACATGAACGATCGCGCATTGCGCTCGATCGTCTCATCGCTTGGCGGTGTGGCTAATGGCTTCCCGCGTGAGGACGGCTTCGACATTACGGTCGCCTCGGAGGTCATGGCGATCTTCTGCCTGGCGCGCGACCTCGATGATCTGAAGAAGCGGCTCGCCAATATCGTCGTCGCCTATACCCGCGATCGAAAGCCGGTGCGCGCCGGCGACCTGAAAGCGCAAGGCGCGATGACCGTGCTGCTCAAGGAGGCGCTGGCGCCGAACCTCGTGCAGACGCTCGAGGGCACGCCTGCCTTCATTCACGGCGGGCCGTTCGCCAATATCGCGCACGGCTGCAACTCGGTTCTCGCCACGACGACGGCGCTCAAGCTCGCCGACTACGTCGTCACCGAGGCGGGCTTCGGGGCCGATCTCGGCGCGGAAAAATTTCTCGATATCAAATGCCGCAAAACCGGGCTTTCGCCCGACTGTGTCGTACTCGTCGCTACCATTCGCGCGCTGAAGATGCACGGCGGCGTCAAGAAAGAAGACCTCAAGCATGAGAATCTCGGCGCGCTCGAAGCCGGGATGAGCAACCTGCAACGTCACGTCGAGAACATGCGAAAATTCGGCGTCGTTCCGCTGATCTCGATCAACCGCTTTTCATCGGATACCGACGCTGAAATCAAGCTGGTGGAAGAGAAGTGCAAGGCGCTTGGCGTCGAGGCACTGATGGCCGACCACTGGGCGCTGGGCGGCGAGGGCGCCGCCGACGTCGCGCGCGCCGTGGTCAAAATCTGCGACAGCGGGCAGAGCAAGCTCAAGCTGCTCTATCCTGACGACATGCCGCTCCTGGAAAAAATCCGCACCATCGCCCGCGAAATCTATCGCGCGAAGGATATCTCGGTCGACAAGTCGGTGCGCGACCAGCTGGCGAATTTCGAGGCCATGGGATACGGAAAGTTTCCGATTTGTATTGCAAAAACACAGTACAGCTTCTCGACCAATCCTGACGCCAAGGGCGCGCCGGCCGATCACGTCATACCGGTACGCGAGGTGAGACTTTCCGCCGGCGCCGAATTCGTTGTCGCCATCTGCGGTGAGATCATGACCATGCCGGGTCTGCCGAGGGTCCCTGCCGCGGATTCGATCGACATCGGCGGCGACGGAAGAATCGTTGGGTTGTTCTGACGGTCTTTGCGGGAACCACAATCCTGTTCCGCTGCTCGGAGCGCATCTGTTGGATCATTCTCCGCGATGACGGATAAAAAGGAGAGGACGAATGTTGAAGTTCTATTTTAGCGGTGCTCCCAATCCCACCAAAGTTGCATTGTTCCTGGAGGAAGCCGGGCTTCCCTACGAGGCAATTCCGGTCGACACCCGTCGGGGCGACCAGCACAAGGCTGACTATCTCGCCATCAACCCGAACGCCAAGGTGCCGGCGATCGTCGACGGCGACGTCACGGTGTTCGATTCGAACGCTATCCTGCTTTACCTCGCGGAAAAGACCGGAAAGTTTCTGCCGCCGAAAGGCGACAAGGCGCGCGGCGAATTGCTGTCGTGGCTGATGTTCGTTGCTTCCGGTGTCGGTCCGTATTCCGGACAGCTCGTCCATTTCAAGATTTACGCGCCGGAGAAGAACGAATACGCCATCAACCGCTATGCCTTCGAGACCCAGCGCCATTTTGCCATCCTTGATGCGCGGCTCGCCAAGCAGAAATACATGATCGGCGACACCTACACGATCGTCGACATGGACGTGTGGGGCTGGGCACGCCTCATGCCGCTCGGCGAACCGGCGTGGTCGAAGTTTCCTAACCTGAAGCGCTTTGTCGACGAAATCAGCGCGCGGCCCGCGGCGCAACGGGCTGTCACGCTCAAGGACAAGCACAAGTTCAAGGCGGAAATGGACGACGAGGCGCGCAAGGTGATGTTCCGGCACATGACCGAAAAGGTCGCCTGATCAGAACAAGCCGGTTTGCCTCGTCGCTTGTTTAGGCGGGTGAGAAGAACTACGCGCGACGTTGTGACAAGCACAGCGGCGTCGACTCGATTGGCGCCGCTGTCTCCGCTTTACCGACACGTCACCGATATCTTGTTGGAGAAGTCCGCGCCCATGCCGATATTGGCCTCGGACGTCGCGAGATTCTTGTCGAGGCGTAGTTCAGCCGGGAAATTGTCATCCTGCGGTTTCTCGACTGACAGAGTGCACCCGGCCGGCGCACCGACGAGCCGTACGGGGTTTTCTGAGGCAAAGCCGAAATCGATGAAAAATTCCGGATCGTAAATCTCGACGTCGATTGCTTTCGCCTTCACCGGCGTCTTGAACGGCATCGTGAAGTGCAGCGTCAGCGTTGTCGCCTTCGCATCGTAGTCGAGAAAATAATTTATCGGCGGCAGAAAAGCATCTTTCAGTTTCTTCCCGTTCGCCTTGGCGTAAGTGAAATACGCGTAGTCCTTCAGCGAATCGATGTTCACTTGGGCCAGGGCCGCGAGTTCGCCGCGGCTGAACGTGCCTTTGGTCTTCTGCTCGATTCCTTGCGTGGCGAAAGCGGAGAACATGTCGTCGAAGGTCCAGGCGTTGCGAACGCCGGTGACCGAGCCATCCGGAGCGTAAAGAAGTTCTTCGGTCATGGTGACCCAGACGTGCGGGTGCGCGTGCGCACGTCCCGCCGCAAGCGCGCCGGCGAGGAGGGCGATCAAGAAGGCGAAACGATATAACATCAGGTCTGCGCTCGGATGCCGGCGAATAAGACTGGCCCCCACTTTAATACCGAGTGGGGCGGAAAGGGGGCTTAATCCGAATAAGGTGGTCGGCGCGGCGAAATCGCGTTTCCGGCCGGAAGAAAGGGCGGTTCAATGGAATACAAAGAGTACGTCATTTCGGAATTCGTCAATGAAAAGGGACAATGGCAAGCCCACATCCGCCGCCAGGACGGCAAGCACATGAGCGTTGACGGGGCGTCCGTGCCAGTGTTCACGACCGCGCACGCTGATACGGAAAACGAGGCGGTGCGAGTGGCAAAAGAGGCGATCGATACGAGAAAGGTATCCCTCGCAAGAGGGTGATACGCGCGTCAGACGCTCGGCGGGGCGTTGACCTACACGCCCGCCGCGCCCCCGTCCGAGCGCGGATCATGGGCGCCTTCCAAATTGCCGTCGGGATGCAGCACCACTGCGCCGGCATGGCCCATGACATCGGAATAAGGCTCATCGACGAATTCGACTTCATGGCCGGCGTGAACAAGGGCGTCGATCAATGCGTCGTCAAACCGCGGCTCCAGCCGCAGCGCGGTGCGCGGATCGCCCCAGGTCCGGCCGAGCACCCAGCGCGGACGATCGATCGCGTCTGCAAGCGGCTCGCCGAACAGCGCGTAACGCGTGAACACGGCGCCCTGCGTTTGCGGCTGGCCATCGCCTCCCATGGTGCCATACGCCATCACCCGTCCGTCCTTCAGGACGGCGAGTGCCGGATTGAGTGTGTGGAACGGCACACGCCCGGGCACCAGAAAGTTGAGCGCTCCGCGTTGCAGCGAGAAATTGATGCCGCGGTTCTGCATCAGCACGCCGGTCTGCGGCAGCACGCAGCCGGAGCCGAACTCCCAATAGAGCGATTGAATATAGGACACGACCAGGCCCGAACCGTCGGCAGCGCCCATCCAGATTGTGTCGCCTTCGCTCGCGCCGAGCGGCCACGGCGCCGCCCTGTGCCGATCGATTTTCATGGCCTCGCCGGCAATGAAGCGCGGCTCGAGAACGCGCTCGAGCGCATGCGCCAGATTTCCCGGATCGGTCACGACGCGATCGCGCATCCGCAGCGCGCGCTTGGTTGATTCGACCAGGCCATGGATATGGTCAAATCCTTCTGCTTCGGTAACGCCGAGCCGGTCGAACAACGCCAGGATCATCAATGAGGCGACGCCTTGCGTCGGCGCGTCCGTGTTGTAGATCGCGGCTTTCGCCAATTCGACGTGCAGGGGTTCGCGCACCGTCGCCCGGTAACGGGTGAAATCCTCGCGGGTCAGCGGACTGCCGATCCGCTCCAGATCGGCCGCGATCTCGCGCCCGATATCGCCGCGGTAAAAATCGTCGAGACCGGCATGAGCGAGTTGGTCAAGCGTTAATGCGAACGCTTCCTGTTCCAGGACGGTCCCTTCCGGCGGCGCCTTGCCGTCTAGCAGAAAGGCGTCGGCGAAACCGGGCACGGGCGCCAATTCGGCAAGCTTTTCCGCCGTGAGCCGCGCCTGGCTCCGCGTCACCGTGTAGCCGGCGCGGGCACGCTCGATGGCGGAGGCGAGCAAGACCTTGAGAGGCAACTTGCCGCCGAGCGCGTGAGCATTTTCAAGCGCGACGGCCCAACCGCCTACGGCGCCCGGCACTGTAAGCGCCGCGAGTGGTCCTCGCGGCGGGATCGTCTCGTAATCGCGATAAAACTCGGGCTGCGCTGCCGCTCCGGCGGGGCCCGGCGCCATAATGGTCCGCACGCGGCCCGACGGCTCGCGGATCGTCCAAAAGCCATCGCCGCCCACGTGGTTCATGTGCGGATAGACGACCGCGATCATGGCCGCCATGGCGAGCATGGCTTCGAGTGCGTTGCCACCCTCGGCGAGGATGTCGCGACCGGCCTCCGCGGCGGCGAAATGCGGCGCGCAGGCGACGCCGCGGCGGTGACCGGCGCTGTGCAAATCCATGAGCGCTAGTGTGTCACGGCCCGCGGAGCAAAACCACGCTTGCGCAGCAATGGGTCAGGGCTCGGGAGGCGGCCGCGAAATGCCTCGTAGGCGTCGGCCGGATCGCGCGATCCGCCGGAGGCGTAGATCGTCTCTTGAAGCCGCTTGGCGGTCGCCGGATCGAAAATATCGCCGGTCTCTTCGAAGGCCTCGAAGGCGTCCGCGTCGAGAACCTCCGACCACATGTAACTGTAATACCCGGCCGCATAGCCGCCGCCGGAAAAGATGTGAGCGAAATGCGGCGGCCGATGGCGCATGGCGATCTCGCCCGGCATGCGGATGTGCGAAAGCGTACCGGTCTCGCGGCTCCGGGCATCGACACCAGCCGTTGGCAGCGAATGAAAGTCGAGGTCGATGAAGGCGGATGCGAGGTATTCGACGGTCGCAAAGCCCTGATTGAAATTGCGCGCGGCGATCAGCCGTTGCAGCAGGTCTTCGGACATTGGCGCTCCGGTTTCATAGTGCCGGGCGAAGCGCCGCAAAACTTCCGGCTGTTCCAGCCAATGCTCGTAGAGTTGCGATGGCAGCTCGACAAAATCGGTTGCGACATTGGTGCCCGAAATCTGCGGATAGGTGACCGAGGAAAGCAGGCCGTGCAAGGCGTGGCCGAATTCGTGAAATAGAGTGCGGGCATCGTCGAAGCTCAAAAGCGTCGGCTGGCCGGCGGCGGCCTTGGCGAAATTGCACACATTGATGATGATCGGGCGAACCGGACCGTCGAGCTTTTGTTGGTCGCGGAGCGAGGTCATCCAGGCACCGCTGCGCTTTGAGGGCCGGGCGAAGTAATCCCCGAAGAAGAGCCCGAGGTCGCTGCCCTCGCGATCGCGAACCTGCCAGACCTGCACGTCGGGATGCCAGATCGGAACATCGTCGCGGCGGGTGAAGCTCAAGCCGAATAGCCGCTCCGCGGTGTAGAATGCCGCCTGGATCATGGCCTCGAGCTTGAGGTAGGGCTTGATGGCTGCTTCATCGACGTTGCAGCGCTGCTGCCGCAGCTTTTCGGCGTAGTAGCGCCAGTCCCAAGGCGCCAGCGCGAAGTTGCCGCCTTCGTCCTGGACCAGCGCGTCGAGCTCGTCCCGATCGGTAACGGCCTTTTCCCGCGCCTTAGCCCAGACCGTGTGGAGCAGCTCGCGCACCGCCTGCGGTGTCTTTGCCATCGCGTCGTCCAGCCGATAATGGGCGAAATCGGAGAAGCCGAGCAGACGGGCGCGCTCGGCGCGCAGCTTCACGATTTCGTCGATAATGGCGTTGTTGTCGGTCGGGCCGCCGTTGTCGCCACGCTTGATGAACGCCTGAAACACCTTTTCCCGCAGGTCGCGCCGCCGCGCGAATTGCAGAAACGGTTCAGCGCTCGACCGCGACAGCGTGACGACATGGCCGGTGAGGCCGCGCTCCTGGGCGTCGGACTTCATCGCCTCCCGCATGAAGTCCGGGAGGCCGGCAAGCTCGTCGCCGGAGAGTGGAAGGGCGAACGCCTGCTCATCGGCGAGGACGTTTTGGCTGAACGCGGCGCCCAGCGCCGCCAGCCGCTCGATAATTTCGGCGAGCCGCTTTTTGGCGGGACCGTCGAGCGCGGCGCCGGCCCGGCGGAAGCTGACGTGATAGCGCTCGAGGACGCGCTTTTGCTCCGCGTCCAGTCCGGGCGAATTGCCTCGGCTCGCCAGCGCATCGATGCGGCCGAACAGGGCGGCGTTGGTGTGAATCTTGTTCCAATGGCCCGCAATACGCGGCGCCATTTCGCGCTCGATGTCGAGCAGCGCGCCGTTGCTATGGGCGCCGACCAGGAGGTGAAAGACATTTTCCACCCGCTCCAGCGCGCGGCCGCTTCGTTCCAGCGCCTCGATGGTATTGGCGAAATTGGGCGCGGCGCTCGAGCCGGCAATTTCGGCGATCTCAGCGTCGTGCTCGGCTAACGCCCGCTCATAGGCAGGGACGAAGTGTCCCGGCTCTATCTCGCCGAAAGGCGGCGCTTCTTCGGGCGTTTGCCAGGGCGCGAAGAACGGATTTTTGTCGGTCATCGGCTGGGAATGAGTGAGGACCATGGAAAGACCTGCCTGATATATGGCCCGTGCTACATAAAGTTAATGGCGCAAAAGCGCCTTGGCCGCTCGCGGACAGGCCTGAATGACGCCTTGATCGAACTCCAGCTTTCGGAGAGAGTGCCGCCGCATTGAGCGCACCGAGCATGGCGATGACCGACTCCAATCTGCAAGCGACCCGCCGGCCCCGCCGAATCGTCTGGGAGAATGTGCTGACCGTTGTCAGCGCGGCCATTCTCATCAGTGCCGAAGTGTTCGGCGCCGCGTTTGCCGGCAGCTGGGCGATCGCCAATTTGCTTGCTCTCGGCACTGTCGGCGCGCGCGCACTCGACGGATTGTTTGTGCTGATCGGCATTGTCGTGATGGTGCAGTTCGTGCGCGCCGCGCGCCGCATCGAGCCGTTCACCGCCGACTAAAACTCGCCGCGCGCTTCAGCTCGCGAACCGGTGCACGCTTTTACGTCTCGTTAAGACCAAAAAGCTTGCACCGCGTGTCACAATAGATTATTTCGGAGCTGCCCAATTTCGCACGTGCCTGTGGCCGTGTGTCGGTCGGTGGGCATCCGGACAAGAGGCCGGACAGCCGCCTAAGGAAGGGAAGACTACTTCCTTAACTCCCGCGACCGGCAGCCGGAGGCGAAACCGGCATAGCCCGTTCTCAACGGGCGACGCGGCTTAAAGCAACGACGGAAGGGCTTTTTTGGTTACTGCCGGCGCGAATGCCGGGGACACCGGAAAGGCTTGTCCATCTTTGCCAGCAGTGCGGAACGGGATCTCCCTCATCCGGACCAAGGCAGCAATCACGGCGACGGAAGCGCTCTGCTTTCCAGCGGAGTCATGCACGTCGCAGGAGGTTCACCTAGGCGGCTACGCCGCCGGCCGGATTAGGGAGTTAAGTGGAAATGACCACGCGCATCCGCGAATTCCTCAAGCACCGCACTGATAACGGACCCTGCCTCGTCCTCGACCTCGACGTCGTGCGCGAGAACTACCAACACTTCGCCAAGGCACTGCCCGACACGACCGTCTTTTATGCCGTCAAGGCCAATCCGGCCCCGGAAATCCTCAAGCTGCTCGTGGGGATGGGCTGCTGCTTCGATGTCGCCTCCATCGGCGAGACCCACGCGGTGCTTGGAGCCGGCGCCACCGCCGACCGTATCTCCTACGGCAACACCATCAAGAAAGAGAGCGAGATAGCGGCGGCCTTTGCGCTCCGCGTGACGCTCTTTGCTGTCGACTGCGAGGCGGAGGTCGAGAAAATCGCCCGCGCCGCTCCTGGCAGCCGGGTGATCTGCCGGATCGTCTGTGACGGGTCCGGCGCCGAGTGGCCCCTGTCGCGCAAATTCGGCTGCGAGCCGGTTTATGCCGCCGACATCCTCGAACATGCGCACAAGCTCGGCCTGGTACCACATGGCGTTTCGTTCCATGTCGGCTCGCAGCAGCACAACGTCGAAGCCTGGGATCGGGCGCTTGCCTCGACCGCGGCCGTCTTCCGCGCCTGCGCCGAACGCGGCATCTCGTTGTCGATCGTCAATCTCGGCGGCGGCTTCCCGGCGCGCTACGTGCGCAAGACGCCAAAACTTGAATCCTATGGCAAGGCCATCTTTCGCTCGCTGCGCAAGCACTTCGGCAACAACTTGCCCAACACCATCATCGAGCCCGGTCGCGGTCTTGTCGGCAATGCCGGCATGATCGAAGCCGAGGTGGTCTTGATCGCCAAGCGCTCGCCAGAAGACGAGGTGCGTTGGGTTTATCTCGATATCGGCAAATTCCACGGTTTGGCGGAAACGATCGGGGAATCGATCCGCTATCCGATCCGCACGGCCAAGGACCGCGATGAGACGGCCCCCTGCATCGTCGCTGGTCCTACGTGCGACTCAGTCGATGTGCTCTACGAGAAGACGCCGTACCCGTTGCCGGTGTCGCTCGCCATCGGCGACAAGGTTTTGATCGAGGCCGCCGGCGCCTATACGACGACCTACTCCTCGGTCGGCTTCAACGGCTACCCGCCGCTGCGGCAGTACGTGATCTAGCGCCAGTTCTCAGTCCGCACAGTTCCCCGGGCCGCAAGCCCGGGGACTTGTTTGCCGGGACAGTGAGCGACCCGATCGCGTTTTCGCTAAATTTTACTCGACAATTCCTGCTGGTCGGGACGTGGCTTTAACCTATGTCCCTAAAGATGCGCGGGTACGCCCCCGAACTTAATCCCAGAGGATCAGGTGACGCAGCCGTTGAACGAAGCTTCCGCTGCCGCGAATGCGGGCCACTTTAATTTGCAGTACCGGGGTTTTGACTACGTCGCCTTTTATAATGGCGCCTACGAAAATGCCGATTCGCTGCCAACTCTCGTCAAGACCGGCGCCAACTCGATCGAGGCGACCCTCGACTACGGCATCGACGCGCAAACGTCGCAAGTCGTTGCGGATCCGAACTATACCGACAGCCTCAGCGCACTTGGATCTACAATCGCGCAAGCCGAGTGCCTCGGCCTTTCCGTCATGGTCAGGCCGCTGATCGATTTCCTCAACCCGGCAGAGTCCGCGCCCTACAGCGTCGGTGATTGGCGCCAGGATTATCATCCGACCAACGTCGCGGCCTTCTTTGCCAGTTACCAGCAGATGATCGTTGCCGAGGCGAAAGTCGCCCAGGCAAATGGCGCCCAGATGTTGTCCATCGGCGCCGAGCTCGATCAGCTCACCGGTCCGCAATATCTGCACTACTGGACCGAGATTATCGATGCGGTGCGCGCGGTTTTTTCCGGCGCGCTAACCTATTCGGCGTCCTGGAACACGGCGAATGAGGTCAGTTTCTGGAGCCAGCTCAACTATGAGGGGATCGACTGTTACGTACCGTTGTCCAACGCCGCGCACCCGACGCTTCGGCAGCTTGTAGACGGTTGGCTCGATCCGGCGTCGCCGAACCAAGATCCGGGGGCTTATTCGGAGATCGGCAACCAGTCGCCGGTGCACTATTTCGAAAATCTTTCAGCGGAATCCGGCAAGCCGCTGATCTTCACTGAGCTTGGCTACGCCAACGACAGCGGGGCCGCCGCCGATCCGGCCGCGTCCGGAAACAGTCCCGACCCGCACTTGCAGGCCCAACTCTACAGAGCGTTCTTCAAGGCGTGGGATAGCGCCGATAGTTCGTCTCTGGTCGGCACTTACTTTTGGGAGTGGGACCCGAACGGCAGCACGTCCAACGTAGGGCCGGGGATCGACAGCTTCAGTCCGCAGAATAGTCCAGCCCAACATCAAGCGACGATAGGGTTTGAACACGACAGCGGGACGCTGGCGGCTCATATCGCCGGCCTTCACGCGCACCATCTGCTTTAATTGAAATTTGGATTACTTCGGCTGGACGTTGGGATTGCCGCCTGGGGTGCCCGGTGGCGGGATCACGGCTTTATCGCCGGTACTCGGCGTCGGCGCCTTCATCGCCGGATCGACGTCGGGCGGGCATATGACGGCTGCGGTATCGTCGAGCTTTTGGCTCGGGGCGTTCTGTTTCGCTTGTTGCTTTTCCTGCGGCGTGCAGCCTGTCGTATCGGCAGCTCGCGCCGTCCCGATCGCGGTGCACAACACGGCAACCGCGAGGATGAGCCGTATCTCAATCATTCTCATGCGAGTTCCCGGCGCAATGGCTCTTAGTCAACGGACAGGCGGAGCCGGGGTTCCGCCGCGTGGCGTCAGATGGTCCACTCGATATGGGCCTTGATCGCCTTGCGCTCATCATCGATCCAGCCATGCGGCCGCGCTTTTTCGATCATGGCGGAGAAGTTCCGCTGCCATGCAGCGTCGTGCTCAACACCAGGCCATTGGCGCAACGCGTCCTCGGAAATCCAGGCGGTCTCCGCGTTAGGCAACTCCGCTTTACCGGCGGTCGCCTTGCGCACCGCATCGAGCCGGTCGCGCCCGCCTTCGACCACAAGCTTGAAAGCGCGGAAATTCTCCCGGTCCTCGAACAACAATTCGCCGCCTGGGGTCAGTTTCAGAAACACGGCTTTCCTCTATTCGTTAGCTGAGATCGAGGATGCCGCCGTCGCCATCTTCGGAGCCGAACGCAAGCAGTTGGCCGTCGGCGCTCCAGCACAGTGCGGTCACAGGCGCGTCGCCCGGCTTTCGCGCCAAAATTTCCGCGCCATCGGCGACGCGGACGAGCAGCACCATGCCGTGATCGAAACCCACGGCCACGATAGCTTGACCCGGATGAGCGGCCACGACCGTGATGCGATGGTCCGATGGCGCTAGGAGGCGCGGCTCCTTGCCCATGGGGCCGTCCTTGCCCTGGAAGGGCCACAGGATGAGTTGCGCTGCCCCCGAAGTGGCGAGCCAATCGCCATCCGCCGTCCAGTCGAGCGATGTCACCCGCGTGGCGTAACCCGACATGCGCATGTGCTTGCCGTCGGTGAGGCGCCAGCCGTGCAGCATGGGCTCCTGCATGGTCGTAATCAGAAAGCGGCCATCAGGGCTCACGGTTGCGCCGAGGTGCGAGCCTTTCCATTCGAGCTTCGCGGCTTTCGCTTCGCGTGCGTTGGGAAACCACAAGCGTCGCGCCGTTATAGTGAGCGACCGCGAGGCGGAACCCTTTTGGCAGGAAAGCAAGGCCTCCGACCGTCGAAGGCGCCTCCAGTTCCCGCAACTCCTTACCTTGAGCAAATGCGGTTTTGCCCGCCGACCAGGCAACCGCGCCGCCAGGCCCTAGCGCGACATGATCGATCCAGCGATGTTTTGCGTCAGTCGCAAGCGCGCGGGTCTCGCCCTTGGCGTTCGTTTCGGCGACCTTGCCGTCATCGCCGCCGGAAACGATACGTGCGCCGTCCGCGGTGGTGGCAAGGATCGCGCCGTCATGGACCGCGACACGTTTCGGCTCGCCGTCCGACCCCGCGAACATCATCGCCTCTTCGCCGAGGACAAATACCGCGGTGCGCTTGAGAAAATGCGCGGCGATGACCGCGCCACCGGTCGGCACCGGCCGCGTACGCTCAACGACGGAGACGGTGTCGGCGCGGGTATCGGTCATCAATCAAAAAGCAATCTTTAAGCGACGCAGCTCTCAAAACCCGTCCGGATTGTTTCCTCCGGCAGGTTGCGGCCGATGAACACCATGCGGCTGAGCCGTTGCTCATCCTTGTTCCACGGCCGCTGGTGATCGCCGTCCAGGATCATGTGCACGCCCTGCAAGACGAAACGCTGCTCGTCATTCTTGAATGAAAGAATGCCCTTGCAGCGCAGGATGTTCGGGCCTTCGGTTTGCACCAAATTCTGCACCCAAGGAAAAAACTTATCCGGATCGAGCGGTTTCTCGCTTTTCAGCGAAAGCGACTGCATCTCTTCGTCGTGGTAGTGCTTGAGCCCGCCGTGACCGTGATGGTGATCGTGGTCATGATCATGATGATGGCCATGATCGTGCCCATCGCCCTCGAGGAAGTCCGGCTCGATATCCAGGATACGGTCGAGATCGAAGGCTTTGCGGTCGAGGACCTGGTCGAGCGCGATTTTCGCGCGTTCTGTCTTGTGCACCTTGGCGTAGGGGTTGATGCTGCGGATGCGCGCCTCAACGTCGCCGAGTTCGTCCGCCGACACGAGATCGGTCTTGTTGATCAGGATCACGTCCGCAAACGCAATCTGATTCTTGGCTTCTGGCGCATCCTTCAGCCGGTCCTTGAGCCATTTCGCATCGGCTACGGTCACCACCGCATCGAGCTTGGTCTTGCGCCCGACGTTCTCATCGATGAAGAAAGTTTGCGCCACCGGCGCCGGATCGGCGAGCCCCGTGGTCTCGACAATAATGGCATCGAACTTTCCTTTTCTGCGCATCAGGCCGTCGAGAATGCGCACGAGATCGCCGCGAACGGTGCAACAGATGCAGCCGTTATTCATCTCGAACACTTCCTCGTCGGCGCCGACGACCAAATCGTTGTCGATGCCGATCTCGCCGAATTCATTGACAATGACCGCGTATTTTTTGCCGTGCGGCTCGGAGAGAATGCGATTGAGCAGCGTTGTCTTGCCGGCACCAAGGTAGCCGGTGAGTACGGTGACCGGAATTTTGCCGGCCGAAAACGGTTCGGACATACGATCCCTCCTGCTCCGGCTATATAGGTGACCAGCCGCCTGGGTAAAACTTCAATCCGTGTACGCGGCGATGGCGCTGCGCCTTGCCGTAAGGTGCATGCGCGCCGTCATGACCCGCGCCCAAAAAAAGAGGGCGTTGCGGATGATATGTTATAATGTTACAATTCTTCATATTGGCATTGATTTGAAAGGGAAATCCGTCATCCGATGAAACGGCTTCCTGGTATCGCGACTGTGCTGTCCGTTGTGTTGGGCGCCTTGGCGGTCGCTCAGGCCGCAGACGACAAGATCACCGTCGTCGCGGCGGAGAATTTCTACGGCGATGTTGCCCAGCAGATTGGCGGTGCTCGCATTGCCGTTTCCAGCATCATGAGCAATCCGGATCAGGATCCGCACCTATTCGAGGTCTCGCCCTCGATCGCCCGGCAGATCGCCGGTGCGCGGATCGTCATCTATAACGGCGCCGACTACGATCCGTGGATGACGAAGCTGTTGGCGGCTTCGCCGCGCCCCGACCGGGTCGTTATCGTCGCATCGGACCTCACGCATAGGAAGCCGGGCGACAACCCGCACCTCTGGTACGACCCGGCCACCATGCCGGCGGTTGCAACGGCGCTCGCTGCGGCGCTGAGCAAGACGGATCCCGGCCATGCCGACGATTATGCAGCGCGGCTGAAAACCTTTGTCGCCTCGCTGTCCCCGATCGACGAAAAGATTGCCGCGCTGCGGGCGAAGTTCGCCGGTGCAGCGGTGACTGCAACCGAGCCGGTGTTCGGTTACATGGCGGATGCGCTTGGGTTTAAGGGGCGCAACGAGCGCCTCCAGCTTGCCATCATGAACGATACCGAGCCGAGCGCCCGCGACATCGCCGCCTTCGAACGCGACCTCAAGACCCGCAAGGTGCGCCTGGTGTTCTACAACAAGCAGGCGTCAAACAAATTGGTCCAGCATCTCGTCGAAGTCGCTCGCGCCTCGAATATTCCGGTGGTCGGCGTAACCGAGACCTGCCCGGGGGACATGACCTTTCAGGCGTGGATGCAAAGCGAGCTCGATGCCACCGAGCGCGCTCTGGCCAGTCCCTCTTCATGACCGTGATCGAACTCGATCGGGTGACCATCAAGCTCGGTGGCCGCACCGTCCTCAGCGACGCCTGCCTAAGGATCGAGGGTGGCGAGTTCATTGGCGTGCTAGGCCCGAACGGCGCCGGTAAAACCACCCTGATGCGGGCCATCCTCGGTTTGGTGCCCGTGAGTTCGGGTGCGATCCGTGTATTCGGCGAACCGCCGCGGCGTGGCAATCGGCAAATCGGTTACCTGCCGCAGGTTCGCACCGTCCTGCCCGACTTGCGCATTCGCGGCTTCGATTTCATCGCTAGTTCCGTGCATGGCGAGCGCTGGGGTGTACCCACGCTCAGCCATGCCGACCGCAACATGATCGAAAAGATGCTGGCGGCTGCCGGCGCCAGCGAACTCGGTCGCCGGCCATTGTCGAAAATGTCGGGCGGTGAGCGCCAACGGCTTCTGCTTGCGCAGGCGCTTCTCGGTGAGCCGCGGTTGCTGCTGCTCGACGAGCCGCTGATCAGTCTCGATTACCGCCACCAGGAAGCGGTAATCGATCTGGTTCGCCAACTCGCTCGCGAGCGTAACATCACCGTGCTGTTCAGCGCGCACGAGCTTAATGCGCTGATCGGCGCGCTCGACCGCGTTCTTTATCTGGGCAACGGCCGCGCGGCGCTCGGCACGATCGACGAAGTGGTCACGGCGCCGGTGCTCTCGCAGCTTTACGGCACCGACATCAACGTTGTGCGCACCGACGGCCAGATCTTCGTACTTTCGCGCGGCCGCAGCATGGAGCATTCCGACCATGCGCATGACGGCCATCAGCACTAGCCGCCATGCTCGAATACGACTTCATGCAGAATGCGTTCGCGGCGGCCGGTATCGCCGCCGTCGTCTCCGGGTTGGTCGGATATTTCCTGGTGCTTCGTGGCCAGACTTTCGCCGGGCACGCGCTGGGGCACATCGGCTTTGCCGGGGCGACCGGCGCTGTGCTGATCGGCATTGCCCCGATTTGGGGTTTAGTGGGCTTTACCGTCGCGGCCGGCGTAGCCATGGGCGTGCTCGGTGAGCGCATCAGCGGCCGCGATGTTGCCATCGGGGTCGTGCTCGCGCTGGCTTTGGGATTTGGACTTTTATTCCTGCACTACTACACGGCCTTCGCCACGCAGGCGACGGCGCTGCTGTTCGGCAATGTGCTCGCGGTCGACCACTCCACCATCGCCACACTCCTGGGTCTTGCGTTGCTGACCCTCGCTGCGCTGGCGGCGATTATGCGGCCGCTGATGTTTGCGAGCCTCCAGCCGGAACTCGCCGAAGCCAAGGGCGTGCCGTTGAACTTTGTCTCCATCGGCTTTCTGGTGATTGTGGCGCTGGCGGTGTCGGAGAGCGCCCAGATCGTCGGCATCCTATTGGTGTTCGCTCTAATGGTTGGGCCGCCGGCGACCGCGCAGCGCCTGGTAACGGGACTGTGGAGCGGAGTGGCGCTTTCGGCCGTTTTGGCGCTAGCCGACGCCTGGCTGGGCATCGCCGTCGCTTACTATACGGATTGGCCGGTCAGTTTCTGCATCGCCATGCTGAGCGCATTAGGCTATTTCCTTGCCAGCGGCATCGCCTCGCCGTGGCGGGAGACCGGGTAATGAGTTCCGAGAAGGCGCGCGCCGTTTGCGTCGGCGAAGTGTTGATCGAATTGGCGCGCGGCGCGGATGGAAGATTCGCGCTTTCGGGTGGCGGCGATACCTTTAACACCGCAGTCTATCTCGCCCGCGCCGGCGTCGATGTCGCCTTCGCGACCGTTGTTGGCGATGATCCTTATTCCGACAGTATTATCGCTCTGGCTGCCGCCGAGGGGCTTTCCTCCAAGCTTATGTTTCGGGCGCCTGGACGACTGCCAGCCCTCTGCCTGGTTGAAAGCGGGTCGCGGGGCGAGCGCCTGTTTCGCTACTGGAGCGCGGAGGCGCCGGCGCGCGAACTTTTTGAGCGGCCCGACTGGTTGCTGGTGGCGCAAGAGATGGTGGCGGCGCGGCTTATTTACTTTTCTGGCATCACGCTTTCGCTCTATTCCAACAACGGAGTCGGGCGTTTCCTGGCCCTCCTTGAAGCCGCGCGCCAGCAAGGCGCCAAAGTCGCTTTCGACGGTAATTTTCGCCCGCGCGGCTGGAAAGGGGATTTGAGCCGCACGCGCGCCGTCTTCATGGAGGCGCTCAAGCGGGTCGACATCGCGCTTCCGGCTTTCGACGACGAAGCGGTGCTGTGGGGTGATCCCAGTCCGGAAACGACAGTCGCCCGGCTGCAAGCCTTCGGCATCGGCGAGATTGTCGTCAAGAACGGTCCCAATAGCGCGCTTGTTGCCACCTCCGGCACCCACCAATTCGTGCCAGTGCCCGAGGTCATGGTGCCGGTCGATGCGACCGCCGCCGGCGACGGGTTCAATGCCGGGTATTTGGCGGCCCGGCTTGGCGGCATGGCCGCGGCGGAAGCGGCGGCGGCGGCTCACCGGCTGGCCGGCGATGTCATCCGCCATCCCGGTGCGCTGGTTCCGCGCGCAGATGCCGCGATGCATTGATCGGGTGTAGGGTTGCGGGCCGGCAAAACTTAGAACACAGTCCTGACAATAGGCCGCCGCAAAAAAGCAACCACGGTTGCTACTGTCTTCCGTCGTCTGACGTCGCCGGCTGGGAGGGACAATCCATGCAACGCTTCGTCATTGCGCTCGCCGCTATTCTTTCCCTCGCCCTCGCAAAGCCCGCGCTCGCCGACGAACCGATCATCATCAAATTCAGCCATGTCGTAACGCCTGACGCGCCGAAGGGCAAAGCGGCGGTCCTGTTCAAGGAACTTGCCGAGAAATACACCAACGGCCGCGTCAAGGTCGAAATCTATCCGAACTCATCGCTCTACAAGGACAAGGAAGAACTTGAGGCGTTGCAGCTTGGGTCGGTGCAAATACTGGCCCCCTCGATTTCCAAATTCGGTCCGCTCGGCGTCAAAGAGTTCGACGTCTTCGACTTGCCGTTTCTGATGAGTGACGACGCCCACGCGCGCCAGATGATGGCGAGCCCGATGATGGCCGACCTCAACGGCAAGCTCGAGGCCAAAGGCATTTCGCCGCTCGCCTATTGGGACAACGGCGCTCTTGTCTTCACTGCCAACCGGCCGCTGATCATGCCCGAAGATTTCCGCGGCTTGAAAATGCGCATCCAGGGCAGCAAAGTTCTTGATGCGATCTCGCGCGAGCTTGGCGCGCTGCCGCAAATTTTGCCGTTTTCGGCCGTCTACCAGGCCCTGCAAACTGGCGTCGTCGACGGCGAAGACAATGTGCCGTCCAACATTCTGACACAAAGATTCTACGAGGTGCAGAAGAACCTGACCGTGTCGTTTCACGGCCGGCTCACATACGCGCTTATCACCAATAGGAACTTCTGGAATTCGCTACCGCCGGACGTACGCTCGCAGCTCGACCGCGCCGTCAAGGAAAGTACCGTCTTCTTCAATGGGGCGGCGGCCAAGGACAACGCCGATGCGCTGGAGAAGATCAAAGCTTCCGGAAAGATCGACGTGCATATTTTGACTGACGCCGAGAAGAAGGCGTGGATCGCCAAGCTGATGCCGGTGCACACCGAGATGCAAAGCCGGTTCGGCAAAGCCTTCATCGAGCGGATTTACAAGGCATCGGGTTTCACTCCGCCGCAATCGTAATCGCGATTCCCGTCGGCACGGGATTGAGTGCGAGTGATACGGCTCCTCAACCTCCTGCTCGATCGGGCTGAAGAGTGGCTCATTGCCGCGTTGATCGCGGCGGCTACAATTGTGACTTTCGTCGCCGTCCTGCACCGTTACGGGGCAAGCAACTTCGCTGAATTGTCGCGGTGGGGCAGTGCGCACGGCTTTACGCTTGTGCATGTCGCTTCGGATCGTGCCTACGTCGCGTTGGCCGCGCTCGACTTCTCCTGGGCGCAGGAACTCGCGACCTACATGTTCGTCTGGATGGCCAAATTCGGCGCTGCGCTCGGCGTGCGCACGGGCATTCATGTCGGCGTCGATGTGTTGGTCAAACGTTTAACGCCGGCGGCGCGCAAGCCAGTGGTCGTTTTCGCGCTGCTCTGCGGCGCGCTCTTTACCGGCGCGATCGGCACGCTCGGCGCCATCTACGTCCACGAACTCGACCCGGACGAGGTTTCGCCGGAACTCGAGTGGCCGAGCTGGATCATTTATTTGTGCATCCCGATCGGTTCTTATTTGATGTGTTTTCGGTTCTTGCAGGTTCTGTATCGCTTTTTGCGCACCGGTCGCGTCCCCCATCAGGGCCACGGCCTCGACTATGAAAGGCCGCTGCCGGCCGCTGCGCCGGGGGTGGCGCGGTGATCAGTCTATCGTCGAGTGTCAAACCGGAGAGCCGTCCGCTCAGCGGCGCGGTTACGGCCACCTTAATTATTCTAATTCCGGTGGCGCTCGCGCTTATCTGTTTCGCCGCGCGGCTACACCTGATCGATCTCTCGCACATGGTCCGTGCCGAACTTCTGTTCGCGCTGTTGCTGGCGCTGATGGCGACCGGCATGCCGATCTCGATTGCGCTCGGCCTCTCGGTACTGACCTATCTTTTCATCCTCTCCGACGTCGATCCGAAGATGGTGGGCTTGAAGCTTTTCACCAGCATCGACCGTTTCGAAATCATGGCGATTCCGTTCTTTATTCTCGCCGGAAATTTTCTGACGGCCGGCGGTGTCGCCCGCCGCATGATTGATTTTGCCACCTCGCTCATCGGCCATTGGTACGGCGGCCTCGGATTGGCGGGGGTGGTCGCATGTGCGCTCTTTGCCGCCATCTCCGGTTCTTCCGTCGCCACCGTCGTCGGCATCGGCTCGATCATGCTGCCGGCGCTGCTGCAGAAGGGCTATCCGCCGCGATTCGGCGCCGGTGTGATCGCGACATCCGGCGCGCTTGGCATTCTATTTCCGCCGTCGATCAACCTGGTCATTTATGCGGTGGCGACCAGCGGCATGCAGCCGCGCGGCCCCGATGGCGCGGTGGTCGACTCGGCCTCGGTCGGCCAGCTGTTCGTTGCCGCCGTCGTCCCGGGCCTGCTCCTCGCGGCGATGCTCGGCGCAACGACATGGTACCGCGCCTGGCGTAACGATTATCCGCGCATGCCGCGAGCCGATTGGCGCGAATGCGGCCGCGCGTTCCGCAAAAGTTTTTGGGGGCTGTTCCTCATCGTGCTCGTTCTCGGCGGCATTTATTCCGGCTGGTTTACGCCGACCGAAGCTGCCGCTGTGGCGGCAGTTTATGCGTTCGTGATTGCGGTGTTTGTCTACCGAGGACTGAAATTCGCGGACGTGCCGTCGGTTCTACTCACCGCGGCGTCCATGAGCGCGATGATCCTTTACATCATCACCAATGCCGCCGTGTTCTCCTGGCTTTTGACTTCGGAGCAGATCCCGCAATCCATGGCGGAATGGATGACCGCGCAGGGGTTCGGCATAGTGGCGTTCCTTCTCGTCACCAATGTCGTTTTGCTCGCCGCCGGCAATTTCATGGACCCAGCTGCGATTGTGCTGATCATGGCGCCCATCCTGTTTCCGATGGGCGCGACGCTCGGCGTCAATCCGGTTCACCTCGGCATCCTGATGGCGGTGAATATGGAGGTCGGCTTGTGTCACCCGCCGGTCGGGCTAAACCTTTACGTCGCTTCAGGCATCACCGGCATGGGCATTGCCGAGCTGACGGTGGCGGTGCTGCCGTGGCTCGCGACCATGCTGATTTTCCTGGCGATGGTCACCTATATCCCGGCGATTTCACTGTGGCTGCCGCACCTGCTCGGCATGCTGTGAGCGACCGGCGATCGCCTATGGCTCCTTCCCATCCATCAGCACGAAGGCGATGCGGCAAGGTTTTGTGCCGCGGTTGATCCAGGCATGATTGGTCGCCTGCTGCACAACGACATCGCCGGCTTCCAGATGGACGGTCTCGTCATCGAGCAACATGTCGATTTCGCCGGAAATAATGATAGCGTAGTCCACGCTGCGCGTGCGGTGCACGAGCGGATGTTTCGGCGGCAGCCCTCGAGCCGGCGTTTTGTCTCCGATCACACTGGTCATGTGGGTGTGATCGATTTTCGCGATCTCGGCGTCGGTGGTGGGCAGAAACTCGACCACGCGGAATATGCTGCCGTTGTCGGGCGGCGGGATGCCGATTGGCTTGGCGGTGTCGGCCGAAGAATAACCCGCTGGGTTGGAATCCGTGATCCACAAAACCGCGGCCGGATTGGCGCTTCTCCCGGGCTTGAGCGCGAGTGTGCTGTCGAGCACTGCGACGGCCCTATCTCCAGCATCCAGTCCTGTGACGACGCGGCGTATCTGGCTCATTGGCATTTCCTCATTTGGAATAATCGTCGGGGTTTAATTCAATGGGCGTGCCGTGCGGCGTGCGCTCGTAAGCGTGCCGCCAGGCCTGTTGTGTGCGTTCGAGTGTTCGGCGATCGGCTAATCCTTTGGCGGCGACGAGCCGTTCGAGCGCGGCCAGCCAGTGGTGGTAGTAGGTTTCGCCGGTGTCGGGGTCGCCTTCGGTTTGCGCCCGCTTTATCTCATCGCCCAACGCGGCGGCCCATTCTGTTGCGGAAAACACGCCGCGTTCTCGCAGCGTGACCGCAAGCGCAAAAGCTTGCGCTTCCCACGGTTCGCGAAACACCGGTTCGCCAACATCGCGCGAACTCTCGCGCTGCTCGTGAACGCGCCGGAAATTCACGACGCGGGGTCCAGGTACGGCTCGAATGCTTCGATAGACACCTTCAGCGTCGGATCGCTTGCCTCGCCCCACAATTCCCGTCCCTCGAACAACACCGTGTAGAGCCATTGCGGATTTTCGCCGGCCCTTACGGCCGTGGAATCCGGAAAGACGTAGCAACCGCGCACGGCCTCGATCACGCCGACGTGGCCGCGCGCATAGCGCGGCAGCCGCGTGTGTGTTGGCGGATGGATATTCTTGGCGCGCACTCGGTCGCCGACCATGAAGCGCGCTTCAGATTGTGGCGTGCGCCCGAACGATCCGCGCGCAAGCGTACGTGGAACATCCGTCACTTCCAGTTTGCGGCCCAACGGAATGCCCGATCGCGCGGCGTGGCCAGTTGCGATTTCGTCGGCGCCGGCAAGGCCGCGGGCGACGACCATGTTCTCCAAACGGAGCGCCCATTTTCCGTAGTACGAGCTTGCCAGGTAGACATCGGGCGGTAGCGCCTCGATACCGGCCCGACCCTCGTCAATGCTCCAGGCGCCGATCGCTCCCATGGCCCGGTTCAGCGCCAGGCAACGCCCTTCCCAGGGGGCGTGGAAAACCGGCTCGTCCTGCTCAGGCTCGACTTTGCCGAAGCCGTGCATGCCGCCCATGTCGTGGATGCCATCCATCAGAACGCTTCCGCCGCAGACTTCGGCAGTCCGGTGCCGATCATGCAATCGCGTGTAACAAGCGCCGTGAGCTTTTCCTCGCTCCATCCGTCGGTGCCGGAGGGCCGCATCGGCAAGACAATGAACCGGGTTTCCGCCGTTGAATCCCAGACCCTGATCTGCACGTCGCGTGGCAGCGAAACGCCGAAATCGGCAAGGACGCCGCGCGGGTCGGTTACCGCTCGTGAACGATACGGAGCAGATTTGTACCAGACCGGCGGAAGCCCGAGGATTTCCCACGGGTAGCAGGAGCACAGCGTGCACACGATCATATTGTGCAGGGCGGGTGTGTTCTCCACGGCGATGAGGTGATCGCCGACGCGGCTGATGAGTCCGAGCGATTGCACCGCCTGTGTCGCGTCGGCGAGCAGCGCTCTCCTGAATGCCGGATCGGTCCAGGCCTTGGCGACAACGGCTGCCCCGGTATGCGGACCGATTTTGGTTTCGTAGGCCTCGATCATCACGTCGAGAGCGGCGGGATCGATGTAGCCTTTCTCGGTGAGCACCGTCTCCAGCGCCCGGACGCGAAGCTGCATCTCGGACACTTCCGAGGCATGCCCTGAATGTTCGGATACGTTGTGATCGTCCGCCATAAGGCGCAGCTCCGTCCCCGCATTGAGGAACGGTTAAATATAGCGCGTCGGCGAGGAGTGCTAAAGCGGGCTATTGGCCGCTGGCGGCGATGCCGTAGCCGGAGTTCATGGGCCGGCCGTTCGAAGTCGCATTGTGAAGGGCGATGAGGGTGAGAACGCTAACGGCGGCGTACAGGACAGCCCCTACCGTAAAGCTTAGGGCAAAAGGACGTTGCATCGGAGTCGTCCGGGTTTTCTTGGTTCGAGTTGGCAAGGTTTGAAACACGGCGGCGGATCAAAGGTTCCGGCTTTTGATGTGCGCGCAAGATTGCCGCCAAGAAATGAACGTTTTATTTCTTTTCCAGCATCAGCGTTCCTTCGCGGCGAATGAGAGGTTGCAGGGTTTCGGCAAGTTTTGCCAAAAGCCAAGGCATGAAGATTTCCAGTCGCACACTATCCTCGGCCACGTCGATCGTGCCGCTGACCGCCTGTCCAAGGGCGCTGATGCGAAATTGCAGCCGAGCTTGGTCCCAGGTCTCCTCGGAAACCGAAAATAGCTGCGAGTATTTGGTCCGTATCTCGGCGAGGCCGGTCTTGAGCCGGCGGATTGCCTCGTCCTTGCCGAGACGATGCGGAATGGACACAACCAACGGCTTTGACATAAAGGCTCCTACCCGCCGCGCCCTATATGGGAAGCGACGCGCGCCGATCAAACGCTGAGCGTTCCACAGGGAGAGGGGCATGTCCGCAACACAGATTTTCGACCTCACTGGCCAGGTGGCGTTGGTCACCGGAGCTTCCAGCGGACTGGGCGAGCGCTTTGCTGAAGTTTTGGCCGCGAATGGCGCGGACGTCGTGCTGGTGGCGCGCCGCGCCGAGCGCTTGGCCGCGGTGACCGAGCGCATCGCAAAATCGGGCCGACGCGCGATCTCGGTAGCCGCGGACGTGCGCGACACGGCCGCTATGCAGCAGGCCTTCGACGCTGCGGAAAAAGGAATCGGAACCGTGACCATTCTCGTCAACAACGCCGGCATCGTGCATTCAGCGCGCGCCGTCGAGCTGAAGGAGGAGGACTGGCGGCGCGTCCTGGCGACCAATCTCGACGCGGTATTTTTTTGGGCGCAGGAAGCCGCGCGCCGCATGCTCGCGGCTGGCAAGAAAGGCTCTATCGTCAATATCGCCTCGGTGCTCGGCCTTTCGCCGGACAAAGGCGTCATTGCTTACGCCGCCGCCAAGGCCGGCGTCATTCAAATGACCAAGGCGCTTGCGCTCGAGCTTGCTTTCAAGGGAATTCGCGTCAACGCCATCGCACCGGGCTGGATCACGACTGAAATCAATCGCGACTATTTGGCGGGCGAACGCGGCTCGGCCATGAAGCGACAAATCCCGATGGGCCGTTTCGGCGAAGTCGAAGATTTGGACGGTCCGCTGTTATTGCTCGCTTCTGACGCCGGGCGCTACATGACCGGCGCGACACTGGTCGCCGACGGCGGCCAGCTCGCCGCGTTGCACGTCTGAGACACTCGACGGTTAGCCGTCAGCGGCGCCAGCGTGCGCGAGGCTTGCCGCTGCCGGAGCACCGCTGCGGGCGTACCAGCGATCGTGCGCAAGCGTCCCCACGGCCATGGCCGCGACGAAGACCACAATGCCAGGCGACAGCGAGACCAAATTTTCAATCGCCGGTCCGGGGCACAGGCCGACCAACCCCCAGCCGATGCCGAACAATGCCGCGCCGGCAACCAGCGGACGATCAATTCGCGCTTGCACCGGCCACTGGTTTTGCTTTTCGAAAGCTGGAACGCGCCGGCGCGCGAGCGCGTAGCCCGCGCCGGTCACGACCAGCGCGGCTGCCATCACAATCGCCAAACTCGGATCCCAGTTGCCGCTCGGGATGGCAAGGATATCGAGAAAACCCAAAACCTTTTCCGGACGGATCATTCCCGAAATGAATAATCCCCAGCCGAAGACGTAACCACACAGCAGACTTGCGAGTGCGCGCACGGCCTCAGCCTCCAATCCCGTGCCGTGTGATTGCGACCACGACAATCGCGGCAAACATGAAGATGCCCGTGGCGACGAGCGAGCGCGGCGATAGCCGCGCGATACCGCAAATGCCGTGACCGGAGGTGCACCCGTTGCTCAACCGCGTGCCGAAGCCGACCAGCAGACCGGCGACGGCAATGACGACAAAGCTCACCGGCAACTGCGGAACAGGAATAGCGTGGCCCAACAGCGCGGCCGTCAACGGCGCCGCAAGCAACCCGGCCACAAACGTAGCTCGCCAGGCGCGGTCGGTTGAAAGCGGGTCGATCAGGCCTGCGAACACTCCGGTGATGCCGGCGATCCGGCCATTAAGCAGCATCAATAGCACTGCGGAGAGGCCGATCAGGCCGCCGCCGATGGCCGCTGAGATTGGAGTAAAGTTGCTCATCTATTGGCTCACTGGGACTTGTCGTCGTTTTCCGCGATCACGAGATGCGCTAGAAAGTAAGCGGGCTGGGCGTGTGACGCAACAAATGAGGACCCGCGCGACGGCCGCAGCACCACCGACGCATCTTTCGCGATTTGCCGCTACGGATATGCTGCCATTTGCCGACGAGTTGGAATATTCTTCCTGGAAAGAAACGCGGGCAGGGAGGTGTTGTGCGTGAATGATCAAGGGCGCGGCGTGGAGCACGGCGCGGGAACGCACGATGCAGTGCTGGGACGGGTTCGCCAACTCACCGGCCGTATTCGTGACGCTGCCGGCGCCGCCGAAGAAGCGCGGACGATCCCGCGGGAAATGGTCGATGCGTTCTTGGGCGCCGGCATCAGCCGCATTCTGATCCCGCCGCGTTTCGGCGGATACGGGCTCGGCCTCGACACCTGGTTTGCAGTCGTGCGCGAGATTGGCAAAGCCGACGCGTCGCACGCCTGGTGCGCCAGCCTCATGATCCACCATCCGCATTACGTCAGTCAGTTTTCCGAGGAAGCGCAGAAGGCGGTGTGGGCCGACGGCCTCGACCAATCGATCGCCGCCTCGATCCAGCCTCTCGGAAAGATCGAGCCCGCCGAAAGCGGATACCGAGTCTCCGGTCAATTTCCGTTTGCCAGCGGCGTCAACCACAGCCGCTGGCTCATTGTCGGCGCACTGTTAGGCACCGAAGGGCGTCCCGACGCTGCATTCTTTCTGGTTCGGCCGGGCGAATACAAAGTGGCCGAGTCCTGGTTCACGTCCGCAATGCGCGCAACCGGAAGCAACACCGCGATCTGTGAAGATGTATTCGTACCGGAAAGCTTTGCCGTTCGGCTGTCGGATTTGCGCGAGGGAAAAGGGCCCGGCGGTGCGCTGCACGGCCACCCGATTTATCGCGCGCCGTTCATTGCCTATGCGCCGTTGACTTTCGTCACCCCGATGCTCGGCGCCGCGCAGGGCGCCTACGAGTTGTTTCGCGATTGGACGAAGGGGCGTCGCGCGTCGCGTGGCGGCGCGGTTGCTGAAATCGTCAGCGTTCAGGTGCGATTGGCACGCGTCGCTGCCGACCTCGATGCCGCCGAGTTGTTGTTGCGCCGGGCAGTCGACGTCGCCCAGGCACCGAAGCCGCCGTCGTTGGCAATCCGCGCACGCTCCATGCGCGACTTTTCGCGCGCGGCGGAGCTTTGCGTCTCTGCCATCGATGAACTCCTCGCCATGAGCGGGACTGCCGGCTTTGGCTCATCCCATCCCATCCAGCGCGCCTGGCGCGACATCCACTTCGCCGCCATGCACGTGGCACTGAATGCCGAGCAGAATTTTTCGCACTTCGGCCGGCTCGAACTTGACCTGCCGCGCGAACCTCACCTGCCGTTTTTTTAATTCAACAAATGCAATGGAAGGCGTCACATGAAATTCTTTGATTGCGCTACTGCCCCCAGCCCGCGACGGGTCCGCATTTTTCTGGCGGAGAAGGGGATTACCGTGCCGACCGTGCAGGTCGACCTGCGCAACAACGAACAACTCACGCCGGCCTTCAAGGCGATCAATCCTGACGCGACGGTGCCGGCGCTTGAGCTCGACGACGGCACCCGCATCAACGACGCCATCGGCATCTGCGTGTATTTCGAGGCGATCCAGCCGCGGCCGGCGCTGATGGGCGAGAGCCCGGAGGAAAAAGCGCTGATTGCCGCCTGGCAGCGGGAGGTGGAGCGGAACGGTTTCTATGCGGTGATGGAAGCGTTCCGTAATAAAGTGCCCGGTCTCAAGGGCCGTGCGCTGCCCGGCCCGCATGATTACGAGCAAATCCCGGCGCTGGCCGACCGGGGGCGGCTTCGCGTTTCGCACTTTTACGAGCAAATGAACTCGCGTCTGGCAGACAACGAATTCGTCGCCGGCCCGCGCTATTCGGTGGCCGACATCACCGCTCTCGTCACCGTTGATTTTGCCGTAAGAGCAAAACTGCCAATTCCAGAGGCACACGCGCGCTTGCGCCGCTGGCACACGCAGGTTTCCGCCCGGCCGAGCGCAAAAGCTTAGATCCCAAACGCCGTGAGTGATATCCGCCGAGTGCTCGACTGGCTTGCGGGGGGCGCCTTGTCCGGCGAGCAATCTCAGGACGTGCTGGCGGAACTGTGTGAACGCATGCTCGCTTGCGGCATCCCGCTGTGGCGCGCGGCGGTCTTTGTCACAACGCTCCATCCCGACGTCATGGGCCGAAGATTTTTATGGCAGGCGGAATCCGGGGTGACGACATCCGAAGCGCTGCATGACCTCAAGCAGACGGACGAATTTGTGCGGAGCCCTTTCAACACAGTGTACGCGACTCGCGCGCCGCTGCGGCAGCGTCTTGGCGACAATGATGATGCGATTGAGTTCAAGGTGCTGCGCGATTTGCGCGACCAGGGCGGAAGCGATTACGCGGCATTCCCGCTGTTGTTTACCGATGGCTCAATTCACGTCGCGACCTTCGCAACGCGAGAACCCGGCGGGTTTAGCGCCGCGCAATTTTCCGACATTGAGTCGGTGATCTCCCCTTTGGCGCGCGTTGCGGAAATTCGCGCGCTCCGCCGCACGGCCGGTAACCTCATCGATACGTACGTCGGACATCAAACCGGCGAACAAATCCTTTCCGGGAAAATACGCCGCGGCTATGTCGAGGCGATCCGCGCGGCGGTTTGGCTTTCCGACATGCGCGGATTTACCTCGCTGTCCGAGCGGTCACCGCCGCAGACAGTCATTGAGCGTTTGAATGTCTACTTCGGCTGTCAGGTTCCGGCGATTCTTGAGCACGGTGGTGAAGTGCTCAAATTCATGGGCGATGGATTGCTGGCCATTTTCCCGATCGAGAGCGGACAGGACGCCGGGGCCGTGTGCCATCGCGCACTCGACTGCGCGCGAGATTTTCGCACCCGCATCGCCGCGCTGCCGCGCGCCGGCGACACCGATGCCCTTCGCTTTGGCCTTGCCTTGCACGTCGGCGAGGTGATGTACGGCAATATCGGCGGCGGCAACCGGCTCGACTTTACCTGCATCGGCCCGGCGGTGAATCTGGCGGCGCGGCTGGAGAAAGTCGCTGCCAAGCTCGGGGAAGCGGTTGTTGCCTCGGCGGAATTTGCCGGTCACTGCCCAAAGAACTTTCGCCCGCTGGGCGAGCACGCCGTGGCAGGCTTTACCGCGCCGCAACTTGTTTTCGGTATCGCAGATTGACACTAGTGTCCCGATTCGGAAGTTCGCATGACTAGGGGACTTCTGAGCTGCCACACTAACATCGCGCCCCGCGCCAGCATTGGTGGCGGTATCGCTCAACCCTATATGTGGCTGAGCGCCCGACCTCTGGCAGAATCGGTGTTGCCGGGGCACACTGGGGCTGGAGTTCCTCGATGCCGCTGCGCGACGTCAAACTCGACGACAAGTACGACCTCGGCCACAGCCAGATTTTCGTGACCGGGTTCCAGGCGCTGGTGCGGCTGTGTTTGATGCAAAAGGAGCTCGACCGGCGCAACGGCCTCAATACGGCAGGTTACGTGAGTGGCTATCGCGGCTCGCCGCTCGGCGGCCTGGACAGCCAGTTCCTCCGCGCCGCACCGTTTTTGGAAAAAAGCGACATCCGCTTTCAAGGCGGCATCAACGAGGACCTTGCCGCCACCGCCATATGGGGCACGCAGCAAGCCGAGCTGCGCGGCGAGGGGAAGTACGACGGCGTCTTTGCCATGTGGTACGGTAAGGGCCCGGGCGTCGATCGCACCGGCGACGTTTTCCGCCACGCCAATCTGGCCGGCACTGCCAAACGGGGCGGCGTGCTTGCGCTTATGGGCGACGATCATACCGCCGAATCTTCGACGACCGCGCATCAGTCAGAATATCACTTCATCGATGTGATGATTCCGATCCTCAATCCGGCCGGCGTGCAGGAGGTCCTCGACTACGGCCTCTACGGCTGGGCGATGTCGCGTTTCACCGGCGCCTGGGTCGCGCTCAAGACGATGCACGAGACGATCGAATCGACCGCAGCGATCGATGCGAACCTCGATCGCATCAAAATTGTCACCCCGGCCGATTTCGTGATGCCGGAGGGCGGTCTCAATATCCGGCTTAACGATCCCATTCTGGCGCAGGAAGCCCGCCTGCACGATTTCAAGCGCGATGCGATGCTCGCGTTCCTGCGCGCCAACAAAATCAATCACACCATCACATCAGGCGGCCGCGCGCCGAAAATCGGCATCATAACCACCGGCAAGAGCTATCTGGATGTCCGCCAGGCTCTCGACGAGCTTGGCATCGACGAAGTCAAGTGCAACGAGCTTGGCGTTCGGCTTTACAAGGTTGGATGCCCGTGGCCGATCAGCCGCCGCGAGCTTGCGGAGTTCGCCGAAGGTCTCGACCTCATCATCGTGGTCGAGGAGAAGCGCTCGCTCATCGAAGTGCAGGTCCGCGAAGAGTTGTACGGGAGCGCCAACCAGCCGGTGTGCATCGGCAAGCGGGATGAACAGGGCAACTGGCTGTTTCCGGTCAAGGGCGCGCTCGATTCCAATGACGTCGCGATCTGCATCGGCGAGCGGATTCTGAAATACCACCGCAATGATGAAATCGCTCAGCGCGTGGCGCGCTTGAAGGAATTCCAGCGCATCGCCGCCGAAACGCGCGATATCGCGCAGCGCATTCCTTATTTCTGCTCGGGCTGCCCGCACAATTCATCGACCGTCGTGCCGGAAGGCATGCGCGCCTATGCCGGCATTGGCTGCCATTTCATGGCGCAATGGATGGACCGCTCGACGCTCGGTTATACGCAAATGGGCGGCGAGGGCGCGAACTGGGTCGGCGAGGCCCCATTTTCCACGCGCGAGCATGTTTTTCAAAATCTCGGCGACGGTACCTATAACCACTCCGGCTACATGGCGATCCGGGCCGCCATCGCGGCGAAGACGAACATCACCTACAAAATTCTGTTCAACGACGCGGTTGCAATGACCGGCGGCCAACGCAATGACGGCGGCCTCACCGTCCCGCAGGTCGCGCGACAGGTCGCCGCCGAGGGCGCCAAGCGCGTCGTGGTCGTCACCGACGAACCCGACAAATACTCGCGCGACACCGAATGGCCGAGCGGACTTAGCATTCATCACCGCGACGATTTGATTGAGGTCCAGAAGCAGCTTGCAGCAATACCGGGCGTGACGGTTTTGATTTACGACCAAACCTGCGCCGCCGAAAAGCGCCGCCGTCGCAAGCGGCACACTTATCCCGACCCTGAAAAGCGCGTCATCATCAACGAACTCGTTTGCGAGGGCTGCGGTGATTGCGGGGTGCAGTCGAACTGCGTCTCGGTGCAACCCCTCGAAACCGAGTGGGGCAGAAAACGGACCATCGATCAGTCGAGTTGCAACAAAGACTTCTCCTGCATCAAGGGTTTCTGTCCGTCATTCGTCACCGTCCACGGCGCGAAACTCAAGAAGGGCGAAGGCGTCGCCGCAGATCATGATCTGCCGGCGCTGCCCGATCCGAAACTTCCGGCCATCGACCAGACGTACAACATTATTGTCACCGGCGTCGGCGGTACCGGCATTGTGACCATCGGTGGCATATTGGGCATGGCCGGACACCTCGAGGGCCGCGGCGTCGGCGTGCTCGATATGGCCGGCTTGGCGCAGAAGGGTGGCGCGGTATTCAGCTACATTCGTTTTGCTGCCCGCCCGGACGATATTCACGCCATCCGCGTTGCCGCCGGCCGCGCCGATCTTGTGCTGGGAGGCGACATCGTAGTGGCCGGCACGCGCAAAATCCTAGCATCGGTCAAACACGGCACCACCGTCATGGTGGTCAATACTTCGGAGTTCCTGCCGGGTGAATTCACCCGCAACGCGGATTTTTCGCTGCCAAGCGAGCGGCTCAAACGCGCCATCTCCAACGACGCCGGTCGCGAGAATACGCATTTTATCGATGCCACGAGATTGGCGACCGCTTTGTTCGGCCAATCCGTTGGTGCCAACATGTTCCTCGTCGGTTACGCCTATCAGTTGGGAGCGCTGCCGTTATCGGCTGGTGCGATCGAGCGCGCCATTGAGCTCAATGGTGAGGCGATCGTGATGAACAAGGCCGCCTTTCATTGGGGACGCCGCGCTGCAATCGACCGCGATCAGGTCGAGGCATTGGCAAAGCCCGCGGCCGAGGTTACGAGCGACGCCGGGCATCTCTCCGAGTCTTTCGCCGAGACGGTTGAGCGGCGAGTAAAATTTCTCACCGATTATCAAGATGCGGCTTACGCAGGGCGCTATCGGACATGGGTCGAAAAGGCCAAGGCCGCCGAGGCGGAGCGGGCGCCGGGCAAGTACGGGTTGGCGGATGCCGTCGCGCGTTATTTGTTCAAGCTGATGGCCTACAAGGACGAGTATGAAGTCGCGCGGCTTTACACCGATGGCGCGTTCCTCGATCAGGTCGCGACAACGTTTGCCGGCGAAAACCTGCGCTTCGAATTTCATCTTGCTCCACCGCTGTTGGCGCGCCGCAACAAGACAACGGGTCTGCCGCGGAAAATGAGTTTCGGGCCGTGGCTCCTGGCGGCATTTCGTCTATTGGCGAAACTCAAGTTCCTCCGCGGGACGGCTTTCGATCCGTTTGGCCGATCGCTTGAGCGCCGCAGCGAGCGTGGGCTGATCGCCGACTATGAAGCTATGCTCGACAACGTGCTGCCCTCGCTCACGACGGAAAATCACCATCTCGCTGTCGGGCTTGCCGCCATTCCGGAAAAAATACGAGGCTTCGGTCACGTCAAGCAGCGACATCTGGCCGCCGCCAAGGCCGATGAAGCGGCATTACTTGAACAGTATGCAACCGGTTCGCCGTCGCTGCTCAAAGCAGCCGAGTAGCGGCCGCAAGACGACACCCGGAAGGCGGCGGAAATTCCAAAGGCTGATTGCCGCCTGACATCAATGCGCCTTGTTTAGAAGCGTTTTCTGGCGGGGGGCGGGGCGTGCATGCTAGGATTGCGGTCGTTCGCCGCTCGGTCGCATTGTTCAAGTGCTAAGTGCCATGCCGGACTATCCAGACGTTTCGGATGACCCCGCCGACGAGCTCGCTCCGTCGGTTTTGCCGCGCGAAACCGAACCGCCACCGCTAGCGCCGGCGCTCGGCGAAGGGCCGGAGGCGGTGCCGGTCGCGGGCGAGGCCGCGCCGGGCGCAGCGCAGATCGGCGTTCTTCTGGTCAATCTCGGTACGCCTGACGCCGCCAATGCCGCGGCAGTGCGGCGCTATCTCAAGGAATTCCTCACCGATCCGCGCGTGATCGAAAAGAATTCGCTGCTTTGGAGGATAGCCCTCAACGGCGTCATTCTGCCGTTCCGCTCGCGGCGCAAAGTGCGCGACTATCGAAAAATCTGGAACCGGGAACGGGACGAATCTCCGATCAAGACCATCACCCGCTCGCAGGCCGAGCAGCTCGCGAACCTGCTCAAGCCATTGGGCAAGCACATTGTCGTTGACTGGGCGATGCGCTACGCCGCGCCGTCGATTGCATCGCGTCTCGCGGCATTTGTCGAACGCGGCTGCGACCGCATTTTGGTCATGCCGCTCTATCCGCAATACGCGGCGCCGACGACGGCGACCGTAGGCGACGAGGTCTTTCGTTTTTTGATGACGCAGCGCCGGCAGCCGGCGTTGCGTATGATGCCGGCCTACTATGACGATCTGGACTACATCGGTGCGCTCGCGTCCTCGCTGGAAACGGGACTTGCGGCACTTCCTTTCAAGCCTGACGTGATTGTTGCGTCCTATCACGGCATGCCGCTGGAATATGTGCGGAAGGGCGACCCCTACCAGATCCAATGTGAAGCGACGACGGACCTGCTGCGCCGCCACCTCAAGCTCGACGACCAAAGCTTGATCTTGACCTATCAGTCGCGTTTCGGCCGCGCCAAATGGCTGGAGCCATCTACGATTCGGACGGTCAAGAAGCTTGCGAAGAACGGGGTCAAGAACCTCGTGGTGATCACGCCCGGCTTTTCCGCCGATTGTCTGGAGACGCTGGAGGAGATTGCCGTCGAGAACGCCCGTGTGTTCAAGCGCAACGGTGGCGAAAAATTCGCCGCCATCCCCTGCCTCAACGACAGCCAACCGGGAATGTTAATGATCGCCCGGCTTGCGGTGCGCGAACTCAAGGGCTGGATCTAAGTCCCCGCCCCGGGGCGTAAAAACCGCGGCCGCTGTTAAGTTTAGGGCGTGTTCGATCGCTCGGGACGGCGACCTCGCCGGGCGCCAATCAACCACTCGTTAACTATATCCGTTCTACTTCCGTTAACCATCGGGACGCTCGTTCGCGGCCCGCGCCGGCCGTCACGGGGCGACCGACCGGACGTACGTCGCGGCTTTGCTCCCTGACGGTGGTTGGCTTTGGCAGTTTCCGAGGTGACGCGGACGGCGAAAACGGCGCGCACTTTGGCGGCGCGCTCGGCGGCGGGCGTTACCGTCGGCGCATTGGCCGCTGCGCTCGGGCTATTTATTCCTACTCACGTTCTGGCGCAGGCTCAGGCGCAAACACAGACGCAGACGCCCGTTTTATCGGGCGATCTTTTACAGCCTTCGCTTCAGGGAAATCCTGCGACACCGCCGCGCTTCCGGCGGCCTGGGCAAGGGACAAATCCGCTTGGGAACGAGGCGCCGCCGGTCGGGACTTTCGCCGCGTCGTCTATGATCGGCACCATGCCGGTCTACGGAAGTCCCAATGGATTTGGCGCTGGCAACACCGGTTTTGATTCTACGAACATATTGCGGCGCAATAGACGCGCGCGGCCGGCCACACGAAGCGCGCCGACGACCAACGAAACTTTCACGCCGGCTCCCTCGGCAGCAGGTGTGCGCCCCCCGCTTACCATCGCGCTGCCGCCACCGCCGGTGATTTACCCCAAGCAGGCCGCCGGACGCGTGGGGGCAACATTGCCGGAGCCGCCGCTCGAGACGCCGCTGAGTAATCCGCCGGGAGAAATCCATCCGCTGACGGCGGCGTTGCGCAATGGTGCGGACCTCCCACTACCGCCGGCGGAACGCTTCGATTACACCGCCAGCACGCCGCCACCGACATTGCCGCCGATCAATACGTTCCCGCTCGGCGTATTGCCGCAGCGGCAACTTCCCATCGCCGGCGGAGATCCCTGGGCGCCGCTCGGCGTTCGAGCTGGTTCGTTTCTGCTTTTGCCTTCGGTCGACTTGTCCGCTGGCTACAACACTAGTCCTGAACGCTCGTTCGGCACCCCGCCGTCGGCGTATTTCGTCGCGGCGCCGGAATTACAAGTCGCCTCGGATTGGGAGCGCCATTCGCTCACCGCCGACATCGCCGGCTCGTACACGTGGTATGGCTCCGACGCTCTCATTCCTTCGCTCAATGCGCCCTATCTCAATTCTAAAATCGACGGCCGCGTCGATGTTTCGCGCGATACGCAAATCCTGCTCGAAAACCGGGTCATCATCTCGACCGACAATCCCGGCAGCCCGAACCTGCAGACCAGCCCGAACGTGCAACTCGCGCAACTGCCGCCGAACCAGGACGTTGGCGAAACACTCGGCCTCGTCCAAAATTTCAATCGCCTCACGGTGACGCTCAAGGGCACCTTCGATCGCGCGACGTACAACCAGTCGCTGCTTACCGACGGCACCACGTCGAGCAACGACGATCGCAACTTCGATCAATATGGCGGCAGTTTGCGCGTCGGCTACGAGATCGATCCAGGTTTGAAACCGTTCATAGAGGTAGCGGCAGACGCGCGCATTCATGACGAACAATACGATCGCAACGACCTGGAGCGCGATTCAGTGGGCGCCAGCGTGAGGGTTGGCAGTGCGGTTAATCTGTTCGGCTCGCTCACCGGCGAGATGGCAGTCGGTTATCTGCAACGCGACTATCAGGATCCGACGCTGCCGAATGTCGGCGGCGTCATCGGCGACGGCTCGCTGATTTGGCAGGCAACGCCGCTGACCACCGCTAAACTCACCGCCACGTCACAAGTCTACGAGACCGTGGTCGATGGCGCTTCCGGGGAGTTCAGCCGCGACATCGCCTTGCAAGTCGATCACGCCTTTCTGACCTGGCTGATCGGAACCTGGAAAGCCGGCTACGGTAACGACAACTATGTCGGCTCGGGCCTGACCGACAATCGCTATTTCACCTCGGTCGGCGTCACCTACAAATTTAACCGCGAGTGGCAGATCAGGACCGAGTTGCGCGAGGACTGGCAGACCGCCTCCCAGCCGGGTTTCGCTTACACGGGCACGACGGTGCTCTTCGGAGTGCGCGCACAACGCTAGCGTTGCCCTGCCTTGGGACAAAAATGCAAGGCAGCTCAAAGCAAAAAGAACTGCTAGCCGCCGTTGAGTTCGGTCATGATTTTCTTGATCTCGTCGCGAAAACCTGGAGCGATGTCAGGCCTCGCCAGCGCGTAGGAGACGTTGGCAGCAAGAAATCCGATTTTTGAGCCACAGTCGAAACTGCGGCCGGCGAATTTGAGGCCGTAGAAAGGTTGTGTGCGTGACAGCTCGATCATTGCATCGGTGAGTTGAATTTCACCGCCGGCCCCACGATCCTGCTTCTCGAGGAAGTCGAGAATTTCGGGCTGCAGAATATAACGGCCGGTGAGAATCAGATTGGAAGGCGCGCGCTCGCGCGGCGGCTTTTCGACCATGCTGGTGATCGAGAACACTTTTCCCTTCTGCGAGCCGACGCCAACGACACCGTATTGATCGACGCGATCGTAAGGGACCTCCTCCACAGCAACGATATTGGCGCGGTCGCCGTTTTCACGAGCGGCTTCGATCATCTGCGCGAGGCATCCAGGCTGGTGCTGCACGAGCACGTCTGGCAGCAGTAGGGCAAACGGCTCGCGGCCGATCAATTCGCGGGCGCACCAGACGGCGTGACCGAGCCCTAGCGGCTCCTGTTGGCGGGTAAAGCTGGTCGTGCCCGGGTCCGGCAATTCCCGCCGCAATCCGTCGAGGGCTTTCTGCTTCTGGCGCTCGAGCAGCGTCATCTCCAGTTCAAATTGCCGATCGAAATGATCCTCGATAACTCCTTTGTTCCGCCCGGTGACGAATATGAAATGCTCGATGCCGGCCTCGCGCGCCTCGTCGACGACATGCTGGATCAGCGGCCGGTCAACCACCGGCAACATTTCCTTCGGCATGGCCTTTGTGGCGGGTAGGAACCGGGTTCCAAGCCCGGCGACGGGAAAGACGGCTTTGCGAACGATCTTCATGGGCGCCAGGACAGGACAGCTCGAACGTTTTGTTGCCAAATTCTGTGGTCAAGTGAAGGTAGAAAACGGGCAGGGGCTGAAATTACCCGGCGGGGCGTTGCCGTTCAATGAACGAAGACGAAACCTGCGCCACAATTGCCTGCCGGCAGACGGAAAATTGCCGATTTAAGGCTTCCGTAATGGCGCGCGGTACCCTTTGGCTCTGCCGCAATCGGATCGCGGTTTCGTAGTTAAGTCCGCATCATGCTCATCTTTGTTCCATTTCTTCGCTTTGCCGGCATCGGCCTGATCGCTTTCTCACTGATCTGTCCGGCCCTGGCGCAAGAAAAGCCGGACAGCTGGCTGAGCCGGTTGTTTCAACCGGCGCAGCCCGCGGCAGTTCCGGTAGCGCCCGGAGGGGAGCGTCAGTGGAGCGGGCAATCGGGCGCGTCGGGGAACCCCCTGATGTCGGCGGATGCCATCCGCTCTGCCGCGGCAGATTTCACCAACTGCCTCGCTGGGCTGTGGCCGGCCGCGGAACAACGCGGCATCTCGCGCGCGACGTTCGCTCGCTATACCGATGGCCTGACGCCCGACCTGAGCATCATGGACCTCCTCGATGCGCAGCCGGAATTCACCAAATCGACCTGGGATTATCTCGATCTGTTAGTCGGCGATGATCGCATCGCGCGCGGACGCGAAATCTTGGTGCAATATGCGCCGGCCTTTGCCGCGGTCGAACGCAACTACGGCGTCGATCGTCACATCCTTGCTGCCATTTGGGGTGTGGAATCCAACTACGGGACCATGGGGGGCGATCGGCCAATAGTTCGCTCGACCGCGACTTTGGCCTGCGTCGGCCGCCGCCGCGATTATTTCCGCGAGGAATTCCTGTCGACGCTGGAGATCCTGCAGCGGGGCGACGTCAAGCCGGACCGGCTCGTTGGGTCATGGGCTGGCGCGTTCGGACCGACGCAGTTCATGCCGACGACGTTCAAGCGCTTCGCAGTCGATTTTGACGGCGATGGCCGCCGCGACGTGGTGGACACCGTGCCCGATATGCTCGCGTCCACGGCGAACAATTTAAAAGAAGACGGTTGGCAACCCGGCGCGCGGTGGGGTTACGAAATTATTCTGCCGCCGAACTTTGACTACCGCGAACTTGATCGAACGCCGCAACAGACGATCGCCAAATGGAACGCGCTCGGCATCAAGCGCGCGGATGGAAAGCCGTTCGCGCGCCTGTCGGATCGCGGCGAGGTCTTGCTGCCCGCCGGCGCGCGCGGACCGGCCTTTCTTACGCTGCAAAATTTCCACGTGATCATGAAGTACAACCCGGCCGAGGCCTACGCGTTGGCTATCGGTCATCTCGCCGACCGGCTCGCCGGCGGCGCGCCCTTCGTGCAAAGCTGGCCGCGCGACGAGCACGTTCTCACCGTCGCGGAACGCTACGAACTGCAACAGCTTTTGGCGCGTCGCGGTTTTGATATCGGTTCGCCTGACGGGCTTCTTGGTCCGCGTACGCGGCTTGCCATCCGCAATTTCCAGGCCACCGCTGGACAAATTCCAGACGGCTTTCCCTCAAGCCGCGTGCTCGATCGCTTGCGCCAGCCGTAAGCGATCTCAGCCATCACTGACTCTGTTACAGCGCAGCGCGCCGAGACACTCCGCAGTGTCAATGGAACTTTCCTGATGGGAGGGGATTACAAACCATTGGTTATTTCCCCGGGAGCATTCCATGGAAACCGATCTACGTGGTGCGGCCACGATTGTGGACGCACAGCCCGCCGTGTCGTGGGGGGCCGTCGCAGCAGGCGCCGTCGCAGCAGCGGCGCTGACGCTTTTACTGGTCGCGTTCGGCGCCGGTATGGGCTTTTCCGCCGTTTCGCCGTGGAGCGATAGCGGCGTCTCCGGCTCGACGTTCAGCGTCGCGACCGGCATTTACCTGGTGCTGGTCGGCATCATGTCGTCGGCAGTCGGCGGTTATATCGCGGGACGGCTGCGCAGCAGGTGGACTGGCGTGCACACTAACGAAGTGTTTTTCCGCGATACCGCCCACGGATTTTTAGCTTGGGCGTTCGCCACGCTGATCAGCGCCACCGTGCTTGCCTCGACGACGGCTTATCTTGCGAACGGCGCCGGCGCTGGTCTTGCCGGCGCCACCGGCCAGGCGGCGCGCGCAGCCAATCCGGCGGACCTCTATGTCGACAAACTATTCCGCGCGCCACCCGCTGCCTCGGCCGCGGCGGCGCCCGCGCCATCGTCAGATAATGCTGCAAACGCCAACGCCAATTCTGCGGCGATGGGCACGGAGAATGGCGCTATCGGTGGTGCGCGATCCCGATCGGAAATCGTGCGTCTGTGGGCGGCCGATTTTCGCGATGGCGATGATTTGACGGCCGCAGACCGCAGCTACGTCGCGCAAGTGGTCGCCGCGCGCACCGGTATGAGCCAGGCGGATGCGGAGAAACGGGTCAATGAGGTCGTTAACGAGGCAAAGACCGCCATCGACAAGGCCCGGCGCGCCGCGGCCAAGCTTTCGTTCTGGCTGACCGCCGCGCTGCTCTTCGGTGCCTTTGCGGCGAGCCTCACCGGTGCCGAAGGCGGCGCGTTGCGCGACGGCACCTGGAATGACCGCGTACTTACCCCTCGCAGCATCTAGTTAGGAGCGAACACATGGGCAGAGGTATTCTTCTCTGGCTTCTCGGCGTGCCAATCCCGATCATCATCCTTCTGGCGCTGTTCTGGCACTGAGGTCGAGCCAACGAAACAGAGCGGCGTGCAGCTGACGAACAGGGCACGCCGCTTAGCTGCGTGATCGCGGCCGCGCTTACAGGGTGCGTGCCGCCTCCACCATGTTCTCCACCTTCGCCTTCAGTACCGGATTATTGCGCGAAGGGTGGCGACCGAACCCGCAGGACGGCGACACCCAGAGCCGCTCCTCGCCGACCACACGAGCCCAGTCGGCAATGCGCTCGCGGATTTTCTTCACCAATTCGATCCAGTAACTGCCTTCGTCGACGATACCGGCGGCGAGTTGCATGCTCTTCGGCATTCGCTTGAACGCATCGCGTTCGATCCATTGAAAGAAATATTTGACCTCGAAGGCGGCAACGTCGACGACGCCGTCGAGTCGCTCGAGAATGTCGACCCAGGGCGCGCAATGCAGCGCATGCGAAATCGGCCGGCCGCGCAAGTTGCCATTGCAGAAATGCAGCGACTTCGTCGCCTTGACGCCTTCAAAGCATGGGGCGATCAGGTCGGCAGCTTGTTGCGCGGTCATCATTCCCATATTGACCTCGCCGCCGAAAATCGGTGCGTCGAGCTGCACATTCGCGCAACCCTCGTCGGCCATGGTCCGCAGCTCCTTGTTGACGATAGCGGTAAGCGCGGGCATCTGCTCCTTGAGCTTGTCGAGCTCATCACGTCCGGCGACAGCGACTTCGTAAGGGGCAACGACGGCGGCTTTTTTCACGCCGCCAGGCATCCTCTTTTCCCGGCGGAACGCTTCCAGATAGCCCAGGCCGTTTGGCGCGGTGATCTTGCCGACGATCTTGGCGTGGGCCATGTCGTCGTAATCGAACACGTCGTCGGCCTGCGGCTTGTCGACCTCAAGGCCCGTGATGACGTTGTGCATGTGCAGAATGAAATTGTCGGTGTGGTATTCGCCGCCGGTCCACTCGTCGAGGCCGAGATCGCGCTGCTCCTGAATGGCTTTGGTCGCCGCGCGATTGAGGATGGTCTCGCTCTCCTGCGGCGAACACTTGCCGGCGTGAACGCGGGCGAGATCCTGTTCCATTTCCGGGTGAAGCCACCAGGAACCGACGACAGTCGTACGAACGGGCATTTCACTTCCTCCTGAAGGTAGAGACTTGTTTGTAGGTTTCTGAGATTAGGGATGAAAGCATCCGTCTCCGGCCGAGTGCGCCGGAGACGTTTTGCCGAGATGGAACGGCAGGCTCGGCGGGCGGATGCGCCGCCGAGCCTCGCGTTGCTCAGGCCCAGCCGGTCTTCAGCTTGGCCGGGACGTAGTCGGTGTCGGGATAATTGACGCCGCCGACGGCATGGAACCAGCCGTTATGCCATTGCCCGACCGTGTAGAGCCGGTTGAGTAGCTGATTGCGCAGGTCGTACTCGCCCAGCAAAGTCTTATAGGTGTGGCTCTTCATGTGCCCGGCGATCGCCTCGCGATCCATAGAGCCCGCGCCTTCGATTGCTTGAGTGAGCGCCTGGTTGTTCGCGTAATATAGCGGGTTGCCGTTGAAGTCGGCATCCACGCCGGTGACTTCCTTGTGCAGTTTGTAGAAGGCGCGGACGTCGGGCCGGTCCGGCACGCCGCCCCAGCCGAGGACGTTTTCCGCCGCGCCGGCGAATTTTCCGGCGAAGCCCGGGAAGGCGCAGCCGATGCCGTTGAAATAGAACTTCACGTTGAAGTTCTCGATCTTGGCCTGTTCGGTTAGACCAAATGTATCCGGCGGATAGGACCAGGCGATGAAGGCGTCCGGATTGGTCGCTGCAGCGCCTTTGATCACCGGCGCGTAGTCTTGCGTGCCTAGCGGGTACGACTTGTTGTAAACGATTTCAAAACCGGCCGCCGGGAATGCCGTCTTGCTGATGTTTGAGATTTCGATTCCGTACTCGTCGGCGACATTGACCATGGCGACTTTGTTGCCGATTTCGCCGGAAGCCCGGAACTTCTTCAAAAGATCGATCGTGGTGTTCGCGTAGTGGCTCAGCGTGCCGTTCCCGAAAAAGAGCAGGGGATACTTCTTGACCAGTTGCGGACCGAGCTCGGTGACGCAGGCTACGGGAATCTGCGGATAACCAAGCTTGGCGAATGTCGGTACCGCGGCTACGTTGAAGCCGGTGCCATAAAGCCCGGCGATCCATTCGACCTTGTCGATGGTCGCGAGACGCTCAATCGCCTTGATGGCTTCGGGCGGCTGGGTGCGGTCGTCGTATTCGATCAGCTCGACTTTCTTTTGGCCATCCTTGAGTTTTAACCCGCCGGCCGCATTGACCTCATGAGCCCAAAGCCGCCATGGCGGAAAATGCGTGACCGCAGCGCCCGGCGCCAGCGGTCCGGTTTTTGCGCCGACTACGCCGACCTTCACGGTTCCTGTATCTGCTCGTGCAGCGCGCACGAACGGCGCCGCCAGCGCAGTCGCACCGGCATACTTCAACAAATCGCGTCGTCGCATATGGATCCTCCCGTAGCGGTGTTTGATTTGATCGTGGGCTCCTGCCCGCGAACTTTTTTGTTCTTTAACGCACGCACTATAGCTTTTTTTGCCGAGCGCAAAAACCGTATCGCACCGGCAGCGAATTCCGGCACGGCGGTCTATAATCTTGGCGTGTAGGGAGCCGGCCGTTTACGACTTTAAGTATTTCGATCGGTCGTCTCTAGATTGGCGCATTTGGGCTAATATGTTTGCTAACCCCTACGTTGCCATCCTCGCCGCTTGGGCGGTTTGGCGGTTTTGTCGACCATGAAATGTTTGAATGCGGCAATGCGAATAGCTAATGCACGAGCTTGGCGTCTTGCCTTGATGGCGGTGGCAAGCGCAATTGCGCCGCTGCCGGCAGCGGCGCAATTTAGTGGCAGTCAACCCGCCTTTGCGGAGCGGCCACGGGCGGAGCTGGTGCAGTTCCGCGACTTTTTCCGTTTTCCGTTCGGGGATGATCGTCCGCGCGATCGCGGTTTTGGGAATTTCAGCCCATATAAGCCGTATACCCCGCCGCGTCCGCCGCAAGCCGTCGAAGCCACCAAACCGCCGCCGCCACGCAAGGTCGAGACGCAGCCGACGTCTGTTGTGCTGGTGATCGGCGACACTTTCGCCGACTGGCTTGCCTTTGGGCTCGAGCAAACGCTCGCCGACACTCCGGAAATCGGCATCGTTCGCAAAATTCGTCCTAGCTCGGGACTCGTACGTTATGACGTCCGCCCGGACTCGCCGGATTGGTCGCAAGCCGTCAAGGATATGCTGGCGACGGAAAAGCCAAGCGCCATTGTCGTCATGCTGGGCGTCAACGATCGGCTGCCGCTGCGCGAGCGCGCGCCGTCAAATAAGACTTCACCGCAAGGTCAGCAAACGGAGAAGGGGCCGTCCGCCAACCCGCCAGCCTCGAATGCCGCGCCGGCGCCGAATGCGCCACAGGCCGACAGCGAGCAGCCTGCGGCGGCAGCGCCCGAGCCGCAGCGTCGGCCGCCCGGCGGGAATTATGAGTTTCGCACCGACACCTGGGCCGAGCTTTACGAAAAGCGCATCGACGACATGATCGCCGCGGTTAAGAGCAAAGGCGTGCCGGTGTTCTGGGTTGGGTTGCCGGCGATCCGCGGCGCCAAATCGACCAGCGATATGAATTATTTCGACGAGCTTTATCGCGCGCGAGCGGAAAAAGCCGGCATCGCCTATATCGATATCTGGGACGGCTTCGTCGACGAGAAGGGTCAGTTCACAATGCAAGGCCCCGACTTCGAGGGCCAGATTCGCCGTCTGCGCACCTATGACGGCGTGAACTTCACGAACGTCGGCGCGGAAAAGCTTGCGCATTACGTCGAGCATGAATTGCGGCCGGCGCTGGCGGCGCCCGTCGTCCCGGTGGCACTGCCCGGGCCTGAGGAGCAAGCGCCCGCCAAGGGTAATGCACGGCCCGTGGTCGGTCCGGTCGTTCCGCTCAACGCTGCTGCCGCCGCCGCTTCGGGCACGCAAAAGGGAGAGCTATTGGGCGCGACCGATCACCCGGCCCAGCACGATTCCGATTCGGTGGCGACTCAAGTCCTCAGTCACGGCGATGCGATCGCGGCGCCTCCCGGCAGGGCCGACAATTTTTCCTGGCCCCGCGTGGACGCCGGCGGCGCGGTCGATGTCGCCAGCCCTCCGCCGCTACCGAAGGCGCCGGTCGGCGAAGGCGCACCTAAAGAGGCCACGCCCAAGGATGCCGCCTCCAAGAATGACGCAAAGAAGTCGGCGGAGTCCAAGAACCAGGCTGGCGCGGGGACGGCTTCTGCGAAACCTCGCTCCACGCATCAGGCGCCTGACAGCGCGCAGTGAGCGGCCGCGCGGCTTATTGCGGCAGCAGGCTCGAACCCATCAGATAGGCGTCGACCGCGCGAGCGGCCTGGCGGCCTTCGCGAATGGCCCACACCACCAGCGACTGGCCGCGGCGTATATCGCCGGCCGCAAAGACCTTGTCGATGGAGGTGCGATAATCGTCGGTCGATGCGGCGATGTTGCCACGCTGATCGAGCGCCGGATTGAGTTCCTTGATCAAGCCTTCGTGCACCGGATGTACGAACCCCATCGCCAGCAGCACGAGCTCGGCCTCGATCTCGAAGTCGCTGCCGGGAATTGTCTTGAGCTTGTCGTCGACATGCACGCAGTGAAGCTTTTTTACGAAGCCCTGTGCTCCGGAAAAGCGCGTCGTCATGACAGCGAAATCGCGCTCCGCGCCTTCCTCGTGGCTTGATGACGTGCGCAGCTTCAGCGGCCAATTCGGCCACGTCAGCATCTTGTTCTCGTGCAGTGGTGGCGCAGGCAGAATCTCGAAATTGGTCACCGACAGCGCGCCCTGGCGGATCGACGTGCCGATGCAGTCGGAGCCGGTATCGCCGCCACCGATGACGACGACGTGCTTGCCGCCGGCCAGGACTGCTTCAGTGCCGTCGCCGGTTTCGCCGCTGACCCGGCGGTTTTGCTGCGGCAGAAAATCCATGGCGAAATGGACGCCTTTCAGTTCGCGCCCGGGAACGGGTAGGTCGCGCGGCTTCTCGGCGCCGCCGGTGAGGACCAGGGCGTCATAGTCTTCAAGGATTTTCGCCGCCGGCAGATTGACGCCGACATGGACGCCGTAATGAAACACGACGCCTTCGGCTTCCATCTGCGCGACACGGCGGTCGACGTGATGCTTTTCCATTTTGAAATCGGGAATGCCGTAGCGCAGGAGCCCACCGGCTTTGGCATACTTTTCGTAGACGTGAACGGAATGGCCGGCGCGCGCGAGCTGCTGCGCACAAGCAAGTCCCGACGGTCCGGAACCGACAACGGCGACGGTCTTGCCGGTTTTCACTGCTGGTGCCTCGGCCACTAAACCTCGGGCGATAGCGCGATCGGCGATGGCGCATTCGATCGATTTGATGGTGACCGGGTTTTCGTCGATGTTGAGCGTGCACGAAGCTTCGCATGGCGCCGGGCAGACCCGGCCGGTGACCTCGGGAAAATTGTTGGTCGAGTGCAGGTTGCGTGCCGCCTGCTCCCAATCGCCGGCGTAAACGAGGTCGTTCCAGTCCGGGATTTGATTATTGACCGGGCAGCCGGGCGTCCCCGGCGTCAGCGAACCCGTGCCCTGACAAAACGGCACGCCGCAATTCATGCAGCGGGCGGCTTGGGTCCGGTAGTCCTGTTCGGGCAGCGGCAGGACGAATTCGCGCCAATGACGAATGCGCTCATCGACCGCCTCGTAGTCGCGGTCTTCGCGCTCATATTCAAGAAAACCGGTGACCTTGCCCACGTCGCTCTCTGCCGCGCGCCCTATTCCGCCGCTTGCATGGCCGCAGTCTGCGCCTTGAGTTCATTGAGAGCGCGACGGTACTCGATCGGCATCACCTTACGGAACTTGGGATACCAGGTCGACCATTCGTTTAGAATTTTTGCCGCGACCGTCGAGTGCGTGAAATGCGCGTGCCGCGCGATCAGGACGCGGAGCCGCGCTGCGTCACGGCCGCTCATGTCGGCCATCACTTCGACCAGACCGTGGGATTCCAGATCGCGCGATTGGCCGTAAACGCGCTCGCTGACCTCTTCCTCGGCGGGTATCGGTTCAAGTTCGACCATGGCGAGATTACAGCGCGAGGCGAAAGTGTCGTCTTCGTCGAGCACATAGGCGATGCCGCCGGACATGCCGGCGGCGAAGTTGCGCCCGGTGCGGCCGAGAACGACGACGACGCCGCCGGTCATGTATTCGCAGCAGTGATCGCCGGCGCCCTCGATGACCGCGATGGCGCCGGAATTGCGCACGGCGAAGCGCTCTCCGGCAACGCCGCGGAAATAGCACTCACCTTCGATGGCGCCGTACAGCACGGTGTTGCCAATGATGATCGACTGCTCGGGAACGATGACGGTGTTGGACGGGGGGCGCACCACGATGCGGCCGCCGGAAAGGCCCTTTCCGACATAGTCATTGGCGTCGCCTTCCAGTTCGAAGGTCACGCCGCGCGCGAGGAACGCGCCGAAACTCTGTCCGGCCGTGCCCTTGAAGTGGGCGATGATGGTATCGGTGGGCAAGCCGTCGTGGCCATAGCGCTTGGCGATCACGCCGGACAGCATGGCGCCAGTGGTGCGGTCGGTATTGGTAATCGGCAGGTTTATCCGTACCGGCGCGCCGCGGTCGAGCGCAGCTTGCGACTCCTCAATGAGCTTGCGGTCGATCACGCCGCTAAGCTTGTGGTCCTGCCTCTCGCGGTTGTAGATGGCAACGCCGGCGGGTGTTGGCGGCTTGGTGAACAGGCGGGAGAAATCCAGGCCCTGCGCCTTCCAGTGATCGACCAGCTGGCGAGCGTCGAGCATTTGCGTCTGGCCGATCATTTCGTGGAAGGTGCGGTAGCCCATCGCCGCCATCAATTCACGCACTTCCTCGGCGACGAAGAAAAAGAAATTGATGACGTGCTCGGGCTGGCCGCGGAAGCGTTTGCGCAGCACCGGATCTTGCGTCGCCACCCCGACCGGACACGTGTTGAGATGGCACTTGCGCATCATGATGCAGCCGGCGGCGATCAACGGTGCAGTGGCGAATCCGAATTCGTCGGCGCCAAGTAGCGCCCCAATGACGACGTCGCGGCCAGTACGCAAGCCACCGTCGACCTGCACGGCAATTCGCCCGCGTAAGCGGTTGGCGACCAGCGTTTGGTGCGTCTCGGCAAGCCCGATCTCCCACGGCGAACCGGCATGCTTGATCGAGGTCAGCGGGGAGGCGCCGGTGCCGCCTTCGTACCCCGCGATGGTGACGTGGTCGGACCGCGCTTTGGATACGCCCGCGGCGACAGTGCCGACGCCGACTTCGGAGACAAGCTTGACGGAAACATCGCCATCGGGATTGACGTTTTTCAGGTCGAAGATGAGCTGCGCCAAATCCTCGATCGAATAGATGTCATGATGCGGCGGCGGCGAGATCAAGCCGACGCCCGGCGTCGAGTGCCGCACTGCGGCGATGGTCTTATCGACCTTGTGACCCGGCAATTGGCCGCCTTCGCCGGGCTTGGCGCCCTGTGCGATCTTGATCTGCATCATGTCGGCGTTGACGAGATACTCGGCGGTAACTCCGAAGCGGCCGGAAGCGACCTGCTTGATCGCCGAGCGCATCGAATCGCCATTGGGCAACGGTTTGAAGCGGTCGGACTCTTCGCCGCCTTCTCCGGTATTCGACTTGCCGCCGATCCGGTTCATGGCAATCGCGAGCGTGGTGTGCGCCTCGCGGGAGATCGAGCCGTACGACATGGCGCCGGTAGAGAAGCGCTTGACGATTTCCTTTGCCGGCTCGACTTCCTCAATCGGCACCGCGGCCCGGCCGTCCTCTTCCGGCGCCTTGACGCGGAACAGCCCGCGCATGGTGTAGAGATGCTGCGACTGCTCGTTGATGATGGCGGCGTATTGCCGGTACTTTTCGTATGAGTTGCCGCGCACCGCGTGCTGCAGCGTGCCCACGGTCAGCGCATTCCAAACATGCGCCTCGCCGCGAACGCGAAACGCATATTCGCCGCCGACGTCGAGCATGCCGCGGTAGACCGGCGCGTCGGAAAAGGCGTCGCGATGTCGTCGCACCGTTTCTTCGGCGATCTGGTCGAGGCCGACGCCTTCGATCCGCGTGGCCGTCCCGGTGAAAAATTCGGCGACGAATTCGGATTTCAAGCCGACCGCGTCGAAAATCTGCGCGCCGCAATAGGACTGATAGGTGGAGATGCCCATCTTGGACATCACCTTCAGCAAGCCCTTGTCGATCGACTTGATGTAGCGCTTGATGAGTTCCTTGTCGTTGAGCTTTTGCGGCAGCTCGTGCTTCAGCGCGACAAGCGTCTCGAACGCGAGATAGGGATTGATTGCCTCGGCGCCGTAGCCGGCGAGGCAGGCGAAATGGTGCACCTCGCGCGGTTCGCCGGATTCGACGACCAGTCCAACCGAGGTGCGCAAACCCTCGCGGATCAGGTGATGATGCACGGCAGCGCATGCGAGAAGCGACGGAATGGGGATGCGGTCCGCGCCGGCGCGGCGGTCGGACAGAATGACGATATTGATGCCGTCGCGCACCGCTTCGTCGGCTTGGGCGCACAAAGTCCCAAGCGCCGTCTCCATGCCGCCGGCGCCATCTTCGGCCGGCCAGGTGGCGTCAAGCGTAAGCGACTTGAAATGTGACTCGGCCACTTCCGAAATCGCCCGGATCTTCTCCAAATTCGCATTGGTGAGGATCGGTTGATGAACTTCGAGGCGTTTCGTTTTTGACGAGCCTTCCAGATCGAACAGGTTCGGGCGCGGCCCGATAATGGAAACGAGGCTCATCACCAACTCTTCCCGGATCGGATCGATCGGCGGGTTGGTGACTTGAGCGAAGTTCTGCTTGAAATAGGTGAAAAGGAGCTTTGGCCGCTCTGAAAGCGCGGAGATCGGGGTATCGTTACCCATCGAGCCGACCGGCTCCTCGCCGGCCGTCGCCATCGGCGTCATCAGAAGTTTCAGGTCTTCCTGGGTATAGCCGAAAGCTTGTTGCCGGTTGAGCAGCGCGAGGTTTGAGATCGGCGCGGTTTCCGCAGACGACGGCAAATCTTCAAGCACAATCTGCGTGCGTTCGAGCCATTTCCCGTAAGGATGGCTTCTCGACAGCGACGCCTTAATCTCGTCGTCGGGAATGAGACGGCCTTCGTCGAGATCAACGAGGAGCATCTTGCCGGGCTGCAGACGCCATTTGGCGACGATCTCCGCCTCGGGAATCGGCAGCACGCCCACTTCCGACGCCATGATGACGCGGTCGTCTTTGGTGACGATGTAGCGCGCCGGACGCAGGCCGTTGCGGTCCAGCGTCGCACCGATTTGACGCCCGTTGGTAAAGGCAATCGCGGCGGGGCCGTCCCACGGCTCCATCAGCGCGGCATTGTATTCGTAGAAGTTCCGGCGTTCCTCGTCCATGAGCGGATTACCCGCCCACGCTTCGGGGATCATCATCATCATCGCATGTGCGAGCGAATAACCGCCCATGGTGAGGAATTCGAGCGCGTTGTCGAAACACGCCGTGTCGGATTGTCCTTCGTAGGAAATTGGCCACAGCTTTTTGATGTCATCGCCGAAGTGTGGCGAGGACACCGAAGCCTGCCGGGCCGCCATCCAGTTGTTATTGCCGCGCAGCGTGTTGATCTCGCCGTTGTGCGCGATCATGCGGTACGGGTGAGCCAGCGACCAGGTTGGGAACGTGTTGGTCGAGAACCGCTGATGCACAAGTGCAAGCGCGCTCTCGAAATCAGGATCGTGCAGGTCCGGATAATAGGCGCCGAGCTGGTCGGCAAGGAACATGCCCTTGTAGATTATAGTGCGGCACGAGATCGACACCGGGTAGTAGCGCGAAGTCTGCCGCTCGCGGCGGGCATAAAGTTTCTGCGAGATCGTCTTGCGCAGAATGTAAAGCCGCCGTTCGAACTCGGTTTCCGACCGGATCCCGGAGCCGCGTGCGAGAAACACCTGCTTGTTGACCGGCTCCGTCGGTTTGACCGATTCACCAAGAGTGGAGTTGTCGGTCGGAACGTCGCGCCAGCCGCGCAGCGTCATGCCTTCCAGCTCGGCAACCTCGGCGTAAGTCTCCATAATTTCCCGCCGCCACTCGGCGTCGTGCGGGAGGAATAGCGCACCGACGGCGTAGTGGCCGGGGTGCGGCAGGCCGAAGCCGAGTTCGGCGGCCTTCTTGGCAAAAAATTTGTGCGGCGTCTGAACCAGGATGCCCGCGCCATCGCCGGCGCGAGGATCGGCGCCGACGGCACCGCGATGCTCGAGATTGACAAGGATGGTGAGCGCATCCTCGACGATCTTGTGCGAGACCCGGCCCTTGATATCGGCAATAAAGCCGACACCGCAGGAATTTTTTTCCAGCGCCGGATCGAACAGGCCGAAACTCGCGGGGCCCATGGTCGTCTCGCACTCCCCACCAGCACCCCGACCGCTTAGGGTCGGAGTTTTGGCACAATGGCCCCCGCGCAGGATCGCGTCTTCCGGCGCCGAGGGCGGACTACTGCATTCTGAAGGCAACCTTTGTACCGCCGCGCGGTCCAGGCTGCTTGTCTGCCGCCGTCCGACGCGCCCTCGTCACGGCGACCGGCCGGGGCACGTGTCCCGGCCCCCATTGCCGGGCCGCGCGCCGTCGGCCATAAATTGGGACAGCAATGCTGTCCTATGTCAACATCGCAAATTCCGGGCTCAAGCACAAGAGCGCAGGCTTGGGCCGCACAACAAAGAGCTGGTCTCTGGCACCGCCCGCCGTCTCTCGCAGGCTACCGGGTCGTAGATGCGCCTGCCCCAAGCCATCACAGCTCAGATGCCCAAGCTCCAATCAACAACACTCCCATAAAACCGATACAATTGTAACACTCGTTTTTTGAGAGGGCGTGGTCATGAGCAAGCGCGTATCCGCGGAAGCCGCATTGCTGATGCTGCACTGGCAGAACAGCGTTTGCGATCCGAAGGGCGTCTGGGGAAAGAATCTGTGCCGGCAAATCGAAAAGAACGGCGCCATTGCCAATGCACAGAAGGTGCTGGCGACCGCCCGCAGCCGCGGCCTGCTGACCATCTTCGTCAATATCGGTTGGCGCGCCGGTTTTCCGGAACTGCCGGAGAACCAGTATTATCCGCTGCTCCAAGGCGCCAAAGACGAGAACAAGGGAATCATTGGAACTTGGGAAGTCGATGTCATCGACGCCCTCAAACCCCGGAGCAATGAGCCCATCGTTGTCAATTATGGGTCCGACAGCTTCGAGGGCACCGATCTGGAGAGAATTCTCCGCGCCAACGACATCGGCCATCTGTTCATCAGCGGGCAATGTATTGAGCACGTCGTCGCTACCACCATCAAACGCGCCGCCAATATGGGTTACAACGCCATTCTCATCAAAGACGCGACCAGCGGTTTCACCGAAAGCAACTACAACGCCATGCTCGATATCCTGCCGCTCTATTCCAAAGTCATCACCGCCAACGAGTTCACGCTGGAAGCGCCCTATGGCGGGAGTCCGCGCAGTACGGCTTTCTCGCATTCCCCGGACTCGTTCAGCGGACGGATGGCTTGGATTCGCTGACGCTGCTCCTTGGCCGCAGCTATGAACGGGATTTTCGGGCGCGCGCCCAAGCGCCGCCCCAATTGCATTCGATCTTTAGCAATTCGGATTTAGGGGCGCGGTCTGGGGGAGGGTGTCGTGAAGTGGGGCGTACTGACGGCTGGCGCGCTCGTCGCGGTTTCTGCCCTCTGTGCGGTTACGACAGCAACGGCGCAATCACCTCAAACCCTCCCGCCGCTGCCGGGCTTTGTGGGTTCCTATGAAATCAGCCGGATTGTGCGTTCCGCCGGGTTCGATCCGCTGGCGCCGCCGCTGCGAGAGGGCGGGACTTACGTGGTACGCGCAGTCGACTTTCGCGGCACCCTGATGCGGGTCGTGGTCGATGGGCGTAGCGGCGCCATTCGCGCCGTCAATCGCATCGTTGCCGCCTCTGAAGCGTATGGACCGATGGAAATGGCGCCCCCGCCTTACGGCGCGCCGCCATCCTATGCCGAGCCGCCGCCGGAATTCGCGGCGCCGGGCCTGGTGCCATTCGAGCAAAGCGCCACCCCCAATCTGCCGCCACCGGCCGCCTCAATAGCCGCGCTTCCGGCCGCACATCCGGTCGTTTCAGGATTTCCGCCGCTGCCGCGCCCGCGTCCGGCCGAGCTTGCATCGCGCAAGGCCGCAAATGAAGCCAAACCCGCAATTGGCAAGCCTGACGCTGCTTCCCGCACTCCAGCCGCTGCGGTCCCGAAAAACCAGCCCTCGACTGAGCCGCTTCCTGACTGAGATTTGACTTTGCTCGGCTGTGACGAACAGTCCGGCCGCGATACGCGGCGGTCCGATTGCGTCGCTGCGCGCGCGATGACACTCTGGCTGACAAGACGGCGCGCTGCGAACCTGTATTTCGTAAATTGCGCGCGGCTCCGGGAGGGAATGGCATGACTGGAGATGTGGCGGTCACGGTGGCGGCGCGTCTCGATCGGTTGCCGCCGACACGCCATACCCGCAAGCTAATCACGCTGCTATCGCTCGGTGGCTGGTTTGAATTTTACGACCTTTTCTTCACCGCGTACGTGGCGATCGGACTTTTCAAAGCCGACATTTTCAAGCCCACGACGCAAGGCTTGTTCGATCTGCACGGCTTCGCCAGCTTTGTCGCTTCCGGCTTCGCCGGAATGTTCCTCGGCACCCTGATCTTCAGCTGGCTATCGGACCGGTTCGGGCGGCGCTCGATCTTTACGTTTGCGTTACTCTGGTACTCGGTCGGCGCGTTCATCATGGCGTTTCAGCAAACGCCGGAGACAATCGATTTTTGGCGGCTCGTAGCCGGCATCGGCTTGGGCGTCGAACTGGTGAATGTTGATGCGTACCTGTCGGAGCTCGTGCCGAAGGAGCAGCGCGGCGCCGCCTTCGCTTTCAATCAATGCGTGATGTACACCGCCGTTCCGATCGTAGCGTTCCTATCCTGGCAACTGGTGCCGATCAAGATTTTCGGCCTCGACGGCTGGCGCTGGGTGGTCATCATCGGCTCTATCGGTGCCGTTGTCATATGGTGGATCCGCTTTAGCCTGCCGGAATCGCCGCGCTGGCTCGCGCAGCATGGCCGTACGGCCGAGGCGGAGCGTATCGTTTCAGAAATGGAAGATCATGCACGCGCGGAAACCGGTCGCGATCTGCCGCCAGTAGAAACTGTCGCAGGTGAAACCGAGCGCACGACCGGCGCGTGGACCGAGATGTGGAATGCGACTTATCGCAGCCGCACAATCATTCTCGTCGCATTCCAGCTCATTCAGACCATCGGCTACTACGGATTTAACAGCTGGGTGCCGGCGCTCTTGGTTTCGCAAGGCATCGAAGTCACGAAGTCGCTCGTCTACACTTTTATCATCGCCATCGCGGCGCCAGTCGGCCCGCTGATCGGATATTTCTTCGCCGACCGTTTCGAGCGCAAATGGCAGATCGGCTGGGCGGCTATCGGAATCGCTGCCTTTGGCTTGTTATTTGCCCGGCAGACGACGGCGCCGGGCGTGATTATCTGCGGGCTTCTTATTACGCTGTGCGCGAACTGGTTCTCGTTTGCTTTCCACGCCTACCAATCCGAGCTCTACCCGACCCGTATCCGCGCACAGGCGGTTGGATTCGTTTATTCATGGAGCCGGTTCTCGGCCATCTTCTCCGGCTTCATCATCGCTTTCTTCCTGCGACAATACGGAACGACTGGCGTGTTCAGTTTTATCGCCGCCGCTATGATCGCAGTGTTCATCATCGTCGGCTTCTTCGGTCCGGCGGTAACGAGAAGGCGGCTCGAAGCCATCGCGACGTGAAATAAAAAGCGCCCCGGGGAACCCCGGGGCGCTCTACAACAATTTAGAACTACTTACGCCGCCTGCTTCTGCTCGACGGCCTTCCCGTTGCCGATCGGGATGACGCGGGGCTTTTTCGCCTCGGGAATCTCGCGTACCAAATCGACATGCAGGAGTCCGTGTTCAAGCTTCGCGCCTTTTACCTGAACGAAGTCGGCGAGCTGGAACGCGCGCTCGAAGGCGCGGGCCGCGATGCCTTGATAAAGCACGTCGTCGTGCTTCTCCTCGTTCTTGTCGCTCTTCTCACCGCGGATGGTAAGGGTGTTCTCCTTAGCCACGACGGAGAGTTCGGGCTCGGCAAAGCCCGCTACGGCGACGGTGACGCGATATTCGTTATCGCCGGTGCGTTCGATGTTGTAGGGCGGGTAACCGGGTGCCGAGCCGTCGATGCCCTGATCGAGCAACGAAAACAGCCGGTCAAACCCGACGGTGGAACGATAAAGCGGCGTGAGATCGAAAGTTCGCATGGCATATCCTCCTTCTGAAGCGACATGCGGGGATCCGCCCGTGGGGGCCGGACCTATGATGATGCGCAGCCGTTTCGGGCCTGTGCAAATCCCAAATAGGAAGGCCACTCCGTCGTCGCAAGAGGGCCAAAGAGGCTGGTAAACAAGCACTCATGAAGCTCATTTCCATCCCCGCCAATCCCGTTCCAGACAATGCGGTAACGGGCATGTTGAAGACGCCGGACGGCGTTGCGCTACGCTTCGCGCGGTTTGCGCCGCCGGCCGGCCGGCGCGGCACGGTTTGTATCTTTCCCGGCCGTACCGAGTGGATCGAAAAATATTTCGAGACCGTTCGCGACCTGCGGGCGCGAGGATTTGCCGTCGCCCTCCTCGACTGGCGCGGCCAGGGCTTGTCGGATCGCGCTCTGAGCGATCGGCAAAAAGGCTATGTGCGCAGCTTTGCCGATTTCGACACTGACCTCGAAACTTTTATGCGCGAGATTGTTCTGCCCGATTGCCCACCACCAATTTTTGCGTTGGGTCATTCGATGGGCGCCGCTGTGCTGATCCGCGCGGCCTACCGCGGCCAGCGCTGGTTCGATCGCATGGTGCTCTCCGCGCCAATGATCGGGATTGCTTTCGTGACCTCGATGGCGATTGCCGGCGGCATTGTGCGGATAATGCGGTTCGCAGGCTTGGGCTCCATGTATCTGCCGGGACGTTATCAGGGTGTTCTCGACCTGCGGCCCTACGCCGGCAACATCCTCACGACAGATCCGGTACGTTACTCTCGCAATGCCGCAATTCTCGAAACGGAGCCGGCCCTCGGCCTAGGGGGGCCCACCGTCACCTGGTGCGATGCGGCGTTCCGCGCCATCCGCCCATTCCACGAGCCAAGTTATCCCTCGCGCATTCGACAGCCGATTCTCATTATCGCGGCCGGACGCGACTCGATTGTCTCAAACGCGGCGATCGAGGATTTTGCGACGCTGCTTCGTACCGGCTCGCACCTCCTCGTGGTGGGAGCCCAGCACGAATTGCTGATGGAGCAGGATCGTTTTCGTTCGCAATTCTGGGCGGCCTTTGACGCGTTTGTTCCAGGTACGCCGCTCTATTGATGCGCGGCTGAACTTGCGTCGTTCGTCGCAGCTCGGTCCGCGTCCTAGGCCGCGGGTACTTTTTGCAAGATCGCCAACGCTTGGGCATGCAGGCGACGATCGCCCGCGGCGATGATTCGTCCGCCGGCATGCGCTCGCTCATTTTCCCACGTCGTAACGATGCCGCCGGAACCTTCGATAATCGGGATGAGGGGGAGCACATCGTAAGGCTTGAGCCCGGTTTCAATCACGAGATCGACTTGCCCGGCGGCGAGCATGCAATAGGCATAGCAATCGCCGCCATACCGGGAAAGCCGCACGGCATGTTCCACACTTCGGAAAGCGTTGAGGTCGCCGCCGCTCATCAGCAACGGGCTGGTCGTCGCCAATATCGCTTCGCCGAGTTCCGCGCACGGCCTCGCCCGCAGCGCCCGGTCGCCAGCGGGGCCCCGATAACTCGCAGCGCTTCCGTCACCTGAGAAATACTCGCCGATAAAGGGCTGATGCATCATGCCGTAAATCGGATCGCCGCCCCGCGTCAGCGCGATCAGCGTGCCCCAAACCGGCATGCCGCAGATGAAGGATTTGGTGCCGTCGATCGGATCGAGCACCCAGACGTATTCGGCATCCGGATTGTCGGCGGGGAACTCCTCGCCCACAATGCCGTGCTCGGGGAAGGTCCTCTTGATCAAGGTGCGCATGGCCGCTTCGGCTGCACGGTCAGCGGCCGTCACGGGATCGAAGCCCCCGGAGACGCTTTTATTCTCGACCCCCAGAGTGGTCCGGAAGAACGGGCGGAGCGCTTCACCGGAAGCGGCGGCAAGCTCTTCAACGAAGGCTACGAAATCGATCGCCGTCATGAAGCGTCTCCGTGGATCGGATGCGTCACCAATGGGGCCGCCAATGATTGTTGCCTATGCGCAACGGTCGCCAGCAAAGCGGGATTGTGAACACCTCGTCGATTGGAATTGCCTTAATTTTAAGCACAAAAGTTCCGACTACAGATGCGCGCAAGTCATTGGCATTAAAATGCTTTCGCTGGTTGGCTATCGGCGGCGGTGCCATGGCGACACGTAGAGCTGCTCTGCATAATTTGCAGGAAAACTCAGGGGAAATTCCGGGTGAAATAGGTCAGTAGGGCTTGCGTTTTGTGCGGCGCGGTGTATGTTGTTGCAGTGCGGTAGCGAGAGGTTTCCTCGCGTTACCGCCGCCCTCCTTGGGCGTTTCCTCCCTAGACTTGGGCCGCTCGCACTGCGAGCGGCCTCTTTCTTTAGCGAGAACTCCCGACAGCTAACTTATTCGGCGGCGGCCCGATAGGGCCGTAATTCGTCGAGCGGGATTTCGGCAAGCCGGTCGGCAAGAATCTCGAATTCACTCGCAAGCCGGGCAAAGTTCGCCGCCCGCTGGTAGCGACGTTCATCCATATACAGCGAACGGTTGATTTCCAGCTGGATGGCGTGCAGCCCCGCGGTGGGATTGCCGTAATGTTCGGTGATGAACCCGCCTGCGTACGGCTTGTTGCGGCTGACCACGTAACCGAAGCCCCGCATCGTCGCTTCAATCGTCTCGGGTATGACCGGAACACAGCTTGTGCCGTAGCGGTCTCCCAGGACCAGATCGGCACGGGGACGCTCGTCCTTGGCCCCCGTCGCTGAAGGCATGGAGTGACAATCGACCAGGACCGCTGCGCTAAATTCCCGATGTAACCGCAGAAACACCCGGCGGAGCGAGCGATGGTACGGCTTGTAGAGGTCGTCGATGCGCCGTAGCGCTTCGGCTACCGATATCCGCTGGTCATAGATCTCCTGCGCATCGCCAACCACGCGCGCAACGGTACCCAAACCCCCCGCCACCCGCATCGAGCGGGTATTCGCGAACGAGGGCAGGCGGCCATCGAACATCCGCGGATCAAGTTCGTAGGGTTCGCGATTGACGTCGACAAAGCAGCGCGGAAAGTGCGCGCGCACCAGCGGATGCCCCCGGCTGACGACGCCGAGGATTAGTTCGTCAACAAACGAATCTTCGGAGCGCCGCAAGGTCGCCAGATCGAGCCGGGAAGCGAGCAAGAACTCGGGCGAATAAATGCGGCCGCTGTGCGGAGAGTTAAATAACAGCGGGCCGCGACATCGCGCCGGCTCCAGCACTTCGAACGGCGGCTCCAGTTGATCTTGGCTTTCCGGCATGAGCCCAGCGCACTTTCGCCGTCCAATACAGCAACCGGCGGGTCCGATCCCTACCGTGCGGCGGCGGTCATTGTCCAGAGTACGCCAGATTTACCGGCGAGCGCTTTCACCTCATGTTTACCTGGTATCCGGCTTATGGAATCTAAGGGGACCGGCCGGCGCCGGGGGGTCCGAGTGAATGTCTAAAATCCTGCTTGCCGAAGACGATATCGACATGCGGCGTTTCTTGGTCAAAGCGCTGCAGAATGCCGGGTTCGAGGTCACCTCTTACGACAATGGCTTGTCCGCCTATCAGCGCCTACGCGAAGAGCCGTTCGAACTTTTGCTGACCGATATCGTCATGCCGGAAATGGACGGCATCGAACTTGCGCGCCGCGCGGCCGAACTCGACCCCGATATTAAGATCATGTTTATCACCGGTTTTGCCGCGGTCGCGCTCAACTCCGATTCGACCGCGCCTCGGCATGCCAAAGTGCTGTCGAAGCCCATTCATTTGCGCGAGCTCGTCGCCGAAGTTCAGAAATTGCTCGCTGCCTGAAGCGGGGACCTCCCGCCGGCCGCGGCCGATCAGGCCACTCTCCGCTTCTCCCGCACAGGGCGCGGTCTGTGAGCCGCCTCGATTCTTTCGATGCGGAAATTGCGCGCAATGTGATCGGCGCTCGCCGGATGGCTTATCACCAGCAAATGCCGGCCAGCGCCGACGCGTTGCGCCACTAGCGCCGGCCGAAACATTCGTGCCGGATGATGCGCAACCGGGGCATTGGCGGCTTTCACCTCAGCTGCTGCGGCTCCATCTTGATGCGGTTGCTGATCTCGTTCTTCTTCTTGTGCCTGCTCAAGCTCTGCAAACGCCGGTAGCGCGCGACACGGCAGAAGCCGCACAAACGTGACTTGCGAATCATTTTGCGGCGATTTGCGCCATGTCTCGATGGAGCGCCCGGTGACGCGCGTCACGTAATTTTGGGTCTCGAGCGGCAATGTACGGCCGTGCTCGAGCCAGTCGCTGACGCGATGCGGGCCGGCGTTGTAGGCGGCGGCGGCAAACCCGAGGTTGCCAAATTGCTCGCGCAGGGTACGAAGGAGCTTGGCCGAGGCAGGAAGGGCTTCATGCGGATCGAGTGGATTGCCTAAGCCGACTTCCATGGCGACTTCCGGCATGAATTGCGCGATGCCCAGCGCACCGGCCGAACTTACGGCGTCATGCTGGAGCCTGCTTTCCTGCCAGATCAAGTTGGCAAAAAACGTCACCGGCAAATCGTTGTGCTGAGCGGACGCCAGCAACGCTTTGCACAAAGTCTCAATTGAATCGGGGGGCAGTCGATCGGCGACGATGTCACTTGTCGCGAGAGCTGACGGTTGCGGAAGGTTGATTGGATCTTCACTTTGATGATGCGGCGCGTCGGCCGATGTTGGCAGCAACGCCAGTGCCCATTGGTAGGTCGCGCCGGACGAAGCCTGCGAGTTAATCCTAACGTCGGACGCCATCGAACGGTCGCCTTTGGTGCCAAGCTGATCCTGATATTTGACCTCCGGCACTGCGCCTTTGAGACTCACAATCAAGAACGCCAGCGTAAGAATCGCTCGCATCTCCGCTCCATGCGTTAATCGTGTCGCGGCCGCGCCGTGAGACGCGCCGCGCAACGTTGTGGATGAGAGAGGTCCCCTCGACTGTTCGCGCTGATGCCGAGATAACCCGGCGTTTCTTTGGTAATAATGAGTTTCGCGGAAGGCGCTTCGGGGCGATTGCCGAGCCGAATTACGGCGCCACTTTGGAATTGAAACTCTTGAGGCCTCTCAGATAAAACTGTTTGTACCCCTAAACCCCTTGTTTTTGGCCGTCGTGCATATCAAACCGACGCATTCAAGTTCTCGGCAATCGGTGTGCTAGGTTGCGTTAACAAGCCCGGCCGCCGGCAACCTTAACGGCAGTATTCTTTCGCGAGTGATCATGCATCCGCGTCGCATTTTGTTTTTGCTGGCGAACGACTGGTACTTTTACTGGCACCGGTTGGCCGTTGCGGAACGCATCGCTGCGCGCGGTTACGACGTTCACGTCGCTGCGCCCGACGGGCGATTTCGTGCAGCTATCGAAGCTGCGGGGTTGCGCTTTCATCCGATCCAAATGGATCGTCAGGGACTTAACCCGTTCAAGGATCTCGCCACCATTAAGGGCGTGATCGAGCTCTATCGAACGCTGGAGCCCGATCTCGTGCATCATGTCGCGGTCAAGCCGATCATTTACGGCTCGATTGCTGCGAAGATCACCAAAGTTCCCGTCATCGTCAATGCGATGCCCGGCCTTGGCTATGTATTCGTTTCGCAACAGCTTACCGCGCGCCTGATTCGACCGGCTATCGCGACGGCATTTCGGCTTTTAGTAAACGCACAAAACACCAAGGTCATTGTCGAAAACCGCGACGACATGAACAGGTGGATCGCGTGGGGCGTGATGCAGCCGGATCGAATCGTTGTCTCGCCTGGTTGCGGCGTCGACGTTGAAAGTTTCCGTCCAAGCCCAGAGCCGCCCGCTCCACCGCTGGTGATTTTGCCGGCCCGGCTGTTGTTCTACAAAGGCGTAGGGGAGTTTGTCGAAGCCGCCCGCATGCTCAAAGCGCACGGCGTTCAAGCGCGGTTCGCCCTGGTAGGGGAGGGTGACGCCGGGAGTCCCGCCTGCGTGCCGTCCGACCTTTTACGTCAATGGCAGAAGGAAGGTGTGGTCGAGCTCTTCGGTTGGCACGACGACATGGCGCAAGTTCTGGCTAAGTGTCACGTCGTTTGTTTGCCGTCCCACGGCGGCGAGGGTGTTCCGCGATCGCTGCTCGAGGCCGCCGCAAGTGGGAAACCGATCGTCACCACCGATGTCTCCGGCTGCCGCGATGCGGTGCGGGATGGCGAGAACGGGTTCCTTGTTCCCCCGCGGCTAGCCGCGCCGCTCGCCGACGCTATCGAGCGGCTCGTCCGCGACGCGGAGTTGCGCCGCGTGATGGGCAAGCGCGGGCGCGAACGCGCGCTCAACGAGTTTTCCGTGGATATCGTCGCGGCGCAGACGCTGCACGTCTATGAGGAGCTTTTCGCCTCGAGCGTGACGAAGAAGTCGCGGCCGCTGGATTCAATCAAAAACGACGCTCCGGTCGGCGACAGCAGACTTTGAATTTCGTCTTCGCGGTAAAGAAACAAATCGGAGCGATTACTGTAGCGCCTTCCTTTGGCTAGGCGAAGAAGTTGCCGGCCGCGGCGGTAGGTTCGAACGCCTTGAGCCAACGGTCGCGTCGATTGAAAAATGCTCTGCGGCACGGACTTCCGCTCAATCGTTTGGGAGCCGGCTACCGTGGCGATTATCCAACATTTCGGGCGCGTCCAGAAACTTGCGCCAAGGCGGCGAAAGGCAGATATTAGTTACGTTCGAGACCAATATCCGCGAGTCTGGCGCGGTCGGTTCGGGAGGCTCTTATGACCCAAGTCGCGAAGCAGAAGGCAAAGGTCCGCAATGCTGAGGGTGGCGCAGCGCGTAACGAGAGCCCACTGGCCTACCAGGCGGGTTTCGGCAATCACTTTCTTTCCGAAGCGGTTGCCGGTGCATTGCCTGTCGGCCGCAACTCGCCGCAGCGGCCGCCGCTCGGGCTTTACGCCGAGCAGATTTCCGGGACCTCCTTCACAACGGCGCGCGCCGAGAACCGTCGCACCTGGACTTACCGAATTCAGCCTTCGGTCGTGCATCGGCCTTACGGACGCATCGACAACGGGCTAATTCGCAGTGCACCGTTCAACGAAGCCGAGGCGACGCCGACGCAGTTGCGCTGGTCGCCGTTTCCCATCCCGCAAAAGCCGACTGACTTCGTCGAAGGTATTGTGACGCTCGGCGGCAATGGCGATGTCGCCACCCAGGTCGGCATGGCGATCCACTTCTACGCCGCCAACCGCTCGATGCACGATCGCTGCTTCTACAATGCCGACGGCGAAATGCTCATTGTGCCACAGCAAGGGCGCGCACGCTTCTTCACCGAGCTCGGCATCGTCGATGCGGCCTGTGGCGAGATCGTCGTCATTCCACGTGGCTTGCGGTTCCGCGTCGAACTGCCGGACGGTCCTTCGCGCGGCTATATTTGCGAGAATTACGGGGCGATGCTTCGCTTGCCCGAACTGGGCCCGCTCGGCGCCAATGGACTAGCCAATTCGCGCGACTTTCTCGCGCCTGTTGCCGCGTACGAAGATACCAGCGCACCGATGAGAATGGTGGCGAAGTTCCAGGGCAATCTCTGGGCCGCGGAGATGGATCATTCTCCGCTGAACGTCGTTGCCTGGCACGGAAATTTTGCGCCTTACAAATACGATCTTGCGCGGTTCAACGTCATGGGCACGGTGAGCTTCGATCATCCCGATCCTTCAATCTTTTCCGTGCTGACCGCGCCGTCCGACCTTCCGGGCGCGGCTAACATCGATTTCGTGATCTTCCCGCCGCGCTGGCTTGTCGGTGAGGATACGTTCCGGCCGCCGTGGTACCACCGCAACGTCATGACCGAATTCATGGGCTTACTCGAGGGCGCCTATGACGCGAAGGCGGAAGGCTTTTTGCCCGGCGGCGCGAGCTTGCACAATTGCATGACGGCCCATGGTCCCGATGCCGAAACCTGGCAGCGTGCGTCGGGGGCCGAGCTAAAGCCGCACAAGGTCGACGACACAATGGCCTTCATGTTCGAAAGCCGTTTTGCGATGCGCCTGACGCGTTACGCCGTGGAGTCTTCCGAGCTTCAGCACGACTATTTCGAAGGATGGCAGGGGCTGGACAAGCATTTTCACGGCCGCTAGCCGCTTACACTTGCCGTCATAAGCCGCTGTGCGCCTCTTACGCAGCAAGAGCCAACGGCGCCGGGGTGGCGCCACGACGCAAAGACCGCTATGGAAATGCCGGGGGAGAATTTCCGCCGGCCTGTCCACATGCTGAGCAAGTACCTCAACGTGCGCAGACTTCTGATCATCGCGCATGACCTGATTGCGACGGCGGCGGCGGTACTGGCAAGTTTTTACTTGCGTTTTGAAGCCGCCGGTCTTGCCGAGCGCGAGCACACGCTGCTCACGCTACTGCCGGCTTTCGTCGTCTACGCCGGCATCATTTATTTCTTCTTCCATCTCTATGAATCGAAGTGGCGTTTCGCATCGCTCCCTGACTTGATGAACATTGTCCGCGCCTCGACCGTCTTGGCGGTGTCGCTGGTAGCGCTGGATTATGTGCTGGTGGCGCCGAATGTGCTCGGCCAGTTCTTCTTCGGCAAACTCACCATTCTGCTCTACTGGCTTCTGCAAATGGTATTCTTGGGCGGTTCACGGATCGCCTATCGCTACTTCCGTTATTCGCGCGCCCGCCACCACGCCCGCTCGCCGGAATCCAATCCCACTCTCGTCCTTGGCCGCGCCGCCGATGCGGAGGTGCTCCTGCGCGCCATTGAGACCGGCGCGGTGAAAAAAACCTGGCCGGTCGGCATATTGTCGCCGTCGCCCGCCGATCGCGGTCAGACCATCCGCGGCATCTCCGTGCTCGGGGATTTCGACGCCCTCGACCTCGTCGTTCACCAATTGGCCCAGCGCAACACGATGGTCGCGCGGGTGATCTTCACCCCGTCTGCGTTCGAGCCCGAAGCGAGGCCGGAGGCGACCATCATGCACGCGCGCCGGCTCGGCCTCACGGTGAGCCGGCTCCCTTCGCTGGACGACGGTGGCGAGTTGCCTCGCCTTGCGCCGGTCAATGTCGAGGATTTGCTGTTGCGGCCGACGGTGAAGATCGACTATGCGCGGCTCGAAACCTTTCTCAAGGGCCGCTCAATTGTCGTCACCGGCGGCGGGGGTTCGATCGGCGCCGAAATATGCGATCGGGTCGTGACCTTTGGTGCGGCGCGGCTGTTGATCGTCGAAAATTCAGAGCCGGCCTTGCACGCCGTGCTCGAAGTTCTGGCAACGAAACAGTCGCGCCCGGAAATCGTCGGGCGGATTGCCGATGTGCGCGACCGGGCGCGGTTGTTTCGGCTCATGGCGGACTTCAAGCCCGACATGGTCTTCCACGCCGCCGCGCTCAAACACGTACCGCTGCTCGAGCAGGATTGGGAAGAAGGCGTCAAGACCAACGTCTTCGGCTCGGTCAACGTCGCCGATGCGGCGGCCGCCGCCGGCGCAGCGGCGATGGTGATGATTTCGACCGACAAAGCGATCGAGCCGGTTTCTATCCTTGGCGCCACCAAGCGGTTCGCCGAAATGTATTGCCAGGCGCTCGACGCCGATTTGGCCCGCCGCGCGCAGGCGACGCAGTCCTCGATGCGCCTGATCGCGGTGCGCTTTGGCAACGTGCTTGCCTCCAATGGTTCGGTTGTGCCGAAATTCAAGGCGCAAATCGATGCCGGAGGCCCGGTCACCGTCACGCATCCTGACGTGGTGCGGTATTTCATGACCATCCGCGAGGCTTGCGATCTCGTCATGACCGCGGCGAGCCACGCGCTCGGTCCGGAGCGCTCGGATCTTTCCGTCTATGTGCTCAACATGGGTCAGCCGGTGAAGATCGTCGATCTCGCGAGGCAGATGATCCGGCTTTCCGGCCTGGAACCCGAGCGGGATATCGACATCGTTTTCACCGGCCTTCGGCCCGGCGAGCGAATGCAGGAACTCCTGTTCGCAGCGGGTGAGCCGACGGTGGAAATCGGTTTCGTCGGGGTTGTCGCCGCTCGTCCGGCGCAGCCGTCGATCGACGCCATGCGTGGCTGGCTTGCGATGCTCGATCAAGGCCTGGCACGCGAAGAGCGCCAGGCCATTTATCGGGTGCTGCGCGACGCGGTGCCGGACTTCACAGGCGTCGCAGCCTAAGCTACGCCCATCTCCACGCCTTGATCGGCGCAAGGCGCCGCCGCATTTGCCCGCCTCCGAATTTACCAGACTTGTTGGTTAACCGCGCCCGCCCTTTCTATTGGGCTAGGATTCTCGCGGGACAAAGAGTCATACCGGATTCGTAAGCGTGTCACACACGTCACCTATGCCGCTGCACGTGGTAACCGCGTGCCCGCTTCGCCTTGAGCTTTGAACGGAGGCCTTGGTGCGCGTCACCATGATCGGTGCTGGTTATGTGGGCCTTGTGTCAGGCGCCTGCTTGGCCGATTTCGGCCACCATGTGACCTGCATCGACAAGGATGCGCGCCGGATAGCCGCGCTCAAGCGCGGGACGATTCCGATCTTCGAGCCGGGACTTACCGAACTTGTCGCCAATAACGTGCGGCAAGGCCGCCTTGAATTTGACGTCGAACTTCGGGCTGTGGCGGACGCAGAGGCCGTTTTCGTTGCAGTCGGAACACCGTCGCGGCGGGGTGACGGTCACGCCGACCTGACATTCGTCTATGAGGCGGTGCGGGACATCGCGCCGCTTCTGACGCCGGGCACGGTCGTGATTACCAAATCGACGGTCCCGGTCGGCACCGGCGATGAGATTGAGCGCATCCTGCAGGAACTGCAGCCGCTGTTGCCCGTACAAGTCGTGTCTAACCCCGAGTTTTTGCGCGAGGGCGCGGCCATTCACGATTTCAAGCATCCCGACCGCATCGTTGTGGGCACCGAAGACACGCGTGCGCGCGCGGTACTCGCCGAGATTTATCGGCCGCTTTATCTCAACGCCGCACCGATCCTGTACGTCGGCCGGCGAACCGCCGAACTGATCAAATACGCTTCCAACGCCTTTCTCGCCACCAAGATCACCTTCATCAACGAGATCGCGGATCTCTGCGAGCGCGTCGGTGCCGATGTTCAGGAGGTGGCGCGCGGCATGGGCCTCGATAATCGCATCGGTGCAAAATTCCTCCATGCCGGGCCGGGTTTTGGCGGCTCGTGCTTCCCCAAAGATGCCACGGCGTTAATTAAGACGGCCCACGATCACGGCGCGCAACTGCGTATCGTCGAGACGGTCACCGCGATCAACGAGCAGCGCAAGCGCGCCATGGCGCGCAAAGTGCTGGCGACGTTCGACGGCTCCATTCGCGGCAAGACTATTGCAGTACTCGGCCTGACGTTTAAGCCGAACACCGACGACACCCGCGACTCGCCCGCTGTGCCATTGATCACCGCGCTCACGGACATGGGCGCGCGGGTGTGCTGCTACGATCCGGCCGGCATGGAGCAGGCGAAACTGCAATTGCCTGACGTGACCTATTGCGACAGCGCATACAGCGCGGCCGAGGGTGCCGATGCGATAGTGATCGCAACCGAGTGGGAACAATTCCGGGCGCTGGATCTGAAGCGGCTTCGGCGCATCATGGCGCAACCGGTTATCGTCGATCTGCGTAATATTTATAGTTCCGAAGAAGTGTGCCGCGCCAAATTCCGCTATATCGGCGTCGGCAATGCCGAGGCGCGCGGCGTCAGACCCGGCCGGGACGTTCGACCCCGGCGGCCCGCGCCTGTTCATGATCGGATTTCGTCGGCCGGCCGGACAGTCGAGCCGGTCACGTAGGCCACAATCTCTCGTTACGCGTTTCGCCGCGGTCCGTTCAGCCCGACGCGGCCGGTTTTGCCCCGCGCAAATGCAAACAGAAGCGCGGCGACCAAACCGAACCCGATGACAAGAGCCAGTATTTGAGCAGGTGCTCCCGGCGCGAAAACGGTAATGGCTGCCAATACGCATAGCCAGAGATTTAACAAAAAAACGCGCGCGACGACTTCGCGTACTGAGAACCCCCGCTCGGTTCCCAGCTGATAAAAATGTGTCCGATGCGCTTGCCACACGCGGTCACCATTTATCAGGCGGCGCAATAGCGTGACGCTGGCGTCCGCGAGATAATAAAGCGGCATCAGAATGGCAGCGGCCAAATGTCCGCTTCCCGCGAGTAAAACGAGCAGCCAGCCGAGAAGCAGACCAATCGGCAGGCTTCCGACATCGCCGAGAAAAACTCTGGCGATCGGACGATTGAAATAGGCAAAGCCGAGGAGGGCGCCGCCGAGCGCCACTGCTAGGAAAGCGCTGTAGGCGGGCACTGCGTGCGCGGCGCCGAGGAGGGCAATGGTGGCGAGCAAAGGGATCGCCTCCGCCGCAGTCATCCAGTCAATGCCATCCATGAAGTTGACGAGGTTGACGAACCACAGTCCACCGATGAGCAAAACCAGACGTTCCAGGCTCCACGGCAGATCCGGGGCGATGCGCAGGTCCTTCGGCAACGTAAAGATGACGGCGGCGACGATCAGCGCCTGCAACAGCAAACGCGGCATAACGGGAAGCGGGCGGATGTCATCGACCGCGCCGACGCACGCCATTGCCACCGCGGCGCCGACGATGATCGCCAGCGATGCTGTTGCATCGCCGGTGAAGGCATGGGAGCCGATTGCAACGGCGCTCGCCACGACCACGGTGGCAATGACGGCTATGCCGGCGCCCTGAGGGGTCGGCGTGACGTGGGATGATCTCGCGTTGGGTCTCGCCAACGCATAGCGCTTGAGAATGGGGTAGAGGATTAAGATAGCAGCTGCACTCGCAAGCGCCGTAAGCACAACAGTGAGCAGCCCAGCCACCGCGGACAACATCGCAGGTTCCATCGTACATCGCGATCAGGCCGTCAGTACGTTGGTCCCGGCGCAGCCCGCAGCGCGACCTATCCCACGAGTGGCGCGGCAAGTCCAAGCGCGGCGGAGGGCCGCAAATTTGGGGCGAATCTCGAAGTCCGTCTACTCGGCCGAACCGGAAACGGTGATGAACATGCCAAAATAAGGCGGTGACGTTACATTCTCGTACCGACTAACCTAAGGAGGTCATACCTTCGCGCTTCTCGATGAGCTATATCATGATGCCTCGAAGGGGGAACTTTAAGGGACGCGGGCAGCTCTCTTGCACGTACTTCATGCCTACAAAGCCTTTCCGCCGGACGTGACCGGCGGAATTCCCGAGGCCATCGCCTACATCACCCAAGGGATGTCGTCGCGCCATCAAAGCTCGCTTCTAGTGGCGCGCAATCGCGGTTTGCGCCGGCGCTTCATCCTGGATGGCTTATCGGTGGAAGCGGTGACCTCGTTCGGAACAGTCATGTCCTCGCCGCTCGCGCCCAGTTTCCCGCTGGTTCTGGCGAAACGCGCCCGAGAAGTGGCAGTGGTTGCCCTACATCATCCGTTTCCGCTGAACGACATCGGCGTTGCGATAAGCCTCCCCGAGCGCACGGCACTTGTTGTTCATTGGCATACGAAGATCGTCGGCAAGCGGCCCTTTGCCGCCGTTTTGGCGCCGATAGTAAGGCGGACATTAGCGCGCGCCGATCGCATCGTTGTTTCTCATCCGGTGCTCATAGAAAACTCGCCCCTTCTTAAGCGCCATGCAGCCAAATGCGCGATCATTCCTTTCGGCGTTCACGTTGATTATTGGGACGAGCTTGACGATGACCAGCAGCGCAAAGCGGCAGATCTACGCGCGCGTTATCCACGGCTGGTGCTGGCGACCGGACGTCTCGTTCAGTACAAGGGCTTCCACGTGCTCATCGAAGCGCTGCGCCATGTGGATACCACGGTCATTGTCGTGGGGGAGGGTCCGCTCGACCACAATCTGCGGCGCACGGCGCGCCGCCTTGGCGTCGATGAGAGGATCGTTCTTGTCGGCGGCCTGTCGCGCGATGATCTTAAGGTCCATCTCCACGCAGCTCGCATGCTGGTATTGCCCTCGGTCACTGCGGCGGAAGCCTTTGGCATCGTCCAGCTTGAGGCCATGGCAGCGGGCTTGCCGGTCATCAATACGGATTTACCGACCGGCGTTCCTCACGTGGCGCGGGACGGACGCGAGGGCTTGACGGTGCCGCCCGGCGATCCGACGGCGCTAGCGGCCGCGATCGGCCGCTTGCTCGATGATCCAGATTTCGCACGGCGTCTGGGTTCAGCAGGCCGAAGCCGGGTGGCTGCCGACTATCGCGCAGAGGTCTTCGTCAGACGGACCGAAGCCGTTTACGAGGCGGCTGCTGCCGAGCGGCGCGCTGCCGTCACCGCACTGGCTTCAGCGGGTCTGACATGAGCTTTCGTGACCGGTCGGGAGTCCGCTGGGGATGCGCGTAGCGATCGATACGCGCTCGCTGCGGCCGCCGCTGGCTGGAATTGGACATTTCACTCATCGGTTGACGGAGGCGATGCTGCCGCTGTTGGCGGACGATGAAACTTTGCTGGCGTTTAACGGCTGGAAGCTCGAACCGCTCGACGCCCAGTTTCTCGGCCGCGTGGCCACCGCGAACTCAGGGGGCGCAGCGTCGAGCGTGCAGCGCGCCGCGCAACAAGTGGCGGCCAAATTCTATATCAGCCTGCGGCCAGTTGCGCCGGTTCGCAAACTTCTCCGTGCTGCGCAAGCTCGCCGCTTTCACGCCAACGAGGAGCGTTTCGACGTCTTTCACGCCATCAACTATGTGCCGCCGAGCAAGTTTCGCCAGCCGGTGCTCCCTTTCGTCCACGATCTTTCCCACGTGCGCCATCCGCAGATGCACCCGAAAGACCGGGTCGAATGGCTGCGCAAGCAACTCGCGCTCGTCGCCGATGCACCGTTAGTGCAAACAAACTCGCACTTCAGCAAGCGCGAAATCACTGCGGTGCTTGGCATTCCCCCCGAGCGGATCCACGTCACCTACGCAGCGCCCGGCGCCGAGTTCCGACGTGCTCCGGATGGCGACCGAGTGTGGCTCGAAAAAAACGAGCTCGTGGCGGCTCGCTACATTCTCGCTGTCGGCACGCGCGAGCCTAGAAAAAACTTCAAATCGGTCGCGGACGCGTATGCGAGCCTGCCGGAGAATGTTCGTGAACGGATTCCGCTCGTATGGTGCGGGCCGGCGGGGTGGGGGGACCTTTTGCTATCGCCTTCGGCGGAGAGGGCGAGGGATGCCGGGCAAATCCGGATTGCGGGCTATGTTCCTGACCGCGAATTGGCGGCGCTTTATCGCAACTGCACACTGTTTGTCATGGCGTCCGTCTACGAAGGCTTTGGCATGCCGGTTGTCGAAGCGATGGCCTGCGGCGCGCGTATCGCAGTGAGTAAAATTCCCGCCTTCCAAGAGATTGTTGGCGATTATGGACGGTATGTCGAACCCCTGGACGTCGAAGAATGGCGGCGCGCGATCGGCGACGCCATCGAAGAAGCGTGCGACGATCATAGCATGGAAGTGCGGCAGCCAGACCTGACACGATTTTCGTGGCAATCGAGCGCCGCGACGACGCTCGATCTTTACCGAAAATTGCGGCGCTTGGCCTAGCGCGCTTGGAAGGCGCGCGCTCTAGAGTACGTTGGCTTCCGACTGGATCGGCGGGCTTTTCTTGATCTTAGCCGGTCTGGGCTTCCGCTCGCCGCCGTCGACAACCTCACCGGCCGTGACGGATTGGAAATAGGCGACGGTGCGCTCGAGGCCATCGCTCAACGGAACCTTCGGAGTCCAATTCAGCTTCTGCCGTGCCAAAGTGATGTCCGGTTGCCGTTGTTTGGGATCATCTATAGGCAACGGCTTGAAGATCAGTGCGGAACGCGAGCCGGTAATATCGACGACTTTTTCCGCGAGTTCCCGCACGGTCATCTCGGTCGGATTGCCGAGATTGACTGGACCAAGGAACGAATCGTCGCTTGCCATGAGGCGCATTATTCCATCGACCAGGTCGTCGACGTAGCCAAACGAACGCGTCTGCGATCCGTCGCCATAAATGGTAATCGGCTCGTCGCGGAGCGCCTGCATGATGAAATTCGAAACCACACGGCCGTCGTCGGGGTGCATGCGCGGGCCGTAGGTATTGAATATCCGCGCCACTTTGATGCGAACGCCGTGTTGGCGATGATAGTCGAAGAACAAGGTTTCCGCAGCGCGTTTGCCTTCGTCGTAGCAGGCTCGCGGTCCGAGCGGGTTGACGTGGCCCCAATAGGATTCTGGCTGCGGATGAATATGGGGGTCACCGTACACTTCGCTGGTCGAGGCCTGAAAGATCTTGGCCTTGGTGCGCTTGGCAAGGCCCAGCATGTTGATCGCGCCATGTACGCTAGTCTTTAGCGTTTGCACCGGATCGAATTGATAATGCACTGGAGAGGCCGGACAGGCCAAATTATAAATTTCGTCCACCTCGACATAGAGGCTGAGCGTAATGTCGTGGCGCATCACCTCGAAGCGCGGATTGGTCAACAGGTGCACGATGTTCTGGCGCCGCCCGGTGTAGTAATTATCGACGCAAAGCACCTCACGGCCTTCAGCCAGTAGCCGTTCGCAAAGATGCGAACCAATGAAGCCGGAGCCGCCGGTCACAAGCGTTCGTATTCTGGAAAAACTCATGGATGACCCTTGCGTGTGAAACGCTGCCTGTACGCCTTTGGCCCGCAAGAAGTTTCAGGCCGTAAAAGTCGGCACAGTTCAGCAAAGATCGCAGCGCAATCATCAACTGCAATCGCTTATTCGCGCAAAGGCAAACGGTCGGAAAGGCTACTTTTTAGCGTTAATGCACGGTTGCGACGTTGCGCCTAGGCGCCTCGGTCGCCGCCAATCATGCCGCGTGCGACCAGGAGATCGACCACCCGCTCTGCGAGCTGCTCGGGTCCAGCCGCCGTCGAGTCGAGCACGAGATCGGGATCCACGGGCGGCTCGTATGGCGAATCGTATACCGGTAAACGACGGCAACGCGCCGCTGCGGGCCTTGGCGTAAGGCCTTGGGATAGCGTGCTTTCGCAAACCGCGAGCGGGAATTGGGAGCGAAAAAAGCTGGAATAACAGGGAAAAATACAGGGAAACGGACGAAGCCGGGAGATCGCCGCCGGGCGCGAGAATGTTCGTTTAGGTAAATCAATGACTTCTCGGAAAATCCCTCACATAGGAGGAAAGGGTGTCGAAACGGAAAACAGGGAAAAACTTATTCAGAAACAGGGAATTCTTCCCCGGATTAAAGCGTTTTCTATCGTTGTGTAAGGAGACCGCGGTTTCGCAGGGAGCCACCTGACGAGAGCGCCAGACTCTAGTTTAGACGCTCCAGGAAGGGTTGGGCGTTTCACTATTTTAATGCACTTATCCATTGACACCCTAACGTGCGAGACTACCTTTTTTCGCGGTGATCAACCGGACGAGCGAACCTAGCCAGTCCGGGTGCGGTAGCCAGTGCCCTGAGCTAACCGCAACCCTGCGTCCGCGCAAACCAAAGACTCCCGCTACATCGATGCCTTTGGCGTCGCCTTTTTTCGTTACTCCGGCGCCGAAGCGATAGCGCGTCATGAGATAGCTGTAGGCGCAGCTGATCGCACTCCGTCTCGTTGATGGCGCTAAGCCAAAACACGATACCGAGCAACAAAATCAACTAGCTCACGATTTAGCGCGTCTCTCGACAACAAGGATTCCGTGGGCAGTCGGACTGCTTGCCCTGTCGAGACGTTGCGAAATCAATACCTGAGGTGAAGGTGATGATGAAAAGGAACAATAGCCGTCGCACCGTGCCGGCTACTCCGGCAGCCATAGACACGGAAATCAAAGTCGGCCGCGGACACCCTCCGGTGCACACGCGATTTAAACGGGGGACGAGCGGCAACAAGCACGGGCGGCCGAAAGGCGCAAGGAACATCAGAACGGTTATGATGGAGGCGGCCGCGCGCGGTTGAAGTCATATCGGCGGCAAGTCGCGGAAGATCAGTCGGCGCAGGCGACGGCTATGCAACTCTCGACGAGGCCGCAAACGGTAATCAGAAGGCAATGAGAATTTCTCGATTGGGTCGACGAAATCGAGCGTCGGGCGGCGGCTGAGAAACCCGCCGATTACCCGTTCGGCGCTGGTGACCTCGAGATTCTGCACGCGATCAAAAAAGGATGCGTGATTGTATGCCACCTAAAGGAGAAATTTAAATGTTGCTGAACCCCACCAATGCTACGCTGAGATCTTGCGGAATGATTTCGTTGCATTCGTCCACCGTGCGTTCCAAGAATTGAATCCACAATCGCGCTTTATCCCAAGTTGGCATATCGATTGTGTTGCGGCAAAGCTTGAAGCCGTCCGTTTAGGTCGGTGCAGGCGACTCGCCATTACGATACCACCGCGCCATCTCAAATCCTTTATCGCCTCAGTCGCATTCCCTGCGTGGGTGCTCGGTCACAATCCTGCCGCGCAAGTGATCGTGGTGAGCTACGGACAGGATTTGGCGGACAAACTCGCGCGGGATTGTCGTGCGCTAATGTGTAGCCCTTTCTATAAGGCCTTGTTTGCGACGCGGTTGTCGCCTGAGCGAAGTGCGGTGGCGGAATTCGAGACCACCCAAGGTGGCTACCGGCTCTCGACCTCAGTCGGGGGCGTGCTGACCGGTCGGGGTGCCAACATCATCATCATCGACGATCCGCTGAAAGCTAGCGACGCGCTATCCGATTCGAAGCGCCGGCCGTAAACGACTGGTACGATAATACGCTGCGCAGCCGCCTTAACAACCAGGACAACGACGCCATCATTTTAGTCATGCAGCGGTTGCACGCCGACGACCTTGTCGCTCACGTACGACGGACAGAACGGTGGGACGGTATCTCATTAGCGGCGCAAGCCGAAAGAGCAGAGCGCATATCTTCCAAACTCCCTACGGTCGACGCGTCGTTGACCGTGAGGTCGGGGAGCTTCTCCATCCCGCTCTCTTATCGGAGCGCGCTCTTAATGAGTTGAGGCGGTCCATGACTGAGTACAACTTTGCGGCCCAGTTCCAGCAAGACCCCCAACCTCACTCCGGTCTAATCGTGCAACGCCGCTGGCTGAAATTTTTCCCTGAGCGGGACAAGCCCCATCGATTCGACCGGATAATTCAGAGCTGGGACACCGCTAACAAAATCACCGAGCTCTCGGATTTTAGTGTCTGTACGACATGGGGTGCGAAAGGAAAATATTTTCTACCTCCTTAACGTTTACCGGCGCAGGGTTGAGTTTCCAGAGCTAAAACGCGCTGTGCGCGAACTGGCCGACCTTTGGAATGCGACGGTCGTTCTGGTGGAGGATAAGTCATCCGGCACGCAATTAATCCAGCAACTGCGTAGTGAGGGTTTTTCGCGGGTCCAGGCCGCACCAGCACTCGATGGCGACAAGATTATGAGGCTTCGAGCCCAAACCGCCAAAATCGAGGGCGGCTTTGTTCTTTTCCCCAAAGAGGCTCATTGGCTCGACGATTATTTGCGCGAAATCTTGAGTTTCCCAAACTCGAAATACGATGATCAAGTCGATTTGACAGTGTTCGCGCTCGCGTGGCACACGACGAACCAACAATTTCTCTGGACGGACGAGGCTATCGCCAATTTAGGTCGGGTAACG
>CAVWBV010000006.1:0-81225 GCA_963753355.1 uncultured Alphaproteobacteria bacterium
CCTTTACGTTGCCGTGGTTTTGATATGTCTGTTGTTCTTGCCGCAGAATGTCTTCGCACTCGCTCGGTGGGAATGTAAGGGTATTACTTCAGACAAGATCGTACTGACGCCTTATCAGAACGGGTCGGTAAAAATGTACCGTTCAACAGAAGGAGGCGCGGAAGCTACGACCCAGTTCAGTCACCACGGTGATGTTTTCACGGCCATCTTTAAGGACTTAAATAGCATACAGGAATTCTTTACGTTCTGGTAATCGATACGATCACAAGAAACGGATACGAAGTTGTTGACATGCCGGCCAAACAGGGCGGAGCAAGCAAGATTACTTGCTTCTGGTATCCAAAATAAAACAAAGCACACAAAACCTGGTACGGCGCGGCCCTATCGGCGAAGTGGAAGGCTTGCCCCGGCTATGCGGATCGAGCCGAGGATTCTCCGCCATGGCTAGACGGAGGAACACGACAAGGCTGAACGCAACCACACGGGTCGATCATATGGAGGTCGCTATCACCGAAGTTCTAAACCGTCTGATTGAAGCACTTCGTCTCTTAGGCATAGTCATCAGATAAGGCGACCAAATTGGCCAAGGTTGATTATTACCCTGGACTGCTCTGATGCTCGTACGCACTTCCATCGTAGTTCTAGCGTCGATTGCCTTGCTCGCGCATACAGCTGTGGCACGCGATGCCAGAGGCTTTTTGCTCGGCGGTGGCGTTGGTGCCACGACGTGCCCTGATTTTCTAAATGCGATGGCAACGGCGCGGCAGAAGGGTGGTATGCGGAGCGTTGCGGGCGTACAGGAAATTAACGGATACGCCATGTACTTGTCTGGTTTCCAAACCGGTTTCAATTCTGAAGCGGAGGGTATCTACGATATTTTTGAAGCCTTCGGTCCAGACCCAATTGTTCAAGCGCTATATGCGGTCGAGCCGTGGTGTGCAAAAAATCCCGACAAAACGTTCGCCGGGATTGCCCTGTCTCAGCTTCTTCGGGCTAAAATAAGAGAAAATGTGGCGCCTGCGACCAAATAGCTCGGTGCACGAAACAAACATCGGACCAGCTTTCCTTTTCCCAAAGAGGAAGGACGCTTCTAAGCGGCACTTCGCATGCCAGCAAAGTGAGTGTTCCAAAACAGTCTTGCGTGCTCCTTCAACGAAACCGACTGCTCAATAAACTCTGGCTTGCGTTGATCGCAAGCCTGGAAAAGATCGATGATTAGTCGCATCGCTTCTTCGTGAAGTTGATAGATGGTGTGATAAGGAACATCGGGCACTTCCTGGACTAGATTATGAGCGATCATCGTGCTTCGGAGCAGCTTTGCATCTTTGAACAACTCCCCATCAACTACGCGATTGTATAAATCGCGAGCGCGCACCAGCAACTCAGCTGATCGCGCGGGGTTTGAAAAACAATCAATAATCGCATGATCCTCCAATAGGCTGAGGATCTGCCCTACGCTTGCGCGATTTTTTCTCCGTCGGTCCCCGGGGTCCAGGCAGGCTATAATGGTTCCGATCGCCGCTCGAAGAATACCCGCGCGCACCATTGCGACGGCTGTAACGTGCGCCCCAGTAACACTTGAAACATCCCGCGCGTGAAGTTCCTCCAACAAAGCTCGAAACGCACATGCGTTTGCCATAGCCGGGTCGAGGAGCATGAGATGATCAATCACATCATTAGCGCGATCGATTGCGCAACGTTCCTTGTTCCATCATCGGTGCTGCTTTCTTTGGACATGCGTGATCCTAATATCTCAATAGCCCTGCCCCCTCTTGCGGGGCTTTTGGATAAGTTCGAAGAGCAGCCACCAGGGCCAGGGCTTATTATTTGCAATAGCCTCCAGAACGCTTCCCAAATAACTTAGCTTCGCGACGATGGTCTTTGAGATCGAATTCATCGTCGTAATCAATATCACAAGAGCAACGACGGACGTTCCATTCGACACTGGCTGTTCAAGCCAATAAATCACGTCATTCCACCAATCCATGACATGGCCCTCCCCACCGTTAAAGGATCCCCTCATCTTGTTAGCCAATTCCGCCGTGTCCCCCGCGCGCCGACCGCAGCCGCAAATCCGCAAGATCGCCAGCGTCGGCGGGCCTAGGCCAAGAATTCCTCTCGATACAGCTCAAACTCCGTGTCCTCGCCCTTAAACGTGAAGTATTTGATGCCACCGAGGATGGTTTGCATGATGCTTCCGACACCGTACTGCTCGAACGTCTGTCTCAGGTTGGTGTCAATCTGAAATCTGCTCCGGGACCGGGACTGTCAGCTTAGTCTTATAACGGACGTTCACAGGAGCTCGGAGATACGTTACTGCGACGCAGCCCGACATTGAAATATTAAGGACGAATGAAGAGGTGAAAAGACCAGCTAATACAGCGTCCTTTAGGTTTAGTTTCCGGCCATCGCGTGCACGCAGTTTGAAAAAACGCTCACAACATCATCGCCCGGCCCATGTTCGATGTAGTACGTCCGAACAGTCGAAGCGTCGGTGCGCTTAAATTCTATGGAATAGCCGTTGCCTCCTAAGAACGCATCAACGAATTGCTTCCGTAAGCGCTCTGTCAGGATCGCAATAAGCTGGCCCTCAGTCGTCACGTTCTTCTTGAAGGCTGTTGGATGATTGAATGTGGCGGAAGAGAAATTGCCGTCTGAAATTCGTTTGGCGGTAAGCGATCGTTTGGTCCAGTCAATGTCGCCCGCCGTGACCTTAAATCCGGGTCGGCCAGCGACAAGCAAGAATTGGAAGTTGACGCTTTCGGGAGCCGGTTGTGTAAGAATTGCAGCGGTTACGATGCACGCTTGAAGCTGTCCGCTTTGCTCAATCGTATCGTTCGTATATTCGACCGCGGTGGGGATGACTTGGGTCGCGCGAGATACGCCCCCAGACAGGGCGAGTCCGAGTAGTAAACATAGTGCTCGGCGCATAGCCGAAGCCCTCCCGGCGGGGATTATAGCGCAACCATAAATCGGCGCACAATTCAGCCTACATGCAACACGGTCATCGCAGGGACATCACCACGGATGAACACCAAAAGATCGCTGGAGGTGACGATCGCCTCGCCGTCGATCAGGCAGCTGCGCACCGGCAAGCCCCTGATCGCCTCGGCGATCAGCGGGAAGCGATCGCTGAAGTCGGTGCCGTGCCGGGTTAACAGCCGGACCCGCTCGCCGTCCCGACGCGCCAGGATACGAAAGCCGTCGTGTTTGATTTCGTGAATCCAGCCATGACCGCTTGGCGCCGCCTTGGCCGGTTTGGGCAGGCACGGTGCGATGGTGGAATGCGGAGGGAAGGCAGGGCGAGGCATTGGCGTTCATCTATGGAAGGAGGTGCCTGATTAAGGCGGCGGCTAACACCACGGCAGTTAAAACCGCTGCGGCCATCACCAATAGCTCAGTCCGCCACCACCATGGTGGCTCGCGGTTTCGGCGTCCGTCTAGCATCTCCTACCCTGCCAAAAATTGCGCTTCAGTCTGCCGCCATTCGCCGATGATGTTGGCGCGCATCGGCTGGCCAATTCTTCGGGAAGCAGTAGTTGACGACGTCGTCGGTCTCGATGCCGAGCGCGTCTCGGATGATCTGGGCGGCGCGGTCGCCGTCGTCAGTGTTGATGGCTTGCTCGAGGAGGTTGGGCATGACGGGTACGCGTTGCTGAATACGCAGGGGCTTACAGGGGATTATACTTGCGCACCAGCGCCGGGTGAAGCTTGATCGCATCGCCCACAGATAGCGCTTTAAACGCTCCCCGCAGTCGGCCCCGAGAACGCTCGACCGTTATCCTTCAATCGCCGTCCTAGTTGTCGCGTGTGGGTAGGACAGAGCACTGCATCGCGCAGAATGTCCTTTGACGGGATATCGAAAAAGTTCAGATGCGGTCGCTTTGAATGATACAAGATCAACCACGACCATCCTTCTGGCGCCAAATCGCCGTCGAAGGTTGTTGCACAGCCCTCCCATGCACATTGGCGCGGAGGGCGGGACGGCAAACAGAATGATGGACCGAATTATCCCCCCACGATGGATTTGCTCGAGGTATCCACCAAAAGTCGCTTGCTCGGCCGCCAGCCGGGTACCTAACGTGCCGCGCGTATGGGCATCGCCGCCGGTGTCAAAAAGGTATCGGCAGCTGCTCGGCCAGGACAACGCCGCTGCTTGCGCCAGATCGAGAATGCACTGTTGCGCCGTGTCGGCCGCGATGGTCTCGAATTGACGCGCGCGGTGTTGGCAGGGTCAAGCTTAACGACAGCAACGGGGGCCTACGGATCGGCGGGAGCTTGGTTGCTGGGGCTGGATGCTGCGCCGTGGTCTCGACGCCATCGCGCTCAGGCTTGGCTATCGCGGCAGCTCCTAACGCTGGCGGCGGTGGGTCGCTTCAAAGCGGAGCCGCCGCATCCCAAATTTGCTGATACGCTTGAACTTTCATCTTGCTCAATTCTGGATCCGCGCGCGTGATTGTCGCGGGGGAACGAGCCGCAATTGCATTGAACGACTGGCTCGAAAGATAAGCTTCTTGGTTGTCGATGAAAATGACGCGATCGTGCAACGTGCGGGGGGGAGGCAAGTCTAGCTGAAAGCGGTCTGGTCGCTCCGAATTGCTGTGCCCAGCGCTGATAGGCGGCACGAAGTGTGGGTTTAAGAGAAAACTGATCAGCCAACAGCCGGACGGGAATTTTCTCCGGCGCCATTTGCACGAAGTCGGTGAGCACTATTTCGTCCAGATAGGGATCGACGATTAGCAGGTCTGTGGCAGCACGTCGGAGCACGTTGCTAAGCGCGGCCATTGCATCAAATACATTGCCGGCGTGGATGAAGCTACCCTGCGCCCCCACGGGGGAACGAAGCTCCATCACAGCAGCTGTTCGCCGTAGAATGTTCAGAATTGATTGCGTTGACAGATGCCGCTGGAAGCGCTCGGCGAACTTGGTTGTGAGCATTTTCATTTCAGCCGTGTCGTCGCGATCGACACCTGATTCACTTACGAGAGCGTAGGCCCGCGCGAGCCATCGCTCGGCTTCATCAGATAGAGGGCTTGGTTTCAATGGATCGGTGACTTGGGTAGTTAGTTCGACCGGAACGGACGCCAACAACTGACTTAATAGGACGTAGAGAGCTTCCGGATCAGCCATCGCTTTGCCTGTTATCCCAACGTTATCCCGAGGTGTTTCTCCGAAAAACGACGTCGAGCTAAGTTATTGGAACTATTGGCGACCCCGGCAGGATTCGAACCTGCGACCTTCAGCTTAGAAGGCTGTTGCTCTATCCCCTGAGCTACGGGGCCGCGTAGCGCCCTTATATAGAATAAAACCAATAAAGAATGGCCACCGCCCAGTCGGGTCAAGGGACCGGTCACGACCTCGACACGATCATTGCGCCAAATCGCGGGGCGGGGTGAAATCGCGCACCCTCGGGAGGAGATCGCCGATGCTGTCATTTTTTCGCGCCGGCCTTGCCGCCGCGCTTTTGGCTTTTGCGCCGCTTTCAGCCGGCGCCGCCGAAAAGCCCTTCCAGGACCAAAGGCTCGCCGACAGCGCGGTTACACTGGAGGCGCAGATCAAGGAGGACGCCGGCAAGCCCGCCAAGCCGCTCGCGCAAATCCGCCGCGACGCCGATGCGGCATTCACCAAGAACGATTTCCGCGGCGGCATGGCGCTGCTTGGCCAAATCGTCGCCGCCGCGCCTAACGACAGCGCCACCTGGCTGCGGCTCGCGCGCACCGTCATGCAGATCCGCCCGGCCGACGATAACGAGAAAAATCTCCTGCTCGAGCGCGCCTCCACCGCGGCTTACATCGCCTATCAGCGCACCACGAACCGGACCGAGGAGGCCGACAGCCTTGCTTTCCTCGGCAATGTGATGGGCCAACGCGAACAGTGGCGGTCGGCGTTGGATGCGCTCCGGCTGTCGCTCGAAATGCGCGAAGTCGCCGACGTGCGCGGCCTGTATGAGAAGATGCGCGACGAGCACGGCTTCCGCGTGCTCGACTATAGTGTCGATTCCGACACTGCTTCGCCGCGTGCCTGTTTCCAGTTTTCCGAAAATCTGCCGCGGCGCACCGACTTTTCCCCGTTCGTCGTTCTGGCCGGCACCGACAAACCGGCGCTGTCGGCCGTCGAGAAGCAGCTTTGCGTCGAGGGCCTGCAACACGGCGAGACCTATACCGTCACGCTGCGCGCCGGATTGCCATCCACAGTGCACGAGACGCTATCGAAATCGGCGGATTTTTCCATTTATGTGCGCGACCGCAAACCGGCAGTGCATTTTTCCTCTACGGCATACGTTCTGCCGCGAACCGGCCAGCGGGGCATTCCCGTTATCTCCACCAACACCCGGGCCGTCGCCGTAGAAATCTTCCGCATTGGCGATCGCAATCTCACCGACACGGTCAGCGGTGAGGATACCAACCGCGGCGATTTTCAAAGAAGCCTCAGCCGCTACGAAGTCGATCAGCTGCGGGACACGCGCGGCATCGCGGTTTGGAAGGGCGAGCTTGCGATCGAGGCGTCGCCGCTCAACGCTGACGTCACCACCGCCTTTCCGGTCGACCAGGCGATCGGCGACGTTGCGCCCGGCGTCTACGTGATGGTGGCGCAGCCGCAGGAAACCAAGCACCTCGACAACAATTTCAACTCGCTGGCCACCCAGTGGTTCATCGTCTCCGATCTCGGGCTCACCGCGTTTTCCGGCAACGACGGCATCCACGTTTTCGTCAATTCGCTCGCCAGCGCCCAGGGCAAAACCGGCGCCGAAGTGCGGCTCATTTCCCGGAGCAACGAAGTTTTGGCGACGCGCCGCACCGACGCCGCCGGACACGTGCAATTCGAGGCGCCGCTGGCGAGCGGCGAGGGCGCAGCCGCACCCGCCGTGGTAACCGCGAGCGACCTGAAAGGCGATTACGCGTTTCTGAGTTTCAAAGCACCGGCGTTCGACCTGACCGACCGCGGCGTCGGCGGCCGGCCTGCGGCGAGCGGGCTTGACGCCTTCATTTACACCGAACGCGGCGTTTACCGTTCCGGCGAGACGGTGCATCTCACTTCGCTCCTTCGAGATCCGCAAGCAAATGCGGCGCTTGGCGTACCACTGACCATCGTCGTTGAAAGGCCGGATGGCGTCGAATTCCGCCGTGCTCTGGTCGCCGACCAGGGGCTAGGCGGTCACGGTCTGACGCTGCCGCTGCCGGCTTCCGCGGCAACGGGCACCTGGCATGCGCGCGCTTTCACCGATCCGAAACGTCCGGCGATCGGCGAGACGAGCTTCCTTGTCGAAGATTATGTGCCGGACCGGATCGAGTTCGATTTGACCTCATCCGCCGGACATATCTCACAGCAAAGCCCCGCCAAAGTGGAAGTGTCGGGACGCTTCCTCTACGGCGCTCCAGCGGCCGATCTCGACCTCGAAGGCGAGGTCACGGTCGCGGCCGCGAAGGAGCGCAGCGGCTTTGCCGGTTATCAGTTTGGCCTGGCGGACGAAGCGCTCGAGCCAGTGCGGCAAACGCTCACCGATCTGCCGACGACTGACGCGCAGGGCAAAGCCAATTTCCCCGTCAGTCTCGAGAAGACGTCGTCCAGCACCCATCCACTGGAAGCTCAGGTTACCGTGCGTATGAGCGAGCCCGGCGGCCGCGCCGTCGAGCACAGCATCACGCTGCCGGTGACGCCTGCCGGCAACATGATCGGAGTGAAGCCGCAGTTCTCCGGCCGATCGCTCGCCGACGGCGGCAACGCTGCTTTCGACGTCGTAACGGTGGCGCCGAACGGCACCACGGTGGCGCAGCGCGGGTTGCGTTTTGAATTGTTGCGGATCGAGACGCGTTATCAATTCTATAAGCGCGACGGCAACTGGCATTACGAGGCGGTGAAGACCACCAAGCGCGTCGCCGACGGCAGCATCGATACGACGGCCGACAAGCCGGCACGGATTTCCGCGCCGGTGAACTTCGGCCGCTATCGGCTCGAAGTGTCGACCGGAGATCCAAACGGTCCGGTGACCTCGGTCATGTTTGACGCCGGCTTTTATGTCGATGCCAGCGCCGAAACCCCCGACATGCTCGAGCTCGCGCTCGACAAGCCCGAATACCAGGCCGGCGACGTGATGACCGTGTCGGTCACGGCCCGCAGCGCCGGCCGGCTCGCGGTCAATGTGGTAGGCGACAAGCTCCTGGCCAATCAATCGGCCGATGTGCAGGCCGGTCAGGCGCAGGTCAAGCTGACGGTAGGTCCGGATTGGGGAGCCGGCGCCTATATTGTCGCGACCTTGCGCCGGCCGCTCGACGCCCCGGCCGAACGCATGCCCGGGCGTGCTATCGGCGTGCAATGGTTCTCCATCGGCCGCGCGGCCAAGACGTTGACGGTGGAGTTAAAACCGCCGGCGCTGCTCCGGCCTGACTCCGCGCTGCACGTGCCGGTCAAGATTTCCGGTCTTGCTTCGGGCGATGAGGCACGCGTCGTCGTCGCCGCGGTCGACGTCGGTATTCTCAATCTGACCAACTACAAGCCGCCGTCGCCGGAGGATTATTATCTCGGCCAGCGGGCGCTTTCCGCCGAAATTCGCGACCTTTACGGCCAGCTGATCGACGGCATGCAAGGTGCGCGCGGTCTGATCCGCTCCGGCGGCGACCAAGGCGCGGAGCTACAGGGGAGTCCGCCGACCGGACCGCCGGTGGCGTTTTATTCCGGGCTGGTGACCGTCGGCGCCGACGGCAACGCCGAAGTCGTGTTCGATATTCCCGATTTCGAGGGCACCGTCCGCGTCATGGCGGTCGCCTGGAGCAAGGACAAGGTCGGCCACGCCACGACCGATGTCGTGGTGCGCGACCCGGTCGTGCTGTCGGCAACGCTGCCGCGCTTCCTCTTACCCGGCGACCACTCGAGCCTTCATCTCGATCTCGACAACGTCGAGGGTGCAGCGGGTGATTACACCGTCGCCGTGACCGGTGCGGCTGCGCTCTCGGCGTCCGCGACGCAGAAGCTTTCCTTGCGCACCAAGCAACGCGGTTCACTCACGGTGCCGCTGGTCGCGACCGCGGCGGGCAACGGTGAAGTCCATGTCAGCGTGAGCGGACCCTCAAGCTTTGCACTGGAGCGAAGCTACACGCTCGCTGTGCGGCCGCCGGCGCAGATTTTGGCGCGGCGCACCGTGCGCCCGATCGCCAAGGGCGGGAGTATCACATTATCGAGTGATCTCTTTGCCGATCTCGTGCCTGGCACCGGAGCGGTGTCGCTGTCGGTGGGCTCGTCCACGGCGCTCGACGCGGCGGCGCTTCTCGCCGCGCTCGATCGCTATCCCTACCGCTGCTCGGAACAGATCACGAGCCGCGCGCTGCCGCTTCTCTACCTCAGCGATCTCGCCAAGGACACGCACGTTGCGATTGATCCGGCGACCGATCAGCACCTGCGCGAAGCAATTGAAGGACTGCTTGCGCGCCAGGACAGCAATGGCTCGTTCGGCCTGTGGAGCGTTGGCGGCGAGGATGTTTGGCTCGACGCTTACGTGACCGATTTCCTGACGCGCGCGCGCGAACGCAAGATCGCGGTGCCGGATACAGCCTTCAAACTCGCGGTTGACCGGCTACGCAACGCCGTTGCCAGTTCCACCGACCCCGGTAAGAACGGCGGCGTCGATCTCGCTTACGCGCTCTACGTGCTGGCACGCAACGGCCTCGCGCCGGTTGGCGACCTCCGCTACATCGCCGACGCCAAACTCGACGAGCTCTCGACGCCGATTGCCAAAGCGCAGATCGCTGCGGCGCTCGCTATGGTGGGTGACCGCGCCCGCGCCGAGCGGGTTTATGCTGCGGCGTTGACGGCAATCTCACCACCGGTGCAGGCCGATCCGTTCGGCCGCGAGGATTACGGTTCGGCGTTGCGCGATGCCGCGGCCCTGGTGGCGCTGGCTAGCGAGAGCGGCGCGCCGCATGCCACTGTTCAGGCCGCGGTGCAGCGGGTGGAGTCGCTGCGCGCCGATCTGCATCCCACCTCGACCCAGGAAGACGCCTGGCTCCTGCTGGCCGCCAGCGCCATGGCGAAGGACGCGGGAAAAATCTCGCTCGACGTCGGTGGCGAGCAGGTCACTCGGCCGCTGTATCGCACCATTGCCGCGGCCGACTTGAAGGACCCGCTGCGCGTGAGTAATGCCGGCGAAGACGATGTTCGAGCGGTGGTCACCGTCACCGGCGCGCCGGTGACGCCGGAGCCCGCGGCCGAGAAGGGCTTCAAGATCGAGCGGCAGACCTACACGCTCGACGGCGACCCGGCCGACGCAAAGAAGGTCAAGCAGAACACCCGCCTTGTGGTCGTCCTGAAGGTCACCGAAGCGCAGCCGCAATTCGGCCGCGTCATCCTCGCCGATTATCTGCCGGCGGGTTTTGAGATCGACAACCCGCACCTCGTATCGTCGGGCGATACCGGCACGCTGTCGTGGATAACGGACGCGGTCGCGCCCGCCAACTCGGAATTCCGCGACGATCGCTTCACCGCCGCCTTCGATCGCAAGAAGGATGACGCGCCGGTGTTCACCGTCGCTTACGTGGTGCGCGCGGTCGCCCCCGGCAAATATGTCCGGCCGCAAGCAAGCGTCGAGGACATGTACCGTCCCGACCGCTTCGGCCGCACCGCGACGGAAAGTACGGAAGTCACGGCGGCGAAATGAGTGAGGCTCCAGCCTCTCTTGCTCATCCTCATTCAAGCGCTCACCCCGCTAGCGTGGCGAACGGGAAGATGCGCCAAATGCGGCGCCTCGCGCTGTTTGTCATCCCGGTTGTCTGCATTTTGGCGTTTGTTGGCGGTGCCGGCTGGTGGATTTCATCGCTTGGCTCCGCGCCGGATGGCACGAATTTACAGTTTTCACCGCGCGTGACCGATCGCAATGGTCGGCTATTGCGCGCGTACACGACGAGCGACGGGCGCTGGCGGCTGCCCGCGCGGATCGCCGATGTCGATCCGCGTTTTTTTGACGTGCTGTTCGCCTATGAAGACCGGCACTTCCGCGAGCATCACGGCGTCGACGCGCCGGCGCTCGTCCGTGCCGCGCTGCAGTTCGTTGGCAGCGGGCGCATTCGCTCCGGCGGTTCGACGCTGACCATGCAGGTGGCGCGGCTTCTTGAACCGCGCAGCGGCCGGACGCTCGCGGCGAAATTTCGTCAGATCGTACGCGCTATCGAACTTGAACGGATGCTGACGAAGGATCAAATCCTCTCGCTCTATCTCGAACTTGCTCCGTACGGCGGCAACATCGAGGGAATCCGCGCCGCTTCGCTCGCTTACTTTGGCAAAGAGCCGCGGCGCTTGACGCTCGGCGAGGCGGCGTTGCTCGTTGCGCTACCGCAGTCGCCGGAAGCGCGCCGGCCTGACCGCTCGGTGAACGCCGCGCGGGTCGCGAAGGATCGGGTGCTAAACCGTTTTGCCGCGCTCTCTCACGTGCCAATCGATGAAATTTCGGCGGCGAAAGCCGAAATGGTGCCGACCGGCCGCCGGCCCATGCCGATGCTGGCGGCGCATGCCGCCGACCGTGCGATCGGCGAAGGCTCACCGAACAATGAGGTGCGGCTCACCATTGATGCCGACTTGCAGAAAAGTTTGGAAGAACTCGCCCGTGAGCGGGTGCGTGGATTGGCGCTGACGCTTGGCCCGGACGTCTCGCTCGCCATGCTCGTTGTCGACAATAAGGACGGCGCGGTGGTGGCGCGCGTCGGCTCGCCGGACTATTTCGACACCCGCCGCGCCGGCCAGCTCGATCTGACGCGCACGCTCCGTTCACCCGGTTCGACGCTCAAGCCGTTCATCTACGGGCTCGGCTTCGAGGACGGATTCGTTCATCCCGAGACTCTGATCGACGACCGGCCGACGCGCTACGGCTCTTATGCGCCGCAGAATTTCGACTTCACCTTTCGGGGCACGGTCACGGTGCGCTCAGCGCTGCAACTCTCACTCAATTTGCCGGCACTCGCGGTGCTCGATCGGGTTGGCGCGAGCCGTTTGACGGCGCGCCTTTCGAGTGCCGGCGCCTCACTGATCTTGCCGGAAGGCGAAACGCCGGGGCTCGCCATCGGTCTCGGCGGCGCAGGCATCACGCTGTCCGATCTGGTGATGCTTTATTCGGGCATTGCGCGCCTCGGCTCCGACATTGCCGCTTATTGAACAGGTCGCGGAGCGCCCCGTGCCCGGCGGTGGCGACGAGCGCCGGCTGATGGAGCCGGTCGCCGCGTGGTACGTGGCGAACATCCTTCTCGGCACACCGCCTCCCGACAACGGTGTGCCGGGGCGGATCGCGTTCAAGACCGGCACGAGCTACGGCTACCGCGACGCGTGGTCGGTCGGCTTCGATGGCAGCCATACCATCGGCATATGGGTCGGTAGACCCGACGGGGCGCCGGTGCCGGGGCTGGTCGGGAGGAACGCGGCTGCGCCGATTTTGTTTGACGCTTTCGCGCGGCTTCCGTCGCCACCAAGGGCATTGCCGCGGCCGCCGGCCGGCGCACTGATGACCACCAGCGCAAAGCTGCCGCCGCCGCTCAAGCATTTCGCGGCAGGGGATCACCTCAGCGAAGGTGGCGGTTCGGGCTTGCATATTCTGTTTCCTCCCGATGGCGCCCGCATCGAACTTGCCGAAGGAAGCGCCGGACCGGCGCCGGTCGCCCTTAAATTGTCCGGCGGGACACTGCCGCTCACCATCCTCGTCAACGGCAATCCGGCTCTCGCGCAGGCGCGGCAAAATCTTTTCTTCAAGCCGCAAGGGCCGGGCTTCGCCCGCGTGACCGTGATCGATGCGGCTGGCGCCGTTGACAGTGTTTCGATACGGCTCGACGACGCGAAACAAGCCGCGATCTCGCCGACGCTCGTTTCAACTCCGCTCCTTTCCAGCACGCCCGCGCCCCGCTAGCATGCCGCAAGCATGCGGCGCGCTAAGGGACGCGGAGGCGCGCAGTGGCGAACGAGGCAAGCGGGGGAAGCCGCGCGCGGACCGGTGTCCGCACCTGGCCGGTTGAACGCGCGCGCCGCGCTTTTGGCGCGGCCGCGCGCACCGTGACCATTGCCGCGCTGATCGTGCTTTTCTTCGCGCCGGAAGCGGTGGTGCATCCGAGCTTCCAGATGTCGTTTGCGGCGACGCTGGCGCTGATCGCGGGCTACGAGCGCGGCATTCCATGGGCGCGCGCCGGCGCCGATACCTCACTCGGCGCGCGCGCCGCGCTCTGGGGCGTGCGCGAAATCTTGAGCCTTATCGTCGCCTCGCTGCTCGCCGGTCTTGCGACCACACCCTACGCGGCATTCCATTTCCACCGCATGGCGCCATATGGCGTGCTCGCCAACCTGCTCGCCATGCCAATCGTTTCCCGCTGGGTGATGCCGATGGGTATACTCGGCGTTGTCACCATTCCGTTTGGTTACGACGGCCTGTTCTGGCGGCAAATGGGCTACGGCATCGAGTGGATGGATTGGGTGGCGCTTTGGGTTTCGAGCCTGCCGGGCGCGTTCGGCCGCGTCAGCTCCTTCGGCACGGGACCGCTCCTTGTCGCCACCCTGGGCCTGCTTTTGATCTGCCTGCTGAAGACGCCGCTGCGCTGGAGCGGGTTGTTGTTCGGCGCTTTGGCCGCGGTACTGGCGCTGCGCACGCCGCTGCCGGACATCCTGGTGGCGGCCGATCGGCGCACCTTCGCCGTCGCGGCGAAAGCGGCAAACTTTCCTTCCATCGCTCTGGCAGCGACGCCTTCGCCATGCACGAATGGCTCGCGGCCGGCGCCGACGGCCGGGAGGTAACCGATCCCAAGTTGGGGCAGGGGATTGCCTGCGATCCGACGGCCTGCATTGGCAAGCTGCCTTTTGTCTCTGCGGCTCCGGCGGGATGGCGGCGAAGGTTTTGTTATTGAGTCGAGCGCGGCCGGAAAATTTCGATCGGCCCTGCTCGCCGCGGCCGAACCGTTCGCTAAGCGCAGCGAATTCCGAGAACGAAACAAACTCAGGCGCGGAGCGCGCAGCACCACGCGATGCCACGCCGAAGCCCGAGGACTTGCAGGCTGATGACTAATAGGTTCGGCGACGTTGTCAGTACCGCCGAAACAGCCCCACGAGCTTGCCCTGAATGCGCACACGGTTAGGCGGCAAAATGCGCACCTCATAAGCGGTATTTGCCGGCTCAAGCGCGATAGAAGCGCCGCGGCGGCGGAAGCGCTTGAGTGTCGCTTCCTCGTCGTCGATCAAGGCAACCACGATGTCGCCGGTGTCGGCGCCTTCGCTGCGCTTGAGAACGGCAATGTCGCCGTCGAGGATGCCGGCGTCGATCATCGAATCGCCGCGCACTTCAAGGGCGAAATGCTCGCCGGCGCTCAACATGTCCGGCGGCATGTTGATCACGTGGCTGCGGGTTTGGATCGCTTCGATCGGGGTTCCGGCGGCGATGCGGCCCATGACCGGCACCGCGACCGGACGGCCGCTGTCATCTTCGGACGCCGCCCGTACCCGGCCGAGATTGCCCTCGATGACGCTTGGGGTGAAGCCGCGGGTGCGGCTCGCCGCCATGCCGTGCGCTACGGATTCCGGCAGCTTGATCACCTCTATGGCGCGGGCCCGGTTCGGCAGGCGACGGATAAAGCCGCGCTCCTCGAGAGCCGTGATCAGCCGGTGGATCCCCGATTTGGAGCGAAGGTCGAGCGCGTCCTTCATCTCGTCGAAAGACGGTGGAACTCCGGCCTCCTTCAGCCGCTCATGGATAAAACGCAAGAGCTCAGCTTGCTTGCGTGTGAGCATCGGCCCTTCCTCTCTGGCTGCCCCAACAGCCGAAACAAATCATGAACGGACACTATCCGTTCGATATGTGTTCTGCAACCATTTAATTTGAAGTGAAGAAAACGGGGGGTGGCGCCAAACGCCCGCTTAACGCTCGAATTTAACGATCCGGCAGTTGCCGCCGGCTTTGGCGGCCGGTTCATAAGGTTCTCGGATCACGAGACAATCGGCCTTGGCCAGCGGCAGCATCATCGAAGAGTCTTGGATCGGGAACGGCGTCGCCACCAAGCCCTGTGGAGTGTCTTTCAGCGTTGATCGCAGATAATCGGCCCGCTCATCGTTCTCGGGCAGATCGCAACCGAGCAAAGCCGATTCGATATTGAGCGCAAGATCGCGCCGACCGGCGAGCGTGCGGATCAACGGAACGAGAAAGAGGAAAGCGCACACGTACGCCGAGACCGGATTGCCGGGAACGCCAAGCACATGGGTTGTGCCGATGCGGCCATGCATCAGCGGCCGCCCGGGGCGAAGCGCGAGCCGCCAGAACGACAGCGTCATGCCCTCGGCGGCAAAGGCTTTCTGCACGAGATCGTAGTCGCCGACCGAGGCGCCGCCGCTGGTCACCAGAACGTCGGCCCCAGCCTCGCGGGCGCGGCGCACGGCGGCGACGGTGTCATCGAGCCGGTCGGCGACAATGCCGAGATCGACGGCGTCCGCGCCCTCGCCGCGCGCCAGCGCACAAAGCGCGAATGTGTTCGAGGAAACGATCTGGCCCGGCGACGGCTCGACGCCGGGGGGCACCAGCTCGTCGCCTGTGGCGAAAAACGCGACCTTCGGGCGACGATGCACTGAAACGAGCGGGTAGTTCATTCCAGCCGCAAGCGCGAGATCGCGCGCGCTCAAGCGATGACCGGCATCGAGCAACGCTTCCCCGGCTTTGAAATCGAGTCCGTGAACGCGAATATGACGGCCCGGCGGGCTCGGCTTCTCGACTTCGACATGAGTGCCATCGCGCCTGGTGTTTTCCTGGATCACAATGGTGTCGGCGCCTTCCGGCACCACGCCACCGGTGAAGATGCGCGCTGCTTCGCCAGGCTGAAGCTTCCGCGCGAACGGCCGGCCGGCGGCGACCTCGCCAATGATCTTTAATCGCACCGGCGCGCTCGGCGACGTCCGCAGCGCGCACGGCATAACCGTCCATCGCGGAAACGTCGGCTGGCGGCTGGGTGCGGCGTGCCGTAAGCGGGGAGACAAGTACGCGGCCCTCGGCTTCGCTGAGCGCGGCCTCTTCAGCAGGCAGCGGCTCCGCTTGAGCCAGCACGCGGCCGAGCGCTTCGGCGACCGACAGGAGCGCCACCTGCTACTCCTTGGCTCGGTAATGGCCGCTGCGGCCGCCACGCTTCTCGATCAGCCGGATGCCTTCAATGCGCATGCCGCGCTCGACGGCTTTCACCATGTCGTAGACGGTCAGGCACGCGACCGCGACCGCGGTCAGCGCCTCCATCTCGACGCCGGTCTGGCCGGACACTTTTACGCGTGCTCGGACTTCGATCCCCGGCAGCTTAGCGTCGGGTTCAAGATCGATGGCGACCTCGGACAGCGCGAGCGGATGGCAAAGCGGAATAAGGTCGTGGGTGCGTTTGGCGGCCATGATGCCGGCGATGCGTGCGGCCGAGAGCACATCGCCTTTCTTGGCATTGCCTTTGCGCACGATCTCGAGCGTGGCGCGCTTCATGATGACGCGGCCTTCGGCCAACGCCTCACGTTCGGTGGTGGGTTTTGAGGACACGTCCACCATACGGGCCGCGCCGCGCGCGCCGAGATGGGAAAGTCGCCGGCGATGAGGCATGTCGCTACCGGGCACCGCCGCGAACACCCCGTTCCACGGCCGCGGCGGGTTCGGCGGTGCGCGCCAACAGCGCGCGCGTCGCCTGTGCGACATTTTCCTGCCGCATCAAACTTTCGCCGACCAGAAACGCCGACATTCCGGCCGCGGAGAGGCGGGCAAGGTCGGCGGGCGTGAAAATGCCGCTCTCGCCGACAGTGATGCGATCGGCGGGTACGAGCTGCGCCAGGCGCTCAGATGTCGCGAGCGTCGTCTCGAAGGTTTTCAGATTGCGATTGTTGATACCGATCAGCCGCGATTTCAGGCGCAACGCGCGGTGCAATTCCTGCTCGTCGTGCACCTCGACCAGTACGTCCATTCCAAGCGCAACGGCTGCGCTTTCAAGCTCCCGCGCGCAGGCGTCGTCAACGGCGGCCATGATGATCAGTATGCAATCGGCACCGGCGGCGCGTGCTTCGGTCACCTGGTACGGATCGTACATGAAGTCCTTGCGCAGAACCGGCAGCGCGCAGGCTGCCCGCGCGATGCGCAAATGCTCGAGCGACCCCTGAAACGACGGCGCGTCGGTCAAGACCGAAAGGCATGCCGCGCCGCCGGCTTCATAGGCGGCGGCGAGGGCGGGCGGATCGAAATCCGCGCGGATCAGTCCGCGCGACGGGCTTGCCTTCTTTATTTCGGCAATCAGGGCGTACTGGCCGGCGTCGAACCGCCGCTCGATCGCCGCCAAAAAGCCGCGTGGCGGGCTCGCCGACTTTGCGGATTGCTCGAGCGCGGCAACGGGCCGCGCGCGTTTCGCCGCGGAAATTTCCTCGCGCTTGTAGGCCGCGATCTCGGCGAGAATGTCAGCCATCGTTCGACACCCTGATCAGCCGATCGAGCTTGCCTTCGGCTTCGCCGGAGTCCACCGAATGAGCCGCGGCGTGCAGGCCGTCTTTGAGGTCCTTGGCTTTGCCGGCGACAACAAGCGCGGCCGCGGCATTAAACAGCGCAACGTCGCGGAAGGCGGACGCGTTGCCCTTGAGCACGTTCAGCACGGCTTGCGCATTCTCCGCCGCATCGCCGCCGCGCAGCGCTTCCGGCTTGACCTTCCGCAAGCCGAATTCATCCGGTGAGATTTCGAAGGTTTTGATCTTGCCGTCTTCGAGCGAAGCGACGCTCGTCGGTCCGGACGTCGTGATCTCGTCGAGCCCGTCGGAGCCATGCACAATCCACGCCCGTTCGGTGCCGAGGTTTTTCAGGACCTGCGCCAGCGGCGTCGTCCATTGCTTGGAGAATACCCCGACCATCTGCCGCTTAACGCCGGCCGGATTCGACAGCGGTCCAAGCAAATTGAAGATGGTGCGGGTGCCGAGTTCGACGCGCGTGGGGCCGACGTTCTTCATGGCCGGATGATGCGCCGGCGCGAACATGAAGCCGATGCCGGCTTCGGCGATACAGCGGCCAACCGCCTCGGGGGAAAGATTGATGTTGACGCCGAGCGCCGAAAGGACGTCGGCAGCGCCAGAACGCGACGACAGGGCGCGGTTGCCATGCTTGGCAACTGGAACGCCGGCGCCGGCGACGATCAGCGCTGCGCAGGTGGAAATGTTGAATGAGCCCGACGCGTCGCCTCCGGTGCCGACGACGTCAATCGCGTTGGCTGGGGCCGCGACGCGCAGCATCTTGGAACGCATGGCGGAAACGGCGCCGGCAATTTCGTCGACCGTCTCGCCGCGCACGCGCAATCCCATCAGCAGCGCGCCCATCTGCGAGGGCGTCGCTTCGCCGGCAAACATTTGCTCGAACGCGCCGGACGCTTCATCGTGCGTGAGCGTCGCACCGGTAGCGACTTTGCCGATAAGCGCCTTGAATGCGTCGGTCACGACTGCGCTCTCAGTTCCGATGCGCGCACGCGCTGCGGCGTCGCTCCCGCCGTTCTGGCACCAACGCGCCGGCCGTTGGCGTCATTCCATTGGGCTGCAATGTCGAGAAAGTTTCGCAGCAGCAGATGACCATGCTCTGACGCGATGCTTTCCGGGTGAAACTGCACGCCGTGGACCGGCAGCCGCTTGTGGGCAAGCCCCATGATCAATCCGTCGTCGGTGTTCGCGGTCGCGGCGAGATCCGCGGGCAAGCTTTCGCGCTCAACCACGAGCGAATGATAGCGTGTAGCGTTGAACGACGCGTTGATGCCGCGAAAAATGCCGGTGCCGTTGTGGCGGATTTCGGAAAGCTTGCCATGCACCGGCTTGGGCGCGCGCACGACCTTGCCGCCGAACGCTTCGCCGATCGCCTGGTGGCCAAGGCAGACGCCGAAGATGGGAATCTTGCCGGAAGCGGTCTTGATGAGATCAAGGCAAATGCCGGCTTCTTTCGGCGTGCAGGGACCGGGCGAGAGCACAATTGCATCGGGATCCGCGGCGAGCACGGCGGTGCTCGCGATCTTGTCATTGCGGTGGACGCGCACTTCTTCACCCAGTTCACCGAAATAGTGCACCAGGTTGAAGGTGAAGCTATCGTAGTTGTCGATCAGAATTATCATTTGAGCCGGGCGTTTCCGCCCGGCTCTTAGCGCAATTTCGGCCTGTATGAAACGTCGTTCGGCCGGAGAGGGCTATTTGCCGGCGATGAGGGTAACCCGGTCGGTCGAGATCAGGCGGACATCGCGGGTTCGCCCGAAGGGCTTGCTCGTGTCGCGAAGGCAAGAAGCTTCGAAATACGGCCAGGCGTGCTGCGAGCAATTCAAGGCAAGCGGCCGCATATCGGCCCGGTCTCCCTTCACGCCCGGAACATGCGCGTTGGCCTCAAGGTTCATCGAGAGGCTGAGGAAGGCCAAAAACGCGGCGGAAACAACGGCTGCTGCGACGATGGCGTAAGTGGTTCTGAGCATGACACCCTATCCCTTAATCCCTGATGCCGGGCCCGTTTCCGAGGCTGTTATTCGAACGCCTTACTTCGGCCGCGGTTCAATCTTTAGGCAAATTATTTGGGATTGGGCCGGGATACTTTGACAGGGATCACACTTTTGCCGCTTTAACCGCCGAGCCCGCTGTGAGCCTTAGAGAGTTGAAAGATCGGGAGAATTGGACGTAGGACCATGCGCCGTTGCTGTCTATAAGCCGGACAACCGCCTTGCGGGCGAAAGGGGCGGCAGTTAAACCCGCGCCATGCCGCGCGTAGCCCTTTTTGCCGGATCCTTCGATCCGATCACCAACGGTCATCTCGACGTGGTCGAAAGCGCCGTGCGCCTTGCCGATCGGCTGGTGCTGGCCGTGGGCGTACACCCCGGAAAGACGCCGTTGTTCACGGCCGAGGAGCGGGTCGCCATGCTCGATGAGATTTGCACGCCGATCGGGCGCAAGGCGGGCTGCGAGGTCACCTGCACCACCTTCGCCGATCTCGTCATCTCGGCGGCGCGCCGCGCCAGGGCGACGATTCTCATTCGCGGCGTGCGCGACGCCGCCGATTTCGACTACGAAATGCAGATGGCCGGCATGAACGCGGTCATGGCCCCCGAAGTGCAGACGCTGTTTCTTCCGGCTTCGCCCGAAGTTCGCCCGATCACCGCCACGTTAGTGCGGCAGATCGCGGGCATGGGCGGAGACGTTTCGGCCTTCGTGCCGACCGCCGTCGCCGCGCGGTTGAAGAAGAAATTCGCCAAAGCTTAAAACCGCACGCCCTGAATTAAAAGGCATGAACGATTTACACGGGAGATGACATGACCCGCATACTTGCCGTACTGTTCGCCATCATGTGTGCCGCACAAGCGTCCGCAGATCCGCTGCCCGCCGGACTTGATCCGCAAAATACGCTGTATCTCGACACCAAGTACGGCCGGGTGATCGTCAAACTCTTCAACGACATCGCGCCGAAACACGCCGAGCGAATGAAACAGCTCGCGCACGACGGTTTCTACGACAACGTGCCGTTCCATCGCGTCATCGATGGCTTCATGGCGCAGACCGGGGACGGCCAGTACGGCAACGGCACCGGCGGGTCGAAATATCCGAACTTGAATGCCGAATTCTCGAAGAAGGAATTCAAGCGCGGAATTGTCGGCATGGCGCGGACCAGTAATCCGAATTCGGCCAACAGCCAGTTTTTCATCATGTTCGCAGATGGCTCGTTCCTCAACGGCCAGTACACGGTGGTCGGCGAAGTGGTCAAAGGCATGGACGTTGTCGACAAGCTCAAACGCGGGGAGCCGCCCAGCGATCCCGATCGCATCGTGAAAATGCAGGTGGCTGCCGACGCGAAATAGCGGTGCGATAGCCGCGCTCACCGCGGCGGGCGGGCTGGCATTGGCGGCGCCGGGGATCGCCGGCTTCGCCTCGACAGCCTTTGCTTCCGCTCTCAATCACGTGCCGCCGGCGCGGGCACCGTGCAGCGTTTTGAGCGCTCACCCTTGCCACCCGTCGTTCTGCGGCGTGTTTCATCGCGGGCCCTGTTTTCCCTACTTTGAACCGCCGCTCGGCGAGACGCTGCGGCTCACAATCGTTTCGACCGACAATGACAATTTGAACGATAAACCCGAAGCCAAAGAGGGTGAACAGAAAAGCGCCGATGAAAACGTTGAAAACAACGGTTCGGAGGATCGCAAGCTCGACACCATCCGCGACATGTTCGCCGCGCTGCGGGCGTGCTGGGAGCCGCCACCGAAGGACGAGGCGCGGCATGGCATGGAATACACCGTTCGTTTCGCGTTCAAGCGAGATGGCGAAATCATCGCGCCACCGCGCATGACGTATGCCACCCACGATGCGCCCGCCGGGGTGCGAGACAAATATCGCGGCGCCATTGATGCGGCGCTTAAACGCTGCACGCCGCTGCACTTCACCGACGCCATGGGCGGGGCGGTGGCCGGACGTCCGATCGCCATCCGCTTCGTCGACGAGCGGACAGTCCAGACCGGAAAATAACCCTTCGCGTCATTGCGAGCCAACGATCAATCGCGCATTCACCCGCGGGGCGCGTTAGTGCCCGAAGTGGTTGGCTCGATGACAAGCTCCGCGGAGCAATCCAGTCCTGTGGTCAATCCGGATTGCTTCGTCGCTTCGCTCCTTATAGTGACGATCGCTATAATCTCCCAAATGCGTACCGATCTATTTGACTTCGACCTGCCTGAGAACCGCATTGCGTTGCGGCCGGCAAAGCCGCGAGACGCCGCGCGGCTACTTGTCGTGCACCCGCATGCGCGGCCGCTTTATGAGGACCGCACCATCCGCGACCTGCCCGAGCTGCTGCGGCGCGGCGATGTTCTGGTTGTCAATGACACTAAGGTCTTCCCGGCGAGCCTGCATGGCCGCCGAATCGGGCGCGGCGATCACGAGCCCGCCATTGAGGCGACGCTGATGAAACGGCTCGACGGCTCGCGCTGGAATGCGCTGGTGCGGCCGGCGAAACGGCTTTCGCCAGGCGACGTCGTGCGCTTCGGATCCGAAGGCCGCGTTTGCTTCCTCGATCAGCTTGACGCCACGGTGGAAACCAAAGGGGAGGGCGGCGAAGTCACGCTAGACTTTGCGTTTCACGGGCCGGTGCTCGATCAGGCGCTGGCGGAACGCGGCGACATGCCGTTGCCCCCTTATATCGCCGGGCGCCGTCCCGCCGATGACGACGACCGCAACGATTATCAGACCATGTTTGCGCGCGAAGAGGGCTCGGTAGCGGCGCCGACCGCGGGGCTGCATTTCACGCCGGCGCTGGTCGAGGCGTTGCGCGAGCGCGATATCGGCCTTGAGCGCGTGACGCTGCACGTTGGGCCGGGCACCTTTCTGCCGGTCAAAACCGAAGAGACTTCCGGTCACCACATGCAGGGGGAATGGGGGAGCGTGTCCGCCGAAACCGCGACGGCGATCGACGCTGTGCGCCGCGGAGGTGGACGTATCGTGGCTGTCGGCTCGACAGCGCTGCGGCTTCTGGAAAGCGCTGCGGCGGACGACGGTACGCTGTCGGCATTCTCCGGCGAAACGGCGCTGTTCATTACGCCGGGCTATCGCTTCCGTGCCGTCGATGCGATGTTGACCAACTTTCACCTGCCGCGCTCAACCCTGTTCATGCTGGTCTGCGCGCTCTGCGGGCTTGATGTGATGCAGCGTGCCTACGCGCACGCGATCGAAAGCGGCTATCGCTTTTATTCTTACGGCGACGCGTGTTTGTTGTTTCGCGACTGAGGCATAAATCAAAAAGTTTGCCGGCCGACCCCGCGCGTCACGCAACGACAGCATGGTCGCCGTTCCCCGCCTCAATGGCTCCGCAAAGCCTGCCTAAAGCTGCCCGCGAATCGGACCAGAGAAATGGAGGCCGGCAATGGCAGCTTCGCGGCTGATCGCGGCGTTCGGAATGTGCGTTGTCGCTCTATGGGGCCTGACGGTCGTCGCGCCAGCGCAGGAAGTCAAATCCGCGCCGCCGGCGCGTATCGTGGTGAGCGGAGAAGGCAACGTGCGCGCGGCGCCCGATTATGCCTCAATTGCAAGCGGGGTCACAGTTCGAGCAAAAACGGCGCAGGAAGCGGCCGCCGCCAATGCCAAACTGATGGTAGCCGTTACGGCGGCGCTGCGCGACGCCGGCATTGCGCAGGAGGACATCCAGACCGCGCGCTATTCGATAGAGCCAATTTATGCGCCGCCGCAGCAAAATGCCGAACCGAAGCTGACCGGCTTTTCCGCGTCCAATCAGATAAGCGCGAAGGTGAGGGACATTGCCAGGGTCGGCGATATTATCGATCGGCTTATCGGCGCAGGCGCGAACGAGATCGGCGGGGTGCAATTCCTGCACTCTGACATCTCGAAGGCGCTCGATGGCGCGCGACAAGCGGCAATGGCCGATGCCCGCCGCAAGGCGCAAGTCTACGCGGAAGCGGCCGGCATTCGCCTCGGCAGCGTGATTTGGATAACGGAAGAGCCGGGCTACGCGCCCTCCTATCCGATGGCCGCGTTGCGCGCCTCGTCAGCGGCGCCGACGCCTATCACCGCCGGTGAGGACACTTTGCGAGCGCAAATTACCGTCGGCTTCGATATTGCGCAGTAGCGGTACTACGCGAGAAAGCTTCGTCCAGTAACGCTAAGATGAGTGGCGACACCCGACCCCAATTCGAAGGTCTAAGAGCTCACTCGCCATGCAGCACCCTGCGCCGTCATCTTTCTCTTTCCGTCTCGCCGCTACAAACGGCGCGGCGCGCACTGGCGAGATCACGACGGCGCACGGCCTCGTGCATACGCCGGCATTCATGCCGGTCGGCACGCAAGCGACCGTCAAGGGCGTCCACCACGATGACGTGCGCGCGTCGGGCGCGGAGATTTTACTGGGCAACACGTATCATTTGATGCTGCGGCCGACGGCTGAACGGATTGCCGCGCTCGGCGGTCTGCACGCGTTCATGCGCTGGCCGCACCCGATCCTGACCGATTCCGGCGGCTTTCAAGTGATGTCGCTCGCGCCGCTGCGGAAGATCGGCGAAGCCGGCGTCACCTTCCGCTCCCACCTCGACGGCGCCATGGTGGAGCTGACGCCGGAGCGGGCCATCGAAGTGCAAATCTTGCTCGGCTCGGACATTGCCATGCAGCTCGACGAATGCGTCGGACTTCCGGCGGAGCGAAGCGAAATCGAGCGCGCCATGAAGCTGTCGCTGCGCTGGGCAGAGCGGTGCAAGCGCGCGTTCGAGCGCGCGGCTCCGGGCTGCGCGCTGTTCGGCATCGTGCAGGGCGGCGATGAGCGCACGCTGCGCGCCGAAAGCGCGAGCGCGCTCGTCGATCTGGGATTTGACGGCTACGCGATCGGCGGTTTAGCCGTCGGCGAAACGCAGGGCGTTATGTTGGAGGTGGTCGCTGCAACGGTGGTAGCGCTGCCTGCCGATCGTCCGCGCTATCTCATGGGCGTCGGCACGCCGGACGATCTCCTCGAAGCGATCGCGCGCGGCGTCGATATGTTCGATTGCGTGATGCCGACCCGAAACGGCCGGCACGGACTTGCTTTCACCCGTTTCGGCCCGATCAACATCAAGAATGCTCATCACGCCGAGGACGCCCGGCCGCTCGATGACGAGAGCAATTGTCCTGCGGCGCGCGAATTCTCCCGCGCTTACCTGCATCATCTGTTCCGCAGCAACGAGGCGCTCGGCGGCACGTTACTGTCGACCATCAACCTCTACTACTATCAGGCGCTCATGGCCGGAGCGCGCGAGGCCATCGCCGCGGGGCGCTTCGCCGATTACGTCGCAGCGACCAAAGAGCAATGGCGGGCGCGGCGCGACATGCAGAATGAGGAGCTGTGAAGAGGGCAACCTGCCGGGCCGGTAAAAAACACTGATCCGGCGGGTCGCTTCACGCTTGTGTCCGACCGACGCAACAAGCTGGCACGGTCAAAAGAGCCAAATCTTGTGAGGCTAGATTGGTGAACGAACGAAGGACTGCCGAAGCCACTCTGGCAAGCCCGTGGCGTTTAGCAGCGCGTCAATGCAATCGAGGTCACGAACTGGTGCGCGCACTCGTCACAGACCCAGGCGTGACGTATCCGTCCTTTGAGACTGAACTGCGATTCTTCCGCCATCAGGAGCACGCTCCCGCAGCTCGGACAATTAGGCCGGCGAAAATTTAGGGTCGCAGCCACTTCGGTGTCGCAGGCGCATTGGATGCTCATCGTCGACTCTCCTCGACGGATCCCTCACCGCGTGCCCCACTTACCGTACGACGACAAGTTGCCGAGAGTCTATGGCGACCCTGCGACGCGTTTGTGAAACTCTTGTGTCCGTTGCAGCGCAACAAGACCGATAAAATCTAATCAAATCGCGCACGCCTAATCCAGCCGAAGTCGCGCCGCGCGCGAGACGAACGTTATTCGGCGGCTTGCGCTTGAGCGTGCTGCCGGAACTTCGGCATGACTTCTTCGGCGAGCAGCTGCGTCGCCTGCCGTTCCCACTCTTCGTTAGGCCCCGCCCAATCAAGACCCGTCATCAGCAAGGTGCCGAAGGGGCCGACCTCTTCGCGGAAGGCAACGAGCTTGTCGAGCAGGGTTTTTGGCGAGCCGTAAAGGCTGCACCCTTCCGCGATCGTCTCGACGGTGGCTTCGTCGTCCGGCATTTCCGGCCGCGGTTTTAGGAGATGCAGAAGTCCGACGCCGCTCAATGCCGCGCGGATATAGGTCCAGAAATAGTGGTGCGAGGACTTTTCGCCGTAGACGCGGTCGTATGCTTCGGATTCAGTCGGCGCCACCATTACATTGCGTGCCACGCGCCAATTCTCACCGTTGGCGGGTTTGCCAATTTCGGCGCGCGCTTTGCCGTAGATCGACCAGTGCGATGCCACCGCATAAGTCGGAATGATGTTGGCGGAAATAATGCCCCAATCTTGCAGCGCCGCCGTGCGCGCCGATGACGAATTCGGACTGGCCAGCGACAGCGAAATCGGCGGGCCACCTTTCTGGTACGGTTTCGGCATGTAGCCGATGCCAAGGTCGGCAATCACGTTATTGCTCAGCCGCACATTCCAGAACTCGCCCGGAATGTCGTATGGCGGATCTTGCGACCATATCTGCCGCATGATGCCCACCGCTTCGATGACCTTGCGGTTGCGCACGGTCACGTCGGTGTGGCGGAACAGTTCGAAATCAGACAGAAGCCCGCCCGGCCCCACGCCCAACATGAAGCGCCCGCGGCTCATGTGATCGAATTGCGCGGCTTCGGCCGCGACAATGACCGGGTCGTGATTGGGCAAGTTAATGACGCCGGTACCGAAGCGCAGGTTTTTGGTACGGGAGATGAGGCCGGCGAAGAACATCAGCGGCGAGGGGATAGGTTCGCTGGTCGCGGAAAAGTGCTCGCCCATCCATAGCTCTTCGAAGCCGAGCTGATCTGCGAGCAGCGACTTTTCGGCGTCTTCGGCGAGGGTTTCGGTAAACGAACGCGACGGCGGGTGCACCGGCATCATGAACAGTCCAAGGCGCATGTTTCCCCCGTTACTTTAAGCAGCCTGCGTTGCCGCGATGTTTCAACGATCATGGCACCTTAAGACTGCGCCGATCAAGCGCGCCGCCGCCGTCCGCATGAACGCTTGATTCCCCGGTGGGGGTGAAGCAATGTCGGCGCCAAACGGAGGAAGCCCCATGAGTGTCGCGGAATTGCGCTCCGCCCAAGCGCCACAACAGGACGTGCCGAGCGCGAATGAGTTGATTGCACGAGCCAAGAAGCTCGCGCCGAAACTGCGCGAGCGCGCCGTTAAAGCCGAGCGCGATCGCGAAATTCCGCAGGAGTCGGTCGACGAGTATATCGACGCGGGCCTTATTCACGTACTGCAACCCAAGCGTTGGGGCGGTTACGAACACGACCACGAAGTAGCATTCGACATCGCGGTGGAACTCGGCAGGTCAACCTGCACGTCGTCAGCGTGGGTTTTGAACTATCTGGCCGACCACGCCGCTATTCTCGCGCACTTTCCGGAGGAAGCGCAGCACGACGTCTGGAGCACGAATAAAGCCGCATGCATTGCCACTTCGGCGGCGCCGACCGGGAAGGTCACAGTCGCCCCGGGCGGGTACCGTCTCGACGGCCGCTGGTCGTGGTGCAGCGGACTGCGGCATTCGCAGTGGATCATGATCGGCGGACTTATCTTCCGCGAGGGCGAGGACCACCCGGACATGCGGCTTTTTCTGGTGCCCGTGTCGGAGGTGAAGCAGGACGACACCTGGTATTGCGCGGGCTTGCGCGCGACCGGATCAATCACGTCCGTGCTCGACAACGTCTTCGTGCCCGAACATCGCACCGTCTCGTTTGGCACGCTGCGGGATGCGCAGTCTCCCGGATCGAAAATCAACACCAATCCGATCTACCGCACGCCGTTCATCGCGGTGCATTCGTATGCGCTGCTCGGCCCCGCGCTCGGCTCCGCGCGCGGCGCCTATGCCGACTTCGTCACCTGGACGAAGCAACGCTATTTGACCTACACGCAACTCGCCATCGCCCAGCATGTGCCGGTGCAGCTCAAAGTCGCCGAGATCGGCGCGCATATCGACGCCGCCGAGCTCCTGGCGCGCCGTGCGCTGGCAACGGCGCGCGCCGACTACAGCGGCATGACGATTGAAACCCGGACGCTGCTGCGGCGTGACTTCACCTACGCCATGCGCATGCTGCGCGACGCCATGGACGACCTGGTCAAGATCTCAGGCTCCAGCGGATTGATGGACAACAATTCGGTGCAGCGGAGCTGGCGCGACGTCTACGCTATCTCTTCGCACGTGGTGATGAACTGGGACGTGCCGGCGGAGAATTTCGGCCGCATGGAGTTCGGCTTGCCGCTCAACCCGGCCTATCCGATGTTCTGATACTACGGACGGGCCCGCCTTCGAGGGCTCACCGCCCGCCTCTTCGGTTGCCGCGCACCCATTCCGGCGGCGGGACCCGAGGCCAGAAACTCTGCCAGTACATCCGTGGTCAGAGAGGCAGGCTTTACTTCATGGGGAGGTTAAACCGCCCGCAAGCTATCGGCCGAGGATTTGCCGGTCCGACGGTCGGCGACGACTTCGAAAGATACTTTCTGGCCCTCGCTGAGCGTACTCAACCCAGCACGTTCCACCGCGCTGATATGGACGAACACGTCCTTTTCGCCGTTCTCCGGCTGAATGAAACCAAAGCCCTTTTGGGCGTTGAACCACTTCACAGTTCCTGTAGTCATAAAAGTTTCCTCGTTAACGGTTTGCACGTGCGCGTTGGGGCGCAAGAAATTTGCGGCCGCCCTCGCGATTTGTCGATTTTGGAAGAAGCTCTGAAACGTGCGCGCCCGTCATAAACGAGGCGAAGCGGCCCAGTTGTCCGGCCAAGCATCGATGCGGAGAATATAGCGGTAAGATAGGTCTACTTCAAGCAGGCCCGCGCATCGGGCTCAGATGCGCGACCCATTCAGCAAATATCATTACCGATTTGGCTAGGCGTTAATGGACTTACTGTAGATTCGTCACACGCCCGGCCGGTTGTGGCCGACGGTTTTGAGATATTGCAAAGTCTCGTCAAGCGACACGACGTCGGCATATTTGGCGTTGAGATCGAACAGGCTTTGTTCGTGCGCCGCCGCCGAGCGGTCGCCGACTGCTTCGCGCACAACCATGGGCCGAAACCCGTTCTGCACCGCGTCGACGGCGGTGGCGCGCACACAGCCCGACGTCGTGCAGCCGGTGAGGATCAGCGTGTCGATGCGCCGGGCGTTGAGCCGCGGCACCAGGTCGGTGCCGAAGAAGCAGGACGCGTACTTCTTGACCAGCAGAAGGTCGGCAGGCCGCTTATCGAGGCGGGGATCAACTTTGACCGCATCTGAGCCGGCCGTAAGCGTGCGTGCGCCTTTTTGCTTGAGTGCCCAGATGCCGGCATCCTTGATGTCCGGCTCGTCATACGTCACGGTGGTGAAAATCACCGGAATGTTGCGCTCGTGGGCGACCGCAACCAGCGGCTTCTGCGCTTCAAGTTCGTCGTCGAGTTTCGCGCCGAGCGGCATCGACGGATCGGTGAAGCCCTTGACCATGTCGATGATCATCAGCGCCGGCCGTTCGCCGAAGCCGATTTTGATGCCGAAGCCGCGCTGTCGGAAAAACTCCTCGTCGTCCTTACCGCTGGTCACGATGGCTACTCCCATTCAACCCGGCGTGCAGGCAGCGCATGCTTGCCGCGCGCGCGAACCCTTCACGCCGAGCCCCTTTATATGCGAACAATCGGGCCGCGAAAATGGGAGGACGTGCATGGCCAAGCGGCATGAGGGCAAAACGGCGGTCATTTCCGGCGCCGCGTCGGGGATCGGACAGGCTTCAGCCCTACGGCTGGCGCAGGAGGGCGCGCAAATCATTATCGCCGACCGCGCCAAGGCCGATCAGACGCTGAAGATGATTGCGGATGCCGGCGGCACGGCGAGCGCGGTCAAATGCGATGTCAGCAATCCCGAGAGCGTCGCCTCATTGAAGCAGGCGGTGGAGAAGAACGGCGGCCGCTGTGACATCTTGGTCAACAATGCCGGCATTTATCCAATGCAGACATTCGACGACATCACCTTCGAGGACTGGCGCCGCGTCATGTCGATCAACCTCGATTCCATGTTCCTGATGACGAAGGCCCTGACTGGCGGTATGCGCCAGCGCCGATGGGGCCGCGTCATCAATATCGCCTCGGACACGGTGAGCCTCCTCGTGCCGAACCTCGTCCACTACATTGCCAGCAAAGGCGGCGTCGTCGGCTTTACTCGTTCGCTCGCCACCGAGCTCAGCGAACATGGACTGACGATCAATGCCATCGCGCCCGGGTTGACGCGCACGCCCGGCACCATGGGCCAGACGATGCCCGGCGACATGACCCCGGAAAAGCTGTTCGACATCATGGCCCATTCGCAATCGATCAAGCGGAGCGAAGTGGCGACCGATCTGGTCGGCGCGGTGTCGTTTTTGGCTAGCGACGACGCGGCGTTCATCACCGGACAGACGCTCTACGTCAACGGCGGGCTCACCCGCTCGACCTAGACTATGTTGCCGATCACGATGCTGGCGTAATATTTTCGGCGGCAAACACTCGACAACGCCGCCGGGTGAAAGAACTCGACCGGCGGCGGAGGGGAGGGGCGATGTCTGCAATCGATGCGGCGGCGCGGCCGCGCACGTGGATCGGCGTCGTCGTGGCGCTAGCGGCAGCCGCGGGTTTTTCCTTTGCCAACGTGTCCGCCAACGTCGCGGAGGACGGCGGCAGCACTCCACTGACGCTTGCCGCATTTAGATTCCTCGTACCGGCCGTTGCTCTCGTTGTCTGGTTGCCGCTGAGCGGAGTTTCGCTGGTGATGCCGCGGCGGGATGCGGCGGTGTCGGTCGCATTGGGCATTGTCACCGCGCTCTACGCCTGGGCCTTGCTAAAATCATTCGCGCTTATTCCGTTCGCGTTGACGATCCTCATTTTCTATCTCTTTCCGCTCATGGCGGCGGTGATTGTTGCAGCATTGGGCTTCGAAAAATTTGCCTGGAAAACGGGCGCGGCAATCGTCGCCTCGCTGATCGGCCTGGCACTCGCGCTCAAAGTACAGGGAGGAGGTCTCGATCCCGCGGGTCTCATCCTCGCGGTTTTTTCCGCCCTCGGTCTTGCCATTGTGATCGTCGTGTCGAGCCGCATATTCGGCAAAGGCGATCCGCGACCGGCGACTCTCTACATGGCGGCTTCTGCTTCAGCGCTCCTGTTCGTCATTTGCGCCGCGAGCGGAGACTTTGCACTGCCGCAGTCGAGCGCCGGATGGTTCGGTTTCATCGCGGCCTCTGGCATTTACGCCGTCGCGATGATCGCGTTCTTCATTGCCATATCCATGATCGGGCCGGTGCTGAGCTCGCTCTTGTCTTACGCGGACGCCGTCATCTCGGCCTGTCTCGGCGTAGTCGTTCTCCATCAAGCGCTGACACTCGTACAGATTGCCGGAATAGCGCTGGTGGTCGTCGCGCTGGTGGCCGCGACGATCCAAAGATAGGTCACCGTTCCGGCGCGACGGATTACAAGCCGCAATTTGCCGGCAAACAGCGGGATAATTGCGCTTTGTCGCGGTTCGACTATCATCGCGTTTGACGTAACGACAAACAACCAGGTCACGCAAAGGCGTGGGAGGACGTGTAAATGACTGCCGGTTGGGTCGAGCGCAAATGACCGGCGGAGTTTCAATGCGCATCGCGGAACCTGCCGGTGCGGAAGCCGCAGGGCAGAGCGAGGATGGCGCCGCGCCGGCAATAAGCGTCGGCCCTCCAATCATAGGAGTTCGCCATATTTGGAAGAGCTTTGGTCCGATCGCGGCGCTCAAGGACGTTTCGCTCGACATTGGACCGGCAGAAATCCGCGGGATCTGCGGGGAAAATGGCGCCGGCAAAAGCACGCTGGTCAAAATCCTGACCGGCGTGTACCGCCCAGATCAGGGCAGCGTGCTAATCGACGGCGCACCGGTGAGTCTCACCACGCCGAGGCAGGCGCAGGAGCACGGCCTCGCCATTGTTGCGCAAGAGTTGAGCCTGTGTCCGGATCTGTCGGTAGAGGACAATATCTGGCTTGGTTCGCTGCGCGTTCCATTTTTGCACAAACGTGCGGAGTTGCGGCGCCGCGCCGCCGAGGCGTTGGCGCTGCTTGGCGCCTCCCACATCAGGCTCGACGCGCCGGTCGCGGCACTCGCCATGGGCGAGCGTCAACTCGTCGAAATCGCGCGGCTGCTGACACGCGACGCGCGCGTGCTCATTCTTGACGAGCCGACGGCGACGCTTACCGACGTGGAGATCGAGCGCATTTTCGCCGCGCTTCTCGCCGTCAAGCGCGAAGGGCGCTCGGTGCTCCACATCACGCACCGGTTGGCGGAAGTCTATGAAATCTGCGATCAGGTCACGGTATTACGCAACGGTGAACTGGTCGCGACTTCGCCGCTGCGCAAGCTCTCCCGCGCGGCTCTTATCGAGCAGATGCTGGGGCGGCCGAGCGGCGAAATGTATCCTGAGGAAACACGCGCCCGAGGTGCACCGGCGCTTGTCGTCGAAGGCTTGTCGCTGCCGGGCAGCGTCGACAACTTCGCCATGAACGTTTGCTGCGGCGAAATCCTGTGTATCGCAGGCCAGATCGGTTCGGGCTCAGCCGAAATCATTGCCGCGCTCGCGGGCCTTGTGCATGACGCCAGCGGCCGCGTCACGGTCAACGGCCGCCCGCTCAAGCTCGGATCCCCCGCTCGCGCGGCGCGGCGCGGCATTATGTTCGTATCAGGCGATCGCGCCGCCGAAGGCGTATTTCGTCGCCTTAGCGTCCTGCAAAACCTCGTGGCCACGCGGCTGCGCCAGCACTCGATCTTGGGCTTCCTGCGAGGCGGAGCGTTGCGCGCCGCGGCCGGCCGGCTCGCCAAGCGGGTCGGCGTCGATCGTCGGCGCCTGCGGGCACGGGCCGAGGAGCTCAGCGGCGGCAATCAGCAAAAGCTTGCGTTCGGCCGCAGTATTGAGCGGCGCAATGGAGGCGTGTTGTTGATGAACGAGCCGACGCGTGGCATCGATGTCGGAGCGCGAGCGGAAATCTACCGGCTGATGCGCAGCTTTTGCGAAGACGGCTACGCGCTGGTGATGGCCTCGAGCGATCTCGAAGAGATTGTCGGACTTGGCGACGTCGTCATCACGCTGTATCGCGGACGCCAGGTCGGCCTTTACCGGCGCAGCGAAGTCAGCATGCACCGCATCGTCGCCGACATCACCCATCCGGCCGAAGCGGCGACATGACCGACCAGGGCTTGGCAGTCGCATGGCGGGAGGCGTGGCGTTTGCCGTTGCCAAGCTCGCGCCGCGGGCGCGTGCTCGTAGCCATCCGCGTGGCCGCCTTGTTGGCGCTCTTGATCATCGTCGCGACCACGCCTGGCTTTTTCACCGCGGTGAGCCTGTTCTCGCTGCTGAACACCACGTCATTCATCGGCTGCGTCGCCATCGGCATGACCTTCATCACGCTGAGCGGCAACATCATGTCGTTTGCGCTCAGCGTCACGCTCTCCACCAGCGGCATGGTGTTCATTTCCGCGCTACCGCTCGGATTGCCGGCGGCGCTTATCATCGCGTTCGCCTACGGCGGCGCGCTGACCGGCTTTCAGGGCGCGGTGATCGGCTATTTCCGTGCCAATCCGATCATCGTCAGCATGGCGGCGTTGGCGCTTATCACCGGCGGCGCCACACTTATCACGCAAGGGCAGGGCATCTATCCGCAAGGCGACGCTGCGGCCGCTTTAAAGGGCCGCGTGCTCGGCATTCCGATGCCGCTCGCCGCTTTTATCCTTACAGTCGTCGCTGCCCAGGTCGTGCTGTCGTTCACCCGTTTCGGGCGACAGCTTTATATGGTCGGCAGCAACTGGCGGGCGGCGCTGGCCGCCGGATTAGAGCCAGCGCGCGTCGTGCTCGGCGCCTACGTCGCCGCTGGGCTGTGCACGGCGCTCGCCGGCATTCTGATGGCTGCGCGCTATTCGAGCGGCGATCTTGAGCTTGGGCTCGGTTATGACTACAGCGCAATTAGCGCCGTTCTGGTCGGCGGCACGGCGATCTCCGGCGGCGAAGGCTCAGCGATCCGGACCCTGATTGGGGCGTTCATCATCGCCGTTTGCCAAGTGCTGCTGTTGCTGCATGGGTTCTCGCCGCAAATCCAATATCTCGCCATCGGCGTCATTGTGCTGTTCGTGATCATGCTGCAAACCCTCGCCGACTCCGATTGACCGATATGCGCGCCCTTTGTGCCAACCGCTCCGTGCGACCGTATTTGCTTCTCGTCGTCATCACGCTGGTGCTCGGGGCGCTTGACCGCGGGCAGGGCCGGCTTTTCACCACAGGCACAGCGTTCAGCGTGCTGCAACAATTCGCCACTATCGGACCGATCGCGCTCGGACTTGGCCTGTCCATGATCATCCGCGAGTTCGATCTCTCCGTCGGCGGTATGCTCAGCCTCGCTGGCTGCATCGCGGTGTTGACTGGCGCCGATTATCCGGTGCTCGGCGTGGCGCTGGCAGTGCTGTGCGGCCTCGCCTGGGGGCTGTTCCAGGGCGGCATCATGGTGTGGCTGCGGCTGGGCTCGATCGGCGTCACGCTTGGCGGCCTGCTGACGCTGGGCGGTCTCGCCTATGTCGTTACCGGCAATCTGTCCATCAGCTACCCGCGCATGGATGTCGCTATGGCGGTCAACCATCCGGTGCTGGGGGTGCTTTCGCTGCGCAGCCTGGTCGCGCTCGCGGCTTTCCTTGCCGCGGCGTTTTTCATGGCGCGCACACGCGTCGGACGCGACGTTTATGCGACCGGCAGCGACCGCCGCGCCGCCATGGTCGCCGGCGTCCGCACGTCGCTCATCCTGCCGGCGGTTTTTGCCTGCTCCGGCATGCTCGCGGCGCTCGCCGGTGCGCTGTTGAGCTATAGCCTGGCGGCCGCTTCCGGCGTCGCGCTCACCGACGCGCTCGTGCCGGCGACCGCCTCCGCGATCATCGGTGGCGTTTCGCTAACGGGCGGCAAGGGCACGCCGATCGGCATTATCGGCGGGGTGTTGGTGCTTGGCCTGCTTAACGCCGGATTGAACGCCATCGGCACGCCGCCGGCCGTGCAGGACGTGGTCACTGGCGGGGTGTTGTTCATGGTTGCGGTCGCCGACGCGGTCGATCTCGATCCGCGGCTGTTTGCGCTTCACCGCACATGGGTGGAATGGTTTTATCGGCCGCGCGAGCCGTCGCCGGCCGAATAAGACGACAAACGAAAAGCGGCGCAACGACTCGCGCCGCGCCGCTTCAGTATTCGCGCCGACTTAGAACGTGCACTCGGTCTTGTACTTCGCGACGTTGGCCTTGGTGATGATTTCCGGGTCGCGCGACTGCTTCTTGGGCACCTGTTCGCCTTTGAGGATCTTGGCGACCGTGTTGCCGGTGTCGTGTCCCATATTGATCGGCGTATGATAGAGCGTCCCGTACATGGTGCCCTGCTCGATGTCGGCGACGCCCATGGCGAGACAATTGCCGCCGACGACGACCAGCTCGCCCTTACCGGTGCCGAGTTTTACACCCGCGGACTGAGCTCCCTGAACAGCGCCGTTGGCAAGCGGATCGTTCATCGCGTAAATGCCGTCGAGGCCGCCCTGACCCGAAAAGCGAGCAAGCAACTGGCCAGCGGCGCGTTCGGCCTCGGGTGGCGCCCAATGCGTTTCTTCCACCGCGACCACCGAGATATTGGGATGGCTTTCCATCTCGTTCTTGAACGCGGCGACGCGTGCTGGAGCGATCCCTTCGTCCATACTGCCGGCGATGATGGCGACCTTGGCGGATGGACGATCCTTGAGGGCTTCCGCCATCGTCTTCGCGGCCATCGCGCCCATTTTGCCGCTGTCTTCCCCGACAAACGCCGTATAGAGGTCCTCTTGCGGGATCGGCGTGTTGATTAGGATGACCGGGATGTGCGCTTCCTTGGCGCGCGTCAGCGCCGGCACCAGCGCTTTCTGGCTCATGATCATCATGACAATGGCGTCGACCTTCTTGGCGATGGCGTCATCCATCTGCTGCGCTTGAAGCGCCGGATCGAAGGGACTCTGCACCACCGACACGTCGAGCCCATTTGCCTTTGCGGTCTCGGTGAAGCTTCGGGTCAGGCCGCCGATAAATTTGTCGGCAATCGGCCCATCGAGAAAGACGACTCGCTTGGCTTGCGCGGAAGCATGTTGCGGCGCGAGCAAAGTTGCTGCCGCAAGTCCCACGCAAACGGCGATTGTGCGTGATTGCATTTGTGATAGTCCTCCCTGTTAACTTTTAACGAAGCGAAGGCCGCTAGCGCGGCCGTCTTCAAAAAGAGCATGACCGTCGCTGGCGGAAAAGGCAATCGGTCCGAGGCTGCAGGGCTGCAACGCAGCACCATGCTGCGACGAATTGTTGCCGTCGCCGGACTACTGCTCGCTGGTTGTATGGCCGCCTTTGCACAGTCTGATGCGGTGAATTCCTATGAGCAGGCGGTCGGCCGCTTCAAAGCGATCCTGAGTGAGCGGCAAGCCCAGATCAGCTCGCATCAACGCCTGCCGGATTTGCCCGGACAGGCGCTTTATCGCACGCGTAACGATATGATCAGCACCTACAAGGACCTTACCGACGCGTTTCCGGCAAGGATCGGACGGCCCAACAAGTTCGGCATTCCGCCAGCCTACTTCGATGCCGCCAATACGCCGCTGCTCGATGAGTATCGGGAGCTGTTCAAGGTCATGCAACCGCCGCCCGCCGCCGCGCAATATTCGGACACGCCATTCAAAGACGTCGTTGAACTCGGAACCGCAATCGCCCGCGCCAAAGGACTTAACGCGGCGGACGCGGCGGTCGCCGGCCGTATCAGCCTCGGCATTTTCTTTGCCGAGACGAACGGTATGCAGAATCTCGGCAACGCGCGCTCGAACGCCTACAAAGGGAGCTTTCAGACCGGCGTGTCGGAAGATGCGAACGGACGGAAAAAATGGTTGGCGATAAAAGACTCCATCGCCTCATTCGCTCCGGAGCTGATCGCCCGCGATGCTAAAGAGGAGGTGCGCGTTGGCAATCTCGATCGCCGCTACAATCACTGGCTCGCGGTTCGCGATGGGCTGATGAACACGCACGCGGAACTTTTCCGGCAAATACCGGCTATCGCGAAGGCACTGCCGGACCCGATCGATCAAATGAAGGTATTCGAACTCGTGCAGATCATTCCGACCCCGACCCGGGCGGCGCTCACTTCGGGCAATCTCGCGGGCTACAGAATCTCCGATCCGAGAGTCATGGGATACTTGCGCAACAACAGCGTTTTCACGTTTGGGCATGTGGATCGGGCCAGAACGTCCGCGAGCTTTCGCAAAATCCTCGACGCCATGTGGCTGTTCAACGACAAGTTTGAAAGCGCACTGGCGGAGTTCAACAAGATTAGGGCATCCCGGTAATGGCCGCGCCCGCGACGCTTGGCTAAGTTCGATCCGTCACTGAGTTTTGCCGTCGCCGCGCACGCGTCTGTAGGCGGGTCGCCGTAGCGAATCGTCGAGCCATTTCGCGACATGCGGGACTTCTGACAGATCGAGCCTGCTCATTTTGCCCCAGGCAAGAATGCTAGCGACATTAAGGTCGGCAACAGTGAAATCGTCCGCGGCCAGATAGCTGCGCGCCGCGAGCGCTTGGTCTAGCACTCCCAGCGGCTTTTTTAGCAACAGCTCGTCGCGTTCGACGTGGGAGGGGTCGCGGCCAAACTCGGGCAGCATCGCGCGGTGCATCAGCAAATCAAGCAACAGATCTTCCATCTCCAACATCGCCCAAAAACTCCATTGCGCGGCGACGCCGAGCACCTCCGGTTTCGTGCAATGCAATGGGCCCTCGTACTTTTGCGCCAGGTAGAGATTGATGGCCATCGATTCCCAGATCACGAACGATCCGTCGGCGAGCGTCGGAATACGTGCGTTCGGATTGAGCCGCAGATATTCTGCGCTCTGCAGGTCTTCGGTCCGCGTGCTCTTCTTGAAGAGCTCGTAAGGCAGGCCCATCTCCTCGAGCATCCAGATGCAGCGCATCGCGCGCGACAGCGCGTTGCCATATAATTGCAACATCGGTGACTTCCTCACGCGCCACGGCGCCAGCACCGCGACGCATCTATAGCGGCTGCGCGCTCGATCCTAAGCGGGAAAGTTCGTTTGAACGATCAGTACCCCATCAGTCGGCCGAGCATCATCAACAGGCCAACAATGGAGAGGAGCCAGGCCGCGGTCCGAATGTAGGGAATGCCCGCGAGGTAGATCGGCAGATAGATGACGCGGCCAATGATCCAAAGCGTGGCGCCGAGTCCTCCGGCGTGTTGCGTGACGATCAGCGCCAGATCGAGCGCGACAAACGGAACGAGATTTTCGACATAGTTGCGCAGCGCCCGCGTCGCGCGGCCGCAGACCAGACCTTTAGCCGTGACGTTGGCATCGCGCGGGCTGAACAGAAAGGCATCGCCGAATTCGCCGCGCGCCGTAACCGCCTGACACAGCACGTGCACCACCCACCAGATGACGCTGAGTTCGAGGCAAATAAGTTCGCTCATGTCCGTTCCCCCCGGTTTGGACTTATAGGCAAGTACCGGGACGATATCGGGTCACCGGCGCGCGCACAACGCAGCCGCGCATTAATTCCAGCGCCACACGCCGTAAGCGTGACCGTTTTGCATCTGCGGGGCGATGTAGGTCGGCTTGTGATTGCCGATGGCGCCGAGCATGGCGATCCAATTGAGCAACTCGCCGCCGACATTGCCGGCTTTGAGAAGCTGATGCTCGGTGGCTTCCTTCAGGATAGTGTCGATTTGCTGCTCCTCCATTAGCTTGATGATGCGCCATGCCCAATCCGGGTCGGGCACGCCGTCGGTGCGGCCGGGCGCCATGCGCGGGCCGGCAACTTCCAGCGAGAAGCTCCCCGAGCCCATGACCACGACGCGCAATGGCGCTGGCCATGAAGTGATGGCGCGGCCGACCGCTTGCCCGAGCGCATAGCAGCGCTGCGCCGCCGGCAGCGGCGGCACGTGGCCGCTTATGAAGAAAGGCACCACGGGCACCTGCATCTGCGGCGTGAGGAAGTGCAGCGGCACAGCTACCGAATGATCGACGGAGTAATGTTGCGTCAGCGCCGTATCGAAGCCGGCTTCGACGCTGGTGCGGCGGATATGCGCCGCCAGATCGAGCGAGGAAGGTATTTTGTAAACCGGCATTTCCCGCGGCTCGTCGTTCGGACCGGTAAACTCCTTGTCCACGCCTACGGCAAAAACCGGCAAATTATCGAGAAAGAACGTATTGAGATGGTCGGTATCGAACATCAGGATGACGTCCGGGCGGACGGCCGCGAGTTGCTCCTTCTGCGCCGCGAACAGCTTTGCGGTTTCGCTCTCCGGGCCGTCGCGCTTGACGAAAAACGGAAATACCGGGGTGTGCGGCACGCCGAACCCGGCAACGATATTGGCCATCTCACAACTCCTTGTCGTCCATTCACTCTAGTGCCCCGATTCCGAAGTTCGCATAATTATGCGGCACCCTGGTTTGCGAACTTCGGAATCCAAGGGAGACTAGCAGCGTATTGATCTAGTATGCGGACTTCTGAACCGCCACACGAGGCGGCTCTTATGCGACATTAGTAGCGCGGCGTGAAGCTGCCAGTTAACTATTGAGGGAGGAACCTGTGGCGCGCAAATCAGTGAAAAAGAAACGCCCTGCGAAACCGATTGTCGCCCCCGCGGCGGTTCCGACCGAGCACGGGCGGTTTGAATATTCGGCAATCATCGACCGGCCGCGGCTGTCATGGCCAAACGGCGCCCGCGTCGCGGTATGGGTGATCCCTAACGTCGAACATTTCCTGTTCGACCGCCCCTCGACGCGACTCACCACCATTCCGGTCAATCCCGACGTGCTGAACTATTCGTGGCGCGACTACGGCGTGCGCGTCGGCATCTGGCGGATGATGGAGATCATGGAGAAGCACGGCGTGAAGGGCACCGTCGCCCTGAACTCCGACGTATGCACGCACTATCCGCGCATTATCGAGGAGGGCAACAAGCTCGGCTGGGAGTGGATGGGACACGGCAACAACAATTCGACGCTGATCAACAGCCAGACCGAAGCCGAGGAACGGGCTCTCATCAAGCAGGTGGTTGGTGCCATTACCAAGGGTGTGGGCAAGGCGCCCCGCGGCTGGCTCAGTCCGGCCTTGAGCGAGACCGTGCGCACGCTCGACATTCTTGCCGAGAACGGCATCGACTATGTCGGCAATTGGGTCAACGACGACCAGCCCTATCCGATGAAAGTGAAGAAGGGCTCGATGATCTCGATGCCATATTCGACCGAGATCAACGACATCCCGGCGTTCCTCGATCTGCACCAGAGCCCGGAAGTCTTCGGACAGATGATCTGCGATCAGTTCGACGTCCTGTACGAGGACGGCGCCAAAACCGGGCGCGTGATGTCGATCTGCCTGCATCCGTTTCTGGTTGGCTATCCGCATCGCAGCAAGTATCTCGACAAAGCGCTGGCGCACATCACCTCACGCCAGGAAGTGTGGCTCACGACCGGCAGCGAAATCGTCGACTGGTATAAGAAGAATTATCCGAAGCGCTGACCATAAGCGGAGCTAAACTGTGGGCGAATCCGCAGCGGCCAGTTGGCGCACTCTAGTTTTCGCTACGCGCGCGCCGAGTTGGTCGATTCTCGTCCGCATGATCGTCGGCCTCGTGGTGTTTTTCCCGGAGGGGATTCAAAAGCTTGTCTTCCCGGCCATCTTGGGCGCCGGCCGCTTTGCCAATATTGGTATTTCTTATCCGGAAGTCCTGGGACCCTTCGTTGGCGTAGTCGAGATCTTCTGCGGCGCACTGATCATTCTCGGCCTGCTGACCAGATTGGCGGCCATTCCGCTGATCGTCGTCATGATTATTGCAATCGCCTCCACTAAAATTCCTATCCTGCTCGGGCATGATTTCTGGATTTTCCACACACCCAAAATCTCACGCTACGGCTTTTGGAGCATGGCGCACGAAGCGCGCGACGATTTTGCGATGCTGCTCGGGTCGATCTATTTATTGATTGAGGGAGGGGGCGCCTGGTCGCTGGATGCGCTCATAGGCCGAGAGAGCGCGCGGCGCGCACCGTGAGGCTTGGCATATGCCTTCGACACGCACGAAGGTTCTTCTTGCTGCGGCCGCACTGGTCAGCGGGCTCCTGGCTGGGGGCGTGCTCGACCGCGTCATTGTCGGCGGGCCCGCTTGGAATGCTCTTGGCGCCGAAGCATGGGTCGAGTACAGCCGTCGCGCAGACCTTGGTACGGGCCTGATCGTCTATCCCATCGAAGGCATCGGCTCCACGCTGCTCATTTTTGCCGCGGCTCTCAGCAATTATTTCGATCGCCACGTCGGCCGCGGCGCGGCAATCCCGCTGTACTGCGGGCTGGGCCTCTCGGTGGCGGGTTTACTGCTCACGGCCAAAGCCGCACCGATTATGCTCAGCCTCGGCGCGCCGCAAAACGCCGCGGCAGCGCAGCGCGCGTTCGATGAATTCTTCGTGTGGGGGCTTTATCTTCGTGGTGCGGCGGACACTTTAGCGTTCGTCGCGCTGCTTTGGGCGCTCGCTCGCCTGCGTCTGCAGGGGAAATAGGGGCACTCTCAAGCGGCGCGCGCGCAGCCGCGAAAGGATTGGATCATGATCATTGATCGCCGTTCGTTGCTCAAATATGGCGCGACCGTTCCTTTGTCGAGCGTAGCGCCCCGAGTTCGCGCCAGCTGCCCAACAGCCGACAACTGAAAAATCGGATTACACGCTGCGGATCGCGCCGCTCTCGCTCGAACTCGCTCCTGGCAATACAATCAAGACCAGCGGTTACAATGGCCAAGTTCCGGGCCCGCTGTTACGACTGCGGGAAGGGCGGCCGGTAACGATCAATGTCATCAACGACGCTGGCTACCCCGACCTGGTTCATTGGCACGGGCTTTACCTGCCCGCCCTTGAAGACGGTGCAACCGAGGAAGGCTCCCCTATCATTCCGGTCGGGAAGTCGCGCAGATATTCCTATACGCCCAAACCGGCCGGAACGCGCTGGTATCACAGCCACGCTGTGGCAATGACGGATCTGACCCGAAGCACCTATTCCGGCGAGTTTGGATTTCTCATCGTCGAACCGGCGTCCGGCGATCCGGGCCGCTACGACCGCGAGGTGCTGCTCGCGGCGCGGCACTGGGAAGGCGAATGGGTCAGCATGCAAGACATCCACAAGGGACCGCCACCGAACAACGGGCTGGAGGTCATGTATCACGCCGCGACGCTCGGGCAGCGCATGCTCGGCCACGATGAGCCTATTCGCGTACGTGAAGGTGAGCGCGTTCTTCTTCGCTTGCTCAACGCCAGCGCGACGATGGGTGTATCGCTGGCGCTGTCGGGGCATAAGTTCACCGTCATCGCGCTTGACGGCAATCCCGTTCCGACGCCGGCTACGGTGGACGTGTTGAAACTCGATGTCGCCGAACGCGCCGACGTGATTGTCGAGATGAATAATCCCGGAATTTGGGTCTTCGGGTCGACCAACGACGACGATCGCCAAATGGGTATGGGAGTGGTGATCGAATATGAAAACCGCCGCGGCGAGCCGCAGTGGATAAAGCCGGCGACGGAAGACTGGGCTTATGCAAAATTCGCCAAGCTGGCGGCAGCACCAGCACCCGACGAAACAATCAAGCTGACCTTCGAAAAGGTACCTGGCGGGCGCGGCGGCTATAACCGCTGGACCATCAACGGCAAATCATGGCCCGACACCAACCCCCTGTTCACGGTCCATGAGGGAAAGAGGTACCGGCTGGTGATGAACAACAATAGCGGCGATACTCATCCGGTTCATGCCCACCGGCATACCTTCGAAGTCACGAAGGTCGCCAACATCTCCATGTCGGGGCTGATGAAAGACACCATCAGCATGCCGCGCTTTTCGACCGCCGAGATCGATTTTGTGGCCGACGATCCGGGACCGACATTCTTTCATTGCCATCATCAGGACCACATGGACGAGGGCTTCGCCGGATTGATTACTTACGCGTAGCGGCCGGATGCATTTGCGTTAGAGACCGGGGTGATGCTGTGTCATTATCACCGGTGATTGCAGATGGATTTTGATTTCATGGCGCTGTTCAATACGCCTGACCCATGGATGCCGACGGCAGAGATCAAGGCGAACTGAATTCGTCTGCCACGCATGAAATGGCGGCAGGCGGCCAGCTATCGATTAAGGCTTCCGGTTCACCGCTCGAAGTCCTGTGCGTTTATCTCAAGCTCGGCGTCAGCAGCTTCGGTGGCCCGATCGCGCATATCGGCTATTTCCACGAAGAGTTCGTGGTCCGCCGGCGCTGGCTCGACGAGCGGGCGTTCGTCGATCTCGTGGCGCTCTGCCAGTTTTTGCCGGGTCCGGCATCGAGCCAGGTCGGATTTTCAATCGGGCTGATGCGAGCGGGTTACGCCGGCGCTCTTGCCGCGTGGACCGGCTTCACGCTGCCTTCGGCCATTTTGCTCGTGCTGTTCGCTTACGGTGCCGGCTCACTCAGCGGACCACTTGGAATCGGAGTGCTGCACGGGTTGAAACTCGTGGCTGTAGCTATCGTCGCGCAAGCCGTCTGGGGTATGGCGCGCACGTTATGTCCTGACCGCGTACGCGCCTCCATCGCGACCGCCGCGGCATTGATCATCTTGTTCAGCGGCTCTTCGCTGTCGCAGATTGGCAGCATCGTTATTGGCGGCATTGCCGGCTTGTGGCTCTGTCGCGCGGCGCCGCCGGCGGAGCATGGTCATTTCGCGGTTCCGGTGTCGCGCCGCGTGGGCCTTGCGGCGCTGCTCGCGTTCTTTGCTTTGCTTTTGGGATTGCCGATCCTGCAAAAACTCCAAGTTTGGCAGGGACTGGCCGTTTTCGACGCGTTCTATCGTTCGGGCGCGCTCGTGTTTGGCGGTGGCCATGTCGTGTTGCCGCTGTTGCGCGAAGCTTTTGTGCCGCCGGGATGGATCAGCGACGATGCGTTCCTCGCAGGCTACGGGGCCGCGCAAGCCGTGCCTGGTCCGTTATTCAGCTTCGCCGCCTATCTTGGCGCCGTTGCCAAGGCATCCCCGCATGGCCTAGCCGGTGCGGCGCTCGGCCTGTTTGGTATTTTCATTCCAGGCATCTTGATTTTGCTGGGCACCCTGCCGTTCTGGGAGAGCTTTCGCAAGCGCGTCGGCGCGCAGGCGGCCATGCGCGGCGTCAACGCCGCGGTGGTCGGCGTCCTTGGCGCCGCGCTCTACAATCCGGTCTGGATAAGCTCGGTCAAAACGCCGGGAGACTTCGGCGTGGCGCTCACGGGCTTCGTTCTTCTTACTGTGTGGCGGCTCCCGCCGCTCGCGGTCGTCATACTCGGCGCGCTCGCCGGAGTGGCGCTGACGTTTGTTAGGTGACACGTGCTGTAGCGAGGTAGATTTGGCTGTGCGGGTCAATAACCTCATTGCTTCAGCCGCGATCGCAACGGCAATGTCCGGTCTGTTGGCAGGCCGCGCTCAGGCTGGGCCGCCGTTCCAGACCGACGACCCCGAGCCAGTGCCGTATCAGCATTTCGAGTTCTACAACGTTTCACTCGGCACCGCGATTCGCGGCGACACCCAGGGCGAAGCGCCGGCCTGGGAATACAATTACGGCATCATCCCCAACGGGCAGGCGCACATAATTGCTCCGCTGACGTTCGACACGCAGGCCGGCAGCTATGGCTACGGCGACACCGAACTCGGCTTCAAATACCGCTTGGTTGACGAAGACAAGAACGATTGGCGGCCGATGCTCGGCGTCTACCCGCTCGTCGAGCTTCCGACCGGCGACGTGACCCGCGGACTCGGCGCAGGCTATGTGCGCGCCTATTTTCCGCTCTGGATTCAGAAAAGCTTCGGCGAGTGGACCACCTATGGCGGGGGCGGGTACTGGATCAATCACGGCGACGGCACGGCCGATCGCGACTACTGGTTTGTCGGCTGGTTGCTGCAGCGTCAAGTTACGAAGCAATTGGCGATTGGGGGCGAAATCTTCCACCAGACATCGACGGTCGCGTTCGGCGCTACCAATCCGATTTACACGCAGCCCACTACGGGCTTCAACGTCGGCGCCATCTACGATTTCGACGACGATCATCACTTGCTGGTCTCGGTCGGCGCCGGACTGCAAAACGCTTCAACAACGAACGAGTTTTCCTGGTATGTCGCCTATCAGATCACCGGAGCCGGCGCGTTCGTGGGCGGCAACGGGCCCGGATTTTTACCGCTGCATCAATAGCGGTGTGCCCTTAAGGGGCTGGCTGCTCATTCCGTTCGCTGCGGGCGCCTCAACGGTTCAGGCGACCGGCTGTCCGATCTCGTCGACTTTCACCGCGCGCATGCGCTCGTTGTAATTCTGCACGTTGAGTCCGCAGACTTCGAAGCGGGCGAGATAGCCCATCAGGAAGCCATTCACCCCCATGCGGAAGAGCGCGCCGACGTCGCCGGCAATCAGCGCGCTGCGTTCGGCGTCGGTGAGATCAAGCGGCGCCAGCGCCTTCGCCGGGTCGGCTTTCATGGCGGCGCGGAACGCGCGGTCGCGCAAGACTTCGCGGCATAGATAGTTCAAGGTGAAAACCGACATAATCCACCCAACTTCATTTACCCAATTTGGGTCTGGTGAGCCCGGATGGGATCGAACCATCGACCTACTGATTAAAAGTAAGTTTCAGGTCGACGCCACCGACCGACAACGCTAGCCAACCAACGTCGCGGATCCCATAGTTTCCCTTGTAAATCCCCATATTTTATGGGAACTTCTGACGTAGCCTGCCATGGAGCGACAGAGGACGTCAACCCGTCGGGTCCGCTAAAGGTCCGCGGCGCGTTTGCGGACCTCGGGTTTGGGGGAGGGCCATATGAACCTCACTGAACGCAAAATCGAGAAGCTCGCGACGGAGCGCGGCCGGAAGGACAGACTGGTTTTCGATGATGAGCAGCGCGGGCTCGCGGTGCGCATTACCGCCAGCGGCGGGCGCTCCTATCTCTGCCAATACACACTGAACGGCCACAAATGGCGCGTGCCGCTCGGTGCTTGCTCAGCTGTCCCGCTCGCAAAGGCCCGCCAGGCTGCAGCGGCAATCATGGGTGACGTTGCAAAGGGCCAAAATCCCGCAGCGGACCGCAAGGAAGCGGCCGCGTCTGAACGCGCCAAGCGCGCACGTAACCGGCTCACCCTACGAGTACTGATCGACGACTGGAACCGCCTTCACCTTGCCGACCGACGGCCAAGCTATGCCGCGGAGGCGGTCCGGGCACTCCACTATGCGTTCGAGGACCGCCTAGATGATGCCGCCGAGGATCTGGACCGGGCAGGCGTTGTCCGTGCCCTAGACGCTCTTACAAGGCGCGGACAGCGTAAGGATGGCGACGGTAGGTCCAGAAGTAGGGGCGGGGCTATCAGGGGCCGGACGGCCGCCTACGGGCGGGCCGCATACGCTTGGGCGACCAAACGCGGCGCCGTGCAGGTCAACCCGTTTGCCAATTTGCCAGTTGCCAAGAGTGTCACGAAGCGTGAGCGCGTTCTGAGCGATCGGGAGCTTGCTGAGGTGTGGCAGGCAACGGGTGAAGCTGCGGCCCCTTACGGGACTCTCATCCGGCTACTGATCCTTACCGGGCAGCGCCGCAGCGAAGTAGCGGCCATGACGTGGGCTGAGCTTTCAGACGATTTGACCGTCTGGACCATACCGGGCGCGCGTACCAAAAACGGCGTCACCCACGCGGTGCCCCTTAGCGCACCAGCTCGCGACTTTCTCAGGGAAATTGGTCCGGAAGCGAGCAGGCGCCGTGCGGGCGGGCTGGTATTTCCCGGCGTTGCAGGCACGCCATTTGCCGGCTGGTCGAAATCAAAGCGGGCGCTGGATAAAGCGATTACAAAGGTTCGCGCAAAGGCCGCCGCGGACACTGGCCAACCACCGGCAGCGTTGGTCCCCTGGAATGTGCACGACTTGCGCCGCACTGTCGCCACTGGCCTCCAGAGCCTCGGCGTCCGTCTCGAAGTGACCGAGGCTGTATTGAATCACATCAGCGGCAGCCGCGGCGGCATTGCCGGCGTCTATCAACGTCACGATTGGGCTGCTGAGAAGCGCGCTGCGCTCGATAGCTGGGCGGCGCACGTTCTAGCTGCGATTAAACAAAAGCCACCGATCGATAAAGTGATCACCCTGACAAGAAAGAAACGTTGAGACCCACCACGAAAGGAGAACCGCCAAGACCAGAAACCTAACTCGCTAATTCCTACAGGAGCCATATGCCTCACCGTCGCAGATGAAGAAATTGGGCCTAGCCTTTCAATCATGTCGAATGGCCGGATCAGTCGGTCAAACCAGTAGTAGCTGAACGTTGGCTTGAAGGTGACGTTCACGCCCCCTTCCAGAACTTTGACTTCGAAGTCGCTAGCCTCGGCCTGCTTCATTGGCGCGCGTCGGGCGTCCGCAGCGCTTGGTGCCTGTCAGTGTTCGCCTGCGAACTACTCAGCTTATTTTTTCTCGATGTCTTCGACGTATCTGGCCAGCTCACCGATCGCCAGGGCGATCTCATCTAGCTTTTGCTCCACCGCGCGAGCTCGGAGAGCGCGATTGATGTGTATTTTGACTTGCTGGCGCGACGGCATTCGTTAGCCCAAGTCAATCGTCGGCGACGGCACCGCGTATTTCGGCTAAGCGAGTAGCATGACGCAATTGGGCGGCAGATTGATCCATGCTGCTTCGTCTTTCGTCGCCGGCCGCACACCGGCGGAGCGATAGCCGAACAATTCGTTATTGATCAGCCGCTTCTTCAGCGTCCGTTCCGCCTCATCGCTGTTGGTAGCCGACACCCAGTAATCCAACCGTGATTCGATGCCCTCAACGCTTTGAAAGCGCACGGTCGTCTTGTATGGCCACTGCATTCGAGCCTCCTATTAGGAGGCCTATCGAACGCTTCAAATCTTACTAAAATTCTAATAAAACCTAGCGAGCGATCGGACAGCGCGTGATCGCCTAGAAAATGCGTTCGCAGCCATCAAACTTCTGTAGCGTGTGACGCGAGGATCTAAAGATCGTCGAGGCGCCGAAACAGCGCAGGGGGCGACGGGTGCTTTTGGAGAAAGCCTTCACAGCGCCCGCGCTTGACGAGGCGCGGAGCCAGGCCACCCGGTGGTTGACACGGCAAAAGGGGATACGGCTGATCACCCAAAAACAGGCGCCCTCTGCCAATTCTAGCACGAGCGGTGATTACCCCCTGTGGACGGTGACGCTCTACTACGAGGCGGACAGCAATCAAAATTAGGGCTCGCCTCCACGGCGCAACGCTATTTCCGATTTGGACGGAAGCCTTCACGCCCTTAGTGGCGTCCGTCTAAGCGCACGATTGTTCTTACAGTTTATAGGTCGCGATCATCAATTAAGGCGTTATTAACCATTGCGTCGCAACGCTGCAGATACCTGACAACGCAACGGGACGCACTACCATGCCGTACACCCTCGCAGCGGCCGCAGCCGCCACCGGCCTGAGCAAGACAACCATCTTTCGGGCGATCAAAAGCGGCAAGATTTCCGGCAGTAAGGACGTGAATGGCCAATGGCAGGTTGAGCCTGCCGAACTGCATCGCGTCTATCCGCCCTTTGCGGAAGGCGCCGAATGCACCGATGCGCCGCAATACGACGCATCAGTCCACGCAACGGCTGCCGTGGAGTTAGAGCTCAAGTTGGCAGTGTTGGAGGAGCGGGTCATTTACCTCAGGGACGCGCTGGATGAGATGCGTGGCCAGCGCAATGCATGGCAGACGCAAGCCGAGCGGCTTGCTCTCACCGACGAGCGGCCCCCGCGGCCGTGGTGGAAACGGCTAGCGGGATAGCCGCGAATTTCGCACCCCCCTAGTAGGGGGCGACGCAGCCACTCACAGACCTGAGGATAATTAGAGCAGGTGACGGGAGAAGCAGTGATGTCCACGACACTAGCTTTCTTTTTGATAGGTCTTTTTCTCACGCTCGCCGTCGTCGCCGATAGCCTCTTGGGGTGGTTACGGCGGCACTGATCGTGCCGCTCGTTAGGAGGCCCCATAGTGTCTCATGATCGCCCTCCCGGGCGGCGTGGAGCGCGGCAGGAACTGCTCGGTCGGGCTAGGGCACGGACATACCGGGATCGAGCGGCTGAGTTCTTAAATCTCGCGCGCAGCGCAGGCGAGGTCGATGTTCGAAACCGCTATCTGACTATCGCGCAGCACTATCGCACTCTGGCGGAGGCGGAGGAACGAAACGCGACCCGGCATGCTACCGAGAGACGTTTGCGACGCGACGGAAACTGATCAGCGAACATCACCCGCGGATTAGGCTAACCATCCGTACGCGCGTGCTGCAGCAGTGGCCTGAAGAATGAATCGCGCAGCGCGTGATGAACCTGCGTATTATCAGTGCGCGCCTCTGATCGCGGTAGGTTTTGCTCAATCCCTTCGTCCGTCCGGCAATGTACTTCATTTCAGTCATTTTATTGTTGACCGTGTTCCCGGCCGGGTCAGTGGCAATTGACCTTGTGTGGGGCGGTGGCGCCGACAAAAATGGCGCTGATTGGCAAGTGGTTTGTATTCTGGGCAATTGGTGTTCGGCTTTTTATGGCTGGAATGCGCCAAGTTGCACGGCCTCAATTCACGGTCGAAGGTATCTTCGAAATAACAAGGCGTCCTTCGCTATCGTACGAGAAGTCGGCTTTGGTAATCTTGCGATGGGTGCGTTGGGACTATTGAGTCTCGCGCAATCCACGTGGGTTATTCCGGCTGCCATTGTCGGTGGCCTTTATTATGGCCTCGCCGGCATCGGCCACATCATACGCGGCAGGTTGAATTTCGCCGGATGGGTTGGCGCTGACGTCTGATCTTTGCGTATTCGCGCTTCTCGCCGTGTATTTGGCAAACCGCGGCTTGAATTTCTGAGCGCGTCTTCTCGGGGCGGCAACTGATGCGTTGCGATTGGATCAACCTCGCTGACATACGGGCCCAGTTTTAACTTCCGGGAATAACGCTTATCGGAACGAAAGAACGTAGAAACATGCGCCGTCCTCGAATACTGACGCGCGTGCTGCAGCAGTGGCCGGCTTGAGGCTCGTTAGGTCGCTCTGTTTCATTAGACGTGTGCGATTCGACCACAAGAGCGTTGAGCTTTCAGAAGTTTTGCGGCTGGTCCTGTTGGCTTTTTTAACCCTTTACTTCGCGCAGGCCTGACAATGCGAGTGCGGCAGGATTATCCTCGCGCGACTTTGTTGGAGTGTTCCTTTGCGTGAGTTCCTAGAGGGTTTTACGGCGGGCATGTGGATGCTGGGCGCGATGCTGGTGCTGACCGCTCTCGCCGATAAGCTCTTGTAAGGCATCACCGCTACCACGGCGCTGTGTGCTCGCAAGGCCCATCCTTGGGCGCGCGTCAAGTTGCTGCCGATACAATGGACCGACGTTTGCGTGAACAGTGAATGCGTCGTCGGCCCGTAAAGCCCGCGTGTAAGGCCAGTCACCCCACCGGCCAGCCCTCGGGCACCTATTCGTCTTCATCCTCGCCGAGAACGTTCCCTGTGTAATTTGCGCAAGCCGCTGTCGTGGCGGCCGCCACCTCGCGTGTAAACAATCGTGCTTTGATTGACGTGTTAGAGGTCTTATCCGTCAACACACGCGAGATTGCGAGCTAGCGACGCGGCGTCAGGGTTTTTCTTGGCTGACACCGACACCCCAGCAAAAGTCAACCAGGCAAAGTAAGCGACAAGGTTGAGCCGCTCGGTCCATCCGGGCGGAAGGAGACCCTGCGGAGCCCATGCCAGTTGGTCGGCGGCATTCAAAATGAGCAAAAAAAGAACCACGGAGTCAGGCGACCCAATCGGATTAAACTTGGATGTTTCCGCATAGGATTCGACAACAACACAGCTGCGACCACAAATGACACACCGCAGAGGAACGCCGCCGTCACGTGTATTGAATCGCCAAGTGACGTAAATCCCACCGGAAGCAAACCAACTACAGTAAGAAAAGCTCTACCCAAGCCTAGCAAGGTGGGAGCCGAAGATACGCGAAGCTCTCTTTTAACCCCGACGGCAAAAGCCATCACAAGTAAGCCTGGTAGAACGAAGCCGAACAAGTTGAAGACATATGCATGAGGTGCGCCGCGCGCGCCCAATTTGCTCACCATTTCCGTGCCGCAAGAGTATCCGTCTGCCGCACACACGGTAAAAAGTATATTGGTGAAAGCAAAGGTAGCCGCAGAAGCTGGACCGCCGAGAGTAAGAACCTGATTAATCTGATTTCGTCTGGGCAGGAAAGTCGATATTAGCGGCGGCACTATTGGCTATTCGAGGGTCGGTTGGCGATAATATGAGCTAATCAAATTGCGAACGTCTTAACGGCGCATGAGAGCTCGTAAGCGTCCCCACACGCATAGCGAAAAGCTGTCCCTCTGCCCGCCATATAATTGAACAACCAAAGCGCGCATCTTCAGGACCCGCCATCCCGAATTGAGCCTTAACTCACCGGCGCTACGAAGGAGGAATGGGAAAGGACACGATCGTCTTGATGCCCGAAAGCGACTATGACCCCATGCCTGAATCCTATCGCGAGGCTTTTCATAAGGCGCTCGTGAGAACTAACGATTGGATTTGTCACAGCGGTCCAGAGCCGGAGCTGTATCTCGACGGAACGCCGATGACTGTGCAGACCTTATTTCATCTAATGACAAAGTTTGATCAGGATCTGATGCGCGATGTGGAAATACAGCTCACCTTCGAAATCCTAGGCGACGTATGGGAAGCCCAACGCGCCGCCATCAACTCACATCCATCGTGCCGCAACGCGGCAAAATATGTAGCGCGTCGGATCGCAGAGCGAAAAGCTGAACTCCTGCGAGGGAGGCAGTAACCGCACCCACTAGGAACGGCAGTGTCATTTCAGTAAGGTTCCGTATCTTTCGGAATGGGCATATGCCAGCTCGTGAGAGCGAGACCAGGGAGGACAGCACGTGAATGTTCGTTTGATCCAATCGGCTCTCGTCGGTGCTGCAATTTCTGCCGCGTCGGCCGCGTACGCTCAGACGGGTACCCCTCCGTTACGGATTGCTTGTGGTACTGACATGCAGAAATTCTGCCCTGGTCTAAAGGGTAAGGAGGCCAGGATGTGTTTGAGGGCTTATCACGCGCAAATTTCGCCTGACTGCATGACATTCCTGGAGCAGGCGAAAGCCCAACGTGCCGGCGGCGCAATAACGGCTCCGCCGCCTGCCGCGGGATCGCCACCACCGACTGCGCCACCGGCTGACAAACAGTAAACGTCAAGACGTCCAAGCGCGCTCAGATCTGGCGCACGTTACCGCCGCCATCCGCAACGTGCCAGCGCATCAGGCGTTAAGACAGCTAGAGCACAAACCTGTCGGAATTGAACGCTGACAACGCGTCAGCGCAGAGTCAGGCCTGGTAAGTAATCGGACAGTCCTTGCCTTCGCGGCGCAGGCGCTTATCGCGGCAGTCGAGGACATGCCGCCTGATTGACTGTACGCTGCGGTCGCGACCAAACATCCCAGTCGGATCGTCGACTTTCACGGTCCTGTGCCGGCCGCCCGGCGGCCCACGCAGCTTACGAGTGCGGCGGGGGCAGGGGTAGTCCGCCGGGAGGTGGTGTTCCTCCTGACGGCGGTCCGTAAGCGCCTGGCGGCGGCGGTGGTTGGCCCGGAGGCGGCGGATAATAGCCGGCATCCGGCCAGCAACGCCGACCGTAGGGGCCGAGGTGATAACCGGGAGGGCAGGCGTAAGGCGGCGCGCACGAAGCGAGCGCGGTCCCAGCCAAAACGAGCGCAGTCACCGTCGCAACGCGGTTAGGCATTGAAATCTCCCCAGCTTTCGTCGCCCTATTCGCTTTCAAGGTTATTATCGCGCCTAAGGTTAAATAGGGCGTTTATTCGCGGCGGTTGTACTTCGTTGAAAGTTGGAACTTGAATGTTTTTTACTTCTGTCGCGCCAAGCCCATCGGACTTCGACACGACACTCTCCGTCCTTGACGCCACCCACAAGGTACCAGAGTTCACAGCTTGACCGCTAGCTACAGAGACGCGAACTAATCCGGTCATACGCTTCCGGGCACATCTGCGTCTTTGACTCACCCGACGCGCGCAGCCAGGAGTTCGACCTGGTGCCCCGAGGGCCTATTGGCGCTTGGGCCCTCCGATGGGAGTCACCCGATAAAGGTCGGCCGGAGCAAAATCATCCGTCAGTACTTCCGTACCCTTTGCATCAAGCTTGGTGACCCGTTTACCGACGAGCGCGGGCAACGGATAGCGGAAACGGTATTCCGTCTGTAGCGCAAGGGCACGCTGCATTAAACTTTTGGTGTCCAGTCTTGGCGCTGATCCGCCAATCGCAATCGCTTGTGTCTCGTTCGGTTCGCTCCAATCCGCATAAACATCGACAGTCGGGAACACCGCATTCAAGGTGGCCAAAGTCGAAAGGTAAAGTTTCGTGCCGGCGTCGACGTTGGATGCCACCGCTCCTCCGGGAGCGAGATGCTCATTGACCAGGGCGTAAAACTCCCGCGTCAGCAAGTGGAACGGAACGCCGAGCTCGCGAAACGCATCCAACAAGACGAGGTCATACGAATCTTTGTGACGGTTGAGGAACACGCGGCCGTCGCTTTCGATGAAACGGACATTGTCGGTCTCGCGCAGCCCGAAATATTTTTTCCCCGCGGCAATGACACCGGGATCGAGTTCGACCACATCGATTTGGGCGTCTGGCATCGCGCGCCCCAGATAGGTCGATATGGATCCGCCGCCCAGCCCGATCATCAGAATGCGCTTGGTTTTTTGCGTATAGACGAGAGCCGCCGGCATCATCCGGTTGTACGGGACTGGCATGGCATCGGGATCTTTGAGATCGACGATCGATTCGACGTAATCGGGGCGCCCCTTGTACCTACTGCTCAGCCGAAGGTGCGATCCGTTCTTGTCGATGAAGAGATCATTATACTCGGTTTCCAGATGCGAAACGCGCCCGTCGCTGTGTTTGAGCATCTGCGCGCGCACGTTTTCATCGATGAGGTTATCCGCGTAGACGCGATTGCCGGCGAGCACGAGGACCGCGAAGACGACAAGCGCAGCCGGCGATCGAACTCCTTTTTTTGCCGAATGGACGCGATCGAGCGCGAATAAGAACAGTCCGCAGCCGATGCCGACCGCACCAAGCCAGTGCGTTATGGCGCGCGTTCCAACCGCGGGAATAAGGAAAAACGTCGTGCCAAGCGTGCCTGCTATCGAGCCGGCAGTCGACACGCTATAAACGGTGCCGGAGACGGTCCCGGACTGTTCGGTCGCGCGCAGCATGAGTCTGATCGCAAACGGCGAATAGACACCCAGCAGCATCACCGGCAGAAACATGATCGCAAGCGCGGCGTAAAGGCTGCCAAGGCGCACGTTGTCGACGGTGTCGAAAACAAAGCGCAGTATCGCATCGGCAAAGCTTGGCAGCGCCAGAAGGTAGACGGACGCAACGCCGACGATCATTCCGAGGACGGTTGCCGATACCGTGCGATCGGCGATGAACCCGCCAAGGAAATAGCCCGTTGCCAGCGCCGCCAGCACCGTCGAGATCAGCGCCGCCCAGGTATAGATGCCATTGCCGAAATACGGGTTGAGATAGCGCGAGCCGAGCATTTCGAAACTCATCACGATCCCGCCGGTAATAAAGGCGACGAAGTAGATGACGGCCCGCAACATAGCGGGCGATGAATACCAGCGCATCTTCATTGTAGTTGGCGTGGCGGTATCCATAGTCGCCAAAGCTCCGTCGCCCTTCGGGCTCGGTGATGACGATGCCGTGCGTCCATCTAGGTGGCGCAAGGACGTCAACGGATCAAGTACAGCTAACTGTCCGAGCCAATAGGGGGCACAATTACGCGCCTATAGCGATTTATGGGTGCGAGCGTCGCCAATTGAGCGGCGCTTGAAGGTCTCAAATGGGTCACAGGTACGACATTTTCCTTTGACTTCGGCTAGTCGCTTATGCCCCAACAACAGAAGTCGGAGCGGTTACACCTCGGCCACATCCAACAAAGACCGCAACTCCGCTTCGTCGTCAGGATCCCATTGGCTCAACGGGAGCAGGCGAACAGCATCGCGGTGCTTGCGGTGCTTCCAGCCTCGGCTGCGATCTGGGTTAGGATACTCCCATCCGTATTTCCGGCACAGCTCGACAAAGCGAACTTTCTGGACTGCCTTCAGCTTACGAAAGAAATCGAATCGCGGCCAGTGACACCGACCTTCTTCATGCCATTTCAGAAGCTGGATACGCTCCTCAATCTCTCAAGGAATATCTAGATCCGGACCCGCAAATTTGTCGTCGCGGCCAAGCACGGGAAGCTCATCGAGCAAGTCGATTAATTTGCGGGCTTCAACATCAGTTATGACGCTCTGCGGCCCATCTTCACTTGCGCGAATCTTCTCAAACATCTCGTCCACCCAGTCCCGATCTTCAGGACTAAGCAGTGAGATATCCGGACACGTGTGTTCGTCATCCTCAGATGGCACCGAAAGCTTGTCGAGCTTATTGTGCATCTCGCGCGCTCTCATTTGGCCATCTTCTCCTCGATCGCCCCGCAGACGTTTGTCCAAATCCGACGCTTCGACCGCACGGACATAGGTATCGACTAGCCGGGCGAGCTCGGATCCTTCGGTGACGGTGATATCCGCAGCCGCAACCGCAGCGACGATCGCCGCCGTTGCAGCCGGTGCATCGGTCACCGTTCCGAGTTGAGGCAGTGAGAACGAGACAGGCCGATCTTTGCGCGGCGGTAAAATGCGCTCCAGGCAAAGGCGCAGGGCGGTGGCATCGCCTTCCTTCGCCTTTTCGACAGCAACACGGGTGATGGCTTCGGCTTCACCGTCGAGCAACGCCACCATCGCGAGGAGGGCCTTATTGCGCGCGCCTACTGGCCGCCCTTGGGGATTGCCCGAGACGCCCCTTCGAAAGAGCCTGCCGCCTCTCTGTTTTTTCTCTGTATTATCAGAGCTCAATTCAGCATCCCCCGCTTTCCCGACAGCTGCTCTGGCCGGTGTTCTCACGGTGTTAAAATTACGCCAATGGCGTCACGCTGTAGCTTCCCGGCATTGATCGTTCGCCACATCGAACACAAGCCATGGATCGCGTTCGATCATCGACAAAAGCACGCGCGCCGGCCCAGTTGGCTCGCGCCGTCGCTGTTCCCAGTTACGAAGGGTTTTAACGGGCACGCCGATGAGATCGGCGAACACCTGTTGCGTGGCACCCATGCCGCCGCGCGTTCCGAACCTGATTGCCCGGACCTCAAGCGAGCCACGTTCTGGCGTCTGTACTATCGCGAGACCTGGTCTTCGACGCTGCATGTTTGTGCTCCGTTAAATCCCGTTAGAAATTACGCCAGTGGCGCAATTTCCCTATCTGCCTTTTCCTTCGAGTTGTTTTACGCGCTGCTTGAGCTGGGCGTTCTTTTGAGAGGCGTTCAACCGGTTTACGAAACCCGGATCGTTTGCACGCGGAGGTGCTGCCCCTATTGTGCCATCGCTACTGAGCCGCGGTGGCGCGGGAGGGCCGTCGCCAAAAGCCAAAGCCGGCGCCCAGGCAGGGGAAGCGTCGGCTATGCCACCATCGTCGTACCGTCGCCGCGGCTGACGTTTGATCCGCCCGCCCTGCTTGTTCCCCGGAACCGGAACCTTTGGTGAACCGGGAAAGTTTGGGGTGTTTTTCTGCAGGGAGGCAAGCGAAGCCGCCGCCCGCGCCGCCATAACTTTTCCGGCCGTATCTATTGGCGGCATGGCTTTTTGAACCATCGCCACAATTGGATTTGGTTTAGCGGAATAAGCGAAATCCGATAGGCTAAGCGTATTGAAGCTAGGCGGAGGGGCGGCTAGCGAAGTTGCGCCGCCGGCGTCGTACTTCCTCAACCGCTGTCGCCCACCGCGCTTGTAGGCCGGCTTGGTGCCGCCAAGTACTTCGTCTCGGATCCAATCCGCAGTGGACTTGCGTCCTTTATTCGCTGCAGAAACCTCTCCGCCCGGATCGTTGGGGCGGGTCGATCCAGTGCCGCCGGCCGATCCGCCGTCGTCGTATCGTTTCGGCCGCCGTCCGCCGCGACGGAATTTGTCGAGGCGCGGCTTAGGTCGCTTGCCCTCGGCGTGCATGTGATGGGCAGCGCGGCTTTTGGCGTTGCCAGCACTCGAGCGCGGTTGCTCGTCAGTTTCCTGAGCTTCTGAGCGTCTGCTTTGGGAAGTCGCTCTTTGACGCTGCCGTTGCGAAAGCTTGTGACGGTGTTTCACGGTTTTAATCCTTTCGTGTTGTCGGCTACGCAATGTTGTTTGCTCATGCTGCGCGCCCCCGAAGCAGCTTCTAGGTTTCCAGAGTGTGTAAGGCTTGGTTCAGGCCGTGGACGAGCGAGGCCTCACCACCGGCAGCGCGAAACTCGGAAATAAATTGCATTTGGGCCGCAGTCGGCCGTCCCCGCTCGGCTTTCAGCTCGAGAGCGAACGCCCGGCCGTCGTGGAGCAAAATCAAGTCTGCTACACCGGCGCGAACGCTTAGGCCGTTGAAGATTGCAGCCTCAACGGGACTGCGACGACCGCCGTTGGGCGTATGCCACCAAAGAACGCCAGGCTCGCCACGTCGACAGAGATGCTGGCAGACGGCGCGCTGGATGACCTGTTCGGACGTTGCACTGCGCATGGTCAGCCTCGAGCCTGCGCAAGCAGGTCGAGCAGCGTGCCGAGCGGCCCCGAGGCCACGCCGTTGCTGCTGCGCATCAGCGCATGACGCAGCGTGTCGGCATCAACCCCATGCTGCAGAGCGATGCTGGCAACGACCGCGGAGTCGCGCGCCGCGTCGTCAATGGCTGTCCCGCCCTTCTCGGCAGTGAGAAAGATTTCAGCCAATCGGCCATCCTGATAATGACCGACACCGGCGACGTAGCGAAAGCCGCCGGCCTCGATATTCAGGAGGGTATGGGCACGACGATTAGGCAGTCGATCGCGGGTTGCCTTGGGGCAGGGGTCAGTCATCGGTTGCCCCTCAGGTGTCATCACGAAGAGTGCCAACAGGAGCCGAAGAGTGCCATGTATTTTTAATGGCACCCTTCGAGGTGGCTTGGCACTCTTCGGGGGTCGGAAGGCGCCACGTCCATCCTTCCTTCATGTCGGTTTTCTCAGCGATCACACCCAGCTTTTTGCGAGCCCTCATGAGGGTTCGGCGCGAGATGCCGATCGCGTTGGCGTGTTCCTCACCTTCTTTTGCGGACACAGAATGACCCTTCAGCTTTTCTCGCAAAAACTGCTCCGCTTCGGTCATAGCCGAGCGATCCTCCGCGTTGCTGCCACCCCCAGATGTCGCCGCTAGAGCTGCGTTGGCGGAAATATCAATCTCGCCATCTTCCCAAGTGACATAAGATCCGATGATGTCACGTCTATCCCGATGATCGTGGCCAACGGTGCATTGCGCCAAGCGATATGCCAGCGTCGGCGATTTCGGCCCAAGGCTGCTGCGCACCATCGACATAAGAAATCGGCCAGTCGGCTGCCCCTCCTCATCCGTTTCCTCGGTGGTCAGATAGGCCATGCGGGACGCCGCAAACGAACGCCTGCGATCCGATGAATGCGTTCATCGCCGACGTGGTCGCTTTCGATGGATGGGTAACCGTGTGAATTGCTATGTTTTTTCGCTCTGCCAACTCGCTCAATGGCGCGAGCGTCCCGCGAATATCAGTGACCGAGTTGCTGTTGATTTTTCCTGCACCAAGAAAGCCTGGGATCGGATCAATGGTGACCAAAACAGCGTTGGGCAGGGCGTTAAGATGACGTTCAAGTTCGCCCAGGTCTTCAGTCAATAGAAAAGCGCGCTTAGTATCGCCGTCGACCCGAATTATTGGCAACGCGTGCACACGCTGCAGATTGGCTTTGGCAGCAAGTAGCCTCGGAATGACCGTTTTTGCGTAGCTGTCCTCACACGTAAGCATGATCGTATCGCCACACGGACAGGGCGTTCCGTCTGGCCACGAAGTCCCAGTCGATACCCGGGCAACCATGTCACATTGCTGCTGCGACTTGCCGACGCCCGGCCAGCCAGTGCTGATAGTCTGGGCGCCGCGCGGAATGCGCTCCCACCAAAGCCAATCGGTTGCTTCCGGCTTAATCGCAGCGAGCGATACAAGCTGACTCGTCTTGCCAGCAGTTTGAACCGCCGGCGCCCACGGCGCAGTCGCGTCGGTGCGCTCAATCAATTGTTCGGCAGTACCTCCGTTTGCGATGAAGTCGGAAACATCGCCCTTGGCAGGCAACTCGGTGAAATGCAGGATCTTGATCGCGAGAGCGCCGGCCGCATGGGCGGCAGCAGCTTTTTTCTCGGCATGAGCTCGGCCGGGCTCGTCATTGTCGGCTAAAACAACGATCTTCCGACCCTTCAAATACCCAGCAATGTCGTCGGGCAGTCCGTCACCAACCCCACCGAAGGTAAAGGCAGGCAGATCAACATTGTTGAGGCTGTCGATATCTTTCTCACCCTCAGACCAAAAGATTTCGTCGGCGACCAGCTCGGCGTCGAAAGGGTCGATGTCCCTCGTGATGTACGGGACGGACCCATAGTCCGCCGGTTTCCGATTTTGCCAGCCAACGGGCGCACCGTTAGCCTCGACCACGCGATACCACTGCACATATCTGCAGTCGCTGAGCTTGACTTTGATGCGCAGCGGGTAGCCTCTTGAACGATAAACGTGGCGCCGCAATTCATCGGCCTGCTTTGGCGGCCCCTCATCGCCCCACTGAAAGATTTTCGGCGCATTTGATGGTGACGATGACTTGCGCGTAACGCCGTTGTTGCCGTTCGCCTTGCCCTCACTGGCGAACCCGTTGGATTTAGCGGGCGACACCCCAAGCTTTGTCGCGAGATCATGCGCGGCTTCGCCTTGGGTGAGGCCTTTCACATAAGCGACCAGCGAAATGAAATCCGAGCCGCCGTCGTCCGTCGCAAAGTCTTTCCACGCCGTCGCGATAGTTGATCGTAAAAGATCCCGGCCGCTCGTCGTTGCGGCAGGGGTTTTTGACCACGTATTCCAAACTGCGGAACTTGCCGCCCGGGATTAAATCCTGGACCAGTGAGCGCCCGTTGCGCAGCGCGGCGGAATTGATGGCCGCAAAGTCGATCCCTCCGACTGTCATTGCCGCACCTTGGGCGCTGGCGCAGCACTATACGGCCTAGGAAATGCGACCGATCTCCGGACGTAGATTGGAACGCTTTTGCGCCATCCGTTCGGTCGTCTGATGACAACCCAATGCGAGCGTGTCGTCCGAACGGAATAACAAACCCACGTTTTGCTGTTGCGGTTGGTGTGGCCAGAGAATAAAATGTTCATCGTCAAAATCCCTATTTGCCGGGTCGCGGTCGCAAGACCAACGCCCGGTATTTTTTTGGATTGTGTGGAAACGTCTCACCGCATGATCACGCGGCAGCGGCCCGCTGGTCGCGATCTTCACCACCACGCAGCCGCGCAGCTAGAAAAGCATCAACGTCACCGCGCCGATAAAAAATCCTGCCGTTGTCGTGGACGTAAGATGGACCGCGCCCCTCGGCGCGCTCGCGATCTAATTTGCGAAGAGAGCAACGCCGATATTCGGCGCATTCTCGAGGCGTGAGCAATTCAGTCATTCGCGTCGTCTCCATGCCGCAACGTTGCAGCGGATGACGCGAAGGTAGTCGCCTCGGCGTGTCTTTACTGTCCCCCTTTGCTGGGTGACAGTCTTTTATTTGGTTGAGCGCAGAGTGCGGCGTTGTGGCTTTGCCAGATTGCCGCTGCGGCGGTGTAGCCCGTTGATCAGCTTAATCGCGTTTACTTCTGCACGCATGAGCACGAAGCACTTTTGAACGAACCTTGCAAAAGGGCCGGGCTGAAGACGATTGACAGTCGATGAAGGTTTTTTGCCTGTCGCCCCTTCCCATACGCGGCTAAGGCGCTCCACAAAATTCCGCTCCGGGTCTCGCTTCGCGAAATTGGGACTGCGTGCAGGGGCGTAGAGGAATGGCTTTGTTGAACGTGACCGCTTCCCGCCCGCACGGCGGCGGCCTTCTCCGAACTTTTTGTCCGTAATGGCAAAGTGCGACAATCGCCTCGCGTGCAGCTTCCTGCCGTTCTGGGTTCCTGATGGCGTCAGGGGACGGTAGTGTACCGAGACAGGTTAGTTGCGCTTCGGCCTCGGGTGACAAGTTTTCGCACGCTATTGCCAACAATCCGAACTTTTTCGAACTTCGAGGCTCAGCAAGGCAGCGATCTCCTCGTACAATTCATTGGCGTTGGGAATGCGGACCTCTAGCGCAAAAAACCACGCCGCATCCCTCAGCCCGGCACCGAGGACGTTCAAATCGGTTGCTGTCGGAAGTTTATCCGCTGTCGCTAATGAGCGGATGCAATCATCGTTGAATAAGGAATCGACGCGGTCCACGGTTATAATTCGGTTCCGGCGCTGATGCGATTTTCGCTCCTGCCGGGTCCGCATGGGGTCCGCTCACCTGGACTAATTCGGCTAGCAAGCAATATGACTAATGACTTGAAAGTAAACAAGTAAATTGGTGAGCCCGGATGGGATCGAACCATCGACCTACTGATTAAAAGTCAGTCGCTCTACCACTGAGCTACGGGCCCTGCGCGCAAGTGCATACTTAAAGCTTTGCTTAGTTTAAAGCCACCCGCGTCCCGGCTGGTCGTGCCATGCAGGCGCCAATTTGCTAAATTGGGCGCAAAGGTCATACCCAGTAAGGAATTGCGCCATGCCGATTGTTAACCGCGTCGCCGACCTCCACGCCGAAATCACCGACTGGCGGCGCGACATTCACGCCAATCCGGAACTTCTGTACGACGTCCACCGCACGGCGGCTTCAGTCGCCGAGAAGCTCAAAAGCTTCGGCTGCGACGACGTGGTCACCGGGATTGGCAGGACCGGCGTCGTCGGCGTCATTCGCGGCCGCAAGCCCGGCGGCAAGGTGGTGGGGCTCCGCGCCGACATGGACGCGTTGCCGATCCAGGAGGCGAACGATCTGCCCTATAAATCAACCGTGCCGGGGAAAATGCACGCCTGCGGGCATGATGGGCACACCGCCATGCTGCTCGGTGCCGCGAAATACCTCGCCGAAACGCGTAATTTCGCCGGGACCGCCGTGATGATCTTCCAGCCGGCCGAGGAGGGCGGCGCCGGCGCGCGGGCGATGCTGCGGGACGGTTTGCTCGATCGGTTCGGCATCAAGGAAGTGTTCGGCATGCACAATTATCCGGGCATGCCGATCGGCCATTTTGCCATCCGCTCGGGACCGGCAATGGCCTCAACCGACACCATCGGCATCAGGCTCGAGGGTGTGGGTGCACATGCCGCGTTTCCACATACCGGCATCGATACCATTCTGGTCGGCGCGCAAATCGTCAATCAGCTGCAATCGATTGTGTCACGCAACGTCGATCCGGTGGAAGCGGCGGTGGTTTCGATCTGCACGTTTCACGGCGGCGAGGCTGAGAACGTCATCCCGCAAGAGGTCCGCCTCGGCGGAACCGTGCGCACCCTTTCCCAGGAAGTCCGCGACCTCGTTCTGAAGCGCGTGCGCGAGGTGGTGGAGGGGACGGCGCGGCTTTATGGTGCCAAGGCTCATATCACCCTGACGCCCGGCTACCCTGTTCTTGTCAACGACAGCGGCCGCACCGCGTTCGCGGCGTCGGTAGCGCGCGAGGTCGCCGGCGACGGCAAGGTCGACGATCAGTGGCCGCCGCTGATGGGCGCGGAAGACTTTGCCTTCATGCTCAACGAGCGTCCGGGCGCCTTCATCTACGTCGGAAATGGCGACAGCGCCGGGCTGCACAATCCGAAATACAACTTCAATGACGAAGCCATTCCGCACGGCACGTCGTACTGGGTCCGGCTCGCCGAAGCGGCGCTCGCGGGTTAACGCGATCGCCCGCTGCGGGCGGATGAAATAGCCGGCAAGGGAGCAGGGATCCGCGGCACAGCGATCCCGCTATTGCGCAGCTTCGACTTTCTCGGCCGACAATTTGGCGGGTTCGGCGACGGGCTTGGTGCCGGGCAGGAATTCCCGTGCCCGCAACTCCAGCGCCTGCCAATAGGCAAGCGAATTAAAGCGCGTGCCTTCCATCAGCGCGATCGCCACCGCGGCAATGAACGGCAGGCTCTGCACCAACAGCACGGCGGCGAAGATATTGATTTCGTGCACCTGCTTGTAATTGGTGACGACGAGCGTCAGCGCTCCGAGCAGCAGCAGCCCGCCAATGACGGCTTCCCAGAAGGCGCAAAAGTCGGGGCCCTTGCGCGCGACGCCGCCCTTGGCGGTGCGCAGGAACGGCAGGCGCTCCTTCAAGACCCCGAAGCCGACCGCGTGCGCCACTGTCCATTGCATGGACATGGCGGCGAAAATCGCGCCGAACATTTGCCGCGACGAAACGCGCACGCGAAGACGATAGAGCGCCACGAAATGCGCAACGGAAATGACGAACGCCGCGATAATCGGAAGCGTGAGGATGCGGTCCGGCACCGCAATAGTGGCGAAAGCCACGACCGGCACCCAGACGATGTTGAGGAGGGCTACGACGAGACCGACGCTCTCGGCGCCAAGCCAGTTAAGCCAGCCCAGCGCAAACTCGCGTTTTTGCTCGCGGGTGAGCGTCGGCGCCCACGGCAAGAGATGCCGCCAATGCTTTCGCACTAGCTGGAAGCCGCCGAAGGCCCAACGCTGACGCTGGCGCTTGTACGCCTCGAAAGTGTCGGGCAGAAGCCCGTAGCCATAACGGCGGTTGGTGTAATGCGCGAGCCAACCGCGGGCGAGAATGGCAATGCCGAGATCGCTGTCCTCGACAATGGTGTCACTTGACCAGCCACCGACGCTGTCCAGCGCGGACCGCCGGATCAGGCACATGGTGCCGTGCACGATAATGGCGTTGACCTCGTTGCGTTGGATCATGCCGATATCAAAGAACCCGGCATACTCGGCGTTCATAACGTGATGCATGACCGAGCGGGCGCCATCGCGATGATCCTGCGGCGCCTGCACCAGACCCACTTGCGGATCGGCAAATTGCGGAACCAGATCTTTCAGCCAGTTCGGCTCGACCGCATAATCGGCGTCGATCACGGCAATGATCTCGGCGTCTTTGGCGGTGTGCGATAGCGCCAGCCGCAACGCTCCGGCTTTGAAGCCGGTAAGGCCTTCGACGCGAACGAACTTGAGGCGATCGCCCAGCGCCCGGCAATGGTCTTCGACGGGCCGCCACATCTCCGGATCGGGCGTGTTGTTGATCACCAGCACGCATTCGAAATTGGGATATTCGAGACGCGATACCGCATCGAGCGTTGCCGCCAGCATTTCTGGCGGCTCGCGGTAGGCGGGAATATGGATCGACACCTTTGGCGCGAATGCCTCGGGCACAAGCGGCGGCGCCGCAATCAGCCGCCGTGGCATTCGGCCGAAGGCAATGGCCGCAATCTCCTCAATCCGCGCGAGCGCGATGGCCAGAAGCGGCAGTAGCAACACCATGCCGAGCCCCAGGGCGAAGGCGGCGCCGGGCACGAAGTAGTGGCCTTTCCAGAAGGCGATGATCGCCGCGGCCCAGGCGCCGATCATGTTGGCCGGCACCGCAAGGGTAAGAGCCTGTCGCGCGGTAACGCCGCGGATGGCGAAAATCGGCAGCGAAAAAAGAAGCCCGATCAGCACCGCGAAACCGGCGCGCTTGACGTAATCGGGGTCGGTGACGGGACCGGTCCAGGAAAATTTCGGCTGACGTGAAGCGTCAAGCAGCCCCCAATAAGGGCCGACGCCGCCTTCCATGGTCTTCCAAGGCTGGTCAATCGCCTCAATGACATTGTAGTCGATGCCGTAAGCTTCCGCGCGCGTGACAAAATCGCGGAGCAATACGGCCTGGTCAATTCGGCCGGGAATGGCGTCGTGAAAATTGTAACCGGCGCTTGGCCAGCCGAATTCGGCAATCACAATCCGCTTTCCGGGGTGCATCCGGCGCAGGCTGTCATAGGCTTCGAAGGTGCGGTCGACGGCATTCGCGGCGTCGAAACCGGACCAATACGGCAAGATGTGCGCGGCGATGAAATCGACCGAAGACGCCAGTTCCGGGTGATCGATCCAGGCCGACCAAATCTCACCGGTGCTGACCGGCACCGGACTCGACCTCTTCACCCGCTGGATGAGCTTGATGAGGTCGTCGACGCCGGTCTCGGTCCGCAACATCGTCTCGTTGCCGACGATGATCGCATTCACGTTGCTGTTGTGCCGGGCAAGATCGAGCGCAGAACGAATTTCGCGCTCGTTGCGCTCCTGGTTCTTGTCGATCCAGGCGCCGACCGTAACCTTCAGGCCGAACTCCGCGGCAATCGGCGGGACGAGCTCAGCGCCCCCCGTCGAGGAATACATGCGGATGGCGCGGGTGTAAGGGGCGATCGCCTTCAGGTCAGCCCGGATTTGCTCGGGGGTCGGGCGCTCGCCGGAATCGGGGTGCTTTGAGGCGACGAACGGCGCGTATGAGACGCTGGCGAGCTGGCCGGTGAAATCCGGAGGCGTCTCTTTAGTCCGTAGCGAAGCCCACAGGCCGGCATGCACGCACGCTACAAGCGCGAGCACGGCAGCGACGGTCCGCATCGAATGTCAACCACGCGGGGATTGGGAAACACAGCCAGACCTGACCCCAAGGCTCTGGCAATGGAAGAAAGATGCCTTCGGAGCAGCAAACAAAAATTAGCCTTCGGGAGTGGCAAATTCAAGACAACGCCTGTCTGTTAGGCAACTTTTTTGCTTACGGATGCGCAATGTTTCCGAAGATTAAGTCAGTGGCTGGCGGGCGGGGCACCGTTCGCGGCAGCCGGCGCGGGCGGCGGCGCTTGTATCGTAGGATTTGTTGGATTGACCCAGCATGACAGAATGCGGCCGTTAAGGGTGTCGGCTACCTTGGGGTCGATGTTGTTTCCGTGCTGGATCAGGCAGCGGAACGTCGCCTGAACGTGCGCGCTCGGGCAGCCAAAACGGTCGTAGAGGTCGAGGTGGCGAAAGGCGGTGTCGAGGTCGTCGCGCCACAGCAGGCTGACCACCCGCCGTCCAAGCCAAACGCATTCCGGATTGCCGGCGGGCCCGCTCACAGCCTTTTGCGCTTCGGCATACTCGTCGACCTTTTGGGTTTCTTTGGCCGGCTCCTGGCCTGCCTTGTCGGCTGGCTTGGCGTCGTTGTTGTCGGCGGCGAGAACCATCGGCGCCCAAAAGCCGAGAGCCGCAGAGAAAAAGCCCGCCACGCAGGCTCTGCGGGCGACGCTCAACAGGCTATGGAACATGGTTCAACTTGTATGATGGAACAATTCGAGCCGAGCAGGACGGTTTCTTGCGCCCCAGAATACGCCGCGATTACGGCATTCCCCAACGCTAAATCAGAACACTCCAACTTCCGAGCTTTGTCCAGCGCGGCATCGCCGCGGGCTTCGGGTCCTTGGCATGAGGCCGTTGTAGGGTTAATGCCAAGCCGTGTTCCGAGCGCCAGATTCCTCCGCGATCGGCCCCGCGATCGCGTCTTTCGCATTAACTGCGCTCGCGATTGCGGGAGCGTGGTGGTGGCTTGGTGCGCCGGTCCAACTCCCGAAATTCGGTGCCCGTTCCGGCCAACTCTACTGCCTGTCGTACGCGCCGTTTCGCGGCAGCCAAAACCCGCTGGTGGAAGGCACTCGCGTCGATGCTCGTCAAATCGACGAGGATCTCACGCTTCTGGCAAAGTACACGAACTGCATACGAACCTATTCCGTCGATGACGGGCGTGACGACGTCCTCAAGAGCGCCCGGCGCTACGGACTGAAAGTGCTGCACGGCATCTGGGTCTCACACGATGCCGACAAGACCCGCCAGCAAGTCCAAACGACCATAGCGCTCGCCAAGGCTTATCCCGACGTCATCAAGGCTATTGTCGTCGGCAACGAAGTGCTTCTGCGCGGCGAAATGTCGGCGGCAACCCTTGCCGCCATCATCCGCGACGTGAAGGCGGCGGTGCCGATGCCGGTCACTTACGCCGACGTTTGGGAATTCTGGCTCCGCTACCCCGACGTGCAAAACGCCGTCGATTTCGTGACCGTGCACATCCTGCCGTATTGGGAGGATTTTCCGATCCCGGCTTCAAGGGCAGCGGAGCACGTTGCCGACATTCGCGGCCGGGTCGCCGCTGCGTTCCCGGAAAAGGAGATTGTGGTCGGCGAATTCGGCTGGCCAAGCCAAGGCAGAATGCGCGAAGGCGCCCGCCCGTCGCCTTCGAACCAGGCCCTGGCGCTGACCGAGACCCTGGCGCTCGCGGCACGCGAGCATTTCCAACTCAATGTCATCGAGGCGTTCGACCAGCCGTGGAAGCGTGCGCTCGAAGGCACGGTCGGCGGTTATTGGGGCATCATCGACCGCGCGACAGGCGCACCGAAATTCAATCTGGCCGGCGGGAGCGTATCGGATCACCCGAATTGGCCGATCCAGGCCGCAGCCGGAATTATTTTGGCGGCGCTCGCCTTCGCGGGCGCTGCAACGGCCACTCGCCGCAAAAGCGTTTCCGTCCCGCAATGGGCTTTGATCGCCGACATGTTGTTTGTGTCAGCGGTCGCTTTCGGATGGACCGTAGAAACGGTCGCCGTCGAAAGCTTCAGCATCGGCAGTTGGCTTCGTTCGCTAGCGTTCGCGGCCGCGGCGGCCGCGGCGCCGATTGTTTGCGCCATCGGCTGTGCGGCCGGCCGGCCGGTACCGGCTTTCGCCGATCTCATCGGCGGCCGCGCAAAACATCGGAACGGATTTGACTGGGCGCTCGGCGCTATTTTGATACTGACGGTCGTTGTCGCTGTCGAAGCGGCGCTGGGGCTCGTCTTTGATCCGCGCTATCGCGACATACCGTTCGCGCCGCTCACTGCCGCCGCGCTGCCTTACCTCGCCCTGTCATTTGCAGCACCGCGGTCCGGCGCACTTCGCTCGGTCGCCGAAAGCGTCGCGGCAGCACTGCTGGTCGTCTGTGCCGCGTATATTCTGTTCAACGAAACCTTCGCCAATTGGCAGGCGGCCTGGTTTTGCGCCGGCGCGGTTGTGCTCGCAGTCAGTCTTGCGCGGGGGCGGGACGCGCCAGGCTCAGAATAAGCGCGGCGGCGGCAATCGCCGACAGGTCGGCATTGTGCAGCACTAGCCCGAACGACAACGCCGCAAGCGCCAGCGCGAAGAGACCAAGCGACGGCCGAATGAGGTTGAGGATGGCCGCGGCGAGCGCGACGCCGCCGAAGACTTCATGCTCGTAAAAGACGATCGCGAGCCGGAAGGACGAGCATAGCCAAGTGTCGAGGCCGGCCCGGCAGGCCAGCGAAGTGACGGAGTTCTCCAGCGCCATGTGGCGCAGGTAGAGCGCCTCGCCAACGCAAAGGAACGCGACGACACTGAGCCAGTTCAGCTGGCGAGCCGTTGGCAAGAACAAGACGCGCGTCGTCGTCATAAGCTATCTGACTTTTGCGTGGTGCAAGGCTGAATAGCCGCAAGCGGCGTTTTTGTCAGCATCCGGCGCAATGCCGCGGCTTTTACTGAAGGGCGACCTGCTGCCCGTCGAGCGGAACCGACTGGCAGGCGATCCGCAGTGCTGCGAGCGAAGCACATAGCTTTGCCGCGGCCGCGCGGTTGGCGACGGAAACGACGAGCCGCAATTCGACGCGATTGGTCCGGGCATTGTCTTTTACCGCCGCCACGGGCTTTAGGTTCTCGAAAATCTCAGGGTGGGCGGACCGGAGTTCCGTCCAGCGCGCGGCCAGCAGTTTCATCGAGACGGCGGTGCCAATTTCGGCGCCATAACCGGACGGTGACGGGGCGTTGTCACTGTCAACCGGCGTGTCTGTCGCCGGCGGCGTCGAGTCAATAAACGAGGGGCGCGTATCCAGCAGCGGCGCCGCGCCCGGCACCGGCGCGAGCTTCGACGTGACGGTCTCTTCCTTGGTCCACGCCGGCAACGGCTGGGTGCTAGCCTCCTTGGCCGGCTGATTTTGCTGCATGACGGTATTGGTCAGGTCGTCAATGCTGCGCTCGACGGCCGCAAGTCGGGTCGTGATCCGGCTCAAGTCATCCGACAGGTCGCGGACCGAACGGGAGACTTGCCGTGTCGCATCCGATTCGGCCGACGCGGGCGTCGGCACCGTCGCCGTCTTGGTAACAACGGTAACCGCCGGAGCAACCGCCGCCAGCCTTTGCTCGCTGGCGCCGTCATGGCTGGAAAATAGCGCAATGAGCAGCGCTGCGGCTGCTGCTGAAATCCACGATCCCTCGCGCCAAAGCTTCGTCATGACCAAATATGTCCGCGGCGGCTTGTCGACCCGACCAGCTCGCTCAAGCCCGTCGTCCGCCCCGCCGCGAGATAACCCCCGGGTGCGAATCAACGATAAAAAATAGCAGATTTCGACTTCTTGCATTCATGTCTGCCGCACGCGAAAGACGGCGCCCTTAAGCGGTGGCTGGCTTGGGGCCGCGAACGCTCGTCACGACTGGCGCTCTCGGCTATGACGTGAACCGAAGTGTTTTGGGCCGGAGGTCTTTAATGGCGGCGCGAACCTGCCTCGCCATCGTGCTGGCGGCCGGGGAGGGCACGCGCATGCGCTCGGCCCTGCCCAAGGTCCTGCATGCCGTCGCCGGCCGTTCCCTGCTGGCTCATGTGCTCGGCTCCGTATCGGCGGCGCGGGCGACGGCGACCGCGGTGGTGATCGGTCCACACCACGAGGCCGTGGCAGCCGAAGTGAAACGCAGCCTTCAGAATGCCGAATGTTTCGTGCAGCGTTCCCGAAAAGGGACGGCGCACGCCGTGATGGCAGCCGAGGCAGCGATCGCCCGCGGGGCCGATGAGATTCTGATCGTCTACGGCGACACGCCATTCATCAGTGAGGCAACGCTGAAACGCTTGCGCGCAGCGATTGCGAAAGGCGCGTCGGTCGCGGTCGCAGGCTTTCGGCCGGCGGATCCGTCAGGCTACGGCCGGCTGATCGTCGAGAAGGGAAAGTTGATCGCCATTCGCGAAGAAGCCGACGCCACCAAAGACGAGCGCGCGAGCGGTCTGTGCAACGGCGGTGTCATGGCGTTTGCAGGAAAGCCGGCGCAGTCCATTCTCAAGCGGATCGGCAACAAAAATCGCAAGGGCGAGTTTTATCTGACCGATGCAGTCGAGATCGCGCGCGCGATGAAGCTTGACGCAGTCGCCATCGAAGTCGAGGAGGACGAAGTGCGCGGCATCAATACCAAGAGCCAACTTGCCGAAGCCGAAGCCGTTGCCCAACAGCGGTTGCGCGCCGCGGCACTCGAAGCCGGCGTTACGTTGGTCGCGCCGGAAACCGTGTTTCTTTCCGCCGACACCAAGTTGGGAAAGGACGTCGTCATCGAGCCGTATGTGGTGTTCGGCGAGAAAGTCACCGTGGAAGACGGTGCCACCATTCACTCGTTTTCCCACTTGGCCGGCGCTCACGTCGGCAAAGGCGCCTCGGTCGGCCCGTTCGCCAGGCTGCGGCCCGGCACGAGCCTCGGCGAAGGCGCGCGCGTCGGCAATTTCGTCGAGGTCAAGGAAGCCGCCATCGCGGCCGGCGCCAAAGCCAACCACTTGAGCTACATCGGCGATGCGACGGTTGGCGCGGGCGCCAATATCGGCGCCGGCACCGTTACCTGCAATTACGACGGCCAAGAAAAGCACCGTACCGTGATCGGCGCCGAAGCGTTCATTGGCTCCAACTCGGCGCTCGTCGCGCCTGTCAAAATAGGCGAGGGCGCCTATATCGGTTCGGGATCGGTTATCACGAAAGACGTACCGCCGCGGTCGCTCGCGCTCGCGCGTGGACGCCAAGTTGTTAAGGAAGAAGGCGCGACGCGCTTGAAGGAACTGCGCTCGCTCGGCAAAAAACGAAAGAGCTCGTCCGACTGAACGGCGCAGATCTTCAAGGAATTCAAGGAATTTGTGCCGCCCGGCGGCATGTTACGGGCCGCAACGTTTTTTTATTTTGTCCGGTCTAATATCTGGCCTTAACGGTTAATGGCCGGGGCGCTGCCACCACGGCAGTTTGGGAGACGTTTGGCCGATGTGCGGCATCATCGGGATAATCGGCGGCGAGCCTGTCGCGCCGCTCCTGATCGACGCGCTCAAGCGCCTCGAATATCGCGGCTACGACTCCGCCGGCGTTGCCACGCTGGAGCACGGCGCGCTGGTGCGGCGGCGCGCGCAAGGCAAGCTTAAAAACCTGGAGCAAAAACTCGCACGCGAACCACTGAGCGGATCGATCGGCATCGGCCACACCCGTTGGGCGACGCACGGCCGGCCGAACGAAACCAATGCACATCCGCATGCCACTGAGCGGCTTGCAGTGGTGCATAACGGCATCATTGAAAACTTCGCCGAGTTGCGGCGCGAGCTCGAGGGCAAAGGGGCCAAGTTCTCGACCGAGACCGACACAGAAGTCGTCGCCCATCTGGTCAACGAAGAGCTCAAGCGCGGACTTTCGCCGCTGCAAGCAGTGACGGCCGCGCTGCCGCGTTTGCGCGGCGCGTTCGCGCTCGCCTTCCTGTTTGCCGGCGAAGAGAATTTGTTGATCGGCGCGCGGAAAGGCTCGCCGCTGGCGATTGGTTTCGGCGACAACATGATGTTCGTCGGCTCGGACGCCATCGCGCTTGCGCCTTTTACCGAGATGGTGAGCTACCTCGAAGACGGCGATTGCGTCGTGATCAGTCGCGCCGGCGCCGAGGTCCGCGACTCCAGTGGCCGCCTCGTTGAGCGCCCGGTGCTCAAGTCGCAGGCTTCGGTTCTTCTGCTCGACAAAGGCAATCACCGCCATTTCATGGCCAAGGAAATCTACGAGCAGCCGGAAGTCGTCGGTCACACGCTCGCGCATTACCTCGATATGGTCGCCGAGCGCGTCGAGTTGCCAATGACGCTGCCGTTCGATTTTCGCGCGCTCACGCGCGTGTCTCTCGCCGCCTGCGGCACCGCGTACTATGCCGGCATGGTCGCTAAATACTGGTTCGAGCGCTTTGCCCGACTGCCGGTCGACGTCGACATCGCTTCGGAGTTTCGCTACCGCAATTCACCACTTGAACGCGGATCGCTTTCGATTTTCGTTTCCCAGTCGGGCGAAACCGCCGATACGCTGGCGTCGCTGCGTGACGCCAAGGCGCGCGGACAACATGTCCTCTCGGTGGTGAACGTACCGACCTCGACCATCGCGCGCGAGAGCGACATTGTCATGCCCACGCTCGCGGGGCCGGAAATCGGCGTCGCTTCGACAAAGGCTTTCACCTGCCAGCTCGCGGCGCTTGCTTGCCTCGCCATCGCCGCCGGCCGCGCCCGCGGCGTCCTTGAGGAAGCCGACGAGAAGCGGCTGGTGCGGGCGTTGATCGAAATCCCCCGGCATTTGACCGAAGCGCTAGCCCTCGAGCCGCAAATCGAGCAACTCGCGCGTGACCTGGCCAAATCCCGCGACGTCCTCTACCTCGGCCGCGGCACCAGTTACCCGATCGCGCTCGAAGGCGCGCTCAAGCTCAAGGAAATTTCGTACATTCACGCCGAGGGCTACGCTGCCGGCGAGCTCAAACACGGCCCGATCGCGCTGATCGACGAGACGATGCCGGTCGTGGTGATCGCCCCGCACGACCGGGTGTTCGACAAGACGGTCTCCAACATGCAGGAAGTAGCTGCCCGTGGCGGCCGTTTGATCCTGGTGACGGATCCTGAAGGCGCCGCCGCAGCGGCCGGTCAATCGGCGGTCACACTGACCATGCCCGCCATGCCGGCAACGGTCGGTCCGTTGGTCTACGCCGTGCCGGTTCAACTCATCGCCTATCACACGGCTGTAATTCTCGGCACAGACGTCGATCAGCCGCGCAATCTCGCGAAGTCGGTGACCGTAGAATAGGGAGCAGGTCTGCGCATCGCGCCGTGCCCCTGTGCGGCAGCGTGGCGTTTCTATATAGAGACAGCCGCGGCCCTTGCGCTGAGATTGACGCATGACCGACATCGACAGATCAGGCGCAGCAGCGAATGCCGCCGCGGCGAAGCCGACCACCGGCTTTGCCGGCCGCATCCGGAATTACTTCCTGACCGGGTTTGTCGTCGCCGGGCCGGTCGCGGTGACCGCGTGGTTGATCTGGTGGTTTGTCACCTGGGTCGACAATCTGGTGCGGCCGCTGATTCCGCAGGGTTACCGGCCGGAAACGTATCTGCCTATCAACGTTCCCGGGTTCGGGCTGATCATCGTCTTTGTCGTGCTGACGCTGCTCGGTTTCCTCACGGCCAATTTTGTTGGCAGCCGGCTGGTCAGTCTCGGCGACGATCTATTGGGGCACATGCCCGTGGTGCGGCCGATCTACCGCACCATCAAGCAAATCTTCCAAACGCTGTTCTCCAGTTCCGACTCAAGCTTCCGGCAAGTCGGCTTGGTGGAGTTTCCGGCGCCGGGAATGTGGTCGGTCGTATTTCTGACACAACCGCCGAGCGCGGAGATCGCTGCGCATCTGCCGCAGAGCGAGCATGTTTCGGCATTTCTGCCATGCACGCCCAATCCGACCACCGGCTTCTTCTTCTACGTGCCGCGCAGCGAGGTTATCGACCTCGACATCACCGTGGAGCAGGCGATGACACTGCTCATTTCCGCAGGCATCATCCAGCCCGGCGCCGATCAGCAGAATCGGCTCGCGGCATTGGCGCAAACCGCCCGCGTAGCGCAAGCCGCACGGAAGACCGCTCCAACTCCGGTGGAATAGATTGGCGATCCGGTTCGTTTTCGCCGGCGGATGCGCTATTGTCGTCCGCGTGAACAACCTTGGGGGGCCAAGATGAACTTCACGCAAGCGATTTCGTCGGGATTTTCGAACTACGTGAACTTCGCTGGGCGGGCCATCCGCTCGGAGTACTGGTACTGGGCGTTGTTCGTGATAATCGCCTCGATCGTGGCCAGCATCATCGATCTGGTGCTGGGCATCAGGCTGATCAATCCGATCTTTGAGCTCGCGGTATTGCTGCCGAGTATCGCTGTCGGCGTGCGGCGGCTGCACGATCTAGACCGCAGCGGCTGGTGGCTCCTTTTGAGCTTGATCCCGCTGATCGGCGCAATCGTGCTGATTGTCTGGTTTTGCGGCCGGGGGACCCCCGGCGCAAATAGATTCGGCCCGGACCCGCTCGGCCTGATCGGACTAAGCCCGCGGCCGGCGGTCTGATTTTCGCTGGTTGAAGATTACGGTCGGCGCCGCCGGCGCTCCCGCTCGAGGAGCGGCGCATGGACTTTTGGCAGTCGATAAAGTCTGGATTGTCGAACTACGCCAATTTTTCCGGACGGGCCGTCCGCTCGGAATTTTGGTTCTGGACGCTGTTCTATTGTCTCGCCGGTATTGCCGCGAGCATCGTCAACCGCGCCATCGGCTGGCCGGTAGTGTCCGTGCTGTTCTGGCTAGCGACGCTCGTTCCCACCCTTGCTGTCACCGTGCGCCGCCTGCACGACCTCCATCGCAGCGCCTGGTGGCTGCTGTTGTTTTTCGTTCCGGCAGCGAATTTCGTCTTGGTGGTCTGGTGGTGCATGCGCGGCACCAGCGGTTACAACCGATTTGGCCCGGATTATTTCCGCCCCGGCGGCTACGCGCGTGGACGCGATCAGCCCGCGCGCAAGAGCTTCACTGCTTCGTCGCGGCCGAACACGTAAAGAAGTTGGCGGAGCGCCGAGCCACGCGGTGAACTCAGATGCGGATCGCGGTTGAGCGCAAGCGCCGCGTCCTCGCGCGCCGCGCTCAACAGCTTGCCGTGGATTTCGAGCCGGGCGAGGCGGAAGCCGGGCATGCCGCTTTGGCGCGTGCCGAGCACATCGCCTTCGCCGCGCAACCGCAAATCCTCCTCGGCGATGCGAAAGCCGTCCTCGGTCTCCCGCAAAATAGCCAGCCGCGCCTTCGCGGTATCGCCGAGCGGCGCCTTGTACAGCAAAAGGCACGTCGAGCTTTCCGAGCCGCGGCCGATGCGGCCGCGCAGCTGGTGCAACTGCGCCAGCCCGAAGCGCTCAGCATGCTCGATGACCATGACGCTCGCTTGCGGCACGTCGACGCCGACCTCGATCACCGTGGTCGCCACAAGAATGCGGGCGTCGCCCTCGGCGAAGCGCCGCATGGCGCGGTCTTTCTCGGGGCCGCGCATGCGGCCGTGAATGAGTTCGACAATGCCGCCAAACCGGTTCGTCAAATCGCGGTGCCGGTCCTCGGCGGCGGCGACGTCGACCATTTCAGACTCTTCGACCAGCGGACAGACCCAGTAGATGCGGCGGCCGGCATCGAGCGCGCGCTTGACCGCATCGATCACTTCGGGAAGCCGCTCGAGCGGCAGCGTGCGGGTATCGATTTTCTGTCGGCCGGCCGGCTTCTCGCGCAGTTCCGAGATATCCATGTCGCCGAAATAGGTCAGCACCAGCGTGCGCGGGATGGGCGTCGCCGTCAGCACCAAAAGATCGACCGCCTCGCCCTTACGCGTGAGTGCCAGCCGCTGATGCACGCCGAAACGGTGCTGCTCGTCGACAATGGCGAGCGCGAGATCGTGGAAGGCGACGTCCTCCTGAAACAGCGCGTGCGTGCCGACGACAACGTCGATGTCGCCGGCGGCGAGCGCCGAAAGGATTTCGGGCCGCTCGCGGCCGCGCTCGCGGCCGGTGAGAATGGCGACGCGGATGCCGGCGGCTTCCGCCAGCGGCTTTATGGTGGCCAAGTGCTGCCGCGCCAGAATTTCCGTCGGCGCCATCAACGCCGCCTGCCGGCCGGCTTCGATGACGGTCGCCGCGGCAAGCAGCGCCACCACCGTCTTGCCGGAGCCGACGTCCCCGTGAAGAAGCCGCAGCATACGGTTCGGCTGCGCCAGGTCCGCGATGATGTCGGCGACCGCGCGCTGCTGCGAGGGCGTCAGCGAGTAGGGGAGCGCCTTGGTGACACGCGCGCGCAACTTGCCTTCCGCCGCAGTGCCGCGGCCCGGCCGCGCCCGCATGCGCCCGCGCAACAGCGCCAGCGCAAGCTGGCCGGCGAGCAGTTCATCATAGGCGAGACGTATCCAGGCGGCGTTGTCCGGATCGAGGTCGGTCGGCTCTTTCGGCCGGTGGATGCTGCGCAACGCGTCGGCGAAATCCGGAAAGCCGTTGCGCTTGAGCCAGGCGGCGTCCTGCCATTCCGGCAATTTCGGCAGGCGTTGGAGCCCGCTCTCGATCGCTTTGTGTACCTGGGTGGGGTGGAGGCCCTCGGTAAGCGGATAAACCGGATCGAGCAGCGGCAGCTTCAACAAGCCCTCCTCGTCGACCACGCGGTCGGGATGCACCATTTGCAGGTGCCCGTCGTAGAGCGACGCCGTTCCGGAGACGTAACGGGTTTCGCCGACCGGCAGGAGTTTTTGCAGATAATCCTTGCGGGCGTTGAAATACGTCAACGTCAACGTGTTGGTGTCGTCGTGGGTGTCGATGTTGTAGGGCGCGCGCGGCCGGTTAGGCGGGGGCGGCCGGTGTTTGTCGACCACCACCTCGACCGTCACCACCGTGTCCGGCGGAACTTCCGAGAGTTTCGGCCTGTTGCGTCGGTCGACGTAACCGGACGGCAAATGGAACAGAAGATCGACCACCCGCGGCGTCTCGTCTTCACGCCCGAGGAGCCGGGCATAAAGCTTCTCGAGCTTCGGGCCGACGCCTGAAAGGCTCGTCAACGCGGCGAACAGCGGATTGAGGATCACCGGGCGCATCTGAGCTCGTGTCATTCCCCGACTGGGCCGACGGTCATAATTAGCGGCTCGGTCCTGACATCGTCTGCATCGGCCTCTATATAACCCACGCCCGGCCCGTCCGGGCTTTTGGCGTTCCCGTCATGATCCCGGAAAAGTGGATGCCGGTTTTCCGAAAGGATCATGCGCAATGAATGAACCGCGATGACCGAACGATCGAGCGAAGGATTGGATGTGCGCCGCCGCAGGCTACTGTTTCGGGCCTGGCGGCGGGGCGTGCGCGAAATGGATTTGATCGTCGGCCGCTTTGCCGATGCCCATATCGACAAGTTCGATGATCGGGGCCTCGACGACTTCGAGCACCTGATCGAGGCCGGCAATGTCGAGCTTTATGCCTGGGTAACCGGGACCGAAAGCGCGCCAGCAAACTACGACACCGCCGTGCTCGCCCAATTGAAGGCGTTCCACGCCCGCACCGCGACCCAGAACGCCAAGGAGGGGCGGTGAGCGCAGCGAAAAACTCCTCGGCACGCTCGCCGGCCGAGCGGCTAAACGCCGGCCGGCCGCTACTTCTGTCCGGCATTGCCGACGGCGCCGAAGGTCTTGTCCTCGGCGATCTCGCTCGCGCCGTTGCCGCGCAAGCGTCCGCGCCCGCGGTCAGCCTCGCCGTTGTCTGCCGCGACGGCACCCGCATGGCCATGCTGTCCCGCGCACTCGGCTTCTTCGCACCCGACGTGGAAGTACTGGAATTTCCCGCTTGGGATTGCCTGCCGTATGATCGGGCGTCGCCGCATGCAGCCGTGGTGGCGCAAAGGATGCGCGCGCTCTCCCGTCTCGCCTGGCGCAAGGAAGGCAACAAGCCAGCAGTCCTTCTGACCACCGTCAACGCCATCCTTCAGCGCGTGCCGCCGCGCGAAGCCGTGGCGCGGCAAGCGCTGTCCGCCGCGCCGGGCAAGCTCTTGTCGATGGCGAGCGTCACGCAATGGCTCGAGCTTAACGGCTTTAATCGCGCCGCGACCGTGCGCGAGCCGGGCGACTACGCCGTGCGCGGCGGTATTATCGATCTGTTTGCGCCGGCAATCGACGCGCCGGTGCGGCTCGACTTTTTCGGCGACACGCTCGAATCCATCCGCAGCTTCGATCCGGAGACCCAGCGCACCGCCAAGGAATTGCGCGAGCTCGAGCTCGTACCCATGGCCGAGTTCCAGCTCACCGGCGACACCATCCGCCGCTTTCGCACCGGCTATGTCGCTACCTTCGGCGCAGCTTCCCCCGACGACATGCTCTACGAAGCGGTCAGCGAAGGCCGCCGGGCCGCCGGCATGGAGCATTGGCTGCCGCTGTTTCACGAGCAGATGGCGACGCTGTTCGATTATCTCGGCGGCGAAACCACCCCCATCATCCTCGAACCGCTTGCCGAAGAAGCCGCGCACGAGCGGCTCACCCAGATCGCCGACTATTTTCAGGCGCGCAAGGACGCCCTCGACCATCCGGAGAAGGGCGCGAGCGGCGCGGTTTATAAGCCGCTGCCGCCGGACCGGCTTTATCTCGCCGAAGCCGAATGGCGCGCGCGGCTTGATCGCGTGCCGCTGGCGCGGCTGTCGCCGTTCGCCGCGCCGGAAGACACCGCCGACGCCATCGACGTCGCCGCCCGCGCCGGGCGCAATTTCGCCGCCGAGCGGAGCGACCCGAACGCCAACGTCTTCGACGCGGTGCGCACCCACGCCGAGGCCCTGCAAGCCGCCGGCAGGCGCGTCGTCGTCGCGCTGTGGAGCGAAGGCTCGCGCGAGCGGATGGCGCATGTGCTGGCCGAGCACCGGCTTCTCAACCTCGCCATGGTCGAGTCATGGCCGGCGGCGCTGGCACGGCCGCGCCACGAAGCAAGCCTCGCCGTGCTCGGGCTTGAGTCCGGCTTCGAGACCGCCGATGTCGCGCTGATCACCGAGGAGGACATTCTCGGCGAGCGCCTTATTCGCCCGCGCAAGCAGGGAAAGCGCCCGGAAAGTTTCATTGCCGAAGTCACGAGCCTTTCGACCGGCGATGTTGTCGTTCACGTCGATCACGGCATCGGCCGCTTCGTCGGCTTGCGCGCCATCGAGGCCGCCGGCGCGCCGCACGATTGTCTCGAAATTCACTATGCCGGCGGCGACAAGCTGTTCCTGCCGGTCGAGAACATCGAGCTTCTGTCGCGCTACGGCTCCGAAGCCGCCGGCGTCGAGCTGGACCGGCTCGGCTCGACCGCCTGGCAGGCGCGCAAGTCGCGGATGAAAAATAGGATCCGCGAGATCGCCGGCGAGTTGATCAAGGTCGCTGCCGCGCGGGCTTTGCACGAGGCGCCGCGGCTCACGCTTGAGACCGGCGTCTACGACGAATTTTCCGCGCGCTTTCCCTACGACGAGACCGACGACCAGCAGGCGGCCATCTCCGCGGTCATGGACGATCTTTCCTCCGGGCAGCCGATGGACCGGCTCATTTGCGGTGACGTCGGCTTCGGCAAAACCGAAGTGGCGCTGCGCGCCGCCTTCGCCACCGCCATGAACGGCAAACAGGTCGCGGTCGTGGTGCCGACGACGCTGCTCGCCCGCCAGCATTTCAAGACCTTCTCCGAGCGGCTGCGCGGCTATCCTGTGAAGATCGCGCAGGCTTCGCGGCTCATTTCGGCGAAAGAACTGGCGCTGGTGAAAAAGGGCCTTGCCGATGGCGACATCGATATTGTCGTCGGCACGCACGCGCTCCTCGGCAAGACCATAAAATTCAGGGACCTCGGGCTGATTGTGGTCGACGAGGAGCAGCATTTCGGCGTCGCTCATAAAGAGAAGCTCAAGCAGCTTCGCGCCGAGGTGCATGTGCTGACGCTGACCGCGACGCCGATTCCGCGCACCCTGCAACTGGCGCTGTCGGGCGTGCGCGAAATGTCGATCATCGCCACGCCGCCGGTCGATCGCCTTGCCGTTCGCACTTTCGTCGTCCCGTTCGATCCGATTGTGGTGCGCGAGGCGCTCTTGCGCGAGCGCTATCGCGGCGGGCAATCGTTCTATGTCTGCCCGCGCATCGAGGACCTCGCCGAGACCAAAGCGTTCCTCGACAAACAGGTGCCCGAAGTGCGCGTCGCCGTCGCCCACGGGCAGATGCCGTCGTCGGTGCTCGAGGACGTGATGTCGGCGTTCTACGACGGCAAGTTCGACGTGCTGCTGTCGACTTCGATTGTCGAAAGCGGCCTCGACATTCCGACCGCCAACACGCTGATTGTGCACCGCGCCGACATGTTCGGCCTGTCGCAGGTCTATCAGCTCCGTGGCCGCGTCGGCCGCGCAAAGCTTCGCGCCTACGCGCTGCTCACGCTGCCGGCGGCGCGGAAGATCACGCCGCAGGCCGAGCGCCGGCTGAAGGTGCTGCAATCGCTCGACACCCTCGGCGCCGGTTTCCAGCTCGCCTCGCACGATCTCGACATTCGCGGCGCCGGCAATCTGCTGGGCGACGAGCAATCCGGCCACATCAAGGAAGTCGGCTACGAGCTTTACCAGGAGATGCTGGAGGAAGCGGTGATGGCGCTGAAGGCCGGCATCACCGCGCCAGTCGCCGAAAAATGGTCGCCGCAGATCACCATCGGCACGCCGGTGCTGATCCCCGAGGAGTATGTCGCCGACCTGCCGGTGCGGCTCGCGCTTTACCGCCGGCTTTCCGAGATCGAGGACGACCGCGCCATCGAAGCGTTCGCCGCCGAACTCGTCGACCGCTTCGGCCCGCTGCCGCTTGAGGTCGAGTATTTGCTGCAAGTGGTCGCCATCAAAACCATGTGCCTCGCCGCCAATGTCGAGCGAATCGAAGTCGGGCCGAAGGGCGCGGTGCTGTCGTTCCGCGACAACACTTTCGTCAATCCGGACGGGCTGATTTCCTATATCGCCAAGCATCCCGAAGGCGCGCGTGTGCGGCCCGACATGAAGGTCGTGTTCTTCGACGAGTGGGAGCGGCCCGAGGATCGCCTCAAAGGCGCCGCCGGCATTTTGCGCGCGCTGGTCGGCATCGCCGCGAAGGCCAAGAAGGCGGCGTAGCTTTCGTCCAAAGCGCTTCGACCCGTGATGCCCGCGCATAGCCGTTCGAAGAACGGCGTCGCTTCGCTCGCCTATGTCGCGAGCATCCACGTCTTCGCGATCGCAAGGCAAGTCGTGGATGGCCGGGACAAGCCCGGCCATGACGCGGGTGGAGGGGCGTCCCCGCGTTGCCTATTCAAATGTCAAACAGCGACGCTTTCTGCTCGTCACCACCGGGCATAGCCGTTTGAAGAACGGCGTCGCTTCGCTCGCCTATGACCCGGTGGTCCATGCTGAGCAGCCGCTTTCCAAACCTCACCGTCAATCGTGCTTCACGTCCGCATGGAATGCCGATCAAGTCCGGCAATGACGACGCGGAAAACCGGTCTCGCGGCGCATTCTTCTTCGTCACCACCGGGCTTGACCCGGTGGTCCATGCTGAGCCCACGCTTGGCAAACCTCACCGTGCTGCACCTCTGCATGGATTGCCGGATCAAGTCCGGCAATGACGACGTGAAGAAGCTTTCTCGCGGGGCATCATCTGCACCCGAGCTTTGCTCACGACAACGCCAAGAAAAGGTGCTCTCCTCAAAAGGGAAAGCGGAGCGCCGAAAGGCGCATTGTCCTACCAATGTCCGCGATAAGCGCGGCGTGCGCACTGTTTTTCCAGCGCGCCCACCTTTCGGCGCTCACGCCTGCGGCACTCGCCACCGGCTTCTACCCCGATGGCTCAGCTCCAGAACCGGATTTCCCGCGGCGGCGGCTAACGAGAGTTTTGCCCGCTTCGCCAAAAGTGCCGCGGTTAAGCACGCTCTGTGCGGACCGGTCCTTGTGCCGGTCGACCGGGGACCCGAAGCCGCCCGGG
>CAVWBV010000007.1:0-68313 GCA_963753355.1 uncultured Alphaproteobacteria bacterium
CCGCCGACCGCGCGCTCACTTTCGGTCTGGCGCACGAAATCTGCGGCGAAGGCGGACTGTCGTGGTCGCGGCGGCTTGAGCTCATTCATGCCGGCCTGCAAAATTCCGGCGGCTTTCCGGAGCGGGTGTCGAAATATCTCGCCAAGAAATACGGCTACAGCCCCGCAGCCGGCGCCGCCGCGGCTTCGCGCATCGCCGAGCTTCTGACAATGCTCTCGGCGCGGCTTACCGCGCAGCATCGGGCCGGCAGCCGCTATTACGTCGGCACGGCGCCGACGGCCGCCGACGTTTACAGCGCCACCTGCATGACCATGTTTTCGCCGCTGCCGGAGGCGCAATGCAAAATGGACCCGGCGACGCGCGCCGCATTCGAACGCCGCGATGCGCGGATCGAGGCGGCGCTCGATTCTGTCCTGCTTGCGCATCGCGACATGATGTACGCGCAGCATCTCGAGCTGCCGCTATCGCTGTGAAAGCTGGCAATAAAAGCTGAAAAGGTGCGCCGCTTAAGCGCGCAGCCGGGCGTGGCGGCCGGCGGTGCGAGCAATAGCGTTGGCGAGATATTCCGGCGATTGGGCGCCGGTCACAATGACGCTGCCGCCGAATACAAAGCACGGCACGCCGTCGATGCCGGCTTCCTTGGCGCTGTTGGCTTCGCTCTCGATCCGCTCGACATCATCGTCGCTGGCGAGAAGCCGGCGCACCAGATCGCCGTCCATGCCGCATTCGACCGCGGCATCGATCAGCGTTTGCGTGTCGGTGAGGTCGGCGCCCTCGGCGAAGTAGAGATCCATCAGCCGCTGCTTCATGCGGCCCGGATCGGCGGCACTGCGCGACCACAGAATAAGCCGGTGGCAATCGAGCGTGTTTGGCTGCCGGCTGATTTTGTCGAAGGCGTAGGTAAGGCCTTCCATTGCCGCGCGCCGCGGCAACGCGCTCGGCGATGACTGCATAACGCTCGGCCGAACCGAACTTGGTCTCGAGGTAAGTCTGCCGGTCGATGCCTTCGCGCGGAATCCACGGGTTCAGGAAATACGGCCGCCAGGCGATGTCGACCGAAATGTCCGGAACGAGGGCGATCGCTTCTTCCAGCCGGCGCTTGCCGATATAACACCACGGGCACACCACGTCGGAGACGACGTCGACGTGGACGGAACCGCTGGCTTCGGTGGCTTCGGCGGTATCCGTCATGGCACGACCTCGATGGCTGTGAGCCTTAAAATGGCGCTTTGGTCAGCCGACGGCAACGTCGCCCACCACCCGCGAGATCAGCGAATCGACGTTGTCGGTCGGCTTGAGCGTCGCCAGCGTCACCGCGGTATCGACGCCACCTGTCTTCCGATCGGCGGTCAGCATGGTGTTCTTGAGCACGCTGGCGATCCGGCGCGCGATGACGTGGGCCGCGCGCAAATCGGTCTCGGTGAACACCGCAAAGATCGAATCGTCGGCCTCGCGGCAGGCGAAATCCACCTGGCGCATTAGCCGGCTCACCAGGCGGGCGGCGTCGAGACTGACGCGCCGATCGCTGCGGGAGAAGGAAAAGCGGGCGATCGACAAGCCAACGCCGCGCTTTTCGGCATCGCCGACTGCGCGGTTGAGGTCGCGCCAGAACGCGTCGTGGGCGAGGAGACCGGTTGCCGGGTCGATCATACCCTTGGCGTCGAGCGATTTGAGCATGCGCTTGAGCCGCTCGCCGAAAGCGTGCAGCCGCACGAACGGCAAGAACCGCTCGACCAGTGCCGCCGCTTCAGCAACGCGGTCGAGATTGGGCAACAGCGCAAGGAACTCTTCGAGTATGGCGGGATGGCCGCCGAGCACCGCGACCGGGAGATCGCGAAAGCGCACGTCTTCGGCGACCACGGTCAACAGCGCCTGCACCATGCGCGGACTAAATCCGTCGGCAATGATCATGCCGTCGATGTCGCGGGCGTTGAGCGCGCGCGCCGCACTTTCGACCGACAATGCGCCGATCAGGCCGACGCGCTCGCCAACCGCCACCGACAGTTCCGGATAGGAGCGGCCCCGGCCCGCGATAAGCACGGTCGCCTCCTCAAGCGGGTCGCTGTCCGGAAACTGCGGGATGTGCTCGTTGCGCGAGGCCAGCGTTTCCATGCGGCGGAGCACCGTGCCGTGCAGGGCGCGAATGCGCGAGAGCGTGGCAAGCCGGCGCGCGATGCGCTCCGCCGGTGCGCTGGCTGAAATCGTCAGCGCGTCCGGAAGCGGTGCCACGCCATCGTCGCGAACCCGCGCTATGATTGGCGTGAACGGACCCTCGCAAGTGTCCAGACGTTCGGCGATCGCTTGCGCGTAATCTTCGGCGCGCTCCGGGTCACTGCAGGGCTGCGCCACCACAATGGCTTCGGGCTCGACGGTCGCGAGCGCCACAACCGCGTCCGCCCAGGTTGTTTCTACGACCGACGAGGCGCCGGCGGCGCGTAGCGCTTCAACGACGTCGGGCGCAGGGCTATCGGCGACGACGACGAACGGACCTTGCAATGGCATCGGTGAAAAGCCTTCAGGTGCAGCAAAAACAAATGCCAAAGTGCTGTTAATGCCACGTCAACGCGGCTGGTAATTTGTCGGCTGGCCCAACCGTCATGCTGCATCGGCCGACGGGTCGGCCGCGGCGCGGCCAGCCGGGGAGGTAAAGGCGGCGCCGACAAGGGGGCTCGCTCCGGCCGCTTCAAGCGCCGCTTTCATGGCCTCCGTATCGCCGGCCGTTCCAATGAGCCGCTGGCCTAAGAGCGCATCAGCGACCGGCGACAGCTTCGCCTCGCGATCGATACGGCCGACCGCATCCTCCAGCGCAAGGGTGGCAAAACGATAACCGCCGACGCCGGTTACGCCGGGCGGTACGCCGTGGAGTACAGCCGCCCCGCTGCCGGGAAGGGTCGCGAATCGCTGAGAGGTATCGACCGTTCCGTCATGCCCGATCATGAAATAGGGCAGGCCCGAGCGCTCCACCCCGGGCGGGTAGGCGTGGTGGGGCACCATCGGTCCGCGCACGGCGAGCGTGTCCCGAGCGGTGCGAATGAGTTCGGCGAGGGTTACCGCGCCGGAATGATTGCGCGGCACGGCCACCGCGCCGAAAGTCAGAGGCACCGGCCGCCCTGACAATTCGCGGCGCGCGGGCGCTAGCGCCGCTTCGCCGAACACCGCGACGTCGATCAATGCAGTACGCGGGGCGCGCCAAATTCCACTCTGCATCAGGGCCTGCGGCTCGCCCCATGGCGCGAGCACCGTTCCCGGCGCCTCGTCCGCGAACGCACCGGCCGCGTCGAGCCGCATGGCGACCGGCCCCGGCAGAATGAGCGCCGTGCAGCGATCTTCCCGCCGTTGCCAGGCAAGGAGATCGGGGTCGAAGGGATGATGCAGAACAAGCGTCCCGCCGCTAAACAGCCAGGGCAGAATCGTGAGGCTTAGACCCGCGAACGAGGCAGGCAACAGCGCCGAAAGAATATTGGCCTCGGGCGCCAGCCGGCTTTCGAGAATGACCGCAAGCCCGCCGGCGAAAAGTTCGGAATGGGTACGAGCGACCGGCACCAATCCCTTTTTGCTCACGTCGAAGGTAACGACAGCGACATGCGCGGCTGGATTGTCCCGCGCCCGGTCGAGCGGCAGCAAATGGCCGGACGGCTGTTCGGAAAACAAATCCTCGAACGAGACGACGCCATCGGGTAAATTCGATCCGAACGCGCAGACATAGCGTATGGAAAACACCTCTGCCGCCGCTTGCCGCGCGAACTGCCCATGGTCGTTCGCGCCGATGCGGCCGCAGGTGATCAGCGCCTTGGCGCCGACGCGCGCCAGCGCGGTGACAGCATCGGCGCGGCGCCAAAGCAGCGGCAAAGGCGCGGCGATCATGCCTGCCCGCAGCACGGCGAGCATGGTCAAGACATTCTCGACGACGTTCGGCAGTTGAATGCCCACAACGGCGTCGGTCGGCAGCCCCATGCCGCGGAGTCTGGCGGCAATCGCGGCGATGGCGCGATCAGCGGCGGCGTAACTCAAGCGCCTCGGTTTGCCGCCGACGATATCGCTGCGGTTTGCCGGATCGGCGAGCGCCAGCGCGTCCGGCCGCCGCCGCACGGCGTAGTGAAAGAGTTCGCTGACGGTGATGCGGCCCAAGCCATAGGCGCCCTCGGCTGCCGAGATGTTGGGATCGCCGAGAATCATTGCAGCGACCCTTTCGGCTCGCGCCACCACGTCTCCGGGAGATAACCGGACAGCGAAGTCCGAGCCGGATGCGCGATATAAGCCCAGCGCGCCACCCATTGCTGCGGCAGATAGAACAACGGCACGACGTAACTTCCGGAAATCAGCAAGCGGTCGAGCGCGCGGACCGCGGCGACGAAATCGGCGCGCTCGCGTGCGCGCAGCAAGGCAGCGATCATGGCGTCGACCGCGGGGCTGCGCACGCCGATGTAATTGCGCGAACCTTGCTCGGCGGCGGCGGCCGATCCCCAATACAGCGTTTGCTCATTGCCGGGTGACAGCGATTCTTCCCAGCGGTACTCGATCATGTCGAAATCGAACGACACCCGCCGCTGATCGTACTGAACGGCATCGAGTAGCCGGACGCGCGCCTCGATGCCGGCGCGGGCCAGACTGTTGGAGAACGCGAGCGCGAGCCTCTCCTCGTCGCGGTTGGAGACCATGATTTCGAAGGTGAACGGCTTGCCGCTTGTACGTTCGCGCAGCGTTGAGCCGTTGAGCTCATAGCCGGCGCCGGCGAACAGCGCGATGGCTTCGCGCAAGCGACGGCGGTCGCGGCCGGAGCCGTCGGAAACCGGCGGCGACCAGGTGCCGTCGAGCACATCCGTCCGAACGGCGCCGGCATACGGCTTGAGCAGTTCGCGTTCGCGGTCGTCGGCCGCTCTGCGATAAGCCGACAATTCTGAATCGTCGAAGAAGCTTGCGCTGCGGCGATACAGATCGAAGAAGAAGTTTCGGTTGACCCACTCGGCGTCGAACAAAAGCGTGATCGCCTCGCGCACGCGGCGGTCTGAGAACAGCGGCCGGCGCGTATTGAAGACGAAGTCGGAGCTGAGCTTGGGCAGGCCGCTGGCAAACGAATCCTTGATGATCCGTCCGTCGCGGACCGCCGGAATGTCGTAACCGCTCTGCCAGCGGCTCGGATTCGTTTCGCTGCGCACGTCGTAGATCCCTGCCTTGAAAGCCTCGAAGTAGGCGTTGGCGTCGCGGTAATAGTCAAACCGCAATTCGGCAAAGTTCCACAGGCCGCGATTGATCGGCAGCGCACGCCCCCAATAATTGGGATCGTACTTTAAGGTGACGCTCCGGCCCACGTCGATATCGCTCACGACGTATGGGCCGCTGCCGACCGGCTTGGCGAGTGTCGTTTCGTCGAACGTCGCGACGTCGATAGCGTGCTTCGGCAAAATCGGCATCAATCCGAGGATCAGCGGCAGCTCACGGTCGTTGCTGCCGGCGAGATCGAAACGCACGGTCCGCGCGTCAATCGCCTCAGCGCGTGTCACTTTGGAATAATAAGCGCGATGACCCGGGCGCCCGTGATCGCGCAAAAGGTGCCAGGAAAAAATGACATCGTCGGCGCTCACCGGCGAGCCGTCGGAGAAATGCGCCGCGGGGTTGAGCGAGAATACGACGTAGCTGCGCGCGTCGTCGGTTTCCACTGTCTGGGCCAAAAGGCCATAAAGCGTAAACGGCTCGTCATAGCCACGCGCCATCAAGCTTTCGACGACATAGCCGCGGACGGCCTGAACGGCGAGGCCTTTGACAATGAACGGATTGAGGCTGTCGAACGTCCCCAGCACCCCTTGCATAAGCCGACCGCCCTTTGGCGCGTCCGGGTTGGCGTAGGGGGCGGCAACGAAATCGTCCGTCCATAGCGGCTGGCCATGCATGGCGATGGCGCGGGCTGTTTCAGCTACTGCCGGCGTCACTCCGGCCAAAACGCCCAAAGCCGCCCAGGCGCCAAGCATAATGGGAGCGAGGGTGCGCAAGGGAGCAACGAGAACCGCGATCCGCATGGGGGTCAATTCGGTGCGGGATAAACTGGAGCGATTTGAGCGACGGGCCGGCGGCGAAATGTAGCACACGGGGCAGCGCGTCTCATTCTGACAGCACGTTAGATATAAGGGATGTCGTCGATGCGGGGCTTTAATTGCATTGCCAGGTACGCTATTTGGGGCGCGCCGCGTGATCGCGGTGTCACGCTGTTGCCGTAATCTGCGCCGAATGACCGCCTTTGCAACGGGGCTTGCATGCGTCGCCAAGCGGCGATGCTTTTCGGTTCGCAAGGCGACCGGTCGATTGCGGACGGCAGCACTGGAGAGGGATTTTAATCTCATGACCTATTGGACCGCACCGGCCAGGGGGCCGGTGAGCCGACCGCTCGTCGCCGGTACGACACGCCGCCGCGCCGGAACTGCGAAGGTCATGGCCATCCTGCCGCTCGCGCTCGCGTTCGGTGTTGCCGCAACCTCGCCGGTGTGGGCGCAAACCGATACCGCTCCGACCACCGCCCCGGCCAAGCCAAAGCCGGCGAGAAAGGCCGCAAAACCGAAACCCGAAACAGAAACCCAACACGCACCACCCGCCGCTGCCGAACCAGTTCAGGCCCAGCAAACGCCAGCCGCTCCCGCGGGACAGCCCGGCCAGCAAGGCCAGAACGGACAACAACAGGTCCAGCTGATCTATTCGCCGTGGACCAAGTTCTGCCTGAAGGGCCAGCCAGGGCAGCCGCCGGATCCAAACGCCAAGCAAGTTTGTTTCACGGGCAAGGATGCGCGCGTCGAATCCGGGCAGCCGGTGGCCGCCGCCGTTCTTATCGAGCCGGAAGGCCAGGAGCGGAAGATTTTGCGCGTGACCCTGCCGCTCGGCATGCAGCTCGTCCATGGCACGCGCGTTATCGTCGATCAGAACCAGCCGATGACAGCGCCCTACGTCATCTGCTTCACCAACGGCTGCATGGCGGATTACGAAGCCAACGCGGACCTGATCGGCAAGCTGAAGAAAGGCCAAGGGCTCGTTCTTCAGGCCATCAACGCTACCGGTCAGCCGATCAGCCTGGTGATGCCGCTCGGCGACTTCGCCAAGGCTTACGATGGCCCGCCCACCGACCCTAAGGTGTTCGAGGAGCAACAGCGCAAGCTGCAGGAAGAGTTGCAGCGCCGCGCTGATGAGGCACGCAAGAAGCTGGAAACCCAACAAGGCGCGCCATCGTCATCGGCTACGCCGCCTCCCGGCGCGCCGCCCACGCCGCAAGCCGGCAAGTAGTTAGCTCGCTTCGTTTGCGATTTTGCTCCGTGCGCGCCGATATCGGCGCGCGCGGCAAGCGTCCGCGCTTGGACTGCAATGCGCGGGCTATTTCTGCTTCGGCGCCAGCGTCGGCATCTCGATTTAGTCAGTTTACCTGGTAAAGCGACTTCAACGTTCTGATCTGATAATCAACTCTGTCTTTGTTCAGGTCGTTGACCAAGACGTTCTTACCATCGCTGAATTCTCTCATCAAATCGGTTTTCAGATCGTATCGCGGCCAAGTGGCCTGCCCATTGACGTTGGGATTGCCTGTCTTCGCAAAGGCCGCCCAACTGCTCGACAGTTGTTGAGAGATAGCACGATCGCCGCCATTGTTTTTATCGGCCATCGGGAACCAGTAGGTTGACCACACGGCCCCTTGCTTCAGATCTTCCGCGGCTTTTTCGATCTGGGAACATTGATTCCCCCCGGACTCAGGCCGCGAAGGGCTCGGCAGCACGAAGCCCAAGCTGCCGAACACATAAGCTATCTCGAACGTATGTGGCGACCCCGGATGTGAGGCGCGGATATGAGGCGCCAAATAATCGAAGTAGTAAGCAAAGCTGGGGGCAGCTTTACCGGCGCTGTCCGCCAATATCTTGACGCTGCCGCGATACCAGGCATCAGCCATCACCTCGGCCGTCAGTGCGCATTTGTTCTTGAAGCCGGCGTATAATTTTTCGATCACGTGCGGATCTTGCTTCATTTTTTTCAAGTAGGAAGCCAATGCTGGCTGGCTTGGGACGAAGAAACTGGCGTCCCACGAATTGGTCCCGATCATGAACGGGACCTTATGTTGCCGGCCTTGCGCAAATAACGGGATCGGATCGCCAATAAGGATCTTGCCGTCGATGAAAGCGCCGCCGAACTCGCCATCCTCGAACTGCTTTGGCGTCAGCACGAATTTACGGGCAGGGAGCGCCCGCAGTTCGCGCAGATCTTGCACGCCAAGGGACGCGATATACTTTTCGTCCAGCTTTTGCGCCGGCGGGAGGCCATATCTTTCTTCAGTCTGACCGCGCAACGGAGTTTGTTGCGCGCTTTCCGCGATTGCCCTGTGAAACAACCCGTTGGCGGCTGGCGAACTCATAAGCCATGTGACACTGCGGCCACCGGCGGACTCGCCGAAAATGGTAACATTATTAGGATCTCCGCCGAAGGCTGCGATATTTTCCCTGATCCATTTCAGCGCTGCGATCTGATCCATGATCCCGTAGTTACCCACGGGTTCGTCATTTTTCGCCGCCTCCTCCGCCAATGCCTTGGGTGCAAAAAACCCGAGCTTACCCAGGCGATAGTCGATGGTGGCGACGATCACGTTCTGTCCGATCAACGCGATTGGCTCGTAATAGGGCTCGGTCGCAGACCCCGTCAGTAAAGCGCCGCCGTGAATCCAGACCATGACCGGCAGATTTTTGACTGGCGAGTTGTTGCCAGATTTGGGCGTATAGACATTCAGTTTCAGGCAATCTTCGCTGCCCGGAATTAATTCCGCATTCAGTCCCTCGACCATCGGTTGGGGGCAGGCTTGACCGAAGCGGCTTGCGTCACGAACGCCTTGCCAATTTTGCGCCGGCTGCGGCGGCCTCCACCGTAATTCTCCCACCGGTGGGGCCGCGTAGGGAATGTTCTTGAAGGCAAGTATGCCATGTTCTTCCACACCTTGGAGCTTGCCGTTTCTGACTTCCACTATCGGCCTCGTTTCGTTGTAAACATCGGCATGCGCATTGATGGAAAAAGACACAGCGAAACATGCCAACAGGAGACCGACGCCGGCGGTCGGTCTGCCGTGGGGACCTGATGTTTTCCGCATGCCGAAATTCCTTATTGTTAGATCACCTTCCTCTATCAGGACGGTATGTTGTGCCGATCATGCCAGGTGCTGGTTGTCAGGCCGCAAAGAAATATGAGCAGGGCTCACTGCACTTGGTATCAAGTCCTTAGTGATGACGTTGCTCTTGACTTGGATGCGGAAGTTTAACGGCTGAAATTCGATACAGGGGATCCGACGGGCTTCGACATGCAGATGAACCGCCGCGGTGCCAAATGGTGAGATTTCTTCTTCTCCTGGTGCGCCGCACGATCGTGCTCGGGCTTGGCATCCTGACCGTCTGGCTGATCGTCTTCGTCTTTCAATTGACCGATAGCCGGCTACCGACGGTGTTGGCGCTGGCCGTCACATACGCGATCGCGGCCTATATTCTGTTGCCGCGCATCGTCCGCATCGGCCTCAAGATTCTCAAGCGTAAACACGTGCCGCGTTTCACCATGACCGGCGACGGGTTGCCCGGCGATCCGGTTAACCTCGTGCTCACGGGCACGCTGGCGCAGCTCCGCACGGCCTTCGAGCTCGGCGGATGGGCCGAGGCCGATCGTCTCGGCATCGCCAGCTCGTTGCGCATGATAAGAGCGTTCGTATGCAACTCGCCCTATTCGACAGCCCCGTTCAGCACGCTGTTTCTGTTTGGGCGCGGTCAGGACATCGGTTTCCAGAAAGCGATCGATGACAGCCCGCGCAAGCGGCATCACATTCGATTTTGGGCTTTGAGCCTCAGCTACGCCGAAAGCAATCTGGGGGACCCTAGTTTTTGGCTGAACACCGACCGTCCGCCGGACAACGCATGCGTCCACTGGATCGGAGCGGGCACCAAAGACACCGGTATCTCCTTAACCCGGCTGACCTTCCAGATCACACACGCCACGGCGTCGGACACCAACGTCGAGCGTGACTACATCGTCAGCGAGCTGAGAAAGATCGGCGTCATCGACGAGATCAAATTATATAAGGCCGGCGAGCAACTGCCGGGTGAAAAGGTCAATCACTACATCACCGATGGTGAAGTTGCGGCCGCTGACCTGACGGTTAAAGTTTAGGCGGGGAGCGCGACAGATTCTGCTGCAGCGCCTCGTTGCTGGCGGCTAGGACTTGGCGGCAAACAGCTGGCACCAACCGCCCGGGCTAATGTTGCCATCCACGAATTTGCATGCATTCGGAGGTTGGAAGTTGGCGCACCCCTCGCAGCGCTGGTTGCCCTTTGGCGTAGTCTGATATTTGGCGTCCACTTGGCTGATCTTCTGCTGCGCCGCCGCTTGCGACACCATCGCAGCGGCGGTGGCGGCGCCGAGCGAAAACGCCGCGCCGGTGATGAGCACTCCGCGGCGTGAGATGCCTTGGCAATTATTCATGATCGGACCCCATCAGGCTTGATGCCCTGTGCTGCTTATAACGTTCACCGGTGAGCATATTCCGTGAAAAGGTAATCGCGGTTTTTCACCAGCGTGTGGCAGGCAAACCCGCACTTCGCGTCGTGTCCCTGCGGAGGCGTGGCCGCCTCGGTGGCGGGACTAAAAGTATCGGACGCCGGGTCATAGTCGAACGAGGCCCATCCCCATCCGCCGCTGCCCGCGAACCTCTTGCTGTCCTTCACCATGAAGTCGGCGTTGTACTGGGCACCTGGCACCGTCGGGGGACCGGGATATGCCTCCTGTTTCTTCGGGTGCCAATGAATTTTCGCGATCTTGGCACCGTCCGGGAAAGGCTTGCCGTTGCCGGGCGCGCCTCCCTTGTAGGCGTCGATCGTTGCAGGATTCCCCAAGATCACGGCGAAGGCGCCGCCATTCTCACTGGTCGCGACTACCGGCCAATCCTCGTACCCCCTGAACTCGGAGAACGCCAAACCACCCGGCACTTCGAGCGTGTACTTGTCCTGAGCGGAAATTGCTCTGCCGCCAAAAATGGCGAGCACGACCGCGGGGATTGCAATTAGCGAGGATGCAATTCTCGTCATGGCTCACTCCTGTCAATCGTGGAGGGAAGCGAGCTTATCAACGTTTGCTCAGACTGGGTATCCCGCTCCACGAACGGATGTGCAAATCGAAACAATTTTGAACGATCTGATTTGGTCGGCCGACCACCGAGCTACGAGCTAGGTGTCCAGGAGCGCACACGATTCCACGAAATGGGGAAACACGTCAGTTCGGCAGGAAATTAGGTCGCTACGAACACGCAAATTAGCCGGCGAACTAGTGCACGGTCGCGTCGCGTTGCCGATAGCCCTTGCCCTCGCGGATAAAAACTTCCGCGACCTGCGGGTGCCGTACCGGCTCACCGGTATTGTCGGGCAAAAGATTTTGTTCGGAAACGTAGGCGATGTATTCGGTCTCATCGTTCTCGGCGAACAAATGATAAAACGGCTGGTCCTTGTGCGGACGGATCTCCGCCGGAATCGCCTCGTACCATTCCTCGGTATTGCTGAAGATGGGATCGATATCGAACACGACCCCGCGGAACGGAAACAGGCGGTGCTTCACCACCTGACCGATCTGAAATTTAGCGGACCGAAGCTTATTCATGGCGATAATGAGACAACACAATTGTGGCGCCGGGCGGGCGATAGACGGCGTGGTGGTTTCATAACCACCCGCTCCACGCAGTCCATGGCACGAATTGTTGCTGGTTTATAGCCCATAACGCGCGGCCATCTCCGGGTCTTTGGCGGCGACCCGTCGGGCGAGATCGACCAGCACCTTGGCCTGCTTCCAGGTCGCGTCGTCCTGCATCTTGCCGTCGATCATAACCGCGCCGCTGCCATCCGGCATGGCGGCGATGATTTTCTGCGCAAATGCAACCTCCGCCGGATCGGGCGAGAACACCCGCTTGGCGATGGCGACCTGGCTCGGATGCAGCGTCCACGCTCCGGCGCAACCCATCAGGAAACTGTTGCGAAACTGCGCCTCGCACGCCGCGCTATCGGCGAAATCGCCGAACGGACCGTAGAACGGCTTTATTCCCGCTGCCGCGCATGCGTCCACCATCTTGGCAATGGTGTAATGCCAGAGGTCTTGCTGATAAAAGGCGCGCCCCGCATTGGCTGATGCGTCAGTTGCGTCGGCCAGGACCCGATAGTCTGGATGGCCGCCGCCGACGCGGGTGGTTTTCATGGCGCGCGAGGCGGCGAGATCGGCGGGGCCGAGACTGATGCCGTGCATGCGCGGCGACGCCGCGGCAATCGCCTCGACGTTGTTGACGCCTTCGGCGGTTTCGAGAATGGCGTGAATGAGAATCGGTTTTTTGAGCGAATGCTTGGCTTCGAGCTGGGCGAGCAGTTGGTCGAGATAGTAGATGTCCCATGCGCCTTCGACCTTCGGCAGCATCGTGACGTCGAGCTTGTCACCGACGGCGGCGACAATTTCACGAATATCATCAAGCACCCACGGCGAATTGAGCGCATTGATCCTGGTCCATAGCCCGGTCGGGCCGAAGTCGTTCGCTTTCGCCATGCTGATGAAGCCAGCGCGCGCAGCCTCCTTGGCATCGGCGGGAATGGCGTCCTCAAGGTTGCCGAGGACTACGTCGACCTCGCGGATCAGGTCCGGCACTTTGGCGCGCAACTTCTCGATGTGCGGCGGCACGAAATGGATCATGCGCTCGAGCTTGAGCGGCAACTCGCGCAACGGGGCAGGCGCCCCGATCGCCAGCGGTTTGAAAAAGTTGCGCGGCAGTTTCATGAAATTTCCCACTCAGCCAGCAACGGTAGGATGAACGGCGCACTGCCGCCAAGCCGCTTTTCGCGCCAGTAGCCGGGAAATGCGGCTCATACCAGTTCGCCGCGCATCAGGCGTGGTTGCGCGGCGGCGGGAGCGACGCCCTCACGCATCAGCGCGCGGCGCAGCGGTCCGACGCGGTCGATCAAAAACAAGGAAAGACCGCGCGCGCTTTGCACCGGCAGAAAGTCCGTGAGCAGGCTTCGGTTGAGCAGGTCAATGGCAATACGCCGGCTGAACGCATCGGCGCGGCGCGCTCTGTCGTAGCGGGCTAGAATTTCGCTTCCGCCGACGTCCGCTTCATGCCGCCGGGCATCGGCAACCATTTCGGCCAACATGGCGGCATCACGGAGCCCAAGATTGAGCCCTTGCGCGCCGATAGGCGGCACGACATGCGCGGCCTCGCCGACCAGCGCAATGCGGGCGCGGGCGTACGAATGCGCGGTCTCGATGGTCAGGGGAAACACACCGCGCCCTGGCTCGGCGCGCACTTTTCCGAGCAGCGAATGAGCGCGCCGTTCGATCTCGACCGAAAGCTCCGCGTCGGACATCGCCGACAGCACGTCGGCGTCAGCCGGCGGAAGGACGCAGACGGCACTCGAACGTCCCTCCGGCAGCGGGACGAGGGTCAATGGTCCATGTTCGGTGTGAAACTCGGTTGCTCCGTTTCTGTGCGGCCGGTCGTGCGAGAGGTTCACCGTCAATGCGCTTTGCGGGTAGACGTGGCGATCGGTTCGGATGCCTGCAGCGGCGCGGCACAGCGAGCGCGCGCCATCGGCGCCGACCACGAGCGGAACGCGGATCGTGTTATCGCCAACCGCGACGGTGACTCCATCAGGGCCGCTCGTGACCGCTTGCGCGGCGGCTTCACTGCGCGGGATTTTCAGCGCTGCCGCGCGGGACGACAGCGCGGCAATGAGATGGCGGTTCTCGACATTGTAGCCGAACGCGTCGAGATCGATTTCTTCGGCGCGAAACGTCACTTCCGGCGCGCGAACAAGCCGGCCGGTTGCGTCCACAATCCGAATACTGACGAGTGGCGCGGCGTGTGTGCGGCAACTTTCCCAAACGCCGAGCGTCGTCAGCGCAGTGACCGAACCGGCGAGCAGGGCGGTAGTGCGATGATCGTCCGCAGCCTGCGGCGCCACCAGCTGCACGTCGACCCCGGCGGTCTTCAGAGCAATGGCGCAGACCAGACCCGCCGGTCCGCCACCAATTACGACCGCCTCGGCCGCCATGCTGTTGTTAACGCCAATCATTAATGACCTTCGCAACTAGTGGTCCGATTCTAACATTCGTATCCGGTTCCGGCATGCTGTCATGCGAATGTTAGAATCAAAGGACCACCAGCAAATATCAATGCTAGTGGAGTGGATTGCGATTTAGCTAGCAACACTAGCAATCGCGGCGGGATTGGGCGAGGCGAGCGATGAAGCCGGTTAATTCTTCCGAGCAGCGCATAGGACTGCGTGCCGCCGCTTTCGCCGTACACATATTTACGGCCTGCGGCGCGGGCTGTGCGCTCCTTGCCTTGCTCGCCGCGGTCGGCGCGCGGTGGACCGAAATGTTCATTTGGCTTGCGGTCGCACTGATCATCGACGGTGTGGACGGCACGATTGCCCGGCGGCTCGACGTCGGGACGCGACTGCCGCGCTGGTCCGGCGATCTCCTCGATTTTGTCGTCGACTACGCGACTTATGTTTTCGTCCCGGCCTATGCGATCGCGACGGGGGGCGTGCTGCCGCAACCGCTAGCGCCGGCGCTTGGCATCCTCATCGCGGTGACCGGCGCGCTCTATTTTGCCGACCGGCAGATGAAAACCACAGACGGCTATTTTCGCGGCTTCCCGGTGCTATGGAACCTGGTGGCGTTTTACCTGTTCCTGTTGCGTCCGCCCCCTTGGCTCTCCGCCATAGCCGTCATCGCGTTCGCGGCAGCAACGTTCGCCCCCCTTTATTTCGTTCATCCGGTACGAGCTTCGCGGTGGCGCGCCCTCAATCTCGCGATGCTGGTGTGCTGGGCGGTCTTGGCGCTGTGGGCGCTGACACAAGATTTACAGCCCCCTAGCTGGGTCGCCGCCGTGCTATCGGCCATCGCGGTCTATTTCGTCGCGGCCGGCCTTTTCCGCCGCGCCGATTGATGGCTTGCGCTCACGCGGTGACTTCCTATGATCCGGCGCCACAAGCTTGCCCCCAGGAGAACAGAAAATGGTTGCTGCGGTACGCGTGCATAAATTCGGCGGCCCCGAGGGCCTGACCTACGAGGAAATCGACGTTCCCGCTCCGGCCGCGGGCCAGATTCGCGTCAAGCAGCACGCCTGCGGCGTCAATTACACAGACGTCTATTTCCGCAAGGGCATGTATCAGCCGCCGGGCGGTTTGCCATTCGTGGCCGGCAGCGAGGGTGCTGGCGAAGTGATCGAGGTCGGCTCGGGGGTGAGCGAATTCAAGCGCGGCGACCGCGTCGCCTACGCCGCCGGCCCCGGCTGCTACGTTGCGGAGCGCGTCCTGCCGGCCGATCGCGCCATCAAGCTTCCGGCGAGCATCAGCTACGAGCAAGCTGCCGGCATGATGCTCAAGGGACTTACGGTCCAATATCTCCTGCGCCGCACCTTCAAGGTCGAGAAGGGGATGACGGTACTGATTCAGGCCGCCGCCGGCGGGGTCGGCTTGATCTTCTGCCAATGGGCGAACCATCTCGGCGCCAACGTGATCGGCACCGTCGGCTCCAAGGAGAAAGCGGAGCTGGCGCGGGCCAATGGCTGCCACCACACCATCCTCTACCGCGAGGAGGATTTTCCGGCGCGGGTTAAGGAGATCACCGCCGGGAAATTGTGCGACGTCGTTTATGACAGCATCGGCAAAGACACTTATCCCGCATCGCTCGATTGCATCCGGCCGCTCGGTTTGTTCGTCAGCTTCGGCAGTGCGTCAGGCCAGATCGACCACTTCAACATCAATCTCCTTTCGGTAAAAGGCTCGCTGTTTGCCACCCGTCCCACGCTCAATACCTACGGGGCGAAGCGCGAGGACCTCGTGAAAATGGCCGACGATCTGTTCGCGGTTGTCGCCAGCGGTGCGGTAAAAATCCCGGTGAACCAGAAATACGCATTGAAAGACGCGGCGAAAGCGCATCGCGATCTTGAAGCCCGCACCACCACCGGCTCATCGATCCTGATACCGTGAGCGCTCCCGGCCATTCATGAAGATCTGGGGGTACTGGGCGACGTTCGGCTGGTCGGTGCTCGCCTTCATTGTCGGGCAATTTTTGGCGTTGGCGTTCCTGGTGTGGTGGCGGATCAATGATCTTAATTCGATTCTGGCCACCCCGTTCGACGGCAAAAGCGTTACGCTCTTCATCGTGATCTCCAACCCGCTGATGATTGCAGCGCTCGCGGGCGCGGTGCGGCTCGCGCGCGCCTCGCAGATCGACTATCTGGCGCTCCATTTGCCGCGGGCGCGCGATGTCGCGATCGGTATCGCCTGGCTCATCGGTCTCGTGATCGTCAGCGACCTCGCGCTCTATTTCGGCGGCCGCGATCTGATAACGCCGTTCCAGTCGCAATCTTACGCCACCGCCGCGGCGGAAGGTTGGCTGCCGGCACTTCTTGCCGCCGCTATTTTGGTTGCGCCCGCCGGCGAAGAGATCATGTTCCGCGGCTTTATCTTCCGCGGCTGGGCGCGTTCCGACCGGTCGCTGTGGCCGGCGATAGTGGTGATTTCACTGTTATGGGCGGCGCTGCACATCCAATACGACTGGACCGGCGTGCTGCAAATTTTCGTCATCGGGTTGTTTCTCGGCTGGATGCGCTGGCGCAGCGGATCGATTTTGCTGACCTTCTTCCTGCACGCGTTGTTCAACCTCGAGGGGACTTTGGAAACCGCCGTGCAGGCCTGGTTTTTCTCTTGAGCGCTAGGCTCGCATGCGCGGCAAGCCGATGACTGGTGCGGTGAAGCGCGAAATGGCGGATACCACGTCGTCGAGCGCAATCGCGCTTGCCGGCGTTTCGCTGACAATGGTGGCGAGTACATTCATGTCGCGCCGGAACAGCGAATCGAGCGCCGTAAGCGTGTGGCTGATGGCGCCGCGGTAGGTTCCGGTCACCAAAATCAGCGGCAGCTGCAACGCCATCATCACGTCCAGCGTGGTCCGGTGCCCGTCGAGCGGCGTCATGATCCCGCCGACTCCCTCGATCAGCAGAATGTCGCGGCGCTCCGAGACGGCGTTCTGGCAAAACACCACCAGCTCGTCGATGTCGATCGTGCGCTCCTCCTGCCGCGCCGCTAGGTCAGGCGGCAGCGCGGTACGAAACCGCCATGGCGAGATGCGATCGATGGATTCAGGTGTGAATGGCAACGCCAGCGCCGAGATCAGTATGCCGGTGTCGCTGGCGGCGGCTTGTGCCGGGTCGTAGCCGCTGACGATAGGTTTAACGGCCTCCACTGACCGGCCCATTTGCCGGAACTGCCGAATGAGCGAAGCAACGACCTGGGTTTTTCCCACGTCGCTTCCGGTCGCGGTGATGAAAATGGCGGTCACGGTCTTAAAGCCTTGCCGCTATGAAAGCGCCGAACGTCAGGCAATACCAGCGAAAATCGAGAAACGCGGCGTATTGGTCACAGGCTATGCGGCAGGCTACTCAATACCCTACGGCGCTGCCGTGAAGATCGTAATCGTCGGCGCGCTCGACCTTCACGGTGGCGATTTCGCCAACGCGCAGCGGCCGCCGGGATTTGACGTGGACGATACCGTCGATCTGCGGAGCGTCACCTTTGCTGCGGCCCTTGGCCACGCCCTTTTCCACTTCGTCGATGAGAACGGCCTGGCGAGTTCCGACTTTGCGCTTAAGACGGCGCTGCGAAATCTCACGTTGGCGTCGCATCAGCCGGTCCCAACGTTCGTCCTTGATTTCATCGGGTACCGGAGCGGCAAGATCGTTCGCCGTAGCGCCTGAGACCGGTTCGTAGCGGAAGCAGCCGACGCGATCGAGTTCGGCTTCATCGAGCCAGTCGAGCAGCTCGGAAAAGTCCGCTTCGGTCTCGCCGGGAAAGCCGACAATGAAAGTCGAGCGGATGGTGAGATCGGGACAGATGGCGCGCCATGCGTGAATGCGCGACAAGGTTTTTTCCTGCGCTGCGGGCCGGCGCATCCGCTTGAGCACCGCGGGACTGGCGTGCTGAAACGGCACGTCGAGATACGGCAAGACCTTGCCCTCGGCCATCAACGGAATGACTTCATCGACGTGAGGGTACGGATAGACGTAGTGCAGGCGTACCCAAACGCCGAACTCGCCCAGAGCTCGCGCGAGGTCGATGAATTTGGCTCGAAGCGCTTGGCCTTTCCATTCGCTCGACGCGTACTTCAGATCCGTTCCGTACGCCGACGTGTCTTGCGAGATGACCAGCAGCTCTTTTACACCGGCGTTGACCAGCCGCTCGGCTTCGCGAAGCACGTCCGCTGCCGGGCGCGAGACGAGTATGCCGCGCAGATGCGGAATGATGCAGAACGAGCAGCGGTTGTTGCAGCCTTCGGAAATTTTCAGATAAGCGTAATGCCGCGGCGTTAGCTTGATGCCCTGCGGTGGAATGAGATCGGCGTAAGGGTCGTGCGGCGGCGGGGCGGCGCGATGCACGGCCTCGAGCACGCTTTCATATTGCTGCGGGCCGCTGACCGCGAGCACGTTCGGATGCGCCGCGCTGATCTTCTCCGGTTCGGCGCCCATGCAGCCAGTCACCACGACCTTGCCATTTTCGGCCAGCGCTTCGCCGATTGCTGCAAGCAATTCCGCCTGCGCGCTTTCGAGGAACCCGCAGGTGTTGACAATGGCGAGATCGGAATCGGTGTGGTCGCGGCAAAGCTCATAGCCTTCCGCCCGCAAGCGGGTGATGATGCGCTCGGAATCGACCAGCGCCTTTGGGCAACCGAGCGATACAAACGAGATGCGGGGAGGGCGGTTCATCTTTGATCTCGGGTGGTAACTGGCGCGCCTTGCAGCCAAATGCAAGGCGGCCGACACTGCGGGCGCCGGCGCCGCGCGAAACGAAGGCCGCACGAATAAAGGCGCAAATTGAGAGTTCCCGACCCGCCGCTTCTCATTGTCACCGATCGCCGCCAGGCGCGCCGGCCGTTGCCGGACGTCGTCGCCGCGGCGCTCAAGGCCGGCTGCCGCTGGATCAGCATCCGTGAAAAGGATTTGCCGGCGGATGAACAAGTGCTGCTGGCCCGGTCGCTGATTTCCATAACACGGCGGCAGGGCGCAAAGCTGACAGTTCACGGCGATGCGACGCTCGCCGCCGCGGCAGGCGCGGACGGTGTGCATCTTCCCGCCGGAAGCGACCCGGCGGCCGCGCGCGCGCTCCTCGGCCGGCAAAAACTCATCGGCGTTTCCATCCACACCGTGACCGAAGCAGAAAACATCGATCCATCGTCGGTGGACTATGTGTTGGCGGGGCCGGCCTTCGAAACGGCGAGCAAGCCGGGCTATGGGCCCGAGCTCGGCCGCAAGGGACTAGCGGCCATCGCGCGCGCAACGAGCGTGCCGGTGCTGGCCATCGGCGGCATCAACACCGCGCGCGTCGCCGATTTGATCGCCGGAGGAGCCGCGGGCGTCGGCGTGATGGGCTCAGTCATGCGCTCAGCCGATCCGGAGCGCGAAACGTCCGCGCTAGTCTCGACGCTCATTGGCTCGCTCGCTATCCGCGGGCGCGATACGTAGCGACGCCCTGGTCCGGCACCCAGGTGCCGGGGGGCAACTTTCCCGCCTGCCAGAATACGTCGATCGGCATGCCGCCGCGCGGATGGAAATAACCGCCGATGCGCAGCCACTTCGGGTTGAGCACCGCAACGAGTTTCTTGCCGATGCTCACTGTGCATTCTTCGTGGAAAGCGCCGTGATTGCGGAAGCTGTTCAGATAGAGTTTCAGCGACTTCGATTCCACGAGCCACGCCCGCGGCACGTAATCGATGACGAGAGTAGCGAAGTCAGGCTGGCCGGTGACCGGACAGATCGCGGTGAATTCCGGGAAGGTAAAGCGCGCGACGTAGTTGGCGTCCGCGTGCGGGTTGCGCACGCGATCGAGCACCGCCTCGCGGGGCGAGGCGGGAATTGCCGCGGGGCGGCCGAGTTGCAGCGTCTTTTTGGCCATGAAAGCTCGCTTTGGCGCAATCCATGCCCGCGTTACCCTGACATGACAAGCGCGCTCACGATCCTGTAGAAGCACCCCGGGAATCCGGGAGCGCGCTCATGACCGCCATTATCGATATCGTCGGCCGCGAAATCCTCGACAGCCGGGGCAATCCGACCGTGGAGGTCGACGTCGTCCTTGAAGACGGCTCGCGCGGCCGCGCCGCGGTGCCCTCCGGCGCCTCGACCGGCACGCACGAAGCGGTTGAACTGCGCGACGGCGAGAAAGGCCGCTATCTCGGCAAGGGGGTGCGCAAGGCGGTCGAAGCCGTCAACGGCGAGATTTTCGACGCCTTGAGTGGTTTCGACGCGGAATCTCAGGTCAAGATCGACGAGGCGATGATTGCACTCGACGGCACGCCGAACAAAAGCCGCCTCGGCGCCAATGCCATTCTGGGGGTCTCACTCGCGGTCGCCAAAGCGGCGGCCGCCGCCAACAGGCTGCCGCTTTATCGCTACGTTGGCGGCACCGCAGCCCGCCTCCTGCCGGTGCCGATGATGAATATTCTCAATGGCGGCGTGCATGCCGACAATCCGATCGACTTTCAGGAATTCATGATCGTGCCGCTCGGCGCCGCCTCGTTCGCCGAGGCGTTGCGCGCCGGCGCCGAGATTTTCCATACACTGCGTGCCGCGCTCAAAGCCGCCGGTCTCAACACCAATGTCGGCGACGAAGGCGGCTTTGCACCGGACCTGCCGTCGGCCGAAGCGGCACTCGATCAGGTCGTCGCCGCAATCAAGCAGGCGCGATACGCGCCGGGGAAAGACGTCGCAATCGCGCTCGATCCCGCATCGAGCGAATTTTTCAAAAAGGGCGCCTACCGCTACGAAGGCGAGGGCAAGACACGCTCGATCGACCAGCAGGTCGAATATCTCGCCAAACTGGTGAAGGACTATCCGATCATTTCCATTGAAGACGGTATGGCCGAAGACGATTTAAGCGGCTGGCAAAAGCTCACGCAGAAGATCGGCGATCGCTGTCAGCTTGTTGGCGACGATGTGTTCGTTACCAACGTCGCTCGGCTCACCGAGGGGATCAAGAACGGGATCGGCAACTCGATCCTCATCAAGGTCAATCAGATCGGCACGCTGACCGAAACGCTGGCCGCTGTCGGAACCGCGCACAAGGCCGGTTACACGGCGGTCATGTCGCACCGCTCGGGCGAGACCGAGGACACGACCATTGCCGACCTCGCGGTCGCGACCAATTGCGGACAGATCAAGACCGGCTCGCTGGCGCGGTCGGACCGCACCGCTAAATACAACCAGCTGTTGCGCATCGAGGAGGAACTTGGGCCCCAGGCCGTGTATCCGGGGCGCGCGGCCTTCAAGGCCCTTGCTCAAAGCTAGGCGCCGGCCCCGTCGACAGACCGGCGGCCGGGCCGCCCATTAATTGTGCTTTAAGTGCCCGTCCGCATGGTTGCGGCATGGTCACTCGGACGCGTCTTCGCTCAATCCTGACCGCGCTCGGCCTCTACGTGATGGCCGCCTTGTTGATCGGCTATTTCGGCGTGAACGCGTTTTCCGGCGATCGCGGGCTCACGGCCCAACAGGATATCGAGCAGCAAATCACTTCGCTGTCCGCGGAACTGACCCATTTGCAACTCGAACGCGGCCAATGGGAGCGTCGCCTCGGCCTTTTGAAATCGAACCGCATCGATCCCGATATGATCGACGAGCGCGCCCGCGCTCTCCTCGACTACACCCATCCCAACGACTTAACGCTGATGGTCGCCGAGCCTGCACACGTCGCGCCGGCGGCCTTGAAAAGCGCCCCAGCACTTTCGAAATAACTTTTTCCACCAATTGGTTGGCGGCAGGAACCATTGTCCGGCCGCCGACTTCCGCCATAAGCCGGATTAGGCTATGGGAGGTATCCCCTCGCTCGTTCAAAGGACGACGAATGGCCGTCGCGCAAACCAAGACTGTGGAGCAGGACGATCGTCCGCCGGCCGCCGCGCCGGCTTCTACCGCCGCGATCGCGGAATTCAGCAAGGAACAGGAACTCGCGGCGCTGCGGCAGATGCTTTTGATCCGCCGCTTCGAGGAAAAGGCCGGCCAAATGTACGGTATGGGCCTGATCGGCGGGTTTTGTCACCTCTACATCGGCCAGGAAGCCGTCGTGGTCGGCATGAAAATGGCCAAGCGCCACTCCGACCAGATGATCACCGGTTATCGCGACCACGGTCACATGCTCGCGTGCGGGATGGATCCGAAAGGCGTGATGGCGGAATTGACCGGGCGCCGCGGCGGCTATTCCAAGGGCAAGGGCGGCTCGATGCACATGTTCTCCCGCGAGAAAAATTTCTACGGGGGACACGGCATCGTCGGCGCGCCGGTGCCAATCGGCACGGGGCTCGCGTTTGCCAACAAATATCGCGGCACCGACAGCGTGTGCCTGACTTTCTTCGGCGACGGCGCGGCCAACCAGGGCCAAGTCTACGAAAGCTTCAATATGGCCGAGCTCTGGAAGCTGCCGGTTGTCTACATCATTGAGAACAACCGTTACGCTATGGGAACGTCCATAACCCGCTCCTCGGCGCAGACCAATCTTTCAAAGCGCGGCCTTTCGTTCAATATTCCGGGCACCGAGGTCGATGGCATGGACGTACGCGCCGTCAAAGCCGCGGGCGATGAAGCGATCGCCTGGTGCCGGGCCGGGAACGGGCCGACAATTCTCGAAATGATGACCTACCGCTATCGCGGCCACTCGATGTCCGACCCGGCAAAATACCGCACCAAGGAAGAAGTCGATAAAGTGCGTACCGAGCACGATCCGATCGAACAGGTGCGGGCGCGGCTGATTGCCAAAAACTGGGCGGGCGAGGACGAGCTGAAAAAAATAGACGCCGCGGCGCGCGCCGTGGTCAATGAGGCGTCCGAATTCGCCACCCACGACCCTGAACCTGATCCCGCCGAACTCTACACGGACGTCTATCGGTGAAAAAAATTGCGCCGGCATTCCGCCCTTCTGTAAGGCGCGCTTGATCGACGAGTTAGCCCGCCATGCCGACCCAAGTTCTCATGCCCGCCCTTTCGCCGACCATGGAGAAGGGCAATCTCGCCAAATGGCTCAAAAAGGAAGGCGACCCCGTTAAGTCGGGCGACGTCATCGCCGAAATTGAAACCGACAAGGCCACCATGGAAGTGGAGGCGGTCGATGAAGGCACGCTGGGACAAATTCTGGTTCCGGAAGGCACCAACGACGTAGCGGTCAACACCCCGATCGCGACCATCCTGGGCGAAGGCGAAGATGCGTCGGCGTCCAAGGACGGCAAGCAGGCTCAAAGCCCGGCCCAAAGCCGACGCGCCGGCGCCGGCAAAGACCGGCACGGTCAAGCCGCCGCAGGCGCAGGTGATGCCCGATCCCGATGTGCCCGAGGGCACAGAAATGGCCACCATCACCATGCGCGAGGCGCTGCGTGATGCGATGGCGGAAGAAATGCGCCGGGATCCCGATGTGTTCGTCATCGGCGAGGAAGTCGCCGAGTACCAAGGCGCCTATAAGGTGACGCAAGGATTGCTGCAGGAGTTTGGCGACAGTCGCGTGATCGATACGCCAATTACCGAGCACGCGTTCACTGGGCTTGGCGTCGGCGCGGCGTTCGCCGGCTTAAAGCCGATCGTCGAATTCATGACGTTCAACTTCGCCATGCAGGCGATGGATCATCTGATCAACTCGGCGGCCAAAACGCCTTACATGTCCGGTGGCCAGGTCACCGTTTCTATGGTGTTTCGCGGCCCGAACGGGCCGGCCGCCCGCGTCGGCGCGCAGCACAGCCAGGATTATTCGTCGTGGTACTCGCACGTGCCGGGGCTGAAGGTGATCGCGCCGTCGAACGCCGCCGATGCCAAGGGACTGCTCAAAGCGGCGATCCGCGATCCAAACCCCGTCATCTTTCTGGAAAACGAAATTCTTTACGGCGTGTCGTCACCGGTGCCGAAGCTCTCCGAATATGTCCTGCCGATCGGCCGCGCCCGCGTCGTTCGCGGCGGCAATGACGTGACCATCGTTTCCTGGTCGATCGGCATGACGTATGCGCTCAAGGCCGCTGATGAGCTCGCCAAGCAGAATATTTCCGCCGAGGTGATCGATCTGCGCACTCTCAAGCCAATGGACACCGAAACCATCATCGAGTCAGTGAAAAAGACCGGCCGCCTGGTCACTGTCGAAGAGGGATGGAAGCAGTCAGGCGTCGGCGCCGAGATCGCCGCGCGCATGATGGAGGAGGCGTTCGATTATCTCGATGCGCCTGTTGCGCGCGTCACCGGCGAGGACGTGCCCATGCCGTATGCCGCCAATCTGGAAAAGCTCGCGCTGCCGTCGGTCGCCAAAGTTGTCGAGGCGGCGAAAGCTGTGTGCTACCGCTAGCTGGCAATTAGCCGGAAAATCGAAGCGTCATGCCCATCAACATCCTCATGCCGGCGCTGTCGCCCACGATGGAGAAGGGCAACCTCGCCAAATGGCTGAAGAAGGAGGGCGAGGCGGTCAAAACCGGCGACGTCATCGCCGAGATCGAAACCGACAAAGCGACCATGGAATACGAGGCCGTCGACGACGGCGTGATGGCGAAGATCGTGGTGCCGGAAGGCACCACCGACGTTCCCGTCAATCAGCTCATTGCGGTCATGGCGCAAGAAGGCGAAGACCCGAAAGCGGCGGCTGCAGCGGCCGGAAAGGACGCTGCTCCAGCTCCTAGCGTCAGTCCGCCCTCACCCCAACGGGGAGAGGGGACAGGCCAGCCAGCCGCCGCCCCAGCGTCCGCCCCTCAAACAAAAGCGCCGAGTGCACCACCTTCACCTCTCCCCAGAGGGGAGAGGTCGCCGCCGCAGGCGGCGGGTGAGGGGGTGCGGACCAACGGGCATGATGCCGGGCCATCGGGCGCCAATCGCATTTTCTCCTCGCCGCTGGCGCGGCGGCTTGCCAAGGAAGCCGGCATTGAGCTCGGCCGCATCGCCGGCTCGGGTCCGCACGGCCGGGTGATCGCCCGCGATGTCGCTGCGGCAAAGGAGGGCAAAGGTTTGCGGGCGCCCGTGGGCGCGCCTCAAGCCGCAGCGGGCGGCGCCTCCGCCGTCGCGGCGACAATGAGCGATCAGCAAATCCGGTCGCTCTACGAAGAAGGTAGTTACGAGCTCATTCCGCACGACGGCATGCGCCGCACCATTGCGCAGCGCCTCACCGCTTCGACGCAGACCATTCCGCACTTCTATCTCACCGTCGACTGCGACATCGGCAAGCTCCTTGCCGCGCGCGAAGAGATCAACGCAGCGGCCGGCAAGGACAAAGACGGCAAGCCTAACTACAAGCTCTCGGTCAACGACTTCGTCATCAAGGCGCTGGCGCTTGCTTTGCAGCGCGTGCCCGACGCCAATGTGAGCTGGAGCGAAGCTGGCCTGCTCAAGCACAAGCATTCCGATATCGGGGTCGCCGTGGCGCTGCCCGGCGGACTGATCACGCCGATCATCCGCAACGCGGAAGCCAAATCGCTGTCGGCGATTTCCAACGAGATGAAAGATCTCGCGGCGCGGGCGCGCGCACGCAAGTTGAAACCCAACGAGTACCAGGGCGGCACGTCGTCGGTCTCAAATCTCGGCATGTTCGGCATCAAGGACTTCACCGCGGTGATCAACCCGCCGCAATCGACGATCCTCGCTGTCGGCACCGGCGAAGAGCGCGCGGTGGTACGCGGCGGCAAGATCGAAGCGGCGCAGATGATGAGCGTCACCGTGTCGTGCGATCATCGCGCGGTCGACGGCGCGCTTGGCGCGGTGCTGATCGGCGCATTCAAGGCTTTGATCGAAAACCCGGTGATGATGCTGGTCTAAAAATGCCTCTGGTGCGAATCGATTTGCGACGGGGCAAATCGCCAGCCTATCGCAAAGCCCTGTGCGACGGCATTTACCGCGCCATGCGCGAGACCTTCAACGTGCCGGAGAACGATCGCTTCATGATCGTCAATGAGCCCGGCGCCGCCAATTTCATCTACGCCGAGAGCTATCTCGATATCCCGCACACCGACGATCTGGTGATCATCCAGATTACCGCCAACGATACCCGCACGGTGGAGCAGAAGCAGGCGTTCTTCGCCCGTGTCGCAACCCTGCTCGCGGAAGATCCCGGACTGCGCAAGGAAGACGTGTTTATCAACCTGGTCGAGTGCAAAAAGGAAAACTGTCGTTCGGCAACGGTATCGCGCAGTACGTTTGACTTTCGGCGATTCAGTCCGGGTCGAACCCGCTGGCCCTGAATATTTTGGCGGCTTCCGGCGATTGGAGGAATTTCACCAACGCCTTTTCCCCATCGGGATTTTTGCCGGTGGCACTCAAGCCGACGGCAAATTCGGTGATCCTGTTCAAATCTCCGGGCAGCGGGCCGACAACATCGACGCCGGCGGCGTTCATGATTTCGGGTTTCTGTTGAACGGCAAGCTCCGCCTCGCCGGTGGCGACAAGGGTAGCGGCGTTGCCGCCGGCTGGAGGAAACTTTGTCTTGAGTTTCATCGCCTCGGCGATGCCAAGCTTGTCGAGCACGGTTGCGAAGTGAACGCCGCTGGCGCCTCCGGTCGCCGGATTGCTGTAAGCGATGGATTTTGGGTTCAAGAGCGTCTCCTTGAGCGCTTCGGCCCCGGAGATGTCGGGCTTGCGGGCGCCGGATTTGATGCCGATAACAATGCCCGACTGAGCCAGGGTGACCTCGGTGCCAGCCGCGATCTTGCCTTCCTTACTCAAGGTGTCGATGTTGGGACGGGTGAGAATTGCCACATCCGCCGGTTCGCCGGCTTCGATGCGCTTCGTCAGCATGGCCGCGGTACCCCACGTTATGGCCAGCGTTTGACCGCTCTCCTTTTGGAATTGCGGCACGAGCTCCTCGAGAGCACCCCGCGTGGCGATGGTGCTGTAGACGTTGATCGTCTGGGCGTCTGCCATCGAGGCCTGCGCGGCGAGCACGACTGCAATGGCGGCGCTGCGCCAATTCAATTTGATCACGGTGTTCCTCCCGGTAATGAGGGCACTAAATAAAGAACGGTAAGGCGGCCTACTTGGTTTGCGCCCGGCTGGGACAAACCCGCAGGTGGCGCTAAGCTAGTGAGAACATGAGGCTCTTGGAATGGCTGATACGAATTTCGACATCATCATCATTGGTTCCGGCCCGGGAGGCTATGTCTGCGCCATCCGCGCGGCCCAGCTCGGATTTAAGACCGCCATCGTCGAACGTGACTATCTGGGCGGCATTTGCCTCAACTGGGGCTGTATCCCGACCAAGGCGCTGCTGCGTTCGGCGGAGATTTTTCACTACATGCAGCACGCCGCCGATTATGGGCTTTCCGCCGGCAACGTCAGTTACGACCCGGCAGCGGTCGTCAAGCGCTCGCGCGCGGTCTCGAAACGGCTCAATGACGGCGTCGGCTTTCTCATGAAGAAGAACGAAGTCGCGGTCATCTGGGGCGAGGCGACCATCGACGCTCCCGGCAAGATCACGGTCAAAGCCGGCAAGAGCGAAGCGCCGAAGGGCGCGCTCGGCCCGGGCGCGTATCAGGCCAAGCACATCATCATCGCTACCGGCGCGCGGCCGCGCGTGCTGCCCGGGCTCGAGCCGGACAAGAAACTGATTTGGACGTATTTCGAGGCCATGGTGCCTGACCGGGTGCCGAAGTCGCTGTTGGTGGTCGGCTCCGGCGCCATCGGCATCGAGTTTGCCTCGTTCTACCGCACGCTCGGCTCCGAGGTGACGGTGGTCGAGGTGCTCCCGCAAATCCTCCCCGCCGAAGATGCCGAGATCGCCGCTTTCGCGCGCAAGAGTTTCGAGAAGCAAGGGATCAAAATTTACACCGGCGCCAAGGTGACAAAGCTCGACAAGACCGCCGACGGTGTCACCGCAACCATCGACGACGGCAAAGGCGGCACGCAGACGCTTTCGGTCGAGCGCGTCATCTCCGCCGTCGGCGTCGTCGGCAACATCGAAAATCTCGGCCTGGAGAAGCTCGGCGTGAAGACCGAGCGCGCCGCCATTGTGATCGATGGCGCCTGCAAGACCAACGTTCCGGGAATCTACGCCATCGGCGATGTGGCGGGCCCGCCGCTGCTCGCGCACAAAGCCGAGCACGAAGGCGTCATTTGCGTCGAAGCGATTAAGGGACTTCACCCGCACCCGATGAACAAGCGGATGATCCCCGGCTGCACCTATTGCTCGCCGCAAATCGCCTCGGTGGGATTAACGGAGCAGGCCGCCAAAGACCAAAAAATCGACATCCGCGTCGGCCGCTTTCCCTTCATCGGCAACGGCAAGGCGATTGCGCTCGGTGAGGATCAGGGCCTGGTCAAAGTCATCTTCGACAAAAAGACCGGGCAGCTCCTTGGCGCGCATATGGTCGGCGCGGAAGTCACCGAGCTCATCCAGGGCTACGTGGTGGCGATGAATCTGGAAACCACCGAAGAAGAACTGATGAACACGGTGTTCCCGCATCCGACGCTGTCGGAAATGATGGGCGAGGCGGTGCGCGACGCGTACGGGCGGGCGCTGAATATTTGACGTTAGCCGACCAGCCCGGCCAGCGGCTTTACGTTCTTGCTGCCCGGAAACACCGTTTCTGCCAACGCGCGATCGTCGGCGCGTAAATGGTCTTTCAGCACGCCCTTGAGGACGGCGCGCAGATCGCTGGTCGGCTTGAGATCGCGGTTCTCGTAGAGATCGGCCGGCTTGAGCCCCGGCCAGTCCGCGATCACGCGCCCGCCCTTGAGCGCGCCGCCGGCAAGAAGCGCAACCGTCGCGGTGCCGTGATCGGTGCCCTCGGTGCCGTTGATGCGAGCGGTCCGCCCAAACTCGGTGACCAATGCGACAACGGTTTCGCGCCACGCCGGTCCCATATTGGATTTTATCGCCGCGAGTGCGCCGTCGAGCGAGCCGAGTAGTTGCGCAAGCCGCCCGCCGGCGATGCCCTCGTTGTTGTGAGTGTCCCAGCCGTCAAGCGCGAGCGCGCCGATGCGCGGCCCATTCGGCTGCGCCAGAAATCCCGCCGCCGTGCCAGCCGCGTCGGCGAAGTACGCGCGCGGCTGGTTGGCCGGCGCCTTGGGCATATCGTCGCCGTGCTCCATTGCCGCGAGCCTGGTGTTCTCTTCCATCACGTTGGCGAGCTTCACGTCGGCGTGCCGATAAAGGTCGACCAGCCGCCGGGCGGTGTCTTCGCTTGCAGCCGGCGCGTTCTGCGGCGACCAGGTCAGGACCGGCGCCGGGCCGCGCACGACCAGCGGCAGCGCCGGACCGACACCAAGCGCTCTGGCCCTTTCGCCGGCATCGACCCGGCCGGCGGATGCCAGCCCGTGCAGCGCGCGATTGAGCCAGCCTGAGTCGCTCGGCGCCGGTTGCGGCAAACCGCTTTCCAGCAAATCCTGGCCATCGAAATGCGACCGCTCTCGATACGGTGTGGCACAGGCGTGGACGACGATCGCTTCATTCGACTGGAACATGTGATGCAGGTTCGGTATCGCCGGATTGAGCGCAAAGAAGTCGTCGAGCTTCAGCGGCGCGACCTTGCCGTCGAAGCGGAGCGCGTTGTCGCCGCGAAGCGCAATCCAATCCGGATCGCCGACCGGCGCGACCGTTGCGAGACCGTCGAGCGCCCCGCGCAGGACGATGGTGAGGAAGCGCGGATCGCGGCCTTCGGCATGCGCCAGCCGCGGCATATGTGCCCAGGCGAACAAGGCGCCCGAGCCGGCAAGCATGGCGCGGCGCGTCGGCGCGTGAGGAAGGATCATTCTCATCTCCTCAGGAACTCCGGCGTCATCAAAAGGAGCGCAAACGCCTGGGTGCGGCTTTCAGCACGCGAAATAGTCTGACGCGTTTCGGCGGATGCCAGCGGGCCAAGGCTTGCTTCAAGCAGATCAAGCGGATCGGCTTCCGGCCGCGCGCGATTTGCAAACTCGTTGGCGATACCAAGCCGGCGCGGCACGCCGTCAATCCAAGCCGCTTCGATATCGGGCCATCCGTTGGGTGCAGGCGGGCGCCACAGCGGCTGGCCGAGAGCGGCCTGAAAGTTCATCAACCGGCCAATATTGAGCCAATTGGCGGGGGGCGACCTCAGATCGATGACGCTGCTCGATTCGGCCGGCGCGGCTTTGGCGACGCGAAGCGCACCGGAAATCCATTCGACCGGCGGCCGAAGTTTTGTTCGCTGCGGCGTCCAGGATTTATCAGCCGTCACCAGCGCTTTCGCCAGCGTTTTCAGATTGCCGCCGCTTCCCTCAAAGGCCTTTGCCAGCTTCGCCACTAAAGACGGCGGCGGATCGTCCGCCACAAAGTGACGAGCGAGTTTGAGCGCGACGTGTTGCGCGGTCGATCCGTTGCGGGCGAGGTCGGCGAGCACTGCGCGGCCCTGCGCAACGCCTTCTTCGGAATAGGTCTTGTCCAGCACGACTTGATCGCCCGGTTCGTGCAGGCGCTTGTTGAACACGAATTCGCCGCCGTGATCCGGCTCTGCCGGATCGATCACGCTCCAGCCGGTCAGCACGTTGGCGAAGCTTGTCACGTCGGCTTGCGAATAGCCGCTGCGCACGCCGAGCGTATGCAATTCCAGGATTTCGCGCGCGAGATTTTCGTTGAGCCCTTTGTCGCGATTGATGCCGTCGACCGAGGCGGCGCCCATTGAGTGGACATTGTCCAGATAGAACAACATGCCGGGATGGCTCTCCACCGCGGCGAGCATGTCACCGAACCGGCCGAGCACATGCGGGCGAATGGCCTCGCGCTCGTAGGCGCCCACCATCGCAACGTCCTTATCCGCCGAAATGCAAAAATGGTTCGACCAGAACCAGGTGAGCCGTTCGACAAATCCGATGTCTGAATCCACCGCCGCGTCGAACCGCGCGGAAGCTTCGTTCTGCAAGATCTGATGGGGTAGGGGGGGCTTTTTGTTGTCGGGCGGTTGCGGACCGACCGCCATGGTGGTTGCCGGCGCGTGCGCCGCGTCTGACATGCTGGAAGCCATGGCGCTCGCATTGGCGTCCTTGGCGGCGCGTAGCGCGAGCTTCTGCTTCGCGTGCTCCTCGGCGCGGAAATCGGACACCGCGCGGGCCGCTTGCGCGCTCGACGGCAGATCGACGGCGAGATGGCTGGCGTTAGGCCGTTCCAAATCGGCGAGCATGGCGCCGCGGGGATCGGCGGCGACGCCATCGAGCGAATAGCTGTCGCGCCGCAGCCGCGGGCCAAAGCCGAATCGGTGCAGCGCCAGTGCTGCCGCTTCCTCCTTGCCGCGTGGCGTCAAGCAATTCCTCCGCCTACCAAGCCGCCGCCGCGATCAAAAGAGCATTGTTTTATGGCGAAACTTGCACCGCGACGTCGCGAACTTCGTTACCGGACCTAACTGTTTGTTTATCACCACGCCGGCGAACGAAGGTCGGGGAGGTGACACTGGTGCGCCATTCGCACGCCTTGCAGCCAGTCACCACGGCCCGTAAGTATGGCTTACGGGAACTCACCGCGCGGAGAGGCCATGGCCGTCCTGATCGACAAGCTTAGCGCCGGCGCCGGCCGGCCGCGCCATCCCGAAAAGGCGCATCGGCCGGATCAGCCGAGCGTGCGCAGGCCCGACTGGATCAGAGTCAAGGCGCCGGTGTCGCGCGGCTATCTTGAAACCAGAAACATCGTCCGCGCCAACGGCCTGCACACCGTTTGCGAAGAAGCGGCTTGCCCCAACATCGGCAAATGCTGGGAGAAAAAGCACGCCACCTTCATGATCATGGGCGACACCTGCACGCGGGCCTGCGCGTTCTGCAACGTCAAGACCGGGCTTCCCGGTGCGCTCGATCCGGCCGAGCCGGAGCACGTCGCCGAGGCGACCTCAAAGCTTGGATTGGCGCATGTCGTCATCACCTCGGTCGATCGCGACGACCTCGACGACGGCGGCGCTGCGCATTTCGCCGCCGTGATCCGCGCCATCCGCGCGCGCTGTCCGCAAACCACCATCGAAGTGCTGACGCCCGATTTTCTGCGCAAGCAGGGAGCGGCGGAGGTCGTCGTCGCAGCGAAACCCGACGTTTTCAACCACAATCTGGAAACGGTGCCTGCCAAATACCTCACGGTGCGGCCGGGCGCGCGCTACTTCGCCTCCATCCGGCTGTTGCAGCGGGTGAAGGAAATCGATCCGCTCACGTTCACAAAATCCGGAATCATGGTCGGACTCGGCGAGGAGCGCAACGAAGTGCTCCAGGTGATGGACGACCTCCGCGCGGCCGACGTCGATTTTTTGACCATCGGGCAATATCTGCAGCCTTCGCCAAAGCATCACCCGGTGAAGCGCTTCGTGCCGCCCGAAGAATTCACCACGCTTGCGACAATCGCCTATGGCAAAGGCTTCGCGATGGTGTCGGCGAGCCCGCTGACGCGCTCATCGCATCACGCCGGCGACGATTTCGCCCGGCTGAAAGCGGCCCGGACGGCAAGCTGATAATGCCGCAATTGTCCACCACCCGGCGGGTGCGGCATGCCGCATCCGAAATGTTTGATCTCGTCGCCGATGTGGAGCGCTATCCAGAGTTCGTGCCGCTCTGCAAATCGCTCAAAATTCGGCGGCGGACCGACGAGCATGGCAAAGAGGTGATCGTCGCCGACATGACGGTCGCCTACAAGCTCATTCGCGAGACCTTCACCAGCCGGGTGACCCTCGAGCGGGCGAAACTGGAAATCCTTGTCGAGTATCTCGAGGGCCCGTTCAGGCGCCTTAACAATCGCTGGAATTTCCGTCCGGTGGACGAACACACCTGCGACGTCGAGTTTTTCCTGGCTTACGAATTCCGCAGCCGCATGCTCGGCCTCCTGATGGGCGCCATGTTTGATGCCGCGTTCCGCCGTTTTGCCGGCGCGTTCGAACGCCGCGCCGATGAGGTCTACGGCACGCGCGCGGCGTAAACGCGTAGCTTTGCGAAAAACGTGGTCTTCTCGCTGTCGCGGCCTCCAAGTATGCTGGTCACGCTGTTCATGAGTTCTGGGAGGTTCTGTTGATCAAATACATTGCACCCGTTTTCGCAGTAACAGCCGTGGCGTTCGTTTCGCCGTCCGTTGCCGGCGCGCAAGATGCGCCGCCGACTTATGCGGGCGCGCCCGGCGTTTACAAGCTGCTCCTCGACAATGAGAAATTCCGGGTGATCCGCGCCGTCTGGAGGCCGGGCCAATTGGACGCGCCGCATTCCCATCCAATTCCTTCGGTCGTCCTTCCGCTGACCGATTGTGCCATCAAAGTGACGTCCGCCCAGGGGACCAGAATCATTCATACCAAGGCCGGGCTCCCGATGGAGGTTCCGGTAACCTTCGGCCATACCGCGCAGAACATCACGCATCACATCTGTGCGGCGGTGTTTTTCGAGCGAAAGTAAAGCCGCAGCGTTAGCGCTGTTTGCTCTCAGCCAACAATCGCAATAGTTGCAGCGCTTCGGCAACGGAGCGCTGCCGCACCTGGCGCCGGCCAATATTGCCGTAGCGCTTGACGCGCGCGAGGCGGCGGCCATTGCGGCGCGCGGCGGCAAAGTGAACAAGGCCGACCGGCTTTTGTTTGCTTCCTCCGCCGGGGCCGGCAATGCCGGTTATGGCGACCGCAATTTCGGCCAACGAATATCTCAGCGCGCCTTGCGCCATCGCTGCCGCAGTTTCGGCGCTCACGGCGCCGTAGCGCTTCAAGATGGCGGTAGGCACGTCCAGCACGACGTGTTTGGCATCGTTGGAATAGGTGACGAAGCCGCGGTCGAACACATCCGACGAACCGGCGATCTCGGTCAGCGCGGCAGCGACAAGTCCTCCGGTGCAGGATTCCGCGGTCGCGATTTTCAATCCCCGGGACCGCGCGCGCTGCAGGACACTCCTGGCGGCCGCGCGCAATGCCGCTTGCGTCACGATCCGCTCCACGGCAATCGCACGGTCGCCGTCGCCATCGCCACAACGCCCTCGCCACGGCCGGTGAAGCCGAGTTTTTCGCTCGTCGTCGCCTTGACGCCGACGCGGTCGGCGCTGATGCCGGCGATCGCCGCGATCCGGGCGCGCATGGCGTCGCGATGCGGGCCGATGCGCGGCGCCTCGCAGACAACAGTCACGTCGAGGTGGGCGATCACGCCCAAGCGCGCGCGTACCCGCTCGCAGGCAAAGGCGAGAAATCTTTCCGACGCAGCGCCCTTCCACTGCGGATCACTTGGCGGAAAGTGCTGCCCGATATCACCTTCGGCAAGCGCGCCGAGAATGGCGTCAACCAGCGCATGCAGGGCTACGTCGGCGTCGGAATGTCCGGTCACGCCGCGCGTGTGCGCGATGCGCACCCCGCCAAGCATAATATGATCGCCGTCGGCGAAGGCGTGCACGTCGAAGCCGTTGCCGGTGCGCACGTCGCCGGTCGCGGCCATCCGCAGCGCCTCGGCCCGCGCGAAATCCTCGTTAGTCGTGAGTTTCACGTTGGCAGTATCGCCCGGAAATACATTCACGCGGTGGCCTGCCCATTCGGCGAGCGAAGCATCGTCGGTGAAATCGCTGCGATCGGATCTAGCCGCACGGCCATGCGCATCGACAATGAGATTATAGGAGAAGGCTTGCGGCGTCTGCACAATGCGCAGTTCGCTGCGGTCAATCGTTGCCGTGATCGTTCCGTGTGCGTCGACCTTCTTCACCGTATCGGCCACCGCGATTGCGGGGACCGCGGCGCCATACTCACTACCGGCGGCAATCGCACGCTCGATCAGGGCGCGGCTGACGAACGGCCGCGCGGCGTCGTGAATAAGGACGATATCCGGCCCTTGGCCGCGCAACGCTTTCAATCCCGCATAGACCGAAGCCTGCCGGCTGGCGCCGCCGGGAACCGGCGTCCGTAATCCTGCAAGTCCCGCCGTCGCGGCCTGGAACGCAGCTTCGTCTTCGGCGTGGATGACCGGCTGCACTGCCTCGATCTGCGGATGGCCGGCGAATGCAGCAAGCGCCGAGCGGATCACCGGGTCTCCGCCGATTTGCCGATACTGTTTCGGCACCTCGCCACCGGCACGCACTCCGCGCCCGCCCGCGACAATGACTGCCGCAACTTTGGTCGTCATAGCGGCTCCCGCTTTCCTTTAGAGGGCAACCCTTAGCGCATGTTCCGTTGAGAGGCGAAGCGAGCAGGCCGATCTTTCAGGCTTGATTTAAGCGCTCACAAGTTGACTATATTGCACTGCAACACTTGCGCGTCCGGGCGAAAATTGGCTAAACTCTATGCAGATTAAGGATAGCGCCTAATTCGTGTGCAATCAAACGACGACTAGAGAACTCAGCGCTCGCGGCAGCCCGGAGCTCGCGACGGGCGAAACTCCTGATTGGGCTTGGCCATTGCCGAGGGGCTCATGGTGAGCACCGCGCCATCATTTCTGCCGACTGCGACTGCCGCCGAGGCCGTGCTCAACGCGCTGCCGCATCCGGTCATTGTCGTCGCCGCCGACGGCAAGGTGATCGAGGCCAACGCCGCAGCCGAAGCGTTTTTCGAGGCTTCGCTCACTCACTTGCGCCGCCACATGCTGCACGATCTCGTGCCATTCGGCAGCCCGCTGCTCGCGCTCGTCGACCAGGTGCGCACGACCGGCGCTGCGGTCAACGAGTACAAAGTCGACCTCAGCACACCCCGTAACCCCGGTGATCGCTCGGTGGATCTGCACGTCACACCGCTGACGGAACAGCCCGAATACGTCGTGGTCATGCTGCAAGAGCGCTCGATTGCCGACAAGATGGACCGCCAGCTTACCCATCGCGGCGCGGCGCGTTCGGTGACCGCGCTTGCCGCCATGCTGGCGCACGAAATCAAAAATCCGCTGTCCGGCATTCGTGGCGCGGCGCAACTCCTGGAGCAGTCAGTCGGCGACGACGATCGAGCGCTCACGCGATTGATTTGCGACGAGGCCGATCGCATCGTGAAGCTCGTTGATCGCATGGAGGTCTTTACCGACGAGCGGCCGATCGAGCGTGAGCCGATCAACATTCACGTCGTGCTCGAGCACGTGAAGCGGCTGGCACAATCCGGCGTCGCCCGCCACATCCGCTTTGTCGAAGAATACGATCCCTCGCTGCCGCCGGTGCTGGCCAACCGCGACCAGCTCGTGCAGGTGTTTTTTAATCTGATCAAGAATGCCGCCGAGGCCATCGGCGACAACGCGGGCGGGGAGATCGCGCTATCGACCGCGTTCCGTCCCGGCGTGCGTCTTTCCATTCCGGGCGCCAAGACGCGCATTTCATTGCCGCTTGAATTCTGCGTCAGGGACAACGGCCCGGGCGTACCCGACGAATTGATGCCGCACTTGTTCGATCCGTTCGTGACCACGAAGCCAACGGGATCGGGACTCGGCCTCGCACTAGTCGCCAAGATCGTCGGCGATCACGGCGGCATTATCGAATGCGAGTCCCAACCGCGGCGAACCATCTTTCGCGTGCTGATGCCGATGTACACCGCAGAGGACGGCGAGCAGGTAGCCGCGCGTTCAGGTCCGAGCCGACCATCAGGGGATCATTAAATGCCCGCCGGAAATATCCTCATTGCCGACGACGACGCGGCAATCCGCACCGTTCTCAATCAGGCGCTGACTCGCGCCGGATACGACGTGCGCTCGACCGGCAATGCAGCAACGCTGTGGCGCTGGATCAGCCAGGGCGACGGCGACCTCATTATCAGCGACGTAGTGCTGCCGGACGAAAACGCCTTCGATTTGCTGTTGCGCATCAAGAAGGCGCGGCCGAATCTGCCGGTCATCATTATGAGCGCCCAGAATACGTTCATGACCGCGATCCGCGCGTCCGAGCGCGGCGCGTACGAATACCTGCCGAAGCCTTTCGATCTCAAGGAACTGACGGCAATCGTCGGCCGCGCGCTATCCGAACCGAAGGAGCGGCTGCGACCGCCGGCGCAAGTCGACGATTTCGAGTCAATTCCGCTGATCGGGCGTTCGCCTGCGATGCAGGAAATCTACCGGGTCCTGGCGCGGCTGATGCTGACCGATCTGACCGTGATGATTTCAGGCGAGTCCGGCACCGGCAAGGAACTGGTGGCGCGCGCTTTGCACGACTACGGCAAGCGCCGCACCGGTCCGTTTGTCGCCATCAACATGGCGGCGATTCCGCGCGATCTCATCGAGTCCGAATTGTTCGGCCACGAGAAGGGCGCCTTTACCGGCGCCAACACCCGCAGCGCCGGACGCTTCGAGCAGGCCGAGGGCGGCACGCTGTTTCTCGATGAAATCGGCGACATGCCGATGGAAGCGCAGACGCGGCTCTTGCGTGTGCTGCAACAGGGCGAATACACGACGGTCGGCGGGCGCACGCCGATCAAGGCCGACGTGCGCATTATCGCGGCGACCAACAAAGATTTGCGGCAGCTCATTCAGCAAGGCCTGTTCCGTGAGGACCTGTACTTCCGGCTCAACGTGGTGCCGCTGCGCTTGCCGCCGTTGCGCGAACGCACCGAAGATATTCCCGATCTTATCCGCCATTTTTTCACGCTGATCGAGCGCGAGGGCTTGCCGGCAAAGCAGATCGACCAGGCGGCGATCGAACGGCTCAAGCGGCATCGCTGGCCCGGCAACGTGCGCGAATTGGAGAATTTGGCCCGCCGGCTCGCCGCGCTCTATCCACAGGAAACCATCACCTCGGCGGTGATCGATTCCGAACTGGCGCAACCTAGTCTTTCACCCGGCGACAACTACCGCGGCGACGAAAATCTGGCCAATGCCGTGGAGCGTCATCTCGCCCGCTATTTCTCCGGCTTCGACGAGGGCCTGCCGCCGCCTGGGCTCTATCATCGGATCTTGCGCGAGGTCGAAGGACCGCTGTTGACCGCGGCGCTGGCGGCGACGCGGGGTAACCAAATCCGCGCCGCGGATCTGCTCGGCGTCAATCGCAACACGCTGCGCAAGAAGATCCGCGACCTGGAAATCCAGGTGTATCGGACCGCTGGAAGCTGATAGCGGCGCCTCCTTTCGCCCGCAAATTGTCGCAATCCGGCAACATTGTTGTATAAAAGCATCACCCGACTGCTTAACGTTGTCAAAATGACACGGCGGGAATGGCCCGGGGGCTCCATTTCATCGTCCGCCGATCTTCCCTGAAGCTGGCCCAAGTCCCGCGTTCTTAAAGGCCATGACGACTGCCGATCAGGTCGCCCCGTTAGATCCGGCCGCCGCGGCTCCGATGCCTGCGGCTTCGCGCCTGATTGGGGCGGCCGCCGTCGGCGTCGCGCTTCTCTCCGCCACAGCCACCTTCCTCGTTCTTGCCAACCTAACCCCGATCACCCCGGTGCACGAGGTCGTGGTCAAGTTGCTGCTCGGCAATCTGGCGACCGGCTTGCTGCTCCTCGGCATTATCGGCCGGGAAGTGTGGAGCGTGGTGCAGGCGCGCAGGCGCGGTTACGCCGGTTCGCGGCTCCACGTGCAAATCGTCGGCCTGTTCGCGGTTATTGCCGCCGTCCCGACGATCCTCGTCGCCGTGGTTGCCTCGACCACGCTTGATCGCGGCCTCGACCGGTTCTTCTCCACACGCACCCGCTCCATGATCGAACAGTCGATGATTGTGGCCGACGCTTATGTCAGCGAGCACGCGCAGGCGATCCGCGGGGAAATCATGGCGATGGCCTTCGACCTTGGCCGCGCCAAAACCATGTTCGATTCCGACCGCGACCGCTTCCAGAAATTCTTCACGGCGCAGGCGACCGCACGCGGCCTTTCCGCCGCGCTGATCATTCGCGGCGACGGCACCACAGTCGAGCGCGCCGACGTCAAGATGGACAAGGCCATTGTGCTGCCATCGAAAGAGCTGTTGGCCAAGATCACCGAAACCGAGCCGCAAATCGCGCTTATTCCCGAGGGCGATCACGTCGCAGCGGCAGTGAAGCTGCATGGCTACGACGACATGTATCTTTACGCGGCGCGGCTGCTCGATCCGCGTGTGGTCGAACAATTACGCGCCACCCAAGAGAACGTCGGCGAATACGCTACTCTCGAGGCCCGCCGGCTCGGAATACAGATCGCGTTCGCGTTGATGTTCGCGGTGATCGCGCTGATCGTGCTGTTGTCGTCGGCGTGGATCGGGCTCGATTTCGCCAACCGGCTGGTGGCCCCGATCCGCCGCCTGATCGGCGCCGCCAACGTGGTCTCGACCGGCAATTTGCAGGTCCGCGTGCCGATCCGCCGCTCCGAAGGCGATCTCGCCCATCTCGGTGAAACCTTCAACAAGATGACGCAAGAATTAAGCACGCAGCACGATGACATCATCCGCGCGCGCGATCAGATCGATAGCCGGCGTCGCTTCACTGAAGCCGTGCTGGCCGGCGCCAGCGCCGGCGTCATCGGCGTCAACGCCGACGGCCAAATCACCATCCTCAACCGATCGGCCGAACAACTGATCGCGCGGACCGAGAGCCAAGCGCTGGGGCGGCCGCTCAACGAAGTCGCACCGGAGCTGGCGGAGGTTTTCGCCTCAGCGCGCAACGGCACTCAGCGGCTGGTGCAGCGCCAGGTGACAGTCACCCGCAACGGCCAGGAGCGAAATTTTTCGGTGCGCGTGACCAGCGAGCAGGCCGCCGAATCCGAGCACGGCTATGTCATCACCATCGATGACGTGACCGAGCTCGTACTGGCGCAGCGCTCTTCGGCGTGGGCCGACATCGCCCGGCGCATAGCGCACGAAATCAAAAACCCGCTCACCCCCATTCAATTGTCGGCCGAGCGGCTGCGCCGCAAATACGGCAAAGTAATCGTCGAAGACGCCGCCGTGTTCGAGCAGTGCACCGACACGATCGTACGGCAAGTCGACGACATCAAGCGAATGGTCGACGAGTTCTCGCGTTTCGCGCGGATGCCCAAGCCGGTGATCGCCGCCGAAGACGTCGCCGATACCGTGCGCCAGGTTGTCTTTCTCATGCGCGTCGGCCATCCGGACATAGACTTCGAAGTCGATCTGCCAACCGAAAGCATGCCGGCGCGCTTCGATCGGCGGCTGATTTCGCAGGCACTGACCAACATCGTAAAAAATTCGACTGAAGCGATCGGCGCGTTATCGCTTGCGGCCAATTCCGACGCCGCCTCCGGGCAGAGCAGGGCAGCCGAGCGCGGCCGTATCGTTGTCACCGGCCGCCGCGTCGGCAAGGACATCATTATCGACGTCATCGACAACGGTATCGGGCTGCCGAAGGAGAACCGCGCGCGATTGCTCGAGCCTTATGTCACGACGCGCGAGAAAGGCACTGGGCTCGGCCTCGCGATTGTCGGTCGCATTCTGGAGGAACACGGCGGCGGCATCGAACTGCGCGATGCGTCCGAGAAGATTGCGGGCGCGCGCGGCGCCTGGATGCAATTGCGCTTTGCCGCCGAGCCGATCGAGCGCGCGGCGACGGCGCCGGCCCCCGCTGGAGTGACGGCGTAACCATGGCATCCGACATCTTGATCGTCGACGATGAGGCGGACATTCGCGACCTGGTCGCGGGCATTCTCCAGGACGAGGGCCACGGCACCCGCACGGCGGGCAATAGCGACGAGGCGCTTTCCGCCGTGGTCGCGCGCCGTCCTAATCTCGTTTTCCTCGACATCTGGCTGCAAGGCAGTCGTCTCGATGGATTGCAGCTCCTCAACTCGCTCAAGCAGGAACATCCCGATCTGCCGATCGTGATGATTTCCGGCCACGGCAACATCGAGACCGCGGTTTCGGCCATCAAGCGCGGCGCCTACGACTTCATTGAGAAGCCTTTCAAGGCCGACCGGTTGTTGCTGGTCGCCGAGCGGACGCTGGAGAATTACCGGCTCAAGCGCGAAGTACGCGAGCTGCGCCAGCTTGGCCCGCTGGCCTCGGCGCTTGTGGGACGCTCGCCCGCCGCAAATGCGCTGCGGCAGACCATCGAGAAAGTAGGGCCGACCAATAGCCGCGTTCTTATTGTCGGTCCTTCAGGCAGCGGCAAAGAGCTTGCCGCCCGCACCATCCATGCGCTTTCGGCGCGGTCGAACGGACCGTTCGTGGTGATTAACGCGGCTGCGATCGTTCCCGACCAGATGGAGAACGAGCTGTTCGGCATCGATGCGATCAACGGAACGCAACAGCGCAAGGTCGGCGCGCTGGAAGAGGCCCACGGCGGCACGCTGTTCATCGACGAGATCGCTGACATGCCGCGCGAGACCCAGAACAAGATTCTGCGCGTGTTGCTTGACCAGACCTTTCAGCGCGTTGGCGGCGGCACCAAGGTCACCGTCGACGTGCGCGTTGTCTCGTCGACCAGCCGCAATATCGAGGCTGAGATCGCGGCGGGCAAATTCCGCGACGATCTCTATCATCGCCTCTCCGTCGTGCCGATCCGCGTGCCGCCGCTCGCCGAACGGCGCGAGGACATTCCGGAGCTGGTTGATTATTTCATGGCGCAAATTTCGCAGACCACCGGCTTGCCAAAGCGCAATATCGGGCCCGACGCGTTGGCGGTGCTGCAATCGCATGACTGGCCAGGGAATGTGCGCCAGCTTCGCAACAACGTCGAACGGCTGATGATCCTCGCCGGCGGCGAGCCCGAAGCGGTGATCACTGCATCCATGCTGCCGCCGGACGTCGGGTCGATGATTCCCTCCATGCCGAACGGCGACGGCGGCGAGCATCTCATGGGCCTGGCATTGCGCGAGGCGCGGGAAGTGTTCGAGCGCGAATACCTCCTTGCGCAGATCAACAGGTTTGGCGGCAATATTTCGCGCACCGCGGAGTTTGTCGGCATGGAGCGCTCGGCGCTCCACCGCAAGCTCAAGGCGCTGGGGATCGACTAAAGCCCGATGAGCCGGATCGCCTACGTCAACGGCCGCTATCTGCCGTTCCGCGACGCGAAGGTGCATGTTGAAGATCGCGGCTATCAGTTCGGCGATGGCGTTTACGAAGTGTGCGAGGTGCGCGGGGGGCGGTTGATCGACCAGCGCCGCCACCTGGCCCGGCTGGTGCGCTCACTTGAGGAGTTGCGCATTCGTATGCCGATGCCGCTCGCCGCCCTGAACATCGTGATGCGCGAGGTGGCCGCCCGCAATCGGATCGGCTATGGCCTCTTGTACCTGCAGGTGACCCGCGGCGTGGCGCGGCGCGACCATGCCTTCCCGGTGCCGGAAGTGCGGCCGAGCCTGGTCGTCACCGCGCGCTCGCTCAATAAGATCCGCAACGAAGCGCTCGCCGCCAAGGGTATTGCCGTCGTCAGCGTGCTCGACAACCGCTGGGGCCGAGTCGATGTCAAGACCATTGGACTTCTGCCCAACGTGCTCGCGAGGCAAGCGGCCATTGAGCAGAGTGCGCGCGACGCGTGGTTCGTCGACAAGGAGGGCAACGTCACCGAAGCAAGCTCTTCCAATGCCTGGATTGTGACCAAGGACAAGAAGGTCGTAACCCGCCGGTCGGATCAGGCCATTTTGCGAGGAATTACGCGTCAGGTGCTGTTCGAGACGCTCAAAGCGGAAAAGCTCGCCGTCGATGAACGGCCGTTCACGCTCGAAGAGGCCTATGCCGCCCGCGAGGCGTTTGTCTCCTCGGCGACCCAGATCGTCGTCCCCGTGATACAGATCGACGGGCGCAAGATTGGCGACGGCAAGCCAGGACCGATAGCCACCGCGCTACGCCGGGAGTTTCATCGTTTTGCGGAAGCGGGCTGATAGCCCGGCTTTAAGACAATTCTTCTCCGGCAGGTGGTCCACAACGGCGGAATCCAACCTCCGCCCCCAACTTGGGCTTGCATCCCCCTGCGCGGTACCGTCTAATAAATTTGCTCGGCCGCATCGGTTAGTTCCGACCGGCGGGGTAAAACTCTGGGCTGAGGTGAGCAATCCGACCTTTTTAGCTGAGGTAACAACGCTCTGAGTGGGTTTTGCTTTGCCCGGCCCACCCTATTTTAGGAAAGAAAAGAAAAGACCCGTGGGGTAGGGGCCCGCGGTACAAAAACGGAAACAACGGCCATGGCAGCCGACCGCGCACAAAATCTGCAAGACACATTCCTCAATCACGTCCGCAAGAACAAAATTCCGCTGACCATCTTCCTGGTGAACGGCGTCAAGTTGCAGGGCGTGGTGACCTGGTTCGATAATTTTTGCGTGCTGTTGCGCCGCGACGGGCATTCGCAGCTCGTCTATAAGCACGCCATCTCGACAATCATGCCGGGGCATCCCGTGCAGTTGTTCGAGGGCGCCGAAGAGGCGCAAGCCGGGGACAAGATCTAATTGGAGCCGCGCCGTCTCGACACGCGCTCCGCACTTTCTAACGTTCCCTCGGGTCAACGGGAGGGAGCGGCCGGTTCGGGCTCAGCAACGGGCAGGGCGCTTGTCATCGAGCCGGCATTGCGCCGGGCGCCTGGTTCCCACCATGCCACCGAACGCACGCCGGTGGAAAAGCTCGACGAGGCGGTCGGGCTTGCGCGGGCCGTCGATCTTGACGTTGCACAGGCGGGCGTCGTGGCGCTCAACGCCGCGCGCCCGGCAACACTCCTCGGCAAGGGGAAGGTGGAGGAAATCGCGGGCCTGCTGCGGACGCTCGAGGCCGGCATTGTTGTGATTGACGGCGCGCTTACCCCGGTTCAGCAGCGAAATCTCGAGCAAGCCTGGAACGCCAAGGTGGTCGACCGCACCGGCCTGATCCTGGAAATTTTCGGCAGACGCGCGCGGACCCGCGAAGGCGCGCTGCAAGTCGAACATGCGCACCTGACTTATCAAAAGAGCCGGCTGGTGCGCACCTGGACGCACCTCGAACGTCAACGCGGCGGTTTCGGCTTTCTCGGCGGTCCCGGCGAGACGCAACTCGAGGCCGACCGCCGCATGATCGAGGAGCGCCTCGCCAAGATCGAGGCCGAGCTTGCCAAGGTCAAGCGCACGCGCGCGCTCCACCGTGACAGCCGCCGGCGCGTGCCGTATCCGATCGTGGCGCTCGTCGGCTACACCAACGCCGGCAAGTCGACGCTGTTCAACCGCATGACGCGGGCGCGCGTCCTCTCGGCGGATATGCTGTTCGCGACCCTCGATCCCACGCTGCGCGCCGTCGACCTGCCGCATGGCGCGCGCATCATCCTGTCCGACACGGTCGGATTTATTTCCGACCTGCCGACCATGCTGATCGCGGCGTTCCGCGCGACGCTCGAGGAGGTGACCGAGGCCGACGTCATCCTCCACGTCCGCGATATGTCGCATGACAATGCCGCGGCGCAACTCCACGACGTGGAAAAAGTATTAGGCCAACTCGGCATCGATCCAGAGCGCAAATCAACCGATAAGCCCGCCCTGATCGAAGTCTGGAACAAGATCGACCGGCTCGATCCCGATGCGCGGGCGCAACTTGAAAATCTGGCGGGTCGCCGGGCCGCTGACGAGCGGCCGGTGCTCGTTTCCGCCGTCAGCGGGGAGGGGATTGGCGCGCTCGAAGGGACAATCGAAACGCGGCTGGCCGCCGGCCGGGTCGTTATCGAGCTCACTCTCGATGCGGCCGATGGCGCCGGTGTGAGCTGGCTGCATCGGCATACCGAGGTCATTCGCAAAGAGGTCGACCAGCAATCGGGAAGTATCACCATGACGGTGCGGACCGACCCGAGCAGGGCAGACGCGGTCCGCAAACGGTTTTCCTCGCCGGCGCAACGTATTCCCACCTGAAGTTTTTGCTTCTGATTGGCCGTCTCTGCGTCTTACTTTGTTGTCCACGCCATTGATTGTGACACTTGTGCGACGTCGTCATAGACGGGTTGTTCATTCTGTTGTTCGAAACTCGCTTGCCGATAATGTGCCGCGATCCCGTCCGCTGGATCGCTACTTTCCCTTTTTGGTCGCGGATCGTTGCGATGAATATTCTTACGTTTGCGTCGCGCAAGGGTGGGGCGGGCAAGAGTACCCTGGCGGCGCATCTCGCCGTTCACATCCATGCTACGACGCGGAGTTGTTTGCTCGTCGACGACGATCCGCAGGGCTCGCTGACGCTGTGGAATGAATTGCGCGCCGAATACGGTTTGCCGCTGAAAATCGTGAAGCGAGGCATCGGCGAGATCGTCAAAAAGGCCAAGAAAAACGGCGTGGAATGGATTTTAGTCGACACGCCGGCGAACGGCTCGGCAAGTGTGATCGACGCGATCGAGGCGGCAACGCTGGTCGTCATTCCGTGTCGGCCGGGTTTGTTTGATATCGACGCCGTGCAACAGACCATCGCGTTCGCGCAGCAGGCGCGCACGCCTTACGCCGTCATCCTCAACGCCGCGCCGGCAAAACGAAACGGTATGGAAGCGCCAGCGGTTGCGGCGGCGCGGCATTGTTTGGCGCGACTGGAGGTCCCCCTTTGGGGCGGGCAGATCACGCATCGGGCGAGCTACTCGCTGGCGCTAAGCGACGGCGAGGGCGTCGCCGACCTCCATAGCGACCCCTATTCAGCCGCCGAAATCAGCGGCTTGTGGTCGGCCATCGAGAAGTCGGTCAAGGTCATCCGCGGCGCCCGCGAAAAGTCCGCCATGCACCGGGTCGCGGCTTAGCCTCATTCCGCCGCTTTCGCTTGCTCCCACAACGCATCCATTTCCGCGAGCGAAGCGTCCTGCGGGGCCTTGCCTCGCGCCGCCAACGCGCGCTCGATGGCGGCAAAGCGCCGCTCGAATTTTTGGTTGGTTTGGCGGAGCAGCGTCTCAGGATCGGCGTGCAGGTGGCGTGCGAGATTGACGGCGGCAAAGAGCAGGTCGCCCACCTCCGCGGCCGCTTCGCTTTCATCGGCTTCAAGCGCGGCCTCAATCTCGTCGGCCTCTTCGCGGATTTTGCGCAAGACTGCGCGAACGTCGTTCCAGTCGAATCCGACTTTGCCGGCTTTTCCCTGGAGCTTTAGCGCGCGCGTCAGCGCGGGGAGGGCGATCGGTACCCCGGCAAGGGCGCCCTCTTCCGAAGGCGCGCTGCCTCCCGCTTTCGTCCGTTTCCGTTCCTTCTCCTGGGCCTTTATTTCGTCCCACAGGCCTTTGACGGCCTCTGGATTGGCCGCGCGATGTTCGCCGAAGACATGGGGGTGGCGGCGGATGAGTTTTGCGGTGATCGCTTCGACGACGTCGCCGAAGTCAAAGGCGCGTTGCTCCTGCGCCATGCGAGCGTGAAAAACGACTTGGAGCAGGAGATCGCCCAATTCGTCCTGCAAATCGGCGAGGTCGTTGCGCGCAACGGCGTCGGCGACCTCGTAGGCTTCTTCGAGCGTGTAAGGCGCGATGGTCGCGAAATTCTGCTCCAAATCCCACGGACAGCCGGTTTTCGGCGTGCGTAGCGCCGCCATGATTTCGATCAGCCGGGCGATATCGCGCGAAGGGGTCATGAAAGCCTTCCAAGTTATGGCGGAAAGCTATCAGACCCCTCGTCGCGCTGCGAATGGCGCCAGGCGGCTGTTAATGAATAGCGCGCCTAGTGTCCTGATGGTGCGGCACAAATGGTGCGGGCTGTTGAACCGCCACACTAGTGACCGGAATTGTCGCCGTGACGGCTCGTCTCGAACAGGAACCAGGTGCGGCGTTCGGCCTCGTCGATCCAGTTCTCGAGCATGCTGGTCGTGGCGACGTCACCGCCCTTGTCGGTGATTTCGTGCGCCTCGCGCATCGCGGCGATCAAGGCCTTGTTGTCGTTCATCAGCTCGCGCAGCATTTCGACCGGCGGCACGAAGTTTTCGTTGTTGTCGTCGATGTCTTGTAGCTTCGAAATCTGGCCGATCGAGCGGATCGTTGCGCCGCCGATCTTGCGAACCCGCTCGGCGATATCGTCGGTTATGGCGAAGATCTGATCGCCATGCTGGTCGAGCAGCAGGTGATAGTCGCGGAAGTGCGGTCCGCTGACGTGCCAATGAAAATTCTTGGTCTTGAGGTAGAGCGCAAAAGTGGTCGCCAGAATTTCATTGAGCTTTGCGGAAATCTTGCTGACCGCGTCCGACGAAAGGTCGGTGGGCGTGTCGAGCGCCGCGGCAGTCTTGCGGCGCGTATCGTTGGTTTTGCTCACGGCAGGTCCCTTGGTGCAAATGTTGAGGTTTGGAAAAAGCTAGCGAAAGCGCTGGCCGCGATAGCTTAGCCGGCGGGGAGGAAACCATAGCAAAAGTGTTTGGTTCCGTCTTTGGCGCATAAAGCCGCGCCACCAGGCTCCAATGTCGATTCGCATAAGAGATATTATGGAATATATGGCTATTGGCTATATAAACTGGGGCTTTTCATTCGCTTTGCCGCCCGCAAGGCGGCGCCGGGCTTCGCCTCAGGCATCTTCGACTTCAATGCACATACCGTCGAAAGCCGGCTCGACGTGCTGCGGCAATTCGCGACGTAATTTGTCGTAGTCGAGATCGGTGTGGAGATTAGTCAGGATGGCACGCCGGGGCTTCAGCCGCTGGATCCAACCGAGCGCGTCCGCAACCGAGAAATGGCTGGGGTGCGGCCGGTAACGAAGCGCATCCAAAATCCACACGTCGAGATCGGCAAGCGCCGCGACGCTCTCCGGCGGCAGATCGCTGAGATCGCACGAATACGCCACCCTGCCGAAGCGGAAGCCGAACGACGGCGTATCGCCGTGGACTTGCAGGATTGGCAGACCGGTGATAGCGCCTCCCTGGCCTCTGACCTCGATTGGCTGACCCGCGACGAAACGCTGCTCGCTCACAATCGGCGGATAGTCGCTGCGAGGCGGAGATTCGAAGCAATAATCGAACCGTGCGCGGACTATCTTTGCCGTTGGAGCGGCGAGATAGACATCGATCAACCGGCGCTGTTTGATGAAATAGCCTCGCAAATCATCGATACCGTGAACGTGGTCGGCGTGCTCGTGGGTGTAGAACACACCGTCGAGCGCGTCGGCGTTCGCGTCGAGGAGCTGCTCGCGCAAGTCAGGCGAGGTGTCGACCAACACCCGCGACACACCGCCAGGCCCCTGCCGCTCCACCAACAGCGACGTACGCCGGCGGCGGTTCTTCGGGTTGTTCGGATCGCAATCGCCCCAACCAAGTGCCGGCCGCGGCACGCCACCCGACGAGCCGCAGCCGAGGATGGTGAATTTCAGCGTCATGCGGCAGGCGCGCTCGGCGTCTCACGCGAAAAATTCACGCTAGCCGGCCGCGGCACCTTGCGGAACAGCGCAAGGAAATTGTCCGTCGTTTGCCGCGCGATTTCCTCGAACGAGACGCCGCGCGTCTCAGCCAGAACTTTTGCGACCTCCACGACATGAGCCGGTTCGTTGCGCTTGCCGCGGAACGGGCTCGGCGCGAGGTACGGCGCATCGGTCTCGACGAGAATGCGGTCGGACGGCAGCTCGGCGGCGATGGCACGCAACGCTGCCGAATTCTTGAAGGTCAGGATCCCCGTGAAGGAGATAAACAGTCCGAGAGCTATGGCGCGGCGGGCAAGCTCAGGTCCGCCAGTGAAACAATGCAGCACGGCGGGGAAGGCGCCCTGCCCGGTTTCTTCCTCCAGAATGCGCGCGGTTTCGGCGTCGGCCTCGCGCGAATGAATGACCAACGGCAGGCCGCTCTCGCGCGCCGCTTCGATGTGGGTGCGAAATCCCTGCTCCTGTGCGGGGCGCGGCGCGCGCTCATAGTGATAGTCGAGCCCAGCTTCGCCGATGGCGACGACTTTGGGGTGCCTGGCGCGATCGATCAGGTCGGCTGCGGTGATGTCGAGCTCTTCGTCGGCGTGATGCGGATGCGTTCCCACCGAGCAATAAACATCGGGAAAACGCTCGGCGAGGGCCAGCACGCCGGCGTGGCGGGCAACGCGGGTCGAAATAGTGACCATGCGCGCGATATCGGCAGCGCGGGCGCGCGCAACGACCGCGTCAACCTCGTCGGCGAGGTCGGGAAAATCGAGATGGCAATGGCTGTCGACGAGCATCTATGTCGCCGCTTGTGTTTCCCGCTCCACGTAACGCGGGAAGACAGGCGCGGGCGCGGGCAATTTCGCGCCGGCAGAAATGCGGTTGCCAAGATCGGCGAAGCTTCGGCGCTCCTTCGGAACGGCGAGCAAATCGAGGAGCTTGCCGGACGACTCCGGCATAAAGGGCTGACACAAAATGGTGACTTGGCGGATAACTTCCGCAGTCACATACAGGACCGTGCCCTGCCGCGCCGGATCGGTCTTGGCCAGCGCCCAAGGCGCTTCGCCGGCGAAGTAGCGATTGGCCTCGGCGACGACCGCCCACACGGTATTAAGCACCTGATGCAATTGCTGCGTCTTCATGAAGTCGCGCGCTTTGTCGATCATGGCGTCGGCCGCGGCGAGAATGGCCTCATCCGCCGCGCTGAAGATGGCCGGTTCAGGCAGCGCGCCGCCGAACTGCCGCGCCACCATGGTCAGTGACCGCTGCGCCAGATTGCCGAGATCGTTGGCGAGGTCGGCGTTGATGCGATTGATGATCGCCTCGTGGCTGTAATTGCCGTCCTGGCCGAACGGCACCTCGCGCAGGAAGAAATAGCGCAACGGATCGGCGCCATAAGCTTTGACGAGATCGAAGGGGTCGATGACGTTGCCGACCGACTTCGACATCTTTTCTCCGCGGTTGAACAGAAAGCCGTGGGAGTAAATGCGCTTCGGCACCGCAACGCCGGCCGAAATCAAAAACGCCGGCCAGTACACCGCATGAAAGCGCACGATGTCCTTGCCGATGACGTGCAGATCGGCCGGCCAGTAGCGACGGAACTTTTCGCTGTCGACGTCGGGATAGCCGACCGCGGTGATGTAATTGGTTAGCGCGTCGACCCACACATACATGACGTGCCGCGGATTGCCGCGTACCCGCACGCCCCAATCGAAGGTCGTGCGTGAGATCGATAAGTCTTTCAGGCCGCCTTTGACAAAGCTCGTGACCTCGTTGAAGCGCTCGCGCGGCAGCACGTAGTTGGGGTCGTTGGCGTATAGCTCTAGAAGCTTGCCCTGGTACGCCGAGAGCCGGAAGAAGTAACTCTCCTCCTCCACCCATTCGACCGGCGTACCGTTGGGACCGATCCGCACGCCCGCTGCGTCGAGGCGCGTTTCGCTCTCATCGTAATAGGCCTCGTCACGCACCGAGTACCAGCCGGAATATTTGTCCAAATAGATGTCGCCGTTTTTCTCCATCGCCTCCCAGATCGCTTCCGAGGCGCGATGGTGACGCGGCTCGGTGGTCCGGATGAACTCGTCGTTCGAGCAATTGAGCATTGCCACCATCGCCTTGAAGCGCGGTACGTTGCGCTCGATGAGCTCCTTCGGCGTGATGCCTTCCTTGGCCGCCGTTTGCAGCATCTTGATGCCATGCTCGTCGGTGCCGGTGAGAAAGAACACGTCGAAGCCGTCGAGCCGCGTGAAGCGCGCGATGGCGTCGGTGGCGATAGCTTCGTAGGCGTGACCGATATGCGGCGGCCCATTCGGGTAAGCGATGGCGGTGGTGATGTAATAAGGCTTGCCCCTGCCCGTGGAGTCTTGCCGGATTGACGGCCTCGGCATTTGCCGCACTGGCGGTTTTTCTCGTGAAGCGTTCGGTGTAGCCGGCGGCGACTTTTTCGGCCGCGCCGTTGGCGAACGTTTGGTACGCGCCGCAGCCGGCTTAGACTGATTACGCTTGGGTTGCGGCTTCTTTGCCGGTGTCTTCAGGCCGGCGCGCTTTGCCGATGAAGGGCCCTTTGCCGCCGACTTCGCCTTTTTCGGCCCTGCGCGGCGAGCGTTTGCGGTCCGCCTCTTGCCTCTGGGCATCGGCTTATTGCCGGACTTCGGTCTGGATTTGCGCGCCATTGCCAATATTCAAGTGTCCAAGACGTGGATGGCCGGGATTAACCCGGCCATGAAGCGTCTTCGCCTAGGTATCAATGGCGTGTGGCGCCGGCAAGCAGGCCGAAGACGCTAAACACCAGCGGCTTTCGCTCTAAATTGTATTCAAGGGCATCCTGCGCCGCTTGATTGATTCGCTGCCAGGCGCCGGCAAGCTGCGCCAGCCCGGCCAGATCGCCTGAGCCGCGGCCAAGCCGCCGCGACATCCAGGCATTCACGGTGTCCAAAAAGGCGCCGAGCGGCCTCGCGTCGGTGCCGGCAAGTGCCTCGCCCAATTCATGTAGCGCTTTCGTGTCAATCGCCGGGAGGCGGTCGAGTTCAGCCAGCGCGTGACGGCGCAGGCTCAACATGTCTTCGTCGAGAAATTCGAGCGCGCGGCCGACGCTACCGTCGCCCGCGGCCGCCGCCGTGTGGATGTCGGCATCGCCGGTCTCCCCTCCCACGGCCGCGGCCAGCGCCGCAGCTACGTCAGTCTGGGCCAGCGGACGCATGTTCACCACGCAGCAGCGCGAGCGGAGCGTCGGCAGAACGCGCGCCGGCGAATGACACACCAAAAGCAAGAGCGCGCGCTGCGGCGGCTCCTCCAACACCTTGAGCAGTGCGTTCGCCCCGAAACGATTGAGCTCGTCGACCGCATCGACCAGCGCAATGCGCCAGCCGCCCTCGCCCGAAGTGTTGCCGAAGAACGTCACAGTGCGGCGAACGTCGTCGACCGCGATCTGCTGGCGCATCGCGCCTTTTTCGTTCGGCGTACGCTCCAGCACAAGAAGACCTGGATGCGCCCTGGCTGTCATGCGGCGCGCTGCGACGTGCCCGGGGTCGACCGCAAGCGACGTTGCCGCTTTGACTTCGGCAGCGGCCGGATCCGGATGGGCAAGCACAAACCGCGCCATGCGGTAGGCGAGCGTCGCCTTGCCGATGCCTTTCGGGCCTACGAGCAGAAAGGCGTGCGGCGGCTTCGCGCTGCGATAGGCGGCAAGCAGCAGGGCCTCGGCTTCAGCGTGTCCGAACAGTGATGTCGCGGTACGCGGCGCCACAGCTTTGTCGTCATCGTCGTCTGTCACGTCGCGGCTCATGGCTCGGCTTGTTCCAACGCGGCTACAGGCGGCTGCAAACCAAATTTTTTGCAAACCGCGTCCCAAATCCGCTTGGCTACGACTTTCTTCGCAGCGCGCGCATCGATCAGCACGCAACGCCTGGGTTCGAGTTTGACCAGCGCGTGATAGGCGGCGCGCAGCTTTTGATGAAAATGAAGCTCCTCGGCTTCGAACCGGTCAGGGGATTTTCCGCGCCGGCGCCCGGCGGCGCGCTTTAGCCCCATTTCCGCAGGAACGTCCAGCACCAGCGTCAGGTCAGGCAGCAGGCCCCCGACCGAGACGCGCTCAAGCGCGTTCATGAAGCGGTGATCGACGCGGCCAAGAATCCCCTGGTAGACGCGTGTCGAGTTCACGAAACGGTCGCAGATGACCCATCTGCCTTCATCCAGCGCCGGCTGGATGGTGCATTTGATGTGATCGTCGCGGGCGGCGGCAAACAGCATCGCCTCGGCTTCCGGGCCCAACGGCTTAGCCGCGCCCGACAGCAACACGTGACGGATGATTTCGGCGCCCGGCGATCCACCAGGCTCGCGCGTTTGCACTACCGAGATGCCCAAGGCCTTGAGCTCGGCCGCCAGCGCCGTCGCTTGCGTCGACTTGCCGGTCCCCTCCCCGCCCTCAAAAGTGATGAACTGTCCCCGCATGCAATTTCTTCGATGGGCTAAATTCGGCGGCCGTTCAAGCAGATAAGGAACTCATGCCAGGCCGTGCCGCACAAGGCCCGATATAAGCGCAAAATGGAGCCGCCGCCATCAGCAGCGGCTGCTGCGATTAGCAACATCAGAGACGATTTACGCCCGCGCGAAACAGACCGATGATCAATTCCGTTGCCGCGTCCATGGCCCGGTGGGTCATGCCGCCGCGCCCGACGTCGTCTGCCGCCTCAAGCGGCACTTCGAGGGCGAGATTTTCGCCGCGCCAGACTTTGAGCTTGCCAATGCTTTGCCCCTTGCTGACCGGCGCCGGTACCGGCCCTTTATAGACGACGCGGGCGATTAAATGCTCGCCGCCGTTGCGCGGCATCATCACGCGGACCGTTCCCGGCCCAACCAGCGGGACGTAACTTAAATCACCGCCGAAGATTTTGGCTTCACCGATGGTCTGGCCCTCGGCAAACAGGATGCGCGCCTCGAATCCGTGGAAGCCGAAATCGAGCAGCTTGCGCGCCTCGTCAGCGCGTTCCTTGTCGGACCTCGCGCCGGTGAGGACAGCGATCAGCCGGAAATTGTCGACGACTGCCGAGCCCACGAGATTAAAACCCGCTTCGCTGGTTTCGCCGGTTTTCATCCCGTCGGCGCCGATACCCATGGCAAGCAGCGGATTGCGGTTCTGTTGCCGGATTTTGTCCCAGGTGAACTCGCGCTCGGCGAAATAGGGATAGAAATCCGGATAGGTCTGCATGATGTGGCGTGCGAGTTGTGCCAGCTCGCGCGGCGTGACCCGCAAGTTTGGATCGGAGTAGCCGGTCGCGTTGGTGAACGTCGATTTTTGCAGGCCGATTTCGCGCGCGCGCTTGGTCAGCATCGCACCGAACGCGGCCTCGTTGCCGGCAATCCCCTCGGCGATGACGATGCAAGCATCGTTCGCCGAGTCGACAATGATGCCGTGGATCAGATCATCGAGGCTGACCCGGCTGTGGATCGCGGCGAACATGGTGGAGCCGTGCGACGGCGCCCCGCCCTTGCGCCAGGCGTTTTCGCTGATGGTGAACTCGTCGGTCAGTTTCAGGCGGCCTTGTTTGATTTCATTGAATACGAATTCGAGCGTCATCAGCTTGGCGAGGCTCGCCGGCGCGACCAGGTCGTCACCGCCTTTCTCGAACAGCACGCTATTGCTGTCGGGATCGAGCAAGAGCGCATTGGGCACGCTGGTCTGGAAGGTATCGTCCTTCCTGACGGTCATGTTCGAGGCGGCATGAGCGAGGACCATCGCGCCGGCAAGGATCCCCAACGTCAAACATGCCCTCGGCACCGCATCGCGGATGGTCCGCAATTTCGTCTCCGCGCAAATATTCCACTCAGCGATTGGCACGCGACTTCGCGGCGCGCAATAGGAAGCGCATAAGGCCGCATCCGCGCCGCGCATCGGTCATAAAAACTTGGACGGTGAGTTTAGTAAAGCCCGCGGCCGTTGAGGAGTTGCTCGGCGCCGCTTGTTGGCCGCAGCGGCGGCGTGAAAGACGCCGGCCGGACCACCGCGGTCTCCATTACCGCATCGCTCGCCGACGCACTGGCGAGGCGCGGGCCGCGCTCAACCGGCGGCAAAGTCGCCGGAATGAAGGGTTTTGCCGACGCGAGCTTGACGGAGTTCGGCGCGGGGGCCGGTTCATCCTGGCGCAGGGTGGAAGCGAGGACTTGGTCGTCGGAGCCCGCAAGCGGTGCGCGCCCCACGTATTCGACGCGGACCCACGCAGTGCCGTTGTGCTGGAAGCCGAGCAGCTGGGATGTCCGCAACGACACATCGATGATGCGATTGCCGTGATAGGGGCCGCGGTCATTGACCCGCACAATGATCGAGCGGCCGTTCGAAAGATTGGTCACGCGCGCGTAACACGGCAGCGGTAGCGTTGGGTGAGCGGCCGAGATGCCGTCGAGATCGAATACTTCCCCGTTGGCGGTCTGACGGCCGTGAAAATCCTCGCCGTACCACGAGGCGAGACCATCGGCGCGGTAACTGGGATTGTCTTCGGGGACGTAGACGCGTCCGGCCACGACGTAGGGGGCCCCTACCCGGTACACGCCACCGCCCTTAGGAACCGTGTCGCCGTAGCTCACCACGCGTGGGCTCGCCGAGACGCCGTATTTTGAATCGACCCCGCTCGAGCAATTGGCCAAGAAAAGACATATGACGGCGCAGGCGCCCACTGGCGCCACGACCCGATATGCCGCACTCACCCGCCCCAGCATTCGTCCCCAATCCCCTACGCCTTTAACTATCGAATCCGAGCGTGGTCACATTGTGGCGAAAATGCGTAGGGCAAAACTCAATGGTGAACAGAAGGTAGCGCCCGCCCGACCGAAATGGAGAACAGACGCCAAAGGCGGGAGGATCTAGAGGCCCATGATTGGAACGTCGGCGTAAAGCAGGATCAGCAGCACGACGAGGCCGCCCATGAAGACGCCGAACGTGACGCGCACGAAAATTTCCGAGTGCGCCGTGAGTTTGTTTTGCGCGGAACGAAGCAAAGCTACAGCACGTGTTGACATTGGCTGCGGTGCCTTCCGAATTGTTGCGTTTTTTTGGATTATGCACAGGCGACAAGCGCCCAGCGCGCGCGACTAACCACAGGCCGGCGGGAATGTCTACTGCCGATCAGTTCTCATTTAATTTATTTTGATGGGAAATTTGTGGCAACCTTGCCAAGTCATGAATACGACACAATTCGAAATCGATCAGCGGCAACGGCGAAGGTCGGAACCGAATCGGAACCTGAAAACCCCGCTCGATCGCACGCCGGATTATTACGACTACCACAACCTCTGACGCCAGTAGCATTGACGCCATTCGTGGCACGGCCGCCGGACCCGGATTGGGCCCTCCCAATACGGATCGGGGGCCTCCTGACAGCCGTAACCGTTACAGACGACCAACCTCCGAGGCGTCCACCACGGCGCCTGATCGGGGCCGGCGGATGCGCTCGCAAGCGTCGCCAACAACAACGCAGCTACAAAAGCATTTCGGATCATGAAGCGAAGATTCCAGTTTTCAGGACCATGCCGATTTTTTAAGCGTATCAGCGAAGCTGTCGACGCGTAAATGCGGCGCGCGAGCCGGCGTCAGAGATTAGCTGCCAGAGCGGAACCGACCGCGGAGCTTCAGTGTTACCGCAGCGGGTAATGGTCGGGGATGCGGCTTATGATCAAATGGGCGTTCGCGCTGGCATTGTTGTTGGCAGTAGGTACGCCGGCCACCGCTGGCGGCAAAGCCGGTCTGGCATCGAGCTATTCGGAAAAAGGCGGCATGACAGCAAGTGGCGAGGTTATTCGCCGGCCAAGCTCAGGGCCTCGCATCGCACCCTGCCCTTCGGAACGTTGGTACGAGTGACCAATTTGGCTAACGGCCAAACAACCGTCGTTCGCATCAACGATCGAGGTCCCTTCGTCAAGGATCGCGTGATTAATCTTTCGCAGGCCGCAGCGCAAGAGCTGCAATTTTCCGGCCTCGTTCCCGTCGCATTGCAAGCCGTACGCGCGACCAACTCCCCGCTCGCAAAAGCTGGCGCGTTAAGCACCCGCGAGTAATATCGCGTCGGCTCTTTCGGGCATGGGTCGGACCTGTGAAAACGCCAGTGATCATCGTGCTCGCCTTCGTCGTTATTGCCCTGATCCTGGTATTGGTTTGGCCGCTAGGACGGGTGCCTTGGCCGTGACACGCGACGGACCTTTTTTCAGGGCCGCGCGCACGTTCATTTTGGTCCCGCGAACGCCGCCTGCCCGTCCGCTAGCGTGGCGTTCCAGCTCAGCGACGCTATGACTGTCTGATCGCAGCCGTTCGATCCGCTGATTGGCGATCCCGTCCCGATTATCAAAAAACAGCTTTGTTTGGTCAGCGTGGTTGCGTGGTAACGCAGGTCGAATGTGAGCGACTTGTAGGTATAGGAAAATCCAGCGTTGCCGTATGTGTAGTCCGGCAACTTGATGCCGACGCTGGTCGTCCCAAAAAATTGGTGGCCCAGCTCGGCTGAGAAGGTCAGCCCCCACCCAATGTCGTATTTTGCCGCAAGTGAGTTGTAATTTTCCCACGCGCCCATGCGGTAATAATCCGGCGCGTAAAAAACATTCACGCCGACAGTGAGCTGTTTGGTCACTGTGAAGCTCGGCGAAAGATAAACTTCCGCGTAGGACGGGTCGGTCGTAAAAAATGGATAGCTGTAAATCGCCCCGCCGGTCTCGATCGTGAGCCCGGCGAATGCACGGCGCAGCCCCAGCGTATCGGTCATTTGAAAATGCGAAAGACCCGGCATCTCCACCGAGGCGACGTTCACGCTGGCGAATAGGGCATCGTAGTCCACTTCGACATTGCTGGAGACGCTAGGAAGATGGCTCGAGAGCGTGTAACCCCGATAATTGTAGTCGCTGGTGATGCTGGCGCTGAACTTCGCATCGAAGCTGGAAGAAGCTTCCGTGGCGGGCGTCGCTGTCGGCTGCGCCTTAACCACCAGCGATGGCGTCACATCGGCGAAGATGTCACCCTGTTGCGTCAAAGGGGCTGCTTGCTGGGCAAATGCTGTTGACCAGCAAATAAGCGTTACCAACAAAAAAGAACCCGCCGGCCTCCGCCTGCCGCACGGCACCCTGTGCCAGATTTTGCCCCTTCGGCTTCCTCATCGACCTGTCGCGAGACCGTTTTTGCCAAACAGCGCACGCGAACACTCGAATTCAGTAATGGCGGATCATTTTATCCGACTGTCGGACTTGAGATCCGTTGGCGTCTTCGGGGCCGCCACGCGCGCAATGTCGGCGAAACGGCGTTGCCACGCTGTGATTGCAGCCGCAACCGCGGAAGCCGCGCCGGCGAACCATCGGCCGGCTAAGTCGCGCCGGGACTTAAGATGCTTAAGCTTTAGATGCTTAAGCTTTGGGGGTGGCGCACCGTTAAAATCGGCGCGCTTACCGCGTCTCTGTTATCGCTTGGTCACCATCGGCGGAGGCGGAGTGGTACAGCCAGCCATCGTCGCGAGAGTAAGTACCGCGATGATGGCGAGCGAAAGCTTCTTCATTACCGAATCCACCGTGCCATGGATGTATGCCCTATTACTCAGGGGCTCATGCGGCGCTCTAGTGCAGAAAAGACACTGTGGACGTCATTCGATTGACGGCCGCCGCTTCGCGCTCGAGGAGAGCAGAGAGATTCCCGCGTGCGCGTCATTGTCCGCGATCCCACACACGCGCTCTGTGTTTGGGGGATTGGTGGCGTCAGCGTTCAGCGGCAGAACCGCCGAGGCGCAATGAAGGCCGGCGTAGCGCGGCACAAATCGCCAAGCGCCGTCACTGAGTTTGTTTCTTACGCCACTCCAAAAATCGCCGAAACAAAACCTCGTTTTTGTTTGTGGACGCGGGCAACGTCCTCGGCTTGGCCTTGTAGACCAGCGGAGGCGAAGTTTTGTATCCCGGTGGAGGCGCAGCAGGACTGGCAAATCCCACCGTGACCACCGCGAGAAGCGTTGCACCAGCGAGACCCAGTCAATTCATATCAGGCTTTTCGTAGTGCGATTTGCTGTGGTTAACTCGTTGATGCGCTTGACTCCCGTTTACATGATTCGCTCGAAATCAAAAATCCCTGCGTTTGCCGAAGTTTGCGCTCGGATGATCGCGCGCCGTTTTCCGGCACCCGTGGTGCCATCGACAATCACGCCGAGCATCTCCATCAAAGCTGCCAAGGACCCGGCGATCTGCGTCCATTACGAAGCTGGAAGGAACGTTCGGAGGAAGTGAAGCGCAGCGCATAGAAACGCGTGGTATCCGTCGGCAACAGTCTTGTCAGGCTGGCCGCGCGGCACCAAAGAATAAGGGTAAGATTAGGTGCTGGAAGGGTGGCCGAGTGGTTTAAGGCACCGGTCTTGAAAACCGGCAGGGGGTTCCGCTCCCTCGTGGGTTCGAATCCCACCCCTTCCGCCAGCGCCCTCATTCTCACCCCTTCGCCCTCATTCGCACCCCACCACAGTTTGCGCTGTGGCATTGGCATTAGTAAGTTATTTTTCCTCTTTACACGTTCGCTGGCCTTCGCCATAATCCGCCCGTTGATTGTAGATTGCATTGTATATTCGATGTTCGAAATGTATTTGAGGCCTAAGCGATGCCACGTGCAATCGGACGACTTACGGCGCTGAAGGTCGAGAAGGCAAAAAAACCGGGCATGTATGCCGACGGTGGCGGGCTCTACCTGCGCGTCACGCCAGAAGGTGCCCGCAATTGGGTTCTCCGCTACATGCTAGACCGCCGACCGCGATGGATGGGCTTAGGTCCGGTCGCGCTCTATGGCCTCGCAGAAGCCCGCGTGCGGGCGCTGGATGCGCGAAGAAAGCGCCATGAAGGGATCGATCCGATCGAGGCGCGACGCGCCGAGCGGGCACGCCAGCGGCTCGACGCGGCCAAAGCTGTCACGTTCAAACAATGCGCCGAGTCCTACATCAACTCTCATCGTGCGGGCTGGCGCAACGACAAGCACGCCGGCCGGTGGGGAGCGACGCTTGCGACCTACGCCTATCCGGTCATTGGCACTTTGCCGGTGCAAGCGGTGGACACCGGCCTGGTGCTCAAAGCGCTGGAGCCGATTTGGGCCGCAAAGCCCGAAACGGCAAGCCGCTTGCGCGGGCGCATTGAAAGCGTTTTGGATTTCGCGAAGGTGCACGGCTACCGCGACGGCGAAAACCCGGCGCGCTGGCGGGGCCATCTCGCCAAGCTGTTGCCCGCGCGATCCAAGGTGCGGGCGGTCGAACACCATGCCGCCCTCCCCTATGCTGACCTGCCGGCGTTTCTGACCGCCTTGCGCACGCAAGAGGGCACCTCCGCGCGTGCCTTAGAGTTTCTGATCCTGACAGGAGCTCGTACTGGCGAGGTCATCGGAGCGCAGTGGAGCGAGATTGATCTACTCGATAAGACTTGGACCGTCCCAACCTCGCGCATGAAGGCACATCGCGAACACCGCGTTCCACTGTCACCGCGGGTGATGACAATCCTCCACGAGATGCAAGCCGCTCAGCACCGCGATACGGATATTGGCTTTGTGTTTCCCGGCGGCACGGCCGGAATGCCGCTTTCCAACATGGCGTTTTTGATGCTGCTGCGCCGTATGGCCCGCGCTGATCTCACCGCACATGGTTTCCGCGCCACGTTCAAAACCTGGGCGAGCGAGCGCACGTCATTCCAAAATGAAATCATCGAGGCCTCGCTTGCGCACATTACCGGCGGCAAGGTCGAGCAGGCCTACATGCGGGGCGATCTGTTCGAGAAACGGCGCCGGCTAATGCAGCAATGGGCGACGTACTGCATTGCCCCTCCGACAACGGAGCAGCGTGGCAAGGTCACGGCTTTGCGAGGACAAGCGTAGCTAAGGACGCGGATCTCAACCAACAGATTGATTATTCGCCTGACACCCACAAAGGAAGGAGAACCGCCAGCACCAGAAACCTGAATCGCTAATTTTCTCCAGGAGCGCAGCGGTCGAGCGTTGGAAGCGCCCGACCGCCACTTGCCACAACGCACCGGCCTAGGGCGCGCCATGACCAAATCAACAAATAGCAAAAAACTGAGCGGCATTCCGCCTTGGCCGGTGCATTCACACCACCAAAGGAGAGAAAGCCATGACTGCTCACAAAACGACCCGCCGCGCCGTTCTCATCGGAGGGGCCACTGCCACCTTACCATGTGCGGCTATCGCTGCCGTGCCCTTGCCTGATGCACTAAATCATCCCGACGCCAACTTGATCGCACTCGCTGGCGAGGCGATCGAGGTTGGGCGCCAATATCACGAGGCCGATAAAAGGGCGGACCAGTTATTAGAACTATTTTACGATCGGCAGCCCGAGCGACCGCTTGAACTGAAGGCCAGGCCTACCGACGGCGGCATAAAACATATCGGTTTCCAGCGTGATAGACGGAGCGTTCCCGAACATCGAAACAAATGCTGGGTCGCGATTGACGACGTAGAAGCGCTGCGGACTGCGCAGCAAACCAGGGGCCAAGTGCGGTGGGAGTTCGTAGGCTCTGATGTCGAATGGGGCGAGCATACCGATCGTAACGATCGCTGGGAGCCCGATGGCGAGGGTGGATACCAACCTCCGCGCAACCAAAGGCATCTGTGGGAGAAAAGGTTCGATCCCGCTCACCATGCCAGGGCAGACGAGATTCTGCACGCACATGATCGGTATGCCGCTGACATTGAACGCCTTCGATCCTAGATCGGCCTAGACGTGGCTGAAGCTCGCGCCGAGGAACTTCGCGAACAGCTCCGCTATCTCGAAAGCTTGATCGAGAAAATGCCGGCGGTAACGATCGGGGGACTACCGGCCAAGGCCGAAGTAATCGGCCGCAATGGGCGGCACGATTTTCAGGAATCATGAGACGACCGACCAACGCATCATCGCATCGATCGTAGTCGACCTTACTGGACTGCCAGATGATTGCCCACCTGATGCCGACGGGGCGGCGGCATGAGCAACGTCATCCAGTTTAGCGCTTACGAGCGCCCAGCGGCGTCAGCGGAGAGCCAGCGCAGGGCTGAGATCGCGATGGCAATCGAAATGTTGAAACAGCGGCACCAGTTTTTCGAGTCCCGTGCTCGCGGTGCGCAAGTTCCCGTCTCCGATTTCAAACGCGGTTGGATGTCGGCGGCGGCAATGATTGAGCACCCTCAATTGGCAGAGAGGCTTGAGGCTGCGTTCAAGAGCATCATAGAAGAAGCGATGCGCCGTCGCGCGAAGGGCGGCAAAAACAGTCGTAGCGCATTGACTGCCGCGAGCGACGGCTTTCTGCTTGGCATCGCGCGCTACGTCGCTACCGGAGAGGTATATCGAGTGCCAAAGGTGTCTTGGCGTACGTAAGAACGGCGCGCGGTCAAGAAGGCACGCCGGAACAGCACGCAAAGCTAATGGAGACGCATGCGGTTTGCCACCGGGACTGCGTAAGGAAAAAGGAAGGCAAGCAGCGTTCGTAGCGTGTAATCAGGCGAACGCCGCCAGCATCGCGGTGAGCGATGATGCGACAAGAACGTGCGGGGAGGCTCGCTATTGCCGTGGCAGCGAGGATAAATCGATCGGCCAGATCGAAGCCTTACCGTGCGATCATTTGAATTTGATAGTCTCTGTGACCTCGTGCTCACAGCGCGGGCATTCATATGTACGGCGATCATAGTGCGGGTTGTCGACGGAAACGAACGCGAGCCACATTCGAGAACCGCACTTCGGACAATTCGGACACGCAACTACCCTTAGGGGAATGCCAATGGGCTTAGCAGTGGCCATCTTTAACCCCCGCAAAAGAAATGACCGGCTGACCTCGTGGCTCTGTGAGCCTTTGCTGCAATCCCCGACGACAGAAGGGCTCAATTGAAAATAGCGCCGACAAGTGACGACTGGTTGTATTTTTTGTTTATGCACATCAATCCACATGACCGATTGATGGAAGCTGAAAATGGCCAGCTGGGCAGGCCTACTCGTCGTCACCCTGGCCAAGGACTTTGCCAGTTGTCGGATTGACGAAATGGGTTTGTCGGCACGCTAGACAGGTGAGCAACTCGTAGGCGTCGTCAGGCACTTCCTCGGCGGTAAAGCCCTGTACGGTCTGGCCGGTGTTCGGGCAGCTAAAGAGAAACGGCGGCATTCCACGCCTGACCTAAGTGGAAGACTTTGGAAGCCGCGCTATGAGGCGCGTAGGAGTCCAAACCTCCAAGTCGCGACCGTCTATAAATTGCAATCGCCTCTTGATCATCGATGCATTCGACGATTTTTGGTTCGCCCGCAAAGCGCCCATCGGGCCCGATGGCGAAAATGCGATATTCTGACATTGATAGGCTCCCTGTCTCAGGCGGGAGCACTACCGAACTCTCAGCCACCGACGCCTGGCAGAGCCGCTGTCGGTGATGGAATGAAAGTAGGCGCTACAGGGCTGCCCTGCGAGTCAAATAACGGAGCTTTTGAATTTGATATTCACGTCTTATCACTGTTGATTTTCGTGCGACCGCGCCTCTGGTGCCATTCCTTTTCGATATTCGATCAGGCGCAGCAGGTACTGACCAGCGCTTGCGTAGTTGTTTTCCAGGTCCTTTTTTAGATCAGTATGTCGTTCGTCTGCGACAGCAGTCAGCAGCGCCATAATGGCGGGCCGCAGCGGCACATTCTCATAGAACGTCATGAGATTGCAGATCGAACTGATCGAGCGATCTTGCATCTGATAACTCACGGTGGGCTCGTCACCGCTTTGCCACCGGTTGTACTTCGCTATCGCTTCCTCAAACGCATGCTGAAGTTCGGACGGCAATCGGTTCCTCCCCACGCCCTCCGTTGCCCCGCTAGTTGGAGGCCACGCTGCCATGTGTCCTTAGCGCCGCCAAATGACGATTGGTCGCCGACAGACATGGGCGATCCAATACCATGGGGTATTTAAAAAATCGAGGGTGCCTCCTCGCAATTCCCCTACCTGATCAACCCGATGAGGGCCTTGGAGCGCACAAATCATGCATAAGCTGAGGCGCCAATCGCCGCGCCGAAACCGCTGCCGTGCGGCGAAGATCCAGATCGGAGCCGACGCGCCTGCGCGCGACGGCCTCCTTATCGACATTTCCAAAGGTGGTGTTCGGCTGAATGTGGAGGGGTTAGAGGTGCCTGAGGAGTTCGTACTCTTCCTTTCCAACGACGGGATTATCCAGGAAAGCGCTTGCAAAGTAGTCTGGCGTTTCGGCGATGAAGTTGGTGCAAAGTTCATTGCTGTCGTCGGTTGCCCCGGTTTTGTCGAGCGGGAAAAACTTTCCGCTTAAAGAGCGCGCGCACCAAGCCTAATGACGAGCGGCACAGAGGCCCGGCAGGCTGCCAGTGGATTATGAGGATAACATCTAGCGGCAGTTGAGGCAGTTTTCCGCACTCAGATATTAGCTCCACCTCCAGTATCTTAAGTTCCATGTCCTCACTCCAGCACCAAACGAGCCTCCTTCATTTTGGCGTTGATGATGATCCTGTCTGTCCTCGTTGTGGGAACCCAATGCATCTGACTGCTCGGGCGAGACACCCGGAATTTGGGGATTACTACGAACGCCAGACATTCGCCTGCGATGTTTGCAAGTATGAAGGCTTGCGTAGCGCTGACGCCGCCGGCCGCCCATACAACTAGCGTTTTCTCCCGCCTTCAGATGTGTTCTGTCTGTACGCCCTGGGGGTAATCCGCGTTTGACGCTTGGTTGGCCGAGATAAACGCCTCAGTCGGACTCGACTCTCGCCCGGCTGACGCTTAAGTAACCGCTATCCCGTTAGTTCTCGTTGCGTGAGGTATGCGTTGTCCCGGCCCGATTGGTCGCGCCCGCTGCCGCGGCTAAACATTCCTACTGTCATGAAGCTCTCGACCCTCGCCGATGTGCGGGATTTGGTCGAAAAGCACTTGCCCGCCCAGTATCTCCATAAGCCCACCTGGCAGCACGTATCCAAGGAGATCGCAAAGGCGGCAGATGGCGAGAAGGACTTGCTCGAAATCTGTGTGGCACTTCGGTTGGTGTTGGCGCTTGAAGGCGTCAAATGCCTTATGAACTGAAGACGCGTCCTAGCCTCGAAATAATGAACGAGGCTCCGGGGTGTGTGGGACGCCTCGGGCCGTCGAATAATCCGCACTCAACATCTACAGAGTAAACGGCGGGGCAGTTGACGCGGATGCGGCGCGCTCTTAGCGATGCAGCGAGCAGGATCGTGACGAGTGGGCTTAGACTTGAGCAATCTGCTCAACCAACAAGACGATGCTACGCCGTATTTTCACATTGCTGATCATGCCGAACGCACGCGATAGAGCGATGCCGTCCCGCGACGAGATAAACTCGTCAATGAGGATTGTCTCACTTGAGCCGGAGTTTCCGGCCTTTTTTGCCTGCGTTTCCGCAAAGAAGAAGTCTGGCGCAACCTCTAAGGCGATGGCGATCTGTTGCAGCCGGCTGGAGCTGACACGGTTGGTGCCCTTCTCGTATTTCTGGATCTGCTGAAAGCTGACGCCGACGGCTTCGCCTAGCTCGGTCTGCGAGAAGCCGTGCACCATCCGCTGCATGCGTATCCGCGCGCCGACATGCTGATCTGTCGGATTTACGCTTTTCTTCGGCATTGAAAATGACCTCACGGATATGGAGCTTGCGCTTAAAATGATAAACGGGGCGAGCAAAATAAGAAGCCGGGGTCGGCGATGCTTGGGAGCAAAGAGTCGCCGGGGCTACGCGGTCCTTTGGGGACCGCCCTCTCCCTGGAGGTGGTACAGGTTAGCACATTAGGACAGGCTGCCTCCAAATGCTGATTGCGCTTACCGGCACTACCGGCTTCATTGGGCGATACCTGCTTCGGGAATTGACGAAGCGCGGCTACCGTGTGCGTGCGCTGCTGCGCCGGCCCGCCGCGATACCAACGCCGACTGCAAGCGCGGTGATCGGCGATCTCGCGCGGCCGCAGAACATGTCAGCAGCCCTGGCGGGGGTTGATGCGGTAATCCACTCGGCCGGGATCGCGCAAGCGATGTCCGGCGTTCCGAAGGATGACTATCGCGTGCTCAACACTGAGGGGACGATCAGACTCGCCCGTGCCGCGGGGCGAGCCGGCGCCAAGCGCTTTGTCTTCCTCTCCTCAATTCGTGCCCAGTGCGGACCAACGGCCGACATGGTCCTGACCGAGACGGTAGAGCCGAGGCCGACCGATCCCTATGGCAAATCCAAACTCGCGGCGGAGCGTGGTCTGCGGCAACTCGACATTGATTGGGTCGCATTGCGGGCAGTGCTGGTCTACGGGCCTGGTGTTGTCGGCAACATGGCGCAATTGACGCGGCTCGCTCGTTCACCCTTTCCACTACCGCTCGGCAGTCTCCAAGCGCGGCGGTCGCTGCTTGCGCCGGAAAATCTGTTAACAGCGATTGAGGTCGTGCTCACGGCGCCAGGAACGCTAAGACGAGTTTTCATCGTTGCCGATCCGCAAGCCCTTACAATCGAGGAAATGATCGCGGCCATGCGCCGAGGTCTCGGGCGCCGGCCAAACGTTTTTCCGTTTCCCGTGGGAATACTCGAACTGCTGCTCCGCGCCGCCGGCCGGGAGGAAATCTATCAGCGGCTGGCTGGCCCGCTGGTCGCCGATCCCTCAGCCTTGATCAATCTGCGCTGGACGCCGACCGTGGCCACCCCGATTGGGCTCGCCGAGTTAATGCACGCCACCGGGGGTGAAGAAGGCGCATTCGGCATCAAAGAACGCCCCTGCCTTTAATTGGCGGCCATGAACCAATTCGACTTAGATTGCCTGCAATCACCAAAAGTGCAGTTTGCTCGGCGACAAATCCCCGTCCTCGGAGCTTTTCATAGGTTTTTCGGTGCATGTATCGCGGGGCGCGGTGCCCAGCCGGCGCGTTCGAGCGCACTGATGTGTAAAAAGAGGTCCCGCCCTCAGGCTAAAGACGTAACCTTAGGCGGCGCTAGCCGTCTCGTTTGGTGCTAACGGCTCGGCCGCAAACACGACGCTGCCGCGACCTTTATATTTGGCCTGATAAAGTGCCGCGTCGGCGCAAGCTGCGAGCCGATCGAAGGTCACGCCATCTTTCGGTGCTAAGGCAATTCCAATACTCGCGCCGATGCGTACTTCGCGGCCGTCGATTACATAGGGCGCGCTGAGGGAGCGGATGATTCGATGCGCGAGCAAACTGGCTTGGTCCTGATGGGTGATCCCAACCTGCAACACCACAAATTCATCGCCCCCAACACGCGCTACCGTGTCGCCGACGCGCAAGATCCCGGTGAGCCGTCCAGCAACCAGCTTGAGCAACGCATCGCCGGCTGGATGCCCTAAACTATCGTTCACGGATTTGAAAAGGTCGAGGTCGAGACCATGAAAGGCCACTATCCTATTGCTCAGCCGCACTTGAACGATCGCTTCGTTCAGGCGGGCGCGCAAAAGAGTGCGATTGGGCAAGCCGGTCAGACCATCCTGTCCAGCGAGGATCGCCAGATCCTGCCGGGTGAGAAGTTGCCGGAGGGTCGTGCGGTAAATATGGCGCATTGCCTCCGTCCCTGCGGCCGCGAAGGCAATGAGAAGCAACGTCTGTCCAACGTACATTGTCGTGACGTAATTGCTATCGGCGCTTACGGCATTGGCTAGATAGCCGATCGCGGTCGGCACGACTGCTAGCGCTAGACTGATGACACAGACCGTCGGCCGGACGCTCAGTCGCGCAACAATTCCAGCGCCATAGCCGAACATCACGCTAGTAACCAACATCGCGACCCATGGATCGCCGATCGTGATTGCACGCAGATTGAACGCGCCAAGCACGAGCGCGAAGCCATAGGCGCCGGCCGCGTAGCGGCGCTCCCAACGCGGCGCATCCTGAATATCTTCACGACTGGCTCTGCTGCGATAGGTCAAAATCAGCAGGATTCGACCAGCGGTGATGGCCGCTGCTAAAGCGGTAAGAACCCAAAGAATGGCGTCGTCATCTATCTCAGCAAGCAAAAAGCCAACCAGTGACAGCGTGACACCGATAAGCGCCACCGGCGGAAGGCTAGTGAAGATGATGTCGACCAGCTCGCCGAATATGTCATCCGGGAGCCGTTTCGAGGGCCACATTAACGTCCGAACAAAGCCAATCATGCACCACCTACGGGTGAGACTCTAAGCCAACGGACTCATTGCGCCGTTAAAAGATAAATGAAATGGACCGTTACCAAATCAACGAAATTTTTGGTAAACTAAGCACTGGTACTCCTGACTAGACACCTGCGTCGTGAGGAGACCGCTTCCGTCAGCAGACAATTCCTCGTCGTCCTTTAATGGTAGGACAACATACGGCGGCCGGGTGAGGACCAACAAAACTTATGATTATCACTCGATCATCCGCGTTTTTTGTCCTGACCGCGGCGCGGCTATTTCCGTGGTTTGGTGACCTTTTCGGCTGTTGGGCTGTTTCTCTTCACCCGCGGTCGTTCGTGGCTTTGCTGTGCATCTGCTAAGAGTTAGATGTTAGCAGCCCAGAACGAAGCTCGATGCTGTCTTTCCGATGGACCTCGACGCAAACCGCAGCCTCATCGTCGCCGCGCTTGCCCGCATCCCTGGCGGCGACGGCGCGGCGCTGCAAACCGTGTATCGGCTGACCTCCGGGAAGCTTTTCGGCGTTGCCCTACGTATCTTAGGCGAACGCACCGAGGCCGAGGATGTCTTGCAAGAGATCTATGTCACTGTATGGCAAAAGGCATCTGTCTTCGATGCGGCGCGGGCAAGCCCAATGTCATGGCTGATTGCCATTGCTCGCAACCGCGCCATCGACCGGCTGCGCGCCGCAGGACGAAACCGCTATATGGCGTCGATTGAGTCGGCAGCTGACATCGTCGACCCGGCACCTAGCGCCGACAGCGCGCTTGAAGAGAGCGAAACCAACGCAAAGCTGCATATCTGCCTCGACACGCTGGCCGAACGTGAGCGCACTGCTCTGCGTGCCGCGTTTTTCGACGGTAATTCTTACGAGGAATTAGCCGCGCGGACGTGCGTGCCGCTCGGCACAATGAAAAGCACGATCCGTCGCGCCCTGACTAAGCTGAAGGCCTGTTTGGATCAATGAGCGACATCCACCACGATAGCGGGCCGACCGCGGACGAACTGATCGCCGCCGAATATGCGCTCGGCGTGTTGTCAGGCGCCGAGCGGACGACCGCGGAGCGGCGCTTGGCACGCGAGCCCGCTTTCGCGGGTCTCGTTGCGGCATGGGAAGCGCGCCTCGCCCCTTTGGTCGCAGAAATCGACGAGGTTTCGCCGCCGCCT
>CAVWBV010000008.1:0-99515 GCA_963753355.1 uncultured Alphaproteobacteria bacterium
TCATTAGCGGACATGGTGCCCCGGTACGATTCCGACTTACCCCCGAAACTGACACTGGGGACGCATTCGTGAGCGGAGGCCTAGCGGGCCGAGGCGAAACGCCGGAATTTGCTAATCTGAGGCCATGTCGAACGAACCCATCCTCATTGTCGGCGGCGGACTTGGCGGACTGACTACGGCGCTGGCTTTGGCGCGGCACGGCCGCGCCGTTCGCGTCTTCGAAGGTGCGCCGCAATTCGGCGCCATTGGTTACGGCATCCAGTTTGGCCCCAATGTTTTCCACGTCTTCGATCGGCTTGGCCTGAGCGAGCAGGTCAAGGCCATTGCCGATTTTCCGAAGGCGCTGTTGCTGATGGATGCGCTCGACGGCAAGGAACTCATTCGGATACCGACCGGCGCGTCGTTCCGCGCACGCTTTAAATACCCGTACATCGTCGTGCACCGCATCGACGTGCATAACGTCTTGCTCGATGCCTGCCGGGCGAACGGTGCGATCGAGCTTGTCGCCGACGCGGCAGTGACGAATTTCGAAGATCGCGGTGACGGCGTTGCCGTGGAAACCGCCGACGGCCGGTCCTTTACCGGCGGCGCGATTGTTGGCGCGGATGGTTTTCGCTCTATTTTCCGCGCGGCGCTGATCGGTGATGGCGAGCCGCGGCCGACCGGCTACGTGGCGTTTCGTACGATCGTGCCGATGGCGGAGCTGAAGGCCGATGTCGCCCGCGATTGTGTGGCGCTGTGGGGCGGTCCCGGAATGCACGTCGTGCACTATCCACTCCGCCACGGCACCGAGTTCAACATCGTCGCGGTGTTTCGTACCGAGAGCTACACCGAGAAAGGCGATTCTGCGTCCTATCGTGCCGAACTCGACCGTACCTATCGCGACGCCCACCCGGCGATGCGCGCGCTGATCGGCATGCTCGATCTGCGCTGGCGGCGCGCGGTCGCCGACCGCAATCCTGTCCGTCGTTGGCACCGCGGCCGTGTGGTGCTCATCGGCGATGCGGCGCATGCGCCGTTGCAATCATACGCGCAGGGCGCCGGTATGGCGATCGAGGACGGCTTGTGCCTCGGCGAATTGATTGCGGCGGAAGGCGATTTTACGGCGGCGTTCAAGCGTTTCGAGGCGGCGCGGATTTTACGCACGGCCCGATTGCAACTCGAGTCCCGCACGCTGTGGGATTTCTTCCATCTCGACGAAGGGCTCGCCCGCGACGTGCGTAACGCCACGATCGCCGATTGGGACGAGGCGCAACTGTTCAACTGCCTGTCATGGCTTTACGACGGTTTTCGCACGCCTGCCGCCGCCGCTGGCTAAGTCGCATAATTGACGCAAGCGGCGGCCGACCGACGCGCCCCGCCGATCGTCCTCGACCTTTCCGCAATTGTCGATTCTATTGGGGAACGTTGCGAATCAGGCAATTCCGCTGAGGCATCTGGCTGGGCATGCCCAAGCACATCGCCGTTCTCATGGGGGGCTGGTCGGCCGAGCGCGAGATCTCGCTGCGGTCGGGCAAGGCGTGCGCCGAAGCCCTTAAACGCCTGGGCTATCGGGTCACCTCGATCGACGTGGGCCGCGACGTGGCGGCGGCGCTGACAGCCGCCAGTCCAGATGCGGCGCTCAACGTTCTGCATGGCCGCCCGGGCGAGGACGGTACGCTGCAAGGCGTTCTTGAAATTCTCGGCATTCCCTTCAGCCATTCCGGCGTGCTCGCCTCGGCGCTGGCGATGCACAAGGTGTACGCCAAGTCGGTGTTCCGGGCCGCCGGGATTCCGGTGGCTGAGGATGTGGTCGCGTCGCGGTTCGAGGCGGCCGAACGGCACCTGATGACTCCGCCTTACGTCATCAAGCCGATATCGGAGGGGTCGAGCGTCGGCGTCTTTATTGTGACCGAGAAGCATCCGCACCCGCCGCAGGAACTTTATCGGGACGATTGGCAATTCGGCGAACAGGTGCTGATCGAGCGCTACATCCCCGGCAAGGAATTGACCTGCGCGGTGATTGGCGACCGCGCGCTCGACGTCATCGAAATCGTGCCGTCGACCCGGTTCTACGATTACGAAGCGAAATATGCCACGGGGGGTTCCAAGCACGTGCTCCCGGCGCAAATTTTACTAAATGTTTACCAGGAAGTCCGCAGACTCGCCTTGGCTGCCCATAGCGCGCTTGGCTGTCGCGGTGTGAGCCGCGCAGACTTTCGCTACGACGATCAGGGGACGGGAAAGCTGATCTGTCTAGAGATCAATACACAGCCGGGCATGACCGAAACTTCGCTCGTGCCCGAGCTCGCGGCGTACGCGGGCATGACCTTCGATGAGCTGGTGCGATGGATGGTGGAGGATGCCTCGACCAGCCGCTGATGCGGTCGGGGCCAACAACGGCGGAAGCGGTCGGCGCGCCTGATGACGAGCCGTCCACGCCGCGCGCCGAAAATCCATTGCTTCGCAATTTAATCGGTCGCGTCACCGCAGTGGCGGATTATCGCTCCTCGCTGCGCCGTTCGAGTGCAAGGATGGTTCGCTCATTGTCGCCGTCAGGCTCCGCCATGGCGATTGCGACAATGTTGCTGGCCGCCGCGGTCGGCTACAGCGTCGTCGCCGGAGGGCATCTTGCAAATATAGGAACCTGGGCGAAGGCCGCGCGAGACGAAGTCGCCAATGCAGTCGGTCTTCGCATCGCGGCGGTCTCGATCAGCGGGTCGAAAGAAGTCAGCCGGGAAGAAATTCTCACCACCGCCGGCGTAAGCGGCCGCGTTTCGCTGCTGTTTCTTGATGCCGGCGCCGCCCGCACCCGGCTTCTGTCCAATCCGTGGATCGCCGACGCTGCCGTGCTCAAGCTTTATCCCGACCGTTTGCAGATCAGCGTGACCGAACGGCAGGCCTTTGCGTTATGGCAAAAGAGCGGTCGCGTCAGCGTCATCGCCCCCGATGGCACCGTGCTCGAGCCTTATATCGAGGATCGCTACCTCGATCTGCCGCTGGTTGTCGGCCGCGGCGCCGAAACTCAAGCGAAGGATTTTTTCGCCATCCTCGACCGCTTTTCCGTTATTCGCGCGCAACTTCGCGCCTCCGTTTTAGTGGCCGAACGGCGCTGGGACCTGTGGTTGAAAAACGGCGTCGAAATCCGTTTGCCGGAGACGAGAGTCGAGCAGGCGCTGGAGCTGTTGACCAAACTGGATCGCGAAAAGCAGCTTTTGTCGCGCGATATTGTCGCCGTGGATTTGCGCTTGCCCGATCGCGTGAGCGTGCGGCTTTCCGACGGCGCCGCACTCGCCCGCGAAGAGGCGCTCAAAGACAAGAAAAAGAAGAAAGGGGGCGACGCATGAGCGCCCTCAATTACGGCCTGACGCCGAAAATGAAGCCGATTGCGCCGCGGCGCAGCGCGCTGGTCGCCGCGCTCGATGTCGGTTCGAGCAAGGTCGCGTGCATCATCGCCCGTTTGCGGCCGCATGCACCGCAACAGGTTTTGACGCGCCGGACGCACGCCATCGAAGTCATCGGGCTCGGTCACGCTGCGGCCCGGGGCACCAAAGCCGGCAGCGTTGTCAATCTCGCGCAGGCCGAGCAAGCGATCCGCCGGGCCGTCGACAGCGCCGAACGCGTGGCCGGAGTCGAAATTGAATCGGTGGTGCTGTCCATCTCCGCCGGTCGGCTGGCGAGCGAACTGTTCGCCGCCGAGATCGACATGGCGGGTTCGGCGGTTTCCGAGAACGACATCGCGCGCGTTCTCGCCGCCGGCAATAGGCATGCGATGCAGGAGGGCCGCGTCCTCCTTCATTCGCTGCCGATCGGCTATTCGATTGATGGTGGCAACGGCATTCGCGACCCGCGAGGCATGCTCGGCGCCAGCTTCGGCGTCGACATGCATGTGGCCATGACCGACATCGCCGCCGCGCGCAATTTGATGCTCGCGGTCGAGCGCTGTCACCTTAACGTTGAGGCCATGGTGGCCGGACCTTATGTCGCCGGCCTTTCGGTTTTGGCCGACGATGAGGCCGATCTTGGCGCTGCGGTGGTCGATATGGGCGCAGGCACCACCACCATCGCCGTCTTCCTTGGCGGCCGCTTCATGCATTCCGAGGGTTTTGCGCTTGGTGGGCTCAATGTGACCCGCGATGTCGCCCGCGGATTGAACGCCGCCATGGCCGATGCTGAGCGAATCAAGACGCTTTATGGCAGTGTGCTGCTCGGCGGGTCGGACGAAAGCGACATGATCTCGGTGCCGACAATCGGCGAAGATGAGCGCGATCAGGCGCAATTCGTGCCGCGCTCGGCGCTCATTGAGATCATCAGGCCCCGGGTCGAGGAAATCCTCGAGATGGTCCGTGACCGCCTCAACGCTTCGTCGTTTGCGGCCGAACCGCGCGGTCGCGTGATCCTCACCGGGGGCGCGAGCCAGATGACCGGGCTATCGGAGTTGGCGGCACGCATCCTTGGGCGGCCGGTGCGCATCGGCCGGCCACTCGGCGTTGCTGGACTGCCGGACGCGGCGCGGGGCCCCGCTTTTGCCGCGGCAACCGGCCTGCTGGTTTATCCGCAGGCCGCACACCTTGAATATTTCGAACCCCGCCGCAGGCGGTATCTGATGGATGGCACGGGTGGGTATTTCTCCCGCGTCGGACAATGGCTGCGCGAGAGTTTCTGATGGCCCCAAGACGCGCAACCACACTACAGCGGCCGGTGGCGGACCGCCCGGGGCCGGGCGTTCTTGACGCCCGCGTATCAAAGAAGAGGCAATCATGACCATCAACCTGAAAATCCCCGACATTCGTGAGCTGAAGCCGCGAATCACCGTGTTCGGCGTCGGCGGCGCCGGCGGCAATGCGGTGAACAATATGATTGGGGCCGGCCTGCAAGGCGTCGATTTCGTCGTCGCCAACACCGACGCCCAGGCGCTCACCACATCGAAAGCCGAGCGCATCATTCAAATGGGCTTGCAGGCGACCGAGGGACTCGGCGCCGGCTCGCGTCCTGATGTTGGATCCCAGGCAGCCGAGGAAGTGATCGACGAAATCCGCGATCATCTTTCCGGCGCGCACATGGTGTTCGTCACCGCAGGAATGGGCGGCGGCACCGGCACGGGCGCGGCGCCGGTCATCGCCAGAGCAGCCCAGGAAGCCGGCATTCTCACCGTCGGCGTCGTCACCAAGCCGTTCCAGTTCGAAGGCCAGCGGCGCATGCGCGTCGCCGAAGCCGGCATTATGGAATTGCACAAATGCGTCGATACGCTGCTGATCATTCCCAACCAGAATCTTTTCCGGGTGGCGAATGAGAAGACGACGTTCGCCGACGCCTTCGCCATGGCCGATCAAGTGCTCTATTCCGGCGTCGCCTGCATCACCGATCTGATGGTCAAGGAAGGCCTGATCAATCTCGACTTCGCCGACGTTCGCGCCGTCATGCGCGAAATGGGCAAGGCCATGATGGGCACCGGCGAAGCCGAAGGCGACAAGCGGGCATTGACCGCGGCGGAAGCCGCGATCTCCAACCCGCTGATCGACGACGCCTCGATGAAGGGAGCGAAAGGCCTGCTGATCTCCATCACCGGCGGCCGCGATTTGACCCTTTACGAAGTCGACGAAGCGGCCACCCGCATCCGCGAGGAGGTCGATCAGGACGCCAACATCATCGTGGGAGCGACCTTCGACGAAAACCTCGACGGCATCATTCGCGTCTCGGTCGTTGCCACCGGGATCGACAACGCTCGCATCGAGCGGCCGACGATAACCGCGGCCGAAGCCAGGATCGCGGAGGTCGCCCAGCGGCTGCGCGCCGACAACGATCGCCTGCCCGAACGCGTCGAACGTGTGGAACGCCGGCAGCCCGTGCGGCATGCTCCTCCCGCGCCGGAGCCGGTGCAGCACGCAGCTCCCGCTCCTGAGCCGGTTGCGGCACCCGCATCCGTCAATGAATCGATCGAATCGGCCAAGGCAGCCATGGCCGCCGCCATCCTGCCGCATAACAATCCGGAGGTGACCATTCGGCCGCTTGGTCCGAAACCTTCGCTGTTCATCGATCCTGGAATGAGCGCGCCTGAGCCCGACGAGCCGGAGGAGTTCATTCCGCCGCAGCCGGAACGGATCCCGCCGCGCGCTTTGCGCATGCCGCGAATTGATGAACTACCGATGCCGGCGCAAAACGAAATTCGCGCCCAGCGTGGCGAGATAGCTCACGACGAGCACCCGCAGAAGCAACGGTTGTCGCTTTTGCAGCGCTTGGCATCCGTGGGCCTGGGCCGTCGCGAGCAGGATGAGCATGAGCCTGCCGCGCCTCCGCCCATGACGCGCAATATGCATGGCGGACCGCTGCCGGCCGCCGAGCGGCTCCCGGGCCGTCCGTTGCCTCGCACCGAGCCCGTCTCCGACTACGCCAAGCGCTCGGCGCCGCAAGGATTGGACCAGCACGGACGATCCGCCCCCGTGCATAACCACAGCGAGGACGACCAACTCGATATTCCGGCGTTCTTGCGCCGGCAGGCGAACTAAAGCGAATTGCGCCTCAATTGGCTGAACCGGGAAATCGCGGCAAAATCGCCGCGATTTCTGGCAGGCTTGGACCTGTTAACTTAAGTAGCTGAATACTATAGAATTTTCCGATCCGACCATGCGAACCCCCCGCACTTTTCCGCCGCGCCAATCGCATGCGGGCCTTGGGTTCGGGTTGCCGTCTTCGTGCCCAGAGTGCGGCAGGAACAAGGTAACACTCGGTAAGAAACCGTGAGTTGGCCCCCAACAGCGACGCAAGTATGCTTCGTTCGTCAAAGGGGAGCGGTGTCGGGGGATTGTCATATTGGGGTTAGGAGTTCTGCGGTCCCGCGGACCCAACCCCCAGCTTGTCGTCCTTCGCTTTCCTTGGTCTTGGGGTTGGTCCGATTGCCCCGGCAATTCGGCCAAGTGGTCTAGGGACGCAAGGCATGACGAAGGGCTCGCCAGCCGGCACGCAGACAACTCTGTGCGAGCCGGTAAGCATCGCCGGGATCGGAATCCATTCCGGGTCGCCTGTAACGGTGACGCTGTACCCGGCCGAAGCAAATACCGGCATCGTATTCTGGCGCTCCGGTCTCAGCGGCCGAAATGACCGCGAAATAGTTGCCAATTATCGTTCGGTTACGGCGACGGAATTTGCCACCGTGCTCGGTGATCAATATGGCCCGGCGGTATCTACAACCGAGCATGTGCTGGCGGCGCTTTACGGTCTCGGCGTCGACAACGCCATTGTCGAGGTTGACGGTCCGGAAGTCCCGATCATGGACGGCAGCGCGGCACCGTTCGTAGCGGCTATCGACCGCGCCGGCATCACCACGTTGTCGGTCCGCCGCCGCTGTATCAAAGTGCTACGGCCGGTGCGTGTCAGTCTTGACGGGAGCTTCGGCGAACTGCGGCCCTACGCACGCGGGCTGCGTGTCGAAACCGAAATCCAATTCGATCACCCGCTGGTGGGACGCCAGACGTTTGCCCTCGATGTGCAACCTGGCCTGTTCCGGCGCGAGTTGTGTCGCGCGCGGACCTTCGGTTTCATGCGCGACGTGACCAAGCTGTGGAGCGCCGGCTACGCGCTCGGCGCATCGTTCGAGAATACGGTGGTCGTCGCCGAGAGCCGAATTCTCAGCACCGAAGGCATGCGCTTCCCGGACGAGTTCGTTCGCCACAAGGCGGTCGATGCGATCGGCGATTTGGCGCTCGCCGGTGCGCCGCTGATCGGCGCCTATCGTTCGGTCCGCGGCGGTCACAAACTCAATCATGCCGTGGTCTCGGCGCTGATGAACGATCAGACCGCGTGGACCTATGGCGAAGTAGAAGAGCCGGTGCGCCGGCAGCGCGGGCACGCAGAGCTAACGCCTGCATTCGCCCCGGCATACGGCCCAGACCTCTCTTGATTCGCTTGACTTTTTTGCCTTAATCCGGGCCGATTGTCGGCCTAATCAGGACGTGCAATCTGCTGCTCGCCGCTGATACGCGGAGGCTGTTAAGCAGATTTGCCGGGCACGGGACGGGATTTTCATAAAGCTCATGCTGACGCGGTTAAGCGGATCGCGAGGTACCGGTTTGCGGTTGCGCACGCTCGCCTGCGTCGTGGCGCTGGCGGTGCTGACAGGGCCTGTCGCCGGCTGCGCCTGGTTCAAAAAGGACGAGGATTACGTTCCCGAAGATCCCGCCGACAAGCTCTATAACGAGGGTTTGTTCCTTCTCAATAAAAAGGAACAGTACGAAGACGCCGCCAAGAAATTCGACGAAGTCGACCGCCAGAACCCGTATTCAGACTGGGCGCGCAAGGCGCTGTTGATGTCGGCCTATTCGTACTACCAGGCGCAAAAATATGATGACTGCATCAATGCCGCCAAACGTTATGTGACGCTGCATCCCGGCAGTCCCGATGCTGCGTACGCGCAATATCTGATCGGCGCCTCGTATTACGATCAAATTCTCGACGTCAATCACGATCAAGCGCGCGCCGACAAAGCGATCAACGCGCTCGAAGAGGTCATTCGCAAATATCCAGACACCGAATATGCGGTCAACGCCAAGAAGAAGATCAACCTGGCGCGGGATCAACTCGCCGGCAAAGAGATGGAGGTCGGCCGCTTCTACATGAAGCAGCGCGACTTCTTGGGCGCCATCAATCGCTTCAAGGTCGTGGTCACTCAGTACCAGACCACGCGCGAAGTCGAGGAGGCGCTTGAGCGCCTGACCGAGGCGTATATCTCGCTCGGCATCATGGACGAGGCGCAGACCGCCGCCGCCGTGCTGGGTCACAATTTCCCGGAAAGCTCCTGGTACAAGGATGCTTACAAGCTGGTGAAGTCCGCCGGCGGTGAGCCCAACGAAAACAAGGGTTCATGGATGAGCCGGGCGTTCAAGGGCCTCGGCTGACGCAGACCGCGGACGCCGCGCACAGACGGCGGAACAGGAATCGCGTATGATCCGCTTTTCCTTTCTTCAGCGTCCTTGATCCGGTCTCATGCTGTCCCGCCTGTCGATCCGCGACATCGTTCTCATCGATCGCCTGGACATCGATTTCGGCAGCGGCCTTGCTGTGCTCACCGGCGAGACCGGCGCCGGGAAATCGATCCTGCTCGATGCGTTTGCGCTGGCGCTTGGCGCGCGCGGCGAGGCGGCGCTGGTGCGCGACGGCGCCGAACAGGGTCAAGTCACGGCCGCCTTCGACGTCGGTAAAGATCATCCGGTGCGGCAAAAGCTTGCGGAACATGGCTTGGCCGCGGACGGTTCGGGCGGCGACGAATTGATCGTGCGGCGCGTCCAATTCGCCGATGGCCGCACCCGCGCCTTCGTCAACGACGAGCCGGTGAGCGTGCAGGCGCTGCGCGCGCTCGGCGCGGCGCTGGTCGAGATCCACGGCCAGCATGACGAACGGGCCTTCGTGGATGCCGCTACGCATCGCGCGCTGCTCGATGCATTCGGCGGAATCGAGGATGACGCCGCCGAGGTGCGCCGGCTTTGGCACGAGCGGCGCACGCGCGAAGCGGCGGTTGAGGCGCATCGCGCCGAAGTCGAGCGCGCGCGGCGCGAGGCCGACTGGCTGCGCCACGCGGTCGAAGAGCTCGACCGGCTGGCGCCGCAGCCGGGCGAGGAGTTGGCGCTGGCCGAGCGGCGCACGGCCATGATGCAGGCGGAAAAAGCCGCCGAAGATTTGCGCGCGACGCACGAAGCGGTTGCCGGGCCGCAATCGGCGGTGCCGCCGCTCGCGACCGCGGTGCGGCGGCTGGAGCGCCGCGCGGCGCAGGCGCCGGCGCTGGTCGATCCGGTCGTCAAGGCGATCGACGCCGCGCTAAACGCGCTTGAAGAGGCCCGGACGCATCTTGAGAGCGCGCTGCGCGCGGCGGAATTCGACCCCGGCGAACTCGAACGTATCGAGGAACGCCTGTTCGCGCTTCGCGGCGCCGCGCGCAAATACAATGCGCCGGTCGATGAGCTGGCGGCACTGGCAAGCCGTTATCGGGCGGATCTCGCACTGATCGATGCCGGCGTCGAGCAACTCGCGGCGCTCGAGAACGAAGCACAGCAGGCTGCGGCAAATTACCGGACCGCCGCGCAAAAGCTTTCAGCGGCGCGCGGGCGCGTTGCGCAAAAGCTCGACCGCGCGGTGAATGCCGAGTTGCGGCCGCTCAAGCTCGAACGCGCGGAATTTTCCACGCGCATCGAGGCGGTCGACGAAGGGCCTGATGGCGTTGATCGCATCGAATTCTGGGTGCGCACCAATCCGGGCACGCGGCCGGGCCCGCTGATGAAAGTTGCTTCCGGCGGCGAGCTTGCCAGGTTCCTGCTGGCGCTCAAGGTGGTGCTGGCCGACCGCGGCTCGGCGCCGACGTTGATCTTCGACGAAATAGATACCGGCGTCGGCGGCGCCATTGCCGATGCCATTGGTGTACGGCTGGCGCGCCTGTCATCGAGCATCCAGGTCATCGCGGTGACCCATGCACCGCAAGTGGCGGCCCGCGCCGATCGTCACTACCTCATCGCCAAGGACGCTCTCGCCAAGGGCAAGCGGGTCGCCACCAGGATCGCCGAGCTCGCCGGCGAGCGCCGCCGTGAAGAGATCGCGCGCATGCTGGCCGGGGCCGAGATCACCGCGGAGGCGAGGGCCGCCGCCGAGCGTTTGATCCGCGCCGCGGGCTGATGTCGAGGCATAGTGCTACAATAAAGCCGACAAAACGTAGCCGTGAACCTTCGCGATACTGATGTCGCTTGTCGGACAAAGCAGAGCAAACTGAGCTGTCCGAGTCGATGCGCGGCTCGTCGGCTGAATTCGTTTCACGCGCATGACCGACGCTACTAATACAGGAACGATGCGAATCCTGACGAGTTCTCACGATTCCGAATATGAGCCGTCTGCGCCAGGCGTTATGAGCGCGATCGAGAAGCCAACGACGAATATTCCAACGCAGATGCTGTCGCGTCTACCGAACGCAATACGACGCTCGAAATGCTTCGAATTACTAGGTCGAAGGCGAATGCAGCTACACAAGATCGGCATTGCCGCTATTCCAGAAAGTCCGCCACCGCGTTCCGATGCTCTCGCTCGATAACGCGTTTTCAGATGAAGACGTAAGCGATTTCGTCGGCCGCATTCGCCGTTTTCTGCGGCTTCCCGAGGACGAAGTTGTCGCCTTCTCTGCGGAGCCCAAGATCGATGGGCTATCGATGTCGCTTCGCTACGAGAACGGCGAGCTCGTGACCGGCGCGACGCGCGGCGACGGCGCCGAGGGCGAGGACGTCACCGCCAACGTCAAGACGCTCGATGACATTCCGCACAAGCTCAAGGGCAGGGGCGTGCCTGCCGTGTGCGAAGTGCGCGGCGAAGTCTACATGACCAAGCACGCCTTTCTGGAGCTCAATCGCAAACAGGCTGAGGCCGGCGCGCCGCTTTACGTCAACCCGCGCAATACCGCCGCGGGTTCGCTGCGGCAGAAAGATCCGTCGATCACTGCGTCACGGCCGCTCGGCTTTTTTGCTTACGCCTGGGGCGAGATGAGCGAGATGCCGGCGGAGACCCAGTCGGGAATGATCAAATGGTTTGAGCGTTGCGGTTTTAAGACCAATCCGCTCACCAAGATGTGCCGCTCGGTCGATGCGCTGTTGCAGTTTCACCGCGAGATCGAGGCGGCCCGCGCTACGCTCGATTACGACATCGACGGTGTCGTTTACAAAGTGGACCGTCTCGACTGGCAAGAGCGCCTCGGGTTTGTCTCGCGCTCGCCGCGCTGGGCGATTGCGCACAAATTCCCTGCGGAGCAGGCGACGACAATCGTCAGGGACATAGAAATTCAGGTCGGGCGCACCGGCGCGCTGACGCCGGTCGCCAAGCTCGAGCCGGTAACGGTCGGCGGCGTCGTGGTGCAGAACGCGACGCTGCACAACGAGGAGGAAATCAAGCGGCTCGACGAATTCGCAAAGGCGATACGGTGCGTATCCAGCGCGCGGGCGATGTAATTCCCGCAGGTACTTGATGTTGTCCTTGAAAAGCGAAAATCCGGAGCGGAGCCGTATAAATTTCCGACCAGAGTGCCCGTGTCATCTCCATACCGAGTTCGTGCGTGAAACCATCGCCGGCGGTGAGGAGGGAGCGCGAGCGCGTTGCACCGGCGAGTTCGCCTGTCCCTATCAGATCCTAGGCCACCTCGAGCACTTCGTCTCCCGCCGCGCCTTCGACATCGACGGACTGGGCGAAAAGCAGATCGAATTTTTCCACGAGCAGGGCTGGATCAATGAGCCGGCAGATATTTTCACGCTTGAAGCGCGCAACGGGAAACTTCCGCTGAAGGAGACGGGAGAAAAAATCCGCCTCGAAGAGGTCGAAGGCTTTGGCGCAACCTCGGTGCGCAATCTGTTCAACGCCATCAACGCGCGGCGCCAGATCGCGCTTGAGCGGTTCATTTACGCGCTCGGCATCCGCCACGTCGGCGAAACGACCGCAGTGGCGCTGGCGCGCGGCTACGGGACCTGGAAGGACTTTCACGAGGCGTGCCTGAGGCTTACTAAGGGCGACGACGAGGCCAAACAGGACATGGACGCGCTCGATCAGATCGGCGACACCGTGATCGAGAGCTTGAGCGAATATTTTGCCGAGCCACACAATCGGCGCCGCGTCGAGCGGCTGGCGGAGCAGGTAGAGATTATCGATGCGGAAAAGCCGCGCGCGGATTCTGCTGTCGCCGGCAAGACCGTTGTGTTTACGGGTACGTTGGAGAAGATGACACGCGACGAGGCCAAGGCCTCCGCCGAGCGTCTCGGCGCCAAGGTGTCGGGCTCGGTTTCGAAAAAGACGGATTATGTTGTCGCCGGTCCCGGCGCCGGCTCCAAGCTCACGGAAGCAAAAAAGCTCGGTGTGAACGTGCTCACCGAAGACGAATGGCTGAAGCTCATTCGCTGAGGCTCAAATTCGCTGAAGCCCGGTAAAGCGGACTTTAGATAAGCGAAGCGAGGGCAACCCTTGCGGGCAACGCGCCCGCCCGAATGGCCCTCGCTTCGTCGGTCTCACTCAAACAGTAGTCTGCGCCGCTAAATTCTGCCGACCAAGACTAATATGATTACGATAATCAGGATGAGGCCGAGACCTCCGCCGGGGTAATAGCCCCAACCGGTGCTGTACGGCCACGTCGGCAACGCGCCGACGAGCAGCAGAATAAGAATGATAATCAGGATTGTGCCCAACATTGTCCTCGCTCCTTGGCTCGGCTTTCGGAAAAAATCCGTCCCGGCCTTCAATGGCCGAGATGTTCTGTCCGAAAACGATCGCGAGCCGTCAAAGTCCAACCCGCGTGAACAAACAAACGGCCTGACCGCGGGAAAGTTCCATTGCGGGTTCCGTCATCGGCAAATGCAGTGCCGCGCGGATCAATCTATTTTTGCAGGCATCCGCCGCGATAAGTCATGGCCGCGCGGGCTTTAAGACGACGCTTTTTTCAGCGGCTCAGGTGGGATGGTCGCAGCGAGTAGCCAGGCGCGGGTCGACAGGTCGACTAGCGGCGCGATCTGTTCGCGCACGCGGGAGTGATAAGCGTCAAGCCACAGCGTCTCTTCGGAAGTGAGCATGCCCGGCTCGATCAGGCGCATGTCGATCGGCGCCAGCGTCAGCGTCTCGAAAGCATTGACTTGCTTTTCCGCATCAGCCGCCGCCGGCGCCTCGGTCACCAGGATCAAATTCTCCAGCCGGATGCCGTAGGCGTTGGCGCGATAATAGCCGGGCTCGTTGGAAAGGATCATGCCGCGCTTGAGCGGCACCGTGCCCAGCTTGGAAATGCGCGCCGGCCCCTCGTGCACCGACAAGTAGCTGCCGACGCCGTGGCCGGTGCCGTGATCGAAATCGTGCCCGGCCTGCCAGAGAAACTGCCGCGCGAATGAATCGATCTGGGCGCCGGTGGTGCCCTCCGGAAACACCGTGCGCGCGATAGCGATATGACCTTTGAGCACGCGGGTAAAATTTTGCCGCATCTCGGGGGAAGGAGTGCCGACCGCAACGGTGCGGGTGATGTCGGTCGTGCCGTCCTCGTACTGTCCGCCGGAGTCGAGCAGAAAGACCTCGCCCGGCTCGATGCGGCGATTGCTTTTGCGTGTCACCCGGTAGTGCACAATGGCAGCGTTCGGTCCGGCGCCGGCGATGGTGGGGAACGATATGTCCTTAAGCAGGCCAGTTTCGCGACGAAAGCTTTCCACTGCCTCGACGGCTTCGATTTCCGTCAATTGCCCGCGCGGGGCCTGCCGGTCGAACCAGGCGAGAAAGCGGGTCAGCGCCGCGCCGTCGCGCTGATGCGCGGCGCGTGCGCCGGCGATCTCGGCGGAGTTCTTCACGGCTTTCATCGCCGCGATCGGGTCGGCGCTGCGCACGATCTCGCCGCCGTTCTCGACAACGAGGCGCGCGATTGCCTCGGGACAGGATGAGGGATCGAGCCGCATGCTGCGCCCATCCTTGCCGAAGGCCGTGAGATCGCGCTCAAAGGCCGCATTCGGGCGCACGTCGGCGACCTCTTCGAGTCGCTGGCGCATGCCGTTGCCGAGTTTGCGCAGATCGACAAATAGAACCGGCCGGCCTTCCCTCGGCACGGTGGCAAACGCCAGCACCACCGGCGTGTGGGCGACGTCGCTGCCGCGGATGTTGAACAGCCAGGAAATTGCCTGCGGATCGGACACCAAAAGGGCATCGCCCGGCTGCTTCTGCACCTCGGCGCGAACGCGCTCGAGTTTCGACGGCACGTCTTCGCCGGCGTAACGCATGTCGTGCGGCACCACCGGGCCGAGCGGCGGTTGCGGCCGGTCGGTCCAGATTGCGTCGATGGGATTGTCTTCCACCGCCACGAGCTGGGCATCGGCAAGCGCACAGGCCTTGGCGAGCCGTTCGGCGCCTTCGACGGTGTGCAGCCATGGCGAATAGCCGAGCCGCGCGCCGATTGCTAAATTAGCTTCGATCCAGACCGTCGGCGGCATCTCGGTCAAATGCTCGATGCTGAAAATTTCGCTGTCGACCTCATCGCGCACCTGCACCTGATAGCGGCCATCGACGAAAATAACCGCGCGCTCGGCGAGCACGATGGCAAGGCCCGCCGATCCAGTGAAGCCGGTGAGCCAGGCGAGCCGCTCGGCGCAAGGCGGCACGTATTCGTTCTGAAAACGATCGGCGCGCGGCACAACGAATCCGTCCAACCCGCGCAGCTTAAGCTGCGCACGCAGCGCCGCCATGCGCGGCGCGGTTTCGCTACGGTCGGTGCGATCGTCGAACGATTGAAAACGTGCCTCAAACATGGCCGCAATCTAGTGCATGAAGCCGCAAGGGGAAACCTGATTTGCCGGGAAATTCCGGTTAACAAAAAAACCGGTTACCGCGGCCGTGCGTTGCGCGAATCACGCTTGCGTGCGCGATCCCCTCGGCGCAAGCGGAAACGCGGCAAGGAACGCCGTGCGAGCACAAGTGTCACCCAGCCGTCAAGCTCGATGCGGTTTTCCAGCGCGAGCGGACGATAGGCCGCAATCACGGCGTTGGCCTGCGCGCGCAACAGGCCTGAGAACACGATCCGGCCGCCGGGAGCGACCCGTCGCCGCAGCGGCGAAGCTAATCGCAGTAGCGGCTGAAGCAGAATATTGGCGAATATGACCTCGAAGCCAGACGCGGCCGACAACCCGGCCGCGCACAGGCCGTTCGCCCTCTCAATTCGCACCAGCGCCGCCGCGCGATTCAACCGCGCGTTTCCGCGCGCAACTGCAACCGCTTCCGGATCGATGTCGGTGGCGAGAACCCGCCGGTGCAGCGTTCGCGCGGCGGCGACGGCAAGAACGCCGCTGCCGGTCCCGATGTCGAGGATTTTCGGCGCGGTTCGGCGGGAGTGTGCGCGTTTCGGCTTGCTCAGCGCTTTGCCCATCCGGTCGAAGGCGAGCAGGCAGCCGCGCGTCGTGCCGTGATGGCCGCTGCCGAACGCGAGCGCCGCCTCGATTTCAATGCCGACGCTGTTGACCGGAACGCGGCCCCGATCATGCGCGCCGTGCACCAGAAAACGGCCGGCTTGGACCGGCGCCAGGCCTTGCAGGCTTTCGCCGACCCAGTCGGCGGCATCAAGCCGCAAAAAGCGCAGCGCACGCGCCGCATTGCCGGCAACGGCGCCAATGGCCGCGCGGACTTTCTCCTTGTCGCGCGAATGGTGGTAATGCACCGCGAGCGCCCACCTATCCTTGCCGGTTTCGGCAATGCTCACCGCAATGTTGCTATCGGCGAGCCGCTCGGTCAGATCCTGCGTGAGCCTTTCCGCGAGCGTCTCAGTCTGGATTTTGCCGAGCTTAAGCTCGGCTTTGGCTACCCATGACGCGCCTGCTGCGTTACCTGACATGCCCGAGTCCGTTTAGTCCGGCGTCGTCTTTTATGCCCGGAGCTTGCCGAGAGCGAGTGCAGGATAACGGCCGAGTGAGGCACGAAGCGGCATGAGCAAGCGCATCGATAAGTCGTGGCTTGTTTTCATCAGCATCGAGAATGACGGCCATGATCGATGCGTGGACCTGTTCTCGCGTCCCGACGGAACCTGCGGCTTTGAAGAATTTCGGCGCGACGTGGAAGATCGAGGCGAGTGGACGCCGGTGAGTTATTATTCGGGTACCACTTATCCGTCACGCCTATCCGCTCTCGAAGCCGCAATGCGATCCGTGGTCTGGCTGCAAGCCGCGATCAAGCACAGCCCATCGGCGCAGCGGCTCCTTTCGCAAACTTCAAACTGAGACACTACCCGCTTGTGCACAGCTTGTTCAGCGGCGGTGGGGTCGCCGGCCAAACCTGACGGGGCGCGGGGCGAATCCTGTAAGGCATTTGATCGTTTGCTATTTTTTCGCGCGTTCACGCTGTTAACAGCGTCGTTCCGTGAAGGCCGACGCCGCGCGCGAATGGCGACATCGTCCACGCGCCCGTCCACCGGCTCCACGCGACTTATCCAAAGCTTAGCTGCCACTTTGTCCACAGGTTTTTCCGGCGGCCGCCATCATGGCGTATCATGCCATCTGATTCTCAAACGCGCCGCGGGTCGGCTTTAAGCCTCGGGGAGATCGGCATGAACGTGGTGGTGTTCGCTTCGCGCAAGGGTGGTTCGGGAAAGAGCACGCTCACGGCGCATCTCGCCGCGCATGCGCATAAGCCGTCGCGTAGCTGTTTGCTGGTCGACGCCGATCCGCAAGGCTCACTGACGCTGTGGCACAAGCTGCGTAACGCCGAGGCCTTGCCGCTGAAAACGGCCGCGCGCGGCGTCGCCGATGTGATCAAGGCCGCGAAGCGCGCCGGCTTCGACTGGGTGCTGGTCGATACCCCGCCGACCATGACGGCGAGCGTCGCCGACGCCATGCGCATGGCGACACTGGTCGTCGTGCCGTGCCGCCCGAGCGTGTTCGATATCGAAGCGGTCAAGGAGACCGTCGCCTTCGCGCGCAAGATGCGCAAGCCCTACGCGGTGGTGATCAACGCCGCGCCGCCGCGCCGCCAGGACGTCGAATCGCCGATGGTCACCTACGCCCGCGAGAATCTGCTCGAGCTCGGCATTCCGGTGTGGGGCGGCCAGGTCACGCAACGGGCGAATTTCTCGCTGGCTTTGGCCGAAGGCGAGGGGGCCAGGGAATACGCGGCCGATTCGCTTGCTGCGAACGAAATGGCGCGGCTGTGGATCGCGATCGAAAAATCGGTCAAGGCGATCACGGGCGCGGTCGACGGCGCGTCCATGCATCGCGCCGCGGCTTAGAAAAACTCAGTTGCCCTGAAACAGGAAAAATCCCTGCTGCGGTGGCGGCGGCTGAACCGGCTGCCGGTAGTAACCCTGCCGCGCGTCATAAGGCTGCGCCTGCCGATAATAGCTTTGCTGGTCATATGACGGAGGCGGCGGGTAGCCGGGCGGCACTTGCGCTTCCGCGTAGCCTTGCTGCGGCGCGTAGCCGCGCTGCCGGCCCCACGCGTAACCTTGCGGCCCCTGCTGCGGGTATCCGGGCGCGATCTGCATCGGTTGGCCGCTCGCGTCTTCCGGAGCGCGTTCCGGGGAGACTTGTCGCCGCGCCACTTCCGGCATGCGTCCGGCCGGCGTCCGGCCAGCAACGACGACCGTCGTCTCCTTCATGCCTTCGGTGCTGACGAGCTTGAACAGCGTCGCGGCGTGGTCCGGCGATAGCCGCACGCAGCCATGCGACACCGGGCTGCCGAGATGCTTGACGTCGAAAAAGCCGTGAATGGCGTGGCCGTTCATGTCGAAGAAGATGGAGTGCGGCATCGGCGCATTGTCCCATTCCTGGGACAAATGGTCGGCATCCATGCGGTTCGGCTTAAACGTCCCGTTAGGCGTGTCGTAGCCCGGGCGGCCGGTCGAGACCGGCCAGACGTAGCGCTGCGCGCCATCGACCGCGACCGTCATGGTCTGCGAATTCTTGTCGATATTCACCGTAATTGCGGCGCTGGCCGGCCCGGCAAGACAGGCCGCCAGCGCCAATCCGGACGCGGCGGCAAGCACGTGAACCAAACGCATGGACCAATACCCCGACTTCGCAGTTGCAGCATCGCCCTGACTGAAGAAGTCTCGCGCGTGCAATTGGTTCAATCAAGGCGCCGCCATTCGCAGCGGCAACGATGCTTTACCAGATGGGCGAAAGGTTGAATGAAATATGGCCGGAACGGGCGGTTCAATGCCGCTTGAAATACTGCACCGCGCGTTCGTGCTTCTCCGCGGCGGCGCGGCTTGTGAAGGTCCCGAGATTGCGGCGCTTGCCGGTCTTTGGATCGGTCTTGCGCGAATAAAGCCGGTATTTTCCGGAAGGCAGTTTGCGAATCATGGCGTGGGTCCGCGGAGATAAACTTCCTGATTAAGCGGCGAGGCGACGGCCCGGTTCCTCGCTGCCTCAACTCCGCCCCGCCGGTTACCCTGGCGCGGGGGCGGCACTCTAAAGCCGCCGCGGCCTCAGCAAAACTGCGAGCAACCCCAGCCGGCCGGGCAGGTGGCCGGCGGGATCACCCAACGTCCGCGGTGACACGTTTGGGTAATGCATGAAGCGAACCGGCATTCGAGCGTGCAGAATTCGCCATCCCTGTAGAAGCGTCCGCCAAAGCCGCAGCCATGCCCGTAATGGGCCCGGTGCCTTACTTCCATTCCGTCGGCGTTGACCACATTCGGTGCGGAACAGGCTGCGATCAACAGCACTATGGCGGCAATCTTGCGCATAAGCCCTCCAGCCGGTCGGTGGCGTAACGTAGCCAAAGACGGCGCGTACATCTATGGCAAATCCGCCCGCATCCCCAAAAGCCCGGGGTTAAGCGCCGATCCCCGGGATGAGATCACTCGTGCGGCGTCGGTGCGCCGCAGTTTCAACATGCGTCCATGATCGAACGGCCCGGAAAGGGCGACACGAAAGACGGGTTGTCACATGCGCACGCTCACTGCCTACGCAATCGGCGTCGTGATCGTTCTCGCTGCGCTCAATGGCATCGCATGGCAGGCGGGAATGCTCCGGCTGCACGGCCTGAATGTTTTCTCCGCAGGCTTTGTCCTCGGCATGCTGGGGACGTGTATTGCGGCTTGGCTGTACGGATACCGGAAGATCGCCTGATTGGACGAACCCAGCCTCAAGCCGGCTTGGTGTCGAAAATGAACATCTCGGCGCCGCCGGTGGCGAAGGTCGGCACGTCAGCCGCGGCGGCTTGCCCCTCGGCGCTGCCGAACGCTTTTTGAATGGCGCCGAGGTCGTCAAAGGTGAGCGTCGCGATGAGGTGATAGGCCGAAGGACCGGCGGGCGTGGCGACCGGACCTTTGCTCACCTCGTATTTTCGCAAGCCCGGAATCTTTTTGGCCATCGGAATGTGCTTCTCGGCATAATGCTTGTCGAACGCGGCGGCATCTTTCGGTGTTTTGTACATGACGACGAGTTGGGCCATTGGCGTCTCTCCCTGATGTTTCTGGCGGATGGAACTTCATAACTCGGTCGAGTGGATGAGACCGATCGTCTATTGCGAATAAGAAATCATCAAGACGATGAGTTCCGCTAATCACCACCGGGCTCGACCCGGTGTCCATACTGAGTGCGGTAATCGAAACCCGACCGCCGGTATCACCAACGTCTCTGCCTCATGGATTGCCGGGTCAAGCCCGGCAATGACGAAAGAGACAACGGGAATTCCTACAGCGCCGCGGCCGCTTCCTTCAGCCGCCGGTTCATTTCCGCGCGGCCGGTGGCGCTCACCGTCCACCCGCGCGTCACGGAACCCATGCCGCCATCGACCACGATTTCCTGGCCGTTGACGAAGCTCGACGCGTCGCTCGCAAGAAACACCGCCGCGCGCGCGATGTCCTCCGGCAACCCGGCGCGCGGGATCGGCTGCAGCGTGGCGAAGCTGACTTTAAGGAGATCCGTTACTTTGTCGGCCTTCGAGCCTTCGATGCCGGCATTCTTGGCGAAAATGCCGGTGACGATTCCGCCGGGGATAAGCGCGTTGACCCGGATGCCTTTTTCGCCGAGTTCGGCGGCCGCCGAGCGCGACAGCGCATGCACCGCGCCTTTGGTGGATGAGTAAATGTGCCCCGAGACCCCGCCGCGCAGGCCGGCGATGCTGCCGACATTGATGATGCTGCCGGATTTTTGGGCCAACATCACCGGCGCGACGTGTTTGATGCCAAGGAGCACGCCGCGGACATTGACCGCCAGGAGCTGATCGATGGTCGCGGCGTCGATCTCGGTGATGCTCACCATGGGCGAGGGAATGGCGGCGTTGTTGACCAGGCAATCGATCCGGCCGAACGATTTCACCGCGTCATCGATCATCGACTTGACGTCCGCCTCGTTCGACACGTCGGTGCGGATAAAGCGGAGGCCGAGCCGCTTGGCGAGCTTGTCGCCTTCCTGCTGCCGGCGCGCCGCGACCACGACGCTGGCGCCTTCCTCGACGAACAGCTCGGCGATCCGCTCGCCGATGCCGCTCGACCCGCCGGTGACAATGGCAACCTTGCCGCTGAGTGTGCCCATATACGCCTCCGAGTGTGTCATGCCCGCACTTGTTGCGGACATCCACGTCTTTCGTGTTGACAAAGCAGACGTGGATGGCCGGGCGCAAGGGCGTACACGCCCGTCTTCGGCGGCCTATGTCCGGCCATCACGGCTCAATCCGGGCTGCGCTTGCTTCCGTTTTTACGATCGAACATCCTCGGCGCGGCACTTGGAGGGCAGCATGAAACGCGTTTCCGCCGCGCTTTGCTTTCTCGGACTGGCGGTGATGCCCGCTTTCGCAGCCGACAGCGTTGAATGGGGCACCAGCGGCCATTGGCACATCAGATATGACGCCTCTGTGGGCGGCTGCTTCATGCTCGCGTCCTACACCCTTGGCGAGATCCTGCGGATCGGATTCAACAATGTGCAAAGGAACGGCTATCTGATGGTTGCCAATCCCGCCTGGCACTCGCTCGAGGCAGGGAAGGAATATGATTTATCTTTCGATTTTCCCGGCGACGCGCCGTGGCGCGGTACATTCGTTGCGAAAAAACTGGGCGACCTGACGTTTCTCGAGATTTCGTTCAAAAACCCGAACTTTTTGCGTGATTTCGCCTGGCGGCAAAAAGTAAACGTCTATTACGCCGGAAGATTTGTGTCGTCGATGCCGCTCACCGGAAGCCGCGCGGCAATGCAGTCTCTGCTTGAGTGTCAGCACAAAGCCGACGCAGCGGCCGGGCCGCCGGCAACATCTTCCGATCCGTTCTCCAACCCTGCAACCAAACCGGCAACCGATCCATTCCGCGCGCCCGCGCCGGCAAATAGCCCGCCTGCGCCGGTGCGCAGCTCACCTTCGCCGGTGGGTAAGCCGCCCGCGCCAGTGAGTAGCCCGCCGCCGGCGGCGAATAACCCGCTGGCGCCGCCGGCAAACAGTCCGCTGGTGCCCCCGCAATGATGAGGCGGTCTCGATGACGCGCGGAGCTATTGCAGCGTAGTCAAGCCCGTAGCCCGGATTGAGCGCCAGCGAAATCCGGGATGACCGTGGTGGTGGTGTTCATCTTCACCGCGTCATGCCCGCACTTGTTGCGGGCATCCACGTCTTAAAACTCCCCTGGACAAAGACGTGGATGGCCGGAACAAGTCCGGCCATGACGGTTTAAAGTGCGCCGCTTAGGTGACCAAACCCGCCGCGCGTCAGCCGCACGATGGCCTGATCGAGCGCGGCGAGGAACGCCGAGCGGTCGCGCGGCGCGAACGGTTTTGGCCCGCCGGTGACCGCGCCGGCTGAGCGCAGCGAATCCATCAAGTTTCGCGTCGCCAGCGTCATGCCGATCGAGTCTTTGGTGAAGGGACGGCCGTTCGGCGCCAGCACTTCCGCGCCTGATTTGACGCAGCGGCTCGCCAGCGGCACGTCGGCCGTGATCACGATATCGCCCGCGCTGGCGCGCTCCGCGATCCAGTTGTCGGCTTCATCCATGCCGGCGCCGACGACGACGCGCTCGATCAACGGGCCGCCAGCAAAAGTGGCCCCCGGTTTTGCGTCCGGCGGCCCGCCGAAAATCCCATCGCGAGGAATCGCGATGGGGCTATTGCTGACCACCAAGACTTTGAGCGCGACGCCCTTGAGCGCGTGCCGCTCGGCGACGCGATAAATCTCCTGCTTCACCGGGCAGGCGTCGGCGTCGATGTAGAGGGTGATCGTTTTCGAAGCCGGCGGCGAAGAACTCAAACCCGCTCCACGAAACTATCCACCACGCGCTTTTCGCCGGCTTTGTCGAAGGCAATCGTCAGCTTGTTGCCGTCGACGGCGACGACGTTGCCGTTGCCGAATTTCTGGTGAAACACGCGGTCCCCGGCCGAGAAGGCCGAGACCGTGCCGGTCGATTTGGCAACAAGTTCGCCTTCGATGGTGAGGGGAAGGCGGCGAGTGGCGTTCCCTGAAAAAGCACCCCCCTCCCTAACCCTCCCCCTCAAGGGGGGAGGGGATTCATCATTGCCAGGGGCGCCGCTGTGGCCAGCGTCGTCGGGCTCATAATCAGTGTCGCCGTCGTCGTCGAAGCCGCTGCCCCCGCCGCGATTGCGTTTTTGCTGCGCGCGCTGCCAGCCGGGCGTCGAGTAATTCGAGCCGAACGAGGTCGTGGCGTCGAAGCGCGAGGCGCCGTAGCCGCCATAGCCGCCGAATCCGCCTTGGGATTCGGTGACCTCGACATTGTCTTCCGGCAGCTCGTCGAGAAAGCGCGAGGGAATGTTGGTCTGCCACAGCCCGTGCATGCGCCGGTTGGTGGCGAAATAAATCTTCGCTCGCCGCCGCGCGCGGGTGATGCCGACGTGGGCGAGGCGGCGCTCTTCTTCCAGGCCGGCGCGGCCGGTCTCGTCGAGCGTGCGCTGGTTGGGAAACACGCCTTCCTCCCAGCCGGGCAGGAACACGGTTTCGAACTCAAGGCCCTTGGCCGAATGCAGCGTCATGATGCTGACGGCGTCCTCGGCGGCGGCCTTCTCGTTGTCCATCACCAGCGAGATGTGCTCGAGAAAACCTTGCAGGTTCTCGAACTCCTCCATGGAACGGATCAGCTCTTTCAGGTTCTCCAGCCGGCCGGCGGCGTCGGCGGAGCGGTCCTTCTGCCACATCTCGGTGTAGCCGCTCTCGTCGAGAACGGTTTCGGCAAGCTCGGTATGGGTGAGCGTGTCGCGCTGCGCGCGCCAACGGTCGATCGAGTCAAGCAGGCCGCGCAGCGCGCCGCGCGGTTTCGGCTTTAATTCGTCGGTCGCGATCATGGCGCGCGCCGCTTCGGTCAGCGGCACGCGGCGCTTGCGGGCGTGATCGTGCAAAAGCTGCACGGTGGCGTCGCCGAGGCCCCGCTTCGGCACGTTGACAATGCGCTCGAAGGCGAGGTCGTCGGCCGGCGAATTGATGACACGCAGATAGGCGAGCGCATCGCGGATTTCGGCGCGCTCGTAGAAGCGCGGGCCGCCGATCACGCGGTAGGGCAGGCCGAGCGTGACGAAACGGTCCTCGAATTCGCGCATCTGAAACGAGGCGCGCACCAGAATAGCGATCTGGTTGAGCGCGTGGCCGCCGCGCTGCAATTGCTCGATCTCTTCGCCGACGGCGCGCGCTTCCTCTTCGGAATCCCAAGCCCCGGTGACGCCGACCTTCTCGCCCAATTCGTCGTCGGTGCGCAGTGTCTTGCCGAGGCGGCCTTCGTTGTAGGCGATGATATGCGCTGCGGCAGCAAGGATGTGGCCGGTGGATCGATAATTTCGTTCCAGCCGGATCACCGTGGCGCCGGGAAAGTCGTGCTCGAAGCGCAGGATGTTGTCGACCTCGGCCCCGCGCCAGCCGTAGATCGACTGGTCGTCGTCGCCGACGCAGCAGATGTTCTTCGGTGTCGGCGGGGTGCCTGTCTGGACACCTCCCCCTGGAGGGGGGAGGTCGGCTCGCGCCAGCGAGCCGGGAGGGGGTGACGGCGGTTCGGCGGGCGAGGCTCCGCGGGCATCACCCCACCCCGGACCGCCTTCGGCGTTCCGACCCTCCCCCTCCAGGGGAGGGTGAACGATCACGTTGCTCGTCGCTTGGCTCGTCCGCTGCGCCAGCAGGCGCAGCCAGAGGTATTGGGCGACGTTGGTGTCCTGATATTCGTCGACCAGAATGAATTTGAAGCGCGCCTGATATTGCCGCAGCACTTCAGGGTGCTCGCGGAACAGCCGGATGTTTTCCAGCAGAAGATCGCCGAAATCGGTGGCGTTGAGGATTTTCAGCCGCTCCTGAAACGCCTTGTAGAGTTTCAGTCCCTTGCCGTTGGCGAACACGCCGGCCTCGCCTGGCGGCACCTGCTCGGGGATGAGCCCGCGATTCTTCCAGCCATCGATCAGCGACGCGAGCACGCGGGCGGGCCAGCGTTTCTCGTCGATATTCTCGGCCGCGAGCAGCTGTTTCAACAGCCGCACCTGATCGTCGACATCGAGAATGGTGAAATCGTTTTTCAGGCCGACCAGCTCGGCGTGCCGCCGCAGGATTTTCACGCCAATGGAATGGAAGGTGCCAAGCCACGGCATGCCTTCGACGACGTGGCCGACGATCTCGCTGACGCGGGCTTTCATCTCGCGCGCCGCCTTATTGGTAAAGGTGACCGCGAGGATTTCGCTCGGTCGCGCGCGCCCGGTGGCGAGAATGTGGGCGATGCGCACCGTGAGCACGCGGGTCTTGCCGGTGCCGGCACCGGCCAGCACCAACACCGGCCCGTCGAGCGTTTCGACGGCAAGCCGCTGCTCCGGGTTCAAGCCGGCGAGATAGGTCGGCGCGCGTTCCGCCGGGCCGCGCACGCGCGGCGATACCGCCGGGCACGGGCAGCGGCGGGTCGCGCGGATCGAAGCTCTCTCGCAAGGGGTCAGCCAAGGGGCGGATTTTCCGTGATTCTCACTAGTGTGCTGGATTTGAAGTTCCTAGTACCGGGCGGCAAACCCACATAGGAACTTCAAATCCAAAAACCACACTAGACTCATACAGTTGGCAAGTGTCCCTTTGATTCCGAAGTTCGCAAAAAGGCAAGCCGCTCGCGGTGGCGAACTTCGGAATCGGGACACGCGGCTGAAGATGGCACTTGCGAGAGGCTTTTGCGAGGCGCGGCGGGTATTTCGGTCTTCGTCACCGCCGGGCATAGCCGTTCAAAGAACGGCGTCGCTTCGCTCGCCTATGACCCGGTGGTCCATGCTGACCGGTCGATCGTTCGGCGCTGCCGCATGGATGGCGAATCACTCGGCGTGGAGACGGCGCGGAGCGCGTCATCGGGCCGGCCATTTCAGGCCGGGCCCGTTGGCGCCTTTTGCCCGGCAATGACGACCTATTACTTCCCCGGCATCGCAATTCGCCGCCCGGCGCCGTCGGGAACCGGCAAATGGGCGTGCGCGGCCTTCATGCGCGCAAGCTGTGCGACAATGAAATCGGGAAACGGCGCGGTCTTCTTTGCGGTCATGTCGACGTGCAGCGTCATGTTCTCGGAGGTTGCCGACAGCCAGCCTTCCTCGGCGTGGCGCAGCTCCTGGAAATAATGGATGCGCTTTGCGTCGTAGTCGAGGAGCTGAAAAGTCGCGCGCACCGGATCGCCTTCATGAAGCTCGCGCAGATACCTGACATGCACCTCGGCCGTGAAAGTGGAATGGCGGGTTTGTTCCAGATAGACGAGCCCGCAGCCGATGAGCTCGTAGGCCTCGTCGACGCAGCGGTCGAACAGCACATTGTAATAAGCCATGTTGAGATGGCCGTTGTAATCGATCCACGCCGGTTCCACACGCATCACCGACGAGACAAAGGGCGCGAAGAAGGCGGGTTCGGGCACAGGCTCAGTATTTTGGCGGTCGAGCATAGGTGTGGCCGCTAACGGTCCGGGCGCGCAATGTGGCCGAATCCCCGGCCGAGGGAAAGCGTGGCGGCTAGTGGTCCGAATTCTAACATTCGCATCCCGTCTCGGGCGCGCCCTCATCTGCTCCACCAGCCCACTTGACCACTTTGGCCGTGGCCGCCACCTTGGTGCAAAGTAAGGTCAATACATGGTCATCACTGAAGCTTGGGAGGGCCTCAAGCGCGACGGGCGGGCGGTCGATCGCGTCATTGCCGCGCTCGCGGCGAAAGTCGGCAACCGGCTCGTCACCTCGCAGGCGGTGCGCGAGCAGCACGGCAACACGCTCACCTGGATTCCCAATCAGCCGCCGGATGCGGTGGTGTTTCCGCAGAGCACCGAAGATGTGCAGGAGATCGTGCGCCTGTGCGCGAGCGAGCGCGTGCCGGTGATCGGCTTTGGTACCGGCACCTCGCTCGAAGGTCAGGTCAACGCGCCGCGCGGCGGCATCTGCCTCGATTTCCGCGACATGAATGGCGTCATTGCGGTTCACGCCGAGGATCTCGATTGTGTTGTCCAACCCGGGATCACGCGAAAGCAGCTCAATGAGCACTTACGCGATCAGGGCGTGTTCTTCCCGATCGATCCCGGCGCCGACGCATCGCTCGGCGGCATGGCGGCGACGCGCGCCTCTGGCACCAACGCGGTGCGCTACGGCACCATGAAGGACAACGTGCTCGCGCTCAAAGTCGTGCTGGCGAGCGGCGAAGTCATGACCACGGCGACGAGAGCGAAAAAGTCATCCTCCGGCTACGACCTCACGCGGCTGATTGTCGGCTCCGAAGGCACGCTCGGTATCATCACCGAACTGACGCTGCGGCTCGCCGGCATTCCGGAAACCATTGCCGCCGGCACCTGTCCGTTTCCATCTGTCGAAGCCGCCTGCAACGCCACCATCCTGGCGATCCAGAGCGGCATCCCCGTGGCGCGGATCGAGCTGCTCGACGCCGTGCAGGTGCGCGCGTGCAATCTCTATTCGAAGCTCGGCCTGCCGGAGACGCCGATGCTGTTCGTCGAATTTCACGGCAGCGAGGCGGCCGCCGCCGAGCAATCGCAGCGCTTCGGCGAGATCGCGCAGGAGCTCGGTGGCGGGCCGTTCGACTGGGCCACCAAAGCCGAAGACCGCTCGCGGCTGTGGCAGGCGCGGCATGACGCATATTGGGCGCAATGCGCGCTCCACCCCGGCGCGCGTTCGCTCGCGAGCGACGTCTGCGTGCCGATCTCGCGGCTCGCCGAATGCGTGACCGAGACCCAGCGCGACATCGCCGAACACCATCTGCTGGCGCCGATTGTCGGCCATGTCGGCGACGGCAACTTCCACGTCGGGCTATTAGTCGATACCGGCGACGAAGCCGAGGTCGCGCGCGTCGAAGAATTCCTTGAGCGCCTGGTCGAGCGGGCGCTGCGGATGGGCGGCACTTGCACCGGCGAACACGGCGTCGGCCAGGGCAAAATGAAGTATCTCGCGGCAGAGCACGGGGCGCCGGCTTTGGACGCGATGCGCGCCATCAAGCGGGCGCTCGATCCGCTCGACATCATGAATCCGGGGAAAATTTTCAGCCTGTAACGCGCCGCCTCATTGCGTTTTCTTGTCAGGCGCCTGGAGCGGCGTCGCGCGCTTTTCGATGAAATCGCGCAGGCGCTGCATCAATTCCGGTGGCCGTTGCATGGACGTATTTATATATTCCATGAACAGGCCGTCATCGTGCGACAGGTCGTTGATGCGCGGCAGCACGTTGGTGATTTGCCAGTTGGTCAACGGCGTATTCTGCGCGATGCGCGCGGCAAGCTCTTTCGCCTTGGCCAGAGCCTGCCCCTCTTCGACCACATAGCGCACGATGTTGACCCTTTCCGCCTCATCGACCGACAGGATGCGGCCGGTGAGCATCATGTCGGCCATGACGGAATAGCCGACAATGCGCTGCACGCGCACCGAACCGCCGCCGCCGACAAAAATGCCGCGCTGGCCTTCCGGCAGACCGAAAAAAGCGGTGCGGTCGGCAACGCGGATGTGGGCGGCCGCGGCAAGTTCGAGGCCGCCGCCGACGACGGCGCCGTGCAGCGCCGCGACAAACGGAATCGGACCGCGGGCGATGATGTCGAACACCGTATGCCAGGCATGGTCGCGTTTTTTGCGCGGCAGCGGTGACTCCATGTTTTTCAGCAGTTGCGCCAGGTCGAGGCCAGCGGAGAAGTTCACGCCGTGGCCGAAGATAACCCCGGCGTCGGCCTCATCGCCGGCTCGCACCACCGCGTCGCGCAATGCCATCACCACGTCGTCGTTGATGGCGTTACGCTTGTCCGGCCGGTTCAGGCCGATGACCGCAACGGCGCCGTCGCGTTCATAGGTGATGAGAGACGAGGACATGGGTCGGTCTCCTGTGCAATGCTTGAAATGAAATCTCGCCCGGTCTCGACGGGCGCAGCAGGCGGCTCTCAAGGGCCGCCCGGGTCCGCGCCGGCGGTGATGATGAGCGCATCAAGCGCGGTCGCGCCGCGGCCCGCGGCGTGCACCATCAGCGGATTGATGTCGACCTCGGTGATGTCTGGGCGGGCGCGCATGAGCCGCCCGATCGCAGCGGCAGCAGCCGCTACCGCATTGACGTCCACCGGCGGCGAGCCGCGGAAACCCTCGAGCAGATTCGCGGTCTTGAGCTCGCGCAGTTCGCCGATAATCTCGGCTTCGCTGAGGTCCGGAGGCATCAACCGCACGTCGCCGAGCGCTTCGACCCAGATGCCTCCGAGCCCGACCATGACGACCGGCCCCCAACGCGGATCGCGTCGCGCGCCGATGACGAGTTCCAGTCCGCGCGGCGACATCACTTCAACCAACACGCCATCAAGCTTCAGCCCGGGCTGCGCACGCTCGACGTTATCGTGAAGCGTTTTCCACGCGCTGCGAACGTCCTGCGCGTTGGCCACGCCGAGCATAACACCGCCAGCCTCGGTCTTGTGTGCGAGCTTTGCCGCCTGCGCCTTCATCGCGACCGGATAGCCGATGCGGTCGGCGATGGTGACGGCCGCTTCCACCGTGCGCGCAAGTTCGCCCGCCGGAGTGGTGATGCCGAGTGCGGTAAGCACTTTCTTGCCCAGCCATTCCGGCTGCGTGCCTGCTCCGAGTTGTGGAATTGCAATCGGCGCAGCAGGCGCGGCTTTGCGCGCCGCCAACGCAGAATTGCGGTTTCCGTAGCCGATAACTTTGCCCATTGCGCGCATGGTGCGGTCCGACGAGCGCGACAGCACGAGGTTGTTTTTCCGCACCACCGCCATGAAGTCGGGCGACAGCGGCGATCCATCGCCGAGGATCGCCAGCGCCACCGGCTTGGTGCCGGTCTTGCTGGCGGCCGCGATGCCTTCGACATAGATCACCGAATGGCGTGGGCTGGTGGCCGGTATGGAAATGAGGAGACCGCCGATGGCGGGATCGCGCAACAGCGCTTCCGCGCAAGTCTGTAGCAGGTCCGGCTGCTGGATCGTCTGCGTGCCCAGATCGAGCGGATTCTTTGGCGGCAGGAACGTGGGTAGGATCGGCGTGAGTTGATCCAGCGTTTCCCGTGACAGCGGCGGCAGATGCACGCCGATGTCCTCGCAGAAATCGTAGGCGATGCCGCAGAAAGCCCCCGAAAAGGTGAGAATGCCGAGATCGCCCTTCGACGGTTTAGGAAAGCGCGCGAGAATTTCGCTGACATCCATCAGTTCGTCGAGATTGTCGACGACGACGACGCCGGCATGTTCGACGAGCGTCCGCATGGCGGCGTGATCTCCGGTTAGGGCGCCGGTGTGCGAGCGCGCCGCTTCCTTGGCCTTTGCCCCGCGGCCGGGATGCAGCATCACGATCGGTTTGCCGCGCCGCATGGCTTCGCCGGCAATGTCAATGAATTCCTGCGGCCGCCTGATATCCTCCGCGTAGAGCGTAATGACCTGTGTCACCGGGTCGTCGAGCAGATATTGAATGAAGTCGGCGAGGCCCAAGCCGGCTTCGTTGCCGGTGGAGATCCAGCACGATACCGGCACCCCACGCGCTTCTAATCCGGCTTCCAGATGGTTACCAAGACCGCCGCTCTGCGCAACAATGGCCACGGCGCCGCGCGTACCTTCCGGCAGGCGTCTTATGGGCGCCGGCGAGAAAAACACCGCGGCAAAGCCGTCGACAAAGTTCATGAGTCCGAGACAGTTCGGCCCCACCAAAGCGAGCCCGCTCGCTCGCGCAATGGCGCCGATGCGGTCCTGCTCGCTGTTGCCGTCACTACCAACTTCGGCAAAACCGGAAGCAAAGATCACCGCGGCCTTCACCTTGCGGCGCACGCAGCCTTCGACCGCTTCGCGGACCGAGGCCGCCGGCAGCGTGAGCACAGCGAGATGGACGTTCTCCGGAATCTCGTCGATGCTGGTGAGAACCTTATGGCCCTCGATATCTGCCGTGCTACGGCCAACAACGTGAATGGGGCCTCCGAACTTGTTGTTGTGCAAAAGTTCAAGGACGACCCGGCCCGCTGACCCGGCTTTGGTCGAGACGCCGACAATCGCGACGCTGCGGGGGCGCATGATTGCGTCGACAGCGGAACCCGATTGGCCGGACCGGTCCGCCGAAGTGCTTGCCGTGGTGTCCAAAATCAGTCTCCGCTCGGGTGCTTCAGGGGCCCATGATAGCCGCCACTTGGCGCGAGCGGGAAGCGGAGTAGAGAGCGCGGCGTCGAAACTGATGGGCGCCTGGTCTTTCGTAGGGTTGGCGGAACTCCGGCTTTGGTCGTGGGCAATACAGCCACGCAGTTTTGGGGCCGACCGCTGCTTTGCGACACAGAATCGCCCGCTACTGCCGTCAAGTTGCCACGCGTCGGCGTGCATTCCGCAAAAGCTTGCTCTAAGAGTGCGGCGGATCGCCTTAGTCATCACGTGAGCGCTTGGAGGGGAAAGACCCCGTGCAGACGACGCTGCTCGGAATAGCCATCTTGATTATCGTGGCGCTCGTCTCCGCGCTCGTCGCCCCGCTGGTGGTCGATTGGAACCGCTACCGCTCGACCTTCGAGCAGGAGGCAAGCGAGCTTGCCGGCTTCCCCGTACATGTGCGCGGCCCAATCGGAATGCGTATTCTGCCGGCTCCGCACATTATACTGCGCGACGTCGATGCCGGCACCGACCGGCAGCCGTGGCTGCGCGCGCAAACCGTCGAGGTCGAAGTCGGGCTCGGCCCGCTGATCCGCGGCGAATTGCAGGCTACGTCGCTCCGGCTGGTTGCGCCGCAAATCGCTCTCGGGCTCAACCGTGCCGGCGCGCTCGATTGGCCGGCGGCATCTTCCGCGGCACATCCGGATTTAGTCTCCATATCCCGGTTCGAGATTGAAGACGGCCGCGTCGCGCTCGGCGACGCTGCGTCCGGGTCGCGCCTCGTCCTGCGCAAGGTCTTCTTCCAAGGCGATATCCGCGCCTTACCCGGACCGTTTCGCGGGGAGGGGTCGTTCGTAGCCGGCGACGAACTCTACGGCTACCGGATTTCTGGCAATCGGCTCGACGGAGATTCCGGCCTCAAGCTTCGCCTTGGCATCGATCCCGCCAATCATCCGTTGACCGCTGAGATTGACGGCATGCTCAAGACGGATCGCGGCGTGCCGAGTTTTCAGGGCGCGGTAACGCTGGAGCGGCCCGTGGGCGCAGCGCTCGCAAGCGGCGCGCGCGTCATCAACGATCCCGTCCGGCTCACCGGCAAGGTTGCGGCAACGCCGGCATCGGCGACCCTCGAAAATCTGGAATTACAATACGGGCCCGATGACCGTCCGATCAATCTCGCGGGCAAGGCGGAAGTTGTTTTCGGCGCGAATCCGCGCCTTTACGGCAGTGTATCGTCCCGACAAGTCGATCTGGATCGGGCGCTGGCGGCGCCCGACGTTACCCACCGGCCGCCCTTCGTCATGCTGAAGGATTTTGCGGAAGCGTTGGTTAGCTCGGTCAAGTCGCCGCTGCCAATGACCGCGAGCGTCGCCGTCGACGCGTTGACGATCGGCGGCACTACGCTGCAATCGCTTGCCGGCAAAGTCATCGTCGACGACAAAGGCTGGAGCGTGCGCGACGTTTCATTCCGCGCACCCGGAGGCAGCGAAGTCAATCTCAGCGGTCAGCTCGACGCCGGCAAGCAAGGCCTGGTCTTCCGCGGGCCGGTGACTTTGACATCGGCCGACGTCAAAAGGTTGATGGCCTGGCTCGAGGGCGGCCACGACCAGGCGTCCGGAGTGAGCGAGCCGCTCACCGCCAGCGCCGACGTCAGCGTGGCCGCCGATCGTTTCGCGCTCGAGCGGTTGGCGGTGACGCTCGGTCAGGAAAGTGTCGACGGGCGACTCGCCTATACCTGGGCGGTGGGAGACCAGCCGGCGACGCTTGACGGCGAACTCCACGCCGCCACGCTCAACGTCGACGCGCTCACCGCGTTCGCCAAGGCCGCGTCGATCGATCACGCGCTGGAAATCCCACGCCGCATCGCGGTCGTGCTCGATGTCGGCCGCGCCACGTTCGCAGGCGTGGTTGCGCAGAAGATCAGCACCCGGCTCAAGCTCGACTCCGGGATCTTGCGCATCGACCGGATGTCGATCGGCGATCTCGGCGGCGCCGCGCTCGATGTCAGCGGCAGCGTCGAGGAATGGTCGTCGCAACCGCGCGGCCGCTTCACCTTCGACCTCGACGCAAGAACGCTTGCGGGCCTCACCGATACGCTGCGTGGCGTGGCGCCGAAGGCGGCGGATGTGCTTCATCCTTTCGCCGATCGGCTGGCGCCGGCCAAGGCTCACGCCGTTCTCAGCTTCGAGCGCGCGGGCAATTCCGCCACGCTCGCCAGGCTCGATCTGGGCGGGTCGGTCGGGGCGATGCGTCTTGCTTTGAACGCAGAGGGCACGGGCGAGGCGGCGCATCCCGCCGCGTCCACCATCCGCGTTGCCGGGAAGCTCGACGCCGACGACGGCTCTGCGCTCACACGTCTGTTGGCGCTTGACCATGTGCTGGCAGTCGATCAGTTGCCGGGCCAGCTCACTCTCTCCGCCAACGGACCGCTCGGCGGCGACGTTCGCGTCAATGCCCTTGCCAGCGCCGGCGGATTTTCCGCAACGGCCAATGGCGTCCTGCATTTGACGGCGCAACCCGGACCGGTGGGCAGCTTGCAGGTCAAAGCGACGGCGGCCGACTTAAGACCGCTGCGCGTTGCAACGACGGGTCAGCCCGGCGACACGGTTCCGTTCTCAGCGAGCGCGGTTGTTGGCATCGCCGGCGCCGATCTCTCGGTAACGGATTTATCGATGACGGCCGGCAGGTCGGCCGTGCGCGGCCGTCTCGACCTTAAACTGGCCAATCCGCTCGGTATCGGCGGTGAGATCGAAGCCGATCAGGCCGACGTCGCAGCGATTTTGGCGCTGTTGACGGGAACGCCAACGGCTGGCGGCAGTATGTGGTCGCCGGACCCGTTCGGTCACGGTGCGTTCGGCTATGAAGCGGGCGACATAAGCTTCATCGTCCATCGCGCAGCGCTCAGCCCGGCGTTCGCGCTACGTGACTTCAAGGGCACGATGCGATTTGCGCCGCTCGGGATCACGTTGAGTAATCTGGAAGGCGGCATTGCCGGCGGACGCCTCTCCGGCGAGCTTTCGCTCCAGCGCAATGCCGACGAGTTGAGCGCGCGCGGCCGTGTCGCGTTGACCGGCGCCAACGCCGACGCCGCGTTCGCATCGAAAAAGAACGGCGTCGACGGTCAGCTCACGTTCACGCTGCAAGGCGACGGTACGGGATTGAGCGCGATCGGTCTGATTGGTTCGTTGCACGGCAGCGGCAAGATCGCGCTTCGCGATGCGCGTTTCGCCGGCGTCGATACGGCGGCGTTCAATGCCGCCGCCCATGCCTCCGAAGACAACGGGCCGCTCGACGCGGCCAAGATCCGCGCCGCGGTCAATGCGGCGATGGAAGGCGGCCGCATTGTCGTTCCACAGGCTGACGCCGACATCACTATGGCGAGTGGACAAATCAACATCGCCAACGCGACCATGCGCGCGCAGGGCGGCGCCACGCTGTCGTTGAGCGGCATGCTCGATCTCAAGGAGGAAGCGGTTGACGCCAATCTCAAGCTGACGCAACCGTCGCCGGCTAACGCGTTGACGCAGCTTCCGCCCGAACTAACGATCGCCGTCAGGGGCCCGCTGGCGGCGCCGGAACGAACGCTTGATCTTTCGGTGTTGATGGGGTGGCTGACGTTGCGCGTGACCGAGCAGCAAACTCGGCGGCTGGAGTCCATCGAAGCCAACCGGCGCAACGAGGACGTTGGCTCCGCTGTTCGCCCGGCCTCACCGGCGATACGTTTTATTCCGGCAGGTGTAGCGCTGGAGACCGCAAACCGCGTCGACGCCGCGCCGGTCTTCGGATCGCGAACATTCGATCGGCTAAAGCCTGAAGCATCGGTGGAAACACTGCCAAGCCACGCGGATCAAGGATCGGCGTCGCTCACCGGAACGCCCACAACGGCTAGCCCGACGGGGCCGCGCAGCGATAAGTCAAACACCACATCGGGGACCGCGCGAGTGCCGTCTCCCTCGTTTCTCCATTTGCCGCTCGATTTGCTATTCCACTCGCAGAATTGACGCCGGCGCTTGCGGCGTTAGCGCCACTTTCCCGGTCTGTTTGTTTTCACCATTGCCACCGATCGGCGCCCGATAGTAATCGAGCACGAACAGGCGAATGGCCGACGACAAGTTGCCTTGCTTGCGCTCGGCATCGATGGCGCCGACGAGATCGGACAAAGTTTGCTGCCGGCTGGCGGCGATGTCCTTTAGCGCGATCCAGAAAGCAGCTTCAAGGCTGACGCTCGTCTTGTGCCCCGCGATCACGATCGAGCGTTTGACGACGACCGATTTCATTCCGCGTCTCCGGTGTCGATCCGGTGTGCATCAAGATCACGCTCGATTTTAGCGCCTCGCACCTGTTCCAACGTACGCTCGGCCTTTGGGCGCCCATGCGCCAATCGATTGGACGCCGCTTTTTGCTCGGCGCTGCGGCGTTTCACCTGTTTGCGGGCATTGCGCAGCTTAATCAGTTCGCCCATGTGGAATCCTGTCGATTACTGATTCGCGCCGGTCCACGCGGCCGGCAAGGCTTGGCACATTACGTTTAATTTTGACAAATTTCGCTTGCATCTGCGGGTTGGCCGAGTCGCGGTTGCGGCGTTATTTCGGCGGCGTGTTGTCGCTCCGGCCGCGGACAGTTGCGCGCTGACGTGAAAGTGACTTGAAAATGACTTGGTGCGGAACGACACCCAATGCGGCAACTTAGCACAGTGACGTTTGCCGGTACGATCCCATTATCCGTCTCCCAGCGCAGGAGCCCATAGAAAATGTCGCGCCCGAAGACATCTGCAAAGCGAAAGACCCGCAGCAAAGCCGTGCCGGCGTTGGGCGTTGCTGGAATGACGTTGTTGGCCGGAGCGTCGGCGGCGCTCGCGCATCCGGCGCTGGGGCAAGCAGCAGATAGCCGCAGCAACAAACTCGTCCTCGGTGAGGAGGAAATCTCCGACGTCACCTTGGCGACGTTCTACGCCATCGACCACGAAGGCCAGGGTCAAGGTCAACGCGCAACGCGCCGCATCCGGCTGGCTATGGGTGCGTGCGGCTGCGGGTGCGGCGCCTGCGGCGGTTGTTGGGGCGGGAGTTATTTCCCACCCGGTCCCCGGCCCATCTTCGGTAACGCCTATGCGCCGTTTGAACCGGTCCAACCGGTCCAAAAGCACCGGCGCATCTATAAGGGAACCGACAATCGCTAGCCATCCGTAAGCTTTCAGCGCGTCGGAATTGGAAACAGCAGCCCGGTAGTCATGCCCAGCGACTTTTGGTTTCCGGGACCGAATGAGTTGCTGAAGCTCGGCTCGACGAACCAGCCAAAGGCCTGATCGTGCGGCCGAACCGTGAACTCGAATATAACCTCGACAGCGGGATTGTCCGTCGTCCGGCCGCCCGCGAGGGTGTGCTGCCAGGCCGGGCCGATGCCCGGTTCAAATTCCACCGTCGATGAGAGATCGAACGGCTTTTTGAAGGTCAGATCCGTATCCCATTCGGTTTGACCGCGGCTGAAGAGTGGTGAAACTCCCGGCTCGATAACCAGCCAATCCTTGATGATGTTGAATTCGATCGCGGCGCTCGGGCCGAAGCCAGCGCCGCCATTTGGCAAATTCCATTCGGCGGCCGCGCCCACTTCGATCGTGGCGAACGGCTCTTTCTCTTCTGCCAACGCGTGGTCGGGCGAAAGGAGGGCGAATGCAACCAGCGCCGTCGCCGACGCGCGTGGTGCGGGCGCGCAAATGTTGGCCAACTTGCCGCGGTCATGCATAAGCAATATCGCCCGACGCCAACGCGATCGCTACCGGCGACGAATGGCTCCCTGTCGAAGCCGATTATGCCGCGCGGCGCCGGCGCAGCAACCAGACCAGCGTGACGATGATGGCGGCGATTAGCCAGATTCCGAGCAGGGCCGTCCCCGTCGGCACCGTCCAGAAGGCCAGGTAGCCGAAGAAAACTGCGATCGCCAGTGCGTCGCTCAAATCAGCGCCCATGAACAGACACGGCGCGGTGGCAGCAATCGGCATGTTACAGCCGAGCGCACCGGCGACTGCGCCGCCAAGCAGCAGCGCCACCAGTGGTCCGAAGCTGAACAACGTAATCAGCGCCAGCGGCAGGCCGAGCGAGACGAACGGATAGTGCGGCCGCGCACTCATGACGCGGTGAGCTTTGTTATGGTTTGCGGCTCGGCGCGACGAAGGGATTGGTGTCGACGCCGCCTCGGCTGTTCTTGTCGAAGCATGCTTCCAGACGCGCGAGCGCCGCCGTGCTGCCGTCGAGCGGCACCCGCAGCGTCGCTCCCTCGCCTTTGACTTCCAGAATATTGGCGATGCGCAAACCTTCGTTGAGAGCACGGTCTGCGAGCGCGATTGTCACGGTTTTCGGTTCGGCCAACGCCTTCGCATCGGTTGCGCGCGGCCCCGCAACGAGGCGCACGGTATACGCTTTGCCGGGGTCCAGCTTCCATTTTGGCGAGCCAAGAAGCAGCAGCAAGCCATCCTGAGACCGAACGAATGTAATATCAAGCTCCGGCGCCGAGCGGTTCATTGAGCAATTGTCGAATCTGTCGCCCTTGTACGAGGCGGCAATGGTCCACGGCCCGACCGTGACGGTCTGTTCTTCGGCGTATGTCATGGCCGATGTGGCGACGGTGGCAGCGACCGAAAGGGCAAGCGGTCCTCGCATTGGTTCCTCCTTGAGAATACGAGGTGTGATCTGCTGGGGAAGGTCCGCTTCAAGCGCGCCGCTTATTGGCCGCGGGCGCGGCAGCGGAATATCGCCGGCGGTGCCGACTTCCGCTACTTCCGCTTCGGTGCGCGCGGCCGCGGCCTTCTTTGCCGCAAGCGCAGCGGTCTCGATGGGGTCAAGCACCTCCCACTGACACATCTTGTAATTGTTGTGTCGTTCCATCAGGTCGATGTGAACGTGAGACTCGTGGTAGGCATCGGCCCCATTGCCGAGGACAGTGTCAAAGCGGGCGCACGCGCTCTCGCGTAATCTCTCGCGCAAGGGTTTTGACGTGCTCGCGCTGGTCAACTCCAGGACTGCGCCGCTGGTCACGCCAAGCGCGCGAACGTCCAGCGCATTGGCGCGGCCATGCTCGCTTACGGGCGCGCGAGCAACATTGTTTCGCGGGCGGCAATCGAACGAGTCCAGTGTCTCAATATTGCGCAAAGATGCGCCGGTGGCCGCGATCGCCGGCGCAACATCGTTGATCATCCATTCCGCCACCGCTTCCGCCATGGGGCAGCGCAGCGTTGCCGGTGGCGAAAGGACCGCGCGATTTTTGTCAGGCAACAGGACAGCATCGAGCGTGACGACATCGCTCGCCGATGCATTCACCGGGGCCGGTGATGGGCGGGGCAGGCCTGAAGCTCGCGAGTTCGCGAAGCCGCATTTGACACGGCGAGGGGGCCGTGTCGGGCTTTGCCGCCAAAACTGCTCCTTCGGAGCGCTTTCCGGCCGCTCGCGCGGCAGCGGAGGATCGGTCGCCGCCACCGCGCCTGCCACGAACAGAACGCCGGTGAGGCCAAGAAAGCTTGCCGAAAAACTCCTGCACGCTTTCATTCGGTGACCGCAAGTGAGGCGCTACACCCCGGGCCCCCGCGAGAGGTGCGCGAACCGCGATTTTCAAACTGTCAAGCCGGCAAAAAAGTTCCACTGCCGACGATCGCCTGACAGCCAGAATGATTTAATCCTCGATTGCCGCAGCGCTCACTTTTTCTTCAGGCTCATCATGAACGCCTTTTCCTCCGGCTGCAGATAAACCAATTCGGTCAGTGCGCCGATGACGTTCGAGGTATCGAAATATGCGAACCGGGTTTCGTTATGACGGCCGCCTTGCACGAGGCGAAAGCCCGCGGCATCCATTTCCTTCACGCCATCCGCGTAGTTCGGAATTTCGATGCCGTAGTGATGCAGGCCGCCCTGCGGATTTTGGTCGAGGAACTTCGAGTAAGTGCTGACGCCTTCGATCGGCTGGATCAATTCGATCTGCATCTCGCCGGCCCAGCCGAACGCGAGGTGCAAGCGCAGCGGCGCCGGCTTGCCGAGATAGGTCTCGTCTTGCAGCTCCGGCTTTTCGATAAACAGAAACTCCGGCACGCCGATCTTGTCCTTGAAAAAAGCCATCGCCTTATGAATGTCGGGCACGACGATGCCGAGTTGATAGGCGCCTTGGGCCAAAGTGCCGGGCATTGTTATCTCCCTTCGCTGTTCACGCTGATTGATGTGTTTGGTTTGCTACCACGCCGTGGTGCCGCCATCGACGGGGATGTCGGCGCCGGTGACGAATGAGCTTTCATCGGACGCGAGATAGACGGCGGCGGGCGCGACTTCTTCCGGCTTGCCGACCCGGCCAAGCATCAGCTTCTCCATCATCGGGTTGATGAAGCTTGGCTCTTTCAACAGTTCGCGCGTGGCGCCGGTTTCGATCAGGCCCGGTGAAATGGTGTTGGCGCGGATGTTATGCTTGCCGCCTTCCATTGCCAGCTGCCTGGTCATGGCCAGCACGCCGCCCTTGGCGGCGGTGTGGGCGATGCCCGGCAACGCCTTGTAGGCGACTTTCGCCGAGGTTGAGGCGACGTTGATGATCGAGCCGCCGCCGCGGGCGATCAGATGCGGCCACACCGTCTTGCAGAAGCGGAACACGATCAAGAGTTCTTCTTCGATGGTGCGGGCGAATTCATCGTAGGTGAACTTGTCCATCCAGCCGAAATAAGCGGTCGCCGCATTGTTATGGACGACGTCGATGCCGCCATAGGTCTTGAGCGCGAGGTCGACGAGGGCGTCGCAGCGATCTTGCTTGGTCAGATCGGCCGGTTGCAGCGACACCATTTGTCCGCCGGCTTTCTTCGCCTCGCACAGCGTCGCCTCGGCGTTATCCGGGTTGATATCGCAGCCCACGACCTTGGTGCCTTCCTTGCAGAAGAGTAGCGCCGCGGCGCGGCCCATGCCGCTTCCGGTGCCGGTGATGATGCAAACTTTGTCTTGCAGACGTCCCGCCATGATTCTCCTCAACTCTTGCCGTGTTAGCGTGCGCCGAGGCCGGAATGTCGGCTGAGCGCGCAGAATTCGCAAGCCATTGCGGCTGACGGAGCTTCGTCCCACTGCTTGGAAGCGATGGGCAGACGATGCCTCGGGGATTAGCAAAAACACTGAGCGAAGCGTAATATGCGGCCATTCCGATACGCGGAGAAAATCACATGGACGAGCGAGTAACCACGACGGTCGACAGCGAAGTGCAATTGCGCGGCCTTTACCAGGAACCGATGGAGCTGGCGTTACTCAAGCAGCTTGATCGGCTCGACGACCACTGCCGCAACTTCCTCGCTCACTCGCCGTTTGCGGTAATCGCCTCGACGCGCCCAGGGCGCGGCACCGACGTCAGCCCCCGCGGCGACGCGCCTGGCTTTGCCCGCGTGCTCGACGACAACACAATCGCCATCCCGGATCGCCCGGGTAACAACCGGCTCGACACCATGTCGAACATCGTGGCCGATGCCGACGTGGGCTTGCTGTTCTTCATTCCGGGTATTGACGAGACGCTGCGCATCAACGGTACGGCGCGGCTGACCCGCGATCCCGAACTTCTTGCCGCCGGTGCGGTCAACGGCTGTGAGCCGCGCATGATCATTCTGGTGACTGTGCGCGAAGCATTCCTCCATTGCGGCAAGGCGTTGAAGCGATCGCGTCTTTGGCACGACGATTATCGGATCGAGAAGAAGAATTTCCCGTCGCTTGGGCGCATGATTGTCGAGCAGACGAAGCCGAAAGCGATCACAGTCGAGCAGGCCGACGCCGTCGTCGAGGAAGGTTACGTCAACGGGCTTTACTAGCGTCCCGATTCCGAAGTTCGCATGATTATGCGGCGCCCCAGTTTGCGAACTTCGCAATCAAAGGGACACTAGCGACGTATTGATCCAGTGTGGCTTTGGTTCAGAAGTCCGCACGATGAGTGGGCGACAAAAATGATGCGGACTTCTGAGCCGCCACACTAGGGGCGTGCCCTCGTAAATCCGATAATCAGCGAGCGAACAGCAGGAAGCCGGGTTGGTCGCCCACGACGGTAATGTGTCCTCTGCACGGTGTGACGTCTTCCAGCAGGACCAAGTCACCGGGATGTAACACTCTTGTTTCGCCGTCAGTCGCAGTGATCGAGAATACGCCCCGGAGCACCGTGAATCGCTGAACGGCGGGGGTAGGGTGGGTGAGATGAGTCTGCAAGTCACCAGCGCCCCAGTGTGCCGCAAATCCTCCTATGAACGCCTTTGACGCGGGCTTGTTGCCGCCGATGGCGACCGGAGAGGCAGGAGGCGCGAAATTTTCCTTCGCAAGTTCAGTCGTCACATCTGTAAAGTGCGACTGATTGTCCGGAGTGCAATACAGCCGCGTGTAGGTGAACCGCGAAGCATCATCTTCCGCCTTTACAGCTGAGCTTATGACACTCACGCCGAGAGCCACGACTGACGATATCATCAGTGTGCCGATCTGGTCCCTTACTCTTTGTCCCGCCGCCATCATCTATCCTTTCAAGCTGGCCTCGATATTAGCGGACGTTGGCAGAACCGAGCTTTAAGACGGAAAATAAAAGGCGGCGGATATCTCTAATAGATCGCTTTCGACGATAAGGGAGGCCACGCGCCAGCTTCGTCTGCTTCGGGGCGCTTCAAATTGTTCGCGACTTATGAGGGGCCGGTTTCAAGGATCGGGCCGGGTCATGCGCTTCGGCCGCACCAGGCGGTCGAATTCCTTGCCGGAAACGAAACCGAGATTGATCGCCTCCTCGCGCAACGTGGTGCCGTTGGCGAGCGCCGTTTTCGCGATTTTCGCGGCGTTGTCGTAGCCAATGCGCGGCGTCAGCGCGGTCACCAGCATGAGCGATTGCTCCATCAGTGCATTGATGCGCGGCTCGTTGGCGCGAATGCCGCTGACGCAGTGATCGGTGAATGAGACGGCGGCATCGGCCAACAGCCTGACCGATTGCAGCATGGCGTAGGCGATGACCGGCTTGAAGACGTTGAGTTCGAACTGCCCCTGACTCGCAGCAACGGCGATTGTCGTCTCGTTGCCGAACACCCGGCAGCAGACCATGGTCAGCGCCTCGCATTGCGTCGGATTGACCTTGCCGGGCATGATCGACGAGCCCGGCTCGTTCTCCGGCAAAATGAGTTCGCCGAAACCGGAGCGTGGTCCGGATCCGAGAAAACGAATGTCGTTGGCGATCTTGAACAAATCGGCGGCTACTGCGTTGAGTGCGCCGTGCGCGAACAGGTCGGCGCCGTGCGAGGCCAGCGCCTCGAATTTGTTTTCGGCGCTGTCAAAAGGCAGGCCGGTGATGGCGGCGGCTTTTTTGGCGAACAGCTTGGCGAATGGGCGTCTTGAGTTAAGTCCGGTCCCGACGGCGGTGCCGCCCTGGGCAAGCGGATAAAGCTCCTTCAGCACGGCGCGTACGCGCGTAATCCCGGACTTCACCTGCGCGGCGTAACCGGAAAATTCCTGGCCGAGCGTGAGCGGGGTCGCATCCTGCGTGTGGGTGCGGCCGATCTTGACGATCGGCGCGAAGTCTTTGGTCTTTTTCGCTAGCGCCGCGTGCAAGTGGGTCAGCGCCGGAATCAGCCGGTGCGTTATTTCCTCGGCTGCCGCAATGTGCATGGCGGTTGGAAAGCAGTCGTTCGACGACTGGCTCATATTGACGTGATCGTTGGGGTGAATCGGCGATTTGGCGCCGAGTTTGCCACCGAGGCGCTCGTTGGCGCGGTTCGCAATCACCTCGTTTACATTCATGTTGGTCTGGGTGCCGGATCCCGTCTGCCAGACCACCAGCGGGAACTGATCGTCGAGCTTGCCGGCAATGATCTCGTCGGCAACCGCGATAATCGCTTTGGCGCGTCTCGCGTCGAGGGATTTCAGGTCGCGATTGGCCTCGGCGGCGGCGCGCTTGACTACTCCGAACGCCTTGATGATCGGCAGCGGCATGAGTTCGTCGCCGATGCGAAAGTTTTGCCGCGAACGCTCGGTCTGCGCTCCCCAGTAGCGTTCGGCAGGCACATCGATCGGTCCGAAAGAATCGGTTTCGCTGCGGGTGGGGCCGGCCGACGTCATTTTTTACGGAAGCGATCGAGCCGCACGACTTCTCCGCCGCCCTCGGTAGCGCCTTCAGCAGCCGGAGAGGGCGGCGTGAGCGGAGTAACCGGAGCGGGAGAAGGCAACCCATCGCGTTTGGTGGCCGTCGCGTCCGGCGCGGCAGCTTCGCCGGCCTTGGCTCCGGCTTCATCTTCGGCGGCGTCGGCAACTTCGAACTGGAAGCCGAACTGCACCGAAGGGTCGATGAACGCAGTGATGGCATCGAATGGAATGCCGATACGCTCGGGAACGCCGCCAAAAGACAACCCTACTTCGAAGCTCTCGTCGCTGACCATCAAGTCCCAGAATTGGTATTGCAGGACGATGGTCATCTCCTGCGGATAGCGTTCGTTCATGCGTTCGGACAGCTTCACGCCCGGCGCAGTCGTGGCGAACGTGATCTTGAAATGGTGGTCGCCGGGCAGCCCCTTCTTGGCCACGTCCGCAAGCACGGTGCGCACCACGCCGCGCAGGGCTGATTGCGCAAGAAGATCGTAGCGAATGTGATCGGTGGCCATCTTTGGAATCAGTACTCGGATATCAGTAATCAGATAAGGCACAGAGCCAGCTCGGTCTAGGCCATCGCCGCCTGATTACCGATTGGTGAGTGCTGATTTCCGGGAAAGTGGAGGCTTCTGTTGCCAGGTGCCTCCGAACCCCGCCTGACGGAGCTTAACCCATCAGGGCTTTAGTTCGGTCTTTCGGACTGCTTACGCAGCCAGAGCAACCGGAGCATAGTTGTCGTTTGCAACTATGAGACGGCCCGATAACGGCGGAACCATACCGAGCAAAAGCACGCCCTTTACGCCCTCGTCGATCCTGTTTCGACCCCGTTGGTGGAGTCGCCGGGTACTGCCCCCGGGTCCGAAAGGTTTATTACGACGGCCATTTATCGCCATAGCCGGCTTGCGCCGGCACCCAGGAATATAGGCGCAAAAAGTTGATGAAAAAAGAGGGGTGCTTTTAAGCGCTTAGGAGCGGGCTTCACGGCGCGGAATGCACCTCGGATGGTCCAATCTAGTTAGGCGACAGGTTGTGACCCAGGTCACTTCTTTGCCCGTCCATCGCTGGTACGAGATTGGAGCGTGAGGGCGACGCTCACGGGCCGCAGGAGGTAACGATGATCAGCGCACAAGAGCTAACGGTGTTGAAGCTTTTCAGCGCGGCCGTTTTCCTCGCTGCACTGTTGCTCGCCTTTGGTCCGAGTCGGTCTGCGTCGGCAGAGCCTCCGGATCCGTGCCTCGCCTTCGGTCACGTCGACCTCTGCCAATAAGCAAACAGCCCGACACCGCGTTATCAGCGTGCCCGTGCGATCCTAAAGCCGGTCTCGAGATTGGGAAGAAATGCGGCCAGGAGCCCGATCGCCGGGAGGAAGGCGCAGACCCGATAAACGAACTCGATGCTGGTCCAATCGGCGACCTCGCCCAGCACCGCGGCGCCGATGCCGCCCAGGCCGAACGCGATGCCGAAGAACAATCCCGACACCATTCCGACGCGACCGGGCATCAACTCCTGCCCATAGACGACGATGGCGGAAAACGCCGACGACAGAACCAATCCGATAACAATGCTCAGCGCGACGGTCGCCTCCAGTCCGACATAGGGCAGCGCCAGCGAGAACGGCAGCACGCCGAGGATCGAGCCCCAGATCACGGTCTTGCGGCCGACGCGATCTCCGATCGGTCCGCCAATAAACGTGCCCACGGCGGAGGCCGCGAGAAAAACGAACAGATAAATCTGCGCCGTCTCGATCGGCAGGTGGAAGGCGTGCATCAGATAAAAGATGTAATAAGTCGTGATGCTGGTGAGATAGAAGAATTTGGAAAACATCAGCGCGACCAGAATCGTCATCGCGCGGCGCACTTCTCCGGCCGGTAACGCATTGGCGCGTGCGGCGGTTTGCTTCGGTTGCGGACGCGCGTGGCCATTATTCTTGTACCAGCGTCCCAGCGCCGCCAGGATTGCAATGCCGACGAGCGACATCAGCGCAACCCAGGTGAGGCTTTCCTGCCCGCGCGGTAAAATGAGGAATGCCGCCAGCAGCGGACCGGCCGAACTGCCGACGTTGCCGCCGACCTGAAACAGCGATTGCGCCAGCCCGTGAGCGCCGCCGGATACGGCGCGAGCAAACCGCGACGATTCCGGATGGAAGATCGCCGAGCCTAGTCCCAGCAGCGCGCCGGCGCCGAGAAGCGTCGGAAAATTCGGCGCAAAGGCGAAGGCGAGCATGCCGAGCAAAGTGCAGCACATGCCGAAGGCGAGCGAATACGGGCGCGGCCGCCGGTCGGTGTAATGACCGACAATCGGTTGCAGCAGCGATGCGGTGCCCTGCCATACCAGGCCCAAGAGGCCGATCTGTCCGAAGCTTAATCCGAAGCCGCTCTTGAGCATCGGATAAATGGCGGGCACCACCGACTGCGCCAAATCGTTGAGGAAATGGCAGAAGCTGATGGCGCCGAGCAAAGTAAACAATGTCGTGCCGGCATTTGGCCGGTCAATGACGACCTGAGTCACGGGAAAAGCCTTCGTTACGCGGCCGCACTCTATTGCGGTGAACGGCGCGCCGCCATGCTGTTTGGCGCATTGGACCTATATCGAACCGGCGGGTCCGCGGCATTATCAGTAGCGAATTCCCGCTCCGGTGCAGCGGCGCGGGTATTTATTGCAGGCTTAATGCAACAAAGCGGGTTTCGCCGTCAGCGTTGGAGACCAGCAGCACCGCCACCTTCTTGCCTTCGGTCTTTAACGAAGCGATGCGGCTCTGTAAGTCCGCCGGGTTGCCGACGGCCTCATACTGGACCTCGACAATGACATCGCCCGGCGACAATCGCTTGTCGGGCGGCGCTGTCCCGACGCTCGGATCGACCCCGGTGACCAGGACGCCTTTGACGTTGTCGCGTACCTTGAACTTCTTGCGCAGGTCGTCCGACAGGCTCGAGAGTTCGAGGCCGAGAGTCTTTTGCACCACGGATTTTTGTTCCGGGATCGCGTCCTTTTTGGCGTCGGCCGCCGCAGCCTTCTCGCCGTCTTCGAGCCGGCCGAGCTTGACGGTGTGGGCCTCTTCCTTGCCCTTGCGGATGATGATGACTTCGACTTCCTTGCCAACCGGCGTATTGGCGACAATGCGCGGAAGATCGTGCATCTCCTTGATCTCGTGACCGTCGAACTTGACGATCACGTCGCCGGGCTCGATGCCGCCGGGCTTGGCCGGGCCGCGTTCGTCAATGCCGGCGACGAGGGCGCCGTGCGTCGGCTTGATGGAAAGGCTCTCGGCGATGTCGTCGGTCACCTGCTGAATGCGCACACCCAGCCAGCCGCGCCGCGTCTCGCCAAAATCGCGCAGCTGATTGATCACAGCGACCGCCGAATTCGACGGCACGGCGAAGCCAATGCCGATCGAGCCGCCTGACGGTGAAATGATCGCGGTATTCACGCCGACGACGTCGCCGTTGAGATTGAACAGCGGACCGCCGGAGTTGCCGCGATTAATGGCGGCGTCGGTCTGGATGTAGTTGTCGTACGGGCCGGAATTGATGTCGCGATTGCGCGCGGACACGATGCCCGCAGTGACGGTGCCGCCGAGACTGAACGGGTTACCGATGGCGATGACCCACTCGCCAAGCCGCAGCTTGTCGCTGTCGCCGAATTTCACCGCCTTCAGCGGCCTGTCAGCCTTCACGTGAAGCAGCGCGAGGTCGCTCTTTGTATCCTTGCCGACAAGCTGCGCCGGGAGTTTGGTGCCGTCGTCGAGGATGACGTTGATTTCGTCGGCGTCGGCAATGACGTGATTATTGGTGACGACGAGGCCGGACGGGTCGATGATAAAACCCGAACCAAGCGAGGTGATACGGTGCGGCATTTGCCCTTGGTCACCACCCGGTCCACCCGGTCCACCTGGATACCCTGACCGCCGCGGCGGTTCTTAAAGAACTCCTCGAAAAACTCCTCCATTGGCGAGCCCGGCGGCAGATCAGGCATGTTGCCGAGCCGGGCCTCGACTTTTTGCGACGTAGAGATGTTCACGACCGCGTCGATGACCTGCTCCGCCACATCGGCGATGTTTTCCGGGCCGCGCGCCGAAGCGCTCCAGGCGGGAAAGGCCACCGCCACTGTCGCCGAGCGCAGCGATCAAAGCCCCGCGCTGAAAAAGACGAGAGACCGGGTCGATCAAAGTCGGGCAAGGCATGGCGGGGTCTTCGCTCCTCAAGGCGCAAATGGGGCGCAACTTTATCAAAAGGTGGCCTCGTCCGCTTGCCGGCGCAAGGCCGCCGAGGTCGTGTGCGCCGCTATTAGCTGACGGATTGGGGCGGAAAAGCGACTCAAGTGGACGAGAGAGCACCCGCGCTGCTTGTTCTCGCCTTTCTCATCGCCGGACCAGCCAAACGATCGCCACGCCGATAATGGCGGCCGCCAATCCGGCAATGCGCAGCCGGGTGTCGGGAATGTCCAGGGTCGCCGCCATCGCCCGCTTGGCGCGCAGCGGAAAGGCGGCAAAGATGATGCCTTCAATCGCGAAAATAAGGCCGATCGCGGCGACGAGGTCGGACATGAACGCCGATCCGTCGTCGTCTATTTCCGGCCTGGCTGGGTGGGTGACGGCGCCGCCGGGGCGCCGGGGTTAGCTTGAGCTTCCGGCGAAGGCTGGCCGGAGGGGTCGGAAAAGAAGCGGAAGAAATCCGAATCGGGCTTGAGCACCAAGTGTGTGTCGCCGCGCAGCATGCTCTTATCGTAGGCCTGCATGGAGCGGTAGAACGCGAAGAAATCCGGATCGCGGCTGTAGGCGTCGGCGAAAATGCGGTTGCGGGTGCTGTCACCCTCGCCGCGGATCTGTTCGGAGTGCGAATTGGCCTCGGCCAACAGCACGGTCACGTCGCGATCGGCCCTGGCGCGAATTTCCTGACTCTTCTGACTGCCCTGGGCGCGGAACTCCGCCGCCTCGCGCTGCCGCTCGGTTTGCATGCGCTGATACACGGCTTGGCTGTTCTTGGGCGGCAGGTCGGCGCGGCGGATGCGAACGTCGACAACCTCAATGCCGAACGGCTTGGCGTCACGGTCGATCTGATCGCGCATTTTCACCATCAGCTCGTCGCGCTTGTCGCGGACCACATCGTCGAGTGTGGCGGCTCCCAGCACGCGCCGCAGCGACGAGTTGAGCAGGATCGATAGCTGTGCATCAGCGCCGGCCGCGCCGACCGTCTGGTAATATTTCAGCGCGTCTGTGACCCGGTAGCGGACAAAGGCGTCGACCACCAGGCGCTCGCCCGCCAGTTCCGCCCGCGATGAATTGTCCTGGCTCGACAGCGTTATTTCCTGAGACGGCGATTCGACATTGAGAATGCGCTTGTCGATATAGATGACGCTGTCGACGAACGGCACTTTGACGCTGAGCCCGGGTTCGGTGATGACTCGCACCGGCTTGCCAAGCCGAACCACCAGCGCCTGCTGCGTCTGATTCACGGTAAAGAACGTGCTGTAGCCGACAATGACGACAATCAGCAGGATGACGGCGAGCGCGCCGCCGGCGAGGCCCAATCTCATTGGCTGCCTCCTGCCGAAGCACCGCCGGCCGCAGGCGCACCCGCAGGCCGCTGCTGGCGCGGCGTAAAATCATTGAGCGGCAGGTACGGCACCACGCCTGGGCTGCCCGGGCCGGTGTCGATGATGGTTTTGTTGTTGCTGCCGAGAATGCGTTCCATGGTTTCCAGATACATGCGCTCGCGGGTTACGGCGGGCGCCTTTTTGTATTGGTCGTAAATCTGCAGGAAGCGCGATGTCTCGCCTGTGGCTTCGGCGACAGTCTGCTCGCGATAGGCCTCGGCATCCTGCGTGATCTTGGCGGCGCGGCCGCGCGCCTCTGGTACGACGCGGTTGGCATAAGTCTGCGCCTCGTTCTGGGCGCGTTCGGAATCGGAACGCGCCGCCTGAACGTCGAGGAACGAATCCATGACTTCCGACGGGGGGTTCACTCTTTGCAGCTGCACATTCTGGATCAGGATGCCGGCGCGGTAGGAATCGAGGGTCTTCTGCATCAAGTCCTGTACCGCGCTTTCGACATCGGTCTCGTTCCGCGCTCCATTCGCTGATTGTCGGCTAGTCGTGCCGCCGCCGCCGGTCAGCAGCCGCTCGGCGTTCGAGCGGCCGATCACCTGGCGCATGGCGCTTTCCGCCACCGCCTTTACGGTGCCCTCGGGATTTTGCACGTTGAACAGATAATCACCGACTTCTTTCGGCTTGACGCGCCAGAGCACCGAGAAATCAACATCGACGATGTTCTGGTCGCCGGTGAGCATCAGGCTCTCTTCCGGCAGCTCGCGCACCGACGTGCCACGCCGCAGATCTTCCACCGCGCGAGTGCCGACATCGGTCTTGTTGACGCGCAGCGCCGGCGGCGTCAGCGCGGTCTCGATCGGATAGGGCAGGTGGTAGTTCAGTCCCGGTTGCACCTCGCGGGTGAATTTGCCGAAGCGCAATACCACGCCGAGTTCGTCGGGCTCGACGCGGAAAAAGCCGGAGAAACCCCAGAGCACCACGACGACCAGCACAATCAGCGCGATGCCGCGGCCGCCAAGGTTGCCGGGCAGAAACGAGCGCAGCCGGTCCTGGCTGCTGCGCAGAATCTCCTCCAGATCAGGTGGCCGCGATCCTCCGCCGCCCGACGGTTGCGGCCCCGAGCCCCAGGGTCCTTTCGGGCCCGAACCCCAGGGTCCCCCGGGTTGGTTGCTCCACGGCATTGATCTGTCTCCTCACGGCCGATGGGCCGGATGGCAGCGGGGTTATAGGGGAGCGCCGCGCCCCTTACAACGCGCAGTTATGCCGCGCTTGATGGGAGCAATGCTCTTTTGCGAGAGCTTGACCAGTCATCCAAAGCGCTCTTAGGGCGTAATGCAATTCACGAACCTGGCGAAAGTCGGCATCCCATCTCCATATCGGCCGGCGCTCTTTACTTGCCGTCTATCTCCTATGTCGGTTGTAGCGCCGAGTTCATAATTGGCAGTGAAAATCGTGTGCCTTGGCGCTTAAGAGCGCATCGAGCCGTCAATAAATTATTTATGCACTTTGGTAATGAGCAGAAGACCCGTCTGTCCAGTGGACGACCATCGCCTGCAACATACATTCTATCGCAACGCGACCGGAGCATCGACAATGACTTTGGAGTGAACTGAGACTCCACGGTACGGGCAGCAATCTGCGAGTGCGTCGTACTTCGCAGACGCCACCGCGAGCGCGAGCGTCGAAAGGCATTGCCGCCATCGGCGGCGGGCAGACACGATATTTCCGCAAGCGGTAACAAAATTATTGGTCGAAGGCTGACGCAAATAGTGGTGCGGCCGATGCAAGTCGACTTGCCGATCGACGAGCGTCAATGGAAACGGTCGAAGATCTACGCCCGATGTTAGCGCGAACGATCGGACTTGCCGAGCGTCGAGTAGACGCACAGAAAATGGGTGAGATACGTTGAAATACGGACTTTTACGCGACGCCAAGCGGAGCGCGTTGCTCCGCGGCAACTAGATCTATTTGAAGATAGCCGTGCCAAGAATGATCGTAGACCTTTTGAGATCCCTTATCAATTCAAACTGTTCGAACGGCCGACGAGGATGGCTTCCATCACACCGCCACGGCGGCCTTGATATGCGGATGCGGCTGATAGCCTTCGAGCGAAAAATCCTCGTAGCGGAACGAGAACAAATCCTTCACCGCGGGATTAAGTCGCATGGTCGGCAGCGGCCGCGGGCTGCGCGAGAGCTGAAGACGGGCTTGTTCGAGGTGATTGAGATAAAGGTGGGCGTCGCCGAACGTGTGGATGAACACACCGGGCTTTAGCCCGCTAACCTGCGCCACCATCAGCGTCAGCAGCGCGTACGACGCGATGTTGAACGGCACGCCGAGAAACACATCGGCTGAGCGCTGATAGAGCTGACACGACAGCGCGCCGTCGGCGACGTTGAACTGAAACAGGCAATGGCACGGCGACAGCGCCATGCGATCGTTTTCTGCAGGATTCCATGCGGTGACGATGAGCCGGCGCGAGTTGGGGTTGCGGCGAATTTCGGCGAGCACATCGGAAATCTGGTCGATACCGCGGCCATCCGGCGCCGGCCACGAGCGCCACTGGCGGCCATACACCGGACCAAGATCGCCGTTCTCATCGGCCCATTCATCCCAGATGGTGACGCCATGATCGTCCAGATATTTGACGTTGGTGTCGCCGCGCAAAAACCAGAGCAGCTCGTAGATGATGGATTTGAGGTGGAGCTTCTTGGTGGTGACCAGCGGAAATCCGGCGGCAAGATCGAACCGGAGCTGATGGCCGAAGATCGATCGCGTGCCGACGCCGGTACGGTCGCCTTTTTCGACGCCCTCGCTCAGCACGCGTTCCATCAGATCGAGATATTGCCGCATCGCTGTTTGCCTTAGGCGGATTGGGTCCCGAGTTGGCCGAGTTTACCGCCAAATGAGGGGCGAGCGAAGCGTGTGCAAGTGGACCGCTGGCGGCGATCCACCGCTCTCATCGGGCGGTTTCGCCCGCAGTTACAAGCGAACTCAGTCCAGCAGGCTCTCGAGAAAGCTGAGCGCTTCCCCGTAAATACCCGGCGCTTCGCTTTCGCGCGGGCCGCCGATCGCGAGTTTCAGATCGTCGCCGTGTTTGGCCAGCTGAACGCGCAGCCACAGCCTGGCCTGCTCGGCGAATTTGCCGTCGCGCAAGTTCACGATCAAAACCGGCTTGCGATAATGATGGGCGAGCTCGCTGGCGCGCTTGGTGCCGGCGGACGCGTCCAATCCCGCTGCGTCGATCAGGATCAAACAGGCGTCGGCGTCGCGCACATTCCATTCGGTGCGCTGCTCGGGTTCAGCGAGCGGCGTTTCTTTCAAGCTCGGGTATTTCGCTAATAGTCCCGGCGGATCGGGAAAATCCTCAGCCCAGCCGCCTTTTGGGCACCAGCCGCCGTAATCAATGCCGTGCGCCAGCGCTGCGTCGAGTGCGGCGCGGTCGACGCCGCTTTGACCGCCAGAAATGAGTATCATGGGAACCGACTGGTACGCTCGTCTTCAACGCCAAGAAAGCTTTCAACGCCAAGAAAGCGTTCCCGCAAAAAAAGTATATTCAAGAGCGCCAATGGCCGGGACGAACCGGCCATCGCATCGCTTATCTTGGCCGACGAGATGCGGCCGTCAGTGCGCCGGGAGCTTGTCGTCGATCCCGGCGACGTACCAGTTCATGCTGCGCACCTGGCCAACGTCCAGATGGTCGCCGCCCTTGCATTCGACCGCCTGGCCGTCCTGGTTTTTGATCGGGCATTTGAACACTTTGAGCTTGCCGGACTTGATGTCGGCTTCAGTGTCCATCGCCATTTTCTTTACGTCGTCCGACATGTTGGTATAGGGCGACATCACCACCATTCCCGAATCGATGCCGCCGTAGGTGTCCTCGGACTTCCATGTGCCGTCGATGACTGCCTGCGCGCGTTTGGCGTAGTAGCCGCCCCAATAGTCGGTGACGGACGTGAGCTGCGCGTGCGGGCCGAACCGGATCATGTCGGTGTCTTCGCCGAACGAATGAATGCCGCGCTGCTCCGCGATCTCGGTCGGCGCCGGCGAATCGGTGTGCTGGGTCAAGATGTCCGCGCCTTGATCGACGAGCGCCTTGGCCGCGTCGGCTTCCTTGCCCGGGTCGAACCACGTGTTGACCCAGATGATCTTGAGCTTGATGTCGGGCCGCACCGATCGGGCGCCGAGCATCATGGCGTTGATGTTGGCAAGCACCGGGGGAATCGGGAACGGCACGATATAGCCGATGATGCCGGTCTTGGACATCTTGGCGGCGATTTGGCCGGAGATGTACCGGCCTTCATGGTCGCGGCGGTCATAGGAACTCATGTTCTTGGCCCGCTTGAAGCCGGCGCAGTGCTCGAAGAACACGTTCGGATATTTATTCGCGATCTTGAGCGTCGGCTCCATGAAGCCGAACGAGGTGGCGAAGATGAGCTTGTGGCCGGTGCGCACCAGCTGCTCGATGGAGCGTTCGGCGTCGGCGCTTTCCGGGACGTTCTCGATGTAAGTGGTCTCGATCTTGTCGCCGAGCTCTTTCTCCATCGCCTTGCGGCCGAGGTCGTGTTGGTAAGTCCAGCCGAGATCGCCGATCGGCCCGATATAGATGAAGCCGACCTTGAGCTTTTCGGCGGCATAAACGCCGCTGAAGGTTGCGCCCGCGAGCCCGATCACTGCGGCGATGGCGGCGACGTTCAATTTCTTCATGATCTAACTCCGGATTAGAAATTCGGGGATGTCTTCAATATCCCCTGGTCAAGCCCGACGGCGGAGCCACCCGCACGACGTTCCGTCTCGGCATAGCCCGTCGCCGAGTGACGTTTGCGCGTCGGACCCGGATACGCCGCGCTTTCTGGAAATAGATACGAGAACGATAGGTGTGGCAAGACGGCACGCGTCGGCGCAACGTTCTCTCCACACACTGGCTTTTGCGCGGTCTGGACAGTGTTTCGCCGTGGCTTCAATATACCGCGAACTTCATGCGGCGAACTTCATTTGGTTAGATGGAGGCCTCAATCGTGTCGATCGTGAAATCCGAACCTTCCGAGGGACGAACGATACCCGTTATTGATGTCTCCGGCTTGCAGGGCGGGGCCATCGATCGTAGCACCGTCGCGCGCGAGCTGCGCGTTGCCTGCACGAATACCGGCTTCTTCTACATTTCGGGGCACGGTATTTCGACCCAATTGATCGATCGGATGTTTGCGCAATCGCGCGAGTTCTTCGCCTTGCCGATGGAGCAGAAGCTTGCTTTGTCGATGGCGCAATCATCCTGCCGCCACGGCTACGAGCCGTTGAAAGCGCAGACGCTTGAGGTCGGCGCGCCGCCCGATTTGAAGGAGGGATTTCTGGCTGGCGAGGATCTCGCCGCCGATCATCCGTCGGTCCGCAACGACCCGGCCAATATCGGCCCCAATCAATGGCCGCCGAAGCTTCCCGAATTCAAGCAGGTCATGATCTCCTACATTCGGGAAATGAAGAATCTGACCAAGACCTTGATGCGTGGTCTGGCGCTGTCGCTTGATCTCGAGGAAACTTACTTCGATGACTTTTGCAGCGATCCGATCCTGACGCTTCGGCTGTTGCACTACCCGCCGCAACCGCCCAATCCCGCGCCGAACGAAAAGGGCTGCGGTGCGCACACCGACTGGGGTGGAATTACCGTGCTCCTCCAGGATAGCGCCGGTGGACTTCAGGTGCAGCACGCCGATGGTTCCTGGATCGCGGCGCCGCCGATTGCCAGCACTTTCGTGGTGAATATCGGCGATCTGTTCGCGCGGTGGACCAACAATCTGTACCGATCCACGGTTCATCGCGTGATCAACAAGTCCGGGCGCGACCGTTACTCGGTGCCTTTTTTTCTCGACGGGCGTTCCGACCACATAGTGTCCTGCATTCCGGGCTGTGCCGGCGACAAGCGCCTGTTCCCCGACACTACGGTGCGCGGACATCTGGAAGAGATGGTCAGGCGGACCTACGCGGCGGCCAGCTGATCGAACAGACGGCCGTTTGCATCCACAATTGGCTTTAACGCGAGGAGACGCCTCGATGGCTGAGCTCGGCTACCTCAACATGTTTGCGCGCGACGTCCAGAAGATGGCGGATTTTTACGGCGAGCTTTTCCAGCTCGAGGAGATTCGCGAAAGCCATTCGCCAATCTTTCGGGGCTTAAGGACCCCCAAGGCCAATCTCGGCTTTAACGCCCATGACGCCTATGCGCTCCTCAATCTGGAGAGCGCAGCGAACAATTCCGGAGTGAAAGCTTTTGCAACCTTCGACGTCGATGGGGTGGCTGAGGTTGACCGGCTCACTCCGATTGCGGTCGCGAAGGGCGCGGTGCTCCGCAAAGCGCCGTTTAAGACTTACTACGGCTGGTACCAGTCGGTTCTTCTTGACCCGGAAGGCAACGCGTTCCGGATCAATTTTGCGTCCGCGTAGCGGTTGACTAGACCGGCGGGCACGCCAACCGCTTCGAGTTTTTCGAAAGCTCCGCGTCCCGATGCTACGTCCGCTTTCGAGATAAGCACGAACGTCCCCCAAACGCTTGGTGATGTCTGGTTTTGACCCCTTCCAGACATGAGTGAGCGTGTGCTATTCATCGTGCTTCGGGGTGACTACACGCTGACGCGCCCTCGCGCGGAAAAGCAGATAGTCGGTAGGTGGACGCCAATGACATCATTTTCGAACAAATTTGTTCTCGTCGCCGCGGCAATGGCCGTAATGCTGATCGCATCTATGCAAATGGCGAGCGCTCAGGACAAGCCGTCGCCAGCGCCACCCGCCGCATCTTCTGCGCCAGGCGCCCCTCCGGCCATGCCTATGGCGGGGGTGCCGAAAATGAAGGCGGCGTGCGGACCGGACCTTACGAGCTTTTGCCCGGATCTGAAGGGCGCCGAGGCCAGGAAGTGCTTGCGGACCCACCGCACGGAGCTGTCGCCTTCGTGCGTGGCATACTTCAAGGCTCGTCGCGCCGCAGCCAAGGCAAAGGCCATGGAGGCACCGCCGCCCGGGAGCCCGCCCCCCGCTGCGCCGCCTCAGCAATAGGACGGCAAGCGCAGAACGCCGAAGTATAAGTTCAAGGCACGATCACGCTTCGCCGATCTCGCGCAAAATTTCTTCCGTGTGCTCGCCGAGCCGCGGGGAGGGGTTTTCCGCCGCCATCGGCGCGCCATCGATCATGATCGGCGTACGCAGGCCCGGAATAGTGCCGCCTTTGGCGGCCGCGCTCGGGCGCGAAATGCGCATGCCGCGGTGAACGACCTGCGGATCTGAAAACACCTGTTCGAGATTGTTGATCGGACCTGCCGGCACACCGACCGCTTCGAGTTTTTGCAAAAGCTCCGCGCGCGGAAATTTTTTGGTCAGCTCGGCGATGCGGCCGACGAGTTCGGCGCGCCGCGCCAGCCGGCCCTTGTTGTCCTTGTAGGCGGGATCGTTGGCGAGCTCGGGCACGCCCAGCACACCGCACACTTTGACGAACTGACTGTCGTTAGCCGATGCGATGATGATCTCGCCGTCAGCGACCGGAAACACTTGGTAAGGAACGATGTTCGGGTGCGCGTTACCGATGCGGTCAGGTACCTTACCCGACACGAAATAATTGAGTGCCTGGTTGGCGAGTGTGCCGACAGTGGAGTCGACCAGCGCAGTGTCGACCAGACCGCCGCGGCCGGTATTTTCCCGTCGCGCCAGCGCTGCCAAAATGCCGACCGCGGAATAGACGCCGGTGAAAAGGTCCGAGGCCGGCACGCCGATGCGCATCGGCTCGCCGTCGGCAGCGCCAGTGAGACCCATATAGCCGCCCATGCCTTGCGCCATGAGGTCGTAGCCGGCCCGCTTCGCATAGGGGCCATCTTGGCCGAAGCCGGTGACGGAGCAGTAGATCAGCCGCGGGTTCTCGGACGCGAGACTTTTGTAATCGAGCCCGAACTTGGCCAGTCCGCCAACCTTGAAATTCTCGATCAGCACGTCGGAGCGGGCGGCGAGTTTCTTCACAATACGGCGGCCGTAATCGCTCTCGAAATCGAGTTCGATCGATCGCTTGCCGCGGTTGGTGCCGTGGAAGTAGGCCGCGCCGAGATGACCGCCGTCGGCGGCTTCAACGAATGGCGGTCCCCACGAGCGGGTGTCGTCGCCGGCGCCCTTGCGCTCGACCTTAATGACGTCGGCGCCGAGATCGGCGAGGATTTGGCCGGCCCACGGCCCAGCGAGGATGCGGGCAAGCTCAAGCACGCGCAGACCGTGCATTGGACCCGACATTAACGCTCCTTTGATCGACGCGGCGTACAGCGCCGCGCGCCCACATGACGGTTAACTGACAAAGCAGGATGATTTTGTCTACCCGCCGCCGATGCGGCAAGCTTGTCAGGGTAGCCTTCGGCCATTAGCTGTTTGTTGCCGGAGCCAATGGCGGGACCACAGCGGCGGTGAATACCTCTTTCTTCAGCGACATGCTGCAAAGCATCGCCGAGCGGAGCCGCGCGCTGATCGGGCGCGAGCGGCGCGAGGGCACGCGGCGCTCGGACGGGCTGGCCGAGCTTTGCGAGGCGCTTTTATCCGGCCGCGGCGAAGCTTCCGGCGTCGCGCTCGCCGACCAGATTCTAGCCGAGTATTCGGCGTTGACCACCGGCCCGCGCATCGCCTTTTTCGAGACGCTAGCGAAAACCTTCGGCCATGACAGCGAGCGCATCGAGGCCGCCGTCGCCGCCTGGCGGCAGGCGCCATCCGCCAAAACCGCCGGCGAACTACACGAAGCCAGCGAACCGCGACGGCTCGAGCTTTTCCGCCGCCTCAATCTTGCGCCTGGCGGCACCGCAGCGCTGGTGCACATGCGCGAACAGCTCATGGACGCGATGGATCATCGCGAGGATCTCGCCGAGATCGACACCGACTTTATTCATTTGTTCTCGTCGTGGTTCAATCGCGGCTTCCTGGTGCTGCGGCGCATCGACTGGTCGACGCCGGCCATGATCCTGGAAAAGATCATCCGCTACGAGGCGGTTCATCAGATTCGCGACTGGGACGATTTGCGCCGCCGCATCGATCTGCCCGATCGGCGCTGCTACGCTTTCTTTCATCCGGCGCTGGTGGACGAGCCGCTGATTTTCGTCGAGGTGGCGCTGACCCGCGAGATATCCGGCGCGATCGCGCCTATTCTTTCCGACAAGCGCGAGATCGTCGAACCGGAAAAGACGACGACAGCGGTGTTTTACTCGATCACTAACTGCCAGCGTGGCTTAGCAGGCGTGAGCTTCGGCGCTTTCTTGATCAAGCAGGTAGTGGAAGAAGTTTCGCGGGAGATGCCGCGCATTTCCACCTTTGTCACTCTGTCGCCGGCGCCGAATTTCGCCGCCTGGCTCAAGCGCGAACGTGGCAACGAGGCGTCGCTCGCGCTCCATGCCGAGGATCGCGACACGCTGGCCGCGCTCGACCGTCCCGATTGGTGGCGCGATCCAGCGGCGCTGGCGCAGATGCGTGAGCCGTTCTTCCGCGCCGCGGCCTGGTATTATCTGCGCGCGCGCAACGGCCGCGGCTTGCCGGTGGATGCGGTCGCGCGTTTTCACCTCGGCAACGGTGCGCGGCTCGAGCGGCTCGACTGGCCGGGGGATGTGTCCGAACGGGCGCTGGCGCAGTCGTACGGTTTGATGGTCAATTACCTCTATGACCTGGACTATATCGAGCAGAACCACGAGGCCTACGCGCAGCAGCACGCGGTTGTCGCGGCAAGCGCGGTGAGCCGGCTGGTCCGCACGCCAATACGCGAAATCGTCCCGGTTTCGGGATAGCCCCAGGTATCATTGCCGGGCTTGACCCGGCAATCCATCTTTCCTTGCATTCCGCATGGATCACCGGCCCGGTGATGACGCGGGAGTGTAATATGCCCGATCTGCTCCGCATTCTGGAAACTTCGCTCTACGTCGATGACTTCGGGCGCGCCTGTGCGTTCTACGAACAGGTGCTCGGGCTCAACAGCATCTATCGCGATGCGCGGCTCTGCGCCTACGATGTCGGCGGCCAGGGCGTGCTGCTCCTGTTTCTGCGCGGCGCCTCGCTCGAGACCGTGCAGATGCCGGGCGGCACTATTCCGCCGCATGACGGTCATGGTTCGGAGCACGTCGCCTTCTCGATTGCCGCCGACGAATTCGCCGCCTGGGAAGAGCGGCTGAAGGACGGCGACGTGGAAATCGAAGGCCGCACCAAATGGCCGCGCGGCGGCGAGAGCATCTACTTTCGCGATCCCGACGGACATCTCCTTGAACTCGCGACGCCAGGTCTTTGGCCGGGCTATTAACGACGCGATAGGCGCTGGACGAGTTGTCATCTCACAAGCCGCGATGCGCGCCGCGGCGAACGACGATCCGCTTGGCGTGCGAAACGAACTGATCTGTCCATTCTTCGCGCGCCGTTCGACCGATTGCGCTAGTTCGGGCTCGGATCTCTGGCTAAAATCTCGTGGAGGTTGATCGTCTCTTTAAAGATCCGCTCACAGGTCGGACATGTTCGATACCGCGCTGGTGCTGCTGTTACTTGCCGGTCTATTGATCATCGTTGCCGTTAGCCAGCCGCTCGCGGCGCGGCTGAAGTTGCCGCAATCCGTCTTACTTGCTGCTTTTGGTATTTGTATCGGCGCACTACCTGTAATCGCCGGCCATTTCGGTCTTCACGGGCCCGTTGACGTTGCAGTAGATCTCTTCGCCGAGTTGCCCGTTAACTCCGCTATATTCATTTATGTGTTTCTGCCCCTGCTTGTTTTCGAAGCGGGAGTAGCCACCGAAGTCAAGCGCACGATCCAAGACGCCGCGCCCATACTTATCCTCGCGGTCGTCGCAACTCTTATCACGGCCGCGGCAATCGGTTTGGCATTGTGGCCGTTTGCGCAAATGCCGCTGGTCGTTTGCTTGCTCCTGGGCTCCATTGTCGCCACCACGGATCCGGCGGCCGTTATCGCGGTCTTTCGCGATCTCGGAGCTCCGCGGCGGCTGACCTGGCTGGTCGAGGGCGAGGCGCTGTTGAATGATGCAGCGGCCATCGCGTTGTTCATTCTGCTCCTGGGGTTTATCGAGGCGGGCCGGCAGCCGAGCGCGGTCGCAGGCCTGGGCGAATTCATTCTGCTGTTCGTCGGCGGCGGTGTTTTTGGTTATTTAGCCGGCCGCCTCTTGCTCTGGTCTATCCGCCAAATTTCGGGCGACCGGTTGGCGGAAGCCACGCTTACCTTGGCGTTCACCTATTTTTCTTTCGTCGCAGCCGAGCGCCTCTTCCACGTCTCTGGAGTGGTCGCCGTGCTGACGGCGGGGTTGACGTTGAGCGCTCTCGGACCTGCGCGGATCAGCCCCGGAAACTGGTCTTTCCTCACAGAACTTTGGGAGCAGATCGCCTTCTGGGCGCGCTCTTTGATCTTTGTATTGGCCTCCATCCTCGTACCGCGCTTGTTGGCGGACGTCGGATTGCATGACGTCCTTCTGCTGGGCGTACTCATTGCGGCCGCGTTCGCGGCGAGAGCTTTCGCGCTCTTCGGGCTGCTGCCGCCGCTCGAAAGCCTCGGTCTCACCCAACGCATCGATCTTAGTTACAAGCTCGCGATCATTTGGGGTGGTCTGCGGGGTGCGCTAACTCTGGTGCTGGCATTAGCCGTAACGGAGCACTCGGCTCTGCCGTCGAACGTCCAGCGCTTCGTTGCAGTATTGGCGACGGGGTTTGTGCTTTTCACGCTGTTCGTCAACGGAACGACTTTACGGCTTGTCATTCGCCTGCTGCGGCTCGATCGCCTCTCTCCAAGAGACGAGGCACTGCGGGACTACATCCAAGTATTGTCCTTCACCGAGGCCCGCGAAGCCGCCGACCAGATCGCCCACACGCATGGGCTCTCGCAAACGGTTCTCGATCGGGTCATCGTGCCGTACCAAGCGAAGCTGGACGATGCACAAGCCAATCGGGATGCGGCGGTTCGCCACCTGACCGAAGCAGACCAATTAGCCATTGCGCTCGTCTCCCTCGCCAACCAGGAGCGCGTTTCGATCATTGAGATGTTGAGGGAGGGCATCGTTTCGCCGGGAGCGGCACACACGATATTAGGCAACGCCGAGAGGTTGGCCGAAGCGGCACGAACCGAAGGGCTTCCAGGCTACGAAAAAGCGAGCGATCCCAACTTTGATCATTCGCTTGGCTTCCGAATAGCGCTCTTCCTTTATTCGCGATTTCGCATCGTACGGCCCCTTGCCGAGCGCCTTTCCGAGCGATTGGAGATCCTGCTGGTAATGCGCATCGGGCTTGGGCGCCTGGCCGTATTCAACTCTCTGCAAATTACCAAGCTTTTCGGCGAGGAAATTGCCGCCACCACGCTTGCGACACTTTCCCACCGCCGACAAGCCATCGAACATTCGCTGAATGCGCTTCGTCAACAATATCCCGATTACCTCACCGAACTTGAGGTTAGTTTCCTAACTCAATCCACGCTGTATCGCGAGATGAATCGCTACCAGAGCCTTTTCGACGAGGGACTAATTTCGCGCGAGTTATACGACGATTTGAAACGCAATACGCTTGGTGAAGCTTCTTCGGTTCGACGTCCACATTTCGATATCGGGCTCGATACGCGTAAACTTGTGAGGCATCTCGACCTGCTGGCTAGCCTCGATGACAATCAGCTCGAAATCGTTTGCGGAATGCTGCGCCCCCGCTTGGCCATCCCGAATGAGCGGGTCATACGTAAAGGCGATCCAGCCGATGGCGTCTACTTTATAGCGTCAGGCACGGTCGAAGTGGTTTTGCCCGATCACCGCATTCAGATCGGCTCTGGCGCCTTCTTTGGAGAAATGGCCTTGCTCAGCGGCCGGGTCCGGCAAGCGGACGTGGTGGCGATAACGTATTGCCAGCTCTTGGTCCTGCGACGGTCGGATTTCGAGCAGTTCATGCGAGAAAATCCGGATGCCAGGGCTGCGATCGTCCGGGTTGCCAAGGCGCGGCAACTCGCAAACGCATCGGACGGAGGAGGGTGACGTGAAAGGGTGTTGCGTGCGCAAGTTATGAGCGAAAACCCGTTCCGAAACAGGATCCCAGAATGACGGGCGGAATAAGTGCCGCGCAGGCCGATCCCGGCGTTAAGCCGAGTATTGCGCACGGTCGGCTCGGCGCTCTTATGTTGGGCGCGCTCGGGGTCGTCTACGGCGACATCGGCACGAGCCCGCTCTACACCCTGAAGACCGCTTTGGAGTGGGGCGGCGGCGCCACCGCAGAAGTGGCGCTCGGCATGCTTTCGCTGGTCGTGTGGACGCTGCTGATAACGACATCAATCAAGTACGTTGCCGTCGTCATGCGTGCCGACAACGACGGCGAGGGAGGCATTCTCGCGCTGATGTCGCTTCTTGGCATCAAGCACGGCGAACGCGCGGCCGTTATCGGCATCGGCATTCTCGGCGCCGCCCTGCTTTACGGCGACGGCGCCATCACTCCGGCCATATCGGTGCTCAGTGCGCTGGAGGGTCTCAAGACTCCGCTGCCTTCAATCGCGCCCTATATCGTCGCCTTGGCGGCGGTAATTCTGGTCGGACTGTTTGCGTTGCAGTCTCAGGGCACCGACCGCATCGGCAAATTGTTTGGCCCGATCATGATCGTGTGGTTCGTGACCATCGGCGCGCTCGGCATCGGCGGGATATTGAGCCACCCGAGCGTGCTGGTGGCGCTCGATCCCCGCTACGGGTTTGCCTACCTGTTCGGGCACGGCTTCACCGGGTTTTTGGTTCTCGGTGCGGTGTTTCTGTGCGCCACCGGCGCCGAGGCGCTTTACGCCGACATGGGCCACTTCGGGCCGCGGCCAATACGGTTTGCGTGGTACGGCCTGGTGCTGCCGACGCTGCTGCTCAGTTACGCCGGCCAGACCGCGGTCGTCGTCGATGGTGCGGCGGGCGACAATCCATTTTTCTCGCTCTGCCCGCAAGCTTTTCAGATTGCTCTCGTCGGTCTTGCGACCGTTGCCACCATCATCGCCAGTCAAGCCATCATCAGTGGCGCGTTTTCCATGACGCGGCAGGCCATCCAGCTCGGGTTGTGTCCGCGTCTGCACATTGTGCAGACGTCCGCTTCGGGCTATGGCCAAATCTACATCGGCTTCATCAACTGGGTCTTGATGGCGCTGACGCTCGCTCTGACATTGGGTTTTCGCTCGTCCGATAGCCTTGCCGCCGCTTTCGGCATCGCCGTGTCGATGACTATGGCGCTGACCTCGGTGCTGTTGTTTCTGACCATGCGTGAGATTTGGCGCTGGAGCCTGCCCGCAGCCGTGGCTCTGGCGGGTGTGTTCATCATTGTCGACCTGGCATTCGTGTCGGCCAACTTGATGAAAGTCCTTCAGGGCGGCTGGTTCCCGCTGGTGGTCGCCGCGCTGGTGTTTTTCCTGATGTACACGTGGTGGCGAGGACGCCACCAGCTTTTGCGAGTGCTGGAACGCGACACCTATCCGCTCTCGAGCTTCATCGCTCAAGTCCACGACAAAACGCGAGTGCGCGGCACGGCCGTCTATTTGACCAGCCGCACTGACATGGTGCCGGTACCGCTTCTGCACAATCTTAAGCACAATAAGGTGCTGCACGAGCGCATCGTATTGTTATGCGTCGTGACCAGAAATATCCCGCGCGTGCCATCTGAAGATCGCGTCCAGGTCGTCGATCTCGGCAGTAATTTTCATTCCATCACCGTCCACTACGGCTTTATGGAACAGCCGGACATTCCCAGGGCGCTCGACGATTGCCGGGCAAAGAATCTCGTATTCAGCATGATGGACACGTCGTTCTTCGTCGGTCGGGTTTCGATCATCAGCGCGAGACGCGCGCGCTTCAGTTCGTTCAGGCGTGGGGTGTTCGACTTCATGCATCGCAATGCGCTCCCGGCCACGGAGTTTTTCCGCATCCCGCCGAACCGGGTGATCGAGCTGGGCGGCCAAATCGAGATGTAGCCGGGTTCGATTCGCGACGCTGGGAACCGGAGCGCCAAGGGGCCGGATTGTTGTGCGTGCTCATTTGTCTCCGGGCTTGCGTCGTGACGCCCGTCTCTTGTAGAGTGAACGAAACAGGAACACAGAAACGAGCGTGCCCAGTACATTATTGCAGAAGCTGGAGATTTTGGCGGAAGCCGCCAAGTATGACGCCTCCTGCGTCTCCTCCGGCTGGTGCCAAGTCTTGTGCAATCAGCAGGGACGCGTGCCGAGGCGATGATCAAAGCTGTTCTGGAGCCGCCACCAGCTGCGCTCGCGCTGGAACGCCGCCCGTTCGCGCCGCAAGAGCTGGCACCAGCCGATGAGCTTGTGGCAGTGCGGCGCGAGGCGGAGGCTTGCACCCGGTGCCCATTGTACGGACCCGCTATTCAGCTCGTGTTCGGCGAAGGCCCTGCCGACGCGCCCATTATGTTTGTCGGCGAGCAGCCGGGAGATCAGGAAGATTTGGCCGGGCGGCCGTTCGTTGGTCCGGCCGGGAAGGTGTTTGATCGCGCGCTGGCGGCTGCGGGTATTGTCAGGAAAGACGCCTACATCACCGGCGCCGTCAAGCACTTCAAATTCGAGCCGCGCGGCAAGCGGCGGATCCACAGCAAGCCGGGCCGAACGGAAGTTGTTTCATGCCGCCACTGGCTCGATCGCGAGCTTGCCGCGGTGCGTCCCAAACTGGTCGTAGCTTTGGGCGCGACGGCTGCGTTCAGCCTTGCCGGGCGGCCTGTTGCGGTCACGAAAGAGCGCGGCTCCATTCGCCAATTGGGCGACCGAGCCAGGCTCGTTACCCTCCACCCGTCTTACATTCTGCGGCTCACCGATGCGGATGCCGCGGCGCGGGCATATGACGAACTGGTTTCCGATCTTAAGCTCGCCAAGCGGTGGCTTAACGGGCAATCTCACTCCGAAACGCCGCAGCTCTTGCAAGCGAGCTAGCGGACGCCGGGACTGCACGTCGCAGTGAAGGCGGAACGGGCTCACGGCGAGAGAACAGAGTGTAATGGCCCTGTTTGACATCGCCGGCGATGCGGCCCGCGCCTTCACCGTCCTGAAGGCCGGTGGGATTGCGATTGTTCCGAATGACATTGGCTATTCCGCACTCGGCGGATCGACGGCCGCGCTTGAAAAGATTTTCGTCACCAAACGCCGGCCGCCGCAAAAGCTCAATGCCATGGTCGCCAATATGGCCATCCATCGCGAGCTGCACGCGTGCAGCAGCCGCGGCCGAAAGATTGTCGATGCCATTGTCGGCGATTACGACCTGCCGCTCGGCTGCATCGCTCCCTACCGGCCGGACCATCCGATGCTGCGAGGGCTCGATCCCGAAACGCTCGCCGCCTCCAGCCTCGGCGGTACGCTAGTTATGTTGCTCAATGCCGGACGCTTTCACGCGGCACTGACTGCGCTCAGCGCCGAAGCTTCCTTTCCGTTGTTCGGATCATCCGCCAATATGACGCGAACCGGAACCAAATTCCGTGTCGAGGACATCGAGCCCGAAATCAAAGCCATTGCCGACGTGATTATCGATCACGGCATGCAGCGGTTTCACCGCTACGCGGCATCCTCGACGCTCCTGAATGTCGAGACGCTTGAGGTTGTGCGCGTCGGCTCTTGCTTCGAAGATATCGCCTATATTCTCCGGCGTCATTTTGGCGTTGAGTTGCAAACCCGTCGGCAGAACTGACGGCGGAGCCGATCGATGGATCTTGGTTTGACCGACTGCAAAGCCTTCGTTGCCGGCGCCAGCAAGGGACTCGGCAAAGCCTGCGCCAAGTCGCTTGCGGGGGAGGGCGCGCGGGTCTTCATCTGCTCGCGCAACGCCGAAGAGATCGCACAAGCCGCAGGCCGAAATCGGAGCGGCCGGATTCGCGGCAGGCGACGTGTCGCAGCCCGCCGATGTCGAGCGCGTGGTGGCCGCCGCGGTCACGGCGCTGGGCGGTCTCGACATTTTGGTCACCAATGCCGGCGGTGCTCCGGCTCGCGCGTTCGAGAAAGCGGGCGACGCCGACTGGGATACCGGCTACCAGCTTAACCTGATGAGCGCGGTGCGCCTCATTCGCGTGGCGCTGCCGGCGTTGAAGGCGTCGGGGCGCGGCCGGATTGTCAATCTCACCGGCTATGGCGTGAAAGAGCCGATGACCGATCTCGTCGTTTCCGACGCGGTTCGCGCCGGCGTGACCGTGATGGCGAAAACCATCGCGTCCGATCTGGCGCCTTTCGGCATCACCGTCAACAACATTGCGCCCGGGCCGATCAGGACCGATCGTCTGACAGCCGTTCACGCCGCTCGCGCCAAGAACCAGGACATCACGCTCGAGGAGCAATTGCGCCGCTTCAGCCAGACCATTCCGGTAAAGCGCGTAGGCGAGCCGAAGGAAATCGGCGACCTCTGCGCCTATCTTTGCTCGCTACAGGCCGGCTATCTCACCGGGCAGTCCATTGTTGTCGACGGCGGCATTAATCGCTCGATCTAACGACGCTTTTGACTCAAATGCGACATCTGACACCGAACGGTCTCCCAGGACCTCCGTGAGTGTATTAGTCTAGACACCAGGACACCTTATCGTGTGCCCGCCGGGCGACGCTATTTCATCGATTTCCGAAAGGGAGAATGAAATGACCGCAAAAGGAAAAGTCCTGGTACTGGTCTCGAGCGGCCACGGCTTACCCCTGAAAGATGGCAAGGTTTATGCCGGCGCCGGTTATTACCTCAATGAACTGACGGTTCCGGTTCGCGCCCTGATGAAAGAAGGCTACGAAATCACTTTCGCCAACCCCAAAGGCAACACGCCGCAAATGGATGTCCATTCGGCTGTCCCCGATTTCTTCGGCGGGGACGAGGCCAGGCTTCAGGACTATCTGAAATTCCGCGACACCCTGACCGGGCTCAAAAATCCAACGCGCATATCGGCTGTCATCGCATCGGGCCTCGATCAATATGACGCTGTGTTTGTGCCCGGCGGCCATGGCCCGATGATGGATCTCCTCGATGATCCCGACGCTGGCACCGTGATGAGACATTTTCATCAAACATCCAAGCCTACGGCGGTGCTTTGCCATGGGCCGATTTCACTTCTCTCGGCTCTTCCGAATTCGACGGAGGTGGTTCAAGCGCTGGCGGCGGGCGATGCTGCTGGAGCGCGGGAAAAGGCTAAAGGGTGGATTTATGCTGGCTATAAGATGACCATCTTTTCGACGGCGGAAGAGCAGCAGCGGGAGCCGCTTGAAATTGGCGGCAAGGTTCTGTTTTACCCGGACTTCGCCTTGCGCACGGCGGGTGGCGACGTAAGCGTGGCTGCTCCATGGCAGAGCTTCGTTCTTCAAGATCGCGAGTTGATCTCAGGTCAGAATCCGTTCTCTGATGAAGCCCTTCTGAAACTTCTTCTACCGGCGCTTAATGCGAAGAAGAAGTGAGGCGGTGAGAGCGATCGAACCCAAATCATGGATAAGGCTTGCAAGCCGCTGAAATAGATCAGTAGGGCGGCGAAGCCGGAGATCGTCGCCGGTGAGCCGCCGTGACCCGGAAGGACGCGCAGGGCTTGCCGACGCCGCGTCGAAATTTGGTAGCCCTGCTTGGGCGGCGAGCCAGTTCCGAGAAACGCTAAAGCAAAGACGCGTGCCGCTCGACCAACGGCGACGCCCCTAGCACGGACGCAAACACGAAAGTTGGTGTTGTTTGCAACTAAGTTTTGCCGCTTCATCCTTATGCCGTACCGCCTGCGCCATACAATTCCAGTAATCGGAATTGCATGCTTTCTGGCATGCATTCAGCGGGGCAGCGGAGGCAACAGTCGGGACAAACTGAAGGCCCCCGAAGAGCAGGATTGCGATGCTGGTTTTGAATATCTTGTTCCAAGTCGTCATGGTCTCTCCAAAAATCTCGTTGATAATCGAGGTGTCCGACAAACCAGTTCCGACGCCAGGCGATGAGTAATGTAACAGAACATCGGGCAATACAAGCCGGCTCGCAACGCCCCTTTTCGCAAACTATCTCGGGCGAAATTGCACTATAGACCGCGTCATCCGCCACGTGCGTCAAAATTTGTTGCAGCGCCCGCGCGCACTGTCGGAACTCGCGCCTAGAACTGAATGACCGTGCGGATCGGGCGTCCGTCCCGCAAATCTTCAAAGCCTCGATTAATGTCCTCGAGACCGATGCGCGCGGTGATCAATTCGTCAAGTTTCAAACGGCCGTCGAGATAGGCTTCTACCAGCATGGGGAAGTCACGTTGCGGCCGGGCGCCGCCATAGCTCGAACGCCGGAACCGCTTCTCGCCCATTAGCGACCCCCAACGAAAGCTGACATCATTGGCGACATCAACCTTGCCGAGCCAGACCACTTGTCCGCCGGCGCGAACGGCCTCGGCGCTCTGCCGGAATGTGATCGGACTGCCGGCGGCTTCCAGCACCACATCGGCGCCGCGGCCGTTGGTCAGGGAGCGCGCAAGTTCGACCGGGTCATCCCGCTTGGCGTTGACGGTGTGTTGCACGCCGAGCTTACGCGCCAGCGCAAGCTTGTGATCGTCGAGATCAATCGCGATGACGGCGCCAGCGCCGGCCATCACCGCGCCTTGCAGTGCCGCGAGTCCAACCGCGCCGCAGCCCAACACCATGACGGTGTCGCCATGCGCGATTTCGGCAACGTTGAGCGCGGCGCCGACGCCTGTCATCACTCCGCAGCCAATGAGACAGGCGCGATCAAACGGAATGGCCTTGGACACGACGACCGCCTGCTGCGCGGGTACGACGCAAACTTCGCTGATGGCGCCGAGAAACATCAGATGCGTCAGCGGACCGCCGTTATCGAGCCGCGCTTTTGAACGCCCGTCGAAATGCAGTCCTCTGGGTCCCTCGCTCAAATAGGTGTCGCATAGAATCGGTTGACGGCGGTCGCACTGAAAGCAAAGGCCGCAATGTGGATTCCACGACAGGATCACATGGTCGCCGACCTTTGGTGTGTCGACGTCGACGCCCACGCGTTCGACCACGCCTGCAGCCTCGTGGCCGAGGATCATCGGCAGCGGATAGCGCAGCGCGCCGCCGATCACCTCGAGATCGGTATGGCAAAGGCCCGCCGCCCGCACCCTGACCACCACATCGCGCGGCGAAGGATCGCTGACGGACACATGCTCGATGACAAGCGGTGTGCCAGCCTGATGGAGCACGGCGGCACGGTGTCTTGAGCTCATGGAGGCCGCTTTCCGGAAAGCCATATACGGAATAAGCGAACCGGCGCGGTATGCCAACCACGAGTCGTCCAAGGATCGGGCAACAAGCCGCGTCAGCTCGATCGGCCGCCTTATGGCGGCTACTGAGATCGAGCCCGCTTTGCTATCCTTGTCCCTCGATCCGGTCCAATTCTGCGATCAGCAAACGAGTACAGTTAGATTTGCCTACAGATGACACAAAGTGAGCGAGCGACATTCATCGACCGACACGGCCTCTGGAACGACGAACAGCGGCGGCTGGCCGCGGACGTCATGGACCGGGTGGAAGCACAGAAATTGCGCTTTGTCCGGCTGGCTTGGGGCGACACGCACGGTTATTCGCGAGCTAAAACGCTAACCGTTCCGGCTTTTCTTTCGGCGCTGACCAACGGTTACAATATCGGTGTCGCTACGACGACGCTCGATTCAGCGGGCGCCCGCGTTTTTGCCTCATTCACGGCCGGCGGCGGGATGCGCCTGCCGGAAATGACTGGCTCTCCCAATCTGACCATTGTGGCCGATCCGGCAACCTTCCGTGTCCTGCCATGGGCCGATGGTGTCGGCTGGATTTTGGGCGACGAATATTTCAACGACGGCCGGCCATTTCATTTCTCGCCGCGCCAGATTCTGCGCAGGACGCTGCAGCGGCTTGCGGAGCGCGGTTACAAAGCCGTCATCGGCCCCGAGATCGAATGGTATCTGCTGCGCGTCGCCGAAGCACACTTGAGCGAAGACAACGTCGGCGCTCCCGGCCTTCGCGGCCGGCCGATCAAGACCGCGCCGGTCGAACCCGGCTATCATTATCATTCCGAGTCGAACATGGACCTGATGCACGAGGTGTTCGATGCGCTCGGCTCCGCCTTCGACGCGCTGGGATTGGGCTTGCGCTCGATCGAAAACGAATGGGGCCCCGGACAGGTCGAATGCACTTTCGCGCCACGCAGCGCGCTCGAAGCAGCGGACAACGTGCTGTTGCTCCGCACCGCCACGCGGCAAATCTGCCGGCGGCTCGGATATTTCGCCACCTTCATGTGCCGGCCCGCATTGAAGGGTTTTTATTCCAGTGGCTGGCATCTGCACCAATCGCTGGTCGATGCAGCGACCGGCGAAAACCTGTTCATGCCGCGCCGAAACGGCGAGGTTCTTTCGTCGCTCGGCCAATCTTACCTCGCCGGCCTATTGCAATATGCGGCGCCGGCGACCGTTTTCGCGGCGCCGACCGTCAATGGCTACCGGCGTTTTCGTCCGAATTCGCTAGCGCCGGATCGGGCGACCTGGGCCCACGATCATCGCGGCGCCATGATCCGCGTGCTCGGCGGGGTCGACGATCCGGCAACGCGGCTTGAGAACCGGGTGGGGGAGCCGGCGGCCAATCCTTATCTTTACGTCCTGTCGCAGGTGGTGACGGGTGTTGCCGGCATCGAGGCCAAAGCGGCATTGCCGCCGGCAAGCGAGGAGCCGTACGCGGCGGAACGGCCTTTGTTGCCGAAGAGCCTGGCCGAGGCGCTCGATGTGCTGGATAAGGAGCCGTTGTTCCGCAGCGCGCTCGGCGATATCTTTGTCGATTATTTCGTCAAGCTGAAGCGAACGGAGGTCGGCCGCTATCAAAGTTCGCTGCAGGAGGTGCCGTCCGGTGATGAGCCCAGCGAGTGGGAACAGAATGAGTATTTCGATTTCTTCTGAAATCACCTCCCCCCTTGAGGGGGAGGTCGGACCGCGAAGCGGTCCGGGAGGGGGGTCGGGAAACGGCGAGCCACCGCGAGGTGCCATCAATTCATCGGGCGCGAGCAAAGTTGTTACGCCGGGAAATGACGACGGCCGAGAAGCGGCTTTGGTATCTGCTGCGTGGAAATCGATTTGAGGGGCTCGCGTTTAAACGTCAGACTCCGGTTGGCCCATTCATCGTAGACTTCATCAGTCACGAACGTCGCTTGATTATTGAGGTCGATGGCGGGCAGCACAGCGGAAACAAGAATGATGATCGCCGGAGTCGTTGGCTGCAATCCAAGGGGTATCGCGTGCTTCGGTTCTGGAACGTCGACGTGCTGACAAATCAGAATGCGGTTCTTGAAATCATTTCCGAAGCAATCATGCGGTAGCACCTCCCTCCCGTCTATCGCGGACTGCGTCCCCGATAGACGACCTCCCCCTCAAGGGGGGAGGTGATAGTTTAGGTCCTGGGTCAGTACGAGGAGGCGAGAACGCGACATGACTGTGCGAGAAACGTTAGCTGCGCAATCTCATCGCCTCGGCGGCACCGCGCTCTACGACTGGGAGTATCTGGTCCAGGAGGATCGCGCCCACCGGCTCATTTACACCGATCCGGCGATCTTCGAAGCCGAGATGACTCAAATCTTCGGCGGCACGTGGACCTATCTCGCGCACGAAAGCGAAATCCCCGGCGTCAATGATTTTATCACCCGACGCCTGGGGCTGCGTCCGCTCATCATCGTTCGCGACGCTGAGGGAAAAATCCGCGCGCTCTACAACCGCTGCACCCATCGCGGCACGACGCTGTGCCGCTTCGACAAGGGCAACAGCAAGTCGTTCCAATGCCCCTACCACGGCTGGAACTTCCTCAATAACGGCCGGCTGCGCGGCGTACCCTGGCCCGAGGGTTATGCCGGCGACATGCGCGATCCGAAATACAATTTGGCACAGGTGCCGCGTGTCGAATCTTATCGCGGCTTCATTTTCGCCACGCTCAATCTCGACGCGCTGCCGCTCGCCGAGCATCTCGGGCCGATCGCCACGGTCATCGACGAATGGCTAGACCGCAATCCCGGCGGCCGGGTCGTGGTGTGCGAGGCGAACCGATTCCGTTTCAAAGCCAACTGGAAGCTCGCTTACGACAATTCATGCGACGGCTACCACGTCGCCTATTCGCACCGCTCGCTTCTGGAAACCGAGAACCGCTTCGCCGGCGAGAACGCCAAAGGCATGGCTTATTATCGAAACTCGCCGGACACCCAGCCAATGTACATGCGCTATACCGGGCGCGGCAATCACTACAAGGACAAGCGTCCTAACTTGGAAAAGCGGCCCGGCGGCTTGTGGGCGCTGGAAAGCGCGCATCCCGGCATGGAACACTACGAGGCGGATTTCATCAGCCGTTACGGCGACCGCGCCTTTGCGCTGCTCGACCTTGCCGGCTCCGAGCCGGTGAACATCAATGTCTTTCCCAACCTTTCGCTGCTTGGAAATCATATCCAGGTGTTCGAGCCGGTCAGCGTCGATGAGACCAATGCGATTTGGTACGGCACCATGATCGTCGACGACGGCAGCATCGGCGGCGATGGCGTGCGCGACATCAACGCGCTGCGCATGCGCACCCAGGAAGGCTTCCCGAATTTTGGCGAAGTCGACGACATCGCCAATTTCGAACAGATCCAGCGCGGCCTGATGGCGATCGAGGACGAATGGGTCTACATGCACCGCGGCCTCGGCATTCCCGATCGCGTCAAGACCAACGCCGACGGCACCATCACCGCGCCCGCGACCGACGAAGCGTTCATGCGCGAGCATTTCAGGGAATGGAAGCGGCTGATGCAGACGCGCGCCAATCTCGCCATTCGGCGGGAGCCGTGAGGTGAACGCGCCCAAGCCGCCCGATCCGTCGCGTAGCTCGTACTATGTCAACGACGCGTTATATCGCGATTTGGTCGCCGACTTCACCGACTGGCAGGACGATGCGCGCGCGGTGACCGACGCCGCGACGCGCGATGAATTCCGCCGCCTCATTGAGTGCGAAGCGCGGCTTCTTGACCAGCTGCGGTACGACGACTGGCTCGCCATGTATGCGCCGGAGTGCATTTATTGGGTGCCATCGACGCCATACGCGGGCGATCCGCGGCGCGAGATCGCGGTCATGTTTGATGACCGTCGCCGTCTGGAAGATCGGATCTATCGGTTGCGGACCGGCTTCGCTTGGTCGCAGGCGCCGCAGTCGCGAACCGTCCGGCTCATCAGCAATGTCGAAGTATTTCTCACCGCCCGTGACACTGCGCGCATGCTGCGTTCGAATTTTCTCATCAGCGAATTCTGGGACAAGGAAACGCGGGTGCTGACCGGGTGGGCCGGTCATTGCGTCGTGCGCGGCGCCGGCGGCTGGAAGATCGCAGCCAAGCAGGTCAATCTGCTCGAATGCGATCAAGCCATTCGCAACCCGAGCATTATTTTGTAGGCGATTTGCGCGTCACGACTTTCCATAGACCGGCACGATGGCGCCGCGGGTGACGCGATTATCCGGCGAAGCGAGAAACAGGATGGTCGCCGCGACCTCCTCGACCTTGGGCCATAAGGCAAAGTCGGCTTTCGGCATGGCGCTGCGATTGGCGGGCGTGTCCATGGTCGAAGGCGCCACCGCATTGACCAGAACGCCGTCTTTGACGACTTCCTCGGCCAAAGCCGCGGTCAGCGCGGCGACCGCCGCCTTGCTCGCGGCGTAGGCGACCATGCCGGCGCCGGTTCGCCATTCCAGCGCCGGGCGGGCCGCGACGTTGACAATGCGGCCGCCGTCTTCACCGAAGGCTTGCACCGCAGCACGGCAGCACAACAGGCAGCTCAAGAAATTCATATGAATTTGCTGGTGCAGCGTGTCGACGCTGGTGTCGCGCAGCCGGCCGGCGGCAAAGCCGCCGGCAAGATGAATGGAGGCCCAGAGCGAGGGAAGGGCGCCATAGAAGCGTGCGACCGCCGGCTCCTCGGTCAGGCTGCCGGTCACGCTCAGCGTCACTCGTTTGTGGTCGCGTAGCGGAAATCGCTGCGCTTCGGCTTCGTTGTGACACGGCACGTGACAGTACGCACCCGCTTCCAGCAGCGCCCCGACGACACCGCCGCCTAAGGCGCCGGCGCCGCCAGTGATGACAACGTGACGATCGCGAAAATCCATCGTCAATATCCTCGGTGCAAAATCCGGACCCATGACCGCCGGCCCCGACCGTGCGGCCGTGCCGTTGCACGGTCGGTGGCACATCAATCTTGCTATGCTGCGGCGTGGTGAATCAATGGCCAGTTTTCAATGCTGCGACCATTGCGACGACCGCAAAAGGGATGGCGCGACTAGCTGATGGAAGCGACTCGCGTTACAACGGACCTCTTTGAAACTTCCCCGCTGGCCGCCGGACGCGGAGATGCACAGCGTCGAAACGACGAAGGTTTTTGCGCCGGTGACCGAACCAAGCTCGCGTCCGCTGCTGCGCATTGAATCGCTGACCAAGCGTTTTGGCCGTTCCACCGTAGTCGATCAGCTGTCGCTCGACATTTATGAAGGCGAGTTTTTCGCGCTGCTCGGACCTTCGGGCTGCGGCAAGACTACGCTGCTGCGTTTGATCGCGGGTTTCGAGCGGCCGAATGCCGGCCGCATCGTGCTTGACGAAATCGACCTCGCGTCAGTGCCGGCCTATCGGCGGCCGGTGAACATGATGTTTCAGAGCTATGCGCTGTTTCCGCACCTCAATGTCCAGGCCAACGTCGCCTTCGGCTTGAAGCAGGAGCGCCTCCCGCGGCGCGAAATCGCCTACCGCCTCGCGCACATTTTGGCGCTGGTTAAACTCGACGGGTTGGCCAAGCGCCGGCCGCACGAACTGTCCGGCGGACAGCGCCAGCGCGTCGCGCTGGCGCGCTCCCTGGTCAAGCGTCCGCGTGTTCTCTTGCTCGACGAGCCGATGGCCGCGCTCGACAAGAAGCTTCGCCGCGAGACGCAAGCCGAATTGCTCGCGCTGCAGCGCGAGCTGAAGCTGACCTTCATCATTGTCACCCACGATCAGAGCGAAGCCATGACGGTCGCCGACCGCATCGGTGTCATGGATCAAGGAGGGCTGGTTCAGGTCGGCCCGGCGCCCGAAATTTATGAGCGGCCGAAATCGCGCTGGGTGGCTGATTTTGTGGGCGAGGTGAACTTGTTCGAGGGAAGGCTCGGCGAGGACCGTCGTAGCGTCGAGGGTACGGCGGCCGGCACCTTGCGTACCGCGATAAAGCCGGACGCGACGCCCGGCGCGGCAGTCGGCGTAGCGGTCCGGCCGGAAAAGATCCGCGTCGGCCGTGAGCCGCCGTTGCCGGCGCCGGAAAATTGTACGACCGGCAAGGTCGTCGAGGTCGGCTATCTCGGTGACACTTCGATCTACAAAGTGCGCGTCGGCGAGAGCTGCGTCATCAAGGCGGCGCTCGCCAATGTCGGTGGCGGCGGCGGTTACCGCGTCGCGGCCGTCGGCGAGGAGGTGTGGGTGAGCTTTCCGGCCGACGCTGCAATCGTGCTGACGCAATGACCGTGCCGGCGACGATGGCGGACGAGAGCGCGGCCGCACCGCCGCTCCGGCGAGAGCTGGCGGTGCGGATTCCGTACATCTGGCTTATTGTTTTCTTTCTTTTCCCTTTTCTGATCGTTCTTAAGATCAGCCTGTCGCAAGCCGCGCTTGCCCAGCCGCCCTATGTGCCGCTGCTCGACCTGGCGGCCGGTTGGCAGGGAGTGGTCGCCTTTTTTTCCGGGCTTTCGTTCGAAAATTACCGCCTCCTTGCGTCCGATCCGCTGTACGCTTTGTCGTACGTCAAGAGCGTGGAGATCGCCGCCTTCTCGACGCTTATCCTGCTCGTCATCGGCTATCCGCTGGCTTACGCAATCGCGCGCACGCCGCGCCGCTGGCAAGCGATTTTGGTGCTGCTGACTATCCTGCCGTTCTGGACGTCAATGCTCATTCGCATTTACGCCTGGATGAACATTTTGCAGCACGACGGTCCGCTCAATCAGGCGCTGATGGCGCTTTCGATTGTCAAAGAGCCGCCGGTGTGGCTGTCGACCCAGACGGCCATCTATATCGGCATTGTCTATTCTTATCTGCCGTTCATGGTGCTGCCGCTCTATGCTTCGCTAGAGAAAATAGACGAGGCGCTTGTCGAAGCGGCGGCCGATCTCGGGTGTCCGCGCTGGCGGATTTTCTGGCTGATCACCTTGCCGCTGTCGTCCGCCGGCATGGTCGCGGGCGCGCTCCTGTGTTTCATCCCCATTGTCGGCGAATTCGTCATTCCCGACCTGCTCGGCGGATCGGAGTCGCCGATGATCGGGCAGACGATCTGGATGGAATTCTTCGGCAACAAGGATTGGCCGGCGGCGTCGGCCGTCGCGGTCGTGCTGCTTTGCCTCTTGGTGACGCCGATCGTCGTCTATCAGAACCAGACGATGCGGGCGGTGGAAGAATAGCCAAATGCGCAAAGTTTCGGTCTTCAACACCGCAACAATCGTCGTCGGCGTGGCGTTTCTCTATCTGCCCATTGCCGTTCTGGTGATCTACTCGTTCAACAACTCACGCTTGGTCACGGTCTGGGGCGGATGGTCGACGCGCTGGTACGGCGAACTTTTCTCCGACGCTCCGCTCATCGCTTCGGCGCTGATCAGCCTCCGCCTGGCGGTGATTTCGGCGACGGCGGCGACGCTTCTGGGCACGCTGGCGGCGGTGGCGCTGGCGCGGTTTGGCCGCTTCGGCGGCCGGCTGCTGTTCTCGGCGATGATCTATGCGCCGCTGGTCATGCCGGAAGTCATCACCGGATTGTCGTTGCTTTTGTTGTTTGTGGCGGTCGCGGTGGATCGCGGCTTTTGGACGGTCGCCATCGCCCACACCACCATGGCGATGTGCTTCGTCACCATCATCGTGCAGTCGCGGCTCGTCGATTTCGACATCAGCCTTGAAGAGGCGGCGCTGGATCTCGGCGCGCCGCCGCTGCGCACCTTTATGTCGGTGACGCTGCCGCTCATCTTCCCGGCGATTGCCGCGGCCTGGATGCTGGCTTTCGCGCTGTCGCTCGACGATCTGGTGATTGCGAGCTTCACCACCGGCCCGGGCGCGACGACGCTGCCGATCCGCATCTATTCGGAGGTGCGACTGGGCGTGAAGCCGGAGATGAATGCGGTGTGCAGCATCATGGTCGGGGTCGTCGGCGTCGCCGTCATTCTCGCTTCGCTGTTCGCGAAGCTGACCGGCGCCCGCGGCGCGCCGAGCCAATGATGGCCGTCAATCGCGGCTCTCGCCCGGCGGCCGGAACAGATAAATCAGAAACCAGAGCGGCACGATCACCACCGCGCCGAGCAAGAGGTTCGGCAGCGCCCAAGCGAACCCCGCGCGGGCGTGCTCCGTCACCCGGTCGGAGGAGAACCCGGTAGTCTTGATCAATTCGTCGACGGTGATGCCGAAATGCGCGAGTATTGTCCCGACGATCAACGACGCCACCACCACCTTGACCAGTGTGCGAGTGAGCCGGTTGAACATCCTGCCTCGTCGCGGGAGAAAGCCCGCGCTGATTCGCAAGTGCGGCACCATAATCCATAGCCGCGGCAGGGGCACGCCGAACGCCGATCGGGCGACTGATCCGGGCGCTACCGCGCCGGCGCGGGCGTGTTGGTCACCGCCGGCGCCGCCATCAGCTTGTCGATCACCGAGCGCACTGCGGCGCCGGCATTGTGCGCTTTGATGGCCTCAAGGAGGGGTGCCGCAGCGCCGGAGCGGCGAATCAGGCTTTGGGCGTCCGGCAGCATGATCGGATCGTCCCATTGGCCTTGAACCACGAAGGGCAGGTCGAATTCGCTGGCGCTTGCGCTCGACATCAGCGTCGCCACCCCTTTGAGATCGAGATCGCGGGTGGGAACGGACACCTGGCCGGCAACCGCAACCCGCACCGTGGGGCCCTCAATGTGCATGTCGTCGACCGAAACTTGGCCCTGGTCGATCTTCAGGTTGAGCGCCAATTTGTCGAACCGCGTCCGGCCGGTGCGGAAATCGCCGTTGCCGGACAGCGGCCGCCGCTCGAGCCGGCGCAGCAACTGCTCGACATTAATTCCGGCGAGCGCGCCGTCGTGAGCCGTCAGGCTCGCCGTACCGGCGAGCGTGCTGGTAACTGCCAGCACCGACGATCCCGATCCCTCGACATTGAGCGCAAGGTTGCCGTGGCCCTCGAGCTTGCGAATGCCGAAGACCTGAGAAAGGCAGTTTTCCAGGTCCACTTCGGCAAATTGAACGTGCGAGGTCACCGTTATTCCGGAGCCGTCGCGGGCAAGACCGAACGAGCCTTTGGCGACGCCGCCGAAGGCTTGCAATTCACCGATAGTCACATCGAGTTTGCCGTTGCGCATATTGGCGGCGACCGCGGTTCGCCCAAGTTGCGCGGTGTTTATTTTGACATTGGCGGCCGAAAGCCGAAGATCGAGATTGAAATCGTCCAAGCTGTCGACCCCCAGCGGCAGCTGGTCCCAATTGCGGTCGTTTTCCGCCAGCAGATGAATTCCGGACACGTAAGGCGTGAGGTCCAGGGCATCGGCCGCGAGCGTGCCCTGGACGGTGCGGCGGTCGGTGGAAAGCGTGATGGCGCCCTCGGCCACATTGCCGTCGAGTTCGACGTTGACGCCCGACATCGACACAATGCCGTCGGCCATGCTGCTTTCGGCCCGCAACGCGAATCTGCCGAAGCCGCCGAACGGCAGCTGCCGCGCATCGGCCCAGCGTAGCGCCTCGCGCAGCGACGGGGATTCGGCACTGAGCGTGCCGTCGAGCTTGAGCGATGATCGATCGCTGGCGGTCCCGTCAAAAGTCAATTTCGCGGGCGCGCTGGACAGCCGCATTTTGACCCCGCTGCTGTCGCCGTTGAGCGCCGCAAGGAAATCGCTTAACGCAAAACTCGCTTCCACCGGTTGGTCGTGCCAAACGAACCGGCCTTTGGCGCCGAAGCTCCGCGAGATCGAAGGCCACGCCAGCTGGAAATCGACCTCATCGAGTCGATCCGTGACGGCGCTGCCCGCATAGTTGCTGCGCACGATCACGACGCCTTCATGGATGCCGATTTCAGAGAACGATGCGGTTCGGTTGGGATCGGGCTCGAGCGCGCGCGCGAGCGACTGGATCAAGCCCGACCAATTCGACCCGCCGTCGGGTTGAACGGTCACCGAGATGGTCGGACGCACCAAAGTTACGTCCGAGATTTCGATATGGCCGGAGAGCAGCGGAAAATACCGCAAGTGCGCCGTTAATTCCTTGGCGACCAGCCCAGGGTCGCCGCTCCGATCGCCGCTCAGCACGACGTTGCGAAAAGTGACTCTCCCGGAAGGGAACAGGGATACCGCGACGTCTCCGCTCAGCGCCGGGTCGAGGCCGGTGACGGTATGGATCTCGCGGGCAACTGCGTCGCGCACCGCACTCGCCGGAATCGCGAACGGCACGGTGACCAATGCAATGACCACCGCGGCCGCCGCAGCGGCACCGGCAATGAGAATGCGTTTCAACCCAGTGGCCGCGGTCACAACAAGCGTTCCCAGGATCGCTTCAGCCGATCGGATATTAACTGTTTGGCAGGCAAGCTGCACACTTGCCAGACATCTGTGTCGCTTTCGTGGCCTCGGGTTCCCTACTTCCGGCCCAAATCCTTGCTGTCGTTGGGTAAAATCGTCCGGCTCCGTCCCGCTGGCGTCTGGCGCGGATTGGCGCGAAATGCCTGCGCGCAGCGGCGGCTCACCGGCGGCGCCGCATATCAGCCGGTCCGTGATGCGGGTACGCGCCGGGGCATGGCGTGCTTTGCTGGAAAAGCCGATAATATTCATGGTGAGGGCAAGCGCATGTTTCATCGGTTGATGACGATTGCATTTTTGCTTGCATTGCCGTGCGGCGAGGCTGCGGCTCAGCAGGCAATCGGCACGGTCAGCCGCATACAGGGAGAGGCGAGCGGAATACTTGGCGGCACGGCAATCCCGCTCAGCCCGGATGCGTCGGTTTTTCTCAACGAGGTGCTTTCAACCGGCGAAGCGGCGCGGCTTGAAGTCACGTTCACCGACAGCACGCGGTTGACGCTGGGCGAAAAGGCGAAGCTGACACTCGGTACTTACGTGTTCAATCCAGCCGCGGGACGCAGAACCATCAGGTTCGCACTGGTCGGTGCCGTCCGCTTTGTGACCGGCAAATTGTCGAAGTTGATGATGTCTCGCGTCAGTCTGACCACACCGGTTGCCAACGTTGGCATCCGCGGAACGGATTTTTTTGCCGGGCCGATCGACAACCAGGCGCTCGGCGTGCTCCTGATCGAAGGCGCGGTGAGTGTATCGAACCCAGCCGGGCAGCGGATCCTGAACCGGCCCGGGCAGGGCACCAACATCGCCGGGCCGGGCGCGGCACCCGGCCCCGTCACGATTTGGCCGCAGCCGAAAGTCGACCGCGCGCTTGCGTCGGTGGCGTTTCAATAGTGAGCAACAAGAACCTGCTTGACCGAGCTCGGCTCATTTTAGGCCCGTTCGCCGCCGCGGGAGCCGCCGCGTTCCAGGGCTTCCGCTTGGGCGAGCGACTCGTGCGCCATTTGCTCAATGTCGTTGGCAGCGACAGAAGCGCCGCGACTTTCTCGCAGCTTGATCGCCAGAGCGAAAAGCTTCGCCGCGCGATCGCGTAATCGATCGGCATCGGCCACGAGGACCACTCCGCCCTCACCGACAACAGGTCAACGGTACAACTGTCGTTAAGTTCGGTTCCCCTAAAGATTCAAACGAAAAGTTCCGGGATATCGGCCGTTCAACGTTGGCCTGTATTGAGTCACCAAGCGCGCAGCGAAGCAGCCACGCCCGAAGGCCAGGCATGGTGAATGAAATGGAATGGTGAACCAAACAAACCGCACGCTTGCGGAAGTTATCTAAGCCGGTCAAACTCGTGCAGTCAGTATTGCGGGTCCTCGAGCCGCGCCGCGCCGCGCCGTGTCCACGACTTCGGCGGCAAAGCCGAGCCAACAACGGGAAGGCGTCATGAGTATTCCGTTTCCTGAAACGCCGTTCTTTTCCGGAAATTATGCACCCGTCACGTTCGAGGCCGATGCGCCCGATCTGCCGCTGCGCGGCGAGTTGCCGAAAGATCTCGCCGGCACGCTCTATCGCAACGGCCCCAATCCGCAATTCGCGCCACGCGATTCGAATCATCACTGGTTCATCGGCGACGGCATGATCCACGCCTTTCACATCGCCGACGGCCGCGTCGCTTATCGCAATCGCTGGGTGCGCACGCCGAAGTGGGAGGCCGAACATGCCGCGCACAAGGCGCTGTTCGGCAGTTGGGGCAATCCCGCGACCAGCGATCCCTCGGTCCTGGCGAAGGATGGTGGTGTCGCCAACACCAACATCGTCTGGCACGCCGGCCGGTTATTCGCGCTCGAAGAAGGCCACCGGCCGTTCACGCTCGATCCCGAAAGCCTCGCCGCGCTCGGCTACTGCGATTTCGCCGGCGCTTTCAAGGGCGCGCGGTTTACCGCGCATCCCAAGATCGATCCGGAAACCGGGGAAATGATCTTTTTTGCTTACTCCGCTGCGGGACGTTTCTCGCCGACGCTCGGCTATGGCGTGATCGATCCTGACGGCAAGCTCGTTCGTTACGATCAATTCGATGCGCCGTATGCGAGCATGGTCCACGACTTCATGGTCACGCGCAATTACGTGCTCTTCCCGGTCATGCCGCTCACCGGCAGCATGCAGCGCGCCATAACCGGCAAGCCGGCGTACGCCTGGGAAGCCGACAAGCGGTCTTACGTCGGAGTGATGCGGCGCGACGCCAGTGTTGCTTCGGTCCGCTGGTTCGAGTGCGATCCGTGTTACGTCTTTCATCCGATGAACGCTTACGAAGATGGCGACAGGATCGTTGGCGACGTCATGCAATACGAGGCGGCGCCGCTCTTTCCCGATCCAAATGGCCGGCCAGGCGATCCCGCCAAAGCCGTGGCGCAGCTCACCCGCTGGACGTTCGATCTTGCCGCCAATACCAACGGCTTCAAGCGCGAGGCGATCGACGATCTCTCCGCCGAGTTTCCGCGTCTCGACGAGCGCTTCTCCGGGCTCGACTATCGTCACGGCTATTTCGCCGCGAGCAGCAACCGCAAAGATATCGATCTCTTCGATACGCTCGCGCATGTCGATCTCAAATCGGGCAAGCGCTCGGTGTTTCAGCTCCCGGCGGGCGATGCGATTTCCGAGCCGATTTTTGTGCCGCGCGAGGAGGGCGCCGCCGAAGGAGACGGTTATTTGCTCGCCACCGTTTATCGCGGCGCCGAGCATCGCAGCGACCTTGCCGTATTCGACGCAGCGGCTCTGGAGCGCGGACCGCTCGCGGTTGCCGAGCTCTCGACCCGCGTTCCGTTCGGCTTCCACGGTAACTGGCGGCCGGCAGCATAAACCGCCGAATCACCTCGCCTATCGTTCCGCTGACGCCGGCATTCCAGGCGTTAACGGGCGTTAACGAACGCCGCCGTCGCGGCTGATTTCGCGAAATTTCAGCTGAAGATCGCGTGCCGTGTAACAATTCGACACACATGCATGTGATAAAAAAACAACAGGAAAGAAGAAAATTGGGATCTGCCGCGCAACCCACAACTAAATGCCACGCTTCCGCCCGCATTAGCCGCTGCCCTCATGGTTAATGCGGGGGTTACATATGTTTTTGGGGAAATGCGCGACACTCCAACGCTTCGATCGCGTCGGAGCCAAATCATTTTATCGCCGCGATGTATTGGGGTTGGGCCTCCGCACGATCGCGCCTTTAGCTGCAGTCGCGCTGATAGCGGCGGCACTCGCCAGCTGCGCCCAATCGCCGGTCCGTACCAGCAGTTCTTATCATGCTGCATCCAACCGGCAGCAGGCTTGGCTGCCGACTCTTGAGAAAAGACACCGCGGCGTCGCCAAAACTGACTCCCTGCCGCACAGCGGAGCGGCGGGTCAGGCTTGGCTGCCGGTGATCGAGAAGCGGCATCGGGGCGAACCCGTCACGACCGGCTCTCTGTCACACGGCGCCTCGGTGGGAGTTGCCAGTTTTTACACCGAGGGCGCGCGAACCGCGAACGGGGAGAGGCTCAATCCCAACGCGTTGACTGCGGCTCATCCATCGCTGCCGTTTGGCACGCGCCTGCGGATCACCAGCGTTGCCAGCGGGCGCTCCGTCATCGTGCGCGTCAACGATCGCGGCCCCTTTATCAAAGGGCGGGCGGTTGACGTGTCCTATTCGGCGGCAAAGGAGCTCGGCATGACCGAGCGAGGCGTCGCCAAGGTGAAAATGGAAGTCGTGCAAACGCCGTAACGCACCGCAGCGCCGTTCGGCAGTCACGGTGCGACCCCCTTTTCCGGTCGAGCTTGATTTCGCGCCGGTCATCCAAAAGCCCTACACGCGCGACACTATTGAGCGTGCGCTCGCCAGGCTGCTGGGGCTTAGCGACGCCGCTGCCGAGTAGACCTTAAGCGGGAAAATGCGCACCGTGCGCCGCGCGTTCGCGCCGCGGCCAGTCACATGCATGCAAGCATGATCGCCGCAGCGACTAATACAATGACGGCCGGCGTGAACAGCGAGACATTGGCGTCGGTGCTAAAGCGGCGGCCCATCAGGTTCCATTTAAAATCCGGAACGCCATTGACCTTGTCGACCAGCCAGCCGCCGTACGCCGGGCGCGACGCGTAAGCGGTCCAGAAGCCCGCATACATGCAGGCGGCGGTGATGGCGACGACCCAAAGCAGGAGCTTTGTATCGCTCGCCGGTATCCAGATCAGGCAGAGCATCAGAACGGCGACGTACACGTAAGAGCTCACCTGCCAAACGACGTGGTAACGTGCGTGACCGGTCCAGGAAGGATTGGTGGCATGCGTGTTGTTGGAATCAAAAATGCCGGGGATCGCGCTGTAACCGAGCGTCGCAATGGTGAGCAAGATTTTTGTTGCCAGCAACATGAATGTTCTCCTCCCGCTTTGAGAGCGAAAATTATGGAGTTTTCCAAGGGCGCGCAACATAGCCGCGCGGCGCGAAAACGGCGTTATGGGCGAGATAGGCGCGACAACTCGCGGGTCAACTCCCGCATTTCGCACAAACCGATGCTGCTGCCGAGCACGGTCACCGATACGTCGCGAGCCGAAACGCAAAAGAGGCCGCTCTCGGGCGGCCTCTCCACATTTGCATTGTCGCTTTTAGTTTCGCACAGACTTCGAACGCGCCGCAGACCGACCGTTACCTAAATCTTACGGCAGCGGTTAGTCGCAATCGCTTCCTGCAGCGCCGCTGCTGCTCCAGCCGGTGCAGCAAATATGTGCTGCCACCAGGGGTGGTTGGGCGGTCCGCGCCGGAAGGCGAGATACTGGAAGTCTTGCGGTGGCGCCGCAGGCGGGCCCCAGACCCGGCAATAGCCGCTCTTGAAGCGGACGACGGCGAAGTCGGCGTGCGCCAGCGTTGGCACGCTCAAGACCAAGAGACTAAGTGCAAAAGCCAGTTGTTTCATTGTTGCCACCCTCGCTTGACGGTTGCGTACGGCAGTGATTGGCGCCGATCGCGTACGGGGGCATTATGCGCGCTCGGGCGAAAAAAGCTACTCGAATACCGTGACAGCGGCGTTTAGCGCACCCACGCCTGACGCGTTTTCCCCGGGGGCGACAAGGCAATCTCGGCAATCAGCTTTTTGATGATGGCCCGGCCGAAGGACGCGAAGTTCTCCGCGATGAGGACGAAGGCGCCGGTGCCGCCGATGACGTGGTCGCGGTAATATTTGTCGAGACCGCCCGCTGGATTGGTGTGGTCGGGATTCCAGGCCAGCGGCGTTTCGCTCAAGATCACCAGGCCGTTGATGGTAACGCCCTGCGCCAGCGCTTCGTCACGCGCCAGCGTTACATCGCGGCCGGCATTGTTGGTGCCGTCGCCGGAAATATCGATAGTGCGGCGCTCGGAGTCGAAAGGCGCCTTGGCCAACTGGCCCATCGAGTAGTCGATCGCGCCGGAGATCGAGGTCCGATCGGCAAACGAGCGCGGCGCTTCCAGCAGATGGTCGCCGAAACCTTTCGCCTCCTCGGCGTTGCCGACGCCGGTCCAGTCGATAAGGACCCGCTGCGAACCGGCCCCCGACCATTCGACGAAGCTGACCGCGATACGTCCGGTGCGGCCGGAACGAATGGCTTCGAGCACGCGCGGGTCGGAGATGGCGGCGGCGTAACCATCGCGCTGCAACTGGAATTTGCCGCTGTCGACGCTGCGCGAAACATCGGCGGCCAGCACCAGCAGCAGGTCCACTTTCTCGGCGGCGGCCGCGGCGGCGGGAAATGCCGCAATCGCGGCAAAAATCAAAATTACGAAAACTTTGCCGACCCGAAACGCCGTCATCTCATCCGCTCATGCATTGGCCAAGGCGTGGATGGCGGTGCGGACTCGCTGATAAGTCCCGCAGCGGCAGATATTGGTAATGGCCTCATCGATCTCGGCATCGGTCGGCTTCGGCTTTTGCGCCAGCAATGCCACGACCGCCATGATCATGCCGCTCTGGCAGTACCCGCACTGCGGCACGTCGAAATCGACCCAGGCTTTCTGCACCGGGTGGAGCTTGCCGTTCTGCGCCAATGCTTCGATGGTCGTGATCTCGCTCGCGCCGACCGTGCCGACTTCGACCTGGCACGATCGCGTCGCCACGCCGTCGATGTGGACGGTGCAGGCGCCGCATTGCGCGATTCCGCAGCCGTACTTGGTCCCGGTGAGCCCGATGGTGTCGCGCAGCACCCAGAGCAAGGGCGTGTCGGGCTCGACGTCGACCTCGTGGGTTTTTCCGTTGACCGAAATGCGCGTCACGTGTCCGCCTTTGCGCCCGCCTTTCGTCCGATTCCAGCGCGGGGGAGTGTAGCGCGGCGCAGGGTTAAGGCGAAATTACAAATCTGCAATTCGGGGATGCAAAGCGGGGACGGCAGGAAAACGGTCCGTTAGTCACATCCGCCGGTAATCGTAAGCTACCTCGTTCTGAACCGCGGCGAGCGCGGCGACGCGGTCATGACTGGGCGCCAGATGGCAGACCGGGTCGGTCGCGCGCGCATCCCCGGTCAACGCGAACGCCTGGCAGCGGCAGCCGCCGAAGTCGATATCGCGCCGGGCGCAGGATTTGCACGGTTCGGCCATCCATGCGGTGCCGCGGAAGGCATTGAAGGCCGGCGAGTTCCCCCAGATGTCGGCGAGCGAATGTTCGCGCACCGACCAGAATTCCAGGCCCGAAATAGATTCGGCGGCGTGGCAGGGCAAAACCTTGCCCGCCGGCGTGATGTTGAGCGAGCGCCGGCCCCAGCCGCCGACGCACGGTTTTGGCAGCCGCGCGTAGTAATCGGGCACGACAGCATCGATCACGATCTCGCCGCGATGCCGCGCGCGCAACGCCTCGACCTTGTCGGCGGCGCGTTTGACCTGATCGGCGCTCGGCATCAGCGCGGCGCGGTTCTTCAGCGCCCAGCCGTAATATTGCGCGTGCGCGATCTCGACGCGGCTCGCGCCGAGCGTCAGCGCCAGCGTCACCATTTCTTCCAGGCGGTCGATATTGGCGCGGTGAATGACGGCGTTGACCGTCAGCGGAATTTTCAGGCGCACGACTTCTTCGGCCAGCGCCCGCTTGCGGGCGAAAGCGCCGGCGTAACCGGCGATGTGGTCGGCGCTTTTGGTGTCGCTGTCCTGAATTGAGATTTGCACGTGGTCGAGGCCGCCGTCGGCGAGCTTCGCCAGAGTGGCCGCCGTGATGCCAACGGCTGAAGTGATGAGATTGGTGTAGAGGCCCGCCGCGTGCGCGGATGCCGCGATCGCAGCCAGATCGCGGCGCGCGCCGGGTTCGCCGCCGGAGAGATGCACCTGGAGCACGCCCAGCGCCGCGGCTTCGCCGAACACCCGCGCCCAGGTTGCGGTATCGAGCTCGTCCCGCCGCGGATCGAGCGCGAGCGGATTGGAGCAATAAGGACAGCCGAGCGGGCAAACGTGGGTCAGTTCGGCCAACAAGCCAAGCGGGGCGTGCAACGCGCCGCCGTCCTTTGCCGCGCGGGTAGCTGTCAGATCGCCGGCTTGCGCCACTTCGCTCACTTCGCGCTCACTCCGCCGCCTGTCGTGACTCTCTTTATTGTCTGCGAGCTATGCGGTGGCATCTACCGCCACAAGGGCGTGCTCGCGGATCAAAATTCCAGCAAACGCTTTTCCGCCAGCCCGTGCAATAACGCCGTGACATCGGTGAGGATGCGCTCGCGCGGCGCCGAAAAGGTTTTCGCCAGGTCGTCGACGATTGCTCCGAGCGTGGCCTCACCGGTGCAGCGTTTGACGATCTCCACCGCGATGGTGTCGGCCTTGAATACCCGCTCCGGCGCGAGCAGCACCCAGCCGCCTTGGGCCTCGCTGTGAATAAGCCGCACGCCGCGCGGCAGCCGCGGGCGGCAATCGGGAGGCAGCGCGGCGGGAACGTTCACGATCACACCTGGTCCTGCGGCACGAAGGCGCCGGGTGGAATGTGCTTGGGCGCGACATAGGCGGAATAAAGTGCGTCCAGCATCGCCCAGAGAACATCGCATTTGAACTCGAGCGCCGCCAGCACCGCGGCCTGCGTTTCCGCGGTGCGCGCGTGCGCTTTGACATAATCGAGGGCGAAGCGGGAATCGCGTTCGGCCTGCGGCGGCCGCTGCGAGAAATAGGCCAGCGTCTCCGCGGTGACGAAATTGTAGTTCTTGAGCATGCCCTCCATGCGCTCGGAGATGATGACCGGCGAGAACAATTCGGTGAGCGAGGAGGCGACCGCTTCCAGCAAGGTTTTTTCGCGGACGAAATGCACGTAAGCCTCGACCGCAAATCGCGTCGCCGGCAGGAGCCCGCGCAGCGAGGTGACGTAATCGCGATCAAGACCCAACCCGCTGGTGAGCTTCAGCCAGCGCGCGATGCCGCCATCGCCCTCGGCAACGCCATCATGGTCGACGAGGCGGCTTCGCCATTCGCGGCGGATGCCAGAGTCGTCGCAACGCGCGATCAGGCTTGCATCCTTCACCGGGATCATCGCCTGATAGTAGTAGCGATTGAGCGCCCAGGCCTGCACCTGGCCCTTGTTGCACGCGCCGCCGTGCAGGAGTTTGTGGAATGGGTGCAGACGGTGATAACGCCGCGCGCCGATGTCGCGCAGCCGCGCTTCGAGCTCGTCGGCGGAAAGCGCAGTCACAGCACAATCTCCATTCCGTCCTCGGCGACTTCGAAACCCAAGGCTTCGACTTTACTCCGTTCCGGCGAGCCTTCGATCAAAATAGGGTTGGTGTTGTTGATGTGGGTCAAGATGCGGCGGCCGCGAAGCTTCGCGAGTTCGGCAAGCGAGCCGCCTTCACCCGATAGCGGCATGTGCCCCATGCGGCGGCCGGTTTTTTCGCCGACGCCGGCGGCGATCATCTCGTCGTCGGCGAACACCGTGGCGTCGAACAGCATCACGTCGGCGCTGGCGAGGCGCTGATGCAGGGCCGGCGTCATGGCGGCGGCGCCGGGCACGTAAGCCAGGCGGCGCGAGCCGAAAACGATTTCAACGCCGGCGTTGCTGTCGTCGTCGACCGCCGGCGCTTTGCCGTCTTCGAGATAAAGCGGCACCTTGCCGGGCACGGCGAACAGTTCGGCCGATAAGCCGCCCGGCAACGCGAAAGGCTTTTGCGGCGCGACCGCGGTGCGGATCACGACGTCGGCGGCCAATACGCCGAAGATCGGATTACTCTTGAGCGTCGCCAAAGTCTGTGCGCTGGCGAAAAGCGCAAACGGCGCCCGCTCGCGCAAGGTGAGGAGACCCGCGACCTGGTCGACCTCGGCGCCGGTTAGGACGACGGCCGCGATCGGGCTGCTTCGCGCCGCGCCGCGCGGACGCAATTGCGGCGTCGCCATGAGCTGGGCGCGCAGATCGGGTGAGGCGTTGATTAAAATCCAGCTTTCGCCGTCGGCGGTGACCGCGAGGCTTGCCTGGGAGCGCGGCTTTGCGCGCTTATCGCCGCCCCAGGCCAAACGGCACGCGGGGCACAAGCAATTCCATTGCGGAAAACCGCCACCGCCCGCGGAACCGAGGACGATTGCGGTTAGCCGCCCCATTCACTGGGGGTCGCGGAAGCTTGAAAGAGGAATTACAGCTCGGCCGGGAGATAGCCGTTGATTTCGAGGCCGATGCAGATTTCCACGAGGGTTGGGGTGGTCCAGGCCATGGTCGTTCCCTTCGATGTCGTTCCCAAAATTCAGACCATGAGGCCGCTGCCGATCCGGCATTCACAACCTCAGGTGCGCTTAAGTTAAATCGAACCCCCCACGATCGGCAAGGCCTTTCCCGGTGTTATTCCTCACGGTGTCGTGTAAGCCGTTGGGCAAGCGCCCCAAGGACAGCGCACCAAGGACAGCGCACCAAGGACAGCGCCCCAAGGACAGCGCCACACAGGGCAAGCCTGACGGAGCAGCCTCGTAAAGACCGTCCGGGGAGCAGCGGCCCTCGTGGCAGATTGCCGCGTCCGCCTTTTGGCCACCTTTCCATCACCCCGCAGGCAAGGCATGGTGCCCCACGGAAACGCGCGCCGGGCGTGGACCGGGGGCTCTTCTTGGCGCGCCGCCGGATAAAAACAGTCCTGGAGGAGGAAACCATGAACCATCACCTGACGCGCCGCGGCGTAGCAGGTCTAGCTGCCGCGCTCTTTGTCGGCGGCGCGCTGTTCGCAGCGCCGGCGCTGGCGCAAAGCGGCGAGCCCATCAAGATCGGGTTTTCCATGGCGCTGACCGGACCGCTGGCGCCGAACGGCAAGCAGGCGCTGCTCGGTGCCGACATCTGGGCGGAGGAGATCAACGCCAAGGGCGGCCTTCTCGGCCGCAAGGTGGAGCTCATCCACTACGACGATCAGTCCAACCCGGCGAACGTGCCCGGCATCTACACCAAGCTCCTCGACATCGACAAAGTCGACATCGTCATGGGGCCCTACGGCACCAACCTCAATGCGCCGGCGCTTCCGGTGGTGATGCAGAAGGGCAAACTCTTCGTCGGGTTCTTCGCCCTCGACATCAACAGCGAGTTTCACTACCCGAAATATTTCTCCATGCTGCCGACCGGTCCCAAGCCGCGCGAAGCTTTTACCGAAGGCTTCTTCGATGCGGCGGCGGCGCAAAACCCGAAGCCGAAGACGGTGTCGCTCGTCTCCGAGGACGCCGAGTTCGCGCGCAACGCCTGCGACGGCGCGCGCAACAACGCCAAGGCCGCCGGCTTCAGTATTGTCTACGACAAGACGTTTCCGCCGGGCACGACCGACTTCTCGCCGATCGTGCACGCGCTGCAGGCCGCCAACGCCGATATCGTCGCGGTCTGCTCATATCCGCTCTCTTCGGTCGGCATCGTGCAATCCATTCATGAGCTCAATTTCAAGCCGAAGATGATCGGCGGCGCCATGGTCGGATTGCAGGCGCTGGTGTTCAAGGAGAAGCTCAAAGGGAAGCTCAACGGCATCGTCAACTACGAGACCTGGGTGCCGTCGCCGAAGCTGATGGCGCCAGCCGCGGCGTTTTTCAAAACCTACCAGGAGCGCGCCAAGGGGGCGGGCATCGATCCGCTCGGCTATTATCTCGGCGGCTGGGGCTATGCCGACTTCCAGTTGATCGGCGAGGCGATCGCCGGCGCCGGCACCGTCGACAACGACAAGCTCGCCGAATATTTCCGCACCCATGAGTTCAAGACCATCATGGGCGACATCAAGTTCGGCAAGAACGGCGAGTGGACCAAATCCGGAATGCTGCAAGTGCAGTATCACGGCATTACCGACGCCGCGAACCTCGAGACCTGGCGCGGCATGAGCTATCAGACCGTGATCTCGCCGGCCGATCAGAAAACCGGCGATATTGTCTATCCCTACGAGAAGGCCGCCGAGTAGCTCCGCCGCTCGTCAATCCGGGGCGCCACGAAAGTGGCGAACCCGGATTCCTATCCACAAGCGCGCGTTATGTGTTCACTTCTCCCCGCACGCGGGGAGAGAGAGCTTTCGTCGTAGGGTGGGCAAAGGCGCAAGGCGCCGAGCCCGCGAAGCGCCGCATTTTCTACCTCGCCCCTCTCCCGATTTGCTTCGCGCAACGCGCTTGCAAATCGTCCTCTCCCCGCACGCGGGGAGAGGGGAAACATGCGGGGCGTTGACGCGCGGCAGCGCCTCAAGATTATTGTCGGCGCATGCTCATTCCCACCTCCCTTGTCGGCTCGTATCCGCAGCCGGATTGGCTGATCGATCGCGAGCGGCTGTCGAAAGACGTGCCGCGCATTCGCGCCGAAAATCTTTGGCGGCTCGCGCCGGACAAGCTCGAAGCGGCGCAGGACGACGCCACCATCCTGGCCATTCGCGAGCAGGAGCGCGCCGGGCTTAGCATCATCACCGACGGCGAACAGCGGCGTGAAAGCTACTCCAACCGCTTCGCCACCGCGCTTGAAGGAATCGACGCGGAACATCCGGGCACGACGCTCAGCCGCATCGGCAAGCCTATCCAGGTGCCGCGCGTCGTCGGCCCGATCCGGCGCACGCATCCGGTGCTGGTGCGCGACCTAAAAGTGCTGCGCGCCAACACCGATCGGCCGGTCAAGATGACCATCCCCGGCCCGTTCACCATGAGCAAACAGGCGCAGGACGACTTCTATGGCGACGCCCAAGCGGTGGCGCTCGATTTCGCCGCCGCGGTCAACGCCGAAATCCTCGAGCTGTTCGCCGCCGGCGCCGACATTGTCCAGCTTGACGAGCCGTGGATGCAGCAGCATCCCGACGACGCCCGGCGCTACGGGCTCGCCGCGCTCGACCGCGCGCTCGACGGCGTCACCGGCACGGTCGCGGTGCATTTGTGTTTCGGCTATGCCGCGCTGGTGCACGGCAAGCCTACGGGCTACTCGTTTTTGCCGGAGCTGGAAAACTCAAAAGCGGCGCAAATCTCCATCGAAGCGGCGCAGCCGCGCCTCGACCTGAAAATCCTGAAAAGCCTGCCGTCGAAAACCATTGTGCTCGGCGTCAACGATCTTGCCGACAAAAATGCTGAGACGCCCGAGCTCGTCGCCGCACGCATCCGCGCGGCGCTCGCTTACGTGCCGGTGGAGCGGCTGGCGGTGGCGCCCGACTGCGGCATGAAATACCTGCCGCGTGAGATTGCCTTTGCCAAAATGAAAGCGCTCGCCGACGGCGCCGCGATCGTGAGGCGGGAAATGGAAGGCAACTAAAAATTCGCCTCTCCCCGCTGGGGAGAGGCCGACGAGCCTTCAGGCGAGGCGGGTGAGGGGGTCTTATTGCTTCGAACTCACCGAGTATCAGTTGAGACCGGATTTGGAGAAGTTGGTTCAGGCGATTCCGCAATTATCCTTTTCTTTACAGCGTTGAATGCCTCGCGGTCGGCGTCCGAAAACTTGCGTCTTTGTTTCTCGGCAGCAGAAATGTCTAACGGATCGCTGGAAATGAAATACGGTTCGTCGATATAGAACCGTACCTTTTCGTCCTTTCCAATGCGCCTTTCGGCGCTCCGCTTTCCCTTTTCTTGCCGGGGGCAAGTCGAAAAGAGTCGTTTCGTAGACGACACGGATTCGACCGCTCCGCTTAGTCGCTTGGTGATCGGCAACAAGTCGGGGCGCACTCGGATGATCGCGCCGCGAGAACGGATTTGTTTATCCGCCCCCGCGCAGTGAAACGGAGCGGGGGAGGGGGACCGTGCGAGCGAAGCGAGCATGGTGGAGGGGGCGCAGACGCCCCTCCCACCGCGCTGCGCGCGGTCCCCCCTCCCCGCTGACGCGGGGCGGGATGAAGTGCGCCGCGGAAACGAGATTTGTTTTTCCTCTCCCCCCAGGGGCGAGGCGAATTTTTGTTTACTGCCCCTCGCGGGGCGGGATGAAGTGCTCCGCGGGAACGCGAATTAACGCAGCAAAACAGGCGCACCAAATAAAGCAAGCCGTAACCCTATCGCGCGTTGCGTACATTTACGGAAATGACCGTTCAGGAAAAGGCGGTTACGGAACGAAGCAAACAAAGCACAGCCGATGCGCCGCGCAGCGATGCCGGTATTTTCGCAACGGTCTGCGCAACCAGATGAGGCCATCATGGTGTCGAGATCGTGCGCCGCTTTCGTTATCTCATGTTCAGCTATTTTAGGGGCAATGCTGCTGCCATTTTGTTCGGCGCCGGCGCTGGCCGCCGTGTCGCTGCCGCCGTTCTATGAGGCCGCGGCCAAAATCATTCCCGACGGAAAACTGGGCGACATCGTCAAGCAGGAAAGAGTGCCGACCCCGATCGCCGGCGCACAGGCGTGGCGCATCGCCTATATCGCTTCCGACATCGCCGACCGCAAAACCGTGGTCACGGCGCTGGTGATCGCTCCGACCGGCGAGGCACCGCTGGAGGGGCGTCCGATCGTGGCCTGGGCGCACGGTACCACCGGGGCGGCGCAGAATTGCGGGCCCTCCCAGGTGCCCAATCCGGCGCAACCCTTGAGCGAGTATTTTCTGCTCGGCGGCAATTCGTGGACGGATTACGGCGTGCCTGCCGCGGAAGAATTCATCAGAAGCGGCTACGTGCTGGTCGCCACCGACTATCAGGGTCTCGGCGGCGGCGGCCGGCACCAGTACATGGTCTCGGTGACGCAGGCGCGCGACGCGATCAATTCGATCCGCGCCGCCGGCGCCTTGAAGGAAACCGGCGCCGGCAAACAGGCGCTGATCTACGGCTGGTCGCAGGGGGGCAGCACGGTGGTCGCCGCCGCGAGCATGCCGGATTATATCCGGCGAACCGGCACGGCATTCGACGGCATCCAGATGGCCGGCTTTGTCGCCCTGGCGCCAGCGGATGTCGCGGTCACGATGCCGGCAAAAAAACTCGACGAAGATTCGGCCAACGAGCTCATCGGCGGCCTGCGAAAAACGTTCTCGGCGAACGTCTTCCAGTTCGCGCACATGGCGATGACGTTTTGGGCCATCCCGGCCGCCTTTCCCGACCTCAACCTTGAAGACGTTTTTACCGAAGAGGGCGCGCAGGTTGTCGACGAGGTGGTCGCCAACAAATGCGTCCACCCCGCGGCCGATACGTTCACGGCGCTCTATGGCGACAACTTCGGTTCGCTGTTGCAGCCGGAAGCGAGCAACGCCGTCGGCTGGGCGCAGGCGCTGTTGAAGGGCAGCGTACCGCCGCTCAGGCCGGTCGCGCCGGTGATCATTTATTGGGGCAACAAAGACGTCACTGTGCCGCCGGTCATGGGCGAGCTTTACCGCGCGCAGATGTGCAAGCTCGGCGGCAACGTCGCCCGCGTCGAGCTTGCCGGCGAGCAAACGCACTACACCACCCCGCCGGTCGCCGAGCCGCTCTATGTGCCGTGGGTCAAGGACCGCTTCGCCGGCAAGCCCGCGCCCGATGGTTGCGCCGCGCCGTGAGCGAAGGCGCGGGCGGGATGTAGTGCGTTGCGGGAACGGGATTGCTCCTCCGCCCCGGGTAGTGAAACGGAGCGGGGGAGGGGGACCGTGCGAGCAGAGCGAGCATGGTGGAGGTGGCGCCCCTGCCACCATCCTTCGCTTGCTTCGCAAGCTCCAGATGGTCCCCCCTCCCCGCTATCGCGGGGCGGGATAGTCAGCAGCGGCGATCAACGCCCGTCGCGTTTGCGCGAGCGGACGGCGGCGAGGCCCTTGCCGATGGCGTTGCGCAGCGGCTCGGGAAGAAACGCGGCGCGCGGTGCGAGACCGGCTTCGTCGGTCGGCACGAACGGAATGGTCGCGTCATAATCGACGCGCCGCACCGAAAGCGTCCGCTGCGCAAGATCGAGCAGCATATAGGAGGCGCGCGGATCGGCCCCGGGCGGCGCATCGACCGCGCCGGGATTGATGAGGTAATAGGCGTCGTGGCGCAGCTCGATCTCGTCGTTCGGTACCGCAACGGTTTTGCCGCTGCGGCGTTCGTAAATCGCAAGCTCGTGGGCGTGGCCGAATGCGCAAATCCGCGCCCGCGACGGATGCGAGATCAGCGCCGCCATGCTGAGCGCGCGGCGCGCGTCGGTGTCGAGCCGCACCGTCTCGGAGCCGGCGTCGAGGTGGAGCGCGCCGTGCACGGCAATCAGCTTGTTCTCGACAACGACTTTGACCGGCAGGCCGGCAAGAAAGGCGATGTCGTCATCGCGCAGCCGCTTGCGCATCCCTTCCACCGCCTGCGCTGCCGTGGCGCCCAATGTCCCGGTCGTGATCTGCCCGGTGACCGCGCGGTCGTGATGGCCGGCGACGCACAATGCGCCTGCGGCGCGAAGGAGCGCGATACATTCACGCGGCTTGGTGTTGTAGCCGACGATATCGCCGAGGCAGACGACGCGATCGGCCGCGTGGGCGGCAATGTCGTCGAGCGTTGCCGCTAGCGCCTCGGCGTTGGCGTGAACTTCGGCAATGAGCGCAAGCTTCACGGGCCGGTCCGATCTCGCTTCGGCTCGGCGTCTTTATGCGGTTTGGCGGCATCCGCCGTGGACTTTGGCGAAGACAATGCACGCCGCAATACCGACAGCGACACCGAGCCGAGGCGGGAGCGGACGTTTTCCGCGAGCCGCCACAGCCAGGGCGTTTGTTTGATGTAGCGCTTGGTGCGGCGGAACAGCTCCGACGTCAGCGCCGCCGGCGCGCCGCGCCAGGTGACGGGCGCGGTGAAGTCGTAGAGTTGCGTGTCGGTGTCGGACCATTCGAGCTTGTAGGGTTCGTCGCCGATGGTGAAGTCGAAACGCTTGAGGCCGCGGCCGATGGCGTACGCCATCATTTCGCGCAGGTGCAGATTGCCCGGGCCGAAAGTGGAGAGCTCGTTGTCGGTGTAACTCGCCAGCACGTGGTAATAGCAATCGCCGGTGACGAGGGCGAGATTTGTCGCCGCGCTTACGTCGCCGACTTCGGTGCGGCTGATATGCACGAGTTGCCGCGTCGCCGGATTGGTCGCGAGATTGAGAAAAAATTCGCGGTGTCCCGGCCGCGCAAACAGATCCGGGATTCCCTTGCGCGCGAACGAGCGGCTCTTCTGCTCGATCAGCGTTTCGACGGTGCGGCGCGCGTCGTCCGGGTCTGTTGCGGTGATGAAACGAATGTCGCCGTGCTTATTCATGTGCGCGCGCTTGGTGCGATCGCGCCGGCGGGTCGAAGACGAGCGCTTGGCGACGTAGAACTTCTCCCAGTCGTCAGTCAGGTGCGCCAAGTGCACGCCGCTCGCGTTCGGCGTGACTTTCAGATGGGTGAACGGATTGATCTGGCTGCCGACCTGTTCCGGCATTTTTGCAAAATCGATCCAGTCGTGGCGCAGCAGCGGATCGCTTTGTATCTGCGCCTCGACAACCTGCCAGATGGTGAGAAAGCGATCGGGCTCGACGCGTTCGGTAAAATCGCACGCCAAGAGCGGCGCGTTGTAGTCGCACAAATCCTGGCCGAGCCAACGCAGCCGGCGCAGGCCATAGTGCCGTTCAATGCAAAACGGCAGCAGGAATGCGATGTCGCCATTGGCGAAACGGCCAACCACAATCGCCGGCTTGACGCGGTGCCGCTGCCCGATGTGCTTTTGCCAAATGCTGAGCCAGTCGAACGTTTGAAACACGGTGCAGTCGGCGAATTGTTCGAAGCGGCGCCATTCGTGTTCGACAGTCGCGAGCTCGCGGTGGATGGCCAGCCGCACCTGCGTCGGCAACAGGTCGCGCGGCGCGCGCAAAGCGGCGGTGCCGGCATCCGCGGCCTTCGGCGCAGTCGCTTCTTTGAGCGCCGTCAATGGCATCACGCCCTTCACGCTTCCACTTGAGGTGAGCGAAAATTCGCGCCTGACCGGTAGGCGAAAATAGCTAAGGTTGCCTGCCCGCCGGGCCGCAATATTGCGTTAAGGTAAAGCGGGCATTGCGCTGGACGCGGACGGGCAAAAGCGGTGTGCGAACGGGAACAAGCGGGGCGAAGGTTAAGACTCCGGCGCGAAACGGCTAGCAGAAAGTGTCGTGATAGACCGGTTTGAAGCCGTGCTTTCTCATGCAAGTGACGACGTGTGACGGCCACTCTGCTGCGGAAAAATTCTCTGCGGCTATTCTGCACGTCCGCACGGCGTTCTCGTAAACGTAAACGGGTACGGGGCGGCCCCCCGGATCAACCCACGCCGTCGGGAGATTGGGACAGCCGGCAGTGGCGACGGAACATGTTCCGAGCACGAGAGCAACGCTAAGCAGCAGTCTGTGCTTCTTCATTGGAGCAATGCCGGCAAGCTTTGAGATCTCGGAAGCATTCGATGGATTGGTACAGCTGGGTAGATTCGAACTACCGACCTCCTGATCCACAGTAAGTTTTAAGACCACGACACCCTCCGACATGTTCTGCCACCTTACGCCGCGGACCCCACGATTTGCCTTGTAATAAAGGCCCATTTATGTCACCAACTGACTTGGGACGCCTAGAAATGCCTAGCGGCGTCATCGGCTAGGGTCCGCTATAGGTCCGCGGACCCGCCGCGGACCCAAAAGGCGCCCCCGATATTACCCGTTAGAAAACGGCCAGTCTCGATGAAGCTGACAGAGCGGAAAATCGAGAAGCTCGTAACCCAGCCCGGTCGCAAAGATCGGCTCATTTTCGACGATGAACAGCGCGGGCTAGCCGTGCGGGTGACCTCGACTGGCGGCCAAACCTATCTCTGCCAGTACACGCTGCATGGCCATAAATGGCGCGTGCCGCTTGGCGCCTGTGCGGCCGTTCCTCTTGCCGGGGCTCGTCAAGCAGCAGCGGCAATCATGGGCGACGTGGCGAGGGGCCGAAACCCAGCGTCTGAGCGCAAGGAAGCGGTAGCAGCCGAACGGGCTAAGCGGGCGCGTAACCGTTTGACACTGCGCGTACTAATCGAGGATTGGAACCGGCTTCACCTGGCCGGGCGACGGCCGAGCTATGCCAGCGAAGCGGTCCGCGCCCTGCACCAGGCCTTCGCTGGTCACCTAGACGATGCCGCAGAGGATCTCGACCGAGCGGCGGTCGTGCACGCGCTCGACGCCATTACGAGGCGCCACAAGCGCAAGGACGACGGGATTAAAGGCGCAGCCATGACCGGCCGCACCGCCGCCTATGGGCGTGCGGCCTTCGGGTGGGCAGTCAAACGAGGGGCTTTGCGCCTCAACCCCTTTGCCGACTTGCCGGTCGCCAAAAGCATCGTAAAGCGCGAGCGCGTCCTAAGCGACGTCGAACTAGCGGAAATATGGCGGGCAACAGCGGAAGCGTCGGCGCCGTACGGTGCGATCATTCGCTTGCTGATCTTGACCGGCCAGCGTCGCGGTGAAGTCGCTGGCATGGCCTGGAATGAGATATCGGAGGACTTCGCGACTTGGAACTTGCCAGCCCACCGAACGAAAAACGGCGTTGCACATACGGTACCCCTCAGTGAGATGGCCCGCGATCTGCTCAAAGGATTGGCTGCGAGCGACGCTAGCAAGCAACGAGGTGACGGGCTTGTCTTCCCCGGTGCGGCAAGCACGCCCTTCGCCGGGTGGTCGAAATCGAAACGGGCACTCGACAAGGCGATCTCCGCGGACCGGTCAATGGCTCCGCGGGGCGGTAAAGCTCCAGCAGCATTGATGGCGTGGAACGTGCACGATATCCGCCGCACGGTGGCCACCGGTTTACAGCGCCTCGGCGTACGGCTTGAGGTGACCGAAGCCTTGTTAAATCACATCAGCGGCAGCCGCGGTGGCATTGCCGGCGTCTATCAACGTCACGATTGGGCATCCGAGAAGCGCGCTGCGCTCGATAGCTGGGCGGCGCACGTTCTAGCTGCGATTAAACAAAAGCCACCGATCGACAAAGTGATCACCCTGACAAGAAAGAAACGTTGAGATCCACCAAGGAAGGAGAACCGCCAGGACCAGAAACCTAAGTCGATGGGTCATCCGAAAGGCACATCGGCAAACGTAAGACCTCGCGTCCGTTCGCCTATGCGAAAATCTGTTCGGCCAAACAACGGCGGTGGTGGAACGCCAGCCGGCGATCCGATCTTCGCGGCGATTGAAAAGCATCGAATTGCGGTACAGGCAATCGATGACTGGCCCGGTGATCCTCTTCCTGAGGAACTTCTAGATCGTTCTCACTGGTCCACGGTACAGCTTGCTATCACAAAACCCACCACCTTAGCCGGCGTCATGGCGATCCTGCGGTATAGCCATAACAATCAGTATTCGGGTTCGGGTGAATGTTTATTCGGCGAGGTAGGTAGTAGGTCCGATCCGCGCTGTGAACTGCAAGCGTGGCTTACGGTCATTGAGCAATCGCTAAAGAAGATTCGCGCCGCGTGCGGTGTAGCACCGAGGCTACGTAAAGAAAAAACTTAGCCCCGCTCGACCGGCGGGGCTTTTTTCTTGGCGGCGCGGCGAAACCGCGCCCGATAGTTGCAAACATCGCGAAGCCACCAAAGTTGCTTTGGTGATCGCATGGCGGATTGAGAACCGACCGGCGGTCGCGATAGAATCGCGGACGGGAGGGCTTTCAGCCATGCGGACCTACGCCGCTATCGCATTATCAGTCGCATTGGTTTCGTCGGCCGACGCCGAGTTAAGCGAAAGCGCAAATTACAAGCTGCCGGCTTGTAGAGATTTCAACGCTGCGGCTGATAACAACTTAGACGTATCTCGCGCGTTGGTCCAAGACGCCAACCGACTATTTCGGGCAGCGGCCTGTGGTGGTGAGGTTGATGGTGTAGCGAGGACATTGGAGATCACAGATCAAATGTGCCCGCCGCGTGGTGTGACTCGGGGACAGACCATGGCTGTGGTAATGAACTACATAGAGCGCATTCCCGAGCGTCAAAATGAGAGTTTCGCGGGGCTGACCATAGAAGCATTGAAACGCGCATGGCCGTGCCGGTGATGATCGAGCAACGGATAGGCTCGCGCCGCTACACCTTGCATCGCAGTCTAGCTAGGGCGGAGCGCCGATCTGTCCACCACTGCGGCCGGTTGAGGTGAGGAGCGACGGGCGTGCTTCATTGACAGGGGTGCGCC
>CAVWBV010000009.1:0-91382 GCA_963753355.1 uncultured Alphaproteobacteria bacterium
CCGTCACGAGCTCGCGGTGGATGGTCAGCCTCACCTGCGTCGGCAACAGATGGTGAGGTACGCGCAGAGCGGCGGTGCCGGCATCCGCGGCCTTCGGCGCAGTCGCTTCTTTGAGCGCCGTCAGTGGCATCACGCCCATCACGCTTCCACTTGAGGTGAGCGAAAATTCGCGCCTGACCAGTAGGCGAAAATAGCTAAGGTTGCCTGCCCGCCGGGCCGCAACATTGCGTTAAGGTAAAGCGGGCATTGCGGGAGGTGGGCAAAGGCACCGCGGCATTGGCAGCCGGGCCCGGACGTCGCGCATTAACAATCCGCCGGCGTTTTATTCCACCAGAGCCGTGGTCCCGGAGCCGATGGCTGCTACTCCCGTCGGACAAGTGGCCTGAAATCTCGAACCGCCGGTCAGCTGGATCGTTCCGGCAATAAGTTGAGTGCATCCAGATGGATTGCTTGCGCCGTTTTGGAACACTACCGATTGGGAGGGGAAGTACACCGCGCCAGTGATATTCACGGCTGCGCCGCCGCCGAAATTGTTACTGTTTGTAGCTGAGGCTCTGCGATCGCCGAAGAAAACGATTCCCGCGGTTGTGCCGCTTGTCGGCGCACTAAGGGTGACGGTGGCGCCGTTATTGATCGTTACAGTCGCATAGTTACCGCTGGTGCTGCTGGTCAGGATGATAGTTACGCCGGTGCCGTTCATGACAACGGCGCCGCCGACATTGAAGTTTCCGCCGTTGACGTAGTAAACGCCTGGTTGGAGCAAGACGTTGGCGTCATTGGTGAACGAGACGCCATCGCACCAAACTCCCGGCGATATGGTTTGCACGCCGGAATTGCTATGCGCATACTGTGTGCTGATGCCGTTCGAACAAGCGCCCGGCAGGGCAGGCATTGTCACGCCTGCGTAAGGATCCGCGACACTGGCTTGCCCGGTTTTGAGCGCGGTAGACGGATTGATTGTGGCCCCGTTGCTGATCGAGGCCTTGCCGGTTACCGAAACCGATTGCGCGTTTAACACCGTCCCGCCGGTCATCGTAAGTGCCGAACTACCCGTGGCGTCGACCGCAAGCCCGCAGCTTGAAAGCGTCGCGGTCGCGCCGTTGCTCATGGTGAAGCCGGTCGCGGGATTGAGCTGCAGTACGCAGCCCGCTCCCCCACCGGGCGTCGCCACCGCGCGCGCGACAATGTTGAAGGATCCGCTGGTAAAAAGGCTCGCCAGCGACAGCGCCTGCGGCTGGCTGATTATCACTTCGACCGCGCCGGACTTGTTAACGTTTGGGCCGCTGCTTGGCGGACTGTTGGCGGTGACCGTCACGCCGTTAACGCCGTTCTGGGCGCCGAGCGAAGCCGCCACTGCTTGGGCTTCAACTGCGAAATTTGGATAGCCTTTCTGGTTCGCGGTCGCGCCATCGAGCGCAGCGGCATCGGCGACGATTTGCAGCTGCCGGTATTTGACAAGGGAAAACGCGATTTCGGTGCCTAGCGCCGCCGCCCCAATCACGACCGGGAGTGCTATGCCGAGCATGATCGCGACGCTTCCTGTCCGCTCGCGCCAAAACCGCTCGATGAGCTTTGTAACTCTCATAGACATCCTGTAACGGGAGCGCATGCGCCAATAAGTGTTTTGACCAGAGCTGCGTCGATACCTCAGATCGGTGGGCGACTGATTGAGGTGCATCAAAAGGCGCAAAAAAGTGAGCGTCATTCAATAAAATTTTAGTTATTGATGAAACACAAGGCCGACGGATTGAAAGCGGCGTATCAAATAAACTACTGCTTTTTGAGACGAAGCCGTCTCGCAATGTTTAGCGGCTGCGGCTATGGCACATCGCAAGATCAGTCAACTGCAAGTACACAACTCCGGTTCGGCGGCGATTGAATTTGGACTTTCGCTTCCGCTCCTTGCGCTATTATTCGTGGCGGTGGCGGAGATTGGCTTTACGGCCTATCAATCGCTCCAGGTTCAAAATGCAGTTGAGGCCAGACTGGTCTACGCCGTCAAAAACGGTAACGACAGTAACGGAATTTCGAAGGCAGTCGTTAACTCGAGTGCCTTGGCCGGCATAACGGCAATGCCCGCGCCGACCCAGTTCTGCGGCTGCCCCAGCGCCTCAGGGATTGGGGTAACTTCGTGCTCTGCTACGTGCGCCGGCGGGAACTCGTCTGGTCAGTACTTACAGATCAACGCGGCGCTTACGCGTCAATCGATCTTCCCGGGTTCAGGATTGCCGCTTCCGGCGACGCTCACGGCGAAATCGATCGTCAGATTGAACTGATATGGCGCGCAGCGGGAGTTTTCATTTGGCCGATGATGCCGCGGGTGCGGTGGCGATCGAATATGCGATCATCCTTCCGGTGCTGCTTATACTCTTGCTCGGTGTCATGGATCTGGGCCGATTGTTTTGGAGCTATGCCACCGTGGCGAATGCCGCGCAGACCGCTGCTCGCTGCTTCGCCATTAAGGCAACCGCTTGTCAGACGGCCACGGCTACCCAGAATTACGCGGCAACCCAGGCATATGGCATAGCGATAAGCGCCTCGGCATTTACCGTCACGACGCCCGCATGCGGCGTACAAGTCGCTGCGAGCTACGTTTTCAATTTTGTTGTTCCGTGGTTCTATGTCATCCCCTTCGGCGGTTCCAATGCAATTACGCTTTCAAGCACGACATGTTATCCGGCCTGAAACGGGAGTTGGCGTCGATGGGGATGTCGCTTTGAGCAAGGCTAGCTAATGTCGCTCGCCGCCTAGCGCCAGACATCCATGAACCTCAGGAACGCCGGGCCACCGATAATCAAAAATATCGTCGGCATGATGAGCGCGATTAACGGAACGGTCAAAAGGGCGGGAAGCTTGTTGGCTTGCTCTTCCAGCTTTATGAGCGCCTCATTTCGCATGTCGGACGATATAGTTCGTAGCGACTGGGCCAGAGGCGTCCCATATCGGAGAGTCTGAATAAGCGTGCCAACGAACGCGCGAACGCTTGGCAGATTGAGCCGGTTGGCCATTCTCTGCAAAGCTTCGTCGCGACTGGGCAAAACCTGCAAGTCCGCTGAGGTGAGTGCAAGCTCTTCCGCCAGGGCCGGTTCCCCCTTGCGAATGCCCTTAACGACGCGTGCGAGCGCGTCCTCTAACGATAGGCCGGCATCCACGCATATCACCAGAAGGTCGATCGCCTCGGGAAGGGCGGCTGCGACGGCCCGCGCCCGCTTTCGCAGTTGCAGCCGAATTAGCCCGGTGGGCAAAAACCATCCGGCAACTGTGGTCACCACCGCCGCCGCCGAAGAAATGACCGGCAGACCGGCAAACGCCGGAATGCGGGCGACGATGAACATGACGACTAATCCAAGGCCGACGGCGACGACAAATCGACCTCCGGCGAACAGTAGAGATGCCCATTTGCTGGAAATGCCGAAACGGGCAACGCGCTGAATGACCGAGCGCTGCTCGAGGCATTGGCGTCAAGCTGCATATGCGGTTTTTCGCTACCAACCGCGCCGGCGGAGTTGGCGGGGGCAATCAGGTCAAAATGTCGGCGCAAGGCCAAGTTGTTGCTGCGGCGCGTATTCAGGGCAAGTGCCAATGCGGCAACCGCGCTTAGCATCGAGATGAGACCAACGATCTGAAGTTTCAGCATCAAATCCGTTCCGGTTTTTTCTGCGCATTTAGCGTGTCGACGAAAGCGTTGGCCAACCCGTAATATTCCAGTCTTTTGAGAAACCGGGGCTGCGAGGGATGTTGCTCGAACACGCCGTTAAGCGTGCCGTCGGGATTTTCACTCACATACTTGTAGGTAAACAGCTTGCCGAGGAGGATGGTATCTTCCTCGAGCCCGGCGACCTGCATGACTTCGGTAACTCGGCGAACGCCATCGCGCATGCGCTCGATATGAACGATCAGGTCGATTGCGCTGACGATCTGGGCGCGAATGGCGCGTGTCGGCAGACTCAGGTTGGCCATCAGGACCATATTTTCGATGCGGGCCATGGAGTCGCGCGCCGAATTGGCGTGAACGGTGGACATCGATCCGTTGTGGCCGGTGTTCATTGCCTGCATCATGTCAAACGCTTCGGGGCCGCGGACCTCGCCGATAATTATGCGGTCCGGGCGCATGCGAAGGGAGTTCCGCACCAGATCGCGCTGAGTCACCTGGCCTTGTCCTTCGATGTTGGCAGGACGTGTCTCCAGCTGAATGACGTGAGGCTGCTGCAGTTGCAATTCGGCTGCATCTTCGATCGTGATAATACGCTCAGTCCGGTCGATCATGCGCGACAGTGCATTCAGCAGTGTGGTTTTTCCTGATCCGGTGCCGCCGGAAATCAAAATATTCAGACGGCATCGCGCCGCGATTTCGAGCGCGCGGCGAAGCTCCGGCGAAACCGTGCCAAGTTCGGTGAAACTCGAAAATTCGACGACACTGCGCGAGAATTTGCGAATGGAAACGCATGCTCCACGCAAGCTCAGAGGAGCAATTATGACGTTGACGCGGCTGCCGTCGGCGAGACGTGCGTCGAGCATCGGGCTCGCCCCATCGACGCGTCTTCCGATTGAGGAGGCAATGCGCTGTGCGACGTGCAGAACATGCGCATCGTTGCGGAAGCGCAGCGCCGTCAGCTCGAGCTTGCCATGACGCTCCACGTAAATCATGGATGGCCCGTTCACAAGGATGTCTGAGACTGAAGTATCCCGCAGAAGCGGTTCCAGAGGCCCAAGGCCGATCATATCGTCGACGATTTCGACAGCGAGGGCTTGCTGCTCCTGCTGATTGAGCGGAAACCTTTGCTCTGTGGCTATCACTGCGACTTGATCGTGAACCCGGGATCGCAATTCATCCCTGGGCAACTGAACGGCTACAATCGGATCGATCCGCGTCAATACCTGGTTATGGATAAATTCCGTCACTGACCCGATGATCCGACCGGGCACCACTGCAGTATCGTCACCCTCAATCGGCGTCGCCGCATTCGCGAGCGCCGCGCTGAGAGGCGGCGCCTCAAGGTCACCTTTCTTGCCAAATAACAGCATTACGATCGAAACCACCGGCTGAAAAACGATGATTGTTTCTCCGGCTCTTCGCCGGCGAGTTGCCGTATGATCGGAGCGAGCGCGCGATGCAGCGACTTGCATCCCTGCACACCTTTGACACCGAAGGGAGCGGCTTCCTCGATTTCGCGCTGATGGCGGATGATGATGTCGGGGGCTTTTCCGGTAATTCGGGTGCTTTCCGATTCGGGCATGGTGCCCGGCACCTCATTGTCGTTGAGGATGTGCAGCGTGGTGCGATCGGGGGTATTTTGGCCTAACAGCTCGCGCCATCGCGCCACGTCCCGGGCGGATGCCAGGCTCGCATCCCCGACCAGAATGCAAAGGCTCGGTAAACGCATGACTTGCGGCAGTCTGGCAGCGAGCGGCGCCGGGATGTCGACGAAAACGAAGCGGTAACGCTGCAAAAGCGATTTTAGGAGTGCCGTCACTGCATGCTCGTTGACCGTCACCTCTTCGCCGAGTCGCTCGAGCGACGCCAGAAGATCGAGGCGCGGTGTCACATGAATGGTTCCCCGATCGAGAAACAGCTCGTCGACCCTGTCGGGGTTCTGCAATGCCTCGGTCAGCGCATGTGTCGGCCGGGTGTCGAGTTGAAGCGCCGCGTCGCCCCCGACGGTATCGAGATCAAGCAGCATCACCCAGCGTCTGTGCTCTTCCGCCAATTGCCACGCGGTGTTGACTGCGATTGTCGTGGCGCCAACCCCGCCGCGAACGCCAAGAACAAACACAAGCCGTCCACTACGGACCCCAGATCGTGCAATCCCTCCTGTGAGAACGGTACTGAACGTCTGCGTCACAATCCTACGGACGAGCGGCTTGAAAACGTATTCGGCTACCCCCGCATTTTTTAGCTCCCGATAGAGACGGATGTCGTTGTCATTGCCGATGACGACGACGCCCGTACTGGGTTCACACACCTTGGCAAGCGCGGCGAGTTGCGCGGGCCCATTGGCGACTCCGCCGATATCAACGACCAGCAGTCGCGGCGACGCCCGCTGCGAGAGCGATGCCGTAGCCGCTTCGACTGTGCCCGATACAAACTCGGCTTGTGCGACTGGAATGTTGAGGTCGGCAAGGGATTGTCGGATCGTGTTTTCAGAATCGTGGTCCGACACAAAGACCATCGCTGTGAGCGCGTGGCCAACGATCTCCTTCGCAATCGTCGCAGTAGTCTCTCTCATCGCTGAACTCGCTCTCTCCCTCCCAGCGCACCTTTGGTGCCGGTGAATGGGCTCTATTAGGCTTCTGTATCTTCGGCTGTCTGCGCAGAAGGGTTCAAAGCTGTTAGATCAGTCGCAAGCTTTAGTTGGAGGACGAAATGCCGGCTTGATCTTAGTCAAATGATCGCGGCCACGCGTAAAATGCGGTTAAGAAATGATGAAGCAAAACGAGACAGCGGTCTGTTGACCAGTGGCGTACGCTCGTCGGATTAGCCACCAACGTCTGCCCGCTCCGCTCGAGGGCGAAATTGCCTTGAGGTAAAGCGGGCATTGCGCCGCACGCGGACGGGCGAAGGTAGCGTGCGAACGGGGACAATCAGCGCGAAGGTTAAGACTCCGGCGCGAAACGGCTAGCAGAAAATGTCGTGATAGACCGGTTTGAAGCCGTGCTTTCTCATGCAAGCGACGACGTGTGACGGCCACTCTGCTGCGGAAAAATTCTCTGCGGCTATTCTGCACGTCCGCAGGGCGTTCTCGTAAACGTAAACAGGTACGGGGCGGCCGCCCGGATCAACCCATGCCGTCGGGAGATTGGGACAGCCGGCAGTGGCGACGGAACATGTTCCGAGCACGAGAACAACGCTAAGCAGCAGTCTGTGCTTCTTCATTGGACCAACGCCGGCAAGCTTTGAGATCTCGGAAGCATTCGATGGATTGGTACAGCTGGGTGGACTCGAACCACCGACCTCCTGATCCACAGTCAGGCGCTCTAACCAACTGAGCTACAGCTGCACGGGCCGCGGTCCGGCAAGTGCGCGGAAGCTAAGAGGAACGCCTGTTCTTGGCAAGATCGCAAATGGGAGCGGCGCCAGAATCGCAAACAAAAACCCGGGCGCAAGGCCCGGGCTTCTGTCCCGTCGCGTGACGGGGAACTACTCGACGCGACTAAGCTTTGGCGCCGACAGCCGGCTTTAGCTCGCCTTGGCGAACGCCTTGTTCATGCCGCTCTTGATCGGCTCGGCGGTCTCGGTCGCGACCTTCTGCGCCAGCGTTCCGAGCTCTTTGCTCTGCTGGGTTAAGGCTTCGAACTGCTTGCGCGCATGCGCGTTGGTCAGTTCGACCACCTCGGAGAGGGTCTTGGCCGCCATGACCTGGCCGGCGAAGTCGAACGCGGCGTTGGTGTTGGTGCGGGCGACCTCGATGACCTTGAGGCCGTAATCGGAGGCGCCTTTGGTCGCGGTGGAATAGGTCGTCTCAAGCACGTCGGTTGCCTCTTCCGCTGCGGCCTTCATCTTCTCGTAGGTGTCCTTCGCCTGGGCAACGCCGCGCTCTGCGAATTCGCGAAAGGCGGCGGGCATCTCGACTTTGGGCATGTCGAATTTGGGGAGCTCGAATTTCGGCATTTCAAACGCTCCGGTGGCCGGCTTCATCTTGGCTTTCGGGGCTGCACTTGTGGCTTCCGCCATGGCACTCGTCCTTGCTCTGGTGTGATGTCGGGCGAAATTTCTCGGGCTGTCTAGGCTTTGCAGTTTCCGCTAGGCCCGCCGCCCAACACGCGTGGCCTCACATTCATTCACTGACCCTTTTGCCGAACGCAGCACGGTTAAAGGCCGGGCCTCTGCTATTCTACATAGCAGCAATTTGGTGCATTGCAATAGATTTTTTCGCAATGCACAAAATCCGGGAAAACCGCTTTGTTTTCGGTAGCTTACCGCAGGCGTGCCGTCGCCGCGCGTCACGGCCTTTTAGGCTTGGCAGCATCCATGACTATTTTGGCAGCACTTTGGCCAAGATCCTGGGCCTGCGACGACAAGGCGCGCATCTGATTGGCCAGAAACTCTGATTGGAGGCGCATCACCTCTTGGGGATTCTTGGCGTGCATAAGCTTCTGCGCAAAGTCGAAGGTCGACGACATGTTTTGCTCGGCGAAAGCCATTGATTTGTGAGCGATCTCGCTGGCGCCGGCCCGTGCGGCTTCGGCTTGGCCTTTCCACTGCGAGACAGCTTGGTTGGCCGCCTGGGCGATGCCGTCGAAGGCGGTTCGCGCCTGAGATACGCTTTGCTCGACGAACGCCCGGACTTCATCGGGCATCGCGAACTGTTCGAAGGGTTCCTTCGCCATCGTCAACTCCTCAGACCCCTGACCGCGGCCATCCTATGCGCATTTCCAGTCGGCGTGCACCCCAGTCCGCGCGCTACATCAACGCGATAGCGTGATTAAGGTTATCCCCCCTTGGGGTTGCCGAGTAGAGGGCCCGGCATGGACGGTGCGAACCAGCACCGTTAAGAATCCCTTAGCAACGAGTGCCTCCGTTTATGTCGATCGTCGAGTTAGCGTTCGCACCATCGAGCGATCCGCGACTTGCGGCTCAGCTTGCCGACCATGCGACCAGCCCGTCGCCGGTTTGGCTGTGGAGCGCCGACGGTTCGCATATCGTTTGGACCAATGCTGTTGGGGCGGTCGTATTCGGCGCCGTTGACACCTGCGAAAGCGCGGAGCGGCTCTTCGAGCCCGATCACCCGGCCGCGGTCGAGATCTCGCGACTTGCGGCAACGCTGCCGGCCAGCGGTCAGGCGCGGCTGGAAAGACTACGCGGTTTTGGCGCGAGCTTTGGCGTCGCGCTAACCTGCATTTGCTCGCTGGTTCCCATCGCCGACGACGCTTTTGCCGTCCTTGTCGTCGGCACCGAGGCCGCCGGGCTGCCGCTGACGCTTCGCGAACGCGTCCACCGGTTGTTTGCCGGACGCGAAAGCGCGCTTGCGGTCTTTGCGCTCGATGGCACGCTCCTCCTTGCAACAAACGAAGGACGAGCGCGGCTAGGCGAGACGCCGACCTCGTCGGCCCTTGGGATTGCGGAGCTTGCGGCGCAGGCGCTGACCAGCGGGCGCGCCAGCGGCGTGACGCGTTACGGCGCCATCACTATCGAACGCCTCGGCGTGGACAGTTCCGCTGTGCTCGCGGTGACGTTCGGCGCTGAACCGCTGGAGCACGAGCTGGAGCTGCAAAGGTCGGAGGCTGTATCGCAGCATTGGCCGTCACCGGAATTGCCCGCGGCGGCAATCCCGGAGTCTTCGTCGCATGAGAGCGACGAAAGGCGTCATCCGCTGCGTTTCGTCTGGCAAATGGACGCTGAGGGTCATTTCGTCATCGGCTCCGACGAGTTCACCGAGCTTGTCGGGCCGCGGACCACGGCGGCGTTCGGCCGGTTGTGGAGCGAGATCGCAGCCGAGCTGAAAGTCGATCCGGAAGATCGGATTGCGCATGCGGTCGCGACGCATGAAACCTGGAGCGGAATTGTCCTGTCGTGGCCGGTGGAAGAAGGCAACGAGTCGCTTCCCGTCGAGTTCGCAGGTCTCCCGGTTTTCGACAGTGCGCGGGAATTCTGCGGCTATCGAGGTTTTGGTATTTGCCGCGATGTCGCGCGCATCAATCAATTGCTGCGTGCGCGGCGCGAGCCGCCAGTCTTATTGAAGATGCCGGAGATTGCACCTGAGGTGGCGGCGATTCCAGCCGAGGAAGTACAAACTCCGGCGCTGACTCAAACGAAAGCCGTCGCCGGCGGGTCAGCTGGCGTAGAAGATGTGGTCGAAGCCGATCTCGCCGCATCCCCCGCGCTTTCCAGACTGGTGCCGTTGTCGGTGAATGTGGTGCCGTTTCCCCACAGCACGGCGACCTCGGATGCGATTGCCGCTGCCGCCGTCGAGCCCAAGGCGTTTAACGAATTGGCGCAGGAATTGCGGGCGCGTTTGCGCGAGCACGCGGATTTGTCCGTTGCGGACATCGGCGACTCGCCGGCCGGAGACGCGGCAAGCGAGGCCGCGCATGGCGTAGGAACACCCGAGTCGCAGGAGACACATCGCGATCCGCAAACGGAATTGGAGCCAGCGGAGGCCGCCAAACGGCACGCACTCGCCGCTATCGAGCCGATATTGCTCGATCATATTCCGGCCGGCGTGCTGATCTATCAGCGCGACACGCTCGTTCATGCGAACCGGCATTTTCTCGAACTGAGCGGTTATGCGAGCATCGAAGAGCTCGCAGCCGCCGGGGGCCTGAATTCATTGTTCGCCGAGCCGGTAGGAGGGCCAGGCCATGCCGCAAACGGCGGCCCGCCGCTTGCCGTGGTGACGCGTGGCGGCGTTCGCCTTCCTGTCCGGGGCCACTTGTGCACCGTGCCATGGCGCGAAGTGCCGGCGCTGGCCTTGATCCTGACCGAAAGCGAGACCGATGCGGCACGGAAGGCCGCCGCGCCTTCGCCAGGCTTCGACGACGCCAGGATCAGCGAATTGAACGCCAAGCTCGACTCGCTCGCCGGCAAGGAAGACGAGTTGCTGAGAGGGACCCGGGAAGCGCAACTGACGGCGGCCGCCAATTCGGATTTGCTCGTCAAGATGAGCCACGAAATTCGCGGGCCGCTCAACACCATTACCGGTTTCAGCGAAATCATCCTGGCCGAGCGCTTTGGTGCGATCGGCCACGAGCGCTACCGCGATTATTTGCAGGACATTTACGCAGCCGGACTGCACATCGCTTCCGCGCTGAACGATCTTTTGGATCTGTCCAAGGTCGAGACCGGCCAATTCGATCTCGCCTTCACCGATGTCGATCTCAACGCCGTCATCCAGCAGTGCGTGAGCGTCATGCAGCCGCAAGCAAGCCGTGCGCGGATCATTATCCGAGCGTCGCTCGCGCCGCAGCTCGGCGAAGTGGTCGCCGACGAGCGCGCTCTACGCCAAATCCTGCTCAATCTTCTTTCTCACGCCATCAAGCTGACCGGCCCGGGCGGACAAGCGATTGTATCGACGGCCCGGAATCAAGCCGGAGACCCAGTCTTGCGCGTGCGCGACACCGGCATCGGTATGAGCGCGAAAGAACTGCAAGCGGCGCTGCAAACGTCGGAACAGACGCCGGCTGCGGCTAATCTTAACCCGGCCGGCTCGGGGCTTGGCTTGCGGCTGATCAGGGCGCTCGCGGAAGCCAACCACGCGCGCTTTTCCATTGAAAGCGCGCCGGACGCCGGCACCCTGGTCGAGATCGTCTTCCCGCCGAAGCCAAGCGCTGGAAAATAATTATCGACGGCGGGCGCGGTCGCGCAGCTCTCAGCTGACGCGGATCACGACTTTGCCGAAGTGCCCGGCGGCGGCGAGGTGATGATAGGCCCCCTTGGCTTCCTCGAACGGGAACACGCGATCGATCACCGGCTTGATGTTGTTCGCTGCTATTGCGGCGTTCATGGCCTCGAACATCTGGGTCGATCCAACCGAAATGCCCTGAACGTTGGCGCGTTTTGCAAATATCCGGCCGGCGTTGATCTGAGCTGGAGGCCCGCTCAAAACGCCGATGATGCTGACCTTGCCGCCGCGGCGAATGGCGTCGAGCGATGGCCCAAGCGTGGCCGCGCCGCCGACATCGATTACAAGGTCCACGCCTTCGCCGCCGGTGAATTCGAGCGCCGCTTTGCTCCAGTCCGGCGTTGTTTTGTAGTTGATGCCGTGGGCCGCGCCGAGCCCCCTGGCGCGCTTGAGCTTTTCGTCGCTCGAAGAAGTAACGATGACGGTAATCCCCATGGCGCGGGCGAACTGCAGGCCGAAAATTGAAACGCCGCCGGTGCCCTGTACCAGCAGCGTTTGTCCGGCAATCAATCCTCCATGTTCGACGATCGCATTCCACGCCGTTACGCCGGCGCACGGCAAACTGGCCGCTTCCTCGAACGAAAGATGCGCCGGAATTTTCACGACGCCGTCTTCTTCCAGTGCCACGTATTCGGTCAGCATGCCGTCGATGCCCGCGCCCAAGGCGGAGGCCAAAACCTGCGGACTGGCCGTGCCGCCTTGCCAGCGTTGAAAGAAGCAGCCGGCCACGCGATCGCCAACTTTGACTCGAAGCACTCCCGGACCTACTTCGACCACTTCGCCTGCGCCATCGGAAAGAGGAATGACATTTTCCCGCACCGGTGCCCGGTAGTCGCTACGCGCAATCACGAGATCGCGGTAATTGAGCGAGCATGCCGCGACCTTGACTAGCACCTGCCGATAAAGCGGCTTGGGCATGGGGCGCTCGACTTGATGAATTGTATCGATGCCGGCGCCGCCCTTCGGCAATTGATAAGCGCGCATTGTTTACTCCCTGAAATATTCCAGATGCGGAGCGCCAGGTCGGTCAATCGGCGTTGCCGCCGAATATCATGCCGCTGTTTCACAAACTAGGTGCCGGAGAGGACAGAAGAAGCCGCGCCTTGAGGTTTGTCGCCGAGGCGCAGAAGCGGCAGCAGGACGAACGCCAAGGCGGTGAAGGCCGCCGACACCACAATGAGCGGCGCAAGCGTGTGATTGAATAGGTGCTGGAACAGGAACGACCCCACGATGTCCGCCGTTGCGGTCGCGAGGTTGATGATCGACATCATCACCGCGAAGCTGAAGCCTTCTGATTTTTGCGGACAGTAGTCGGCCGCGAGCGTGACCGTCGCGACCGTGGCGAGCATGGCGGCAAATCCGCTGCAGAAACTCAAAACGGCCGCCGTCGTCTCGTTGTAGAGGAGCAAATAGGCCGCGGTGGTTACGGTACCGAGCAGGATGCTCAATTGCAAAATGCGTTTGGAAGACAATCCACCGAACAGCCGTTGGTAGGAGAGCGCGCCGACCACCCATCCGGCCGATGTAATCGACCCGAGCGCCCCGATATAGCCCTGAGAGAATTTCAGGTTGTCGGTCATGACGTAATAAAGCGGCGTGCTCAGCCCCGGGCTGAAGTAGTAGAAGAAAAGAAAAATCGCGATCAGCCAGAGCTCGCGTTTCTTGAACGTGGCGACGAGCCCGCCGAAGGTGCCACGAAGCGCCAACATGTCGAGCCGCGCCTTGCGTTCCGGAACAAAGAAGATGCTCCCGATCAGCACTACGACTGGTGCAACCGCCACGATTGCCGCGGCGGCGTGCAGCGCCGTGCCCGGCGCGAAATGCTGCACGAGCTGCCCGCCAAGGATCGAGGTGAGCATGGCGGCGAAATTGAACCACAGCCATTGCTGATTGACGAATTTGCCGCTCTGTCCGAGCCGCTGGCCCTGCTCGACCAGCACCGCTCCGCACACCGTGCTCGAGATCGCCATGGCATAGGCGGTCAGCTGCAGCGCCCATACCAGCGTGCCCGGCGATTGCAGTTGAGTCACAAGGACGAAGCCCACAATCGCTGCCGCGTTCGCGACGATCAGGTAACTCTTCCTCCGGTAGCCGAATAGCGGGACAAAATCGGAAAAGGCGCCGTAGATCGGTTTTATGATCCAGGGAAAGTTGAATATCGCGAGGTACGCCGTGACCTGGAGCGGTGTCCAGCCTTGCGCCTGTTTCAAATAATAGCTGAGCGGTTGGGCAATCAGGCCGCCGACCTGTCCAACGCCCTCCACTACGTAAACGAGGGCGAAGAAAACGAGGAGGTGCGTGGTCAGGCCACGGTCAGACGGGCGCGCGTCGGCCGACGGCGGGATGGCCTCCTCGTTCATGTCATTCGCCGCCCGCGGTCTCTCACATCAACGGCCGGCGAACCGGCAAAGTGCGTTGTTTTACTTTACCGGGTGGCGAACGCGCTGTCGCATGTCGCTTTGCCGCCGACTGATCGCCTAAGACCGCGGCGCCAGCGTGTGGACGGCTATCTTTGCGGGTGTATCGCCGCGGACGAGAAGCTTGTTGCCCATCGACACCGCCGCTGCAGCAACAATAAGCGATACGGTGAGCGTCGCAGTTGCGAGGAGCTCGATCATTGCCGCCTGCCGGCGCCGTGTGCCGGTCCGTTGCCTTCGCGGCGGCGCGAAACCGGGCTCGCCGGTCAGCTCTGCCATTGTCGTCGTTCCTTGAGAATCATCTGTTGCAAGGTGGCGCTCGAACCCGGCGCACGTCTGGCCGGATTGGGGCGCAGCCATTGAAGAACAGAGGCGATTTGGTGGGATATCGTTAACGAACGGTTAACGCCGGTCATTCGGCGGCGATGGCTTCCGCCGGAGTGAAGTCCATGGCGACATGATCGGACTGATCGGCGACGCGTTCAAGCCAAGAGCGCACCGCCGGAAAACCCGACAGATCGAAATCGCACAGATGCGCGACGTGTGTATACGCGTAGAGCGCAATGTCGGCGATGGTGTAGCGGTCGGCGGCGAAGAAGTCGTGCAGCGCGATGTGCTTTTCCATCACGCCGAGCGCGCGGTGGCCTTCCTCCATCCAGTCCTCGAAGGCATGGCTCTGCAAGTCGCGACCGCCTTTGACGAGCGTGAGCCAAAAATACGCGGCGCCCAAATTAGGTTCGAGGCTGTGTTGTTCAAAGAACATCCATTGCAGCGCTTCAGCCCGTTCAAAAGCGTCATCCGGAGCGAGCTTCGTGCCGCCGGCGAGATACCAAAGAATGGCGTTTGATTCCGCGAGAAATCGCCCAGGCGCCGTTTCCAATAGCGGCACCTGCCCGTTCGGGTTCTTCATGAGAAATTCGGGCGTGTGGCTCTCGCCCTTGAGAATATCGATCTCGACCAGCTGATAAGGGATCCGAAGCTGCGCCAGGGCGAGGCGCGCTTTGTAGCTATTTCCCGAACGCTGCATCGAATAGAGCGTCAACATTCTCGTTCCCAGCTCGGTCGGCGTCACCTGCGTCTGCGCCTAAGGCGTGAACGCGGCGATGTCGTGGCGATCCTTACCTTCAGTTCCTTCTGATGCGCATTTTAGAAGAAAATTGCAGCGACGCGAATCGAAAGAGGAGATTAATCGTGCTGCGCCGCAGCACCGTACCGAATCGCCCGATCCGCGATGTTAAGTCGCTGTTAGAACTCGACCCTCACGATGCGGGCAAAAGACGCTTCCATTTACACGCATGTCCGCAATCGAGCCGCCATTGCCTGTCACGGCGCTGTCATCGTTTCACGCGCCCGTTCCGGTGCGGCGCGGAAAGCGCGTTCAAATTTACGTGTTGCGCTTCGCCGGAGCGGCCGCGCTCGCCGCATTCTTGAGCTTCTGCATTTTGTGGGTGCAGTGGCAGATGGCGTCGCCGGGCGTCTCGAAGATCTCAGGCGACTTCGTAAGCTTCTGGACTGCCGGGAAACTGACTTTGGAGGGGACTGGCGGCGACGCGTATCTGAAAGGGCCGCACTTCGTGCTCCAGGCCGAGCTTACCGGCGATCCGATGGGCTGGGGCTATCTGGCGTTTTTCTATCCGCCATTCTTCCTCTTTCTTTGTGCGGCTTTCGCGCTCGTTGGATATTTCCCGGCTTTGTGCCTCTGGCTGGCGAGCACGTTTGCCGGCTACGCGGCGATGCTGCGCGGCCTGTTGCCGCGGGACGTACCTGAGCGAAATTCCGTCTGGGCGCTGTTCCTGGGTTACCCGGCGGTGATGTTCAACGCCGGTTTTGGACAGAACGGATTTCTCAGCACGGCTCTCCTTGGCGGCGCCGCGATCTGGCTCGATCGCCGGCCCGCGCTCGCGGGCGTGTGCCTGGGTTGCCTGTCTTATAAGCCGCAACTTGGCATCATCGTGCCACTGGCGTTGGCGGCCGCGGGTCGGTGGCGCTGTTTCGCCGTTGCCGGCCTGACCGTCCTGGCGTTGTCCGGCTTGGCGACACTGGCTTTCGGCGTGGACATTTGGCCAGTCTTTCTCACGAACATGGGCGTGGCGCGGCAAAGCTGGATGGAGCCGGAAAATCCTCTCTACCACCAATTCTGGATCTCGGTCTTTGGCGCCGTGCGCCTGCACGGCGGGTCGCTAGCCTTGGCTTATGCAGCGCAGACGGTGGTGACGCTGGTTGCCGCTTGCTTGCTTGCGGGCGTACTCCTGCTGCGAAGGCCCGGCGCGCAGTCGGGCCGTGCACAGGGCGCCGCTATTGCGGCCTGCGTGCCGTTCTGCTCGCCGTTCATGCTCGAATACGACTTGATGGTGCTGGCGGTCCCGATGGTGTGGCTGATCGGCGAGGGGCTCCGCGGCGGCTTTCGGCGTGGCGAGGTCGCCGCACTTTGCGCGGCCTATTTTGCTCCCGTCATGTTCAAGATCACGCTGTTCGACGACGCCATCAAATTGGGCGTTATCGCCGCCGCGGCGCTGTTGTTTGCGGCGGTACTGCGGCGGATGATGGAGACGGATGCGCCGCTGGCGGTGCGACAAACCGCACCCCAAGCGGCCTGATCGCGTTTCCTTCGCGCGACGTCCGTTTGGTCTTGCCTGACTGCTCCTAGCGCTTTAGGAAGCACACGCCTTTGGAAAGGAGTGTGCAATGGCCTTTCTCGCCGACCGTCTCTCGCGCATCAAGCCGTCCGCCACCATCGCGGTGACCGATAAGGCGCGCGCGCTGAAGGCGTCCGGCCGCGACGTGATCGGGCTTGGCGCCGGTGAACCGGATTTCGACACTCCGGAGAACATCAAAGAAGCGGCGATCAAGGCCATCCGTGACGGCAAGGCGGCGAAATACACGGCCGTCGACGGCATTCCGGAGCTCAAGGCCGCGATTGCCCGCAAGTTCAAGCGCGAGAACGAGCTCACCTACCAGCCGTCGCAGATCATTGTCAGCACCGGCGGCAAGCAGGTGCTCTACAACGCGCTGGTCGCGACCATCAATCCGGGCGACGAGGTGATCATTCCGGCGCCGTACTGGGTGAGCTATCCGGAAATGGTGCTGCTGGCCGGCGGTGAGCCGGTCGCGGTTCCGACCACCATGGAATCGGGCTTCAAGATGAAGCCGGAAGCGCTGGAAAAGGCGATCACGCCGAAAACAAAGTGGATTATCTTCAATTCACCGTCGAACCCGACCGGCGCGGCGTATACCCGCGACGAGCTCAAGGCCGTTACCGACGTGCTCATGCGTCATCCGCACGTCCACGTGATGACCGACGACATGTACGAGCATCTCGTCTACGACGACTTCCGTTTCTTCTCGCCGGCGCAACTCGAGCCTAGGCTTTACGATCGCACGCTGACGGTCAACGGCATGTCGAAGGCGTATTGCATGACCGGCTGGCGCATCGGCTATGCCGGCGGTCCGCAAGCACTGATCAAAGCCATGGCCATGATCCAATCGCAGTCGACGTCAAACCCGACGGCGGTGGCACAATGGGCCTCGGTGGAAGCGCTCGACGGTCCGCAGGACTTCATCGAACGGCACAACAAGGTTTTCAAGGAACGTCGCGACCTTTGCGTCTCGATGCTCAATCAGGCAAACGGCATTCGGTGCCCGAAGCCGGAGGGCGCGTTCTACGTCTATCCGTCGTGCCGCGGTACCATGGGCAAGGTCGCGCCGACCGGCAAGAAACTCGCAACCGACGAGGATTTCGTCACCGAGCTTCTTGAGTCGGAAGGCGTGGCGGTGGTTCAAGGTACGCCGTTCGGATGGGGTCCGGCGTTTCGTATTTCCTACGCGACCGCGACGCCGGTACTGGAAGAGGCATGTGCGCGGATCCAGCGCTTTTGCGGCAATCTCAAGTGACGCCTGCGGCTGCGGAAACACGCTAAACACCGCAAGACGGCGGCTGTAATGTCGCCTACAATCCTCTGGGATCGGCCCATGGCCGGCTGAGGGGGAGAATTACATGTTTCGCAGTTCGGCTGCCGCGGCTGTTGCCGCCGCTATGTTTGCTTTGTCGGCGGCTTCCGTGAACGCGCAACCGCGGCAACTCCAGGTGGGCCAGCTCACGTGCTCGCTGTCGGCCAGCGTCGGTCTCGTCGTTGGATCGCAGCGCAACGTCAGTTGCATTTTCCGCGGCGCACCGGGTGACCCCGAAGAGGCCTATACCGGCACCATGACGCGAGTTGGCCTCGACGTCGGATTTACCACCGGCGGCGTCATCTCCTGGACCGTATTTGCCGATACCAACCGCTACGCCGGCATGCTTGCTGGCACCTATGGCGGTCCGACGGCAGAAGTTTCCGTCGCTGCGGGACTCGGCGCCAACGTGTTGGTCGGCGGTTCGCGCCGGACCGTCGCGCTCCAGCCCCTATCGGTCCAGGGACAAATCGGGCTCGATATCGGCGCCGGCATCAGCGCACTGGAGTTGCATCCCGCGCCATAAGCGTTGGGCAGCGTTTATCAGGCGGCAGTGTCCCGATTCCGAAGTTCGCATCACCAGGCGGCAATCCCATGTGCGAACTTCGGAATCAAAAGGGACACTGACAAACCCATTCATCTAGCGTGGCTTTGGTTCAGAAGTCCCCATGATAAAGGGTGCCGGAAAAATGATGGGGACTTCTGAACCGCCGCACTAGCGTCGCACCTCTTGACCAAGCCCGCCGTCCCCTGAAACGATAGTGCCACGCGATCCGCAGTAAACGATGGATCGGTCGGGAGGCACAGATGGTCGCAAATGGAAATAACTCCACACGCGCGACCGGTCCCCGCTGCATTGCGCTAGTGGGGCCGTTTCAGAGCGGCAAGACCACGCTCCTGGAAGCCATCCTGGCCCGCACCGGCGTCATCGCACGCCAGGGCAATGTAGAGGCAGGCAACACCGTCGGCGACGCCAGCAGAGAAGCGCGGCACCATCGCATGAGTGTCGAGCTTACCGCCGCCACCGCGGACTTCATGGGCGACGCCTACACCTTCCTCGATTGTCCGGGGTCAGTCGAGTTTGTGCACGACATGCGGGCCATTTTGCCGGCCATCGACGCCGCCGTCGTCGTTTGCGAGATGGACGACAAGAAAGTGCCGCAACTTCAGCTCATTTTGCGCGAGCTGGAAGACCGCAAGGTTCCGCGCATTCTGTTCCTTAATAAGATCGACAAAGCGGACGCCGGCGTCCACGATGTGCTGGCGCTCCTGCAGCCCGCCTCGCGCACCAAGCTTGTGCTGCGCCAGATCCCGACTTTTTCCGGCGAGATCATCTCCGGCTTCGTCGATCTCGCGCTGGAGCGCGCCTTTGTCTACAAAGAACACGCGCCTTCGGAAGTCGTCGCGCTGGAGGGGGACGTCGCAGACCGGGAAAAGACCGCGCGGTTTTCCATGCTGGAAACGCTCGCCGATCATGACGACGAGCTGATGGAGCAACTACTGGAGGACATCCAGCCGCCGCGCGATAAGGTCTTCGACGATCTGACCCGTGAGCTGCGCGAAGGCTTGGTGTGTCCGGTGCTCATGGGGACTGCGAGCCGCGCACACGGCGTTTTGCGCCTGTTGAAGGCGTTGCGGCATGAATCGCCCGGGCCTGCCGAGACAGCAAAGCGCCTCGGTGTTAAACCCGGTTCCGATGCCGTCGCCTACGTGCTCAAGACGCAAAACACCGCGCATGGCGGCCGCCTCTCGATTGCGCGGATGCTCGCCGGACAGGCCGGCGACGGCTCGACGTTTCTTTCTCCGGAAAACGAAGTCGGCCGGGTGGCCGGCGTCTTCAAGCTCGTTGGCCAGTCGAATGAGAAGCGCGGTCCGGCAAACGCCGGCGAGACTGTCGCGTTCGCCAAACTTGAAAAAGCCAAGACCGGCGAGACTTTGACTGCCGGAAAGCAGGCGCACGCGGCCCTCGCCAAGGTCGAGCCTTATCCGCCGGTGCTTGCGATCGCCATCTCGGCGAAGGAGCGCAAGGACGACGTGAAACTTGGACAAGCGCTTAACAAACTCGCCGAGGAGGACCCGTCAATCACCATCGCTCACAACCCGGAAACCCACGAGGTGGTGTTGTGGGGCCAGGGTGAGATGCATTTGCGGGTGACGACCGAACGGCTGGATGACCGCTACGGCGTTGCCATCGAGCGCCGCCAGCCGAGCGTCGGTTATCGCGAGACAATTCGCAAAGGGGTCGTGCAGCGCGGCCGTCACAAAAAGCAGTCGGGCGGCCATGGGCAATACGGCGACGTCGTGCTCGACATCAAACCGATGCCGCGCGGCTCAGGCTTTTCGTTCGAGGACAAAATCACCGGCGGCGTAGTGCCCCGCAACTATATTCCGTCGGTGGAAGAAGGCATCATCGATGCGCTCAAACACGGGCCGCTTGGGTTTCCGGTGGTCGATCTCCACGTCGCTTTGATCGACGGGTCGTATCACACAGTCGATTCCTCCGACATGGCGTTCCGCACCGCCGGACGTATCGGCATTGTCGAAGGTCTGCCGCAGTGCCAGCCGGTCCTGCTCGAGCCCATCCATCTGGTCGAGATTTTCTGTCCCACCGACGCGACCGCAAAGATCAACGCGTTGATGTCGGGACGACGCGGCCAAATTATCGGCTTCGACACCCGGGAAGGCTGGGAAGGCTGGGACGTGGTGCGGGCGAAGATGCCGGAAGCTGAAATTGGCGATCTTATTGTCGAGGTTCGTTCAGCCACCGCCGGCGCAGGCACGTTCACCTTCAAATTCGATCACATGGCCGAGCTTACTGGCCGCACCGCCGATCAGATCATAGCTGCGCGCCGCGCCGCGGAGTAACGGTTCCCCGACGTTGACGAAACGGTAACGTTTGTTAAGCGACGGTTACTGCCGGTATTGCTGGATGCGCGTGGTGCGCAGTCCGGCAAGGCCGTGCTGGTCGATGGAATATTGCCAGGACAGAAATTCCTCGACGGTCAGGGTATAGCGGCTGCACGCTTCTTCGAGGGAAAGGAGTCCGCCGCGCACCGCGGCTACGACTTCCGCCTTCCGGCGAATGACCCAACGTTTTGTCCCGGGCGCCGGCAAATCGGCAATGGTCAGCGGCGAACCGTCCGGCCCGATGACATACTTGACCCTCGGGCGATGAGGCTCAGTCATTAGAAACTCTCACGAACACCACACACCAGTAGGAACCCTACGCACCGCCGCTTAAAATTTGGCTAAGCAACGGAAGTAATTGATGCTAATGCCAGCCTGCGGGAATGCCATTGCGGCCAGCAATTTGGCGGCGTCGGACAAGTGGCGGACGGCAAGGCCGGCACTTATAGTAGGGTTTGAAGGGGCTTCGGCCCGCAGCGGCCGACCTTGAGCCCGGTACGGCCGGGCTACCGGCCGCCGGGAAAGGATTTACGGCCGATTAGTATGCGCAACAGTCTCGACATCGAGGGCAGTCCTTCGGACAGGCGTGTCGTTGTCGCCATGTCGGGCGGTGTCGATTCGTCAGTCACGGCGGCGCTATTGGCGGACGCCGGCTACGATGTCGTCGGGATCACGCTGCAACTTTACGATCACGGCGCCGCGACCCACCGCAAGGGCGCCTGCTGCGCCGGCCGCGACATCCATGACGCCCGCGCCGTGGCGGAGCGGATCGGCATTCCGCATTACGTCCTCGACTACGAAAAGCGCTTCAAAGAAGCCGTAATCGACCGTTTCGCCGACAGCTATCTTGCCGGAGAGACGCCAGTGCCCTGCCTGGAGTGTAATCAGTCGATCAAGTTTCGCGACCTTCTGGAAACCGCTCGCGATCTCGGCGCGAGCGTGCTTGCGACCGGTCATTACGTCGCCTCTCGTGCGCTTCCCGGCGGCGGGCGCGCGCTGTTTCGGGCGCGCGAGCCTGAGCGCGACCAGAGCTACTTCCTGTTCGCAACGACTCAAGCCCAGCTCGAACATCTGCGTTTTCCGCTTGGTGACCAGACCAAGGCGGAGACGCGCGAGCTGGCGCGGCGTTTCGGTCTGCCGGTCGCGGAAAAGCATGACAGCCAGGACATCTGCTTCGTGCCCAGTGGGCATTATGCCGAAGTGATCCAGCGCACGCGGCCAGGTGCCGCAGCGCCGGGCGATATCGTCGACCTTAATGGACGCGTACTCGGGCAGCACAACGGAATCATTCACTTCACTGTCGGACAACGGCGCGGTCTCGGAATTTCGACCGGCGAGCCGCTTTACGTCGTGCGCCTCGACGCCCCTTCGCGCCGCGTTGTCGTCGGGCGTCGTGAGGATTTGCGTACCAGCCGCATCCGACTGCGCGACGTCAATTGGCTTGGCGACACTTCGATCGAAGCTGCGCTGGAAAGCCGCCCCGAGGTTTTCGTCAAGGTGCGGTCCACGCGGTCGCCGCAACAGGCTTGGCTTTGTGCCGGCGCGGATGGCGGCATTGAGGTCGAGTTGATCGCAAGCGACGATGGCGTTTCGCCGGGCCAGGCCTGCGCCTTCTATGCTGAGGCCGAGGGGCAAGCCCGCGTGCTTGGCGGCGGCATCATTGCCTCCACTTGGGCGGCGTCGGTGGTTGGGGACGTACGCCGCGCGGATCTCGCGGCCATACATTGATTGGGGCGCGGGAACGGCCCCGCAACAATGGCTGGTCATGGCGCCGAAGTTCGATAACGACACGGTCGCCAAAGCCTATGCCCGCTGGGCTCCCGTCTATGACATCGTATTCGGCGCGGTGTTCGACCGCGGCCGCAAGGCGTCGATCGCCGCCGCCGAGCGGATAGGCGGCCACATCCTCGAAGTCGGCGTTGGCACCGGACTGTCGCTGCCCGATTATTCGCGGGCCAATCGCCTCACCGGCATCGATCTGTCGGTCCCGATGCTGCAAAAAGCCAAAATGCGCGCGGCGCAGCACCGCCTTGGCAACGTTGACGGCCTTGCTGTCATGGATGCGCAGAAGCTCGGCTTTCGCGATGGCGTTTTCGACGTGGTGGTCGCGCAGTACGTCATCACCGCGGTGCCGAATCCGGAAGCGACGCTCGATGAGTTTGTCCGCGTGCTGAAGCCGGGCGGCGAAATCGTGCTGGTCAATCATCTCGGCGCCGAGTCTGGGCCGCGCGCGCTGTTCGAAGCTTGCTTTGCGCCGTTAGCGCGGCGGCTCGGATGGCACCCGGAATTTCCCTGGGAGCGGCTCACGACGTGGGCGCGGCGCCATGGCGGCGTTCGCGTCCTCGAGCGGCGGCCGATGCCGCCGCTTGGGCATTTCTCGCTGATCCGCTTCGGGTACGCCTGAGGTCTCTGTCTTTTTGGCCTAAAGTCTATTCGGCTGCGACCTGCGCCGGCGCCGCCTTGAGCTTGGGGTTGAGCTCGCAAGCGTCCTCCCAGCTCAAAACATTCAGCGATTTGACAAACTTGCCGACGCCGTCGACTTCGGCGCAGAACAATCCGAGTTCGATGATCTCTTCGTCGCTGAAGTGTTTGGCGAGTTCGGCATAAACCTCGTCTCTGTCGATGGCGTGCTCGCCTTGCTTGAACAAGTCCGCGTAATGCAGCGCGGCCTTTTCCCGTTCGCTGAACTGCTTGCTACCGATGTAGTCGAACAAATCTTCGATCATGCTCTCGGTGAGGCCTTCGGCCTTGGCGACGTTCGAGCGAACCGTCGAGCAGTAGCCGCATTGATGCGCGACCGAAATCTTGATGCGGCACATCTCCTTGAGCTTGTGCGGCAGCACTCCCTGGTACAGAAGCTTGTTCCAGTACTCCACCCAGGCGGTGCCGAGTTTGCCGCGGGTCATCAAACTGACCACGCGTGGGTCGGGCGCGCCGGTGCGCTTGGCCGACTCGATAAGTTCGCGAGTGTGCGGGGTCTTTTCGTTTTCCTCGATGTAGCGCAGCCTGGGCATGGGTTTTCCTCCTCAACTCGGCATACTTATATCAGTTGGCTGCAAAGATTGCTCGCGTCGGGCGGACGCACAACGCCGCGGTATCGTATTGACGGGGCCGACCGCTGGCGAATAGAGAATGGGCGGCAAAGGTCAGCCAAACGCATTAAATGGCGCCTTTGCAAATAGGACGTAGCTACAAAGAGATGGCGGAGTAGCTCAGTTGGTTAGAGCAACGGAATCATAATCCGTGTGTCGGGGGTTCGAATCCCTCCTCCGCTACCAAAATCCAAAAAAACGAAAAGTTAGTAGCGCCGGCGGCGTTTAGTTTCGCGTTCCCGCAGAGATTGACGCCGTCGTGGCGCCGCTCTGTATCCTTTGATCGACGCTGTCCATTCTTGCCAGGATGTTGCCGATCGGATTGTCAGCCCAAGCGTGAGTGACAAAGTCGCGGTGCGAGACAGGTCCGGCTGGCAGGAACGAAACCATGCCCGGGAGATTGCCGCGGCGGAGTTCGGAGCTGTAGGGCACCGACCGCGCGCTGAGCAGACGCTCGAGATCGGCGTTGTGGTAGGCGGTATGCGGCGTGTAGGAGCTCACAAAGAAAGTCGATCTGTTGCTGGCGATCCAATTCGCGAAGGTGTCGATGCCGGCATAGAGCGCATCGAGAAGCACAATGCCGCGAATGCGCGAATTCGCGCCGCCGCGGTCGAGCACCGACAAGGTCGGGCCAAAGCCGCCGCTATAGGCGACGATAACGACCGGCATGTTCGCGAAGGTGAACGCCTTGCGCGGATCGCCATAAAGCCGAGCCAGCTTGATCGCTGCTTCGTCGAGGAAACGCTTGAAGCCGTTCGGCTCCCAGAATTTTCCGGCGCTTGAATCGGCCGCGTCGAAAGCAAATTGCGGCGCTACCAGCACCGCGTTGACGCCCGATGCCGTGATCTGCGCCGGCAGCTGCTGGCGATCGCGGACATCGCGGGCGAGGTCGGCGCCGTGGCCGTGGAAGAATACGACCATGACGGCCGGGCGGCTCGGGTCGAAGCCCGGCGGAATGTGCAGGAGCACACGGTCGTCGCTGAACGTTTCGGCTTCCCAGAGCACTCTGCCGCGGAATGTCGCGTGCCCGCGGTGGCTGCCTTCGCCCACGTTCAAGAACGGCCTGTTCGATCCCGGCATCACGCCACGATAGGGGAATGGCGCCGTTTCAAAGTCCACCATGGCGGTCTCGGCGCCGCCGATATTCGGACGGATGTGCGAGGGGATCGCCTGCGGCTGCGGGCGCAGCGGGGCGATTTGCGGCGCATCCTCAAGAGAGGCGAGACGAACCGGCGCCTTGATATTGGTCGTCTTGATCAAATTGACCGTCCGGGCCGCTTGCTTGCCGAGGTTGCGCTCGCGGCCGGCAATACGCATCGCATCGAGCCGGCCCCATTCGCTCGCGACAATGCTGGCGGGGCTTTCGCCGCTCGCGAAGCCCGAGGCCGAAACCTTATGCGGATATTCGCTGCGTGCGAAAGTCGAGCTACCAACCGAATTCGACTTGCCGAATTGGTAATCGGCTTTTCCGGCAACGGAGATTGCGTAACCCGTTGCGCTTGGGTTTGAGGAAGGAGGGGATCTGAATTCATTGTAGAGGAGCAGACACCAGCCGACCGCGCCGCCGACAAACAACCCAACCGAGATGCGGAAGAGGTTGCGTTCGAGGGCCTCCCGCAGAGAGTGCGGCCGCGGCGCCGTCCGCCGTCCGGCCTCGGACCTTGCCGAGCTAAGGCGATCGCCGCTGCTTTCGAACAAAGGACGTCCGGGAGGGGTGCGAGGCGCGACGTATTCGGGCCGCCGCCGAATGACGTGATGGTCTATGGCTGCGTGGCGTACGCGAACTGGCGCGGCCACTGACGTGGCCGGCTTGCGATATGCCCGCGGCGCTGGTCCTCGGACCGTCTTTGGCACTGTTCCCCCGCCCCGACGAGTGGACAGTCTTAACGATGACTATGTCGCCAATTTGGCGAGCTATTGATTGGACTTAGGCGGCGCATCTGAACAAAACGAGAATAATCCACGAATACCCGGGCAACCTAGGGAACCCGTGGTGTCGCTCTCTACGCGCTTGCGCCGGGAAGGATTGGTCGCGGAGCGCAGCTTGTGGGGTTGGCCGTCCGCGCCCGGCGTCGCGTGATCCGCCGGTGAAGACGGGGCCATTTCGCCGTCGCTCGTCGCGGCCGCTGTCTTCGCAGCGAGCAGCAGATTGGATTCATTTCGCTGCCAGCGATAACCGATGCCGAAATCGATCGGTATCGCGTCTTTGCGGAACAGTTCTGCCATTCCCGGCTGATAGGAACGTCCGAAAATGTGCAGCGGACCGACGTAGCGGCCGTAGGGCTGGAGCCGCCACTTTTTCGGATCGAAATACGCCAGCGGAATACCGCTGTCATCCTCGAGGATGAGTGCGCTGTGCTGCAGCAGGAAGCTTCGCACCGTACTGAAGCCGCCGCCGTGCAATAGATACGATGCGCTTTTGATGAAGGCGTCAGCCGGTCCGAGCTTGGCGCAAAATGCCAAAAACCCGCTTCGCCTGACGCCATCGTCGGCGAGGTTCGTGCTGAAATAGTAGAGTGTCTGGTTGCGGCCAGAGCCATCGGAAAACACAATCTTCACGCCCTTTGCGGCGCTGGTGCTTTTCATCAGCTTCCGGCCGTCTCCGACGGGTCCCAGATCTTCGACGTTGCCTTCCGGATCGAGGCCGACGAAGTTGACCTCGTGGATGGTCTTGCCGGTGCGGGCCATGAATACGTAGAGGACAGGCAGCGTTCCGTAGACCGGGCCGGTGGACAATTGCGTCTTCATTTTTTGCGTGATGAAGAAGCTGTAGTTCAGAATAGTGCCCAGCGAATTTTCCAGATTGTGCAACGTCTCGGCGACGGCCGGGCGCGAAAGGTTTGTCAATTGCGGGATGTCGCCCGCCGGCTCCAATCCGGCGAGGACGTAGGTCGAGGCATTGGGAAAGAGGTTGGTGGCGTAGAGAAAATCCGGACCGCTGAAGAAATACAGCAAGGCATCATGCTTATCAGTCAACTGACTCTGCGAGAAAGCCCGCACTTTCGAAAGCTTGCCGTCCTCGCGCTCGAAAATGGAATCGAAATAATGCGCATGTTCGCGCCAGAGCCCATCGTTGGTCAGCGCCGCAAGCGGAGAACCCGCGCTCGGGGAAAGCCCGGCCAGGAAGCGCGCCGTGTCGTTCGCCGAAACCGGCTCGGCGCTGCGCGCCAGTGATCCCGGCAGTGCAAGCCAGATCGCAACGAGAATAAGTATCAATTTCCTAGGCATGAATGCGGGCATGTTTAGGCCACAGTTTGTGAAACGTCAGAAGCGGGCACATTCGACGATAGGCGGGAGGCAAAATAGATCACCAGCCCGACCGACATCATGGCGACGCCGGCAAGAGATTGCAGAGGCCGGTTTACAACCAGATAATACATCATGAACAGCGTCACGCTCAGGAAAATCAAAGGCGTTATGGGGTAACCCCAGGCGCGATAGGGGCGCGGCAACTCCGGGTGGGTGATTCGCATCTTAATCAACCCAAGTACAGTGAAAAACGAGCAAAAAGCGAGGCTGAATTGGATGAAATCGAGCACAGCCTCGAAGCTTTGCGTGAGGAGGAGGAGGTTGGCGATCAGCAGTTGAAAGACGATAGCCACGGTAGGTGCGTCGTTTTTTGACCTGCGCGAGAACGGGCGCAGCAATGGTATGTCCTCGCCCATGGTCATGGTGACGCGCGGGCCGATCCAGGTCATGGCGCTGATCGAAGAAACCAGCCCGAGACAGATCAGGGCGCCGACGATGCGCCCGCCCAATTCACCGAAGACGTGGGTACCGGCAATGAGCGCCACGTCGATCCGGCCGGCCAGTTCGGTGACCGGCGTCGTCAGCAGAAAGACCGCGTTGAGCGCGACATAGAGCACGATGACAAGGCCAGTGCCGATAAACAGGGCGCGCGGCAAATTGCGGTTTGGGTCGCGCAGTTCGCCGACGATATACGTCGCGGCGTTCCAGCCGGAGTAGGAGTACATGACGAAGACGAGGCTGATTGCAAAAGGAGCCGCGCCGATATAACCGAGATCCGCGGCGCTGGGAGTGAAGCTGACGTTCTGAGAATTGCCAATGGCGAAGCCCGCCAGAATAAAGACCACGATGAAGGCGAGCTTCAACCCGGTCCAGATATTGTGATAGGCGCCGCCAAATTTCACGCCAGCCAAATGGACGAGAGAAGCAATCCACGTCATCGCCAGCCCGAGCAGGAGCGGCCAGTTGACCGCAACGCCGAAGAGGTGATGAGGCAAACCCGGCGCTGCGGCGTTGAAATACGAACCGAAGGCCATCGCCGCCAGTGCGATCGGCGCCGCAAAGCCGACCGTTGCCGACAGCCAGCCGGCAACGAAGCCGAATGCAGGATGATAAATGCGGCGCAGGAAATTGTACTCGCCGCTTGACCGCGGAAACATCGTGGAAAGCTCGGCGTAGCAGAACGCTCCGCAAATCGCCACGAGACCGCCGACAATCCAAAGCAGCAAGAGCGAGAAACCGGATTTTATGTCGCTGACCTGAAATCCCAAGCTGGTGAAGACCCCGACGCCGACCATGTCGGCAACGACAATTGCCGTCGCCGTCAGCCACGAAACGGTGCCGGCGGACGCGCCCCCAGATGTGGAACCGGTCATGAACTCGCTTTCTTCGCCCAGTGCGGCGGCATTACAGGGGCCAAGGGGTTAAAATTCAAGACGCGTTTTGTTTTTCGCGCGGCACAAAAGTCCGCTTAGGCGCTTCGAGACCGGATGGACGTCCGGAAACCGCTCGAATCCGCTGCTGCACGAAGTTGAGCTTCGCCACCACCGACGGGGTCAGCACGAACGGGTAGAGGTCGTGCAACCCCATGCTCCGGTTGATCGAATTGACCGCGAACGTCAATGCGAGCCAGGCCTCGATCAGTTGATCCATGCCCGCTTCACTTGGATGGAAGTCGAACACGGCGCCGGGGCTTTGCGGCAATTGCGGGCTTAACGCCAAGCCGCCGACGTGGGCGGTCTCGATTGTGTCGATCATGTGAAAGTAATGGGCCCAGGTCTCGGCAAAATCTTCCCACGGGTGGGAGCTCGCATAGGCGGAGATAAAATGCCTCGACCAGTCCGGGGCTGGCCCGTTTGCGTAATAATTTTTCAGCGCGGTATCGTAATCGCGCCGCTCGTCGCCGAACACGCGGCGAAAACTCTCGACATGCGGCGAGTTTGCTATCAGCCGATCCCAATAATAATGGCCGATTTCGTGCCGGAAATGGCCAAGCGGCGTGCGATAAAGCTCGCCCATTTGTTGCCGCCGGCGCTCGCGCTCCACATCGTCGGCCTCGGCGATGTTGATGGTAATGACGCCGTCGACGTGTCCCGTCATGACCGCCGAATCCGAAGCCGCCAGATCGGCGAGAAATTTGAACGCGAGACCCGCCGGATTTTCCCAGCGCGTTTCGAGCGGTAAGCGCAACTGAATGAGGGTATAGAACAAGCGGTGCTTCGCGACTTCGAGCGCCCGCCATTTCTCCAGATTGTCGGCGAAAGAAAGGTCCGGAATGATGCGATTGTGGCGGCAGGCTAGGCAATAGGCGTCCGGGCGCTTCGTCAGGATCAGCCAATTGCACACATCGTAGGCAGCGTTGGCGCAATACCGGTACGTGTTTTGGTCGGCGAGCGCCCGCCAGACAGTTTCTTTATCGCCGGGAACTTGGGCTTCTTGTTTGAGCGCGGTAATGGTTTCGCGCTTCGGCAGGTAACCGAGCGCCAGCCCGCACCGCTCGCAGCGCGTGTTTTCGAAATAGAGCGGCTGGCCGCAGTTCTGACACTGGAATAGCTTCATAACTTACCTGGCCGTCATGCCCAGCTCACGCCGCAGGGCAGTCGCGAATCACATAAAGCAGCATATAGGGACGAGGTTCAATCGTTTCGGCCCCTTCGGGCTTCCGTCCGTTCGCTATAATTCGCGATCGGCAAAAGGCGGGCCCGAGATTAGATCGCCAGGGCCGCCTTGTTGCGGAGAAGCTCGTGGCCCCAATCGCCGCTCCGTCTGGCTATAGCGACGCCCTAATTGTGCTCGGCACGGCGGCGTTCGTGGTGCCGCTGGTGCGTCGCTGGGGCATCAGCCCGGTGCTGGGCTACCTCGGCGCCGGCGCCATATTGGGACCTTTGGGGCTCGGTTCATTCGGCAAGTCGATCCCGATCGTCGGCTTGTTCACCATCAGCGACGCGCAAAATGTGGCGGGCATTGCCGCACTGGGAGTGGCGTTTTTGTTGTTCTCGGTCGGCCTCGAATTGTCGGTTGCCAGACTGTCGACCATGCGCCGGATGGTGCTTGGTCTCGGGGGTTCGCAAATACTGCTGACGAGCGCGGTCATCGCCGGCCTCGCGGTTGCGGTCGGCCTCAACCCTTCTGAAAGCGTTTTGCTGGGGGCCTGTCTTTCACTTTCCTCGACCGCAATTGTGCTCGAGCTTCTCTCTGTCCAGGAGCGCCTCACCACCGGCGTCGGCCGCGCGAGCTTTTCGATTTTGCTCGCCCAGGATCTCGCCGTCGTTCCGATTCTGGTTTTCGTTTCAATTCAGGCGACACGGTCCGGACAATCGTTGTTTGCGACCTTGGCTACCGCGCTGCTGCAGGCGGCGACGGCGATTATCATCATCGCGATATTCGGCCGTTTCTTTTTGCGCCCGCTGTTCCGGTTGGTCGCGACTGCACGCACAACCGAGCTCTTCGTGGCCGCCGTGTTGTTCGTGATCATCGCCGCAGGCTTGATCGCCGAGCAGGCCCGTTTGTCCATGGCGCTCGGCGCTTTCATTGCCGGCTTGCTGTTGGCCGAGACGGAGTATCGCAAAGCCATCGAAATGACGGTCGGGCCATTCAAGGGTCTTTTGCTCGGCATTTTTTTCTTCACCGTCGGAATGAATGTCGATTTCCGCGAAGTGTTGCGCGAGCCGCTTTTGCTGGTCGGCGGCGTTGTCGGGTTGATTGCCCTGAAAGCGGTGCTGCTGATCGTTTTGGGCAAGTTTTTCCGCTTGTCGTGGCCGGTTGCCGTTGAAACCGGTTTGCTGCTCGGCCCCGGCGGCGAGTTCGCCTTTGTTGGTATCGGCATGGCGGCAGCCGTAGGCTTGGTCGAAGCGCGTTTGGTGAGCCTCGTGCTCACGGTCACGTCCGTGACCATGGCGTTGACGCCGCTGTTGTCGGTGGCCGGACGACAGATCGCAGGTCGGCTTGTGGCGGGCAAAGCGGTGGATGCCGAAATCACCGCCCGCCCCACAGCCGGGCACGGGCAAGCCATCGTCGTGGGGTACGGCCGCGTCGGGAAAGTCGTGTGCGCGTTGCTGCGCCAGCACGGTATTTCCTACATCGTCGCCAACTCGGACGCCGCCACGGTCACGCGTGATCGCCGCGAAGGACACGACGTGTTTTATGGCGACGCGGCGGATCCGCGCTTTTTGGAGGCGTGCGGTCTCGCCACCGCCGTTGGCGTCATCATCACCATCCACACCGCGCGCGTCATCGACGAGGTTGTCGCACACGTCCGTGCCGCGCGCCCCGATATTCTCATTGTGTCGCGCGCCCGCGACGAAGGTCATGCACGCCACTTGTACAGTCTCGGCGCGACTGACGCGGTGCCGGAGACCATCGAGGCGAGCCTGCAACTCTCCGAGGCGGCGCTAGTGGGACTTGGCGTGGCGACGGGGCTTGCCATCGCTTCGATTCATGAAAAACGCGACGAAATCCGCCACACCTTGCAAGAGGCGGCGAAGGAAGCCGGTCGCGAGCAAATTCATTCGGTGAAGGTCAAAGCCCATCGGCGGCAAGGCGCCGCCTAAATCCGACGTAGTCGCCACGAGAAACCTTAGTTCTCGGAATATGCCGTCGTCGACATCAAGGCGATTTCGGCATGACGGGAATCGAGCCGCGTGTGTTGGACAATGACCGGCACGTCAGATTCGAACACGGACGAATAATCGGTATCCCGCGGAATGGGAGCGGGGTCCTTCAGATCGTTGAAACGCAAATGCAATGTGCGGCGCGGCGCGACTGTTACGTGAAATGGCCCAACGGGCTCACGATCCGCAAAAAATATCGTGATGGTGACGTGCGCCTCTTTGTCACTGGTATTGAGAATGCACGCGGTCTCGTGGCTGATCAGCGCACGATCGGAAAAGGAGCTCTTCGAAGGGATCCACCCTTCGGCAATAGCCCAATGGCGGCGTCCGATGGCTTGCATAAGAGGTTTACCTCCCTGTGTTCGTTCCTGCACGGAAGACTCTTGGCCAGTCGCCGGTTCCAAATGATGGAACTTTTTCGCGCCTGGATATTTAGCGCTTGTGCGGCCGATATGCACGCGGCCGGCGCAAGACCATCGTTTTCATAGCTGGGTAACCAAACATGCGCGCTCTGACCGTCGCCCCCGGCACGGCTAATTCGGCGCGAGTGGAAGACGTTCCGGACCCGCCGCTGTCCGACGGTTCAGTGCTGGTGAAAACATTGGCGCTGGGCGTCTGCGGGACGGATCGCGAAATCGTCTCTGGACACTATGGTTGGGCGCCACACGGCGCGCAGCGTTTGGTGATAGGTCACGAGTCCCTCGGCAGGGTCGAACAGGCGCCTCCCGGCGGCGATGTGAAAGTCGGCGACCTCGTTGTCGGCATTGTGCGCCGCCCCGATCCCGTTCCGTGTCCGGCTTGCGCCATCGGCGAATGGGACATGTGCCGTAACGGGCGTTACACCGAGCGGGGCATCAAAGAGCGAAACGGTTTTGGGTCCGACCGTTTCCGCATCGAACCGGAATTTCTCGTCGAGGTCGATCCGGCGCTGGGCGGAGCCGCCGTGCTGCTCGAACCGACAAGCGTCGTCGCCAAGGCGTGGGACCACACCGAACGCATCGGCCAGCGAACGCGGTCATGGCAGCCCAAAACGCTCCTGGTGACCGGCGCGGGCCCGGTCGGCCTCCTGGCCGCCCTGATAGGCTGCCAACGCGGGCTCGAAGTGCACGTGCTCGACCATCGGGAAAATTTGCTGAAACGGCGACTGCTCGACTCGCTTGGCGCGATCTATCACGCCGAGAGCTTAAGAGACTTGGGTGGCCTGAAGCCGGACATTGTCATGGAATGCAGCGGCGCACCCAGCGTCATCCGGGACGTTCTCGGCAGCACCGCAGCGAGTGGCATTGTCTGTCTCGTCGGCGTGACCTCGCCGGGTCACGATTTCGATGTCGACATCGGCTCGCTCAACCGCAACATGGTGCTCGACAACGAAACGGTTTTTGGCACGGTCAATGCCAATCGCGCGCATTATCAAATGGCCGGCGAAGCGCTGGCGAAAGCCGATAAAGGGTGGCTTGAGCGGCTGATCACGCGCCGCGAGCCGGTAGAGCAGTGGACGAGGTCCCTCGACCGGCTGCAAGATGACATCAAGGTTGTCATCGACTTCTCGTGACGCATGGCCGCACGCATCGAAGACTACGCCATGATCGGCGATTGCCAGACCGCCGCGCTCGTCTCCCGCGACGGCTCGATCGACTGGTTTTGTGCACCGCGTTTTGATTCTGAAGCCTGCTTCGCGGCACTGTTGGGGTCGCCCGAGCACGGCCGCTGGTCCATTGCTCCGCGCACGAAAGCAAAAATCACCAGGCGCTATCGCACCGATACGCTGGTGCTGGAGACGCAATTCGAAACTGCGGACGGTGCGGCAACGCTCATTGATTTCATGCCGACCGGGCTGCACCGCTCGAGCATCGTACGGCTGGTGGTCGGCACCCGTGGTTCAATGGCTATGTCGACCGAACTCATTCTCCGTTTTGGCTATGGCGCCGTAGTGCCTTGGGTGACGCGTCTCGAAGATGGTGTGATCCGCGCCATTGCGGGACCGGACATGGTGGTGGTGCGCACCCCGGTTCATTTGCGCGGCAAAGGCATGACCACGGTCGGCGAGTTCAACATCAACAAGGACGACACAATTCCTTTTGTGCTGAGCTATTTGCCTTCGCATCGCTCGTTGAATGCGCCGTTCGACCCGACGCGGGCGCTGCAAGACACGGAAACGTTCTGGCGCGACTGGGCGGCGAAGTGCCGCCCCGCCGGGCAATGGTCGGATGCCGTGCGCCGATCGATGATCACGCTCAAAGCGCTGACCTACATGCCTACCGGCGGAATGGTCGCCGCGCCGACGACCTCGCTGCCCGAGCATTTGGGCGGCGAGCGCAATTGGGACTATCGGTTCTGCTGGCTGCGCGATGCCACCCTGGTTCTGCTGGGTGCGATGAATGCCGGCTACTACGAGGAAGCGCGGGCATGGCGCGAGTGGTTGTTGCGTGCGGTCGCCGGAAGTCCGGAGCAGTTGCAGATCATGTACGGCATCGCCGGCGAGCGGCGGCTGACCGAATGGACGGCGCCGTGGTTGCCCGGTTACGAGAATTCCGCGCCGGTGCGGATCGGCAATGCCGCGTATAGCCAATTGCAGCTCGACGTCTTCGGCGAAATCATGGACGTGCATTACCAGGCGCGACGCGGCGGCCTGTCGGGTGACGACTCGGGGTGGGACGCCCAGCTGAAATTCCTCGAGCATCTGGAGCAAATCTGGACCGATCCGGACGAGGGGATTTGGGAGGTGCGCGGCGAGCCGCGCCACTTCACTTACTCCAAGGTCATGGCCTGGGTGGCGTTCGATCGGTCGATCAGGAGCGCGGAAACTTTCGGCTTGCGAGGACCGGTCGATAAATGGCGCGCAGTGCGCGACGAAATCCATCGGGAAGTCTGCGCCAAGGGGTTCGACCGGAAATTGGACACGTTCGTTCAATCTTTCGGTTCGAAGGAGCTTGATGCGAGCCTCTTGCAGATTCCCACGGTCGGGTTCCTGCCGGTCTCCGATCCCCGGGTGAAAGCTACTATCGCGGCAATCGAGCGGCGCTTGCTGCGCGACGGTTTCGTCATGCGCTACGACACCGAAGAAACCGACGACGGGCTTCCGCCGAAAGAAGGTGCGTTTCTCGCCTGCAGCTTTTGGCTCGTTGACGTCTACATCCTGCAAGGCCGGATCGCCGACGCCGAGCGGCTTTTCCGCAATCTCATAGCGTTACGTAACGACCTCGGTTTGTTGAGCGAAGAATACGATCAACGCGAGGAACGCCTGGTCGGTAACTTTCCGCAGGCGTTTTCCCATATGGCGTTGGTCAACAGCGCTTATAACCTCACGCGAGCCGAAAAGCCGGTCGAACAGCGCGCCGACGGCTACAAGCGGCGGCACAATGCGAAAGAAAAAGAAGGCAAGAAGCGAAATTCACCGCCGCGAAAAGCTCAACGACGGCCAAGTAAATCCAGGATCAAATCAGTTAGGCGCCCAAAGGGCGGATAGAGGAGCCGTGCGCCGTTGACGCGGCTCTGCAAAAACACCGCCTTTCGGTGGGAGAACGTCTGGAAACCGAACTCGCCGTGATAAGCACCGATGCCCGAGGCGCCGACTCCGCCGAACGGAAGATCTTCCACGGCGAAATGAAACAATGTTGTGTTGACGGATGCTCCGCCCGACAGGGTTCGCCGCAGCACTTCATCGCGCCTGCCACGGTTGGCGCCGAAATAATACAGCGCCAACGGCCGCGGGCGGCTGTTGACGTAATCGATCGCCTCGTCGAGACCGCGATAGGTCTTGATCGGCAGCAACGGACCAAAAATCTCCTCGCGCATGATGGCGAGATCGTCTTTGGGATCGATCACCAGTGTCGGCGGCAGTTTGCGTGTCTCTGCCGAAAGCGTCTCGTGCCCGGGATTGATCTCAACAACGCGCGCACCGCTGGCCTTGGCTTCGGCGATATATTGTTCAAGGCGCTGGTAGTGCCGTTCGTCGATGATGGAGCTGTAATCCGGATTGGTGGCCAGCGCCGGATAGAATTTCGCGATCGTGCCGGTAGCGAGTTTGATGAACTCGTCGAGTCTTCGCTCTGGCAGCAGCACGTAGTCGGGCGCGATGCAGGTCTGGCCACTATTGAGGAGTTTGCCATAAACGATGCTCTCGACCGTGCCGGGCAAAGCCGCATCTTCGGCGAGGATGCAGGGCGACTTGCCGCCCAGTTCCAGCGTCACCGGCGTCAAATTCTCAGCCGCTGCTTTCATGACCAGACGGCCGACGGCGGTCGATCCGGTGTAGAAAAGATGATCGAACGGAAGCGCCGCGAACGCGCGTCCGGTTTCGGGCCCGCCGAGGACGGTTGCGACCTGGTCCGCCGGAAACAGTGCGGCGAGAAGTTCGGCCAAGAAATCCGCCGTCCGCGGCGTCAGCTCGGACGGCTTGAGCATTACGCGATTGCCGGCCGACAACGCCGCAATGAGCGGAGCGACCGCGAGCTGAAACGGGTAATTCCACGGGCTGATGATGCCGACAACGCCAACCGGCTGATAGAGGATGCGCGCGCGTCCGGGCAAGAGTTCGGGTGGTACCGGCACAGGCTTCGGCCGCATCCAGTCGCGAACATGGCGGCGCGCATGGCGAATGGCCGTCAGGACCGGAAGGACTTCGCCGATTTCGGTTTCGTGGCGAGAGCGATTGCCGAAATCGGCGGAAATCGCCGAGGCGAGCGCGCCCGCATTCTCGCGGATCGCCACCCCAAGCCTTTTCAAATTGGCGCGCCGCTCGTGAAGCGTCGGCGCGTCGGCGCGTCGGAATGCAGCCCGTTGCGCATTAAAAATCGCGCGCAAGCCCGCATCTACTGGCGGCGCGGTGGCTATTTTGGTGATGGTCATTGGCAAAATCCTGCATCGGCTCACGAGCATCGTCGATCGGTCTGTTGCACTGTGTCAACTTCGAAGTATTTGCTAGCACTGTAGGTGCTACTGTTTCTTCCGCACCGCACAACGGCGACCGCCCTCGCCGCATTTCACTCGTTTTGTTGCATCTTATTTGATCGAGAGATTTTTGGCGGACTTTGTGAGCATAAGCATTTTTTCAATAAGAATTTGATTGCCTAGTTCCGGGCGGTGGATGATAAATTGTGCAAGCGACGTTTAGCCGAAAAGAGCTAGCGTCCGAACGGAGGAATTCATGTCCAAGTCCCTCATTGCGATCGCGGCCGCGCTCGCACTCGCATCCCTCGGATTTTTCGTGTCCGGTAGCGCGCGAGCCGGCGGGGCCTCAAGCGCTCCTTCCAAATACAGCAATTCATATAACGGCGCGGCGAACGCCACATATGGACAGCAAGCGAGGTCCATTGAAACGAGCTACACTATTACCGAATTTTCTTCGTCTTCGGCAAAAACGTCCGCACCCAAGCGCTGAGAAAACAGCACCCGCGCGGCATTGGCTCGCGGCGGGAGCCGGTCCGCTTTGCGCTTGTATTAGCGACTAAAACTTACGGCCGGCTGACGGCGGCCGCGGGGCCCCGCGGGGCAGGTTGCGCAGCATTGGCATTGGTCACCCACGCGCGCACTTTCGGCAGCACCTCAGGCAAAAGCTTATCGACTTCGTCGCGTGTCATTCCCGGCCGGATTCGCGGTTCGTAGAGCATGTTGACCAAATATTGGTCGTAGACATCAAAGAAACCCATCTGCACGTCGTCGTTAAACATGGTCCACGGCACTGAGTTATCGTCGTTGATAATCCCGAGGCCCTGCAACAATTCTTCGTAGGCGCAGTCGTAGAATCCGAACTGTCCGGCATCAGCCGGCAAGATTGCCTCCGCACGCCGGATGCGAAAAGTTTTGTCCTTGGCAATGCCGGACAGGCATTCGGGCCGCAGCGCCCGTTGGATTTTCCGCGCCTCGCCGTCTCCGTAACGCGAGCGAATAGTTGCGGCGATGTCGCGCCTCGGCACCACCATCACCAGGAAATTTGCAGCTTGGCGATCAGGCGTCACCGCGATGTCGAGATGGTCGACATGGGCGCGAATGTCGGCGACGATTGCGGCAATCTCTGTGCTGCGGTCGGGCGCGCCGCGATTGACGATGAATATGCGCACCGGCTCCTCGAATTTCCGGATTCGCTCGGCGCGGCGGTCGAATTGCAGCTCCGCGTGAAAGGCGGTCTTGAAAAAGCCGTCCTTGATTTCGTCGTTGCTGAAACCGGTTCGCTCGCTCGTGCGGCGAACGTTGATGTCGGAATTTTCGGCGCGTGCCGCCTGGCCAGGTGAGCCGGCGATCGCCAGCAGAGCTAGAGCGAAAGCGACAAAGATGTGTCGGCGGCGGCGATGCGGTTTGTTGACGGCAAACCGTACAAAAATCCGCTCGGCAGCGCGGGCCGGAACGGCCGGTAATGTTCGAAGCTCGCCACGCATCGATGCCCTCGGTACACCATCAATATGGCCGGGCGCGGTATAGGATTTCGATGTAGAAAGGGACCGATCGACATATATTCATTATATACGAGCGTTCGGAATATACGAGCGTTCGGAACAGACGCCGCTACACGCCGAGATGGCGATGCAAGAGGTCAGGCTTTTGGTGGACGTCGGTGGCGGTCAAGTTTTCGACGATGTGACCGTTGTTGAGGACGTAGATGCGATGAGCGAGCGTCATCGCAGCCGAGATATTCTGCTCGACAATCAGGATGGTCTGGCCGGCTTCGGCCAGGTTGCGGCAAGTGGACAGCAAATCGCGCACGATAATAGGCGCAAGCCCCTCGAACGGTTCGTCCAGCAGCAAGATTTTAGGCTCGCGTACAAGCGCGCGCGCAATCGCCAGCATTTGCTGCTCGCCGCCCGACAGATCCGTGCCGCGGCTCAGCCGCCGCTCCTTGAGCCGCGGGAACAGCGCGTAGACGCGGTCGAGCGGCCATCTGTTCGTGGCGGTCAAGCCGGCGAGGATCAGATTCTCCTCGACATTGAGGCTGCCAAAAATGCGCCGGTCCTCGTGCACGAGCTGCATCCCGGCTTGTGCGATGGCATGGCTTTTCATGCCGGCAACGTCGGCGCCGTCGAGAACGATCGATCCGGCGCGCGGCGTGACGACGCCCATCAGGCTCTTCAAAGTCGTGCTCTTGCCGGCGCCGTTGCGGCCCAGGAGCGCGACCACCTCGTTGCGCTCGACCTCGAGCGCAACGTCAAAGAGGATGTGCGAATCCCCGTAATAGGTATTCAGGCCGCTGACCTTGAGAAGGCTCATGCCGCGACCACTCCACCGAGATAGGCGTCCTGCACAGCTTTGTTGCCCTTGATTTCCGCGGGCGTGCCTTCAACCAGAACGCGGCCCTCCTGAAGAACGGTGATTCGTTCGACCAATTCGAACAGCGAGTCCATGTCGTGATCGACGACGATCATCGTGCGGCCTTTGCGGATCGACTTGAGCAGCCGGACCATTTCAATGCGTTCCCGCGGACTCATGCCGGCCAGCGGCTCGTCGAGCAGCAAAAGGCTCGGCGAACTCGCCAGCGCCAGTCCGACTTCCAGACGGCGCTTTTCGCCATAGGCGAGCGCCGATACCGGCTTGCCGGCGCGCGTCGTGAGATCGACCATATCCAGCGTGTGCTCGACCTGCTCGGCCAGCCCGGGGACGTTAGACAGCCGGCGGAACAAATCGAGCCGGAATTTTCCGCGCAGCGCCGCCAGTGCGGCGATCGTCAGATTTTCGCGCACTGTCAATTGAGTGAAGAGTTGGTTGACCTGGTAACTCTTGGTCAGCCCGAGTTGACACACGTCCGTCACGCTCAAGCCCGTGATGTCGCGGCCCTCAAAGACGATCTGACCGGCGGTGGGATGCACCTCGCAGGTAAGCATCTTGAAAAACGTCGTTTTGCCGGCGCCGTTCGGTCCGATGACGCCGCGTAGCTCGCCATGGTTGACGGTGAAGTTGATGTCGCTGTTGGCGGTAAGTCCGCCGTAACGTTTGGTGAGGCCGTTCGCTTGCAGGATCGGACCGGCGAAATTGCCGTCGTCACGCCGACGCGCCGGCATGGCGGAAGTCCGCGTTTCCCGAGCGATCTCGACCCGCGCGGCTGTCTGCTCGTCCACGGCGGTAACGCCGGTGACCGGTATATCGGCGTCTTTCGATTGCGCCCCGGCGCGCGAGTGTGTGGCAAACGCGTAGACGTCACGGATGCCGCCAATCAGGCCGCGGCGCAGGAAACAGACGAGCAGCACGAAGACCAAGCCCAGCACCAGCCTCCAGGTCGCGCCGAAGTGCAGCGTGTTCTGGAAAAAATCACTGAGATAGAGCCAGACGGTAGCGCCAAGCAGAGGCCCGAACAGAGTTCCGGCGCCGCCGATGGCGGTTTGGATCACGAGTTGTCCGGATGTATCGAAGGTGAAGGCATCAGGCGGCATGAAGCCCTGAAGTACGCCAAGCAGGCCGCCGGCGAAGCCGGCATACGCCGCGGCTATGACGAAGGCGGCAAGCTTGTAGCCATGAATGTTGTGGCCGACGGCGGCGGCGCGCAGCGGGTTGTCGCGGATGGCGTTGAGCACGGCGCCGACCGGCGAGCGCACGATGCGCAACCCAATCACGATGCCGACGAAATACCAGAACGCGAAGAACGCATAGAGCTTCCACTCGGTGTCGAGATGAATGGTGGTGAAGCCGAGCGGAAATGTTGGCGTCGGCACGCCCGGCAAGCCGTTCTCGCCACCGGTGTAGTCCGAAAGCGGATTGAACTCGACGAAATAGAAGACCTCCGCGATCGCGACGGTGATCATGGCGAAATAGATGCCGGTGCGCCGCAGCGCGATCAGCCCGACTAGGTAACCGACAATCGCCGCCGCGAGGGTGCCGACGACGATCGAAGTCATGACGTGGGGAAAATTAAGGACGGTTAGTAGGTAGGCAGCAATCATTCCACCGGTGCCGTAGAACGCCGATTGCCCGAAGGAGAGAAGCCCGGTGAAACCGAACAGGATGTCGAAGCCGATGCCGAACAGGCCCCAAACAATGATGCGGCTCATGGTCGTCGGAGAGAAGCCGAGATAGGGAAGGACGAAAGGCGCGGCTATCAGTCCGATTGCCGTGAGCGCCTCAATGACAAAGCGATTTTGCCTGTGCATCAAGCGATCACGATCATTCGCGGCCGGCCGCGCCGAGCAATCCGTAGGGGCGAAGGACGAGGACAAGTGTCATCGCAACGAAGAGCATCACGTAAGAATAGCCGGGATTGAACATGGAAGTTATGCTGATGATCTCGCCGGCGATGAACCCACCCAGAATGGCGCCGGGAAACGAGCCGACGCCGCCGATAACGACGACCACGAAAGTCTGCACCAAAATCAACTCGCCGACGTCGGGTGCGATGGAGACGACCGGCGCATTGACGACGCCGGCAAAACCGGCGGCCATGGCGCCGATGCCGAACACCAGCATGAACACCTTGTAGATGTCGATACCGAGCGAATCGACCATCACCGAGTCCTCGATACCGGCGCGCACGATCATGCCTATGCGGGTGCGGTAAAGCACGACATAAAGCACCATTAATGCGGCCGCCACGATGCCAAGCAGCGCCAATCGGTAGGTCGGATAAAACATGAAACCAATCGGGGTGATGCCGGCGAAAGCAGACGGCGCCGGCAGTGTCTTCGACAAGCTGCCGAAGAAAAAACGCACCGTTTCGACGAAGACGATGCCGAGCCCGAAGGTGACGAGGAGCTGATCTTCGGGGGGGCGCGAATAGAAATGGCGGATGACCACAAGCTCCATCACCACGCCGACCAGCATCACAAACAGCGACCCGGCAATGACGGCGACGATGAACGAGTCGGTGTAGGTGTAGGCGAGCCAGCCGGCATAGCCGCCGAGCATGAACATGGCGCCGTGCGCGAGATTGAGTACGCCGAGCGTGCCGTAAATGATCGTCAGGCCGGACGAGATCAGCGCCAAAAGAGCGCCGAGCACCACGCCGTTGAAAACCTGAGAAACAAAAGTGGGCCAGTTGATCACCCCGCCCCCTGCAATCTCTTGACGTGCATTTTCGCCGGTCTAGCCAAACGTCCGGAGAACTTATGCCGAGGGATCGCGTGGGTCCAGCGACAGCTAAGCCGGATCGCAATACACGAGCGCGATGCTTCGTGCATTGGACCGGCTCCACTACTCAACAGCGGGGTCTTCTCCGCGCCGGCGGCGCGGGGAAGACGTCAGTGATCGTTCAGGTGTAATCGCCGAGATGGCAGCCAAATGCATCCGGCTTTTGCATCAACGGCTCGCCCGGCACCACTTCAAGCACTTCCCAGTAGTCCTCTTTGCTCTTCATCTCGCTCGGCTTCTTGCCGCGGACGATGATGACCGGACGGACCAACTGATGATCTTCAGGGCGGAAATGCACGTCGCCGACCATCGACGGGAAGGTCTCGCCCTTCTCGTAGGTCTTGATGACGGCCGGCGGAAAGAAGGTGCCAGCCTCCGAAACCATCCGTGCCCAGATTGCGAACTGCATGTATGCGTTCTCGGCCCCCCATTCGGGCTTGTAGCCGTACTTTTTATCGAAGGCCTCGACGAACATCTTGGCCAGCGGATACTTGTCTTCGAGCGTCCACCAGAAATCGGTGGCGGCGAACACGCCTTCGGTGAGTTCCGGCCCGACTTCCTTGGCCAGGAACGGGATTTGATAGGGAATCACCATCTTCATCTTCGGCGTCAGGCCGAATTGCTTGGCCTGCTGAACCGACAGCACCGCATCGCGACCCCAGTTCACATTGATGATGAACTCCGCGCCGGAGTTGGCGATATTGGTAAGGTACTGGCTGAAGTCCTGGGTGCCGAGCGGAGAAACCTGATTGGTCACCATGGTCCAGCCGCCGTTTGCGGTCAGATAGTCGTTCACTGATTTGGTCACGGTATGACCGTACGTATAATCTGGTGTCATAAACGCGGCTTTTTTGTTCTTGCCGAAATTCTTCACCAGAACAGGGCCGATCGCGTTGGCCGCGGTCTCGCCGTAGAAGCACTGACGGAAGCTGTAACGCGTGCAGTCTTTGCCGGTGGTGTCGTTGGAGCCGGAGATCGCCACCAGGTAGAGCAACTTCTCGCGCTCGGCGAATTTGTTGAGCGCCACCGCGACCGCCGACGACGTCGAGCCGGTCATGGCGACGATCTTGTTGTCGTTGATGAAGGTCTGCTGTTCCTGCACTGCGTTGTTCGGCTTGGCGCCCGAGTCGGCGACGACCAGTTCCACCTGCTTGCCGAGCACGCCTTTGGTGACCTTAGGCGCAATCTTCTTGATCAGCTCGTTGCCCTCGTTGATGTGTTCGACCGCAAGCTGCATGCCTTTGAGTTCGTCTTCACCCTGCACGGCATAGGCCCCCGTACGCGGCACGGTGGCGCCGATCGTGACCGTCGAACCTTGCGAGCCGGCGGGCCATGTTCCCATTGGCGGCTCGTCGGCGGCGATGGCGAAGTGCAAGAAGCCGGGCGGGCCCACGCTCACGGCGCCAACCCCGGCGCCGGTTGCGACGGCTTGCCGCAGGAGGCTCCGCCGGGAAATTGAATTCGGAAATAATTTTTCGAGGGTGGTCATGGGCGTTTCCTTTTCTTTCACTCAATTTGAAATCCCCGGCGCGCAGTGTGACCGTCTTTAGTAGGGGTAGCTTTAATCGCCGTTATTGATCCAGATTATGAGCATGAACGAACTTTCGGTCCGGACTGGCGCCGTCAGCACGCCGCACAAGAAGGTAGAGGTTTGGCGTGACGATCCGTTCGTCGCGAGGCTGCGACATTTCACCGAAATTTTGCCCCGAGACATCGACGACCTGCGCACGGTGATCGAAACCGAACTCGTGGTGAAGAAGCGGCGCGATCTCGTCCTCGATGGCTACGAGTTCTCCAAGCTTTGTTTCGTGAAGGAAGGCTTTGCCGCGCGGTATAAGCTGTTGCGCAGCGGCAAGCGTCAGATCGTCAACTTCATCGTTCCCGGAGACGTCGTCGGACTGCCGGGAAGTTTTCTCGACCGTGCAGCGAATTCGGTCATTGCGGTGAGCGAGATGACGTTGCAGATCTGCCCGCTCGAGTCGTTCGTTGCGCTTTGCTATCGCCGGCCAAAATTCGGCGTGCTGCTCAGCTGGCTTGCGGTGCAAGAGGCGGCCAACTACGCTGAACACGTGATCGACGTCGGCCGCCGCACACCAATTGAACGGTTGGCGCACCTTCTGCTCGAAATTCATTCCCGGCTGGTCACGGTGGGCCGCGCACCCAAGTCGGAGTTCACGTTGCCATTCACGCAAGAAATGATGAGCGATGCGCTGGGCCTAAGCGTACCTCACCTCAATCGCACGCTGACAAAATTACGGGCCGACGGCCTGATCGCGATAACCGAGCGGCACGTGGAATTTACCGACCTGAAGGGGATGCAGCAGCTGGCGCAGTTCCAGTCGACCCGCCCCGCGCGGATTCCGCTCACTCCTTAGGAAGACGCGCTGCTTTTATCGCTCGGGCGTTCTGTGCCAACGTTACCGGTGTCGCGCCGTCGCAATTCGGTTTTCAGCACCTTGCCGTAATTGTTCTTCGGCAGGGCTTCGAGAAAGACGTAGTGCCGCGGACGCTTGAACCGCGCGATGGCGGAAAGGCACAACGCCTCTAGTTCGTCTGCCGACACTTTCTGCTCGGCCTGGGCCACGACGCAGGCGACGACTTCCTCGCCCCAGTCAGGATGCGGCCGGCCGATAACGGATACTTCCAGAACGCTCGGGTGCCGCAGCAGGATTTCCTCGACCTCACGGGGATAAATGTTGCTACCGCCGCTAATGATCATGTCCTTGGAACGATCCTTCAGCGTGAGGAAGCCTTCGCCGTCGAATGCTCCCATGTCTCCGGTATGCAGCCAGCCGGAGCGTAACGTTTCAGCCGTTGCGCTCGGATTATTCCAGTAGCCCTTCATGACCACTTCGCCCCGGACCAGAATTTCGCCGATTTCTCCCGTTGGCAACGCGCGGTCCGCTTCATCGGCGACGCGTACCTCGACATTGGCGCGCGGCAGTCCAACCGAGCCCATGATCTCGCGCCAGCGCGGCCGGGTCCGATCGGCGTGGAGTTCCTTCGAAAGCGCGGTGATGGTCATCGGGACTTCACCCTGGCCGTAGATCTGTGCGAGTTTTGGCCCGAGCAAATTCATTGCGCCCTGCAGTGTTTCAAAATGCATGGGAGCGCCGCCATAGATGATGGTGCGCAGGCCGCGATGATCGGCGGCGGCAAAGCCGCCGTGGGTAATGAGGCGGTTGACCATGGTCGGCGCGGCGAAAAAACTGACATTGCGGTGCGCCGAAAGAATCTGCGCGATCTCCTCAGGGTCGAAGCCAGCGCTTTCAGGAATGACCGTTTTCGCCCCCATGGCGACGAATGGCAGTCCATAGCATCCCGATCCGTGCGACATCGGCGCGGCATGCATGACGGCGTCGCCGGCTCCGACCGGTTCGATCTCGGCGAAATAGGCGAGCGTCTGCTCCATCATGTTGCCATGGGTGAGCATCGCGCCTTTGGGCCGGCCGGTCGTGCCGCTCGTGTAAAACAGCCAGGCGAGATCGTCGCGGCGGCGCGGCACGACGTCGATGCCATCGCCTTCCGCGAGCTTTCTCCATTCGCCGCTGCCGGTGACGATGGTGCGGCCGTGCGGCGCGACGTCATCGGCGCGATCGGGACTGGCAAGGATGAGGGCGGCTTCAGTGTCGCCGACGATGTAGCCAAACTCATCGCGATGAAGTTTCGCGTTCATCGGGACTGCGACCAAACCGGCGTGCCAGATCGCGAATAGGGCCTCGAGAAATTCCGGCCGGTTGGTCATGGCAATCGCGACGCGCGCCTGGGGCGGGCAGGAGGCAGCGAGATTGCCGGCCATCGCCCGCGATCGCGCCGCCCATTGCCGGTAAGTCGCACAGGCATCGCTGCCGAGCGCGATCGCTACCTGATCAGGCGCGGCGCGCCCCCATTTTTCGACCCAACCAGCCAGGTTCATGCGCGCACCGTCGGCGGCGCCGAATCACGGCGCCGGCTTGGCGTCGATCAGCACCGCCGCGAGCAGACAAGGCTTGCCACTCCTGTTGACCCAGGCGTGATTGGTGCCGCGTTGCACGATGCAATCGCCCGCATGTAACTCGACTTCGCCTTCTTCCATGAGCATGTGCATCGAACCGGAAATAACGACGAGATAATCGATGGAGTCGGTTTTGTGCATAGTCGGGTGCTTGGCGGAATCCTCCGCCTTCGGCTTATTCGTGGAGCCGAGATGGCCGAAGGCCGCGGCTGGATCGATTTTGCTGCTGGAGCTTTCCGGCGGGATTTCAACGACGCGGAAAATCGTGCCGGACGGCGTCGGATCGTGGCGCATCGGGCGGAGCGAACGATCCCTTGCGCCGTGATTGTCGACCGGCATTTCGTCGGTCACCCAGACTTCGGTGACGCCGAGCCCCGGCCAGCCCTTGATCTCGGTCGCATTGGGCGCGTGATCGTCGATCATCACGATCGCCTTGCCGGCGGCATTGTGGCCGGTGACGAAGCGGCGGATTTTCTGCACCATGGTTTTTCCTCCGGATTATTGTGTTTCAGCGCACAATGCGATTGCGCAGTACGCCGATTTTTTCCACCTCGAGCTCGACGACTTCACCCGGCTCGACATAGCGCCCGATCTCAAGACCCGAGCCGTTGCCGACCGTGCCTGAGCAAAACAGTTCGCCGGGATGCACGGTTTCGTTGCGCGACACGAACGCGATGCAATCTTCGTATTTCCAGTACATCTCGCGCGAATTGCCGCGGCCGCGTTCCTCGCCGTTCACCCGGACAATCATGTCGAGCGCGTAGGGGTCGGGAATTTCATCGGCCGTCACGATGCATGGGCCGACCGGATTCGAATTGTCGAAATCCTTGCCTTTGCCCGGTCCAAGATTGCTCGCCATTTCGAGCGTCTGCTCGTCGCGCGCCGAGAGATCATTGAAGATGGTGTAACCGAAAATATGCGCTCGGGCCTTTTCCTTGGGAATATCGCGGCCGGGTGTACCGATCACGCAGGCAAATTCAAGCTCGTAATCGATTGTCCTCGAGTAGGCAGGCCAGGTCACATCCTGACCGGTGCCGCAGACAGCAAACCGGCTCGGTTTGTAGAAACTCGGCCGCTCGTACCAGATTTGTGGTGGCTTGAACGCGCCTTGCTTTTCCCAGTCGCGCAACGCCTGTTCCGGATCGGGTGCACTGGCGGCACGGATTTTGAGTATCTGGGTGAAAGCCTGGATCAGGTGCTTTTCAAAGCACAGGAAGTCCCGCAATTGCGGCGGCGTAGGCAGCGGCGCCAGCAGCTTGACCGATGCCGCATCAATCACGCCCCGGCCATTTTTCTGGACCGTTGCAACAATCTCACGCGCGCGATCGAGCGCGGCTGCGCCGCCTTCGATCAGCGCCTGCATGCTTTGGAAAGCGAGTTCCGCGTTATCGTGTGCCGCCAGGAAATCGACGATCCGGCGATCATTGTCGATGAGTGCGCCGACGCGCTGCCGGCCGGAAGCGGCGAAGGTAACGAGCCTCATTCATCCTCCCTGAAGGATCGCGTTGGCCGCGATCTCGTTGTCGGTGGTATCATTATATAATCGAACGGCGCAATCAAACGCGCCGGCACCTAGTATGGCGGTTCGGAAGTCCGCGATGTCTTGCCGGCACCTTATCATGCGGACTTCTGAACCAAAGCCACACTAGGTTATTAGGTTTGCTAGTGTCCCTTTGATTCCGAAGTTCGCACATGAGATTGCCGCTAGGTCACGCGAACTTCGGAATCGGGACACTTGGAGGAACACCCATGAATCGTTTCGCTGCGACGGTTGCGGCCGCTCTGACGATCGGTGCGGCTCTGCTGGCAATCATGATGATAGGACCTCGTGCAATGAGCAAAGAGCCTCGCTTTCCGCAACTCAGCGTGGAGCAACTCACCGATGCACAGAAGCCGCTCGGTGAGGAGATTATGAAAATCTCTAGCGTCGGTCTCGGCGGACCGTACAATCCGCTGCTGCGCAGCCCTGTGCTCGGACAGAGAATGTTCGACCTGTTGCACTACCTGCGCTGGGAAACCTCGGTGCCGCTCAAGCTCAACGAATTTGCGATTTTGATTATCGGCAGGCAGTGGCGTTCGCAGGTCGAATGGTACGCACACGCACCGCTCGCCATCAAAGCAGGCCTCGCGCCCGACATCGTCGCGGAACTGAAGGCGAACAAGCGTCCCGCCAACATGCCGCCGGAAGAAGGGGTGGTGTACGACTTCGTCACCGAGCTGACGACGAGGCACATCGTCTCCGACGCGACGTTCGATCGCGCCAAAAAACTCCTCGGCGAACAACAGGTGGTCGATCTGACGGCGGTCGCCGGCACCTATATCGCGGTCGCAATGCAGCTCGCGATGGCCGAGCAGAGCGTGCCGCCGGGAAAAGAAGAGCCGTTCAGGCCGGGCGAACCATAAGAGCGATTGCGTTCCAGCGCGCCGCCGTACTCAAGCCGAACCCCAGACCTCGCCTGCTGTGTCGACGACGAGACGCAGCTTGGCGATTTCATCTTCAACCGTCATCGCGTTGCCGCCGATGCCGCTGGAAAAACCGCATTGCGGCGAAAGGGCAAGGTGCTCAATCGCAGCGTAACGGTTCGCTTCGTCGATCCGGCGCTTGAGCTCGTCCTTGGTCTCGAGCTGCGGGCTTTTGGTGGTGACCAGGCCGAGGACCGCGACTTTGTCTTTCGGCAGAAAGCGCAGCGGTGCAAAGCTGCCGGCGCGCGGCAAATCGTATTCGAGAAAATAACCGTCGACGGCGATGTCGTTGAACAGAATCTCGGCGACCGGGTCGTAGCCCCCCTCCGCCACCCAGGCGCCGGCGAAATTGCCTCGACAAAGATGCAGGCAAACAACCATGTCGTCGGGGCAGCCGGCGATCGCCTCGTTGAGGAGCTTCGCATAGGTCTTGGGCAGTGTGTCCGGCTCCTCGCCGATGTTGCGGACCTGCGCCCGCAGCGCCGGATCGCACAAATAGGCGAAATTGACTTCGTCGATTTGCAAATAGCGGCAGCCGGCTGCGGCGAGGTCGGCGATTTCCTCGCGATAGACGCGCGCGAGATCCGCGTAAAATTCCTCGATGTCGGGGTAGGCTTTGCAGTCGATCGCCTCGCGGCCGCCGCGAAAATGCAGCGTGGTCGGCGAGGGGATGGTGATTTTCGGGGTCACCTTCGTCACCGACTTAAGAAACTTGAAATCATCGACAAAGATCGCGACCGGCCGCGCGAGCTTGCCGGTGATTTGCAGGCTCGGCGGCGAATGATCGCGCGTGCCGGTGGCGGAATGAAACCGGACGGTTAATTTCGACGCGACCTGCTGCACGTTTTCGAATTTCAGCAAGAAGTCGCGCTGCCAGAAGGTGCGATTGTATTCGCCGTCGGTGGCAAGCTTAAAACCCAACTCTTCCTGCATCTGCACGACTGCGCGGATGGCGTCATGCTGAAGGCGCGCAAGCTCGTCGGCGCCAATCTCGTTCTTCTCCGCCGCCTCCCGCGCGCGAATCAGCGCATCGGGCCGGATGAGGCTGCCGACATGGTCGGCCCGGAACGGCGGTGTCGTGCGCGCCAACATGTCTGCTGCCCTTTTGTGCGGTTTCGCGTCCGCTTACATCCATGTAAAAGGTCGCAACGGATCGCAAGAGGCTTGTCATGCCTGAACGCATTGTTCCGCAGGCTTTGGGCTATGTCGGCGTTCGCGCCAAGGATTTAGGCGACTGGGCGAGCTACGGCACTGGCCTGCTCGGCTTGCAAAGGATCGACCGATCGCGCTCGACGCTCGCCTTCCGCATGGATGACCGCAAGCAGAGGCTCGTGGTCGATATGGATGGCGGGGAAGGGATCGGCTTTTTTGGTTGGGAGGTTGCCGACGCGGCGGCGCTCGACGGCATTGCCGCGCAGCTCGAGGCCGCGGAGATAAAAGTCGCGCGCGGCGCGCGGGGGCTCGCCGATGAGCGTCACGTCAAAGATTTGATCGTTCTCAACGACCCGGTCGGGAACAGGCTCGAACTTTTCCATGGCGCCGAGACCGCCGCCGAACCGTTCAGGGCCGGCCGCTCGATCTCCGGCTTCCGCACCGGGTCATTGGGGCTCGGCCATATCGTTCTCAACGTCGACACCCCGGAAACCGTCGACCGGATGATGGCGTTCTATCGCGACGCGCTCGGCTTCCGTTTGACGGATTACTATTCGCATCCGTTCACCGCTTATTTCCTCCATCTCAATCCGCGGCACCATTCTCTCGCCTTTGTGCAAAGCGGCAAGAACGCCGTGCATCACCTGATGATGGAGCTGTTCTCATTCGACGATGTCGGCCAGGGCTACGATCTCGCCTTGAACGAGGATCGCGTCGCGGTGACGCTCGGGCGCCACACCAGCGATTTCATCACCTCGTTCTACTCGGTCAACCCTTCGGGCTTTATGGTGGAGTATGGGTGGGGCGCGCGATTGATCGATGTCGATACCTGGCAGGCCCACGAGCGAAAGGAAGGGCCGAGCATGTGGGGCCATGATCGGCGTTGGTTATCGGAGGCCGATCAAGCCAAGGCCCGCGAGCTGCGCTTGCAGAACGCCGCCGACGGCTTTCGCCGGCCGGTCCAGGTGATCGAAGGCAATTACCAGGTGAGCGAGGGCGTCTGTCCGTGGTGGGATAGCGTCAAAGCGCGCACCGCCGCGCCCTAACACGAGAACGGCATGGGGAAGGATCGTCTCGCCGCCTTCAGCGACGGCGTCATTGCCATACTCATCACCATCATGGTGCTGGAGTTGCACGTGCCGCACGGCGCGGACCTGGCCGCGCTCGAAAGTGTTTGGCCGAGTCTCGTGACCTATACCCTGAGCTTCGTCTATGTCGCGATCTACTGGAATAATCATCACCATCTGCTGCACACGGTGACGCGCGTCGACGGGCTCATCCTGTGGGCCAATATGGACCTCTTGTTTTGGCTCTCGCTGATGCCAGCGGCAACGGCTTGGATGGGCCAGAATCTCGGACAGCCACTGCCGACAGCGCTCTACGGCCTCAGCCTGCTGCTGCCGGCCATCGCCTATTACCTGTTGGTGCTTGCGATCATTCGCCGGCACGGCGCCGATTCGGTGCTCGCGAAAGCGATCGGCAGCGACGTTAAAGGAAAAATATCGCCGGTGCTTTATGCAGCCGGAATTGCGCTTGCGTTTGTTGCGCCATGGATCTCGATCGCGATCTACACACTGGTCGCGGTGCTTTGGCTCATTCCGGACCGGCGCATCGAGAATCTGATCGCCCGCGAATAGTCGCGGCGGCTTCAGACGAGGTCGACCTTTCCGGTGGCGAGCCGATAAACGCCGCCGACGACGCGGAGCTTTTTGTCGGTGACCGCGGCGTCCAGAATCGGCGATGACTTTTGCAGCTTCTCGACGTTGAGCTTGACGTTGCTGCTGATCGCGTTCGCCAGCATGTCGCCGCGTTCGTCTTTAACGGCTTCGACCGCAGGCCGAAGGGCCGCGACAAGTTCAGGCAAGTGGCCGGGCAGGGTGGTGCCGTCTTTGACCGATTTTATGGTTGCATCGACAGCGCCGCACGCGTCGTGCCCAAGCACCATGATGAGCGGCGTTTTCAGAACCGCAACGGCGAATTCAAGGCTCGCGATGATGTCGTTGTTGGCGAAGTTGCCGGCGACCCGGCACACAAAGACATCACCGAGCGCAGTATCGAAGCAAAATTCGGCGGCGATCCGGGAGTCGGCGCAGCCGAGCACGGCTGCGAACGGATTCTGTCCTTTGGTCAAGGCTTCGCGTTCGTGAGCGAAATTGTGTCGCTTCGTTAGACCATCGACGTAGCGCTTGTTGCCCTGCATCAGCCGATCGAGGGCCGCATCGGGCGTGAGGATGTTTTGCGGCTTTGGCACCATCTTCGCTTCTTTTGCCAGCGCGGGCCCGCCGAGCGCAAGAGCGGCCGCCGCCGCTCCGGCAAATTTCAGGATGTTGCGGCGCGCAAGCGATGTGGGCGCAATGGGGGCTTCATTGCAATATTGGCACATGGTTGCCTCCCAGCGATTTTAACAAGCGAGTCGGACTGCCTCGCCGGTACCAATGCGCTTCGCCGGCTTGATGGCCGGTTAACGGGACACCGCAAACTGACAGCATTGCCAAATCAAAGATGAGACGAATTGATTTCAGTTGAGCCGACGGCTTGGCTCTATCAGCGCACCAGTACGTTACTGAACTGCCAGGGGTCGTCGCGGTCGAGACTTTCTGGAAACAGCCGGTCGCGCCCGTCAATCGGGGTCCAATCCGTGTACACGCCTACGACCGGCCCAAGATAGGGTCTCTGAATTTCAAGACAGCGGCGGAAATCCATTTCGTCGGCTTCGACAATACCGCGATCGGGATTTTCCAGTATCCAGACAATCCCGGCCAGCACGGCGGATGTGACCTGCAAACCGGTCGCGTTCTGATAAGGCGCGAGCCGCCGCGTCTCCTCGATGGAGAGCTGCGAGCCGTACCAGTAGGCGTTCTTGCCGTGGCCGTAGAGCAGGACGCCGAGTTCGTCGATGCCGTCGACGATCTCGTGCTCGTCGAGGATCACCCAGTCCGCCTGGGGCTGCCAGGCCGCTCCCGCCATTTCATCGAGCGACAGCACCGCGTCGTCGCATGGATGGTAGGCGTAGTGACAGGTGGGCCGGAAGACGACTGCTCCGTTTTCGCGCAACGTGAAATAGTCGGCAATCGAGATCAACTCGTTGTGTGTGACCATGAAAGCGTGCTGCGCCTGTGCCGTCGGCGTCCAGGAGCGCACCCGCGTGCCGGCGCCGGGCTGCGTCAGGTAGATGGCTGCGTCGCAGCCGAATTGATGGCGGCGCGCGTTCGCCGGCATGATTTTTTCATGCGTGCCCCAGCCGGCCTCGGAGGGCTGCAAACCCTCCGAGCAGAAACCTTCGACCGACCAGGTGTTTACGAACACGCCCCGCGGCTTTGGATCGCGTGCGCGTTGCGTGTCGCGCTCGGCAATGTGAATGCCTTTGACGCCGGCGCGCTGCATCAACTGCGCCCAGTCCTCGCGGGTCTTCGGCTCGTCGAATTTCAGGCCGAGTTCGGCCGCGACGTCGAGCAACGCCTGCTTGACGAACCACGACACCATACCGGGATTGGCTCCGCAGCAGCTCACCGCGGTAATTCCGCCGGGACGCCGGCGGCGCAACTCCAGGAGCCCTTCGCGCAAAGCGTAGTTCGAGCGTTCCGAGATCGACAACTTCGTATCGGTATAAAGTCCGGGCCACGGCTCGATGACGGTGTCGATGTAGAAGGCGCCGACATCCTTGGCGAAGTCCATAAGATCGACCGAGCTGGTATCGACCGAAAGGTTCACGATCATGCCGCGGCCCGGTCCGGCCTTGAGCAAAGGCGTGAGTACCTCACGATAGTTCTCTTTGGTGATCGCGGTGTGGATGAAGCGCAGCTTACGATCGTCGAGCAGACGCCGATCGTCGTCGTCCGGCGCGATCACCACGAATTTCGCCCGGTCGAAGCCGATGTGGCGCTCAATTAGGGGGAGTGTCCCTCGGCCAATCGAGCCAAATCCGAGCATCACGATTGGGCCGTCGAAGCACGCATGGAGCGGCCAAGAGGTGGTTGCTTTGGTCATGGCGTTCATATTCGTCGTTCCTTCCGCAATTCGTAAAGCCGTTTAAGCCGCGTGCCGTGCGGCCAGGGCGCCGGCTGGCTTTGTAACCAGCGTGCTGAAAGCCTGCTTCCGCACCGAACGGCCGGTCGCGGTGATCAGCCCGCGGGCGCCGTCGAGACTGCCGACTTTGAGTTCGCAGCCGAGCAGGCGCTGGCGCTCGAAAGGTCCGGGCAGCCAGAGCGCGCCGGTCTTAGCCGCGGAGAAACCGAAGCGCTGGTAGTAGGGCGCATCGCCGACGAGCACGACGGCATCGTGACCACGACGTCCCGAGACGCCTGTGGCCCGCTGCATCAGCGCGCTGCCGACGCCGCAGCCGCGTGAGGTCTCCTCCACCGCCAACGGGCCAAGCAACAAGATGGGCCGGCCGGGCCCGGCGCAGACGTGCCAGAGCCGCACGGTGCCGACGACTTTCCCGTCTTGCTCGGCAATCAGCGACAATCCCGCAGCGGGGCTGCGGCCTTCGCGCAGCCGCTCCGTGGTCTTCTCAAAGCGCGACGGTCCCCACACACTGTCGAGCAATTGCTCGCGCGCTTCGACATCGCGATGCGTCTCATTGCGAATCGTTACCATGGCCCACTCCATTCGCCCTTCATCGGCGTCGTCAGTTCGAGGAGGGTTGATGATGGGAGCCGGTTTTGCGCCGGCTCCCGGCGAAGTCAGATGTGAAAGGTCTTCAGCGGCGCGAAGCCGTTGAAGGCGATGGATGAGTAGGTTGCCGTGTAGGCTCCGGTCCCTTCGATCAGCACTTTGTCGCCGATCTCCAGGCTCACCGGCAGTGGGTACGGCACCTTCTCGTACAGCACGTCGGCCGAGTCGCAGGTCGGCCCCGCCAGCACGCACGGACCGAGGTCCCCATCGCGTGACGTGCGAATGGGATAGCGGATCAACTCGTCCATGGTTTCGGCGAGACCGCCGAATTTGCCGATGTCGAGATATACCCAACGTACGTCATCGTTCTCGCTCTTTCTCGAAACCAGCACGACCTCGGCCTCGATGACGCCGGCATTCCCGACCAGCCCGCGCCCCGGCTCGACGATGGTCTCCGGGATGCGGTTGCCGAAATGCCGCCGCAATGCGCGGAAGATCGCCGTGCCGTATGTCTTCACCGTCGGCACGTTCCTGAGGTATTTGGCCGGAAATCCGCCGCCCAGGTTGACCATCGAGAGCGTCATGCCGTGATCGCCGCACTCGCGGAACACGGCGGCCGCGGATGCGAGCGCGCGGTCCCAGGCGTGCGGGTTGCGCTGCTGGGACCCGACGTGGAACGAGATGCCGTAAGCTTCGAGACCGAGCCTGTGCGCATGCTCGAGCACGTCGGCTGCCATGGCAGGCTCGCAGCCGAACTTACGCGACAGCGGCCATTCCGCGCCCACGCAGTCGGAGAGGATGCGGCAGAAGACGCGGCTTCCCGGTGCGGCGCGCGCGACTTTCTCGACTTCGGCCTGGCAATCGACCGCGAAAAGGCGGACGCCGAGCGCGTAGGCGCGCGCGATGTCACGCTCCTTCTTGATCGTGTTGCCGTAGGAGATGCGGTCCGCCGTCGCGCCCGCCGCGAGCACGAGTTCGATCTCCGGCACCGAAGCGGCGTCGAAGCACGAACCGAGCCCGGCCAGGAGCGACAGCACCTCCGGCGCCGGATTGGCCTTCACGGCGTAGAACACACGCGTGTCGGGGAGCGCCTTGGCGAAGGTCTGATAGTTGTCGCGAACGACGTCGAGGTCGACGACAAGGCACGGCCCGTCGTCGGGACGATTAAGCAGGAAATCGCGGATGCGCGCGGTCATGGGCGCTCTCCTCACCAGGTTCAATGAGCCTCGCGGCTCGCATTGAAATTTGGGCGAACGCGAATTCGCCCGGCGTCAGCGGGTGAGGGACGGCGCCTTGCCGTGCGGTGGAGACACGAACAAAAGCGACGGGCTCTGCACCCGAGATGCTGCCTTGGCTTGGAGAGGGAGACCCGCTCCGCACGGCCGGCAAGATGGACAAGCCTCTGCGGTGTCGACCTTTGGAGGGCCGACGAGACCAGAGAAGCCCGCTCCGTCGTTGCTTTAAGCCGCGTCCCCCGTTGAGCGCGGGGTGCGCCGGTTTCGCCTCCGGCTGCCGGTTAAGTGGTTCGGAGCTCAGGCGGCCGAAAAATTTTTCGGCGTTTGCTCCGGGCGGCTGTCCGGCCTCTTGTCCGGATGCCCACCAACCGACACGCGGCCACAGGCACGTGCGAAATTGGGCGAGCGGCACATAGTCGCGTTAGCAAAATGATGCAAGAGTTTTTTGCGCAATCGACGATTTTTTTCGGCGGCGCGTTAGCAAATGGTTAGGCAGGCGTTTCTTCAGCGAGGTTATGATGCTGTGTGCGACGCGTCGCGACGATCGCGATCGCGGCTCCGAGCGCCGCGACCGCGAAGACGGACGGATAGCCAAGCGCGCCGGCAAAGTATCCGTTGATCGGTCCACCCAAACCGAACCCGACATCAAAGAACGCAACATAGGCGCCAAGTGCTGCGCCGCGGCTCGCCGGCGGAACGCGCTTGACCGCTTCAACGCCGAACGACGGGAAGACCAGCGCGTTGCCGATGCCAGCGAGGACAGCGCCGGCGAAAGCACAAGCCGGCAAGGGCGCAAGCCACATCATCACCAGGCCGCAGGCTTCGACGAGGAGTGACCACGCAGCCACGCGGGCTCCGCCGAAGCGGTCCGGCCAGCCCCCGAAGGCCAGGCGTGTCGCGATATAGGCCACGCCGAAGCTGGCGAGGACAAAGCCCGCGCCGGGCCAGCCCCTGTTCTGAAAGTCGAGCGCCGCAAACGCGCCGATGGCGCCGAAGCCGAGAGTGGCGAGCGCAAGCCCCATTCCGGACGGCAAGATGCGGCCGACCACTCTTAGGAATGCCAGACGCTCGCCGCCCTGGGGCGCAATCGGCGCGACGTAAGCCGTCGCCGGCAGCGTCAGCAGTGAGAAGATGATCATCGCGACCGAAGCCGCGGCAAAGCCGCCAACGGCGCCCTGATATTTCATCAGCGTGATGCCGAGCGGAGCGCCGGCAGCGATGGCGGCATACATGCCGATGCCGACCCAAACCATAACTCTGCCGGTATGCTGCGGGCCGACGGTGGCGATGGCCCAGGAAAGGCAACCGGTCATGATGAGGCTTTCGGCTAAGCCGGAGATCACGCGGGCGGTGAGAAGCAATCCGAGGGCGCCGGAGGCGCCGAGCGCCGGCGTGGTCGAGACGAAATAGATGGTGCTCGCCGCGATCGAAACGCCGGCGCCGATCAGAACGGCAACCTTTGCGCCGGCGCGGTCGCAAAGGATGCCGGCCAGCGGCCGGGTAAACAGCGTGACCAGCGATTGTAGGCCGATGACGATACCGACCACGAGCGTGCCGAAGCCAAGCTCGTGGTGAACCTGCAACGGCAATGCGGCGAGCGGGATTCCGACTGGCAGGTAGCCGCAGACAATGATCAGGGCGAACGGAAGAATCCTCAAAACGACGCGGTTTTGCGCAACGGAGATTGACGCGGCTTCACTCATAGGAGCCTCGATAGTTCAGCGCGACCAATCTGGCGAGCGCCTATCTTAATTTTCAGTGCAGCAACCCAGCCCGGTTATGACTCGACGTATGATAGCGGCCGGCTGACTTCTTCGAGCGACTTTCGTTCGGCGGCGACGCCCCAGATCGCTTCGGCAACCGCCGCGCCGATCATCAACAGCGCGCCGATGAAATACCCGATTGCGACGCTGCTGCGCGAGCCGCTCTCGATCAGCGCCGCCAACAGGATCGGCCCGGCCACGCCGCCGACGCCGGTACCGATGGCATAGAAGAAGGCGATGGCGAGGGCGCGCATTTCCAGCGGAAAGGTTTCGCTGACCGTGAGGTAGGCCGAACTCGCAGCGGTCGAGGCAAAGAAGAACACGATCATCCATGCGACCGTCAGCATCGGTGCCGAAACAAGGTTTTCGCGGAACAGGAGTCCGGTCGCGGCGAGGAGCGCGCCCGATATGGCGTAGGTCGAAGCGATCATGATCCTGCGGCCGATAGTGTCGAACAGCCGGCCTAAAAGTACCGGGCCGAGGACGTTGCCGGCGGCAAAAGGCAGGATGTACCAGCCGACCCGGTCCGCGGCGATACCGTAAAACTTGGTCAGCACCAGTGCGTAGGTGAAGAAAATGGCGTTGTAGAAAAACGCCTGCGCGGACATCAGTGCGAAGCCGACGAAGGTGCGCTGGCGATACGTCTGAAACAGCGCGCGTGCGACCTCGCGAAGCGGAGTGTGGTCGCGCGTGCGCAATCGCACCTTCCGCCGGGCCCCGGAACTGGAATTCGGTGAACGATCGAAATGCGCCTCGATCTCTCCGACAATCTTGTCGGCCTCGCGCCCGTGACCATGGGTGATCAGCCAGCGCGGGCTCTCTGGAATCCAGCGGCGCAAGACGAGAATAACCAACCCAATCGCTGTGCCGATCAGGAACGCCAGCCGCCAGCCGAACGCGGGGTCGACGACGTGCGGATCAAGCAAGATGGTCGAGCCACCCGCCGCCATGGCGGCGCCAATCCAAAAACTTCCGTTGATCAGAAGATCAGTCCAGCCGCGAAAGCGTGCCGGGATAAGCTCCTGGATAGTCGAGTTGACGGCGGCGTATTCGCCGCCAATGCCGGCACCGGTGAGGAATCGAAAAAAGATGTAGCTCCACGCGTCCCACGACAACCCCGTGGCAGCGGTGGCGGCGAGATAGACCGCAAGCGTAATCGAGAAGAGTTTTTTGCGGCCCAGCCGATCCGTGAGCCACCCGAAGCCAAATGCGCCAAGAACGGCACCGCAGAGATAAAAGCTGCCGGCCAGCCCCACCTGCGAGCTTGTCAGGCCGAGCGAGGAACGCTGCGTCAGTTCGCCGGACAGCGCGCCGGCGAGAGTCACTTCTAGCCCGTCGAGAATCCAGGTGATGCCGAGCGCGACAATCACCAGGAGGTGAAAATGGCCGAAGGGCAATGCATCAAGCCGGCTCGGAATGTCGGTCTCGATTTCCGCAGATGGTAAATGCGCGGCGCCAGCTGGCGCCGGCTCTCCGTTATGGGGGTCGCGAGCGGACGATGGGGCGGGGGCTTTCGGAGAGGTGGCAACCATCCAGCAAGCAACTTGCTCATGTCCGCGGCGGTTCCTGCCATGGTCTGCTAAGTCCGGCGAACCAGCCGGGGCCGCAATCGTTCCAGTGTACGATGTTAAACTCGCCCGATAGCAAGTGACGCCCTTGATCGAGAAGCTCACCAGCCGATTGGAAATACCGCAGCGCCTGCGGGCCATTGTCCGCGCGCGGGAATCGAGCCTGATAGCGCTGGCCGCGCTCGCCGGTGTAGTCGCGGGCTTGGTGGTCGCGGCGATGGGGACGGGCGTCGATTTGCTGCACCGATGGCTGTTCCGGCTGGGTCCCGAAGTGCGTTTGTCGGAGTTGCCGCGCCTCGACCCCTTGATCGCGCTCGCGGTGCCGCTTATCGGCGGTCTCGTCTTCGGCGTTGCGCGCGAGTTGATAGCGCGCTGGCGCCCGGAGCGGGAAATCGACCCCATCGAAGCCAATGCACTGCACGGCGGCCGTATGTCGGTGGTCGGCAGCATCATCGTTGCGCTTCAGACCGTTTGGTCTACAGGCGTGGGTGCTTCCGTCGGTCTCGAAGCCGGATACACCCAGTTGGCTAGTGGCATCGCCTCGCGGCTTGGCATGGCGTTCCGGCTGCGGCGGGCGGACTTGCGGATTTTGGTGGGGTGCGGGGCGGCCGCCGGCATTGCCGGCGCTTTTGGCGCGCCGCTCGCCGGCGCCTTCTATGGGTTTGAACTCATCATCGGCGGCTATTCGCCGAACAATCTCGCGCCGGTCGGCGTTGCCGCGCTCATCGGCTACGTCGTCGCTCAGGCGCTGGCCGCGGCGGAGGTCGGCATTGTCGCGCCCCCAAAAATCACCTTTGCAACTCACGACATCGTGGTCGCGGCGATCATCGGCCTTCTGGCGGCGGGCACCGGCATTCTCATCATGCGCGCCGTCGCGCTGTGCGAGTCTTTGTTCGCTCGCACGCAACTCCGCCCTTCGTTGCGGACGATGGCGGGCGGGTTGGCCGTCGGAATTCTCGCAATCGCTGCGCCGCAAGTGATGTCGTCGGGCCACGGTGCGCTGCATCTCACGGGAATAGTTGAGTTGCCGATCCTGACCGTCGCGTTGTTCTTTTGCCTGAAAATCGCGGCCTCCATTTTATCGCTCGGCTCCGGCTTCCGCGGCGGCCTGTTCTTCTCCTCGCTATTGATCGGCGCGCTCGGCGGCCATCTGGTGGCGGCCGCGCTGTCGATCGTCTGGCCGGCCGCGTCATTCGACGCGAACGCCTATGCGGTAATTGGGATGAGCGCGCTTTCGGCCTCAGTCATCGGCGGCCCGCTCACCATGACGTTCATTGCGCTGGAAACGACCGGAGACCTGTGGCTCACCACGGCCGTGTTGATCGCGGTGATCGTGTCTTCCCAGGTCACTCGCGAAGTCTTTGGCTTTTCATTCGCGACCTGGCGCTTCCACTTGCGCGGCGAGACTATTCGCAGCGCCGCCGATATCGGATGGATGCGCGCTCTCACCGTCGGCAAAATGGCGCGTCGTGACGTGCGCACCGCATCGACGGAGATGAATATTGCGGCATTCAGGGAGGCGTTTCCGCTGGGCTCGTCGGCGGCGGTCGTCGTGGTCGATGAGCACGGCCGCTACGCCGGCATGGTTCTCGTGGCCGACGCGCACACCGGCGACGCAGAGCCTGAGGCCTCGATCAAAAAATTGCTGCGTTACACCGACGTCGTGCTGGTGCCGGGCATGACTATTAAGGAAGCGGTGCTCGCCTTTGATCGCGCCGAGGCCGAGGCACTTCCCGTGGTCGATTCCTACCTCGATCGCCACGTCATCGGATTTCTCACTGAGGCCTATGCGCTTCGACGCTACTCCGCCGAGCTCGAACGGCGCAGGCTGGAAGTGGCCGGCGAGGAATAATCCTCGCACAACGCGCGTCTGGCCTTTTTTCGAAAGTCATCTATAATTTCCAAAATCGCTAAACTAGGCCATGAAACGCTCAGTTACTGAACCCCGCCACGGGCCGGCCACAACCGATGATCTGCCCCGCACGGTGGCCGAGTCCACCTACCAGCGGCTGCGACAGGACATCCTCTGGGGCAGGTTCGCGCCGGGTTCGCCGCTTCGTTCGGACGAGCTGCGCTCCCGCTATGATGTCGGCATCAGCCCGCTACGCGAGGCGCTGACGCGGCTGACCTCGGAACGGCTGGTCACGTCAATCGGCCAGCGCGGCTTCCGGATTCCGCCGCTGACCGCATACGACGTCGAAGACACCACGCGGACGCGGATTGTCATTGAGCGCGAAGCGCTCGCCAGCTCCATCGAGAACGGCGATATCCGCTGGGAGACCGCTGTTGTTGCGGCTTTCCACGCGCTGTCGCGCAACCCCATTCCGAACGAGTCCGGCCCTACGACCGAAGGCTGGAGCAGTTGCCACCGGCGCTTTCATATGGCGCTGCTCTCAGCCTGCGGCTCGCGATGGCAGATGGAACTTGCCGAATTGTTGTTCGATCAAGCCGAACGCCACCGCATGCTGCGCGTGAAATTTGCGCCGACAGAAAGACTTAAACGCGACACAGTGCGGGAGCACAAACAGATTTTCGAAGCGGCATTATCGCGCGACGCCAAAGCGGCGCAACGCGCGCTGGAAAAGCATTACTTGACGACGGCCAAGCAGGTTACCGCCGTACTCTCGCGCGTTCCGCGTCTCGTCCACAAGCGCGGTTGAAGGATTTCGTGTCCGGCGCCTACCCGCGGTATGCTTGACTCTGTTATTTCCACAAACTACTAATTTTGGAAATAAAGCCCACGGCTTAACGTGGCGCGCGGGTGCCTGCGCATCGCTGCGGTGCGGTAATTGAAATGCCGGGCAAAAAGGGAGGTCGCCGATGTATCAACTGAGCAGAACGGTTCCCGTCAACGAACCGAAAAAGTCGTTCCTCAGCCGGCACGATGTGTGGACCGGGCTTCTGATGAAAGCGAACAACGCGCTGCCTTTCGTCCCCGAGATGAAAGGCTGCGATGTGGTCGAGAAAGGCGACGGCTGGCTCGTGCGCGACATCATGCTCAAGGACGTTCCGCTTCGCGAGAAAGTCACGTTCGAACCGGAGAACCGCGTGATTTTTGAACGCATCCGCGGCTCCGAGCTCGGGCGGATTGAAAACGTCATTGGCGAGGACGAGCAGGGAAATCTGACGCTCACATTTGCCTTCGGCTTGAAGAAGGATGGCATTCCAGAAGGCAGCGACGCCGAGAAGGCGCATTTCGCGCCGATGGAAAGCGCGTACCTGAACGCGGTCGCTTCGACGCTGGCCGCGGTACGGCGCACGGTCGACGAGAAAGGCCGTGAGCATCTGGTGCCGAAACAGCCAACCGATGCGGCCGGCGATACCAAATGGATCTACGATTATTACCGCGCCGTCGATGCCATGGACATGGAACGCACGCTTGCGCAGCACACCGACGACACGACGCTGACATTCGCCAACCACCCGACCGTCCAGGGCAAGGAAGGTTATAAGGCAGCGATCGGCCATCTATGGGGAAGTATCGGAGGGCTTTCGCACAGCATGGTCGGAGCATGGTCGATGCACGACGGACAGGTCGGCGTAGCGGAAGCCATCGTGCAATACACCCGCCTCGACGGCAGCCTCTGCGCGATCAAGTTCTGCACGACGCTGCGCCGCCGTGGTGACAAGATCGCCGACATCCGCATTTATGGCGATGCCACGCCGCTGTTCGCTCCGGCGAAATAGCTTCGATTCAGCTCAGCGAAACAGCGAAAGAGGGGTCAGCCCATGGCCGATCGTCCGTTGCCCGGAAAGTTGTTTCAGTTTGGCTATGTCGTGCCCAATCTCGACGCCGCGCTCGCACATCTCAACAACAGACTCGGCGCTCCGCGCTTCATGGTGCTTCGCGAGATCGTGGTGCAGAATGGGTGGTTTCGCGGTTCGACCGCCCCGATCAACCACAGCATGGCGTTCGGTTACATCGACGAGGTGCAGTTCGAGATTATTGAAAACATCTCCGGGAAAAGCACGTATTCGGAATTCTTGGAGCGCGTTCCGGAAGGTGGAATCCACCACCTTGGCTATGCGGTCGATGATTACGATGCCGCAACCAAGGACCTGGAGGCGCGTGGTTACAAGCTCGTACAACGCGGAACGTTCGGCGATACCAAATTTGGGTATTACGAGAGCGACGACGATTTCGGCACGCTGACCGAGATTATCTACCTCGATGCGAACGTGCAGGGCATGTTCGCCAACATCAAAGCGCAGACGTTCTAGGAGGCGGGCGCTTCCGGGCAACCATCGGCAAGGCCGATACCTGCTGTTGGGAAACTCAATTTGCCGCGATAGGCAATTGGTGCCAGCGTGCCATCAAAAACGCGGGCATAATTGCCTGCGGGGAGGACCGCGGCGGCGCTGCGTTGCGGCAAGCGAGTGAGTGCACGCCGACATGAGCGCTTCTAATCCGGCCGAGGTGAGACGGCCCTTGATCGGCCGTTACGTCGCGGGACTCCGCTGGCGATGGCTGGAGGATAGCGGACTCGTTTTCGTTTTCGTGGCGATGATCCTCGCCATCGGCATTCCGCATCCCGAGTTCTTCAGCTTCGGCTCCGTCAAAACCATTCTCCGGCAATCCTCTCTTGTCGGCATCATCGCCTTCGGCATGGTGTACCTCGTGGCGATGATCGAGATTGATCTCTCGGTCGGCGGGATTTTTGCAGTAGCGAGCACGCTACCGGCGGCGCTGATCAAATTTTATCACCTCGATCCGTGGCTTTCGATCGCGCTGGGGCTGCTCTCGGGCGTAGTGCTCGGTGGCTTGAACGGCGTTTTGACGAGTCTGCTGCGGGTGCCGCTGATCATTGTTTCGCTCGGGACCCTGTCGGCCTATTTCGGCTTGCATCTCATTTTGTCCGACGGAAAGGCGATCTACGGGCTGCCAAAGGATCATCCATTCTTTCGCTGGTTCGGCAGCGATTTCCTGCAACTTCCGGCATCGGTGTGGACGGCGATCGTCTGCGCGGTCGTTCTCTATTTCGTGTTCGCGCACACCCGCTTCGGCGCAACGGTGCGCGCTATCGGCTCGAACATGGCGGCCGCCGAATTTATCGGCGTGCGAACCGGTCTCATCCGCATTTACACAACCGCGCTGGTCGGGTTGCTCAGCGCGTTGTCGGGCGTGCTGGCGCTCGCCTATTTCAAGGCCGTCGATACGTCCTCGGGCCGCGATCTCGCCCTTCAGGTCATTGCCGGCGTCGTGATCGGCGGCACTTCTCTGGCCGGCGGCTCCGGCACCATCATCGGCGCGGCGCTCGGCGTTCTGATCATCACAACCATCGACAGCGGTCTGGTGTTCTACGGTGTCAACCTGAACTACTCGGAATTCGTCACCGGTCTGGTCATCGTCGGCGCCATCGCGCTCGACCGGATCGTGAAGCGAAGACGCGCGCAATGAAAATTTTGTGGCGCACCTAAATGTGCTGCGAGACGTCAGCAAGAGGGAGGAAGGAAAATATGTCGTCGAGTTCAACCAAAAAATACGCGAGCTTGCTTTCGCCGATCGCGTTGATGGTCGGTCTCTTGGGTGCGACCGCGCCGGTGAGCGCGGCGCCGAAGGACAAGGTCACCGTCTCCGTGGTGTTGGCGCTGGCGGCCGGCGAGTGGAGCACGGAGATCATCGCTGGCGCGAATGCGGCGGCGAAGGATCTCAACGGCAAGGTCAACATCCGGGTGACCGGCCCGACCACCTTCGATCCGCAACGTCAGGCGCAGATGTTCCTGGCCGAACTCGAGACCAAGCCGGATGCGCTGGTGGTGGTCAACGTTGCGCCGCCCCTGTTCATCCAGCCTGCGCTTGACGCGCAGGCGCGTGGCGCCAAGATCGTCTGGATCAACGTGCCGCCGATGCCGGAGATCAAAAATACGCTGTTCGTGGCGTCCGACGCCTTTGCCATGGGGCAGGCTGGTGGAGAGATCATCGTCTCCGAATTGGAGAAAATGCACGGCAAGCCGGCGGCGGAGATCACGGGAGACGTGGTCAGCGCTGTGGAAGTGCCGGGCCTCTCAGTGCTGGAAAATCGTTTGGCGGGTCAGGTTGCCTACCTGAAAAAGAAAATGCCGAAGATCAACGTGCTTGCGGAATTCGATTCCAAACCCGATCGCGAGCGCAATTTCGCCCTTTGGGATCAGGCCATCCGCAAATCTCCGAACGCGCTGGTCTATTTGGACACTGGCGAAGAAGGCGAAGAAAACATTCCGAAGATTCTCGACACCGACAAGATTAAGCGTCCCTTCGTCGCCTGCGACACCCCAGAAGAGGTGCGCGATGATATCGCCCAGGGCCTTATCACCGCGGCGACGCCGGCGAACTTCTTCGGTCAAGCTTATCTCGCTGTCTACATTGCGGCACAATCGATCCTGAACGACAAGCCTGTGCCGGTCGGCTGGGTGAAGGTGCCGTTCGTCGTTGTCGATAAGAGCAACATCGGCGCTTACCAAAAGGCATGGGAAAAGCCGGAAACCGGATTGCGGTCGTTTTACGCCAAGGAAGTCGAATCGGTGCGGGACAACGTACCAGCGAATTTGCCGGATCCGGACCTGTACACGCACCCGGCCCAATAACGTGAAGTGAGTGCCGCTCCGCCGGGGTGGCACTCACATTTCTTTCGGCCGCCGGCCAATTTCGGCGCGGCTCGCCGAATGAAAGGCGACAGCGATGTCGGTCATTTACTCGGCAAAAGGGATCAGCAAGCGCTTCGGCGCCGTGCAGGCCCTCGACAACGTCGACTTCGATGTCATCGAAGGCAAGGTCAATGGCCTGGTCGGCGCCAATGGCGCCGGCAAATCCACCTTGCTGAAAATCATCGCCGGCGCGATGCCGCCTGACGCCGGCGAATTGCGGCTCGACGGCAAGCCGCTCACTTTTTCCTCGATCGAGAATGCAGCCCGGTCCGGCATAGCCATCGTTTCGCAGGAATTGAGCCTGTTCCCGGCGTTGACCGTCGAGGAAAATCTCCTGCTGGCGCCCGGAGCGCGCACGTTTCGAGCGCGCCGCGCGTTCGGGAGGAGGGCACGCACGGCACTGGATCGCCTTGGCGTCGATGTGCCCTTCAGTGCGCCGCTCTATCGATTGAGTCTTGCCGACCGACAATTGATCGAAATTGCACGGGCGCTGTTGCAGAATCCCCGCGTGCTCATTCTCGACGAGCCGACGTCGTCTCTGCACGTCGCCGAAGTCGAGCGGCTGCACGACATCATTCGCAGCTTGCGCGATTCCGGCATCGGCATCGTCTACGTCAGCCACTTCCTCGAGGAGTTGCTGGAGATTTCCGACAATCTCGTCGTCCTGCGCAACGGTCGACGTGTAACGCAGGAAATTGCGCCGTCGGTAGAACAGCTGAAAGCGGTGGTCACGGCGATGCTCGGCGAGTCGCCGGAATCGCTCGCCGAGCGCGCGCAACGCGCCGACGATCAAGACGGAGCCGACGCCGGCATCGCGCCGATCAAGGTTGGTCCGTTGCGCATTTCCGGTTTGCGCGGTCCCGGCGATTTGCGCATCGACAATCTTGAAGTCCCGCCAGGCGAGCTCGTCGGCGTTGCCGGCCTCGCCGGGGCGGGCATCGAAGAATTATTCGCGGTTCTGTTCGGGACGGCGAAGGCGAAGGCCGGCTCGATCGTCCTGCCGACCGGCGCACGGGCGCCGGGGAGCACTGCGCGTGCCGTCAAAGCCGGCATCGCCTACACGCCGGCGGACCGCAAGCAATTCGGGCTGATGCTCCGGCAAAGCGTGGCCGAGAACGTGGTCAGCGTGCGAACGCTCACACTCGGACGCGATGGCTTCGTGCTGCGCGCGGAGCGCTTGCGCCGCGCGGCGGTGGAACGCTGCCGCCAGCTCGGCGTCGTCGCTGGTTCGATGCATCAGCCGGTTGGTGCGCTGTCCGGCGGCAATCAGCAGAAGGTCGTGTTTGCCAAATGGATCGAGGCGGCGCCATCGCTTCTGGTGCTGGACGATCCGACGCGCGGCATCGATGTCGGCGCCAAGCGCGAAATGCACCGGATCATGCGCCAACTCGCGCGCTCGGGGCGGGTCGTGCTGTTTTACTCGAGCGATCCCGGCGAAATCGCCGCCGTGGCCGATCGCGTCGTCGTCTTCGTTGACGGCGCGATGACGAAGGAGCTCGACGGCGCAACCCTGACCGAACATGAATTGGTCACGGCGATCAACACCGGCGTGAAGCCTGCAATCAAACCTGCGGCGTAGGCGTAATCCGCGATCGGACAAGCAGTGACCGGTGACAACCAGCAGGCACAAACCGAACACCACACCATGTGGATCGGCAATGTGCGCAGTTTGTCCTTTAAGGATCAGCTAAAGGCAACGGCCGCAGTTGGGCTCGACGAAATGAGCATGACGCCGCTCGACGTCGATCGAAACCGGGCGAAGGGGATCTCGCCTCGCGACATGCGCAAAATGGCCGCGGATCTGGGCATAAGCCTTCCCATACTCGATCCAATGGCGAGCTGGGCGCCGCATTGGCGTTCGGGAATTTCCGATCCCGGCTTCATGGAATTTCTCGGCTACTCCGCGGACGACTTCTTTCGCATCGCCGACGAACTGGGCGTTTCCACCATGACGGTGATCGGCACTTTGCAACCCGGCCTCGCTTCTGTGCCGGAAATCGCGGAGAGCTTCGCAGTACTCGCAGACAGGGCTGCTGAGCACGGCTTGCGCTGCATCCTAGAGTTTATCCCTATCTGGGGAATCAAAGATCTCGGGATGGCGTGGCAGGTCCTGCAAATTGCCGACCGTCCGAACACCGCGCTGGCATTCGACTTCTGGCATTATATCCGGGGCGGCCGCGACGACTCCTTGTTGCGCTCCATTCCGGGAGACCGCATCGCCTACGTACAGGTCACGGACGCCGAAGCTGAACTGCCGCCCGGGCGGTCGCTGGAAGAAGATTGTTTGTTCAATCGTTTTCAGCCCGGCGAGGGCGCTTTGCCGATCAAAGAAATGCTCGACATTCTTCGCGAAATTGGCGGAGTAGAGCGAATAGGGCCTGAGGTATTTTCGGCGAAACTCGACGCATTACCGGGCTGACGCGATTGCCGACGAGCTGCACGAACCTTATTGGCGCGCACTCGCCCGATCCGGCATCGGCAGGCTCGCACACTGATATCCGACTAATCGAGGAGGACGCTTTGTCAGGACTTGTTGAGAAGAAGTCGATCATCGTGACCGGCGCCGGCAGCGGCATCGGCGAAGCAATTGCGCGGGATCTTGCGGCCCAGGGCGGGCGGGTTGCCATTGCCGATATAAACCTCGCTGCGGCCGAGCGCGTCGCCAATGTGATCCGCAAGGACGGCGCTGAGGCGATTGCGCTTCAGGTTGATGTGGTCGACCGGGCGAGCGTCGAACGCATGATCAAGGCGGCGGTGAAAGCCTTCGGCCGCCTCGACGTCATGTTCAACAATGCCGGCGTCAGCAAGGCCGGCCTGTTTTTGGAAGCCACCGAGGCAGATTTCACCCGCATTATGAATATCAATGCGCTCGGCGTGCTGATCGGCATGCAAGAAGCGGCGAAGCAAATGATCGCCCAGGGTGGCGGCGGCAAAATCATCAACACCGCCTCGATCGCCGGCAAGGTCGGCGAGAAGATCGCTACCATCTATTGTGCCAGCAAGGCGTGCGTCATTTCGTTGTCGCAGGCCGGCGCCGAGGCGCTCGGCGAGCACAACATTACGGTCAATTGCTTTAGCCCCGGCTTCGTCAAGACTCCGCTATGGGACGGATTGGACAAGGACCTGATGAAGGCCGGCTATCGGGACAAGCCGAACGCCGTAGAAGAACTCGCGCGGAACAAAGCCATCCTGAAGCGAGTGTCGACACCGGAGGATCTTGTCGGCGCGACTACATTTCTCGCCTCCGACAGGTCGAATTACATGACCGGTCAGAACCTGATGGTCGAGGGCGGCGTGAGAATGGTGTAGTCGGCTTTCGCCGTGCGGATTGACGTTCAAGCCGCGCCGAGCATGACGTCGCGCAGCCAGCAAAACGCCGGGTCGTAGGCAAATCGCGAGTGCCAGATCAAATATTCCGTGAAGGATGGCATTTCAAACGCCACGGCGAGCATGCGTAAGCCCGACCAGCCCGGAGCCGTCTCCATCATGCGGCCCGGCAGGATGCCGACTGACCCGCTGCCGCGCACCAGCGCTGGAATGACGTTGAAGTTTGGTACGGTGCGGACGCTATTGGCCCGATTTCGCAAATGGTTGGTGGCGCGCAGCTCACTCGTCTGCATGGTGACGCCCGCGAACTGGGCCATAACGTGCGGATATTCGAATAATTGCTCCAATGTGACGATGCCGCGTAGCGGGTGGTTCTCGTCGACGATGCAGCAATAGGATTCCGAGAACAGCATATCCATCCGCAGGAGTTGATCGGAAGCCGCTTCCGCCTGGCTCAATGGATTTCCGGTCACGCACAGATCGACAGTTCCACCGCGCACGTACTCGAGTGGCGAATTGATCGGCAGGATGTCGTAGCTTACGTGAGGTGCTTGCTTCTCGATGCGGCGAAACACGGTCGATAGATAAACCGTGGTGCTGTAATCGGACGCCATGATGCGGAATTTGCGGCGATCCTTCCTAGGGTCGAACAGCGGCTTCGCGGAAATAGTTGAGTCGATCTGCAGAATGGTTTGCCGGACCGATATCGCCAGCGATTGAGCGAAAGGGGACAGGTCGTAGCTGCGGCCGATGCGGACCAGCAATTCATCGTCGAATTGATCGCGCAGCCGGCGCAGGATTCCGCTCATTGTGGACTGGGTGACGTGCATCTTTTTCGCCGCCCGCGTCACGTTCTTCTCGGCCAGCAACGCATCAAGTGATGCCAGCAGGTTCAGATCGAAATCCTTAATATTTTCCATAAGCTTAACCGGCGCAACCAAGTATCGGGCCCGCCGATAGTTCAAGTTGGAAAATGCGATTTGTCAATGCGGCGGCAAGCTGCGAGCGTCGCCGCACTCGCCAAAGCGCATGAAATAAGCGCAAGGAGGAAAACGTGCCGGTAGCCGCCAAGACTGTGCCTTTTACCTCGAAGCCGCAGCGGACCGAATTCTCGGTGTTGCTTAATCGTGCCCGCGATTTGCAGCCGGCCATACGGGCGGCAGCGCGCGACACCGAGACTAATCGTCGTGTTTCGAAGAAGACTATGGATCTGTTGCGCGAGGCCGAGCTGACCAAGCTGGTGCGGCCGGCGCGCTTCGGCGGCTTCGAATACGGCACCAGTGAACTCGCCCAAATCGCTTTCGAGCTCGGCCGCGCCTGCGGCAGCACCGGTTGGTGCGGTTCGCTGGCCATGTGCTACCAGTGGATGATGTCGTTCTTCACGCTCGAGGCACAACAAGACGTCTTGGGCGATCCGGACAACCTCGTCGCGGGCTCGTATCAGCCGAGCAAAGAAGTCGAGATCGTCCCCGGCGGCATCAAGCTTGCCGGCGCGTGGCCCTATGCAAGCAACTGCGAAAACAGCCAATGGCTGATGCTCGGCGCCGGACTCCCGAACGCCAAAGGTCCGCCCGACGTGATGTGGTGCCTGGTGCCGATCACCGACATGAAGGTTGATCAGGACACATGGTTCACCAGCGGTCTCCAGGGCACCGGCAGCAAAACCGTACGCATCGAGCGGCCGGTATTCGTGCCGGAGCACCGCATGCTGCGATTTGCCGAGATCGTTGCCGGTACTGTCCCCGGCAAGCAGATCGAGGACAACAATATGAGCAAATTCGGCTTCACCACTTTCGGCCCGACGGCCTTGGTGTCGCCGGTGCTCGGCATGGCGCAAGGCGCGCTGGATTGCTTCATCGAAATGGCGAAGACAAAAGTGCGGGCCGCAAAGCCCGGCATGATCGTGCCGATGGCCGCCTCGCCCATGATCCAGAACAAGATCGGCGCCGCTTCGGCCACCGTCGAGTCAGCTTTCACTCTGCTACTGACGAGTGTGGCCGCCGCCGAAGCGAAGGTCCGCAGCGACACTCCGCTCACGAACGGCGAACGCATCGCGATCCGGCGCAATCAGGGCTTTTCCGCAAAGCAATCCGTCTCCGTCGTCAACGATCTCTTCGCCAAAGAAGGCGCAGCCGGCAGCGATCTCGCGGCGCCGCTGCAGCGCTTCTGGCGTGACGCAAACGCGGCCGCGTTGCACCTCTCGCTCGATTGGGAGCCGATCGCGGCGATGTATGGCCAGGAGCGGCTCGGGCTCGAGCCGATCGGCCTCTACTAAAAAGCGCAACCGATGACCGATACCCAAGCAATTGAGAAACGATGCCAAGAAGGCGCTGCGGCGTCTGGCGAGTTCGGTTAGCGTCATCACCTGCCGGCAAGGCGGACGCGATTTCGCAATGACTGCGACCGCGGTGAGTGCGCTGAGCATGGAGCCGCCGTCCATGCTGGTGTGCGTCAATCGCTCAGCAACGTTTCACGCCGCGCTCAGTCAAGCGGACGCGTTTGCCATCAATGTGCTGAGCCGTGCTCACGTCATTATTTCGCGGGCGTGCAGCGGAGAGGCGAAAGGCGAAAGTCGGTTTGGCGTCGGCAGCTGGGATACGGGCGCAGCCGCGCCAGTTTTGGCCGACGCCCAGGCTGCCATCATTTGCCGAAAAGATGCGGAACTGGAATACGGCACCCACACCGTTTTCATGGGCCCGATCCTGTCGATTTCCACTAACGGCGAGGTCGACCCGCTCATTTATGTCGACGGTCAATATACCGGGCGGGCAGCTTGAGGGCTGGTCGCGCGAGCGGAATTGGTCGGCAACAAGCGAATAGCTGATGGCCAAGAGCGGACGTTGACACGACCGCGCGGAACGGCGAACCATGCAAAAAACGTTTCGCTCATTGGGGAGGAACAGCACGTTATGAGCGTCGAGACGCGCATTGCCGAGCTCACGCAGAAGATGTGGCGGCGCAAGTTTTACGCTGTGCTTTCGCAACCTTCGCCGACCCCGGAAAAGTTGAAGCCACTGCTCCCGGAACATCTTGAATACATGATCTCTCTCGAGAAGCGCGGCCTCCTGTTCGCCTCGGGTCCGCTGTCGGATGGCAAAGGGCCGCCAACCGGCGCGGGTCTGACTGTCCTGCGTGTGACGGACATCGACGAAGCGCGCGCACTGGCGGAGGCCGATCCGTTCGTGCTCAACGGGTTGCGCACGTATGAACTCAAAGAATGGACGATCATGGAGGGCACGCTCGGACTTCGCGTGAACCTTTCCGATCAGTCCATCGAAGTAGCGTAGAGGATAAACATGGAGACGGTGGGCTTTGTCGGAGTCGGCAAAATCGGTATGCCGATCTCACAAAACCTGATCAAAAACGGCTATCGGGTCGTCGGCTATCGGCGCGGCTCGCTTGCCGAGTTCGAGAAGATCGGCGGCGTGCCGGCGCATTCGGCAGCCGATGTCGGCGCCCAGGCCGATATCGTATTTTCCTGCCTGCCATCCGATGAAGCGCTACAGCAAGTGGTTCAGGGCCCTGACGGTCTCGTGAGCACAGCGCGGCCGGGACAGATCGTGGTCGAGCTCGGTTCATATCCGGTGCCGGTCAAGCAGCGGCAAATTGCGCCGCTCGCGGAAAAAGGTGCCGTGTTTATCGACGGCGAAGTGGCCGGCACCCCCGGCATGGTCGCGGCGCGCAAGGGTGTTGTTTTTCTCGCCGGCGATGCGGAGGCGTGCAAGAAACTCGAACCCGTTGTCGCGGGCTTTGCCGATTCATGCATTTACTTCGGCCCGTTCGGCGCAGCGAGCCGAGTCAAGCTCATCAACAATCTTCTGGTCGCGATTCATATCGCCGCCACAGCCGAGGCGATGGCGCTCGGGGTGAAGGCCGGCGTCGACGTCAATCTGATGATCAAGGCGATCGCCAACGGCAGCGGCGGCTCGACCCAGTTCGGTATCCGCGCCCCGTGGATGGCGGAACGGCGCTTCAAGCCCTTGCAAGGCCCGATCCCCGGTCTGCAGCACTACATCGAGATGATTGGCGAATTTGCCGACGGCGTTGGCGTGGCGACGCCGCTTCTTGACCGGACCGCGGAGCTGTTCGAGCGCTTCGTCGGCATGGGGCTGTCCGACTGCGACGGTGCGGCCATGATCGACGTCATCAGCTCGCTGCCGAGAGGGCAGCACGAAGACGCCAAATCGCGATCATAGATCAAGAGTGAACACGAGCTTCTCAAGCAAGATAGACGACGCCTGGAGGGCAATATGGAATTCGGCTACTTCACGCTGAGCGACAATCACTATGAAAACAACGAACGCTCATCCAACCAGTTCGTTGCCGACATCACTGCTGAAGCTTTATACGCCGACAAGCTCGGGATGAATTCGGCATGGATCGGCGAGCATCACTTTAATTCGCTCGGTGTCTTGTCCTGCCCGGACCTTGTGCTCGCCTATGTCGCCGCCAACACGACGCGCATTCGGCTTGCGCCGGCCGTCACGGTTTTGCCGTTGCACCATCCGATCCGCGTGGCCGAGCAGTGGGCGACGCTCGACCTCCTCTCCGGCGGTCGCGTCGATTTCGCCGTTGGCCGTGGCTATGACCGGCGTGAATACCTGCCGTTCCACGTCTCGTTCGAGGACAATCAGGGGATTTTCGAAGAAGGTCTTGAGCTGGTGCGTGAGCTCTGGCGGGCGGAAGACCGCATCTCGCATCACGGCAAACACTATTCGTTCGACGATGTCCGCATCACACCGAAGCCAATTCAGCAGCCGATCCCGACTTATGTGGGCTCGTTTTCGAAGCCCTCGATCGAACTCGCGGCTCGGCTCGGTTGTGGTCTTGTCGTGGCGCCGTTTGCGGCGGCGATCAGTTACGGCGGTCTCAAACAGGTCGCCGACCTTTATCACGAGAGCTGCGCCAGGCACGGGCAAAAGCCCGGCCGGCTAATGTGCAGCTATTTCACCCATTTCGCCGATAACAAGCAGCAGGAGGACGCGCAGCGCGCCCGCCAAATCCGCTATTACAAAGAGTGCGTCATTCCGGCGTTCCCGGGCGATCCGAAATCGGCGCCGCCGAGCTACCGCTATTTCATTGACATGGTCGAGCGCCTCAACAAAGTAAAGCCGGAAGATTTGACGGAAAACTCGGTCCTGATCGGCTCGCCAGCGCGAATGATCGAGACCCTGAAAAAGGTCGAAGCCGCCGGGTTCTCGGAGGTTATTCTCTACTTCAACGTCGGGCTAAAACCTCATAATCAGGTCAAGGAGGAAATGGCCCGGTTCATGAGCGAAGTCGCTCCAGCCTTTGCCGATACGCGGAAAAAGGCTGCTTAGGATTTTCACACACGTGATCCCTGCCGTTTTTTTTGCGAGCGGATAAGGGTCGGCGAGTAAATAGGAGGATAGCATGATCCGCGTCAGCAAAATCGCACACGCCAGTTACGAAACGCCCGATCTCGACCAGCAAATAGAATACTACACGGACATTTTGGGGCTATCGCTCGTCGCTAAAGAAAAGGATACGGCGTATCTGGCTTCGACGGTCGATCATCATTCCATCGTGTTGCGCCACGGTTCGAAAGCGCAATGCGTGCGGCTGGGCTTTCAAATTCCAATGGATGCCGACCTCGATGCATTCGACAAGCAAGTGTCGGCGCACGGCGTCAAGACCACACGCAAGAAGGATCCGGAGCCGTCAATCTCTGAGGCGGTGACCTTCGAGGATGCGAAAGGCACTACTATGGAGGTGTTCAAACGGGCCGCTTTTTCCCATCAGAAATTTCAGCAAAAAGGCGTCGTCCCATTCAAGCTTGGCCACGTCGCGTTCCATTGCGTCGACGTCAAGAAGGTCACGAAGTTTTATGTCGACGTGCTCGGCTTTCGCGAATCCGACTGGATGGCCGACTTTTTCTCGTTCCTGCGCTGCGGTCCGGATCATCACACCATCAATCTGATGGGAACGGGGTCGAACCGCCATTTTCATACGGCCTTCGAATTGCGCGACTGGAGCCACATGCACGACGCCTGTGATTTTCTCAGCTTGCGCGGCTTCAAGCTGCTTTGGGGTCCGGGCCGTCACGGCATCGGTCACAATCTCTTCGCTTATCATCGCGCGCCCAACGGGCTGATCACCGAGACGTTTGCCGAGCTTGACCGCATGAACGAGGAGCTCGGCTATTTCGAGCCGCGGCCCTGGCACCGTGACAATCCACAAAAGCCGAAAGTCTGGGAAAAAGATCCGTCTGCGTCCAATCTCTGGGGCATCATGCCGCCCGACGAGATGATGCAGTAGTGCTCGGCCGCGAGTCGATTTAGTCGCCATTCGGCGAGGAGGGGTCGTGCTCGCTATTCTCCGCAACGCCGTTGCGATCGGGGCGTTACTTGTCGTAATCGCAACGGGAAAAGCCGCCGAGCCGCTCAAAATCGGCTTCAGCATGGCCATGACCGGCGGCGTGGCGCAGAACGGCAAGCAGCTTCTGATCGCGCTCGAGCTTTGGCGTCATGACGTCAACGACAAGGGAGGCTTGCTCGGCCGTCCCGTCGAGTTTGTCTACTACGACGATCAAAGCAATCCCTCGAACGTGCCCGGCATCTACACCAAGCTGATCAACATCGACAAAGTCGATTTGTTGCTCGGGCCCTACGCGACCAACATGGTCGCGGCAGCGATGCCGGTCATCATGGAAAACAACAAGCTTACTGTCGGGTTGATGGCAGTGAGCATCAACCGGCATTTCAACTACCCGAAATATTTTTCAATGCTGTCGGTCGGACCGAACGGGGTGCGGGCGTTCTCCGAGGGCTTCTTCGATCTGGCGGCAAAGCAGGAGCCGAAGCCGAAGACCGTGGCGATCCTGTCGGCCGATGCCGAATTCGCGCGCACCTCCGCCGACGGCGCGCGACAGAACGCCGCCGCCGGCGGTTTTGAAATCATCTATGAAAAGAGCTATCCGCCTTCGACCACGGACTTTGCGCCGACTGTGCATGCGTTGCAGGCGGCAAATCCCGACCTCGTCTTTGTCGCGGCTTATCCGCCGGACACCGTCGGCATTGTGCGCGCCGCAAACGAGATCGGCTTAAAGCCGAAAATGTTTGGCGGCACCATGATCGGGTTGCTCATCACACCGATCAAGATGCAGCTCGGTGCAATGATGGACGGCCTGGTTATCATGGAAAGTTACGTCCCGAGTTTCGACTTCCCCGGAGCAGCCGACCTGATCAAGCGTTATCGCGCGGCCGCGGCGGGCGAACAGATCGATCCGCTCGGCTACGGTTTCGTGCCGTTCGGCTACGCCGCAGGCGAAGTACTGGCGCAAGCCGTCGAAGGCACAAAGAGCCTCGATCCCGATAAACTCGCGGCTTACATGCACAGTCACAAATTCGAGACCGTCGTCGGCGAGATTGAGTACGGCGCGGATGGGGAATGGACGCACGGCCGAACCCTGTACACGCAGTTCCAGCACGTCGCGCCGAACGATGTCGAGCAATTCGCGACCGGCAAGGCGCAGCCGGTACTCTGGCCGCCGCAATACAAGACCGGCGAGATGATCTTTCCCTACGCCGACGCGCGAAAGTAGGACGGCCTTCCGGTCACTCGTTCTTGCCGCCGATCTGCTTGAGTTTGGCAAAGACCGCTTCGACGTTGAGATCGTCGGACTTCTTGTCCTTGTCCGGCGGTGCGGGCTCTTCCGGCTCTTCCTTCGGCGCGGTGGTGACGGCGGCGGGCAATAGCGTAGCGCCCTGCGCTTCAACTGGTGCCGGTTTCTCCTTGGCGGCACGCTGAACTTCGAGGTCGAGGTCGATCTGCGAGCACAGCCCCAGCGTCACTGGATCGAGCGGTGTCAGGTTGGCGGAATTCCAGTGGGTGCGTTCGCGGATCGCTTGGATGGTCGATTTCGTGGTGCCGACCAGCCGCATGATCTGGCTGTCCTTGAGCTCGGGATGGTTGCGCACCAGCCAAAGGATTGCGTTTGGCCGGTCCTGACGGCGCGACACCGGCGTATAGCGGGGTCCCTTCTTCTGCTGCGCCTGCGGCAGCCGGACCTTCGGATCGGCGATGTGCAGCCGCCGTTCGGGGTCTGCTTCCGCCTCGGAGATTTCCTCGCGTGTGAGCTGGCCGGTCAGGATCGGATCGAGGCCCTTGATGCCCTGCGCGGCGTCGCCGTCAGCGATTGCCTTGACCTCCAGCGGGTGCAGACTGCAGAGCTGCGCGATCTGGTCGAACGACAGTGAGGTGTTTTCGACCAGCCATACCGCCGTCGCTTTCGGCATCAGGGGCGCGATCGCCATGGGTGAATCTCCTCCGCGCTCCGCCCGCCCTTCCGGACGGAGCCATTTAGTCATCGTTGACGACTGAAAAGCGCACGGAATATAGGCCCCCGGCCAACCCCGCGCAACCGCCGCTGTGGCGACAGCTACTGCCGGTCTGGGCGATCAAAACAGTAGCATCAGCAGCATCGGAATTCGGCGCTTTGGGTTGGCGAGCTCCGCGGTTGTTGCGGAAAATAAAGGGAAAATCGGCGTTTGTCGTGCTGGCCCCGATCTTGCACATAAGCCGTACACGTCCTGTGGTCGGAGATGCGAGGGCCAAATGATACGGGTCGCTTTTGAGGCCGAGCCGGCACCGCTTTCTGTCAATCTCGGTCGGGCCGCATTGGTTATTATCGACATGCAGCGCGATTTTCTCGAACCAGGTGGCTTTGGCGAGGCGCTTGGCAACGATGTGTCCCGCCTGCAAGCCGCGGTTGAACCTTGTCGTGAAGTGCTCGCCGCGGCACGTGCCCACGGCATGCTGGTCATTCACACCCGCGAGGGGCACCGCCCCGACTTGTCGGATGCGCCGCCGCACAAGGTGGAGCGTGGCGATCCCGCCATCCGCATCGGTGCGCCGGGCCCCATGGGCCGCATCCTGGTGCGCGGGGAGCCCGGACACGACATCATTCCGGAATTGTACCCGCTCAAGGACGAACCGGTCATCGACAAGCCGGGGAAGGGCGCGTTCTACCAGACCGACCTCGACTTGATGCTGCGTAACCGCGGAATCGACACCTTATTTGTTTGCGGCGTCACCACGGAAGTGTGCGTGAATACCACGGTGCGCGAAGCCAACGACCGCGGTTTCAGATGCATCGTGTTGTCCGACTGCTGTGGCTCATACTTCCCCGAATTCCATGCCGCCGGCCTCGCCATGATCAAGGCGCAAGGCGGTATCTTTGGTTCGGTTACGGCATCAAGGTCACTGCTGAACTCGCTTAGTTCGCTGGCGGCGGTCGCCTGAAATAAATCCACGCACCCCGGGCGCGGGGCGCGCGTATTCGATTAGACAGCCGCCACCGGGTGCTGTTTTTTTCGCAGGCCGTGATCGTTATTTCATCGGTCGCGCACCATCCGGTATACTCCTAAGTACACCGCACTCCGGCGTGCCGTCGCCGCCTGACAAACGCTCACCGCCGATTCTGCTGACAGTTCATCAGGTTTCCCTCCAGCCGCGGACGCTGCGCGCGGATTTGGCACGCGCCTTGCGAGGCCCATCGCGCAATCGTGGATGATTGCTGAAATCTGCCGCCGGGGGGCGCAGCCGCGCACGCCGCAATCGCTGCTCGCAGCAAAATCGGGCAGCGCGTTGTTCATGGCGTCGGCTTGCATCGATCGAACAGCTGCCCCGAGAGGGCAGGAGGGGAGCGTGCAATGACATCCACAACATTAACGACCGGGTTTAAGCCAAAGCTGTTTACTCCTGGCGACTGGAACGCGTTTTTCGGTTTCGGCACCAACATTCTCACCAACATGCTGACGCTCACGATCCTGTTGCGGTTCGTGATCAAGATGCCGGACTCGATCGTGTTTGGCCGCATCCTGCCGGCGGTCGGCCTGATGTTGTGCTTGTCGACGTTTTATTATGCGTATCTGGCGTATCGCTTGGCCAAGCAGACCGGCCGCAGCGATGTGTGCGCGCTGCCTTCGGGCATCAGCGTGCCGCACATGTTCATCGTTGTCTTCGTGATCATGCTGCCGATCACGTTGAAGACCCACGATCCGATCAAGGGCTGGGAGGCCGGTCTGACGTGGGTGTTCTTCCAGAGCTTCATCCTGATGATTGGCGGCTTCATCGCGCCGATCGTGCGCAAAATCACGCCGCGCGCCGCGTTGCTCGGCACGTTGGCGGGCGTGTCGATCACTTTTATTTCCATGCGGCCGGCGCTCGAAATGTACATGACGCCGGTGATCGGCCTGACCTGCTTCGCGGTAATCCTGGTGAGCTGGTTCGGCGGTTTCAGGTACCCGAAAGGTATCCCCGCCGGTCTGGTCGCCATTGCGGTCGGGATGGTCCTTGCCTGGGGGTCCAATCTCTTCGGCCTCAATTACGGTGGGTTGACCGGGGCGGGCATTACCTCGGCCTTCACCAACTTCGGCTTCTCGGTTCCGCTTCCTGCCGTGAACCACATCTTCTCCGGCTTCGAATATCTCGGCGTGATCCTGGTGACCGCGATCCCGTTCGGCATCTACGACCTGGTCGAGGCGATGGATAACGTCGAGAGCGCGGAGGCGGCCGGCGATGCGTTCCCGACGACGCGCGTGCTGACCGCCGATGGCGTTATCAGCCTGATCGGCTGCTTGATGGGCAACCCGTTCATCAACGCGGTCTATATCGGCCATCCCGGCTGGAAGGCGATGGGCGGCCGCATCGGCTACTCGGCGTTGACCGGCATCATGGTCATCATCTTGTCGTGGTTTGGCGTGATCTCGCTGCTGCTGGCCATCGTCCCGGTGGTGGCGATTTACCCGATCCTGCTCTACATCGGCATGCTGATCGGCGCGCAGGCCTTTCAGACCACGCCGAAGGGACACGCGCCAGCCATCATATTGGGGCTCACCCCACATCTTGCAGCGTGGGCGAGCGTCCAATTGGACGGTGTGTTGCACGCGGTTGGCACTGACGCTGCGACGGTCGGTCTGGACAAGCTGGCCAATCAGGGCGTTCTCTACGCCGGCCTTCACGTCATGGGCGGCGGCTCGATCTTGACCGGATTGGTGCTCGCCGCGATAGGCGCCTTCGTGATCGACAAGAAGTTTGTCAACGCCGCCGCCTTTGCACTGGCGGGCGCCATTCTGACCTTCTTCGGGTTCATGCACGGTGAAGCGGTAGGCATCGCGGTGACGCCAGTCGTCGCCATCGCCTATTTGATCGTGGCAGCCTTCCTATACTCGCTGAGCTACGCGCCAGCGAGTGCGCTCGACAGAACCGCGCCGCACGAAGCGATACCGGAGCCGGCCGAATAAGTAGGCGCAAATTTTGACACTCGTCGCCTCTCCCCACATGGGGAGAGGCGATTTTCTATTCGGGAAGCTTTTTTATTCCGCGGCGAGCTTGGCGGCGCTCGCGCTTTGAATCGCCCGCCAAATCTTGTGGGGCGTCGCCGGCATGTCGATGTGATCGATGCCGAGCGGCTTGAGCGCATCAAGGATGGCGCTCACCACCGCAGGCGGTGCGCCGGTGGCGCCGGCTTCGCCGGCGCCCTTTATCCCGAGCGGATTGGTCGTCGCCGGGACTTCGGTCAGTTCGGAGATCATCTCCGGAAAATCTTCGGCGCGGGGCATGGCGTAATCCTGGAAGCTGCCGGTCACTTGCTGCCCGTCGGCGTCGAATACGATCAATTCCATCAGCGCCTGACCGACCCCTTGCGCGACGCCACCGTGAATTTGTCCCTCGCAGAGGAGTTTGTTGACGATCTTGCCAACGTCCCCCACCGACGTGTAGCGGGCGAGCCTGACTACGCCCGTCTCCGGGTCGATCTCGACCTCACAGGCGTGGCAGCCGTTGGGATAATTCGACGGCTCTGCTGCGAACGTGCCGGACGCTTCGAGGCCGACGTCGAATTGCGGCGGTAGGAACATCGGCCGGTGCAGCGATTGTGCTACCGCAGCCAACGGCAATGACCGGTCAGTGCCGACGATGTGAAACGCGCCATCCTTGAACTCGAGGTCGTTTGCGGCCGCTTCGAGCATCATCGCCGCCATGGGCTTGGCCTTTTCGATAATGGCATCGGCGGCACGTTTGAGCGCGTTGCCGCCGACATGCATGCTGCGCGAGCCGTAGGTGCCGCGTCCCACTGCAACCTCGTTGGTGTCGCCTTGCACGAACTGGATCGACTCAATCGGGACGCCGAGCCATTCGTGCACCATTTGCGCGTATACGGTTTGGTGACCTTGGCCGTGCGAATGGGTGCCGGCGAGGATCATCACCGTGCCGCTCGGGTCGAAGCGGATGACCATACGGTCATTGAAGATCGCGGCTTCTTCGATGAAGAACCCGATGCCCCGGCCGCGCAGTTTGCCTTGTTTCTTTGACTCGGCCGCGCGTCTCGAAAAGCCGCTCCAGTCGGCAAGCTTGAGGCACTCATCCATGACGCGCATGAACTCGCCGCTGTCGTAGGCGATACCTGAATGAAGCTTGTGCGGCATGGCAGATGGCGGAATGAAGTTGCGCCGCCGCAACTCGATTGGATCGAAGCCGAGGACGCGTGCCGCGCGGTCTAGCAATTGCTCGATCAGATAAGCCGCTTCCGGCCGGCCGGCGCCGCGATAAGGTTGCAGCGGCGGCGTGTTGGTCAGCACCGCTCGCGCGACCGCATGCACCGCTGGAATATTGTAGACGCCGGGTGCGAGCTTCAGTGCGAACAACGGGACGACGATGGAGGCATCGAACACGTGCGAGCCCATGCCGTGCAGCGCATCGACGCGCAGGCCGGTGATTTTGCCGCCGTCGTCCAGCGCAATTTCACCGGAAACGATTTGGTCGCGCCCGTGCGAGTCGCTGAGAAAGGCTTCGGAGCGCGTCGAGACCCACTTTACGGGGCGTGCGCCGCAGCGTTTCGATGCCCAAAGAACAAGCGCATCTTCGGGATAGACTGCGCCCTTCATGCCAAAGCCGCCGCCGACATCCGGCGAGATCACGCGCAGCTTGATCTCGGGCAGTTTCAATACGTCGCGCGCGACATGCGAACGGGTGCCGTGAGGATTCTGCGTTGTGGAGTAGAGCGTATAGCTCTCGCTCTCGGGATGATACTGGCCGAGCGTGACGCGCGGCTCGATCGAATTGGCGTGGACGCGGTTGTTGATGAGCTTGAGCGAGACGACGTGTTTGGCATTGGCGAAAGCGGCGTCGGCCGCTTCCTTGCTCCCCATCATCAGGCCAACAGCGACGTTGTTGGGAGCCTCGTCCCATACCGCCGGTGCACCCGGCCTCACCGCCTCCTCCATGTCCACCACGGCAGGCAGCTGCTCGTACTCGACCTCGACAAGCTCGGCGGCATCACGCGCCTGCGCCAGTGTTTCCGCAACGACGAACGCGACGCGATCGCCGACTGCTCGCACCCGGTCGGACGCGAGGATCTGGCGCAAGGTGCGATAGCCTTTCGGGCCGCCCATGTCCTCAGGCATGACGGGAACGAGAGGGCCAAGCTGGTCGGCAACGACGTCGGCGCCGGTCAAGACCGCGAGCACGCCGGGCGACGCCTTGGCCTTTTCGGTGTCGACGCGCTTGATGCGCGCATGCGCGTGCGGCGAGAGGACCACCACGCCGTAGGCTTGACGGGGCAGGTCGATGTCGTCGACGTAGCGGCCGCGGCCGGTGATGAAGCGGGGGTCTTCCAGCCGGCGCACCGGCTGGCCAATGCCGAATTTTGTCACGCTGTTCTCCATCGAGACTGCGAAACTGCAGCGCGCCCCTCCGGGCTGCGCCGCGATTGCCAGTTTGATTTATACTCGGCATTCCCGGCAATGGTAGAGGCACGCAGCACTTGACCGACCGCGTCGATTCTGCCCACCGCCCCGCCCTTGATGCCGGCGTGGCCTCGCCTGGCGACCTGTTCGGCCATCCCAGGGGCCTGACCTTTCTGTTCGCCACCGAGATGTGGGAGCGCTTTTCCTATTACGGGATGCGCGCGCTGCTCGTGCTTTACATGACCAAATACCTGCTGCTGCGCGGGCGCGCCGAAAACACCCTTGGACTGGCCGGCGTAAGAAACGCGCTCGAGGCGATATTCGGGCCGCTCGATATTCAGCCGCTGTCGTCGCAGATCTACGGCTTCTACACGGCGCTCGTTTATTTGACGCCGATCTTCGGCGGTCTGCTGGCCGATCGCGTGCTCGGCCAGCGCCGCACTGTCGTTATCGGCGCCGTTCTCATGGCCATCGGTCACTTCATGATGGCAGTCGAACAGCTTTTCCTGTTCGCACTGCTGGCGCTCATTCTCGGTAGTGGCGCCTTCAAGCCGAACATCTCGACCCAGGTTGGTGGGCTCTATGCACCGGGCGACCATCGGCGCGATCGCGCCTATTCGATTTTCTATGTGGGCATCAACATCGGCGCGTTTCTGGCGCCGCTCGTCTGTGGCACCCTCGGCGAGGAAGCTGGCTGGCATTATGGCTTTGCCGCTGCCGGCGTCGGCATGCTGATCGGACTGTCAATCTACCTCTACGCTCTCCCGCTTTTGCCGGCGGACGAATTGCAGAAGGCGAAAGCTGGCCAGATCGTGCGCCGGCCGCTCGACCGTAACGAGGCGCGCTCGATCATCGCACTGCTCGTTTTGTTCATACCGACCACCTTGTTCTGGGCTACCTACGAGCAGAGCGGTAACACCATTGTGCTTTGGGCCGATGCCAATACCGACCGCGCCCTCGATCTCCTCGGCTTCGCCACGCAAATCCCCACCACGTGGTTTCTGGCGTTTAATCCATTCATGATTTTCGCCTTCACGCCTTTCGTCGTGGCGCTGTGGACGCGACAAGCCGCGCGCGGCAGCGAGCCTTCGACTATCGCCAAAATGGCGCTTGGCTGCTTCGGTATTGCGCTCGCGTACGCGATCATGGCGATCGCGGCTTTGCACGCCGGCGGCGGCAAGGCGAGCTGGCTCTGGCTCTTTGGATTTTTTGTCATCCTCACTATCGGCGAACTCTATCTGTCGCCGGTCGGTCTTTCGCTGGTCACCAAGATTGCGCCCGTGCGCATTTTGTCGATGATGATGGGGGTGTGGCTGGCGACGAGTTTTCTAGGCGGCTTCCTCGCTGGCTGGCTGGGAAGTTTCTGGAGCCGCATGGAGAAACCCGAGTTTTTTCTAATGATTGCCGCGATCTCGGCCTTAGCCGGTGCGATTATCTTTGCCTGCCGTTGGCTGCTGCGCGGCGCACTGCCCGATTAGGCGGAACAATTTTCCGATTTCTTTAGAAGGCTGTAACTGCTCCTTGCACGCGGGTTTGCGGTGTCCGGCTTGGTGTGCCAAGGGACTGGGGCTGGGATAGAACGTCGGCAGGCGTCCCGGAACTTATGGCATGAGCGATCTTCGCGGCTGGTTGCGCGCCCATCACCTCGAACAATTGGCGGAGGCGTTTGAGGCGAACGATATCGACGTCGACGTCCTTCCGGAACTGACGGAAGCGGATCTGGAGAAGCTCGGCGTCTCGATCGGGAATCGGCGAAGGCTGCTGAAGGCGATCGGTGAAGGTGTTGCCGCGCCGGTTGAATCAAAGTCCTCCGAATTAAAATCCTCGTCAGCCGAAGCGCCGGCGTCCCCTGCTTCGCCCGAAACCGCCGGCGCCGAGCGCCGTCAGGTCACGGTGCTGTTTTGTGACATGGTCGGTTCCACGGCTTTGTCTGAAGCCGTTGATCCCGAACTTCTTGGCGCATTGATCCGCCGCTATCAGGACGCCACTGCCGGTGCGATCGGCCGCTATGGCGGGTTCGTTGCCAAATTCATGGGCGACGGCGTGCTCGCTTATTTCGGCTTTCCACATGCGTTCGAGGATGCCGCGGAACGCGCGGTTCGCGCCGCCATCGGCATTCTCGCGGAAGTCGGAAAGATTAAGCGTCCGGATGGCGCGGCGCTGCAAGCGCGGGTCGGCATCGCCACCGGGCTTGTTGTCGTCGGCGAAATCATCGGTGCGGGTTCCGCGCAAGAGCGCACCATTGTCGGAGAAACGCCCAACCTCGCGGCGCGGCTACAAGCGCTGGCCTTGCCCGATACCATCCTCATCAGCGAAGCGACGCAAAATTTGCTCGGCGGCTTGTTTGAACTCGAATCCGCCGGCGCGCACGAACTGAAAGGCTTCGCCAAGCCGATGCCGGTCTGGCGCGTCGTCGGGGAAGGCACAATAGACAGCCGCTTTGCCGCCATCCGCGCCGGCGCCGCAACACCGCTCGTCGGCCGCGCGAATGAAATGGGACTACTGCTCGACCGCTCGCGGCTGGCGCGGCAAGGCGAAGGACAGATTGTGACCCTGATCGGCGAAGCCGGCATCGGCAAGTCGCGCTTGATCGAAGGTTTGCAGGAAGCCGTCGGCGGCGAGCCGCACGGTCTCATCTATCTGCAATGCTCGCCATATCATAACGACAACGCGCTCTATCCGGCGATCCATCACATTTCCCGCAATGCCGGCTTTGCCGCCGGCAATTCCCCGGAGCAGCGCATTGAAAAGCTCCGCGCCCTGTTCTCGCATCGCACAGCCGCCGATCCCGCGGCAGTTCCGCTCCTTGCCGAGCTGTTGTCCATTCCAAATGCACCGCCGGTGCCGGGATCGCCGACGGCCGCACAGCGCAAGATGGCGACGATTGCGTTACTGGCCGACGAGATCGTCCGGCGTGGCGAAGTCAACACCATGTTGCTGATCGTCGAAGACGCGCACTGGTGCGACGCCACGACGCTGGAATTGCTGACCCGCATAGCCGACTACATCGCCCGCGCGCGCCTTTTGGTGGTCGTCACCGCCCGACCGGATTTTGCACCACCGTGGCTTACGCGCGCGCAGTCAACGTTGCTCACGCTCGGCCGCCTCGGCCGAACGGACTGCGCCGATCTGATTGCCGGCATAGCGGCATCGCACGGATTATCTGCGAGCACCGTCGCGGCTATCGTGGAGAAGACCGACGGTGTTCCTTTGTTCGTCGAGGAATTGACGAAGAGCGTTGTGGAGTCGGCGGGCGAGGGGGGCGGTGCGGTGCCAGCTTCACTCAAGGATTCGCTGGCCGCGCGCCTTGACCGTCTTGGCGAGGCGCGTGAGATAGCTCAAGTCGCGGCGGTTATCGGCCGGCAGTTTTCGCTGCCATTGCTGGAAGCGGTTGCGCCGAAGCCAAAGGTCCAACTCGAGACCGCGCTCCAAAAACTCGTAGCGGCCGGCATCGTCTTTCCGGAAGGCGGTATGGAGCAGCGCTTTAGCTTCAAGCACGCGCTCCTGCGCGACGCGGCCTATGAAAGCCTGCTGTTGGCGCGCCGGCGCGAATGGCATGAGCGCACCGCGCAGGCGCTCGAGGAGCATTTCCCCGAAGCGGCGGCGAATGAGCCGGAGTTGCTTGCGCATCATTTCGCCGAAGCCGGCCTTACCGAAAAAGCTTGCGACTATCGCATGCGCGCCGGCGAACGCTCGCTCGCTCGATCGGCCTATCTTGAAGCTGTTGCGAACTTCTCCGCGGGTCTCAAATTCGCCGACACGCTGCCGGAATCGGGTGAACGGCAGCGGCGGCAATTAGATTTTTTACTCAAGCTCGGGCCGGCGCTCGGAATCGTTGGCGGTATGCAAAGCGTGGCCGCCGAGGAAATTTATCGCCGCGCAGCAAAGATAGCCGCGCTAATCGGCGATGGCGCGGCGCTGTATCGGGCAAAATGGGGCCTTTGGCTCGGAGCCAATCTTGGGCGCAAGACAGCGTTGGCGCGCGAGCGGGCGGCAGAGCTCGTAAGGCTCGCGCAGCAATCGGACGATAGCGACCAGTTGCTCGAGGCTTACCACTGCCGCTGGTCGACCGCCTTCTTTCGTGGCGAGGTGGCCGAGGCTTTAACGGACAGCCGCATCGGAATCTCAAACTACGATATGGTCCGTCATCGTCATCTTGGTCCTGCTTACGGCGGACACGACGCCGGGGTCTGCGCCTTTGCGGTCCACTGCAATGCGGTGCAACTTTCCGGCGACCATGAAGAAGCGAAAAAGGTCGCTGCGCAAGGGATTGCGCTCGCTGAAACTCTCGAACACCCATTCAGCTTGGCCCATGCTTTGCACAATGCTTCCCTGGGTCTCCAGCTTGCGGGTGACCGCGAAGGAGCGTTAGACGCGGCGCAACGCGCCGCCGATTTGGCCGAGAAATTCGGGCTCCACGCGTACGGCGACAGCAGCTTGGTGCTCAGGGGTTGGGCTACAGCGGTGGGATCCGGGATCGCCGAGGCGGTGGGGCTGATTGACGCCAAAATAGCCGGAGCTACCGCCGTCGGACCGGTGCCGCAATATTATCTCGGCGTTGCGGCAGACGTTTTGCTGGCGGCCGGCCGGGCAGGGGACGCACTTGCGCACCTCGACCGCGCCATCGCCGGCGTCGACGAGCCGGGCGTGGGATTTTATTTGCCGGAGATTTATCGCCTGCGCGGCGAATGCCTGCTCGCGCTCGACCGCAATAATAAAGATGAGGCGCGGCTGGCGTTCACGACCGCGGCTGATATCGGCCGCCGGCAAGGCGCGATCATTTTTCAGCACCGCGCCTCAGCTTCGCTGGGCCGGCTCAACTCACAATAAGACTGGCTACGTGGCTCGTTCGCTACGTTTTGATTGCGTGGTCAGTGTTCGCGCTGGGCTTCACTGTTTGGGCGATGGCCGGCAGGACCTCGCGGGTTTGAAAAGCTGACAGCGGGCCTCGTTGTCGCGGCTTTTGTGCTGAATCTGGTTTATCTGGTTTGGAATCGCCCCGCTGGCGATCGAGGCTAAACCAAAATCGCAGCGTGAAAAAAAGCGCGCGCCCAACCGATGGCGCGCGCGTCTACTTATTTGCAAGAAGCGCTTTAGTGAGCGGCAGCCGCCGCCGCGGGCGGAGGCGCTGAATGCGGCGTCTCCATCGCGGTCATGCGGTTCTTCACCGCCTTCTGCACTTTTTCGAAGGCGCGCACTTCGATCTGGCGGACGCGCTCGCGCGACACGCCAAATTCGTCGGCGAGCTCTTCCAAGGTGATTGGCTCATCGGCAAGCCGCCGCGCCTCGAAGATGCGGCGTTCGCGGTCGTTGAGCACGCTTAGCGCCTCGCCCAGCGCCTTGTGGCGGTTCTCCGACTGCTCGGATTCGGCGAGCCGGCTTTCCTGGCTGGCGCTATCGTCGACCAGCCAATCCATCCATTCGCCTGAGTCGCCGTCGTCGCGGATCGGCGCGTTAAGCGACGCGTCGCCGCCAAGCCGGCGGTTCATGTCGACGACATCCTGCTCGGTCACGCCGAGGCGCTTGGCGATGAGCTTGACCTGGTCCGGCCGCATGTCGCCCTCTTCGAGAGCGGAAATCCGACTCTTGGCTTTGCGCAGGTTGAAGAAGAGCTTCTTCTGGTTGGCGGTGGTGCCCATCTTCACGAGCGACCACGAGCGCAGGATGTATTCCTGGATAGCCGCCTTGATCCACCACATAGCGTACGTGGCCAAGCGGAATCCCTTTTCCGGCTCGAAGCGCTTCACGGCCTGCATCAGGCCTACATTGCCTTCGGAAATGACTTCCGAAATCGGCAGGCCGTAGCCGCGGTAGCCCATCGCGATCTTGGCGACGAGCCGCAAATGGCTGGTAACAAGTCTATGGGCCGCGTCGCGATCGCCGTGCTCGCGCCAACTCTTGGCCAGCATGTATTCTTCCTGCGGTTCCAGCATCGGGAACCGGCGGATTTCTTCCAAATATCTTGTCAGGCCGGTTTCACCCGACATAACCGGTAAGGCAGCAGTGTGGGCCATAAGCGCCCTCCTAAAATTTCACCCCCGCGGAGGCGGCAGGCAGTTCGCCGCCGCTTCCCAAGCCGACGGCGCAAGGTTATCTCGCACGTGCAGCATACACGGTTCGGCCGGGTCAGCGGTAGCGTAGAGGCATCACTTCGGCGCGATGCTGTCTTGATGTCGCTCGTTAGGCGAAACCACGCCTTACGAACTTGCCTCTATTTTTCGCTAAAATCAGCCTTTGAGGCCGCCAGCTTACCATGCAAACGGGCAAGGGCAGGCGGCAGTTCCGAGTGGAACCGCATCAATTTCCCGGTAACTGGGTGCTCGAAAGCCAGTATATGGGCATGAAGGGCCTGTCTGCCAAGGTCCGCCAGCGCCGATTGGGCCGATTCGGGCAATAAGGCCGCCTTGCTAAGGAATCCCGGTCCGTAAACCGCATCACCGAGAATAGGGTGGCCGATCGAGGCTAAATGGACGCGGATTTGATGCGTCCGGCCGGTTTCAAGCGTGCATGCCAGCATGCTTGCCGCCGAATCGGCTTTCCCGCTCTTCTTCTTGGGTCCTTTCGATCCACCAAACCGTTCCAGGAGCTGCCAATGGGTCACGGCTTCGCGGCCCCCTGGCTGGACCGCCATCCGGGTCCGGACACCCTTGTGCCGGTCGATCGGGCGGTCGATTTTGCCGCGCGGCCGGTCCGGAGCCCCCCAGACAAAGGCGAGGTAGCCGCGCTCGAAGGCGCGGCCGTCGCGTCCATGAGCGGCAAACTGGGCCGCCAAGCGCCGATGAGCGCGGTCGTTCTTGGCCACGACCATGAGGCCGCTGGTGTCCTTGTCGAGCCGGTGGACGATGCCCGGCCGCTTCTCGCCGCCGATGCCGGAGAGGCTTTCGCCGCAGTGGGCGATCAAGGCGTTGACCAGTGTGCCGCTCCAATGGCCGGCGGCCGGATGCACGACAAGCCCCCTCGGTTTGTCGATGACGATGATGTCGGCATCCTCGTAAACGACGTTGAGCGGTATGGCTTCCGCCGCAGGCGCCGCCGGTTGCGGCGGCGGAATGTCGACCACGATCGCCCCGCCCGATTTGACGCGATGGCTCGGATCGCGGATCGTCGCGCCGTCGACTGTCACCACTCCGGCTTCGATCAATGCTTTGAGCCGGCTGCGCGACAGCTCGGCGACATGCGCAGCCAGCACGCGGTCAAGGCGTTGCCCCGTTTGGTCGTCGGGGATCTGGATCGATTTACGCGTCGTGGTTGCGGGCATTGGCAATGGATGCAGGGATGCGAATGAGCAAGCTTTCAGTGGCCGCCATCGAGCGCGGCCGCGGTGAAGACGAGAGAGACCCTGCCGCGCGCCAAACTTCCGAAGGTGACGCGGCAACGGCGCCGGTCATGGCGCGGATTCGTCTTTTGATGATCATATCGGGGTTGACCACGCTCGTCGCCATTGCCGCCGTGCTGACTGTTATCGGTTATCGCGTTTTTCGCGCCGGTAACAACGGGCTGCCGCCGGCGGAAAGCATTATCACGCTGCCGAAGGGCGCGCGGGTTGTCGCCAATTCCGTCGCCGGTGACTCGCTTGTCGTTACCCTCGAGATCGCCGGCGCGACCGAAATCCGCACCTTCGACCTCAAAACGCTCAAGGAAACCGGACGGGTGCGGTTTGTGACCGCGCCGTAAGGACTCGCTCCCGACGTCGGAGATATGACAAGATCGGCAAGCGAGACTGCGCGCCCGCCAAGCTTTAGCCAAACAACAAAGACATCAGGGAGGAAGTTAATGGCCGCTACGGACAGCTACGATTTCATTGTTATTGGCTGCGGCGCGGCCGGGCTATCCGCCGCCCTGAGCTACATCGCGGCGGCCAAGGAGCAAGGGCGCAAGCCGCGGGTTGCCGTGCTCGAAAGCGCACCTGCCGAGCAGCGCGGTGGCGCAACGCGCTGGACCACTGCGCGCTTTCGAGCCCGTGAAGACTTCAGCCTCGACCCTCTATTCGTCGCCAAGGTCGGCAAGCTGTCCAAGGGGCTTGCGGACCTCGACTATTGCCGCGTGCTGGAGCGCGAGGTCCCCGAGACGCTGCGGCTCCTGGAAGCGCACGGCGTCAAGCTGCTGCATTTCGGGCCGCCGGTGGCCATGGGCGTCGAGCACGAGATCACGCCCGATGGCGGCGGCAAGGCGATTGTCGAGGCGTTGGCGAGTTCGCTCGAGAAAACCGGCGCCGCCGACGTTCTGTATCGCACCGAGGCGGTCCGGCTCAGTCTCGCCGACGACGGCCGCGTCGAGGGTGTCGTGGTCCGCGGCGAGGACGGCCTTTTGCGCACGCTCAACGCGCGCGCGGTCACGCTCGCCTGCGGCGGCTTCGAGGGCAATAAGGAGATGCTGACGCGTTATCTCGGCGCCAACGCGTGCGATCTGCCATTGCTCGCGCCCGGATTGGCGTTCAATCAAGGCGCGGGCATCACAATGGCGATGGAGATCGGCGCCGGCACATCGGGACAGTTCGACATGCTGCACACCGAGCTCGTCGACCGCCGCACGTCGAAGCCCGATGCTTACATCTACGCTCATCCGTTCGGCATCGTCGTCAACGAACGTGCCGAGCGCTTCTATGACGAAGGCTGCGGCACATTCGAGGAAACTTTCGAGCTCATCGCCTTCGAAGTCTGGCGCAACCAAAACCAAACCGCGTTTTTCATCGCCGACCAGACAATCACCACCCACAAGGGCATTATGGTTCTGTTCGATTCCGACAAGCCGCCGCTCGAAGCCGCAACGCTGCCCGAATTGGCAAAGCTTTTGGGTCTTGATCCCGAACGTCTGGTGCGCACCGTCGCGGAATACAATTCCGCGATCGAGCCCGGCGAATTTGATCCGCAGCGCCGCGACGGCAAGCGGACTCGCGGACTTCGTCCGGACAAATCCAATTGGGCCTACCCGATCGAGAAGCCGCCCTATTTCGCCTACCCGATGACGTCGGCGATCTGTTTCACCTACGGCGGAATTCGCACCGATAGCGATGCGCGTGTGGTGACTGGAAACGGCGTGCCGCTGCCGGGTTTATATGCCGCGGGCGAGATCGTCGGGCTATTTTATCATGAGTACCCGGCCGGGACGTCCGTGTTGCGCTCTTTGACCTTCGGCCGCATCGCCGGCGCGCACGCCGCGCAATCGCATTTCGCCAACCGCTGAGCCAAAAACAGCGGACCGGCAGGAGACTATGGCGGCAAAACCTCGCTTGCGCGTCCGCCGCCGCGGGTTTATTCGATTTGCAGGCTCCCTTCGTCTAGCGGTCTAGGACGCGGCCCTCTCAAGGCTGAAACACGGGTTCGATTCCCG
>CAVWBV010000010.1:0-131787 GCA_963753355.1 uncultured Alphaproteobacteria bacterium
CTACCGACACGTAGCAGCAGCAGCGTGACTTGCTGAAGCCGCGGCGTGTCGCAAGCTTGCGAGAGTGAACAACGTGATGGCACATTCGGTCACCCGCCAAATCGAGAGAAGCCTGACCGCCTCAGCGGGACTCCAATCCCGACCAACTGATAAGGCCTCGATCCGCGGAAACCATCAAGGCCGGCGGTCGAGTAAGGCCGCATCGAAAGGCCGGACACATGACTGCAAGCGACCTGTGTTCCTCACGAAGAAAACTCTTGCGAGTTGGGGGCCATCCACACATGAGGCGGCTACCTTGCGCCCTGAGGGCGCAAGCGCCTGACTACTCGCGCGTTCTGCCAGATTTCAACCAGGTGGTCGTCTTGCAGATGTTCTGCTGCACGGCCGATAGCTTCCGAATCGGAATCGCAGAAAATGGTGTGCGTGCCCTCGATTTTGTCGTCGGGGGTGGACAGCACAAAAACGCGATATGCCGGCATAGTGCTCCATCATTTCACAGAACCACGCAGGCAAGCGGAACGATAGCGTACACAACTCAAAAATATGTCCCCCCGCAATAAAAGGGGACCACACCACCCTTTAAAAAGGAACCACGCCATTCGGAAACAGGCCGGTACCCCAGGTATGGTTATGAAGCGCGATGTCTATATGGACCGGATTGAACAAAATCGTTGGGTGTATTAAGTTATAGTGAAACATAGTGTTGGGGGGTGATGACGTGGTGGGAGGTGTGTGGGGGTGTAGAGTTCGAGATTGGTGTTTAAGAGGTTTATTGTGTGGGTGGTTTGTGGTTGGTATAAGGTTGTTTTTGTTTATGGGTGGGTATCGATGGGTTTACGATGATGTTCGTGAGTTTGGGTTGGTGTGGGTTATTTTTTTTGTTGGTGGTTTATGGGTTAGATGTGAGGGGATAGAGGAGATAAGGTATTATTGTCGAGATCTTGCGTTGTATGAAGCCAAGGTGCTATTAGTAGACTTGCTGTTACGCAGTGTCGGACACGCTATAGATTATTTTTGATAGTATAGGCGTACAAAGCAGATAAAAACTAGTTATACTATTCACATCTATTTTGCATATTATTAAGTTCTATAGATATGACAGTAAACCAGACAAATTCGAAAAAATGCTCAGCGGAAATTGGACGAGTGCTCTCGATAAAGGTAGGCGATACAGAATTGGTGGCAAATCCTTTGATTATAGATCGTATGGTTTTACTACGAGGCGGTCATCGATATTGCACCGGGTCAATCTATACTCTTTTATTGGGAATTTATAGTTTGGCTAAAGGTCGGCGAAACTCAATCGATGAGAACACGCCGGATCGTTGAGCAATTCGATATTGAAATCCTTAACCGATGTGACAGTCCGCCCGCATTGAACTAGATGGGGAGACGCGAGTTCTCCTATACAACCAGCCGACTAAGTTTCGACCCGTTCAGGGAGTGTCCCCAGGCGAGGTGATAGGGATTTACAAGCCCCTGCTGCCCGCGTAAAAGCAGCCCTAGACGTTAAGAGTTGGTGAACTTATTTAGCTCAGAACCGACCGCAGAGATCATCCCTTTGCTGTCCGTCAAAAGGTGGCTCATGCATATGGAAGGTCAGGATACCAGCGGTTGAAAACCGTGGGTCCATCCGTAAGGTAAGAAAACGCTCAGTCAGCCCGACTGGGCGTTTTCCCTTTTAGGAGCTCACCTTTTATGACCTTCGATTACCCGGAACGACTTGCGGCGTTGCGATGGTGTCGGCGTCGGGATCGGGGGCGCGGCCTTGAAGGCCGCCTCGATCAACTCGGCAATCGACCAAACATGATCGGTGATCCCGAGCGCCATCGCTGGCGTCATCCGCAACGCTTCATGCGTGCGGCAGAGATTGTAAAACGCGACATGAAGGGCAACGGCCGCTAAGTGGCAGTCGATTTTTTTGCTGAAAGCCGTTGCTCAATCGCGCGAAGCGCTTTGACGCCATGCGCAGCGTGAAATTCTGAGCGTTCAACGTAGCTGGTCGAAATTTGCGTCTGGCTCGCCGCTTACTACCTCGCGCGCTTACTGCTACTACTTGGGCCGGGCGAATAGCGGCGCGACGCTTCCGTTACGTTAAGGTGGGTTACGCGAATAGGTCTTGTTGATGACGCCATGCGCGGCACGCTTGCCAAAAGCCTCGCGGATCGCGGTCTTATAATAGTGCAGGCCATCGGTCGAAATTTCCGGCGTGCCGATCACGCGCTGGCGCAAGTCCTGAATAAATTCGTCCGTAGTCGCGCTGTCGCGCTTGCCGGTGAGATAGCCGATGATGGCGCGGGTGGAGGAGGCGAGCGCGACATAGGTGTACTGGTCGCCCATTACGGGCGACGGGTGGCGCTTCGGTCCTGCTTCTGCGGATTGCGCTTGTGGCCGACGTAGGCCCACAGCTCGTCGCATTCGATCCGGTGGACGTGAAGTCCGACCATCATGCGGTCGTGCATTTCGGCGCAGCCGCGGCCGATCGCCAGCGCTAGGCGAGCGACCGTCTTGCGGTCGGTGCCGGTGAGGCGGCTCACGGCACGCTGGCCGACGCCCTCACAGAGCATGGCGATGATTTCAATTTGCTTGATCGCGGGAAGGATATTCATGGCGGGCCGCAATCCGTCATGTTGAGGGATCGAGCGCCGAATGGAAAATCAGGCCGATAGCTGCTATATTCGCTACGGTCGGATACCGAGGGGCCGCAATCCCGAGGTTGACGATCAGGGGCCGCCGCCGCTCCAACGGTGACGGTCCCGCTTAATTGGTGCAGGGAGCCAGGTTCGAACTGACGTTTCGGTGATGTAACCACCGCGTCCTTGACCACTAGACGATCCCCGCACGGCACAACGAAAAACGCCCCATCCGCCTCCAAGCGGGTGGGGTGTTCTTCGTCAGGGTCAATGCGTTGCGCATGGGGATCATAATAGGGATTTTCCTGTCACGGTCAATAGTGATAACAAGAAAAAGTTTGACACGTAACAGCACCCGTGCCATATATACTGCCTGACGACCTATAACGGTCAGGAGCGACCAATGGCAGACAGTGGCAATAAGAACGCGGACATAGCCAATAGCCTTAGAGAGCAATTGCGAAAGCGCTTCCGATCCGAAATCGAGTTTCCATATGCGGATTTGGAAAACGCGGTCGAGCTAGCTCAAACGATCCATGACAAGGCCGGGTCCTCATGTGAGGTGGGCGAGCTTGCGGCTTGGATGGGCCAGAGTGCATCCGGTGGCACCTTTCGCACCCGCATCGGTGCCGCTCGTATGTTCGGCCTGACCGAAAATAGCGGCGGTCGGACACCCTGACCAATTGGGCCGCGATGCACTGGACGGCTCCGGCAACGAGCGCGCAAGCCGTGTCGCCGCTTTTTTAAAAGTCGAATTGTTTCGCGCGATGTACGAGCGCTACAAAGGCAACGCGCTGCCGCCTCCGCCGGCCATTGAACGGCAAATGGAAGAGCTTGGTGTGTCGCCAAAGCAAAAGGAACGTGCGCGTCAGACTTTTATGAAGTCTGCGCAGTACGCGGGTTTTATTGACGCGAGCACTGGGCGTTTCGTGAAACCCGGAATAGCGCATCGGGACGAAACGCCACCTTCTTCTCCGATTGATGATCGGGGCGGCGGGAACGGTGGTGACGAACCACCTAATATTGATCCGATTATTCAGGGTTTGCTAGCTCGCCTTCCTGAGTTGGGCGACGTATGGCCGGAAAGCGAACGGAAGCTGTGGCTGCAATTGCTCGAAGGAAGTTTCAAGCTGATTTACAAAGATGACTCCGAAGGAGCCGCGAAGTGAACTTGTAATACACGATAGCTAAAATGAAAGAGGCCGCCAACTGAGGCCGGCCTTCGTTGTAGCTGTAATAGGCAAATGAGCGATCAGCCGAAGTGGTGGTGGCTTGGATACATCATCTATTCGGCAGCAATTGCTGCCGGATTCGCAGTGGTGCCTTTTTGGACGCGCGGCTTACCACTTAGATGGGCTCAATGGGCCGCGATTGTAATTTTTCCCACGGTCTTCGTATTTCTCGTTGTCGCTATGATTCGGGCGAAACCTTAGCTTGGTCTGTCAGGAGAATGCCAAGCATCAGCTTCGCTGATGTAGCGGTAATCACTGAACCAAAAGCCGAATTGCCCGACTTCGTTTGTGATGGTCGCAGTCAAAACGTAACATCCATCAAGATCACGCATTACCTTTAAACGCATATCCATTCTCCAAGAATGGGGCTTGGACTACAGGTGCCCGAACCTGCATCTCTAGGTTGCCCAAAACAAGATAGCAGCTTTGCGGTTTTTCAAAAGGGACCAGAGGCTCATTTCAAAAGGGACCAGTCGATGTGGGAAAGGGGCCAGTACCCGCACACACGTTCGGTACAAATAAAGAACATCTTGCCAACCAGAACAAATCGTGTACAATGCCGGCTTCCGTTGGGGAATTAAGGCCAGCGCGGGCGATGAGGGCGTGTTCTTCCTCGCGTTGCCGGCCTTCCGAATCCCGACCATAAGGAGCAAACACATGAGCGCCGCGCTTCGTCTCGTCGAAGGATCGTCCATGGATAAATCAAAGGCCCTTGATGCCGCGCTGTCGCAGATCGAGCGCAATTTCGGCAAGGGCTCGATCATGCGGCTCGGCAAGAAATCGGGCGCGCTCGATATCGAGACCGTTTCCACCGGCTCGCTCGGGCTCGACATCGCGCTCGGCGTCGGCGGGTTGCCGCGTGGCCGCGTGGTGGAAATCTACGGGCCGGAATCCTCGGGCAAGACTACGCTGGCGCTGCATTGCGTCGCCGAAGCGCAGAAGAAGGGCGGCATCTGCGCATTCGTCGATGCCGAACATGCACTCGATCCGATTTATGCGCGCAAGCTCGGCGTCAATGTCGACGATCTGTTGATCTCGCAACCCGATGCCGGCGAACAGGCGCTGGAAATCGCCGATACGCTCGTTCGCTCCGGCGCCGTAGACGTGCTCGTCATCGATTCGGTGGCGGCCCTGGTGCCGCGCGCCGAACTCGAAGGCGAGATGGGCGACCAGCAGCCCGGCCTGCAGGCGCGGCTGATGAGCCAGGCTTTGCGCAAGCTCACCGCCTCGATCAACCGCTCCAACACCATGGTCATCTTCATCAACCAGATCCGAATGAAGATTGGCGTCATGTACGGCTCGCCGGAAACGACCAGCGGTGGGCAAGCGCTCAAATTCTACGCCTCCGTCCGCCTCGACATTCGCAGGATCGGCGCGATCAAGGAACGCGACGAGGTGGTCGGCAATCAGACGCGGGTGAAAGTCGTCAAGAACAAGCTCGCGCCGCCGTTCAAGCAGGTCGAGTTCGACATCATGTACGGCGAGGGCGTTTCCAAGAATGGCGAATTGATCGATCTCGGCGTCAAGGCGGGCGTGGTGGAAAAATCCGGCTCCTGGTTTTCCTATGACAGCCAAAGGATCGGCCAAGGCCGTGAAAACGCCAAAGGCTTTCTCAAGGCCAACCCCGACGTCGCCGCCAAGATCGAAGCGGCGATCAGACAGAACTCCGGTCTCATTGCCGAGCGGATTCTCGCCGGCGATGAAACCCCAGACGAAGACGACGCCGCCGAAGGGTAGGGCGTCCTCGGCTCCCGTGGTTCACCTCTCCCGACTGGGGAGAGGGGGAGCACTCTTGTGGCCCAGTCAACATGATTTCACCCTCCCCGCGGGAAGGGGTGAGGGGCGGCGTCCCCCGCCGTCCCCACGGCAAGCGCCCCTCACCCCAACGCCCGCCGGGAAGAAGCATTGAGCTGTCGGTGCGTTGCGTCATTGCGAGAAGGACGGCTAGAAAGCAATCCAGAATGCCTGAACTGGATTGGTTCGCGGAGCGTGTCATCGGGCCGGCCATTTCGGGCCGGACCCGTTGGCTCGCAATGACGCGAGCTTACGGCCGATCCTCGGGGTCGGAATGTTCGGGCTCGTCGTAACCGTGGCGGCTCGAGTAGAACAGCAGCCCCATTAAGACGAAGCCCACCGCAAGCGAGATGATAATTCCGCCCGCCATAGCGACGTAACCGATAGTCGGCATCGGCGGGCCGCCAACCACGAAGGCGCTCGCGGCGTACCACAGCGCCGCGGCAAGCAAGACCAGAAGCACCGCGACGGCCGCAATGGTGCCGAGCTGTTTGGGCGCCTGTTTGATCATGAGCGGGAAATAATGCTGGCGAAGAGAGAGCGCCAGACACGCGCCGCCCTCAAGAGACCTCAGCCGGCTTTGCGCAGAAAGACGTAGTCGGCGGAGTAGGGAACAGGACGCAACGCGCCGCGGTCGCTGCACGGCCCGGACAGCGCGCCGCCATGGGTGTTAATGCGCTGTATCGTCGTTGCAGAGGAGAGCATTCCGCTGCCGCGCCGGTCGACGACGTCGAGCTTAAGCCAGGCGACGTCATCGGCGGTAGCGCCAGGCGCGGATGCAGTGACTTTGCCAACTACTGCCCCAGCGTCAGAGCCCTCCCACGTGGGACCAGCGTAATGGCGACCCACGGTACGGCCGTCCTGCATCAGCGCCGCGATCGGCTCGCGGAAGGCCCATGCGAGTTTGCCACTTGATTCCTTGCACTCGTAGAGTTGAGCACCTTCGGCATGGAGCGTGACAATCGCTTTCTGGTCCGCCGCAGCGATTGCCGCGGGAATCTGCATCTGCTCCGCCGCTGCGAAAACAGGGAACATCGTCGCGGCGGCCAGAAGCGGCGCGAATGCCGCGCGCTTGATATCCGTCCCGATGCGTCCGCTCATGCCATTGCCTTTCGCAAATTCTCGTCGACCTTGTCGAGAAAGCCCGTGGTGCTGAGCCATTTCTGCTCGGGTCCGACCAGCAGCGCAAGGTCCTTGGTCATGAAGCCCGCTTCAACCGTGCCGACCGTTACCTTCTCGAGAGTGTCGGCAAATTTCGCGAGTTCCGGATTGTCGTCGAGTTTGGCGCGATGCGCGAGCCCGCGCGCCCAGGCGAAAATCGAAGCAATGGAATTGGTCGAGGTCTCCCGGCCCTTCTCGTGCTCGCGGTAGTGCCGCGTCACGGTGCCATGCGCCGCCTCGGCTTCGACGATCTTGCCGTCCGGCGTCGTCAGCACCGACGTCATCAGCCCGAGCGAGCCGTAGCCTTGCGCCACCGTGTCAGACTGCACGTCGCCGTCATAGTTCTTGCACGCCCAGACGTAGCCGCCCGACCATTTGAGCGCCGCCGCGACCATGTCGTCGATCAGGCGATGCTCGTAGAACAATCCCTTGTTCTCGAACTCGGCCCGGAATTCCTTGTCATAGATTTCCTGGAAGATGTCCTTGAAGCGCCCGTCGTAGACTTTGACGATGGTGTTCTTGGTCGAAAGGTAGAGCGGAAAGTTGCGGTTCAGCGCGTAATTCATCGAAGCGCGCGCGAAATCGCGGATCGAGTGATCGAGATTGTACATCGCCATGGCGACGCCGGGTCCCGGGAACTGAAAGACTTCGCGTTTGATCTCTTCGCCTTCCTCGCCGATGAACGTCAGAAACAGCTTGCCCTTGCCGGGGACGCGGAAATCGGTGGCGCGGTATTGGTCGCCGTAGGCGTGGCGGCCGATGATGATCGGCTTGGTCCAGCCGGGAACGAGCCGAGGCACGTTCCTGCAGATGATCGGTTCGCGGAAGATCACGCCGCCTAGAATGTTGCGGATGGTGCCGTTAGGCGAGCGGTACATCTCATGAAGATTGAACTCCCGCACCCGCGCCTCGTCCGGCGTGATGGTCGCGCATTTCACCCCGACGCCATAAAGCTTGATCGCTTCCGCGGCCTCGATGGTGATCTGGTCGCGGGTTTCGTCGCGCTTTCCGATGCCGAGATCGAAATATTTGAGATCAATGTCGAGGTAGGGGTGAATCAGTTTGTCCTTGATCAATTGCCAGATGATCCGGGTCATCTCGTCGCCGTCGATCTCGACCACCGGATTGGCCACTTTGATCTTCGCCATCTAGCTTCAGTCCCGTTTGCAGCGCGGTCGGCTGCGGGTTTGGCGTCAGAACGCGGCGATCGCGGCGTTGAGCGTAGCACTCGGCCGCATAGCGGCCGACGTTTTGGCTGGATCGGGCAGGTAGTAGCCGCCCATGTCGACCGGCTTGCCCTGCGCGCCGATCAGCTCGCTATTGATCTTGGCTTCGTTCCTGCTGAGCGTTTCGGCGAGCGGCTTGAAGCGGGCTTGCAGCTCCGCGTCTTTGGTCTGGCTCGCCAGCGCCTGTGCCCAATACAGCGCGAGGTAGAAATGGCTGCCACGATTGTCGATTTGCCCGACCTTGCGCGCCGGAGAGCGGTTGAACTCGAGGATCTTGCCGATGGCCTGATCGAGCGTCTCAGCAAGAACTTGCGCCTTGGCGTTCTTGTAGGTCTGCGCCAGATGTTCGAGGGAAGCGCCCAGCGCGAGAAACTCGCCGAGTGAATCCCAGCGCAGATAGTCCTGCTGTTGAAACTGCTCCACGTGCTTGGGCGCCGAGCCGCCGGCGCCGGTTTCGAACATACCGCCGCCCGCCATCAGCGGAACGATCGACAGCATTTTGGCCGAGGTGCCAAGCTCCATGATTGGAAACAAGTCGGTCAGATAGTCGCGCAGCACATTGCCGGTCACGGAGATTGTGTCCTGCCCCTTGCGGATGCGCTCGAGTGAAAATTTGATCGCCTCGACTGGCGGCAGAATGCGGATGTCGAGTCCGGTTGTGTCTTGATCCTTCAGGTACCTCTCGACTTTGGCGATGACTTGGGCGTCGTGCGCGCGGTTGGCGTCAAGCCAGAACACCGCAGGCGTACCGGTGAGGCGCGCGCGGCGCACACCAAGCTTGACCCAATCCTGTACCGGGGCGTCTCGCAGTTCGCACATCCGGAAGATGTCGCCGGTCTCTACTGGACGCTCGAGCAGTACCTTGCCGTCGTCGGCGACGACGCGGACCGTTCCGCCTGCTGGAATTTCGAAAGTCTTGTCGTGCGAGCCGTACTCCTCGGCGGCCTGCGCCATCAAGCCCACGTTCGAAACCGAGCCCATGGTTTTGGGATCGAACGCGCCATGGGCCTTACAGTCGTCGATGACCGCCTGATACATCCTCGCGTAGCTGCGGTCAGGGATGGCGGCTAGGACGTCGTGCAGCTTTCCGTCGGCGCCCCACATGCGGCCGGACTCACGGATCATCGCTGGGATTGAAGCGTCGATGATCACGTCCGAGGGCACGTTCAGGTTGGTGATCCCTTTGTCGGAGTTGACCATGGCGAGGCCTGGTCGTTTCACGTATTCGGCAGCGATGTCGGCCTCGATGGCTTCTTTCTCGGCGGCCGGCAGCGTCTCGATCTTGCCCAACAGATCGCCGAGGCCATTGTTGAGATTGACCCCGAGACGCTTCAGCGTGGCGGCGTGCTTCGCGATCACATCGGCGAAGAAGACGGAAACCGCATGACCGAACACGATGGGATCGGAGATCTTCATCATGGTCGCTTTCACGTGGAGAGAGAACAGTACGCCTTCCTTCTTGGCGGCTTCGATCTGTTCGGCGAAGAAGGCGCGCAGCGCTTTGCGGCTCATCACCGCCGCGTCGATGATTTCGCCGGCCTGTAGCGGGGTCTTCGCCTTCAGCACCGTGACGGCGCCGTCGGTGCCGTGAAGCTCGATGCGGGCGTTGGTCGCCGCAACGACCGTGGTCGAGACTTCCGAGCCGTAGAAGTCGCCGCCCGACATGTACGCCACGTGCGATTTTGAGGTGGGGCTCCAGGCGCCCATCTTGTGCGGATTGTTGCGGGCGTATTGCTTGACGGCGCCGGCCGCGCGGCGATCGGAGTTTCCCTCGCGCAGTACCGGGTTGACGACGCTGCCGAACACCCTGGCGTAGCGAGACTTGATGTCTTTCTCGGCTTCCGTCGCGGCGTTGTCGGGATAGTCCGGAATGTCGTAGCCCTTGCCTTGCAGCTCCTTGATCGCGGCCTTGAGCTGCGGAATCGAGGCGGAGATGTTCGGCAGCTTCATGATGTTGGCTTCGGGCCGCGTCGCGAGCTTGCCGAGTTCGGTGAGTTCGTCATTGATATGTTGCGCAGGCGTGAGCTTCTCGGGGAAGCTGGCAAGGATGCGGCCGGCGAGCGAGATGTCCTTCAGCTTCACCGACACGCCCGCCGCGCCCACGAAGGCTTCGACGATTGGCAGCAGGGAGTAGGTCGCGAGCGCCGGGGCTTCATCGACCTTTGTCCACATGATCTCGAGATTTGGCATGCTTGCACCTATGATCGCCGTACTTGTGGGCCCACCGAAACTGAACATCGGCAGGGGCGGGGAATCGCTCCTCTTGGCTCCCTTGGGCCCTCGATGAATTGTTCTTGGCGCGGAGGCCGCCAACCGGGAATTCGACTGACGGGGGGTTCGGCGCGCGCCGTATAGCATTCGCGAACGGGCTGAGAAAGCGCACAGTGCGCTCCGCTGGCGGGCTTCGGCGAAACCGCGTAATTTCTGCGCCGGTGCCCATCCAGCATTATGCGTCGGCATCAAGCCCTGCGCCTCGATCCGAAAGCCGCCTTGGGCGGCCGTGACAGCAGCGAACCGCCGGATGGACGACTCCACGCTTGCCAAACCCGTGCCCGGACGATCCGCCCGTGTGGTCTTTACCGGAGAGCGAATAGATTTCATCCGGCTGGTGCGGCGTGGTGCGTTTCTCGAACTCGTGACCGCCGGGTTTTACCGAATGGCGTGCGCTTAAGAACATCTGCCGCGGCCAGCGCGCCAAAGAGCGCCGGCCGTACCAGGGACGCCTCGACGAAGCCGGGACAGCGGTGCATTAGAGGCGCCATGCCCGGTGCCGGAACCGACAAGACCAAGCGTTGGCTGACGCCGCCATGCCCGATCGTCGTGCTGGTCGAACCACAGCTCGCCGAGAACATCGGAGCCTGTGCGCGCGGCATGGCCAATTTCGGTCTGTCGCGGCTGCGCTTGGTGGCGCCAAAGCCGCACTGGCCGAACGACAAGGCGCGCATGATGGCGGCCGGCGCCGACCGCGTCCTCGACAGCGCCGAAATCCACGACAGCCTCGACGCTGCCATCGCCGATTGCAGTTTTGTTCTGGCCACGACTGCGCGCGCCCACGACCAGGCCAAGCCTGTCGTCGGTGCCGCCGAAGCGGCAGCACTGATGGCGCCGCGCGTCGCCGCGGGCGAAACCGTCGGCATCCTTTTCGGCCGCGAGCGCAACGGACTGGAAAATGACGAGGTTGCGCTCGCCGACCGCATTCTCACGCTGCCGGTCAATCCGGCTTTTGCCTCGCTTAATCTCGCGCAAGCGGTGGTGATCGTTGGTTACGAGTGGTTCAAGGCGGTAAGCGGCGGCGCACTGCCATTTACGATGCCGGAGAAGTCCGCGCCGGCGCCCAAGGAGCAGCTTTTGTCCTTCTTCGGTTCGCTGGAACGCGAACTGGAAAAAGTCGAATTTTTCCGCCCGCCGGACAAACGTGACACCATGCAGATCAACCTGCGCAATATTTTCACCCGCATGGCGCCGACGCGGCAGGACATTCAGACGCTGCATGGCGTGATCATGGCGCTGGTCGAAGGCCGCAAGGGCCCGGCGCGCGGCGGCGTGCTTGACGGCGAGGAGGCGGAGTTATTGCGCGCGCTCCTGGCCGAGCACGATGGCGGCCGCGTGCCGGGCGAGCGCGGCCCGGTGCGCGGGCTGGCGCGGCTTCTGCGCCGCAATCCGACGGATGCCGAACGCGCGCTGTGGCAGGCGCTGGTCAACGACCGCCGCTTTGCCGGCCGCGGCTTCAAGCGCCAGACGCCGATCGGGCCGCACATCTGCGACTTCGTGTCGTTTCCGCTCAAAGTCGTGCTCGATCTCTTGCCGGCGCAGGAGGCCGCCGCCGCTGTGACCGAGCGCGCCAACAAACGCGCGTGGCTTGTCGAACGCGGCTACCGCGTGATCGAAATTAAAGAGGCGGAGATTGCGGCGGATGTGCCCGCTGCGCTCGATAAACTCGCGTGGGCGGTCAGCCTTTGACGACCTTGAGCGCTGCGGCAGCGCCGGCGCGTAGCATGCCGATGTCGCTCGATACCGCGAGAAAGCGCACGCCGCGCCTGGCGAGCGCGGCCGCGCGTTCGGCGGTGTGACAAAAAACGCCGGGAATTTTTCCGGCGGCGTCCGCGGCTTTGACCATGCGATCGATTTCGCGCTCGACCTCGGCCGACAGCGGATCGAGCGATTTGCCGCCCGAAAGTGCGATCGAAAGATCCGAAGGTCCGAGAAACAATCCGTCGATCCCGGGCGTGTCGAGGATTGCCTCGAGATTTTCGAGCGCTGTGCGGGTTTCGATCATCGCGAGCGTGACAACATGATCGTTGGCCTCGCGCAGGTAGACCGTTTGGTCGGCAAGGCCGGCGAGCGCAGTCGCCCGGTGCGGCCCCCAGCTTCGCTCGCCGACCGGCGGGAATTTCGCCGCAGCGGCGAAAGCCCGCGCGTCGGCCGCCGTATTGATCATCGGGGCGACGATGCCTTCGGCGCCGAAATCGAGCGCGCGGGAAACGAGCGCAAAGTCGCCGACCGGCACTCGTACTATCGGTGCCGAGCCTGCCTGCCGGACCGCGGCTATGCCGGTCAGCAGCGAACTTACGTCCCAGAGGCCGTGCTGACCTTCGAGCGTAACCGCGGGAAATCCTTCACGGCCGAGAGTTTCGGCGACAATCGGATACGGCAGGCTGCACCAGCCGCTGAATATGATTTCTCCCGCGCGCAGGCGACGGGCGAGGGTGAAAGCTTCAATGGCCATGATTTAAAGCAACTTCGAATGATCGGTTGGCGCCAGGTCGCGGCTATTTACCTGCCTTGATGTCGTCGATCGCCTTCGCCATCAGCTCTGTCATCATCCGGCCGATTTGATGGTCCGATTGCGCGACGCCTTTGGCGTCAAAGTCCTTGCGAATCCTGCTCGCTACATCGTGCGCGCCGACGTCGACGTCACTCATAACGAGCGCAAGCGCATAGCTGTCGGCCTCGGGGCCTTGAAGCCCGAGTTTCTCCGCCGCCCAATGGCCAAGAAGCTTGTTGCGGCGGGCGGTCGCCTTGAAACGAAGCTCCTCGTCATGAGCGAATTGCTGCTCGAAACCTTCCTCGCGCTTGTCGAACGTGGTCATTGTGATCGCCTTGATGCTTGCCGCTACTGCCGCGGAACCGCGCGGAGCGTTCGCGCCTTGCATATCGAGGCTATGCCGTCAAGGCAACCGGTCGGCTGGAGAAACATCGTCGTTGCGGCAGCGCCCGCGCGGGTCTATGTCAATTGTACTCCGCTTCGCGTTCAGCTAGCTTTGTCGAGCGGAGGGGCAGCGTTTTGAGTCGCACGCCCGTCACCGCCGCCGCGGACCTCGATATCAGAACTGGAGCCACGGCATCCATGGACTTCACCAAGCCACGGTACACTCCGATGAGCCGCCGTCGCCGCATCTACGAAGGCAAGGCGAAGGTCCTTTATGAAGGACCCGAGCCGGGAACTCTCATTCAACACTTCAAGGACGACGCAACCGCCTTCAATGCCAAGAAGCATCAGGTCATCGAAGGCAAGGGCGTCCTGAATAACCGGATTTCCGAGTACGTCTTTCAGCACCTCAACGACATCGGCGTTCCCACGCATTTTATTCGCCGGCTGAACATGCGCGAGCAGCTGATCCGCGAAGTCGAGATCATTCCGCTGGAGGTGGTGGTGCGCAACGTCGCGGCCGGATCGCTATCGCAGCGGCTCGGCATCGAAGAAGGCACGCAACTGCCGCGCTCGATCATCGAGTTCTATTACAAGAACGACCAGCTCAATGACCCGATGGTGTCGGAGGAGCACATCACCGCCTTTGGCTGGGCGACGCCGCAGGAGATCGACGACGTCATGTCGCTCGCGATCCGCGTCAACGACTTCCTGTCCGGGCTTTTCCTCGGCGTCGGCATCCGTCTCGTCGATTTCAAGATGGAAACCGGCCGGCTTTGGGAAAATGACTTGATGCGCATCGTCGTCGCCGACGAGATTTCTCCGGACTCGTGCCGGCTGTGGGACATCAAGTCGAGCGAGAAGCTCGACAAGGACCGTTTCCGCCGCGACCTCGGGGGGCTGTTGGAGGCCTATACCGAGGTGGCCAAGCGCCTCGGGATCATGAGCGAGGGCGAGCGCCCGCAGGGCACCGGCCCGATCCTGGTCAAAGGCTAACTCCGGCAACAACGCCCGCTGTGACTTACGCGATGCCCGGCCAACCGGGTCCGGCCCGAAGTGGCCGGTCCGGCTGTGGGCTTGTACCGGGCATCGGCGTCTTTTACGTACCGGGTGATGGCCGGCGCAGGTCCGGTCGTGACGGAAATAGATCGCCATGAAGGCACGCGTCACAGTGACGCTTAAATCCGGCATCCTCGATCCGCAGGGCAAGGCCATCGAGGGGGCGCTGCTTTCGCTGGGCGTTAACGGCGTCGCCAGCGTGCGCCAGGGCAAGATCTTCGACATCGAGATCGAAGGCGCCGACCGCGCCGGCGCCGAGGCGGCGCTCAAGGAAGCCGCCGAAAAGCTCCTCGCTAATACGGTGATCGAAAACTACCGCATCGAAGTGACGGGATGAGCAAAGTCCGATTGGACGCGCAATGAAGTCAGCCGTTCTCGTCTTTCCCGGTATCAATCGTGAGCGCGATATGGCGCGCGCGCTGCGGCTTACGTCAGGACGCGAGCCGGCGATGGTGTGGCACGCGGACACCGGGCTGCCCGCGGGCACCGATCTTGTCGTCATTCCAGGCGGCTTCTCCTATGGCGATTATTTGCGCTGCGGGGCGATAGCCGCGCGCGCGCCGATCATGGCGGCGGTGCGAACCTTCGCGCAAAAAGGCGGCCTCGTGCTTGCCGTCTGCAACGGTTTTCAGATCGCGTGCGAGGCGGGGCTATTGCCCGGCGTGCTCATGCGCAACGCGCAGCTTCGCTTCATCTGCCGCGACGTGTATTTGCGGGTCGAGCGCTCGGATACGGCTTTTACGCGCGGTTACAATGCCGGCCAGGTGATCCGCGTCCCGGTCGCGCACGGCGAGGGCAATTACATCGCCGACGGCGAAACCATCGCCCGGCTCGAAGGCGACGGCCGGGTGGTGTTTCGCTATTCGTCGCCCGACGGCATGATCGACCCGAACTGGAATCACAATGGCGCGCTCAACGCCATCGCTGGGATTATCAACGAGCGCGGCAATGTGCTCGGCATGATGCCGCATCCGGAAAATCACGTCGAAGCCGCCATGGGCCGCACCGACGGGCGGGGCCTGTTCGCCGGGCTGGTGGATCATTTCGAGCGCGCGGCGTGACTTCAAACGAGCCCGCCATCACGCCTGAGCTGATTGCCGAACACGGACTAAAGCCCGAAGAATACGCGCGCCTCGTCGAGCTGATCGGGCGCGAGCCGAGTTTCACCGAACTGGGCATCTTCTCGGCGATGTGGAACGAGCACTGCTCGTATAAGTCTTCAAGGGTTCATCTGCGCACGCTGCCGACCAAGGCGCCGTGGGTCATCCAGGGCCCGGGCGAGAATGCCGGCGTGATCGACATCGGCGACGGGCTCGCCGTCGTGTTCAAGATGGAGAGCCACAACCACCCGAGCTACATCGAGCCCTACCAGGGCGCGGCGACCGGCGTCGGCGGTATCTTGCGCGACGTCTTCACCATGGGCGCGCGGCCGATCGCTTGCCTCAACGCGCTTTCATTCGGCGATCCCGATCGTCCGAAAACCCGTCACCTTGTTGCCGGCGTGGTTGCCGGCATCGGCGGCTACGGCAATTCATTCGGCGTGCCGACGGTCGGCGGCGAGGTGCGCTTCCATCCCCGCTATGACGGCAACTGCCTGGTCAACGCCATGGCCGTGGGAATTGCGCAGAAGGACAAAATCTTTTATTCCGCCGCCTCGGGTGTCGGCATGCCGATTGTCTATCTCGGCTCCAAGACCGGACGCGATGGCATCCACGGCGCCAGCATGGCGTCGGCCGAATTCGGCGCCGATGCCGAAGAGAAGCGGCCGACCGTGCAGGTCGGCGATCCGTTTTCCGAAAAGCTTTTGCTCGAAGCGTGCCTGGAAATCATGGCCCAGGATTGCGTCATCGCCATTCAGGATATGGGCGCCGCCGGTCTGACATGCTCCGCGGTCGAGATGGGCGCCAAAGGCGATCTCGGCGTAACGCTCGATCTCGACAAAGTGCCGTGCCGCGAGACCGGCATGAGCGCCTACGAAATGATGCTCTCGGAAAGCCAGGAGCGCATGCTCATGGTGCTCAGGCCCGAGAAAGAAAAGCTCGCAGAGTCGATTTTCCGGAAATGGGGCCTGGATTTTGCGGTGATCGGCAAGACGACGCCGAGCAAGCGTTTTTTGATCCGGCACGGCGGCAAGGTCATGGCAGACTTGCCGATCAAGGAGCTCGGCGACGAGGCGCCGGTCTACGAGCGGCCGTTCGCCACAGGCACGAAGCTACCAGTGATCGATGCGGCTTCAATCACCCCGCCGATGGGCATCGCCGATGCTTTGCTGAAGCTTGTCGGCTCGCCGGATCTTAGCTCAAAGCGCTGGGTGTTTGAGCAGTACGACCACGTCATCCTCGGCAACACCGTGCAGCGGCCGGGTGGCGACGCCGCCGTGGTCCGCATCAACGAAGGCCCAAAAGCGCTGGCCCTAACTTCGGACGTCACGCCGCGCTACTGCGAGGCCGATCCGTTTGAAGGCGGCAAGCAGGCGGTCGCCGAAGCCTATCGCAACCTGAGCGCCGTCGGTGCGCAGCCGCTGGCGCTGACCGACAATCTCAATTTCGGTAATCCGGAGCGGCCCGAGATCATGGGGCAATTGGTCGGCTGCATTCGCGGCATCGGCGAGGCCGCGCGCGCTCTCGATTTCCCGATCGTGTCCGGCAACGTGTCGCTCTACAACGAGACCAACGGCCGCGCGATCCTGCCGACGCCGACCATCGGCGGTGTCGGTCTGCTCGACGATTTCGCCACGTCGATGACGCTTGCGTTCAAGGCCGAGGGTGAGTCCATCCTTCTCGTCGGCACAACGCAAGGCTGGCTTGGCCAATCGCTCTATCTGCGCGAGGTCTGCGGCCGGGAGGAGGGCGCGCCGCCGCCCGTGGATCTCGCGGCGGAGCGGCGCAATGCCGAGTTCGTCCGTCAGTTGATCGGCGACGGCCTGGTGACGGCGGTGCACGATGTCTCCGACGGCGGAATTCTCGTCGCGCTGGCTGAGATGGCCATGGCTTCGCGCGTCGGCGCCGTCCTCGAAGCGCCTCACGGCGCGATCGCTTATGCGTTCTGGTACGGTGAAGACCAGGCGCGCTACATCGTCACCGCTAAAGATCACACCGAAATCGAGCGGCGTGCCAAGGCAGCTTCGATTCCGATCAACCGGCTCGGCGCGACCGGCGGACGGGTTATCGCTCTCGGTGACGAGCGGCCGCTGCCGCTCGAAGCGCTCATCGAGCGCTCGGAGAGTTGGCTGCCGACCTATATGGCCGGTTCACAGCAGCGCCGCGCGCGGCGGCGGGCGCCAGGGATAATGGGCAAATGAAGCGCAGCACCGATCGCATCATCACCACGCATTCCGGCAGTCTGTCGCGGCCGCCTGATCTTCTCGCGCTCAACCGGGCACGTGCGCTGGGCGAGAAGTTCGACGACGCCATTTACGCCAACACTCTCGGCAAAGCGGTCGCCGATGTCGTGCGCAAACAGCGAGACGTCGGTATCGATATTCCCGACGATGGCGAGTTCGGCAAGCCGATGGCTTCAAACTACGATTACGGCGTTTGGTGGAATTACGCCTTTGCGCGTCTCGACGGTTTCGTTCCCGCCGATACTGTTCCAGTCTCGAAACACAAGAAATCGAGCGTCGCCGAAATGACGCTGACCTCCGTCGCCAATCGCCGCGACTTTCGAAAGTTTGGTGAGTTTTACCAGGATCCGGAATCGACCGGCGCACTACTCGGCAGCGCCGCCCGCACTGGCACGCGCCGGCGTCCGGTCTGCAACGGGGCGCTGAAATATATCGGCCACGCCGCGATCGCGGCCGACATCGCCAACTTGAAGAAAGCGATGGCGGCGGCCGGAACCGACGAAGGCTTCATGTGCTCGATCGGGCCAGGCAGTTTCGCGCGCGGCGAAAACCTTCATTACGCGATTGAAGAGGAATTCGTCTTCGCCGCCGCCGAGGCGATGCGCAACGAATATAAAGCGATTACCGACGCCGGAATTATTTTGCAGATCGACGATCCCAGCCTGCCCGACAACTGGGACATGATCGATCCCGAGCCGCCGCTCGGAGAGTTCAAGAAATTCGAGCGCGCGCGCATGGAGGCGCTCAATCATGCGCTGCGCGGTTTGCCGCAAGACCGCATCCGCTATCACATTTGCTGGGGAAGCTGGCACGGCCCGCACACCACCGACATTCCGCTGCAAGACATCGTCGATCTGGTGCTGAGCGTGAACGCCGGCGCTTATTCGGTCGAAGCGGGCAACGTGCGCCACGAGCACGAATGGCGCGTGTGGCAAAACGTCAAGCTGCCAGAAGGCAAACTGCTGATACCGGGGGTCGTCAGCCACGCGACCAACATCGTCGAGCATCCGCAGGTGGTGGCAGATCGGATCGTGCGCTACGCCAACGTTGTCGGCCGCGAAAACGTCATTGCCGGTACCGATTGCGGGTTTGGCGGTCGCATTCATCCGCAGATCGCATGGGCGAAACTCGAAGCGCTTACCCAAGGCGCGAAGCTTGCGACCCGGGAGCTCTGGCGATAACTCGCGCGGCATCGTGCCGGCTTTTCCGCCGCGGCGCATTCTGGTATGCCGCAAATCGCACCCCCGGGCGAGTGGAGAAAAGCCATGGCCATGGCCGCAGGCGATATCGAACGGCTGATCCGGGCAAGCATCCCTGACGCCGAGGTAACCATCCGCGACCTCGCCGGCGACGGCGACCATTATGCGGCGACGGTCATCGCCGAATCGTTCCGGGGCAAATCCCGTGTCCAGCAGCACCAGATCGTCTATGCCGCTCTCCAGGGCGAGATGGGCGGTAAACTGCACGCGCTTGCTTTGCAAACCGGCGCGCCGGAAGGATAACGCGTGTTGCGGCGAGATTTCCGTTTCGCCTCCGGCCGGTTTGCGGGAAAATCGTTTCCAAGTATGCCGGTCGCGCGTGCTCGTTTTTCCGCACGCCTTCGGCGGGTGTCGTGCCGATCTTGGTAAATCCGGCGGCTGGAGGCGAAATGCGGCATGAACTCTGCCTGGGCTTTGCACTTCCCCGACACAACCTATATGTAACCCGTAGCGCTTAAATTGTCAGGCATAAACCGCCCGCGGGCCAACAAGGAATGACGGCGATGTCCATCGAAAAATTCATCGGTAGTGAGGTGAAGTCGAACGACGTGGTCTTGTTCATGAAAGGCACGCCGCAATTCCCGATGTGCGGGTTCTCCGGGCAAGTAGTGCAGATTCTCGACTACCTCGGCGTGCCCTATAAGGGCCTCAACGTGCTCGAGAACGACGAACTGCGCGGCGGGATCAAGGCCTATTCCAATTGGCCGACCATTCCCCAGCTTTACGTCAAAGGCGAGTTCGTCGGCGGTTGCGATATCATCCGCGAGATGTTCCAGGCGGGCGAGCTGCAATCGCTGTTCAAGGAAAAGGGCGTGCCCGTCAAAGAAGGCGCGGTGGCTTAAGCGCTGCGGCCTTAAGGTCCGGCGCGCTTCCGGCAAATTTAAGGGTTCGGCTTTCGCTTGGCGATCATGAAGATGAGCGCCAATACGATTGCTATGCCGACCACGCTCTGGGTTGGGACGGCGCCGGCGAATTTGACCACATTGTCGGCCACGCCGGAAACGAACACGCCGGAATCCTGACCGAGAATCAAATAAATCAGCATGATCGCGAGGATCGTGAGAAATCCGATCTCCACGAACGCCCACAAATATTGCGTGGCCTTTTGCAGATACCCCAGCATGACGCGCTCTCTGGAACGCGCCCTCGGATAGAAGTCTGGGCGGCGCTCTTTGCGAATTCGGTGAGCGGAGCTTAGCGCGGCAGCGCCGCGCAACCGTCGGGCGGCGGTGTTACGCCACCCGACGTGAGCCGATTTTCCCGCTTAAGCCATTCGCCGTTGCGAGAACAGCCAGATGATAATGCCGAGCGTGATCAGTCCAACGAGTCCGGCGTCACCAAGGCTCTTGACCAATGCCATGATGTTGCCGGTAACGCTGCCGAAGAACGGCAAGTTAGCGCCGACCAAAAGCGCAGCCACGATCGCCAGCGCGAGTAACATCAGCCCGATTTCGGTCAATGACCCGATCCAGGCTTTCACCCTTTGCAACACATCCATGTACGTGCTCCCCGTCAGTTATTTTTCTGCCCCTCACTGCGCAACAAACAATCAATTGCTACAAATCGCCGGCGGAGAGGCTAGTGATGGGGAAGTGTCATTTCAAGTTTACGCGACAGGGAGTGCATAACTTTTACATTCCGGCGGTTTTTGCGTGACATGCCGCGATGCAGCGCGATTCGCCCCGCGCACGAGCGCAGCGCAACACGACGCGAATCAGTGCGGCGAAAATCGATCGCGGATGTTGCCGGCCGGCGAGCCGGGGCCGATCAGCGCGAGTAGTATTCGACGACGAGGTGTGGCTCCATCATCACCGGGTAGGGCACCTCGCCCATCCCCGGAATGCGGGCCAGCTTCGCCGTCATTTTTGAGTGATCGACTTCGACGTAATCGGGCACATCGCGCTCGGCCAGCGCAGTAGCCTCGAGCACCAGTGCGAGCTGCTTCGATTTATCCCTGACCTCGACCATGTCGCCAACCTTGACCCGAAAGCTCGGGATGGTGACTCGCTTGCCGTTGACCTTGATGTGGCCGTGGTTGACGAACTGCCGCGCCGCGAACACCGTCGGAACGAATTTCGCGCGATAGATGATGGTATCGAGCCGGCGTTCGAGCAGCGCGATCATATGCGCACCGGTGTCGCCTTTGAGCCGCCGCGCTTCATCGTAAATGCCGCGGAAGTGCCGCTCCGACATATTCGCGTAGTAGCCCTTGAGCTTCTGCTTGGCGCGAAGCTGCACGCCGTAATCGGAAAGCTTGCCTTTGCGGCGCTGGCCGTGTTGACCCGGCCCATACTCGCGTTTGTTGATAGGAGATTTCGGCCGGCCCCAAATGTTCTGGCCCAGCCGGCGGTCGATCTTGTACTTCGCCTGATGGCGCTTGGTCATTCGCGTCCTCGTTGTCTGGGCATGATTTGGTCCGAAAACCGGAAGACCACTTTTCGGGATCATGCCGTGTCGGGGCACGATCTGTTCCGAAAATCGGGACACCGCTTCTCGGCATCATGCCGTGTCTGGGCATCATCTTTCCGAAAACCGCGAAACCGCCTTCCGGGATCATGCCGCTAGGTTGAGGATCGCGCCCTCCTTCTGTCCCGGAATTGCCGGGACCGACAGGTCAACCGCCGAAGCGCCGGCGCCGACCGCGGGTCGCGAAACACAGCGCGGGCCCCTTGGACCCGCGCCATGCCGGGTATTTAGGTGCAAACCGCCGCACTGTCAAACGAGGGACGGTGGTTAAGAAGGCCAATCAGGCGCCGGCAAAATGAGCCCGCCGCAGGCTCCGCAGCACGGTTATCGCCAGAACCGCGGTCACGATGTCGAGCAGCGCGACGACGATGAACACCGTTGTCCAGCTCCCGGTCGCCTGCTTGAGGAAGGCTGCCGCCGGTCCGCCCAGGATCGAGCCGATGCCTTGGGCGATATAAAGAAACCCGTAATTGGTCGCTGCAAACTTCGACCCGAACGTATCCGTCAGCGTCGAGGGGAACAAAGAAAAGATCTCGCCCCAGCCAAAGAAGACGAGTCCGGTGAGAATGACAAAGAGCGCCGGCCGGTCGATGAAGGCGAACAAGATCAGGATGGCGACGGCTTCCAGCGAGAAGGCGAGCGCCATGGTGGTCTCGCGGCCGATCCGGTCGGACACCCAGCCGAAGAACGGCCGAGTAAGGCCATTGGTCACGCGTGACAGCGTGAGCGACAACGGCAGGGCGGCCATGCCGAGTACCAGCACATCTGCGACGCCAAATTCCTTGGCGAACGGGCCAACATTCGAGGTGACCATCAAGCCCGACGTCGACATCAGGCTCATCATCACGAACAGCAAATAAAAGATCGGATTTCGCAGCATTTCGCGCGGCGAGTAGTCGCGCGTGGTTTGCTGCGTGGCGATGGCAGTCGTCGGCGCGGAATTTCGCACCGAGAAATCGGCGGGAGGCAAGCGCAGCCATTGCGCGGCGGCAACTCCGATGACGGCCTGGATGATGCCCCACACCAGAAGGGTGTGCGCATAGCCCGAGCTCTTGATCATGCTGTCGATCGGGAAGCTCGTGAAGAATGCGCCGAACCCATAACCCGCGGCGCCGAGTCCGGCCGCCAAACCGCGGCGGTCGGGAAACCAGCGCACCATCAAGCCGATGATGCCGACGTAGATGATGCCGGTGCCGAATCCGCCGAGCACGCCGTAAGTGAAATAGAGCGCCCAGATGTCGTCGACATACGCCGAGAGCAGCCAACTCCCGCCGGACAACAGCGCGCCGATCGAGATCAGGATTCGCGGGCCGAAACGGTCGACCAAATAAGCCTGGAACGGCGACAGCCAGGTTTGCAGGATGATCAGCAGCGAGAAGGTCCACTGCAATTGCGCGAGCGTCGTTCCGAGTTTTTGATTGAGCGGACCGGTGAACAGCGTCCACACGTATTGCGGGCTGGAAATCGCCATCATGGCGATCACTCCGAGCACGAGCTGGTTCCAGCGGTTGAGGTACCAGGCGCGCTCGCTTTGAACCGCGATGGTCATTGGCATGCCCCCGAGATGCCCAGCGATGGAAGCGTAAACCTGGCCGCGCCGTGCAGCAAGGAACAGGGATGCCGCGAAAAATCGTCAGCCGGCTTCGGTCGGCGCCGGTTGCACGGCACTAATGCCGAAGCTCGCCAGTGCAGCTCGGGGCTCGCGACCGGAGGTGAATACCGCTCGCGTTGTGCCGCGCGGCGCGGCGGAAGCGGCGGGTCCGAGAAGATCACTGACGCGGCGCGCAATCGCCGGAGCCGGATCGACGAAGGCTACAGGCCAGGGCGCAAGCGCCGAAAATCGCTCGATCAGCAACGGGTAATGCGTGCAGGCGAGCACGACCGTATCGGTGCGCGCGCCATCATCGCGAAAGCAAGGCTCGATTTCCGTGGAGATCAACGCATCGCTGACCGGCGTGCCGGCAATCTGCGCTTCCGCATATGTCGCCAGCATTTTCGATCCGACGAGCGTCACATTGCAATCGGCGGCGTAATCGCGAATGAGAGTACGGGTATATTCGCGCTGGACCGTTGCTTCGGTGCCGAGCACCGAAATGCGTTTGGTGATCGAACCGGCGCAAGCCGGCTTGATGGCCGGGACGGTTCCGACAAAGGGCAACGAAAACCGCTGACGCAAATGCGGCAGCACAATCGTGGAAGCGGTATTGCAGGCGATCACAGCGAGATCTGGCCGATATCGCCCGATCAGCTTGCCCATGAGTTCGACGACGCGCTCGGTGAGCGCCGGCTCCGTCATGGCTCCATACGGAAAGGCCGCGTCGTCGGCGACGTAAACGAAGTCGGCGCCCGGCCGCGCCGCGGCGATTTCCCGATAAACCGTGAGGCCGCCAAGCCCTGAATCAAACACCACAATCGTTTCGCCGGCCGACATCACTCACACATGCCACGCGCCGGCACGTCCGGGCAATCCGCAGTTAGCCGCCGCGGGGCGCGTGGTTCGGGATCAGCGCCGCCTCAAGGCCGCCGAATACGTCAACCAGACGAAGCCGTTCACGCGCCGCCGGTCGTTCCTGCTCGGGCTCGATTTTTGTTTTGGCTGGCCATGGAGCGATAAGGCCGCTCACCACGGTGAATGACATTACCAGGATTACAGCGAGGTTGCCGTCATGATGGGCAGCGAACGCAACAGCACCCATCAAATACGCCCAGAACGGAAATGCGAGCGTCGAAACGACGGCGTTGACGATCCAGGCGTCGCCTTCTTGCCGAACGTACCAGCAGAACAGCGGCGTGAGCGCGCAGCCCACGATCAACGCCCCGGTCGCGATCATGGGAACCGGTACGCCCGCCATGGCGGCATCCGCGCCGCCAGATTTCATCGCCTGGTCAAGAATGGCATTGATCAACATGAAAAATGCCAACACTTCCCCCGGAACGTACTTCACCATCCGTTCGAGGTAAGTATCGCCAGGCTCACCGTGCGCTATCGTCGTAGTGGCTGCATCGGAATGCAAATCGCCATCTTCAAACAACGGCGCATCGAAGTCTGCAATTTGCGGCTTGCGCACCAATCGGCCCATGACTTTCTCCTGGAAACGGGTGCTCCCGGCGAAAACGTGGCGGGACGTTAGGGCAGGCGACTGAGTTGGGCAAATCCGCAAGAGCACAGTCAACAGAAATCGCCAGCCTTGGAATAATGCGCACAGCCCCTGCTTGGGCCAATTGGGGAAAGCCTATCGAGGCCGCTTGCTGCCCTGCCGATGAAAAACCCGCCGAAAGATCGTGTCGACGTGCGTCAAATGAAAGTCGAGGTCGAAGTTTGCTGCCAGTTCCTTTTCGTTGAGATACTTGCGGACTTCGGGGTCCTTCTTGAGCCGGGCGAGGAACTCGCCTTCACCGCGCCAAGCCTTCATGGCGTTCCTTTGAACCATGGCGTAGGCCTCCTCGCGCGTGGCGCCCTTTTGCGTCAGAGCGAGCAGCACCCGCTGTGAATGAACGAGGTCCCCAAGCTGGCCGAGATTTTTCCGCATGTTGTCGGGATAGACAATCAAGCGCTCGATAACTCCCGCCAGGCGATCAAGGCCGAAATCAAGCGTGACCGTTGCGTCCGGACCGATCATCCGCTCGACGGATGAATGCGAGATGTCGCGCTCATGCCAAAGTGCAACATTTTCGAGTGCCGGCGTGACATAGGCCCGTACCATGCGCGCCAGTCCGACAAGATTCTCCGACAGGACCGGATTTCGTTTGTGTGGCATGGCCGAAGAGCCTTTTTGCCCAGCGGAGAAAAATTCCTCGGCCTCTAGGACTTCGGTGCGCTGCAGATGGCGGATTTCGGTCGCAAGCCGCTCGATCGAAGCAGCGACGACGCCGAGAGTAGCGAAATACATCGCGTGGCGATCGCGCGGAATGACCTGAGTTGAGATGGGTTCTACTCGAAGACCCATCGCCTTGGCGACGTGAGCTTCGATGCGCGGGTCGAGTTGCGCGAATGTGCCGACGGCGCCCGAGATCGCGCACGTTGAAACTTCGGCACGCGCCGCGATTAAACGCTCCCTGGCCCGGTCGAATTCGGCATACGCGTAAGCAAGCTTGAGCCCGAACGTGGTCGGCTCGGCATGGATGCCGTGCGATCGGCCGATGGTCGGCGTGAGCTTGTATTCGTACGCCCGCTTCTTCAGCGCGGCATTGAGCCGATCGACGTCGCCGATGAGCAGATCTGCCGCGCGCACGAGCTGAACGTTAAAGCAGGTGTCGAGCACGTCGGAAGAGGTCATGCCCTGATGGACGAAGCGCGCTTCCGGTCCGATGATCTCGGCCAGGTGGGTCAGAAACGCGATGACGTCGTGCTTGGTCTCGCGCTCGATCTCGGCGATGCGGCCAACGTCGAATTTCGCCTTCTTGCCCTTGGACCAGATTTTTGCCGCTGCGGCCTTGGGAATGATCCCAAGTTCGGCCATTGCATCGGCGGCGTGCGCCTCGATTTCAAACCAGATTCGAAAGCGCGTTTCCGGTGACCAGATCGCCGCCATTTCCGGCCGGCTATAGCGCGGGATCATTATCCACCTCGTAGGCAGGCTTGCGCTTAGCAGATCGCGCGAGCCTCAACAATTGCGTGCGGCCGTGCGATGTTGAGCCGTGGAGCGAATCAGGAGGTAGCCATGAAATTGCTACAGATCGTTCCTCGTGAGGGAGCGCGGCTTTACGGCGCGATGGTCAAAAAGCAAGCCGAGATCCGTAAAAGCGGGCGGGGCACTTTTTCCAGGGCGGGCGCGGCAAGGCGTAAACGGGCAAAGTGGACGCATGTCCGCTACAAAGGAACGATCGCTCTGGAACGTGGCCTCTCCGAAGCCGTCGAGGTCGCGATCAAGTCGCCGGAGCGCGGCGACGAGGCGCGGCTTTTATCCTCGTTCCTCGGCTGGCTTGACCGGCACTTTGGCGACGAACTCTCGTCGGTGAATATTCAGTATCAGCATTCCGGGCGGACAAGCCGCCGGCGGTAAGCTTTTTTGCCGATGCCGCATTACGCGGCAAAGCGGGCGCGGTCGTGCGGCTGCGCAAAATCGACCGGCGTCCCCTTGGGAATAATGCCGGTCGGGTTGACCCGGGTAATCGAATAATAGCCCATGACGTAGTAGCGCGGCTTGACCGTCTCGGCGACACCCGGCGCCGCGTACAGCTCGCGCATGTAGTTCAAAAGATTTGGATAGTCGGCGATCCGCTTTTTGTTGCATTTGAACAACGAGAAATAGGCGACGTCGAAGCGAACCAGCGTCGGGAACAGCCGCCAATCTGCTTCGGTAACGCGGTTGCCGACCAGGTAACGCTGCCGCGAAAGCCGCGCCTCGATCTCGCCGAGCGTCGCGAACAGCGCGTCGAAGGCTTCGTCGTAGGCGGCCTGCGTGCGGGCAAAGCCGCAGCGGTAAACGCCGTTATTCACGTTGGTGTAGACTTGCTCGTTGATGCGGTCGATTTCGCTGCGCAAAGCGTGCGGATAAAAATCGGCCGGATCGGCGCCGATGCCGGCAAATTCCGAATTCAGCATCCGAATGATTTCGGAGGATTCGTTGTTGACGATCCGCCCGGTTTTCTTATCCCACAGCGTCGGCACGGTGACCTTGCCGGTGTAGTGCGGGTCGCTCGCGGTGTACGCCTCATGAAGATAGCGGAAGTCGTTGACCCGGTCCGGCACGCAATCGGGAAACGCCGGGTTATCCTCGAACGTCCAGCCCTGTTCGCGGAGTCCTGGAATGGCGATCGCAATGCTGATCGCGCCCGATAGTTTTTTCAGCGCGCGATAGATCTGGGTGCGGTGCGCCCACGGACACGTGTAAGCGACATAGAGGTGATAGCGACCGGCTTCCGCCTTGAAGCCGGAGGAACCGTCCGCCGTGACCCGATCGCGGAATGCGCTCGCCACGCGCTGGAAGTTGCCGGCCTTTCCTGTCTCGGAGTCTGGGTCTTTGTCGCCGTGCCATTGTCCGTCGATCAGCATGCCCATCAGGCCATCTCCCCACGGGCCAGCGCCGCCGCATGGCGGATGGCCGCGATGTTTTTGCGATAAGATTCCGGCGTTCGATCCTTGAATACGGCGGAGCCGGCGACCAGCGCATTGGCGCCGGCGCGCACGACGTCGGCGGCGACCTCCGGCGTGATCCCGCCGTCGATCTCGATGTCGATTGGCCGTCCGCCGGACAGCGCCCGCAGCTTTTCCAACTTTTCAATGGCACCGGTTATGAATTTTTGTCCGCCAAAGCCGGGATTAACCGACATCACCAGAATAAGATCGACGAGATCGAGGACCGGCTCCACGCTTTCCACCGGGGTGCCCGGATTCATGGTCACACCGGTTTTCTTTCCGAGCGCGCGGATTGCTTGCAGCGAACGATGAATATGCGGACCGGCCTCGACATGCACCGTGATGATATCGGCGCCGGCCTCGGCGAAAGCCTCGAGATAAGGGTCGCACGGCGCGATCATCAAATGCACATCGAACACCTTCTTGGTGTACGGGCGCAGCGCTTTCACGACGTCCGGTCCGATGGTGATGTTGGGGACGAAGTGGCCGTCCATGATGTCGAGATGGATCCAGTCGGCTCCTGCCGCATCGACCGCGCGGACTTCTTCGCCCAGCTTGCCAAAGTCGGCGGCAAGAATTGACGGTGCGATGACCAAAGGGCGGAGCACGGTTTCTCCTTTATTTGCTGCTCGCCTAACACGTCATGCTATAGCGGGCAACGCTGGGCCGAGGCACGCGCCTTCACAAGGCGCACGCAAGCAAGCTTGATCGGTGTGGGAGGCCTTTCTGGCGCGCACGGATATCATGGTGCTCGGCGCGGGCATCGTCGGCACCTCCATCGCCGCCCATCTCGCCAAGCGAGGCTTGTCGGTCGCTTTGATTGATCGTCAGGGCGCGGGGGAGGGCACGTCCTACGGCAATGCGGGCATAATCGAGGGCAATACGATATTTCCGCCGGCCTTTCCGTCGAACTTCGCCGAGCTTGCCCGGATTGCGCTGAAACGTTCTCCCGTCGTCAATTATCACCTGAGGCATCTGTTCCGCGTTGCGCCGTGGCTGAATGCGTTCCGGATCGCGTCGCAGCCCGCGCATTTGCGCGAAACCGCCGGGCTGATGCGGCCGCTGTTTGGCCGGGCGGTCGCCGAGCACGAGGCGATTGCGGCCGAGGCTGGCGCTGAGCGCTATTTCAACCGCCGCGGCTGGCTGAAGCTTTACCGCAGCGACCAAACGTTCGCGGCGCTGTCGGCAGAGTTCGATCTCGCCGCGCAACTCGGTATTGCGAACGTGCCGCTCGATCGCGCCGGAGCGCAGGCGCTCGAGCCTGCCGTGCGCGGCGTCTTTCGCCACGCCGTTCACTGGACGGGCGCGGTGAGCGTGACCAATCCGCTGGCGCTGACCCGCGCGTACGCTTCGCATTATGCAGCGCGTGGCGGAATGGTATTAAAGGGCGATGCGCGCACGCTGCATCGGACCGGGTCTTATTGGCGGGTAGAGACGGACTCGGGACCGATTGATTCCGCTGACGCGGTGCTCGCGCTCGGGCCCTGGGTGCCGGATGTTCTCGATCGGCTCGGCATCAAACTGCCGCTTGCCGTCAAGCGCGGCTACCATCTCCACTTTCACCCCGAGCAAGGCGCCTCGCTCGCCCGTCCGGTGCTCGACGCCGAGAACGGTTACGTTCTGGCGCCGATGGAGCAGGGCATCCGCCTCACCACTGGCGTGGAATTCGCGGCGCGGGACGCTCAGCCGACGCCGGTCCAACTCGACCGCGTGCTGCCGGCAGCTCGCGAAGTGTTTCCGCTCGGTGAACGCATCGAACCTAACGCGTGGTTAGGCGCGCGACCATGCTTCCCCAACTCGCGGCCGGTGATTTCGCGCGCGGCGCGGCAAGGGGGAATTTGGCTGGCATTCGGCCACGCGCATTGGGGCCTGACACTCGGCCCGGTAACCGGACGCCTCATTGCCGAAATGATGACCGGCGCGACGCCGTTTTGCGACCCGAAGCCTTATAGCGCTGAGCGATTCAGCGGTTAGGCCTGGTCATTCATGGACGTCGGACACAGGCGGCGCCGGCGATCCGACATACTCGCCGATGGTGTGCAACACGCTTCCCTCGGGGCGCGTATTGTTGGCCGAGAGCTTGTCCTTTTGCGTGACCATCTCGTCGTATTTGGGCAGCGTCGTGACCATCTGATGCGGTACCAAGTGCACGACCTTATACCCGCCGGCTTTCAACTGACGAAGCAATTCCGGCAACGCTTCCGCGGTGGCGCGACGGAAATCATGCATCAAGATGATGCCCTTGCCGTGCTTTTCCAGCTTGGTCATCACCGATGTGATCACCTCTTCCGGCTTACGCATTTTGAAATCGCGAGAATCGAAATCGGCCGAAAATACCGCGATGTTGCGCTCGGCCAGATACGACAGCAATTGCGGCGGGTGTTGCAGGGCCGGGAAACGGAAGAACGGCGCAATCGGCGCACCGGCTGCGTTATGCACGGCGCTGAAACCCATCTCGATTTCCGCCTTGGCGAGTTCGATATCCTTTGCGTACGGATTCCTCGCCAAATCCTTGTGCGACCAGGTGTGAGTGCCGAGCGTCATACCGGCTTCGACCACCTGTTTGGTGATCTCCGGGTGCCACGTCGCATGCTCACCGATCTCGAAAAATGTCGCCTTTAGGCAGTTGTCGGCGAGAGCTTTCAGCACAGCCGGCGTGTTTTCCGGCCATGGACCGTCGTCGAAGGTCAGCACGACCTCCTTGTCGCGAAGAAAGTCGTACTGCTTGAAGTGCTCGAAGCCGAAACCGGGTCCGCCGGTGGTATCGATCTCGACAATGCGCGAAAGCCCCATTCCGCCCGGCTTGTCGCAGGCCGCAATAGCTTTGCTCGCAGGCGGCGCCGCCGCGTTGGCGGTTGAATTGGCGGCGGGCTTGCCCGCCGGGGCATTCTGCGGTGCGGCGGGAGCAGTGGTGTTCTGCGCGACCCGTACCGGTGCGGCGGACGGCAACTCGGCCGCGGGTGTTTCGGCCGCCTGGGCGATCTGCTGGACCGGCGACGACGGAACCCGGGGGGTGCTCGCCGCGAGGGGAACCGGTTTCGCCGACTCGGGGGGCGGCGCGGATCCCTTCTGCGCCGAGACTACGAAAGCGCCGAGCCCCAGAACTGCCAGTGCAGCGACTGTGATGAGTGCGGACCGCATAATACCTCGCTAGAGACCGCCGCTTTGAGTCGAAGTGAAGGCGTATTCGGTGACACGAGTCAACGCTGCCACCGTTTAATAAGTGTTAAGAATAGTTGGCAGTTTCCTGGCTCGGCTTCGGCTTAAATGGCTTGGCCGGTCAGCCGAATTTCTCTTGCCAGCTCGGTAGTGCCGGGCGGAACGGTAGCGCCTTCGCCGCAAAAACGCCGCGGGCGATGGCGCGGGCGACCACATTTGCCGCAATCGCGCCAAGGCTGACTATTCCGAGAACCGGATCGGTGAGCGGTCTGCGACCCGTCGAGGCCGCGAATACCACATCGCCATCGAGCGGCGTGTGTACCGGATAGAGCGCGCGCGACATGCCCGATTGAGCCATGACGGCCAGGCGGTTGGCTTGCGCTTTGGTCAGTACGGCATCGGTTGCGACAACGACCAGCGTGGTGTTTTCGCCAGGCCCGCCTTTGGCTCGCGGCTCCAAGGCAGCCTGCGGAAAGGGGGCAGGCCAACCACGCCCGCCGAATTCGCCGGCGTGTTCGAATGGGGCCGCCCAGAACCACGGACCTTCGCCGACCAGCGCGCTGCCGACTGCGTTGACCGCCGCGATCGCCCCTATAACGCAGCCGTCCGCGGTTTGCGCCGAGGCCGAGCCGATGCCGCCCTTGCAATTGACCGTGGTTGCGCCGGTCCCGGCGCCGACGCTGCCGAGCGCGAAATCAGGGCCAGCCGCTACCGCCGCGGCGTAGCCGAGGTCGCGATAGGGCGGAAAGCGCCCCCATTCTTTGTCGCCGCCGTTTGAGAGATCGAACAGGATCGCCGCCGGCACAATCGGCACCTGCGCCGTGCCAATGACGAAGCCGCGGCCATTCTCCCGCAAAAACGCCTGCACGCCGGAGGCCGCGTCGAGACCGAACGCCGAACCGCCGGACAAGGTGATGGCATCGATGCCTTCCACGGTCAGCGCCGGATCGAGCAAGGCTGTGTCGCGGGTACCCGGCCCGCCGCCCCGCACATCGACGGAAGCGACGGCCGGTTCGTCGAACATGATTACGGTCGCGCCGGATCCGAGCGCGAGATTTTCGGCGTGGCCGACTTTGATTCCCGGAACATCGGTGAGGAGATTGCGCAATGCGTGCTCCCGTCGTTTCTGTCGTCAAAGGCGCGAGCCTGGAGCATCCATAATCATACGATGCAACAGTGTGCCAGAGTGAACGGGCGCCCTAGCAGGCGCAGCCGCTGTGCGGGACGGCCGCCAGAGACATGACAAATGATCACATCCTCGCGGTTGCAGCGGCCGTGCGCTTGCGCAAGGGAAAACCGGCGGGCATGAGTGCGCCATGAATGTCACCATTGCCGCCGCGCTCGCCGCAGGCATGCTGAGTTTTTTGTCGCCTTGCGTGCTGCCGCTGGTGCCTCCCTATCTCGTCTATCTCGCCGGCGCGTCGCTCGAGCGGCTGGCCGGACAAGAGAAGCCGCCGCAGGTCCGCCGCGAGACCATTCTTGCTGCTCTGCTCTTTGTCCTTGGTTTCACCACCGTGTTCGTCGCGCTCGGCGCCAGCGCCAGCGTCATCGGCTCGTTGCTGCGCGCTTATTCGTATGTCCTCGGCAAAGTCGCCGGCGTGATCATCATCGTCATGGGCCTGCATTTTCTCGGCGTCACGCCAATCGCATGGTTCATGCGCGAGAAGCGCCTCGATGTCGCCAAGCCGGTCGGACTTTGGGGCGCGTACGTGATGGGCCTGGCATTTGCTTTCGGTTGGACGCCGTGCATCGGCCCGATCCTGAGCGCGATCCTGGCGATCGCCGGGTCGGAAGCAAGCGTCGCCCGCGGCACGCTCCTGTTGGCGGTTTACTCGCTGGGCCTTGGCGTGCCGTTCATGGTCGCCGCGCTCGCGCTCGAACCGTTCGCCGCCTTTCTCGCGCGCTTTCGCGCTCATCTAACGATCGTCGAAAAGACGATGGGCGGACTATTGATTGTTGCCGGCGTGGCTTTTTTCTCCGGCTGGATCACGGATCTTGGCAGTTGGCTGATCCAGGCCTTTCCGGACCTCGGCAAGCTCGCCATTTGAAAAAGCGAGTGCCGCGGCGCGCGTCTTTTAGGTGCGGCCCGGCTCGGTGATTTCCTGATAATTGCCGTCTTTGTCCCAGCGGTACACCGCCCAGCCGCCGCCGGTGATGTCGCCCTTTTTGTCGAACGCGATCGGGCCAAGCACCGTGTCCCACGTGCCGGCGTGCATCGCCGCAGCGACTTTCTGTGGATCGGTCGTGCCGGCTTTGCCGGCAGCCTGCGCCCAAACCTGAAACGCGGCGTAGGTGTAAAGCACGTAACCTTCCGGATCGATCCCCTTGTCCTTGAACTCCTTCACGACAGCAACGGCGGTTGGCCGTTTGCGCGGATCCGGCGGGAACGTGAACAGCACGCCTTCACCCGCTTCGCCGGTGATGGAAGCAAATTCGCGCGAAGCCAGCGCGTCTCCGGCCATGAGAATGGTTTTCAGCCCTTGATCGCGCATCTGGCGGACAACCAGGCCGGCTTCCTGATGATAGCCGCCGTCGTAGACGATATCGATGTTGTTGAGTTTGAGCTTGGAGACGAGCGCGTTGAAGTCCTTGTCACCCTGATTGTACAATTCGTTGAGCTTCTCGGTGACGCCGGCGGCGTTGAGCGCTTTCTTGACCTCATCGGCGAGGCCTTTGCCGTAAGTGGTCTTGTCGTTGATGATGGCGATATTTTTGCCTTTGAAATTCTTCGCCAGGTAATTGGCGGCGAACGGACCCTGCTGATCGTCGCGGCCACAGGTGCGGAACGTGTTCCACATGCCGCGCTCGGTGAACAGCGGATTGGTTGAAGCCGGCGTAATCTGCAGGACGCCGCCATCCAGATACGCGTCGGAGGCTGGAATCGACGACGACGAACAGTAATGACCGACCACAACCCCGGCGCCCATGCCGGAAAGCTTTTCGGCGACCGAACGTGCCTGTTTCGGATCGCAAGCGTCGTCGCCGATCTCGAGGCGGAGTTTCTTCCCCAGCACGCCGCCGGCGGCATTGATATCGGCGACGGCCTGTTCGGCTCCCTCGCTCATTTGCCGGCCGAAGGTAGCCTGGCCGCCGGTCATCGGCCCGGCCGACCCGACTGTAATGTCTTCCGCCAGTGCGGGTGTGGCAAGGAAAGGTAGGAATAGCGCAAACGCAGCGAGCCGCAGCTTGTTCATGAGTTATCTCGCAGTGAGCAATATCGCCGGTGCGAAGCTATCACTTCTTCCCGTCGGTTTCCTGCCTGATCTCGCGCCAGGTTAACGGTCCGGTGCGGGCATAAAGCCAGGGATATTGCCTAACCATCAGGCTGGCCCGCGTCGTCCGCCAGGCGATGAGGCTAACGACAAGGAAGATCAAAGCGTCGCAGGCGAACGAGGCCGCCGACAGAAGTTGCCCCTGGAACAGCGCAAAATGAAAGAAGCGTGCCGCGGCCGCTAGAAGCAATGCGGTCAGGACGACGCGCGATTGGCCGCGCCACGAGGCCGCGATGGCGCGGCCGGAGAGCCATGCCGCGCCCGCACCAATCACGCCGGTAACCAGAACGATGTCGACTATCGTTTCTCCAGCATACAGCCGGTCCATCATCGCTCCGTCAGCGGGTGGCGCCTTCGAGATAGGCGGCGCGGATCTCCGGCCGGTCAAGAAGGCTTTGCCCGCTTCCTTGCAGGGTGATTTCGCCGTTGACGAGGACATAGCCCCGGTGCGCGATCTTGAGCGCTTGATAGGCGTTCTGTTCGACGAGGAAGACGGTCAGCTTGTCCTGTTCGTTGAGAAGCCGGATCGCACCAAATATTTGCTGCACTAGAAGCGGCGCGAGGCCAAGCGAGGGCTCGTCCAGCAGGATGAGCCGCGGTCTTGCCATCAGCGCGCGGCCGATGGCGAGCATTTGCTGCTCGCCGCCCGAAAGCGTGCCGCCGCGCTGGTAAATGCGATCGCGTAATCTCGGAAACAGCGCGAACACGCGCTCGAGGTCGCCCGCAAGTCCCGCGCCATCGGCAACGGTCGCGCCAATCTGCAAGTTCTCCATCACCGTCATGCGCGGAAAAATGCGCCTGCCCTCCGGAGACTGCGCGATACGAAGCTTGGCCACCTCGTGCGCCGGAAGCGCCGTAATATCGCGACCGGCGAAGTGGATTTGCCCTTCGCGCGCGCGGGGGTCGCCAAAGACCGTCATCATCAATGTCGATTTGCCGGCGCCATTGGCGCCGATCAGCGCAACGATCTCGCCTTCATTGACGTCGAGGTCGACGCCCTTGAGCGCGATGACGTTGCCGTAAAAGGCTTTGACGCCGCGAAGGCTCAGCAACGGTTCGCTCATCGCCCTTCACATTCGCTTGGCTTCGGAGGGGAGCGCCGCTTCGTCGTCCACGCCAAGGTACGCGGCAATGACGCTCGGGTCGTTGCGCACTTCGTGCGGCGTACCGTCCGCGATTTTGATGCCGTAGTCCAAGACGACGATGCGATCGGAAATCTCCATCACGACCCCCATGTCGTGCTCGATCAGAAGGATCGAAATTCCATGCTCGTCGCGGATGGCGCGTAAAAAGCTATTGAGCTCGGCGCTCTCGCGGTTGTTCAGGCCCGCCGCCGGCTCGTCGAGACATAACAGGACCGGATCGGTGCACATGGCGCGTGCCAGCTCGAGGCGCCGCTGGGCGCCGTAGGGCAGGGCGCCCGCCGGATCGTCGGCGCGATCGGTCAGGCCGAGCCGGTCGAGCCAGTAGCGCGCTTTGTCGATGGCGCTCGCCTCGGAGCGAGCGTAGGACGGCGAGCCGAGAAGTCCGAGTACCGTAAATCCCGACGCCGCCATCAGTGTGTTATGCTGGGCAACAATGAGATTTTCCAGAAGCGTCATCCCGGTGAACAGCCTGACGTTCTGGAACGTGCGGGCGACGCGCGCCTCCTTGGCGATGCGAAATTCCTGGAGTCGCTCGAGCAAAAACGTCTCGCCGCCGGCATGTGTGAGCTGCAACCGCCCAACGCTTGGCTTGTAGAAGCCGGTGATGCAATTGAACAGCGTAGTCTTGCCGGCCCCGTTCGGGCCGATAAGCGCGGTGATCTGCCGTTCTGCGGCATCGAAGCTGAGGTCGCTTACGGCGGTCAGCCCGCCGAAACGCATGGTGAGGTGTTCCACCTTGAGGATCGGCGGCGCGCTCATGCCGGCCCCAGGCTTTGCGTTCTGTCCACCGCGTCGGTTGGGATGTCGCGGCGGCGATGCAACGACACGGAAGCTTTGCGCGTAGATACCAATCCGCGCGGACGATAGATAACAATGGCGACCATGGCCGCCCCGAATACCAGCATGCGGTATTGGTCGAATTCGCGGAATAGCTCGAAGCCGCCGAGCATGATGGTGGCCGCGAGCACGACGCCGAGCTGCGAGCCCATGCCGCCGAGCACGACGATCGCGAGGACCAAAGCTGATTCCGTAAAGGTAAACGATTCCGGGCTGATGAATGCCTGCCGCGTGGCGAAAAAGGCGCCGGCAAATCCGCCGAACATCGCGCCCAGCGTAAAGGCGGTGAGTTTTGTCGTGGTGGTGTTGATCCCAAGCGCGCGGCAAGCGATCTCATCTTCGCGTAACGCCTCCCAGGCGCGGCCGATCGGGAGACGGCGCAACCGCAGCGTCACCCAGCTGGTCACAAGCGCCAGCGCGAGAATGAGATAGTACAAAAACACGAAGCGGTGGGTCGGCGAATACTGCAAGCCGAATGTCGCGGCAAAGCCGTTTTCGCCTGCGGTGAACGGCAGACCGAAGAACGATGGCCGCGGAATTCCGGAAATTCCGTTCGGCCCCCCGGTCAAGTTTTGCCAGTTGAGCAGCACCAGGCGGATGATCTCGCCGAATCCCAGAGTGACAATGGCGAGATAATCGCCGCGCAACCGCAGCACCGGAAAGCCGAGCAGAAGTCCGGCAAATGCGGCAAAGATGCCGGCGAGCGGCAGACACGCCCAGAACGACAGCCCAAAATCCTGCGCGATCAGCGCATAAGAATAGGCGCCGACCGCATAGAAGGCGACATAACCGAGGTCGAGAAGCCCGGCGAGGCCGACGACAATGTTCAAGCCAAAGCCGAGCATGATGTAAGTGACAATGAGAATAGCGAGATCGAGCAAATAACGGTTGCCGTAAAACACAACCGGAACGAGAAGGGCGAAGACCAACACGACGCCCGCAAGATACGGCGACAACGCCGCCGCGATTTTTTTGACGGCGAGCGGGCCAAACAGCGTTGCCGGCAAGGCGAGGCGGTGGCGCGTGATGGCAAAAATAAAACGCCCGGCGAATGCCGCCGCCACAAACCCTGCGAGCGGACCAAAGCGCGTGGCGACAACGAGCGCGCCGCTGGGCCCTTGTTCGGTACGAACGCCGATCAACAACGCGAACAGACCGAGCGCCACGGCCGCTGCGATGGCGGCTTCCTTCAAAGCCGCGAGGAAATCGACCCGCGCGCCCGCGGGCTCATCGGTGCGCGGCGCCGGCGAGGGATCGCTCACACCTTCTCGACTTCAGGCCGGCCCATAATGCCGGTCGGGAGGAAAATGAGGACGACAATGAGGATGGCGAAGGCGGCGACGTCTTTATACTCGATGGAAAAATAAGCCGACCACATTGTTTCAATGAGGCCGATCAGGATGCCGCCGATCATTGCGCCAGGCAGCGAACCGATGCCGCCAAGGACGGCGGCGGTAAATGCTTTTACGCCGGCGAGAAAGCCGATGAAGAAATCGACGACGCCGTAATAGAGCAGAAACATCAGGCCGGCGACGGCGGCCAGCGCCGCGCCGATGACGAAGGTCAGTGAAATGGTGCGGTCGACGTCGATGCCGACGAGCGCAGCCATTTTAAGATCTTGCTCGCAAGCACGCATGTTGCGGCCCAGACGCGTGCGCGCGACCAGATAGGAAAAGCCGGCCATCAACACGATGGTGGTGACCACGACGATGATCTGAATATTGGAAAGCCGCACGGAAAAATTATTGCCCTCGAACAGGGTGTAGCCGCCTTGCACGACCGGCGGCAGCGGCTTGACCCGGGCGCCTTGCGCGATCTGCACGTAATTCTGCAAGACGATCGACATGCCGATGGCGGAAATCAGCGGCGCCAGGCGGGACGAACCCCGTAGCGGCCGATAGGCAATGCGTTCCACCGTCCAGCCATACAGCGCGGTAAGAGCCATGGACACGAGAAGGACCACCAGCAGTGCCAAAGGCACCGCGGTTATTCCGAAGGCGACGAGTACGAGGAAAGCGATGAGCGCCAGGAACGCACCGACCATGAAAATATCGCCGTGGGCAAAATTGATCATGCCGATGATCCCGTAGACCATCGTGTAGCCGATGGCGATCAAGCCATAGATCGAACCGAGCGTGATGCCGTTGATGAGCTGCTGGACGAAATATTCCATGCGTCCGCCGCATTCCGATTCCCAGGGAACTTTCTAACAGGCGCTTTTGCCCTCGACAACGCGCGAACGCTTCGCGCCAGCCCCTTGGCAATTCACGCGTTTTATTCTGTAGTTACAATTCGTTGACCGTATCGGGAGTTGCGAGACTTAGGAACTTCAGTTCTTGCCACGCGTTGATACTCTGGCGGCGGGGGCTGTTTTCCCAAACAAGCAATCGGAGAATGTCCCAATGGCGAACGAGCAACAGAACCCGCAACGCAACCAGCAGCAGCAAGGTTCGCAGCAAGGCGGCGGGCAGGCTGGTCAGGGCGGCCAAGGCACGCAAAACCGGCCGGGTCAGCAGCATCAAGGCGGCCAGGGTGGTCAAGGCGGCCAGCACGGCGGCCAGAACAAGCCGGGCCAGGGCGGCCAGCAAGGCGGCGCCGGACGCTAACGCTACGAGTTTAGGCGCAGGTGGCCCGCCCTAGCGGCGGGCCACTGCTTTTTTGTGCAAAGGTACTAGCCGCCAGATCGGGTCGCTGCGTCTTGCGCGCAGTTGGCTTATGCTTCGGTTATGGCGACGGGGCTACCGCTCTTCCACCTTTACGGTGATCCGCCGGACGACGAGGCGTTCGATTTTATTCACGTCGAGACTATCGCTTCCCGGTCTTCAATCCACGACTGGACCATTCGCGCGCATCGGCACCGCAACCTGTTCCAAATCCTTTTGATCGAACGCGGCGGCGGCGAAATGACGTTCGAAGCAGCGCGTCTGCCGTTCGCCGCGCCTTCTGCTATTCTCGTTCCTGCGGCGAGTGCTCACGGATTTCATTTCCAGGCAAATGTCACCGAGGGGTGGGTTCTAACCTTCACCGAGGATGCCGCCGTTGCTCTTGCCGATCGCGCCGGCGAAGCATTGGCGCGGCTGCGCGCACTGGCCGCGCATCCCATTGTCGCCATCGCCGACGACGCGGAACGGGCGCGGCTATCGGCGCTGTGCGCCGAACTCTTTGAGGAGGGCAGTCTCGGCCGCGAGGGCTATCGCGTGGCTATGCGCGGTCTGCTGGCGCTTATAGCGGTCGGCGTGGCGCGGCTCGCCGCGAGCCGGGCGCGAAGCGGCTCGGTCACGCTGCAGCCGGCCGATACAACGGTCGTGCAGTTGCGGGCGCTCGTTGACGAATTCTTTCGCCGCGAGCATCAGCTCGGATTTTATGCAGAGAAACTTGGCATGACCGTCGATCGGCTCAACGATCACGTCAAGCGCGCGACCGGTGTCACTGCCGGTCATCTGATCCGCCAGCGCGTGTTGACCGAAGCAAAGCGCCAGCTTGTCTTCACCACGCAACCCATTCAGGACATCGCGGTGGAGCTTTCGTTTTCCGACCCGTCGCATTTTGCCCGCTTCTTCCGCAAGCATACCGGCACGACGCCGCACGAGTTTCGCGATCATCGCGGGTAGACGCCATCACGCGAGCAAAAATCTCAACACCGTGTCGGTATAAATCTGCGGCTGCTCTACATTGGCAATGTGAGCCGTTTCCATTACCGCAAGTTCGGCGCCGGGAATATGCTCGGCGATGAATTGTCCGGCTTCGAGCGTGGTGCCCATATCATGCCGGCCGGCTATGACCAGCGTCGGCACGCTGACCTTCGCCAGCAATGAGCGATTATCCATGTCGCGAATTGCGGCGCCGCAGCCGACATAACCCTCGACGTCGGTAGCGAGAAACATTTCGCGAATGCGCGCGACCGCCTGTGGCGACCGCTGGCGGAATTCGGCGGTGAACCAGCGCTCGATCGTGCCATCGACCAAGGCGGCAAGCCCTTTGTCGCGAGCGATGTTGATGCGGCCGTCCCACATGGTTTTGTCAGGAAAATAACTCGCAGTGTTGGAGAGGACGAGTTTGTCGATACGGCTTGCGGCGTTGGCGCCAAGCCATTGGCCTTCCATTCCCCCCATGGAAAGGCCGCACCAATTGACCCGCGCAATGCCGAGCGCATCGAGAACGGCAAGCGCGTCACGCCCGAGCCGTTCTATCGAATAGGGCCCCTTCGGCACCGCCGATTTGCCGTGACCGCGGCGATCGAAACGCACCACGCGGAAATGGCGCGTGAAGGCCGGCACCTGGTCGTCCCACATATGCATATTTGTGCCGAGCGAATTGGAAAGCATAAGCACAGGACCGTTTTGCGGCCCCTCGACTTCCACATGAATAGTGCAGCCATCGGCATTGATCTCGGGCATGAGCGGCTCCTCGCGAACGACGCTAAGCGAAGACTAGCCGGCGCCGCGGTTACGTGCCAATTCGCTTTCGATTTCCCTGCTGTCAGCGGCGGCGCTAACCGGTATGATGCGGATCGATGTGGCGCAGCGTGGCTTTGGTCGAGGGCTTAGGCGAGGAGTGACTTGAGATGGCGATGACAATGAGCGGCGAATATCAGCTCCCGGTAGCGCGGGAGACGGTGTGGCAAAAGCTCAACGATGCGGAGACGCTGAAAGCCTGTATTCCCGGCTGCGAGCAGCTCGACAAGCTGTCGGATACCGAGTTTCAGGCGGTGGCGACGACCAAGATCGGTCCGGTGAAGGCAAAGTTCAAAGGCAAGGTGACGCTGTCGGACCTCGATCCGCCGAATGGCTACAAGATTTCCGGTCAGGGCGACGGCGGCGTGGCCGGTTTTGCCAAGGGCGGAGCGACGGTAAAGCTGACTGAGAAGGACGGCGGCACGCTGCTGAGCTACGAGGTCGAGGCCCAGATCGGCGGCAAGCTTGCCCAGCTTGGGCAACGCCTGATCAATGGCGCCGCCAAAAAGATGGCCGACGACTTCTTTCAGAAATTCGCAGCAACGGTAGCTGCTGCCCCTGTCGGCTGACGGCCTGCCGTTGTTGCCCACCACTCGCCGCAAGGCGTTGGCGCGATATTCCCTTGACCGGCGGCCGGCGCGGGGTTCAGAGTAATTCCAGTTCCAGAGTGAAAAGCGGCAAAATCGCCGAGTTTTTACCCGGAATGTGGCTGGCGGCCGCGAGCCGATCAGCTAAACAAGACGTTTTTCGGGGAATTGGAGGAGGCGCTTATGGCAGCCGTTTCCCTCACTGTGAACGGTAAGCCCGTTACTGCGGACGTCGACCCGCGCACCCTTTTGGTGCAATTGCTTCGTGAAAATCTGCGCCTGACCGGCACCCACGTGGGCTGCGACACATCGCAATGCGGGGCCTGCGTGGTTCACGTCAACGGCAAGGCGGTCAAATCCTGCACGGTTCTCGCTGTGCAGCTCGAGGGCGCGGAGGTCCTTTCTATAGAAGGCCTCGCCCCAGCGAATGGGCCGCTCCATCCGATGCAGGAAGCCTTCCGTGAGAATCACGGCTTGCAATGCGGCTACTGCACGCCCGGGATGATCATGACCGCGGTCGATTTGGTTCGCCGCAAGGGCCACGATCTCGACGATCGGACGATCCGTGAGGAGCTGGAGGGCAATATCTGCCGCTGCACCGGCTATCACAACATCGTCAAGTCGATCGCAGCCGGCGCGCGCGCCATGCGCAGCGGCGGTGCCGAGAGCAAGGCCGCGGAATAATAAAGCGATAGGGTAGGTACGTCGAGGCAGATCAGCGGGAGGAAACCGCCTATGTCCGCAACCGGGATTGGCGCCGCGGTGCGCCGCAAGGAAGACCAGCGTTTCATTACCGGCAAGGGCCATTACACCGACGACATCAATCGGCCAGGTCAAACTTACGCGTACTTTGTTCGCTCGCCGCACGCGCACGCCACCATCAAATCAATCGACAGCAAGGCGGCTTCGAGCATGCCGGGCGTTGTGGCCGTATTGAACGGCGCCGAACTCGCGGCCGACAAGATCGGCGGTCTGATTTGTGGCTGGATGATTCACTCCAAGGACGGCTCGCCGATGAAAGCGGCGCCGCATCCGGCGCTAGCCAACACCAAAGTTTGCCACGTGGGCGACCCGGTCGCCGTGGTGATCGCCGAGACGCTGGATCAAGCCCGTGATGCCGCCGAGAAGGTCAAAGTGGATTACGGCGTGTTGCCCGCCATCATTGATCCGGCGCAGACGCAACGCGCCGGGGCGCCACAAATCCACGAGGTTGCGCCGAACAACACCATCTATCAGTGGCACATCGGCGACCCGGCAGCGACGGATGCGGCGTTCAAGAACGCGGCGCACGTCACCAAGCTCGACATCATCAATAATCGCCTCATTCCCAATGCGATCGAGCCGCGCGCCGCGTTGGCCGACTACGATTCCGGCACCGAAACCCTTACGCTCTGGAACACCTCGCAGAACCCGCACGTCGCGCGGCTGGTCATCGCCGCTTTCGTCGGCATGGCGCCGGAGAACAAGCTGCGTGTGATCGCGCCCGACGTCGGCGGCGGCTTTGGTTCCAAAATCTTTATCTATCCCGAAGAGGTCGTGTCCCTTTGGGCCTCGAGACGGATCGGACGTCCGGTGAAATGGGTTTCCGACCGGTCGGAAGCGTTTCTCGTCGACGCACATGGACGCGACCACGTTACGCACGCCGAATTGGCGCTGGATGCTGCCGGTAAAATCCTCGGCATGCGCGTCAAGACCATCGCCAATATCGGCGCCTATATGCAGGTTTTCTCGTCGGCGGTGCCGACCTATCTCTACGCGACACTGTTGTCGGGTCAGTATCAGATCCCGCAGATCTATTGCGAAGTCGACGCGGTTTATACCAACACCAACTCGGTCGATGCTTACCGCGGCGCCGGACGGCCGGAAGCGACCTTTGTGGTCGAACGGCTGGTGGAGGTCGCGGCGCGCGAACTCCATATTGACCCGGCGGAGATGCGGCGGAAGAACTTCATCAAAACCTTCCCGCACCAGACGCCGGTGATCTTCGCTTACGACGCCGGCGACTACGAAGCTTCGCTCAAGAAGGCGTTGGACTTGGCCGACTACAAGGGGTTCGCCAAGCGAAAGCGCGAGGCGGCGCGCAACGGCAAGCTTCGCGGCATCGGTTTTTCGACCTACATCGAAGCGTGCGGTCTGGCGCCGTCGCAGGCGGTCGGCGCGCTGGGCGGCGGTGTCGGGCAGTGGGAATCGTGTGAGGTGAGGGTCAACCCCACGGGTTCGATCGAAGTGCTTACCGGATCGCACGCCCATGGCCAGGGTCACGAGACGACTTTCGCGCAGGTCGTGGCCGAGCGGCTTGGCGTGCCGATCGACAGCGTTTCGATCGTCCACGGCGATACCGACAAAGTGCAATTCGGCATGGGCACCTATGGCTCGCGTTCCGGCGCGGTCGGCATGTCGGCGCTGGTGAAGGCGTTGGACAAGGTCGAAGCCAAGGCCAAGAAGGTGGCTGCGCATCTCCTCGAAGCCGCCGAAGGCGACATCGAGTTCAAGGACGGAAATTTCAGCGTCGCCGGGACTGACAAGTCGGTGCCGTGGGGCGGGGTGGCGCTCAACGCCTACATCGCCCACAAATTCAACGGCCAGGAACTTGAGCCGGGTCTGAAGGAAACGTCATTCTACGATCCGACCAATTTCACTTTCCCGGCCGGCTGCCACATCTGCGAGGTGGAGGTCGATCCGGAGACCGGCAACACCGAGATTGTCGGCTGGACGGCGGTGGACGATTTTGGCGTCATCATCAACCCCATGATCGTCGAGGGGCAAATCCACGGCGGTGTGGCGCAGGGAATAGGACAAGCCTTGTGCGAGGGTGCGGTCTACGACCAGGAGGGCCAACTCGTTACCGGCTCGCTGATGGATTACTGCATGCCGCGCGCCGATCATCTGCCATCCATTACCGTCGGCACGACGCTGACCAAATGCCCGTCGAATCCGCTCGGCATCAAAGGTTGCGGTGAGGCCGGCGCCATCGCCTCGCCCGCCGCTGTCATCAACGCCATCACCAACGCCGTCGGCACGGAAGGCATCGCCATGCCGGCGACACCGCAAACAGTATGGGCCGCGCTACAGAAGTCCGGCCGTTCGCTGCCGCACGCGGCGTAACCCAGCAGATTACGGAGAACAAAATGTACAGCTTCACCTTCGAACGCCCCCAAACGCTGCGGCAGGCGGTGAATTTGCTCAGCAAGAACGCCGACGCCAAGCTTCTCGCCGGCGGCCACACCCTGCTGCCCACCATGAAGCTTCGGCTCGCCAATCCGCCGATGCTGATCGACATGTCCGGCATCGAAGGTTTGACCGGCATTGAGCTTACGGGCCGTGCGCTCACCATCGGGGCGATGACGCACCACAGTGAGGTGCACACCTCGCCGGTGGTGCAGCAGTCAATTCCGGTGCTGGCCAAGCTTGCCGGGCTAATCGGCGACCCTGCGGTTCGACACATGGGCACCATCGGTGGGTCGGTCGCCAACAATGATCCGAACGCGGATTATCCGGCTGCTTGCCTCGGATTGGGCGCCACCATCATCACCAACAAGCGCCGCATAGGCGCGGACGAGTTCTTCACCGGCATGTTCTCAACGGCGCTGGAGCCGACCGAAATCGTCACCAAAGTGAGTTTCCCGATCCCGAAGAAGGCGGCGTATCAGAAGTTTCGCAATCAGGCGTCGCGCTACGCTCTGGTCGGCGTCTTTGTCGGCAAGCGCAGCAGCGAAATCCGTGTCGCCGTAACCGGCGCGGGCGCCAATGGCGTCTTCCGGGTGCCCGCTTTTGAAGAGGCGTTGAAGAAGCGCTTTTCGCCGAAATCGCTCGAGGGCCTTTCCATTCCCGCCGACGGGTTAAACAGCGACATTCACGGCAGCGCCGAATATCGCGCTCACCTCGTCGGTGTACTCGCGCGCCGCGCGGTGGCCGAGGCGGTGGCGAGTTCAAGCGTCATCGAAAAGGTCGTAGACGCGGTTTCAAGCGTGGTGCCGTAGATCGCGCGTCATTTCGCGATCAAAGGCCCCGGGGCGCCGCGCATTCCTCGCGCGTGCTCGCGATCTTGAGACGCCCTTGTGGGGGCGCCGGCAACTTGTTGCCGGGCATTTTCGTCTTTACATACAATCGGATATGCTGGCCGCTGACATCGCCGCTGACGAACTCGATCCCAAGTTAGATAGATCTGATGACGAATAAATCTCTGCCTCGCCCGTTGCCCGCTTCGATCGATGCGACTGTGGCGCTACTCGCCGAAGGGCAGTATTTGGCAGATCGCTCGCTTGCGACCGTCCTCTATCTTGCGCTCAAAATGGGCCGGCCGCTGTTCCTCGAAGGCGAGGCGGGGGTCGGCAAGACCGAAATCGGCAAGGTGCTTTCGGCAACCCTGAAGCGGCGTTTGATCAGGTTGCAATGTTATGAGGGCCTCGACGTCTCCGCCGCGGTTTACGAATGGAATTACGCCGCGCAAATGATCGCCATTCGCGCCGCCGAGGCCGAGGGCGAGCACGATCGCGAACGGCTGGAGCGCGATGTCTTTTCCGAGCGCTTTCTGATCAAGCGGCCGCTGCTGCAAGCGCTCGAGCCCGACACTTCGGGGCCGCCGGTCCTGCTGATCGACGAGCTTGACCGCACCGACGAGGCGTTCGAGGCGTTCTTGCTGGAGGTTTTGAGCGACTTTCAGGTCACTATCCCGGAACTCGGGACGGTAAAGGCCGCACAACCCCCCGCCGTCATCATCACCTCGAACCGCACTCGCGAGATCCACGACGCGCTCAAGCGCCGGTGCCTCTACCATTGGCTAGCCTATCCAGGCGCCGACCGCGAGCTGTCGATCGTTCGTGCCAAGGTGCCGGGCGTGAGCAAAAAACTTTCCGAGCAGGTCGTCGCTTTCGTCCAAGCGTTGCGCAAACAGGACTTGTTCAAGTCGCCGGGCGTCGCCGAGACGCTGGATTGGGCTTCCGCCTTGTCCGAGCTTGACGTGGTTGCGCTCGATCCGGCGACCGTCTCCGACACGCTCGGCGTGCTTCTTAAATATCAGGACGATATCGCCAAGCTCGAAGGCTCGAAGATCAAGGAGCTGCTGGACGAGGCCAAGTCGGAGTTGCGGGCGGCGGAGTGATTTTATTCCGCTCATTCCCGCGCAGGCGGGAATCCGGTTCGGGTCTCCGCTTCCGTAGGGATGAGCGCTGAGTACGGAAATGGCAGAGACAAACGGCCGGCTTGCCGAAAACATCCTCTACTTCGCCCGCGCGTTGCGCGCCGCCGGAATTCCGGTCGGGCCCGGCTCGGTGCTCGATGCGCTGGCGGCGGTGGAGACTGCGGGAGTCGGCACCCGCGAGGATTTTTACTGGACGCTGCATGCGGTGTTCGTAAAGCGGCACGAACACTCGGTGTTGTTTGATCAAGCCTTTCGTATTTTCTTCCGCCGGCGCGGCTATCTCGATCAGCTGATGGCGATGATGCTGCCGCAAGCGCCGGCCAGTGTGCCGCAGCCGCCTGAAGCCGGCGCCACGCGAATTCAAGAGGCGCTGTTTTCCGGTCTCGACGAAAAGCTCAAGAAGCAGCAGGAGATCGAGCTCGACACCCGGATGACGGTTTCCGACCGCGAAGTGCTGCAACGAAAAGACTTCGCGCAAATGACCAACGCGGAAATCGCCGCCGCCAAGGACGCCCTCAGGCGCCTGGTGCTGCCGCTCGCCGAGGTGCGCACCCGCCGTCTGGCGCCGCATCCACATGGACATCTCATCGACATCCGCCGCACGCTGCGATCGAGCTTCAAAGGCGGCGGCGACTTTATCGATTTGCGTTTCGTCGGGCCGAAGTCGAAACCCCCGCCCGTGGTGGCGCTCCTCGACATATCGGGGTCGATGAGTCAGTACAGCCGGATTTTTTTACATTTCCTGCATGCGCTGACCGATGCCCGGAAGCGGGTGAGCACATTCTTGTTCGGCACGCGCTTGACCAACGTCACGCGCGCATTGCGCGAACGCGATCCCGACGATGCCCTCGCATCGTGTTCAGCCAACGTGCCGGATTGGTCCGGCGGAACGCGGATCGCGTCGTCGTTTCATGCCTTCAATAAGCTGTGGGCACGACGCGTGCTCACTCAGGGGCCGATCGTTCTGCTCATTACCGACGGGCTGGAGCGCGACGCCGACGACAATCTGGCCTTCGAGATCGACCGATTGCACCGCTCGTGCCGCCGGCTTGTATGGCTTAATCCGCTGTTACGCTTCGAAGGGTTTGAGGCGCGTGCCCGCGGCATCAAGACCATGTTGCCGTACGTCGATGAATTTCGGCCGATCCATAATCTCGAGTCGATGGCGGCGCTGGTGGCTTCCTTGCAGCCGGGCCGCGGTGCGGCGGCCGACCCGAAAGTATGGATGCAGAAGATCGCCTAAACGCTTATATTCCGTAATATATAGCGAATTGCGGACCGGCGTGTCCGCAGGCGGAGGAATACCATGCTGTCCACCGATACCGACATTCTCCAGGCCGCCGAGGACTGGCGCAAGCAGGGCCGTGCGGTGGCGCTCGCGACCGTGGTCGAGACCTGGGGCTCGGCGCCCCGTCCGGTCGGCGCCAACCTTGTCATCGACGAGGATGGCAATTTCCTCGGCTCGGTGTCCGGCGGCTGTGTCGAAGGCGCGGTTGTTACCGAAGCGCTCGACGTGATCGATAGCGGCAAGCCGAAGGTGCTGGAATTCGGCGTCGCCGACGAAACCGCGTGGAAGGTGGGCCTGTCGTGCGGCGGCACCATCCGCGTGCTGGTCGAGAAGGTTGAGTAACGAAGAGGCAAATTGCGGAGGGGCGCGGCTTTGCTTCTCGCGGTATAATTGGCCATGAAGCTCGATATCCTCACCGCTCTGAATACCGAGCGCGCGGCGCGCCGCGCGGCCATTGTTGTCAGCAACATCGGCACCGGCGAGCAGCGGCTGGTCAAAGCCGCCGAGATCGGCAAAGACCCGCTCAAGCCGATCCTCGCCGAGCGGCTGCGCATCGGCAAAAGCGGAATGGCTGACAGCGCGGAAGGTCGCATCTTCCTGACGGTGCACGTCCCGGCGGCGCAGCTCGTTGCGATCGGCGCCGTGCACATCAGCCAGGCGTTGGCGCCGATCGCCAAGCTTCTTGGCTACGACGTCACCATCGTAGATCCGCGCACCGCGTTTGCTTCGGCGGAACGCTTTCCCGACGTGAAGGTCATCGCCGAGTGGCCGGATAAGGCGTTGCCCGCGCTCAGCATCGATCACTACACCGCCTTCGTGGCGCTCACGCACGATCCGAAGATCGACGATCCTGCGCTCACTTACGCGCTGGCACGCGATTGTTTTTATATCGGCGCGCTCGGCTCGCGGAAGACTCACGGCCGCAGGATCGACCGATTGAAGCAGCAGGGCGCAGGCGACGCCGAGCTTTCCCGTATTCACGCTCCGATTGGACTCAATATCGGGGCCGTGTCGCCTGCGGAGATCGCCGTCGCCATCATGGCGCAGATTACTGAAAGCCTGCACCGGGAGCCGCAAGCCAACGAACGCTTGGTCGAGGCCGTGTCATGAAATTCGGGGCAGTCGAACCAAAAAAGGCGGTCGGCGCCACTTCCGTCCACACCATTCGCAGCGGCGGATTTGTGCTCAAAAAGGGGACGCTGATCGGTCCGGTAGAGGCAGCCGCGCTAGAGGCTGCCGGCATCAAAGGCGTCGTGGTGGCCCGGCTTGAGGCCGGCGATGTCACCGAAGACGTGGCGGCGGCCGAAATCGCAGACGCCATCGCCGGCGACGGCACGCAGGTCGACCGCGCCTTCACCGGGCGCGCCAACCTGTTTTCGCAAACCGCCGGTGTGCTCGTCGTCGACAAGGCGGCGGTCGATCGGATCAACAGGATCGACGAAGCCATCACGGTTGCGACTTTGCCGGCGTTTAAGCCGGTGGTTCCCGGCGAGATGATCGCGACGGTGAAAATCATCCCGTTCGCGGTAGCCGCCGAGGCGCGTGACCGTGCACTCGCCGAGGCCAAGCAGCCGCTGGTCCGCATCGCGCCCTATCGCGTGCGCAAGGTCGGGGTTATTTCCACAGTACTGCCGGGCCTTTCGCCGAAGGTTATCGACAAGACCTTGAAGATCACCGCTGAGCGGCTCGAGCCGGCGGGCGCCGTCATTGTTGCGGAACGGCGCGTGCCCCACGATAGCGAAGCTCTCTCGCGCGCCCTGGCCGAGGTTCTCAAGCAGGACACGCAACTGGTTATCGTCTTTGGCGCTTCGGCGATTGCCGACCGGCGCGATGTCATTCCAGCGGCTCTGGAAGCGGTCGGTGGGCGCATCGAGCATTTCGGCATGCCGGTCGATCCGGGCAATCTGTTGTTAATTGGGTCTGCCGCGGGACATCCGGTCCTTGGCGCGCCCGGCTGTGCACGCAGCCCGAAGGAGAACGGTTTCGATTGGGTGCTCATGCGGCTTCTCGCCGGACTTGAAGTGCCACGCGAGGACATCACGGGGATGGGGGTTGGCGGGCTCCTCATGGAAATCGTCACCCGTCCGCAACCTCGCGAGGAGCCAGTGCATCCGGCGCGCAACATTGCCGGATTGGTGCTTGCGGCCGGCCGCTCGAGCCGCATGGGCGGTCAGAACAAACTGTTGGCCGAAATCCGCGGGCGGCCGCTGGTGCGAATTGCCGCCGAAGCGGTTCTTGGCTCGAAGGCGCGGCCGGTGTTTGTCGTTACCGGGCACCAGCGGGATCGCGTGGAAGCGGCGCTTGCCGGTCTGCCCGTCGAATTCATTCACAACCCCGACTTCGCCGATGGGCTTGGTGGTTCGCTCCGGGCCGGCATCGCCGCGCTGCCGGAGCAGGCCGACGGCGTTATCGTCTGCCTCGGCGACATGCCGCAGGTCGACTCCGCCACCATGGACCGTCTCATCGCCGGCTTGGCGCCGGAGAAGGGCGCCCTGATCGCCGTGCCGAGCATCGACGGACAGCGCGGTAACCCGGTGGTCTGGTCGCGGCGGTTTTTCCCCGAGCTGATGGCGGTCCAAGGCGATATCGGCGCGCGTCAATTGATTAGCCGCTACAGCGAAGCGGTTGCGGAAGTGCCGCTGTCTGGATCAGCGGCGCTGACCGACATCGACACACCCGAGGTGCTCGACGCCGTGAGGGCGGAGTTGGAAGGCGCATAGAGGCTCCACGTTTGTTGGAATAAAGCCTGCGGCAAAGCGTGCAGGCGTGCCGCATAGCCCGATTCACCAACTAGCAATTCTTACCGATTAGCGTCTCACCGTACGTCCTCGGGGGAGGGTGAGATGGTTTCGTTGCGCCGCGCTTGTGCGGTTCTCGCGGCTTTCTGTTCTTTTGCTACGGCGATAGGTGCCGCTCATGCGGCGGGCTCGCTCGCTGTCGGCGCCTGCGGCGCATTCGGCTATGGGTACGATTACCGAAAGCTGACCGACGCCCGCACGGCGGCGATGAAAAAGTGCGTAGGGCAGGCCTGCAAGGTTGTCGGCGATATCAGGCGCGGCTGCGCGGCGCTCGCAGTCGACGCCAAGCACCCGTGTGGATCGTTTGGTTGGGCGATCAACCCGCACCTCGGCAAGGCCGAGAATGCCTCGCTGAAACGGTGCTACGATTTCGGCGGCCGCGATTGTGTTGTTCGCGCCTGGGCCTGCGACGAAAAAGGCTAAAAACGAACGGTTGACTGCAAGTTCGTCGCCAGCGCGGCCGACGTCTGCAACCCGCCCATCGCGAGCGTGCGTCGTCGCCGCGGATAACTAGTTGATTTCAAGGGATTAGGATGGCGAAGGGGTGGCGCGATGTCGCCCCCTGCGTTTTAGCGTTGAACATGACTGACCAGTCAGTCATATTCAACAAATGGCTCGCGCCCGCAAAAAGGTTCCCAGCACCGCACCGGCATTGGCCGGTAGCGAACGCGTGCGGGCTGACGCGCCCTCGGGAGCAGCGCTGCGCAGGCGTACGGGCAGGGCCGCTGAGCGGCGCGCCGCCATTTTCGCCGCCGCGCTGCACGAGTTTTCCGCCGCCGGTTTCGCTGCGGCACGGCTCGATGATGTGGCGCGGCGGGCGGGCGTCGCCAAGGGCACGATCTATCTCTACTTCAAAGATAAAGAGGCGCTGTTTCAGGACCTCATCCGCTTCAATTTGATGCCGGTGATGGGCGCTTTCGAGGAGGCGCTAAAGAGCGACCTGCCGCTGCGCACGATTGTCGATCAGGCGATTGAGATTTTCGTGCGTGAAATCTACGGCACTCACCGCAAAGAGGTGATGCGCCTGATCATTACCGAGGGCGCGCGCTTTCCGTCGCTCGCCGAGTTCTATTATCGCGAAGTACTGGCGCGCATGCTCGCGGCCGTCCGCGCGCGGCTAACGCGCGCGTTCGAACGCGGAGAGATTAAAGACAAGACGCTGATCCGGTTTCCGCAGGTCATTGGCGCGGCGTCAGTGCTGGTCGTCGTTTGGCATGGCCTGTTCGACCGCTTTGAGCCGCTCGACGTGCGCGCGATCTTGCGGCTGCATTTCGACGGATTGCTGGGCAACGCGGAGAGCCGGTCATGACTGCCCGCTCGCTGGCCGCCGCGCTTGCCGCACTGGCCGCTTTGTCGGTCGCCGGCTGCAACAAAACCGAGAACGGTTATCAAGGCTGGATCGAAGCCAACCTGATCTTCGTCGCTCCCGACGAGGTCGGCCGCGTGGACACGCTTTCGGTGCGCGAGGGCGATGTGGTAAAGAAGGGCGATCCGCTGTTCACCCTCGAAGACGATCTCCAGCAAGCCGATTTCGCCCAGGTCAAGGCTTCGGTGACGAACGCACAGCAAACGTTCGATCGCGCCTCGATGCTGCTCAAAACCGGGGCGGGCACGCAAAAAGATTTCGACGCTGCCGAGATGGTGTTGCGCGACGCCAAGGCACGGCTCAATTCGGCGCAAACCCGGTTGTCGCGGCGCAGTGTTTTCAGTTCGGTCGGCGGCACGGTGCAGCAGATCTACTATCGGCCGGGCGAGATCGTTCCGGCTGACCGGCCGGTGCTGTCGGTTTTGCCGCCGGGCAACGTCAAGGTCCGGTTTTACGTGCCGCAGGCCCTGCTGCCCTCAATCAGTTACGGTGATGAGGTGCGGGTAACCTGCGACGGCTGTGCTCCCGCGCTGACGGCGCATGTCAGCTTCATCGCCCGCCAGTCGGAATACACGCCGCCGGTCATCTACAGTCTCGAAGAGCGCGCCAAACTCGTGTTTCTCATTGAAGCGCTTCCCGACAGACCGAGCGACTTTCGTGTCGGTCAGCCGGTAGATGTTGTACTCGCGGGATCGAAAGAGCCGGCGCCGCATCCCGAGGCGGCGCAATGACCCCCGCATCCGCGGTGGCGGACGCAAACGATGCGCCGCCGTCGCACGGCGCGCCGATTGTCATCGACGTGCATGGCCTTACCAAGTCGTTTGGCGGCAAGCAGGTGGTGCGTAACCTGTCCATGCAGGTCAAACGCGGAACGATTTTTGGCTTCCTTGGACCGAACGGCTCCGGAAAGACCACAACCATCCGCATGCTCTGCGGATTGCTCACGCCCGACGAAGGCACCGGCACTTGTCTCGGTTACGACATCCGCACCGAGGCCGCCAAGATCAAAAATCGCGTCGGCTATATGACGCAGCGCTTCAGCCTCTACGACGACCTCTCCGTGCGCGAGAACCTGGAATTTATTGCGCGCATTTACGGCATGGAGCGGCCGGCCGCCGCCGCGAAAGCGATGATTGCGCGGCTAGGCCTGCAAGGCCGCGAGGAGCAGGTTGCCGGCAAGCTGTCCGGCGGCTGGAAACAGCGGCTCGCGCTCGGCGCCTGCACTTTGCCCAATCCAAGTCTGCTTCTGCTCGACGAACCGACAGCCGGCGTCGACCCCAAAGCGCGGCGCGATTTCTGGAACGAGATTCATGCGCTCGCGGCCGAAGGCCTCACCGTGCTGGTGTCGACCCACTACATGGACGAGGCCGAACGCTGTCACGAGATCGCTTACATCGCTTTCGGCGAAATACTGACGCGCGGCACCGTGCCCGAGGTCATCCTGAATTCGCACTTGGTGACGTACACGGTGAGCACGGCGACCGGCGAGAATCTGTCGCAGCTGAGCAGTGAGCTTGCCGCCGATCCGGCCGTGGAAATGGTGGCACCGTTCGGAACAAGCTTGCACGTCTCCGGCCGCGATGCCGCAGGACTTGAAGCGGCGATTGCGCCTTTTCTGCATCGGCCGGGGCTGCATTGGGAGCGTAGCGCGCCTTCGCTGGAAGACGTCTTCATCGACCTGATGGGCCAGGCGAAGGACAATTTCGAATGAGCGCGCAAGCCGCGGTCATCTCGCGCGGCGGCTTCTGGCGGCGGATCGGCGCCATGCTGATCAAGGAGCTTTTGCAGCTTCGTCGCGACCGCGTCACGCTGGCGACAATGATTTCCATCCCGCTTTTGCAACTCATCATGTTCGGTTACGCCATCAACACGACGCCGCGCCATCTGCCGACCGCGGTCTTGCTCCAGGAAAACAGCGACGTCGGCCGTTCGATCCTGGCGGCGTTGCGCAACACCGAATTCTTCAAGGTGACGCGGCAACTGCACAACGAGGAGGAATTCAACCAGGTCCTGGAGTCCGGTTCGGTATTGTTCGCGATCGAAGTGCCCGCCGACTTCGAACGAGCGCTGCGGCGCGGCGATCGGCCGGCGCTACTTGTCGCCGCCGACGCGACCGATCCGGTGGCGACGGGTTCCGCAGTCGCGGCGCTGTCGGCGATCGTCGATACCGCGCTCGTCAACGATCGCTGGATTCCAGCGAGCGGCCAGGCGCCGTTCGAAATCCGCCAACACGCCCGTTACAACCCGGCGGCATCGACGCCGCTCAACGTCGTGCCCGGGCTGCTCGGCACCATCCTGACCTTGACGATGCTGATCTTCACCGCGCTTTCGGTCACCCGCGAGATCGAGCGCGGCACCATGGAAAGCCTGCTCGCCATGCCGATCACGCCGTTCGAGATCATGCTCGGCAAGATCGCGCCCTATGTACTGGTCGGCTTCATGCAGGCGTTGCTGATCGCCGGCGCCGGCGTGTTGCTGTTCGGCGTGCCGATCGTCGGCAATGTGGCGCTCTTGGCGATGCTCACGACGCTGTTCATCGCGACCAACCTGTCGTTCGGCTACACGTTCTCGACGCTGGCGCAAAATCAGCTGCAAGCCATACAGATGTCGATGATGTTCTTTTTGCCGAACATGATGCTGTCCGGCTTTATTTTCCCGTTTCTCGGCATGCCGCGCTGGGCACAGGTGATCGGCGAGTGGCTGCCACTCACCCATTACATGCGCATCGTGCGCGCCATCATGCTCAAGGGGGCGACGCTGGCGGAGCTGCGATATGACTCGCTTGCGCTGGCCGGCTTGATGGCGTTCGCCATGATCGTCGCGGTAACCCGCTTCCGCCGTACGCTGGATTGATCCGGCGAGCGCCTAATGCCCGACAACGAAGGGCGGCCCAATACTGCGCACGTTGTTCGCGGAATAATCCGCTGCAGGTGCGCCGGTGCCCGGTGCCGTAGCCGGTGCAGCGGTCGCTGTGCCCGGGTTTTGGCTGGCGTTGGCGGCGGCGCCTTTTGATTGCCTGCCGGGTGGTTTCGGCGCCGGCGGCTGGGAGAGTGCTTTGGCGTTCTGGTCGGTCACGACAATGTCGCCGCTCTCAAGCGTCGTCGCATCGTCCGAATTTTTCAGAGCTTCGGCCCAGCTCTGGCCCGGCCGCCGGCATGAGCAGGCGGCGCTGTACTCGCGCCGATAGCGAAAAGCGTTGGGCAGCGCGGTGTAGGGCTGGCCGCCGAGCGACACCGCCTGGTTCACGTCTTCGCCGGGGTTGCGATAGGTGTAAAGCGCCGTTTCGGTCGCCGGACATTCGCGCTGGCAGGCGCGCTGATCGTCAGGAAAGTGGCTCGGGACCGTCGAGTACGAGATCGGGAAATAATATCCGTCGCACGTGCGCACGCAGACGGTGCGATAAGTGCCGGACGGCATGCCGTCGCCTCCCGGATTGATGATTGTGCCGCCGAATAACGAGTCGAGAAATCCTCCCGGGCCTGCCGCTGCGGCCGCGGCCTGATATTGCTGGCCGCAATTGTTTTGCGCCAATTGTCCGATCAACGCCCGGCGCGGTCCTTCGCGGTCATTGCTGCCGCTTTTCAGACGCTCGAGCTCGCTCATGGCGCGGTCGAGATTGTCGCGCATTTGTTGAATCTGCGCATTGATTGGCTGGCATTGCGGTCCGCCGCCGGTAAAAAGAGCAAAAAACCCGGTTTCGCAGCCAGCCCTTTTTGATTGCGCTACGGTGCGGTCGAGGTCCGCTTGCTGCTTGGCAACCGCATCTTCATAGCGCTTGAGTTGGTCACCGCGCGGGTCGCCGCCGCCGCTCCTTAGCGCGGCCAGTTGGCTCTCGAGCCGGACGCAAATCGGACTGCCCGCTGGTGGTTGTTCGGTATTCGGCGCGGGTGACTGCGCAACGGCAACGGACATTGCGATGCAGCTAAAGCTGACGACGCCAACCCATTGCAAAAGCTTGATCATCCCAACTCCGCTCCGCGCGCGAGCCCGATCAAGCGACGCAATGGTGACCAAAGTGTGAAGAATCGCAGTTCACTCGGCGTCCGGCTGGTTTTCCGGCCGGGCGCGATCGAAGGCGGAAAGCTTCAGGCACGCGGCCTCGATGCCGACGATGTTCGGAAAGGCCTCAAGCGGCACCTTCAATCGCCGCGCATTGGCGACTTGAGGAATGAGAAAGACATCGGCCAGCGTAACGTCGGCACCAAACGAATAGGGGCCGGGCCGCACGAGCGTTTCCAACGCCGTGAATCCGTCGACGACCCAGTGATGGTACCAGGCGTCGATCGCCGGCTGCTCCTGGTGCATTTGATGTTTCAAATAACGAAGCGGGCCGAGATTGTTCATCGGATGGATATCGCAGGCGACGATATCCGCCAGCGCGCGCACGTGCGCACGCGCGATCGGATCCTTCGGCAAGAGCGGAGGGTCGGGCTCGATCTCTTCGAGATATTCGATGATGGCGAGCGATTGAACGAGCACCTCGCCGGTCGGCGCAATCAGCGTGGGAACGCGCATCTGCGGATTGACGGCTCGGTACTCCGCTTGGCGATGCCGCCCGCCATCCTTGATGAGATGAATGGGTATGGTGTCGTAGGCGATACCCTTTAGATTGAGCGCGATGCGCACGCGATACGCTGCCGACGAGCGGAAATAAGAATAGAACTTCATGGGCGTAAAACTCGTGGCTCCCTTTTCGATGGCAGTCCGAAGTCAGTCGTTCTCGCTCTCGCCTGCGACTTCGGCGACAAGCTCAGTCGATCTCGCCGTCAGTTGGGCGACCGCGCGATTGAACGCCTCGCGGTCGCCGGGCGTTAGTATCTCCGTCAGGCGCTTGGCGAAATCGAGCGCGTGCGGTGCGAGTTCCTCGTAAATGTTTCGCCCGGCGGCGGTGAGCGACAGAAAGGCCTCGCGCTTATCGTCGCGATTGGGGCGGCGTCCCAGTAGCCGGCGTTTTTCCAGGATTGCGACCGCGCGCGACACCTTGGTCTTGTGCATGTGGGTATGCGCGCCAATCGCCTTGGCCGTCATCATGGTGTACTGGCCGAGTGTCACCAATACGCGCCATTCCGGGACACCGATACCGTAGCGCTGCGCATAGACGCGCGACAGCGCCTGCGAGACGAGGCTCGACACGACGTTGAGCTGATAGGGAAGGAACTGCTCGAGCTTGAGCGGCGCGTCGTCCTCGTGCATCGGCCCGCTTGCAGGGGCCTCGTCGGCGACATCGCCCTCCATCGCGCGCTGACCAGCCATGGCCTTATCCGCTTTATCGGCTCATAATTTGATCCGGCAGGACTAAGACGGCACGAGCCGGGGCCGGACGGAACCGGAATGCCGCGAACATGAACGAAGTCGTTGCCGAGCGCAACGCCATCAAGCCCTTGCTTGCGTTGGCTCAATTCCTTAGTTGAACGCTCGGCTGCGGAGGATCATTTCATGAGCGGCGGCTTCGCCTCCACCGGCGATTTGTCGGAAAAGACCATCACTTTCGACGCAATCGGCCCCGACCTTTATGCGTTCACGGCCGAAGGCGACCCGAACTCGGGCGTCATCGTCGGTGACGATGGCGTCATGGTCATCGACGCCCAGGCGACGCCAGTGATGGCCAAACAGGTGATCGATCGCGTGGCGAAAGTCACCGACAAACCGATCAAATACGTCCTGTTAAGCCATTACCACGCGGTGCGCGTGCTCGGCGCATCGGCTTATCGCGGCGCCGAAATCCTTGCGTCAGATGCAACGCGCGCGCTGATTGCCGAGCGCGGCCAACAAGACATGGATTCCGAGATCGGCCGTTTTCCGCGGCTGTTTCGCACCGTCGAAAGCATTCCGGGACTGACTTGGCCGTCGATCACATTTCCCGATCAGATGTCGGTTTGGCTTGGGCGCCGGGAAGTGCGGATCATGCATATCGGCCGCGGCCACACCGCCGGAGACGTCGTTGCTTATGTGCCCGACGCGAACGTGGTGTTTTCCGGCGATCTCGTCGAATACCATTCGGCGTGCTATTGCGGCGACGCCCATTTTACCGATTGGCCGGCGACGCTGGACCGGCTTGCCGAGCTTTCCGCCAAGGCGCTGGTCCCGGGCCGCGGCGCGGCGCTGAAAACGCCGAAGGACGTGGCTGACGGCATCGCCCTGACCGAGGATTTTCTCACCACCCTATACGGAAGCGTCTCCGACAGCGTCGGCAAAGGCCGGTCGCTCAAAGAAGCTTTTGACGACGCCCGCCGCGTCATGGATCCGAAGTTTTCGGGTTTTGCCATCTACGAACACTGCATGCCCTTTAACGTCGCGAGAGCCTACGACGAGGCCAAAGGTCTCGATCATCCCGCCATCTGGACGGCGGAGCGCGACCGCGCCATGTGGGTCGAGCTTCGCGGTTAGCCATGAACGCGCCGCGCAAATCGGTCTATCGTTACGAGTACCGGCGCTCGCCCGATCAGGATAGTGTCGCGACAGTTCGCCGTCCGGTCGTCATCGTCGGCGCCGGACCGGTCGGCCTCGCTACAGCCATCGACCTTGCCACGCGCGGCGTTCCGGTCGTCGTGCTCGATGATGCCGACCGGATCGGCGAGGGCTCGCGCGGCATCTGCTGGTCAAAGCGCACGCTGGAAATTCTGGACCGGCTCGGCGTCGGCGAACGCCTGGTCGCGCAGGGCGTGACCTGGAAAGTCGGCAGGGTCTTTGTTGGCGACGAGCTTCTCTTTTCCTTCGATCTTTTGCCGGAGGCGGGCCACAAAATGCCCGCCTTCATCAACCTTCAGCAATTCCATCTGGAAAAGGCGCTGGTCGACCGCGCGCTCGAGCTGAAAAACCTGGACCTGCGCTGGAAGAACCGTGTCGTCGGGGTTGACCGGCTGAACGACGGAGCGCGGCTTAGCATCGAGACGCCCGACGGGCTCTATCGGCTCGATGCCGACTGGCTGATTGCCGCCGACGGCGCGCGCTCCAACATCCGCAGCTTCCTGGGACTCGATTTTGCCGGCGTCACCTTTGACGACAAGTTCCTGATCGCCGATGTGCGCATGGCGGCGGACTTTCCAACCGAGCGGCGTTTCTGGTTCTCTCCGACATTCCACTCGGGACAATCGGCGTTGATGCATCGGCAGCCCGATGACGTCTGGCGCATCGACCTACAGCTCGGCCCGGAAGCGGACGCGCTAGCTGAACAGGAGCCGGGGCGGGTTCGCACGCGGCTGCAAAAAGTGCTGGCGCCGCACGATTTCGAGTTGGAATGGGTCTCGGTTTACACGTTTAACTGCCGCCGCCTCGACCGCTTCGTGCATGACCGGATGATTTTCATCGGCGACGCCGCCCATCAGGTCTCGCCGTTCGGCGCGCGTGGCGCCAATTCAGGCATCCAGGACGCGGAGAACCTGGCCTGGAAACTTGCGGCGGTGCTCCGCGGGGAGGGGAGCGAGGCGCTGATCGACAGCTACGAGGTTGAGCGCATCCAGGCGGCGGACGAAAACATCGGCCATTCCACACGTTCGACCGAATTCATGTCGCCGCACTCGAACGCGGAGCTGCGCTTGCGCGATGCGGTGCTCGAGCTTGCGCCCAAGGCGGAATTCGCCCGCCGCATGGTCAATTCCGGCCGACTTTCGCTGCCGACAGTTTATGATACGCCGCTGTCGACCGCCGACGCTGAACCCTTCGCCGGCACGGCAAGGCTTGGCGCGCCGCTGCCCGATGCGCCGCTTGTGCGTCGCGACGGGACGCCGGCGCACCTTCTGGAATGCGTGCGCGGCGGTTTCCAGGCAATTTACGTGAATGGTACCGGCGCCAGCCCGCCATCAATCGACGGCATAGCGATGACTGTGATCGGCGAGAACGTTGTCGACCGCGAAGGCGTGTTCACGCAGCGCCTCGACGCGTCGCCGGGCTCGACTTTTCTGGTCCGGCCCGATCAGCACCTGTGCGCGCGCTGGCGGACGTTTGATGCTGATGCAGTGGCGGCCGCGCGCCGCCGCGCTCTGGCGCAGTGACAGCCATGGCGAAGCTTTCGACCGCATCGCGCTTCGCCGACCCCGACGCCGCCTATCGGGCGCTGCTGGAGGCGCGGCGAAGTTTGTCGGACGAGCAAGCGGCCAAACTCGACAGTCGGCTTGTGCTCATTCTCTCCAATCATATTGGCGACATCGATGTGCTGCGCGAAGCCATCGCGCTTGCCGAGCAATCGGGCTGATCCAACTTCGTCACACCCGGCAACCGGCCGGGCATGACGAATTCAATTGCGCCTGAGCGACTACAGCCTCAGCGCGAGCACTCGATCGCGACAAAATCGTCGCAACCGGCGTTATGACACGTGCCGGTCGAGGGAATCGCGCCGGTAATGTCGTCGCGCTCGACCTTTCGATATGACAGCGCCTCGGTGAATTCGTGGGTGCGGCAGTAGGAATTTGCCGCGGCGGTGCCGCATACCGCACCGGACGTGAGGCAGCGATCGACCCCATAGCCGCTGCTGTTATTGGCAACGATAAAAAGGCGCTTCTCAGCCTGCGCGGCTGTTGCAGCCAAGACCGCGGCGGCCAACGCCGCGGATGCGATCAGGAACCGCATGAAACCCCCGCGCGACGAAACACGCCGCCTCAATCGGATTATCGCAAAAGCTAGAATGCGCCCCCGGAGTTAAGCTTGCGTTAACTTCGCCAATTCGAAGACCGAGTGGCCGCGAAGGTGTTGATTCGGGGCGCGAGGGGTGGGGCGGCGGTAAAAGCGAGGCTTGACGCCATGGTTCCGATCGACCATTTTGCCCCGCATGAGCGGCCTGACCATAGTCTGCGGTATTCGCGGGGAGATTATTCGCTAGCGACATTCGCTGGCTGTGGCCGTCTGTTCTCCGCTTCGAGATTAAGGGACGCCCGGCCGGCAAGCCGGGCGTTGTCGTTTCGGGGTTGGATTTGCCGATGGAGCTGAAACTTTACGATACGCTGGCGCGCGAAAAGCGGGTTTTCCGCCCGCTCGATCCGCAGAACGTGCGCATGTACGTGTGCGGGCCGACAGTTTACGACTTCGCGCATATCGGCAACGCGCGGCCAGTGATCGTTTTCGACGTGCTGTTCCGGCTGCTGCGCCATCTCTACGGCGAGAAGCACGTCACTTATGTCCGCAACATCACCGACGTCGACGACAAGATCAACGCGCGCGCGGCCGAGGAATATCCCGACCTGCCGTTGAATGAGGCGATCCGGAAAGTCACGGAAAAGACCGACAAGCAATTTCACGAAGACGTCGCGGCGCTTGGTTGCCTGCCGCCCACGTTTGAGCCGCGCGCCACCGAACATATCGGCGAGATGAAGACGCTGATCGAACGGCTGATCGCGTCGGGCAACGCCTATGTCGCCGACGACAACGTGCTGTTCAGCGTGCCGTCGATGCCGGACTACGGCCAGCTATCAAAGCGGCCGCTGGACGAAATGATTGCGGGTGCCCGCGTCGAAGTCGCGGCCTACAAAAAAGACCCGCGCGATTTCGTACTGTGGAAGCCGTCAAAGCCGGGCGAGCCGGCCTGGCCGTCGCCCGCCGGCATCAAGCCGCCGGGCCGTCCAGGCTGGCACATCGAATGCTCGGCGATGGCCTGGAAGTATCTGGGCGAGACCTTCGACATCCACGGCGGTGGCATCGATCTGGTGTTTCCGCACCACGAGGATGAGATCGCGCAATCGCGCTGCGCCTTTCACGCGCCGGTGATGGCGAATTACTGGATGCACAACGGCTTCTTGCAGGTCGAAGGCGAGAAGATGGCGAAGTCGGCCGGGAATTTCGTGACGATCAATGAGTTGCTGACAAAGGGATGGCAGCAATCGATGCCGTGGAGTGGAGATGTAATTAGGTTTGCGATGCTAATGACGCATTACCGCCAGCCAATCGATTTTTCCTCCACGAGATTGGCGCTCGCATGGGCCAATCTTGAAAAGTTTATGGTCATCGGCAAGCAGTGTCTGGGAATTGATGAGGAAACAAATATTAGTGACGATCCGCGTATTCGCTCAGGCAAAGTAAGTAAAGATTTGCTCGCCTTTCTCATGGATGATCTAAACACTGTTGCGGCGCTTCAGGCTCACCTGTTTTCACTCGTTGATTTGGCACGTGAAAATAACGAGAAGGGCATCACTGCCGCACGACAACTGCTCACTGACTGTCTTTTTCTCGGAGTGGATCCTTTTCGGGGGCTTAGAGAGGAATGGCGGCGCCAAGATTTGAAGCAAATTCAAGCGCAGGTTGACGCTCGCAACAAGGCGCGTGCGAGAAAAGATTTCAAAGAATCCGACCGCATCCGTGACGAACTCGCAAAGATGGGCGTCGTGCTGAAAGACAGCAAGGACGGCACCACTTGGGAGATCGCGCGATGAACGCGCGTCCGCAGCAAAAACTCGCGATGCGGCCGATGTTGCCCGACGACGTTCCGATTCTTGCGGAAATCTTTCGCGCCAGCATCGAGGAATTGTCGGCGGACGATTACAACGAAACCCAGCAGCAAGCATGGGCGGCCGCGGCCGATGACGAGGAAGAATTCGGCGCGCGGCTTTCCGGCGAGCTCACGCTGGTGGCGACGATCAGCGGCGATGTGATCGGCTTTGCCTCGCTTGCCGACAACAGCAGGATCGACATGCTCTATGTGCACCCGGTAGCGGCCGGGCAGGGTGCCGCCGCCATGCTGTGCGACGCGCTGGAAACGCTGGCCGCCGCCCGCGGCACCAAGGATCTTTCGGTCGACGCCAGCAACTCCGCGCGCGGTTTCTTTGAAAAGCGCGGTTTTGTCGCCAAGACCCGCAATTCGATGTCGGTCGGCGACGAATGGCTCGCCAACACGACAATGGTCAAAACGCTACCGGCACAAGCAAGGGTGACGCTGCAGTGAAACGCCAGGATGTCCCGTTTCAACGCCACTGGTTGTACTATCTGGTGCTCAAATACGCCGTGATCGCGCTGGCGGTCGGCATAACCGCGTTCACCGCCTATCGGCTTTACAGAGGTTGATGATAATGGCGCGCGAAACTTTTCTCGGCATGCGGACCCATCACATCGTGATCGGCGTGATCGCCATCCTGGTCGCCGTCGCGCTCGTCTCAAACTATTATCTTTGGTGAGTTGATGCCGCGCGAGCGCGTTTATTTGTTCGACACCACGCTGCGCGACGGCGCGCAGACGAACGGCGTCGACTTCACGCTCGCCGACAAGCTTGCGATCGCGCGCATGCTGGACGAACTCGGCGTCGATTATATCGAGGCCGGCTATCCCGGCGCCAATCCGATCGATACGGAATTTTTTGCAAAACCTCGCCAGGCGCAGGCCAAGATCACCGCATTCGGTATGACGCGGCGGCCCGGCCGCTCGACCTCCAACGATCCCGGCCTTGTCGCGATCCTGGAAGCAAACGCCGAAGCGATCTGTTTTGTCGCCAAGTCGTGGGATTACCACGTGCGGGTGGCGCTCGAGACGACGGACGAAGAAAATCTCGCCTCGATCCGCGACAGCGTACGCGCCGCCAAAGCCAAGGGCCGCGAAGTGCTGCTCGACTGCGAGCATTTCTTTGATGGCTACAAGGCCAACCCGGCTTACGCGCTCGCCTGTGCGAAGGCGGCATACGACGAAGGTGCCCGTTGGGTCGTGCTCTGCGACACCAATGGCGGCACACTGCCGCACGAGGTGGAGAAAATTGTCGGCGAGGTATGCAAAAACATTCCCGGCGACCACGTGGGCATCCACGCGCATAACGACACGGAGCAAGCGGTGGCAAACTCGTTTGCCGCCTTGCGTGCCGGCGCCCGCCAGATTCAGGGCACGCTGAACGGCATCGGCGAGCGCTGCGGCAACGCTAATCTCGTCTCCATCATCCCGACGCTGAAGCTGAAGCCGGAGTTTGCGAAGAAATTCGACATCGGTGTTTCCGATGGTGCGCTCGGCCACATCGCCCGCGTCTCGCACGCGCTCGACGACCTCCTCAATCGCGCTTCCGACCGCCATGCTCCCTATGTCGGCGAGAGCGCATTCGCCACCAAGGCCGGCATTCACGCGTCCGCGATCCTGAAGGAGCCCAAGACCTACGAGCATGTCGCGCCGGAGCGCGTCGGCAACAAGCGCAGGCTTCTGGTATCTGACCAAGCGGGCCGCTCGAATTTACTCGCCGAGCTCGACCGGATCGGGCTGGCGGTCGACAAGGATGATCCCCGGCTGTCGCGCCTGCTCGAAGAGGTCAAAGAGCGCGAGGCCGCGGGTTACGCTTATGAGACGGCGGATGCGTCGTTCGAGCTTTTGGCCCGGCGGCTCTTGGACAAGGTGCCGCGCTATTTCGATGTCGAGAAGTTTGACGTCAATGTCGAGCGCCGCCTCAACGCCAAGGGCGAGCGCGTCACCGTCAGCCAGGCCGTCGTCAAGGTGAGGGTGGGCGATGAACAGCTCATTTCTGCCGCCGAAGGCATCGGCCCGGTCAACGCGCTGGATCTGGCGCTGCGCAAGGACCTGGGCAAATACCAGAGCTACATCACCGGACTCGAACTGACCGATTATCGGGTGCGTATCCTCAACGCCGGTACCGAGGCGGTGACGCGCGTGCTGATCGAGAGCGCCGACGAGAGCGGCGAGCATTGGACGACCATCGGGGTTTCGCCGAATATCATCGACGCGTCGTTCCAGGCGCTGATGGATTCGATTGTTTACAAGCTCATGAAATCGGGCGCGCCGGCGTCGTGATTGATCACATCTCCATTGAGGTGCGCGATCTCGCCAAGGCCGAAGCGTTCTATGCCGCCGTGCTTGCGACGATCGGCTTTGCCAAAATGCGCGAGTGGCCGGATGCGGCGATCGGCTTCGGCAAAAAACATCCGGAGTTTTGGATCAACGAGCGCGCCGGCATGTCGCGTATCGTCGACGACAGCGGGGTCCACATCTGCCTGCGCGCGCCGGATACGGCAAGCGTTGACGCCTTCCACGCCGCAGGGCTTAAGGCCGGCGGCTCCTCGGATGGCGAGCCGGGAGTGCGCGAGCGCTACAATCCGCGCTACTATTCCGCGTTCGTGCGCGATCTCGATGGCAATCGCATCGAGGCGGTGACGTTTCTGCGGGAAGGCTAAGCTGACTTTCTGCTTTGCCTAACCACGCGGCTCGCAAAGCCGATCCTTGACGCCTAAACTTACAAACGTTCGACCGGAACCGCCAACTCTTTCTCCGCCGGGCTCACCGCGAGCGCCGCTTCCCGTAGCTTAGGCAAAATGTCTTCGACGCGATTGGCGACCAGAAGCTCGACGCCGCGCGCGGGCGCCGGCACAAGTTCGAGCCGACGCATATGATCGATCAGCACCAGCAGCGGGTTCCAGAAGCCGTTGATGTTGGCAATCAGGATCGGCTTCTTGTGGCGGCCAAGCTGCGCCCAGGTCATTTGCTCGACGAGCTCCTCAAGCGTGCCGAGGCCGCCGGGCAATGCGACAAAGGCGTCGGCGCGATCGAACATGGTGCGTTTGCGTTCATGCATGTCACGCGTGACGATCTGCTCCTGCGCGAGCCGGCGCGGCTGCTCTTTTGCCGTCAGAAATTCGGGAATAATACCGGTCGCGGTTCCGCCGTGCTCGATCACCGAACTGGCGATCGCCCCCATCAGCCCGATCGAGCCGCCGCCGTAGACGAGGCGCACTTTGTTTTCGGCCAGAATCTTGCCGAAGCCGCGTGCGGTCTTGACGAAAGCCGGATCGGTACCGGGACTTGATCCGCAATAAACGCAGATCGCTTTGATTTTGCTCATAAACTCACTCTTGTTAAGCGGTAGATGTGGCGAGGATTCGGATCAAGCGCAAGCGATTGGGGGCAAGGTTTAGGCCAAGCGCGGGTGTGGGAAGGGCCGAGAATCTCTATATGACGGCTTACCGACGTCGTCTTCCCGAAAGAATCTATCCGCCGCGATGCGTGAATTCCAACGACAAAACCAATTGCCACGGCAGGTCTCGGCGGACAGGACGGCACTGTTTTCCACGCTCATTCACCTTTGGCCCTACATCTGGCCGGCCAACCGGTCCGACCTGAAAGCGCGCGTCGTTTTCGCGACCGTGCTGGTGTTTATCGCCAAGCTCGCGACCGTGGCCGTCCCTTTTACGTTCAAATGGGCAACCGACGCGCTTGCCGGCCACGGCACGGCGCCGGTCTGGGCGAATTCCTGGCTCGGCTGGACGCTCGCGACGCCAGTGATGATGACGCTCGCCTATGGCGGCATGCGCATCATCGTCGCCGTGCTGACGCAATGGCGCGACGGCGTTTTCGCCAAGGTGGCGATGAACGCGGTCCGCCGGCTCGCCCTGCTCACCTTCGAGCACATGCACCTGTTGTCGCTTCGCTTTCATCTCGAGCGAAAGACCGGGGGGCTTACCCGCGTTCTCGAGCGCGGGCGCAATGCCATTGAGACCATCGTGCGGATGCTGTTGTTGCAGCTGCTGCCGACCATTGTGGAGGTGGTGCTCGTCGCCTGGGTGCTGTTTTTCCACTTTGATTGGCGCTACGTCATCGTCGTGCTGCTGACCGTGGCGCTCTATGTCGGCTTCACGTTCTACGCCACCGAATGGCGCATCGGTATTCGCCGCACCATGAACGAGAGCGATACCGACGCCAACGCCAAGGCGATCAACTCGCTGCTCAACTACGAGACGGTCAAATATTTCTCTGCCGAGGAGCGCGAAGCCCAGCGTTATGACCGCTCGATGGCCCGCTACGAGCACGCCAGCGTCAAGGCCTACACGTCGCTCGCCATACTCAATGCCGGCCAAGCGATCGTATTTTCGGTGGGGCTCGCTGCCGCCATGGCGCTTTGCGCCTACGGCATCGAGGCCGGGCGCAACACGGTCGGCGATTTCGTCATGATCAATGCGATCATGATCCAACTTTACCAGCCGCTGAATTTCATGGGACTGGTTTACCGCGAGATCAAGCAAGCGGTGATCGACATCGAGATCATGTTCTCCATCCTCTCGCGGCGGCCGGAAATCGAGGATCGCTCGGGCGCGCCGCCGCTCAAGGTGCGTGCGGGCAGCATCCGTTTCGACGACGTATCGTTTGCCTACGAGCCCGCGAGGCAAATCCTCAACAATGTGAGCTTCGAAGTGCCGGCGGGGCGCAGGGTGGCCATTGTCGGGGCATCGGGCGCCGGCAAGTCGACCATCTCCCGGCTTATATTCCGGTTCTACGATGTCACCGGTGGGCGCATTCTCATCGACGGCCAGGATATTCGCGACGTCACACAGCAATCGCTGCGCGCGGCCATCGGCATGGTGCCGCAGGATACGGTGCTGTTCAACGACACGATCCGTTACAACATCCGCTACGGCCGCTGGGACGCGAGTGATGTTGAAGTGGAGGAGGCGGCGCAGCTCGCTCAGATTGACGGGTTTATCCGGATAGCGCCCAAAGGCTATGACACCGAAGTCGGTGAGCGCGGATTAAAACTTTCGGGAGGCGAAAAGCAGCGCGTCGCTATCGCGCGCACCATCCTCAAAGCTCCGCCGATTCTTCTGCTCGACGAAGCGACCTCCGCGCTCGACAGCCATACCGAGCGCGAGATCCAGGAGGCGCTCGACCGTGTGGCGCTCAATCGCACCACACTGGTGATCGCGCATCGGCTGTCGACTATTGTCGGCGCTGACGAGATTCTGGTGCTCGATCGCGGAACGATTGTCGAGCGCGGAAGGCACAGCGAATTGCTGGCGCGCGGCGGCCTTTACGCCAGCATGTGGGATCGGCAGCGCGAGGCGGAAATGGCGCGCGAAATACTCGCCGACGTGGACGGCGAATCGGAAGCACCCGATCAAAATCCGCCCGACACGCGCGGTAACGAGGCGGAACTTTTGTCAGCCGCCGATATCGCGAAGTAGGATGTCCGTCATCAATTCCATACGCTCGCAGTTGTCGCCCATTCATCCGCAGGGCTATCCGTTCGTCGGGGTCTTCGCGGTCGTCACCGTCGTGCTGTTTTGGCTGTGGGCGCCGCTCGGCGTTCTTGCCGCTATCGCGACGGCTTGGTGCATCTATTTCTTCCGTGACCCGCGGCGGGTCACGCCGCTGCGGGAAGGTCTGGTGGTGGCGCCGGCCGATGGGCGCGTCAGCCGCATCGCGCAGGCTGTTGCGCCGCCGGAGCTCGGTTTAGGCGGCGAAACGTTCCTTCGGATTTCCATTTTCATGAGCGTCTTCGATTGCCACATCAATCGCAGCCCGGTCGCCGGCCGTATCGAGCGGATCATCTATCGCGCCGGCGCGTTCCTCAGCGCCGACCTCGACAAGGCAAGTGAAGCCAACGAGCGCAACGTGTTTGTTATTGAAGCAAATGACGGCAAACGCATTCCGGTGGTTCAGATCGCGGGCCTCGTGGCGCGGCGCATCGTGCCGTTCGTCCGCGAAGGCGAAGCCATTGCTGCCGGACAGCGCATTGGCATGATCCGTTTCGGATCGCGCGTTGACGTTTACCTTTCGGCGGCAACAGCACCGTTGGTGGGTGAGGGACAGAGCGCCATCGCTGGCGAAACCGTGCTCGCTGATCTGAACGCGTCGCAGGCGGCGCCGACGTTCAAGGCGGAATGACGGGCGATGGCAGAGCGCATCTGAAAAGGCTATATACCCCGATCATGGCGATGCAGTCTCCACCCGAGGAAAAACGCGCGCGGCCGCGGCGCTTCCGCCGCGTTCCGGTCCGCATGCTGGCGCCGAACTTCGTGACCGTCGTTGCGTTGTGCGCCGGGCTTACCGCGATCCGCATGGGGTTCGAAGACCGCTACGGGCTGGCGCTGGCGGCGATTGTTTTTGCCGCCATCCTTGACGGTATCGACGGACGGTTGGCCCGGTTGTTGAAAGGGACATCCCGTTTCGGCGCCGAACTCGACAGCCTTTCGGATTTCGTCAATTTCGGAGTAGCGCCGGCGCTTATTCTATACTTTTGGGGACTGCACGATTTGAAATCCGGCGGCTGGATCGCCGCCATGGCGTTTGCCATTTGCGCAAGCCTGCGGCTCGCGCGTTTTAACGTCATGAGCGAAGACCCGGATCGGCCGGCGTGGGCCGCGAATTTTTTCGTCGGCGTGCCGGCACCGGCGGGCGCCATCATTGTTCTGCTGCCGATCTACGCGGCCTTTCTCGGGCTTCCGCGTTCGCAGCTTCTCACCTGGGTCACGCTAGTCTACACGCTCGTGATCGCGTGGCTCCTGGTGTCGCGGTTGCCGGTCTTTTCCGGGAAGCGGATCGGGACGCGCGTTCCGCCGGAAATGGTCGGACCGGTGGTCATGGTTTTGGTGTTGTCCGTCGCGCTGCTGATTGCTTATCCGTGGATTTTGCTGACCTTCGGAACGCTCGCCTATCTTGTAACGCTGCCATTCGGCTGGCTGTCTTATCGTAACTACGAACGTCGTGCGCGGCATGCCAAAGGGGAGGCGGCCTCGGCTGCCGTTCCGCGGCCATCGCCAAGCAATGCCAGTACCGTTCGCCCTTCCCACGACGAGCAACGTCCGGCGCGCCTTAATTGAGCCGCGAGCGTCGGCAAGACACGGCGAGTGTGGCGGTTCTGAAGTCCGCATCATTTTTGCCGGCACCTTGTCATGCGGACTTCTGAGCCAAAGCCACACTCGATCAATATGTTTGCTAGTGTCCCCTTGATTCCGAAGTTCGCACAGGGGATTGCCGCATGGTCATGCGAACTTCGGAATCGGGACACGAGAGATGATGCGAGTTGCCCGCCGTGCGTTTTTGGCCTCGATCGCGGCGTCAATCGCTGCGCCGGCAGTTTTGCGCCGCGCGGCGGCGGATGCGCCAATCGCGCTGAAACTTCACCATTCCTTCTCGGCCGTGTCGGGCGCGCACGAGAGATTCCTGGTGCCGTGGGCGCGCAAGGTGGAAAGCGAGGCGCAAGGCCGCATCCGCGTCGACATTTTCCCCTCGATGCAGCTTGGCGGCTCGCCTGCGCGCCTTTACGACCAAGTGCGCGACGGAATGACCGATCTCGCGTGGCTGTTGCCGAGCAACACGCCCGGCCGGTTTGCCAAGATCGAGGTCTTCGAGCTGCCCTTCGTGCCATCGCGGCGGGCGTTGGTGAATTCCAGGGCGCTTCAGGATTATGCAGCGGCCAATCTGGCTGATGAATTCACCGACGTTCGTCCCATCTGCTTCTCGTGCCGTGACCACGGCATCGTTCACACCAAGCGGTCCATTAAGACGATCGCGGACCTCAAGGGGCTGAGGCTGCACGTACCCCACCGGCTGGCGCGCGAAACCGTCCACTCGCTCGGTGGGGAGGGGATCAGCATCCCTAGCGCGCAGCTTCCCATGGCGATCGCCGGTCACGTCATCGACGGCTGCCTCGATCCTTGGGATCTGGTGCCCTCCTTGCGGCTCGACAATTTGCTCAAGGAGCACACCGACTTTGCCGAGTCATCGTTGAGCACCGCGACGTTCGTGCTGGCGATGAACAAAGCAACCTACGAACGTCTTCCCGGCGAGTTAAAGACCGTAATCGACGCGAACTCGGGGCAGGCGGCCGCCGGCATGGCCGGGACGATGTGGGACGTGGAGGCGCGCGCGGTGGCCGATCTCGTCGGCAGCCGCGGCGATCCGATTAACGTCCTGACGGCGGAGGACATCGTCGCCTGGCGCAAAGCGACCGAACCGGTGATCGGTTTGTGGCTCAAGGAAATGCGCACACATAAGATCGAGGGCGCCGAACTCATCGCCGCCGCCAATACGCTGCTCGCAAAATATGCCGATGAACCGGAACCGCAGCCGCTGAAGCCCGCTCGCCCTGAACCGGCCGAACCTGACTCCGCCTCCCAGCCGCCGCAAGCCGGGCCAGAACCGCCGGAGTTGCCGAAGGCAGGACCTGTGGCGCAATCGCCGGAAGCCAGGGTGGAAATGCCTCAGGCCCCGAAGGTGGAAACTCCGATGGCGAAGCCGCCCGCCAAGCCGGCGCCGCTTAAGGAACTCGATATTCCACTCTAAGCGGGAGGCAATGAAAGTCGGGACGACGAGCGCCTAGTGCGACAACGACAGCTCGCCCCCGCCGCTTGCTTGTCCGGCGAAACGCCCATTGGCAAATGACAGCTGCGCCAGCGCTTCGCCTTTGTGATCGCGGATGATCAAAGCGCCGTGCTCGAACGTCCACTTGCGGCTGGTGAAGAACTTCCCGGGGCAGCCACCTTCTGGCGCGATCGTGCCTTGGTCCGCGCCGGGTGCGTTCCCAAAAGTCATGAAACAGCCGCCGGCGCCGGCCTGGCTGAGCTTCCAGCGGCCGCCGAGATCCACCGGCGGCGGCGATGGCGGAGGGGGAGGCGGCGGCGCGGCCGCCGTCTCAGGTGGCGGCTGGCTCGACGCACATCCCGGTAGCACCGCGAACACGGCAACGATCAGGGCCGCGCTTATCGCTCCCCGGCCGTTTCGCCATGGCTTTCTGAAATTAGTCATTGCTTTCAGCAAAGCAGAAATTGCTTATCAAAATGTACCCCGGCGGCCGCCAGCGGTCCGCCTCAGCGTGCACTACTTCATGGTCGGAATGACGAATTCGGCGCCTTCCTTGATGCCTGACGGCCAGCGCGCTGTCACGGTTTTTGTCTTTGTGTAAAACCGCACGGCGTCGGGGCCGTGCTGGTTCAGGTCGCCAAAACCCGAGCGCTTCCAGCCGCCGAAAGTGTAATAAGCGAGCGGAACCGGAATGGCGAAATTCACCCCCACCATTCCGACTTCAACCCGGCTGACGAAATCGCGGGCCGCATCGCCATCACGGGTGAAAATGGCGACGCCATTGCCGTATTCATGTTCAGACGGCAGGCGAACAGCCTCCTCATAGTCGTTGGCCCGCACAACCGAGAGCACCGGACCGAAAATCTCTTCCTTGTAGATGCGCATTTGCGGCGTGACATTGTCGAACAAACAGCCGCCCATGAAATTGCCGCCCTCGTAACCTTGCAGCTTGAAGCGGCGGCCGTCGACCAGAAGATTGGCGCCTTCCTTGACGCCGAGATCGACATAGCTCTTCACCTTGTCCAGGTGCTGTTTGGTAATCAGTGGACCGTAATCGGCTTGAGCATCGGTCGACGGACCGATTTTCAGGCTCTCCACCCGCGGCACGAGTTTTTCCAGAAGAACATCGGCGGTCTTCTGGCCGACCGGCACGGCCACCGAGACCGCCATGCAACGCTCGCCGGCCGAGCCGTATCCGGCGCCGATCAGCGCATCGACAGCCTGATCCATGTCGGCATCCGGCATCACGATCATGTGGTTCTTGGCGCCGCCGAAACATTGCGCGCGTTTGTTATGCGCGCAGGCGGTTGCGTAGACATATTCGGCAATGGCCGACGAGCCGACAAAGCCGACGGCCTTGATGCGCGGGTCGGTGAGTAGCGTGTCCACCGCTTCCTTGTCGCCATTGACGACGTTGAGTACGCCGGCGGGAAGTCCGGCTTCGACCAACAACTCACCGAGCCGCATCGGCACCGAAGGATTGCGCTCGGAGGGTTTGAGGATGAAGGCGTTGCCACAGGCGAGCGCCGGGGCGAATTTCCACATCGGAATCATGGCCGGGAAATTGAACGGCGTGATGCCTGCGACGACGCCAAGCGGCTGGCGCATGGAAAAAAGATCAATGCCCGGACCGGCGCTTTCGCTGTATTCGCCTTTCAGCAGATGTGGAATGCCGCAGGCAAACTCGACGACCTCTAGCCCGCGCTGGATGTCGCCTTTGGCGTCGGCAAAAATTTTGCCGTGTTCGGACGAGAGAAGGCGCGCGAGTGAATCGAATTCCTTCTGCACCAGTTCGAGAAATTTCATCAATACGCGGGCACGCCGCTGCGGGTTTGTGGCCGCCCAAGCGAGCTGGGCGGCTTGCGCGACCGCGATCGCATGCTCGACTTCGGATCGCTTCGCCAAGGCGACCTTTGCTTGAACTTCGCCGGTGTTCGGATTGAAGATTTCTCCGAGCCGGCCGGACGCGCCCTTCACCTCTTTGCCGCCGATAAAGTGGCCAATCTCCCGCATGAAACTACCTCCTGTGGACTAACGTGCCGGGCCGCCGATAAGTCTTCGCTATTGTGCAGCTTTTCCCGGAATCCGTCACGGGGCGTGTAGTCGCAAGTTCCTTAAGACACCCGCGGAACGCCAGACGCACCCTTGCAATGAGGCGGACGCATAAACAGCTGCAGGAAGCGCGCCCGCCGCCGCTCCACACTTATTAACGCGCATTTGCGTCGGGAAATGACACCCGGCTCGGGACGGTGTATAGCCGCCGCCCCGACGTTTTGTTCCGAAGCGATACGAGCTCCTGTTCCCAGTCCATGACTCAAAGCGCGAGCGCTCCGCTTGAGAGCGAAATGCCGGCGAACGGCGCGGCCGAATCCCGTTCCGGCGCCGGGTTATGGGGCCTTGCGCTTGGCAGTATCGGGGTCGTCTACGGCGATATCGGCACCAGTCCGCTTTATGCCATGCGTGAGGCGGTTTTGGCCGCGTCCGGTCCCGAGCACCAAGACCTCATGCGCGGCGCGTTACTTGGCATCGTGTCGCTCATCCTGTGGGCGCTTATCGTCATTGTCACGCTGAAATACGTTCTCATCCTGTTGCGCGCCGACAACAACGGCGAGGGCGGCACGCTAACGCTGATGGCACTGGCCTCGCGCGCGGTCGGACGCGTTCCTCGCGCCGCCGCTACCGTCACGGTCCTCGGCATCGTCAGCGCCGCGCTGTTTTACGGCGACGCGCTCATCACGCCGGCGCTATCGGTGCTCTCCGCCATCGAGGGCGTCGATGTCGCAACGCCGGCGTTCCACGATTTCGTCGTGCCGCTGACCGTCCTGATTTTGCTGTGTCTGTTTGCGTTCCAGGCGCGCGGGACCGCGAAAATCGCGGCGCTGTTCGGCCCAATCATGTCGGTGTGGTTTGTAGCCATTGCCATTCCGGGTGTGGTGCGCGTCGCCGAAAATCCCTTCGTGCTCACGGCCTTTAATCCGATCCACGGCGTCAATTTTTTACTCCATCACGGCATTGTAGCCTTCTATACGCTGGGCGCCGTCTTCCTCGCCGTCACCGGCGCCGAAGCGCTTTATGCCGATCTCGGGCATTTTGGAAGAAAACCCATTCAACTGGCGTGGTTCTGTCTGGTTCTGCCCGCGCTCGCGGTGAATTACCTGGGGCAGGGCGCGCTCGTTTATGCGCATCCCGAAGCGATCGCGAATCCGTTCTTCCTGCTTTATCCCGATTGGGCGCGCATACCCATGGTCGTCCTGGCGGCAGCAGCCACGGTGATCGCTAGTCAAGCAGTCATTACCGGAGCGTATTCGCTCACCAGTCAAGCAATTCAGCTCGGCCTGTTGCCGCGGTTCGAGGTACGCCACACCTCGGCGCATCAAGCCGGCCAAATTTATATGCCGCGGGTCAATGGGCTCTTATTGATCGGCGTGCTTCTGCTGGTGGGTCTGTTTCGTTCGTCGAGCGCGCTTGCTTCCGCTTATGGCATCGCCGTGACCGGGACCATGGTCGTCACCGGCATGATGGCTTTCGTGGTCATTTGGCGGATGTGGCATTGGTCGCTCGTAGCCGCCGCCGCGTTGATGCTGCCCTTCCTGGCAATTGATTTGACTTTTCTGTCCGCCAATCTGCTGAAAGTCGTTGAAGGGGGCTGGGTCCCGCTCGCACTGGGCGGCGTGCTGATGTTGGTAATGTACACCTGGCGGCGCGGCAGCAGATTGCTGTTCGAGAAGACACGCCGGCTCGAGACGCCGTTGGACGATCTGATACGAATGCTGGAGCGAAAACCGCCACAGCGGGTTCCTGGTACTGCGGTGTTTCTGACCAGCGACCCGAAAAGTGCGCCGACCGCTCTCCTGCACAGTCTCAAGCATTACCGGGTGCTTCATGAGCAGAACATTATCCTTTCCGTGGAAACCACGCACACGCCGCGGGTGGAGCCCGGCAAACGGGTGCGCATCGAGCAGGTAGGCTCGACCTTCATGCGCGTGATGCTCCGGTTCGGCTACATGGAAACGCCGAACATTCCCAAGGCGCTTGGGATGGCCCGCAAGCTTGGCTTGCAGTTCGACATCATGACGACGTCGTTCTTTCTCTCACGCCGCGCGCTCCGCCGGGCGCCGCGTTCAGGGATGCCGCGCTGGCAAGATCGGCTGTTCATCGCGCTTGCACGCTCCGCCAACGACGCGACCGATTACTTCCAAATCCCCACCGACCGAGTGGTCGAGGTCGGAACCCAGGTCAACATCTGAAACAGCGTCCAAGAAGCAAAAAATGGCGCAATTCCGCGGGCGGTTGACGCAAGTTCAGAGGTAGTCGACAAGGAGGGCACCATGGCGGACCCGCAGGGCGGTCACAGAGTGCGCGATCTGGCGCCGGAAGAAGTTGCGCGCGGCGTCAGGGACGGCCGCGTCGTCCTCGTAGACGTTCGCGAGCCAAACGAGACGGGCGTCGAGCGTTTTCCGGGCGCGGTGCTGGTGCCGCTGTCGTCATTTGACCCGGCGACCATTCCGGCGCCCCCGGGAAGTGAAGTTGTGTTTGCCTGCCGGTCGGGTCGCCGCTCGGTAACGGCGTCGCTTGCCGCGCAGGAACAAGGCTTCGACTACGACGCTCACATGGCCGGCGGAATCCTGGCGTGGAAGGCGGCCGGCCTGCCGACCGAGACTTGAGCTCGGGACGCCGAGTATTCACGCCGCATTTCCCCGAAGCTAACATCTAGTGTCCCGATTCCGAAGTTCGCATGACCGGGCGGCAGTCCCAGATAAAGTGCCGGCGAAAATGAAGCGGACTTCTGAACCGCCGCGCTCGCGCGCGACGCGGCACAAGATTTGGCCCTTGGCGGCGGCGAGCGGACGAGCGCTTCTCTTCGCCGGATTGCTCACGGCGACATTTGCGCCCGCGCATCCGGAACAGGAGCGCGTGGTCAATTTCTACAATTGGTCCGACTATATCGACCCGGCCGTGCTTGACGGGTTCACGGCAAACACTGGCATTAAAGTTCGTTACGACACATTCGACTCCAACGATACGCTTGAGGCCAAGCTGTTAGCCGGAAAATCCGGATACGACGTTGTCGTGCCCTCGGGTTATTTCCTCGCCCGCCAAATCGCCGCCGGTATTTTCCGAAAGCTCGACAAGTCGAAACTGCCAAACTTGGTCAATACCTGGCCGGAAATCGCCGAACGGCTGGCGAGCTACGACCCCGGAAATCAATACGCCGTGAATTACATGTGGGGCACGACGGGCATCGGCTACAACGTCAACGTTATTCGCGGCGTGCTCGGCGCAGATGCGGCGCTCAATTCCTGGGACGACGTATTCGACCCGGCGAAGATCAGCCGTTTCAAGGATTGTGGCATCCATTTCCTCGACTCGTCGGACGACATCGTGCCCGCGGCGCTCCATTATTTGCGGCTCGATCCCAACTCGACCGCGCCCGCCGATCTGCAGCGCGCCGCTGATCTGCTCGTCAGTATTCGGCCCTTCATACGGAAATTCCACTCTTCGGAATATCTCAACGCATTGGCGAGCGGGGAAATCTGCCTGGCTGTCGGATTTTCAGGCGACATTATTCAGGCGCGACGGCGAGCGGCGCAGGCCAAAGCAGGAGTGGTTATCGCCTACGCTATACCGAAAGAAGGCGCGCAATTGTGGTTCGATAATCTCGCCATTCCGAGCGATGCGCCCGACGTCGCCGAAGCACATGCGCTGATCGATTATCTGCTTAGACCGGAAGTGGCGGCGGCCGACAGCAATTTCGTCGCTTACGCCAACGGCAATTTGCCGAGCCAGAAATACATCGATAAATCGATCCTCGAGGATCGCAACATTTATCCGGACGCTTCGACAATGTCCAAGCTCTACACCATCATGGCGCACGATCAGAAAACGCAGCGGCTCATCAACCGGCTATGGACGCGAATCAAGACCGGCCACTAGATTTTATTCGCCTTGGCGAGTGCCGTCTCGACGCCGCATAGGGGTAGAGAGCCGCGATGAGGAACGAATACGGCGCCTCTAGGTTCTTATGCTAGCGATTCGGGGGAAAGGTCATATGGTGCCAGCTGAGGTTGTCGCGTTACGCGAGCCGGTGCTTCTGGTCGTCGAGGATGAAGTTCTCATCCGCCTCTCAACCTCGGATTTTCTGCGCAACGAAGGGTTCACCGTGCTCGAGGCCGGTAGTGCGCGCGAGGCGCTCACGGTGTTGAAGGCGCGGTCCGACGTTTCGGTGGTCGTGACCGATATTCATATGGCGGGAGCTCTTGAAGGCCTCGATTTGATCCGCGAACTTCGCAAGTCTTTTCCGGCGGTGAAGATCGTAACGGCGTCCGCATATCAAATCACCGAGCCCGTCGAAGTAGCACTCACCAAGCCATATTCGTTGGACCGCCTGTTGTCTGTCATCAAATCGCTGCTCGGACTCTGATGGAACTTGGCGGTTCCAAAACCGTTAATGGGCATGACAAACGCAGCCCTCCGTTCAGACACTGCCGGTCGAGGAGAGGAAACTATCCTTGTCCTTGAACGGGATGTCCTTACCCGGGCATTCTTGTCGGATTATTTGCGCTCGTGTGGCTATCGCGTTCTTGAAGCGCGCAGCGCCGCCGAGGCATTGACTATATTGCAGGAGTTTTCCGAGCCGATTTCGCGTCGTGCTTGGCGACGCCGAGAATGGTTTCAAGTTATCCGGCTGGGTGAAAGCAAACCGGCCGAAAATCAAAGTTATTCTCGCTGCAAATCCCGAGCGGGCATCGCAGGCGTGCGCCGACCTTTGTGAGATGGGCCCGCATGGCAAGCGGCCTTACGATCCGCAATTGTTGGTTCAGCGTATCAAATCGCATCTGAGTAACGGCGTGGACTGATCGGCGTCGGTGTTGCGGTTAATCGCGCGGTCTCAATCCGCTGCGCGTTTACCGCCACCGGCGATGGAGCCACAGCCATTGCTCCGGGTGCTCGCGCACCCAAGCTTCGACCACCGACGTTATAGCCTGCATCGTACCGCTTATATCGATACGGCCGTCGGCATCGCGCGGCGTAGCAATCGGCTCAGTGATCTCGACCCAGAAGCTGTTGCGATCCGGCTTGCGGACGACGCGCAGTCCATGAATTGGAGCTTCGCTTTGCCGCGCGATCATCGCGATCAACGGATTGGCGCGACAGCGCCGGCCAAAGAAAATAACTTCGACGCCCTTGGTCATGTGCTGGTCGACCAGCATGCCGACACGTGTTCCGGCCTGCAGTAGTCGCGCGAGCTTTACCGGCGCGTCCAGACCAGACGCAACCAGTTCGCCCATCAGCGGAGTGCGCAGCTTGACGATGATGTCGCTGATCGGCCGGATATTGGGCCGCCGGTAAAGTATGGCCGATTGAGGCACCAGCGCCTTCGCGACCAGAGCGGGAAGCTCCCAATTGGCGAGATGGGCGGCAAAGCCGAGCATCGGTTTGTCATTCTCAATCATGCGGCGGTATCGGTCCGCCGCCTCGGGAGCATAGGTGATGACGTCGGCGGTTTGCCGGCCAGCGCCTTCCAGGGAGAATTCATCGAGGTGCGCGAATTCAACGGCGACCCTTCCGAGATTGTCCCACACGCCCGCAAGGATCCGCTCGATCTCGGCGGCGTCCTTCGCCGGGTAAGCGGCGCGCAAGTTATCTCGTCCGATGCGATGCTCCGGCAACAGCGGCCCGATCTTGCGCATCAACGCCCCGGCGAAGTTGGCGCTTCGCCTACGGTCCATGCGCTTGACCGCGCCTAGCAGGCCGGCCGTGATTGCGCCTAGCGTCGCGTCGGCAATTTTGGAATGCGACTCCATTAGGTCATCATCCGGAGAAGGTGCTGCCGGTTCTGCGGGAAGGTCATGCGCAAACCGAAATCAGAAAGTAACGATGATCTTGCCGAATACCTGGCGCGATTCGAGTCGCTCGAGACCGCGCTGAAATTCCGCGAGTGGGACTTCCATGTCGATCATCGGCGTGAGACCGGCCGCCATCTTGGCCAGACTCTCGTGGATATTGCGCATCGAGGCGCCGAACGAGCCGATGATTCGATATTGCTGAAGAAAAAGCTGAAACAGGTTGAAGGTGATCGACTGGCCCGAGGTCGATCCGCATGTGACCAGGCGGCCGCCGCGCTTGAGGCAAAGAAGCGAGCCGTTGAATGTGTCTGGGCCGACGTGTTCGAAGGCGACGTCTACGCCCTTCTTGCCAGTCAGCTTGCGCACGACGCCCTCAAATCGCTCGCTCCGGTAATTGATCACGTGGTCGGCGCCTAATGCTTTGGCCTTCGCCGCCTTTTCGTCGTCGCCCACCGTCGTGATCACCGTGCAGCCGATGGCTTTCGCCATCTTGATCGCGGTCGTGCCGATGCCGGAACCGCCGGCTTGCACCAGAACCGTCTCGCCCGGCTCCAGCTTGGCATTGTCGAACAGCATGTGCTGAACCGTGGAAAAGGCGACCGGGGCGCAGGCGGCATCGCGAAAGCTCACGCCATTCGGGACCGGTATCACCAGGCGGGCGGCCATGTTGACAAGGTCGCGCGCGAAGCCGTCGACATGAAAGCCCATAATGCCGGCGACGTTTTCGCACAGATTGTCGCGACCCTCGCGACAGACGCGACAGGTTCCGCAGGTCATCGCACCATAGGCAACCACGCGGTCTCCGATCCGAAAGTCGGACACACCCGCACCGACTGCGCTGATTTCTCCGGCTGCTTCGACGCCGACAACAAGCGGCAGTTTGCGTTTGGCGAACGCCATACCGCGCCAGCCCCAAACGTCGATGTGATTAAGACCGATGGCCTTGATCGCGATTTGCACTTCGCCCGCCGCCGGCGCGGCGGGTGGGGCAACCTCGACCAGCTCGATCTTGCGGTCGGCAACGAGCGTTAGCGCGCGCATCGAACCGGCGCCTTGATGTCAGGGGCTTCGCTCATCCCGGCCGTGCGCTTCACGCCGGCTCCAGCGTCATGACCAGGCAAACATTCTGGCCCCCGAAACCGAAGGAATTGGAAATGGCGCGACGAACCTTGGCATCGCGCGCAACGTTGGGCACGACATCGAGCGTTATCGCGGGATCGGGAACGCTGTGGTTGATGGTCGGAGGAATGCGCTGGTTTTGCAAAGTAAGGAGCGTGAAGGCGGCTTCGACGGCGCCCGCCGCGGAGAGGGTGTGGCCGATCATCGATTTGTTGGAGGAAATGGGGATGCCCCGAATCCGCTCGCCGAAGACGGCTGACACGCCCAAGTGCTCCATCTTGTCGTTCTCCGGCGTCGAAGTGCCATGTGCGTTGATGTAGTCCACATCGTCGGGCGCGACGCCGGCGTCGGTGAGCGCGTTGCGCATGCTGGCGATAATCGGTTTGCCATCGGGGCTCGATCTGGTGCGGTGGAACGAGTTGGATTTTTCGCCGACGCCTTCAAGGATGCCGAGCACGCGAGCGCCGCGCGCCTTGGCGTGATCGAAATCCTCCAGCACCAAAGCCGCGGCGCCTTCGGCAAGCACAAAGCCATCGCGATTCTTGGAGAACGGTTTCGATGCGCGCTCGGGGGGATCGTTCTGAGTTGAGAGCGCAGACAAAAGCGAAAAGCGCACCAGCGATTCCGGCGTCAGGGATGCGTCGGCGCCGATCGCCAGCGCCGCCTGGCATTCGCCGCGTCTGATAGCTTCCATGCCGAGCTGTATGGCGCTCGCGCCAGATGCACACGCGGTGTTCAGCGAAATCGGCGAGCCTTCGGTGCCAAATTTCTCGGCGAGACGTTCGCCTATGATGCCGAACTTGAACGCACGCCGGCTCGCAGCGAACTCACGCGCGACGCGCAGGAGTTCGGGGTAGGCGGGGTCGGCATCCGGCGCCGCCATTTCGGCCATTTTGATCCGCTCGGGCCATTCTATTTCGAGCGGGGGCGGCGCGAGAAACAGCGGTCCGGGAAAATGGCCCTTACCGCCGATCGCCGCTTCCGCAATCGCCTCTTCGCCGGCCAGCGTCGCCACACGCTCCGACAACTCGGCCGGCGACATGTCATCGCGATATACGTCGTTGACCGTGCCCGCGATGGTGGTCCGCAACCCTGCGGTCGGGAATCTCGAAATTTGTCGGATGCCGGAAACGCCGCCGGTCAATTTCGCCCAATTGGCGGCCTTGCCGACGCCAAGAGAGGTAACGACGCCGATGCCGGTAACGGCGATAACCGGACGGCCGAGCTTGTCTCGCGTTTCTGCGGTCATCGTTGGTTCCTTCGATCGACGCGCTCGATCAGCGCCAGCCCTTCGCCGCGCCAATTGGCGACCGCGGTGACTACAACCTGCGACAGGTCGGGCGGACCGGCTCCCGCGTCGGCCGGCCCCCCGGCAGGGTAGAGTTTGCCGTGGTCTATTGCGGCGCAGGCGATTGCGAGATTAGCCAGGAACTGGGCTTCGACGCCATGGCCGATATAAGTTCCGGTGCTCCGTATCGGAAGTCCGATGTGCTTGAGTACGGAATGCTCGGCTGATGTCGCCGGTTCTAGTCCGCTGGCGCCCGAAATGACGGCCGCGCGCTCGCGGTCAACCTCGGCAGCAATGCCTTCCCATTGGCGGCGCAAGGTGGCCTCGATTTCACCCGTCTCCCTGGCGACCCGGTCGGAACGAACTGTTCTGAGTCTCGCGTGCGCCCGCGCACCGCGGGCCTCGGCATGTTTGCGACTTTCAAGTACGAGAAACGCTCCCATATTGCCGAGCGCCATGCCGCCGCCAGCGCCGCGGTCTCCGATTGGCGAAAAACCACCTTTCAGTAGTGCTCCCGCCTGCTCGAAGATCAAGAGAACGTCCCAGCGGGCGCCGTTGTAAGCGCCGCCGACAAGCGTCAGCTCGCTCTGGCCGGCGGCGATGCGTGCGTGGGCAATGCGCACCGCGTCAACGCCGGCCGATTCCTCGCCAAGAAACGTGCGGGAAGAGCCGACCACGCCGTGGACAATGGAAATATTGCCGGCAAGAAGATTCGGCAGCTGCGCCAGAAACAGCGTCGGCCGCAGATCGTTCATCAACCGCTCATTGAGAAACGAGCCGGCGTCGTTGCGTTTTCGCGCTTCAGCGAGAATGGCGGTATCGACGGAAATGTCACGTTCGCCGCCACCTGCCGCGACGATCATGTCAGTCACGTCGAGCAAGTCGGATTTGCCGGAGATACCGGCGTCGCCCAGCGCCAGACCCGCCGCATACACGCCGATGCGCTGCCACGGCTCCATCTGCCGCTGGTCGCTTTTTTTCGGAATTTGTTTGTCGAAATTGATCGGCGCGAGCGGATGCACCACGTAGGGCGCAAAACTCTTGTCGTCGTACACCGGCGGATCGCCGTTCGCGAGATGTTGCCAATTGGCCTCAAGCCCCTCGCCAAGGCAGGTGATGAGACCAACGCCGGTGATCCACACCTCCTGGCGTGCATTCACCTGGCAAGCTCCTTTACCGGAAGCTGGAGCCGTTCCGCCCGCTCGAACAGCGCGCCGCGGAACTCTTCGCTCGGAAACGGCATGATGCTGAAAATGATCTGGGCGTTGCAGACCACCTTGCCATCACGGCGCCCTTTGCCTTCGCCGACCGCGTAGCCCGATCCTTCGTGCACGACGCGGCCTTCGAATTCGAGAGCGTCGCCTGGGAAGACCGCGCTGCGAAACTTCGCGTCCTTGACGCCGGCCATGAACGGCATGCTCTTGAAACCGTTAAGCGCGATCAGCAGCCATCCAGCGGTCTGCGCCATGCATTCGAGCAGGAATGCTCCGGGCATCAGCGGATAATTGGGAAAGTGGCCCTCGAATATGGTCGAAGTCTTGGGCACGAGACCGACGGATCGAACCGACCGGTCGGCCAGATCGAGCGCGACGATGCGGTCGATCATCTGGAAATATTCAAAACGCATCCGTGGCGCCTCAGGCGCCCTTGGCGGCAATCAGCTTGTCGATCTGGTCGCTGAGATTATTCAACACGAAATACTGATCCGTCGTTGCCTTGCCGTCGTTGACTTCCTGCGTCCATTGCTCGAGCGGCAGCTTGATGCCGAACGTCTTGTCGATGGCAAAAGCGATGTCGAGGAAGTCAAGGCTGTCGATTTCGAGATCATTGATGGCGTGACTTTCCGGCTTGATATTATCGCGCGGGATATCGCAAGTTTCCGCAATAATATCAGCGACTTTGTCGAACGTAACAGACATCAGGCTTTTTCAGCCCGTTCGCGCCGGGCCCCTCCGCTCGTGAGTGCCCGTATAGCGAAGGATGCCGTTAAGTTCAACGCCGCCGTCCGGCGATGTCCGCTCGCGATCATTGCCACAATTCGTGGGCCTTCGGGTTTGCGTGTGCGGCTATCGCCGATTTCCAAGCTCAAATGCGCGGTTCGGGAAACGGCGTCGGTGACCCCTCAGGTAGCGGCATGCGGAAGACATTAAGCGTCATGGATATCAGCGCGTAGTAGCCGAGGATTCCGACGAGCTCCACCATGCCGGTGTCGCCGATGAGCTTTTGCACCCGCGTATACGCGGCGTTGCTCACCCGGCGTTTGGCGTAGAGCTCCTTGACGAATTCATAAATCGCCAGCTCGTCTTTGGCGGCGGATTTCGCGGGACGTCCAGCCTTCAGATCGCGAATAGCCGCGGCCTTGACCCCGTCGTTCTCCGCCATCGGCGCGTGGGCGTGCCACTCGTATTGCGCCTGCCAATGCCGGGCGGTGCACAGGATTGCAAACTCCTTCAGCCGCGGTGGCAAGCTCGTGTGGTAGCGTAGGTAGCCGCCCAGCGCTTGCGCCAATTTCCCGTAACCGGGCGCGTGCAGATAAACAGCGAAAGGTCCCTCATTTTGAAAGCGGCCCCGCGGCCCGGATTTTATCGCGGCAACGAGCGCCTGCTGTTCCGTCGTGAGATTGTCCAGGACGAACGCGGGAAGGCGGGAAAGGGGCCCGGCCGCGGGGCGTTTGTTGCGTTTCTTTGGCAATGGCTTTTTTGACATCACTTCGTTCCTTGCTACTTGCGGCCGACGACATCGATCAGCGCCGACATGCCGACATGCGCGGTGCCTTCGTTGATCAAGCTGTCATGTTCGCGGATTTCAAGCGCGGCCAGATCGCCGAATTCTTTCTCGATGAGGGCGCGGGTGTAGAGGCGCTCCGCCTCAGGCGGGCCGCCGGTGCCGTATTTGAGCTGCTCGACGCGGTAACCTTGCAAGAGGAGGAGCCCGCCCGGTTTCAATGCCCGTTTGAGGTTTAAGAAAAATTCTGCCCGCTGCGGCGCAAACGCGACTTGGGTAAAGATTGCGACGACCACGTCGAAGGCGGCTTCCGGCCAACGCCAGGTGAAGATGTCGGCGAGTTCAGTCCGCAGCTTCACGCCGCGCCGGCTGGCGAGCGCCTGCGCTTTGGCAAGCGCGCTTTCGGCGAAATCGACCGCGAGCACGTCAAGGCCTTGCTGGGCAAGCCAAACGCCGTTGCGGCCTTCGCCGTCCGCTATCGACAGCGCGCTTTGTCCCTTGCTTAACAGATGCGCCTTTGATTTGAGGAAGGCGTTGGGTTCTTCGCCGAATACGTAACCGGGCGCACGAAACCGCGTTTCCCAGCGTTCCAATTCCGACATGTCTTTCCTGGATTTTCGCGCCGCGCGCTTTTTTGCTATTTGAAGGACGTTACGTCTCACGTGCCCAAGAAGTTTATCCGATGCCGTCCGCCGTGAAAGCCCTCTTCTTCGACGTTTTCGGCACGCTGGTGGATTGGCGCACCTCGGTCGCGCGCGAAGCGGAAGCGATCCTTAAGCCGCGTGGCTACGTTCTCGATTGTCCCAAATTTGCCGATGCCTGGCGCGGCAAGTATCAGGGTGCCATGGAGAAGGTGCGCTCCGGCAGTGTAGCGTTTTGCAAACTCGACGTTCTGCATCGCCAAAATCTCGAAAGTGTTCTAGCGGACCTTAAGCTTTCCGGTCTGAGTGAAGACGTACTCCGGGACCTTAATCTGGCGTGGCATCGCCTCGATGCCTGGCCGGACGTGACAGACGCGCTTTCCCGCCTGAGACGCCGCTATCTGTTGGCGCCGCTGTCCAACGGCAACATTTCCCTCATGGTGGGTTTGGCGCGGCGCAACGGTTTTGTCTGGGACGCAATCCTGGGGGCGGAGATCGCGCACGACTACAAGCCGCAGCCGCGCGTATATCTCGCCGCGGCGGAGGCTTTCGATCTTGCTCCGCGTCAGTGCATGATGGTCGCTGCGCACAGCTCCGATCTAAAGGCCGCCGCTGCGGTCGGCTTCGCGACCGCTCATATCGCGCGGCCAAACGAAGCCGGACCTGGCAAAGGCGAGCAGGGGCCGGACGCGAAGGTCGTGACGGTCGATATCGCTGCGAAAGACCTCGGCGATTTGGCGTCGCAGCTAGGAGTTTGAAGCCGCGGCGGAGAGACGTTTAGTCGGCCAGCGCGGGGTAATCGGTGTAGCCTTTCGCGCCGCCGCCATAAAAGGTGGGACGGTCGGGCGCGTTCAGCCCGGTGCCGCGGCGAAAGCGTTCGGGCAGATCCGGGTTGGCCAGGAACAGCGCAGCGAACGAGACAAGGTCGACGATCCCGTCGCGTATCGCGGAATTGGCGCGCGCCAAATCATAACCCTTGTTGCCCATCAGCGTGCCGCGCCAGATACGCCGGAAGAAACGAATGTCGGGCATTTCTCCGCTGGCGACCGGGTCGGTCGGAAGCGGCTCGACGATGTGCAGGTATGAAAGTCCAAAGCGGGCAAGCTCGCCGACGGCGTGGGAGAACGTAGCCGCAGGGTTGCTGTCGGCGATGTCGTTGAACGGATTTGTCGGCGCAAGCCGGACGCCGACGCGGTCAGCGCCCCATTCGCCCACCAACGCTTCGGTGACTTCCACGAGAAAGCGGGCGCGGTTGGGTACGCTGCCGCCGTAGTGATCAGTCCGTTGATTGGTCTTGTCGCGCAAAAACTGGTCGATCAAATAGCCGTTGGCCGCGTGCAGCTCGACGCCATCGAATCCGGCACGCTTGGCGTTAGCCGCGCCGCGGCGGAATTCCTCGACGACGTGTTTGACCTCGGCGGTTTCCAGTGCGCGGGGTGTAACGAAGTCCAACATACCGCCAGGGGTGAAGATCTGCCCGGCCGGCTTGAGCGCCGAAGGAGCGACCGGGACGCCGCCATCCTCCTGCACGGAAGGATGCGAGATGCGCCCCACGTGCCAGAGCTGAGCAAAAATGCGCCCGCCGGCAGCGTGGACCGCGTCAGTGACGAGCTTCCAGCCGGCGACCTGTTCTGCGCCGTGAATCCCGGGCGTAGCGGCATAGCCCTGGCCTCGCGGGGAGACTTGCGTTCCTTCGGTGACGATGAGCCCCGCGCTCGCGCGTTGCACGTAGTAAGTCACGTTCATCGGGCCGGGTACGTTGCCCGGGCCGGCGCGGTTGCGGGTCATCGGCGCCATGACCAACCGATTTGGCAATTGCAGTGGGCCGAGCTGATAGGAAGAAAAAAGGTCGAGATTTGCGCTGTTCTGGGTCATGGGTGTCCACGCGTAGGGGCTCACACATAGCGCATGCGGCTGTCGTTCACGACTCTTCGCCGGCAGCGGACCCATGAGATGAGCGCGTAACTTTAAGGTTCACTTTTCCGGCGCAGGAGCGCCAAAAGTCCGCTCGCGGGAAGGGAAGGCGTCTCCAGGCGAAATCCGCCCTCCGCGTCGAGCGCAATATTGCCGTCGGCGACGGCGCGCGCCCAGCGGCTGGTTGCGGCAATGCCGCCGAAAGAGAAGAAATGCGGCGTGACACCGATAGGAGTCGCGTCGGCCAATGCCCGGATCAGGTCGTCGGGGGTTGTCATGGCAAATACCTGCCGCATCAGGCCGGAGCGGCGTGCCAAGGCATGAGCGGACGTGCGCACCCCGCATCGGGTCGCGTAACGCATCAGCGAGCTGAGGTTGGTTGGGCCGGCAAGGCCGATGCGCATGCGGTGATCAAATCCATAACCGCGCACTTGCGCGATAAAGGACAGAATGGCCGGCCCATCAAAGCAAAACTGGGTGACAATCTCGACATTGAGCCCCGTGGCCTCTGCGGCGGCGATCTTTGCGGCTAGCGCGCGCTGGAGTTCGTCCTGGCCGATCCGCGGATGGCCCTGCGGGTAGCCGGCGATTCCGATGGTGCGGATGCCGCGCCGCCGAAGAAGACCGCTGTCGATAACATCAAGCGCGCACCGCAACGGGCCGCACTCGCTGCGGTCGCCGGCAATGATCAAGACACTGTCCACCGCCGCTTCGCGCTTAAGCCGCGTCAACATGAGATCAAACGCCTCGACGCTCGTAAAGTTGCGGACGGCAAGATGCGGCACCGGCTCGAGACCGGCGGCCCGCAGCTGCACCGCGTGACCGATGGTTTCATCAGCCGATCGCCCGGGCACCATGCTCAGATAGGTCTTGGCGCCTGGCCGCTGCGTGGCGAGTGCGGCAATATCGGCGGCTGATGGCCGCGTCACCTCGACAGAAAATTCAGCCATGAACGCGCTGATCTGCGCGATCGGCCCTGACGGCGCCCGATCTGGAACCGGGAGTGCGGTCATTTTAGTTCACCGCTTCCGTTTCCTCCCCGGCGTCGTGCCGACGTGCGCACGATCAAGCGCGCCGGCGCGAGATCACATAGGATTCGTCGAAGAACCATAATCCGCCGCGCTCGCGCAGCACTTCGCGCGTGGCCTCGAGATAGCGGCCGTCCGCGACCACGTCGCCCAACCGATCGTCCTCGACCTGGGCGACGTAAATTGCGGCATTCCATGCGGCGAATAGCGTGGAAGTGCCGATGGATGATTCGGAGATTTCCGACGGCAACGTATGCATGACGTAGCGGAACAGCGAGCGATTATCGGCATAGGCGTTGAAATTCAGATCGCGCCCCGCGAGCCCAAGCTCATGCTTCACAGCTTTCAGGATTTGATGACGGTCATGGATGAAAGGATGGTCGTCGGGCCAGACCTTCTGAATAATCTCCATGCCGGGGTCGTGGCCGTGCGAATGAATGGCGATCAGGCGGCCGCCGGGGCCTAGTGCGCGCGCGAGCGGTGCAATGACGCGTTGCGCCTTGAATTCAAGCGAGGCGCGCGCGCGATAAGGCTGCGACGCGATGATCAGGTCATAATTGCCAACCGTGCCGCCCGGCTTGGGAAGAATGGGATCGAGCAAGAAGCGATGGTCCTCGCGATAGATCACAAGCACTACGGGACGCTCATAGACCGGGTTGCCGGTGCGAGGGCTCACCCCGGCTTTCCAGTTGAGCCCAAGAAACGGCTCGAGATCCATGATCTGGTGCTCGAATTGGTGCGCGGAATTGCCGATCATTGGCAGCTCGTGCCAGACTAGGCTCGAGGCGGCATTGAGCGATTTCACCGCCAGCGACGGCGCGTCGGCGTAGGCGAGGTTAGTCAGCACCAGGACCGTCGCCGGATGCTCGAAGAAGCGGTCAGACATCTTTTGCAGCGTCAGCCGCACGTCCTCGAGGCTGATTTCCTTGCCGACGACGTAAAACGGCATGTGCGGGAAACGATCGTGCGCGGCGCGCATCACGCGCGTCAGCACTGAGCCGTCGCCGACGCCGGCATCGAACAAGCGCACCGCCGGCGGCCGCGGATGGATATGCGTCAACTCTTCAGAGACGCGGTGCGCTACCTCCCACTTCTCGCTGCAGGTGTTGACGAAAAGCAGGTATTTTTGCCGGTTGTCGAAAAACCGGAAGTTCCGCTGCGGATTAGCGTCGTCGCCGGCCGGCCCCGGCGGGTGCTGAGGTGGCAGCGTCGACGGGCGATGGTCGCGCGGCCGCTCGATCACGATGGGACGGGGCCCATTGGGCGGGTGGGCAGCCATGAAGCCATGAATGCGGTCAAGCGTGTCGGTGGTTATTCGGCCGCCATTGCGGAGTCGCGCTGCGAGCTTTCCATCGTTGACGGCGCGCCGTCCGAAGGTCAACTCGGCAAGGCCGGTCTGACGGCAATAATCGGAGATTTCCTGAAGCAGTTGCTGGGCGTTCATGACACCCTCATCCTCGACATTTCCTCTGGTCGCCGTTGCGGCGGGTCCGGCTTTTGAGCGCCGGTTTGGCTTCTAATCCAATCAGGCAGGACAAAAAGGTCAACCACAAATCTGCCCAATCCCTATGTGGGAAATATGATGGGCAGCAACAAGACCTCCGTCGCGCACACCGGATAATCGGTCCCAACAAGGATTTCGATCACTCGCAAATTCACCTCGCCGCCTGGCGCCCCCTGACGGACTTCTGTGCCCGCAAACGCGCGTGTATCGTGCTGTACGAACTGGGGTGGGATATGTGGGGTCGTAAGCGGCAGCCGGAAAAAGCGGTGAGCGAAGAGCAGGCGGGCTCGCCGTTGCAACGCGCGGTGCATCAGGCGCGGATCGAGGCTGCCGAACGCACCAGCGTGGTCGTCGATTTGCGCGACGCCGAGTCCGCGCGGCTCGAACTTCTCAACGAGGCGCTTGATCCATTGTTCGCAGCCGTTCCTGCCGACGTGGAATTGTTTGATCGCGGTTTAAGCAGGGGAGATACCCCGCGGCTGTGGATCGATCCGGTCGCGCACATCGCGATGGGGCGCGACAAGCGCACTTACCGGTTTTTGTACGACACCCGCATCGGCCGCCGCATGCTCGCTGAATCGCATGAGATCCCCGACATCGTGAAAGCGGTTACCGATTATGTCGCGCGCCGATTGATCGAGCGTGAGCGGGCGTTGGCGGAAGATTCGGAGTTTGCGGCGCGGATCGACAGGGGAGAAGCTCGCCGCCAGACGCGTCGGCGCCGGCGTCGCGGCCTAATCGCATTCGTGCTCGGCTTTGTCGCCTGCCTGCTCGCACTCGTCCTGGCCGCCGCTATCCTGGCGACCTTGGCTTAACCCAGCGTCTGCCGCCCGACCTCGCGGACACTGCCGTCGGCGGCGTGCTGCCGCATGATCATCTCGCAGCTAAACCGTCCATTCGCGTCAGCAATCCGGAACAAGTTATAGCCGGCGGCATCTTCGTCACCGTGCGCCGCCTGCGCCGAGGCCGAGGGTGCGCCGGCCGCCGGTATTGGCTGCTGCGGACCGTCGAGCCACACCAGCGAATGGTGGTGATCGTGCCCATGAATGACCAACTCGGCGCCTCTTTGCGCCAGCACGTGGCGAAACTGTGCGGCGTCTAGGAGACGCCGCAGATGCAGCCGGCCAGCTATCGTCGGCGGGTGATGAATAAGCACCACGCGAAACATTCCGCGCGTTTCGTCGAGTGCCGCGGCGAAGCGGGCAAGTTGTGGCTCGCCGAGCAAGCCGGTCGCGAGAAATGGCCCGGTCGGCAACGCGGACGAAAGTGCAATGAGCGCGACATTCGCGCGGCGGCGCACGAAAGGAAACGCGCCGCCGTCAGCACTCTCGTCGCCGCGCATGTATTCGTTCCAAAACTCGGCCGGCCATTGCCTCGCTGCCGGCACGTAGATGTCGTGGTTGCCGGGGATAACAGTCACCTCCGAGGGCGGCCCGACAGTTTCGAGCCAGGAACGGGCGCGCTGGTATTCGCTTCGGGTCGAGAAATTGATGAGATCGCCGGTAACGGCAATGTGGTCGACGGTCTGACTCTTGACGTCCCGCGTGATGGCCTCGAGCACGTCAGCGCGATGGACGTGTTTGCGTTTGCGGTGCCAATTGATGAAGCCTAGGCCGCGCTTGCTCAGCAGATCGGCAAACGGCGGCCGCGACGCAAGATGAAGATCGGAAAGATGGGCGAGTACGAACATCGCATGATCATGCAACGCGAATCGCGCTTGCACCACAGGTCTCGCTGCCGGCGATCAGGAGCTTCCGATCAAAATGCCGGCGGCAAAGACCAGCGCCCCGCCTAGGACGACTTGAAACGCCGCCTGCAGGAACGGCGTGTCCATGTAGTGGGTGCGGATCCACGAGATCACCGCGAGTTCGACGGCAACGACGACAAACGCGAGCGCGGTCGCTGCATAAAAATGAGGAATGAGAAAGGGCAGGGTATGCCCAAGCCCGCCGAGTGCGGTCATGACGCCGCAAACGGCGCCGCGTACGAGCGGCGCGCCGCGGCCGGTAAGCGAGCCGTCGTCGGACAACGCCTCGGCGAAGCCCATGGAGATGCCGGCGCCGACCGCTGCTGCCAATCCCACCAGAAATGTCGCCCAGGTGTTGTGGGTCGCAAAGGCGGCCGCAAATAACGGCGCCAGGGTGGAGACCGATCCATCCATCAGTCCGGCCAACCCTGGCTGTACGTATTGCAGCACAAACATGCGCCGCGCGGTCTCGTCCTCGGCGGCGCGTGCGCCGGGCGTCAATTTTTCGCCGAGTTCCTGGGCGAGTTGCTCGTGCTTGTCCTCCGCGGCGGCAAGGTCTGTAAGCAGATCGCGCGTGGCCGGATCGCGCGCGGATTTAGCGGCGCGCCGGTAAAAGCGCGCGGTTTCGAATTCCATCTCCGCGGCGAATTTGCGCACGGCATCCAACCCAAGAGGCCGATCAAGCCAAATCGGCCGGCGGGTGACGAAGCCTTTCACATCCTGGCGGCGGATCAGCGGAAGAAACTCCCCGAACTTCGTCCGGTAGAGATCGAGCAACATGTCGCGATGGCCAATCTCCTCCTCGGCCATGCGGTCATATATTCCGGCGGTGTCGGGGTACGCGCCGCGCAAGGCTCCTGCAAATGACCGATAGATTCGATGGTCCTCGTCTTCGTTGGCCACCGCCAGCGCCAGGATCTCTTGCTCGATCAAGTCGGAGAATTTTTTCAAATGGAGGCTCCTATCGTATCAATATTAGAATGTTTCTAAACTTGTGCCCAGTGGCTTTGCCGAGCAATTTGGACTTCTGTTCTGACTGCTCGCGTCTGGCTCACTCTTTCGGTCAGTGAAGCCTTAAGTCCCGATGTGTTTCCGCAGGATTGGTCATGCCGCCTCGCCTTATTGAGTTAGGAATGCAGCGTGGCATGCACCTCTATTGGCGCTTTGCCCGAGGGATGACGCTCGGCGTCCGCGCACTGGTGATTGACGGCACGGGCCGGGTGTTTCTCGTCAAGCACAGCTACATTGCCGGCTGGCATTTGCCGGGCGGCGGAGTCGAGCCAGGCGAAACCCTGATGACGGCGCTGACGCGCGAATTGCGCGAAGAGGGCAACATTGAACTCGGCGAACAGCCGGCGCTGTTCAGAATTTATTTCAATCGCCGCATCTCACGGCGCGATCACGTCGCGCTTTACGTCGTGCGTTCGTTCCATCAGAGCGCGCCTCCGCAGCCGAACAGAGAGATTATTGAACACGGCTTCTTCTCGCCGCGGGCGCTTCCCGGAGACACAACGCGCGGAACACGCGCACGCATCGGGGAATTTCTCGATGGCCGGCCACCCGCCGAGTTGTGGTGATTGTGCTGCGCAACAAAGTTAGCGCCCTAACTCGGGTCCATCCGCGTCATTTGGTCATAGTCAGTCGCCACCGGGCAACCATAGCGTCGCGCCCGGTGTTGGTGGGCATGGGCGACGTAAGGTCGCAAAAAGGCAAAAAGCTAAAAAGCTAAAGAGGAGAGTGTGATGCGAAGGACGATTATTGCGGTCGCTGCCGCAGTGGCGTTCGGGACGGCTACAATGAGCACCGGAGCAATGGCATTCGGCGGCGGCCATGGTGGCGGCGGAGGCGGATTTGGCGGCCACGCGGGTGGTTTCGGCGGCCACATGGGTGGTTTCGGCGGCAACGCCGGTGGTTTTGGTGCTCGCGCGGGTGGCTTCGCCGGCCACGGCTTCGCGGCGAACGGCGGCCATTGGGGTGGTCGTGGTTTTGCGCGCGGTTACGGTCGGGGACGCCGGATGGGGTTGGGGCGGCTACGGCCTTGGATTGGGTTTGGGATTAGGCGGCTTGTATGCCTTCGGAGGAGACTACCCGTATTACGGCAATTGTGGCCCATACTATAATAACTACGATAACTATGGCGACTGCGGCTACGGCTGGGGATGGTAGCTGATCGCTGTTGCGGAAGCGTTGCGCGGCGCTCTTATAGGGCGCGGCGCAATGCATTATGCGAACCGGCCGCGATCGTGCGGTAGCGTGAAATGCAGAAGCGGTCCGATCGGCACGATACCGGTCGGATTGACGTTACGGTGGCTGCCGTAATAGTGCCGCTTGATGTGGTCGAGGTTGACGGTCTCGGCCACTCCGGGCACTTGATACAGATCGCGCAAATAATTCGAGAGATTAGGATAGTCGATGATGCGCCGCTCGTTGCACTTGAAGTGGCTGTAATACACCGCATCGAAACGCACGAAGGTCGTGAACAGCCGCCAGTCCGCCTCCGTCAGTTGCTTGCCGACCAGATAACGCTGCCGCGATAATCGCTGTTCAAGCTGATCGAGTGTTGCGAACAGCGCCCGCGCCGCTTCCTCATATGCGGCTTGGCTGACGGCGAAACCGGAGCGATAGACGCCGTTATTGACGGTCTCGTAGACGAGGGCGTTGATGCGGTCGATCTCGCCGCGCAATTCGGCAGGGTAGAAATCGGTGCGCACGTCGGTAAACGCGTCGAATGCCGAATTAAGCATGCGGATGATTTCGGACGACTCGTTGTTGACGATGACCTTTTGCTTTTTGTCCCAAAGCACTGGCACGCTGGCGCGCCCGCTGTAGTTCGAGTCCGAGAGGATATAGATGTCCGCAACCGTCGATTTGCCGTTGACGGTATCGAGCGTCGCGCCCGGCTCGGTGCCGAATTCCCAACCCTTCTTTCCGAGCAGCGCGACGGTGACCGACACGGAGATCACGTCCTCGAGCTTTTTCAGCTTGCGGAAGATCAGCGTGCGATGCGCCCAAGGGCAGGCGAGCGAGACGTAAAGGTGATAGCGGCCGGCTTCCGCCGGAAAACCGCCCTTGCCGGTCGGGCCGGGGCCGCCGTCCGCGGTGATAAAATTGTGGAAAAACGTCGGTTTGCGGACGAATTGGCCATCCGCCTGAACGCGCATATCCACATCTCGCCACGCACCGTCGACAAGCAGTCCCATCAGTCGCCTCCGCATTAACTCTGGGCCCCCAATGTAAGCATTCGCAGCGGCGGCAACACCTCCGGCTGGACCCGTGTCGGCGCAGATGCTAGGCGGCAGGCCGGTGACCGACATTTCGCTGACCATTTTGACGGAGACGGAGGGCGACGCTCCGGCAATCGCGCGCTTGCATGAGCGCACATTTGGTCCGGGACGCTTCGCCAAGACGGCTTATCGTCTGCGTGAGCAAGTGCCGCACCAGCTTGATTTGTCGTTTACCGCGCGCATCGGCACGCTGCTGGTCGGCTCGGTACGCCTTTCGCCCGTGCGCGTCGGCGATAGTCATGCCCTGCTTCTCGGTCCGCTTACAGTCGAGCCGCCGTTCCGCGAGAGAGGCGTCGGCCAGGCGCTGATCAAACACGCGCTTGCCCAGGCGAAGGCCCAAGGACACCGGCTCGTGCTGCTGGTGGGCGACGAGCCTTATTACGCGAAGTGCGGTTTTAAGCGCATACCGCCGGGGCAAGTGGCGATGCCCGGCCCAGTCGATCCGGCGCGCCTGCTCGTCGCGGAGCTTGCCGATGGCGCTTTCGACGGGGTGTCGGGAGCTGTCCGGGCGGATTAGGCAAATCGAGGTTTTAGCGCCCCTCGCGCGCCCACGTTCCCGCGAGACTGCCGAGGAGCAGCAGTAGTCCCAGCAGTCCGGCGAATACCGGCAGAACGCCGATGCCGCGGACAACGCTGGCGTCGCGCATCTTCAGGCCGATCCAGTCGCCGCCTTTATATGTGTCGCCGGAACGCACGCCTAAAATCCGCGGGACGTTCACGCCGCTACCGTCATCGAGCCGGCGCGAGTCGCCGCCCGTCGCCGTGGTGATCGGTGCAAGCACATCCGTCGTCGATGTGACCTCGGCAAATTCGCGTGGATTGGCTGGGCCGATATTGACGAGCGCATTGAGCTTGCCGTCGGTCGCGCGCCACAGACCAAGTTCGTTGGCGTTGACGGTTGCTTCCCAAACGCCCGCGTCTTTTGGGGTCAGTTTCAATATTTGAGTCGATCCCGAAGGTGAGGTGAGCGTTACGTCCGACACGTCGTCCGCCATGGTCTGCCGCCGAACCAACAATCCGTGATCGCGCACGACGAGCCGCAGCAATTCTTCTTCGAGGTCGGGCTGCTTCATGAGCCAATGCGAAAGCCGCCGCATCAGATCGAGATGGGGGCCGCCCCCCTCGAAGCCCCGCGCCCACAGCCAGATATGGTCGGACAACAGCAAGGCGACGCGGCCTTCGCCCTGACGCGCCAACAACAGCAGTGGCTCGTTGTCCGGTCCTTGCATCACCGCCGTCCCGGTCGGGTTTCTGGTATCGACGACGCGGAACCATTGGCTCCAATGCGGCGGCTCACTCGCGGAGCCCTCGAGATCTCGCGTGACCGGATGACGCTTGCCCAGTTCGGTGAGCCTCGGCCGAAAGCCGCGCTCGGTGATGGTGCCATCGGGTTCCGCCGGCAGGATGGAATCAAGCGGCGTGCGCCAAAGGCTTGTCGCACTGGCGTAGTCAGGTCCTGCGGCGACCAGCACCGCCCCGCCGTCGCGCACATAGCGGGCGATGTTGTCGAAATAGATCATGGGCAACACGCCCTGGCGCGCGTAGCGGTCAAATATAATGAGCTGAAATTCGCCGATCTTTTGCTGGAACAGTTCGCGTGTCGGAAACGCGATGAGCGACAGCTCGTTGATGGGAGTGCCGTCCTGCTTTTCAGGTGGACGCAAAATGGTGAAGTGAACCAGATCCACCGAGGCATCGGATTTGAGAAGGTTCCGCCACGTGCGTTCGCCGGCATTCGGTTCGCCGGAAACCAGAAGAACGCGCAGCTTGTCGCGCACGCCGTCGATCGCAACTACGGCTCGGTTATTGACGCCGGTGAGCTCGCCCGAAAGCGGGGAAGCTTCGATTTCGACGAGGTTTTGGCCGGCGTGCGGGATCGCGATGTCCGCGCGCTGTGGCACCCCGATCGGAACCTCGCGCGTTTCCAGGACGTCGCCATCACGCCGCACGGTTACCGTCGCAGTTGATTTGCCGCCGCCCTGGTCGTCGACCTCGTAGGTGACGGTTTGCGTCTGACCGACAATGCCGAAGCGCGGCGCGGCGATCAGTCGAACCCGGCGGTCGCGCTCGTCTTTGCTGCCGGTGATCAGGGCGTGAACAGGCGCGGCAAAGCCGAGCGCGCTCGCGTCGGGAGGCACGTCATGCACGCGGCCGTCGGTAATCATGATGGCGCCGGCGATGCGATCGGGAGGCACGTCGGCGAGCGCAGCGCCAAGCGCGGTGAATAACCGGGTGCCATCGGTTTCGCCATCCGACTGCCCGGCTTCGATGACACGTACTTCGAGCCCGGGAATACGGCTCAACCGGCCGGTAATGGCGGCGCGCGCGGCTTCGGTCTGTTGCGCGCGTCCGCCAAAATTCTGGCTCGGGCTCTTGTCGACTACGACCACCGCGATCGAGGACAGCGGGTCGCGGTCCTCGCGCGTCAACGACGGATTGGCGAGCGCAAGCACAACGAGCGCCAATCCGAGTACGCGTATGACGGCGCCACGGCTGCGCGCGATCAATAGGACCAGCGACAACACGACGACCACCGCAGCGGCCGTCAGCAGAATCTGGAGGCTGACGAGAGGAGCGAACGCGACACCCAGGTTCAATCGGCGCTCCTATTGGCCAAGCCGCTCGAGCAGGGCCGGCACGTGCACCTGATCGGCCTTGTAATTGCCGGTGAGCGTGTACATCACGATGTTCACGCCGGCGCGGAAGGCGAGTTCGCGCTGACGCGGTTCGCCCTCGACCATCGGCAGCATCGGTTGGCCGTCGGGCTGCATAGCCCAAGCCCCTGCCAGATCGTTTGAGGTGATCAGAATGGAAGAAACGCCGTCGCCGCCCCGCGCTGGGCGGCGCGATGCCTCGTCATCGTCATTGATCGTCGGCAAGGCCTCGACCCAAAGCTGGCCAGTGGCGAAGCGGCCGGGGAAGTCGCGCAACAAATAAAAGGTTTTGGTCAGAACGTGATCGCGCGGTACCGGTTCAAGTTCCGGGATATCGAGCGAGGAAAGGATCTTGCGCAGTTCCTGCATGCCTGCGCTTCGCGCCGTGCCACCCGGTCCGGGCGGCGCCACGACCGCATCGCGGGTATCGAACAGAACCGTGCCGCCCTGTTTCATGTACGAGTCGATGCGCTTAAGGGCTTGGTCGGAGGGCCGCGCGGCGCTAGGAACGATTGGCCAATAAATCAGCGGGTAGAAAGCAAGCTCGTCGCGGCCGATGTCCAACCCGACCGGTTCACCGGCCTCGAGTGCCGTTCGCTGCGCCAGGAAAAGTGTGAGGCCGCCGAGACCAGCTTTGCTGATCGAATCGGCTTCCTGATTGCCGGTAACGACATAGGCAAGCTTTGTTTCGAGCGCGGCGCGCGGCACGCCGCCATTTGGTGAATCTTCAGCGCCACCCCTCGCCAAGGTGAGCGCCAGCGCGCCGATGATAATAACAACCGCAGCACTCGAACGGGACAGACGCGGAATAAGTCGTGTGAAGCCGCCGTTAAGGTAGAGCACGATCAAAGAATCGAGCAGGAACAGAGCAAGCGCCGCGAGCAATATAGGTCCACGCAGATCCCGCGGTTCGGTCTTTCGATATATCTCATGGTTGGCGTGGGCCAGCGCCGCGAAATCAAGCGGCGCCATACGGTCCGCCGCCGCGAGTGCATTGACCGCGATCGGACCGTCCGGCGGCCCGTAGAAGCCCGGAGGATGCTCCGCACTGGCGCTGCCGGAAAAATCCGTCGGTACCGGCCGGGCCGTCGATGGCGGCGCACCGAAATTGCCGAAGCCATCAAGCACGCGAAGAGGCGAAGCGACCTCGTGAACGCTTTTTGCCTCGGCATTGGCGGGCTGCGCGACCGCCGCCGTGCTAGCGAGCGCGACGATGCGTTTGAGCATGTCGACGAAGGTGCCGGAGAGCGGCAAATCCGACCAGCGGGTGTCGCCGGTCACGTGAAACAGCACAATGAGACCTTTGCCGCGCCGGGCCGCCGTGACCAGCGGTGTCCCGTCGGCAAGTGTCGCCCAGGTATTTCCCGTAAGCGCTGCATCGGGTTCGGCCAGCACCTGGCGGCTCACCGTCACATCATTTGGAACGCTCAAACCGGCAAATGGGCTTTCCCGCGAAAACCCCGCCAGCGGCTGCGGCTTGTCCCAGCTCAAGCTGCCGCCGAGGATGCGTCCGCCGCGGCGCAGCCGGACCGGTACCAGATCGTCGTCGGAGGCGGCGAGCCGAGGGCCTGCAAAACGGACGAGCACGCCGCCGTCCTCGATCCAGCGCGCAAGCCGATCGTGCGCGTCTCCCGCCACATTGCCGACGTCAGCGAGAACGAGCATCGGCAGGTTTTGATCGAGGAAATGTCCGACAGCGTCCGCGGTTGATTCTCCCTGCGCGAGCCGAACGTCGGCGAACGGGCCGAGCGCGCGCGTGATGTAATAACTCGACGACAACAGCGGCTGTGACGTGTCGGTACTGGCGCCGGACACGATGCCCACGGTGCGGCGATTGGATCGCTTGTCGAGCAATTGCACCGCTCCAGACGAGCGCTCTCCGGAAATCTCCAGGCGGGCGATGTCGTTGCGGATTTCCACCGGCAAATCGAAACGCGCTTCGGTGTCGCGGTCGGCCGTCGTCTTGAACGCAAACGGTACTTCGCCGAGCGCCAGTCCCTTGAGATCGCGCGCCCGGACCGTTCCGGTGTCGGCTCCGCCGGAGGCGGCGCGCAAAACTTTTACGGTAAGCGCGCCGGCGGCGTTGTCCGCCGCGGTGAGGGCGAGCGGCTCCGGAATCCCTCCGGTGACGATGGTCATCGCGTGGGTGCCGATTGTCTGCGCGAGATTCTTAACAAAGTCGGCGCCGCGGCCGAGATCGACGCCGTCGGACAGCCAAACCACTTCGACATCGCGGATATTGCCAAAGAAGCGGTTGATGGCCGGCAGGGCATCGGCGCGGTCGAGCGTATAGGGCTTGGGCGCGATCTGATGCAGGCGGACCCGCGCCGAGCTCGCCGGCGCAAATGAAATGTCGCGGGTTCCTTCAGACAGCGGAATAAGGGCCACCGGACGGTGATCGTTTTCCGCCCGCGCCAGAATATCGTCGGCGGTACGCAGACGCGCATCCCAGCTACTGGCGGCAGTCCAACCGTCGTCGACCATGAGCGCGATCGGCGCGCTGCTGTTTATTGCCGCGACGGGCGGATTCCATTGCGGACCGGCTGCCGCGATAATGACAAGCGCCGCAAGGGCGAGCCGAAGCAGCGTGAGCCACCATGGTGCGCGGGCCGGAGTTTCTTCTTTCGGCGCGATCTCCAGCAAAAGCCGCGTCGGCGGAAAGTTCACGCGGCGCGGGCGTGGCGGAATGAGCCGCAACAGCCACCACAACACGGGCAGTGTAAGCAGGCCCACCAGCACGAGAGGTTCGGCGAAGCCGAGCGCCATTGCGCCGATCATGCCGAAACCCTCGCGGTGGTCTCCACCGGCACTCGCATTTCATCGGCGCGAAAGTCCATGCCGATCCGCGCGTGAAGCGATAGCAACAATTCGGTTACGGCATGGTCGGTGCGATGAATAATGAAACTCCACGCGAGCCGGTCGGTCTCCGCCCGGATCTGCGCGCGGTGCCGCCGAACGCGCTCCTGATAATCACCGCGCCAAGTTTGCGCGCGGCCCGCGGTGATGCGCCCGCCGCCTTCCGGTTCAACGAACTCGATGCGTCCCCAATACGGAAAAGTCTCCTCGGCCGGATCAACGACCTGCACGACATGACCGCGCGCACCGTTGCCGGAGAGTTGCGTCAAGGTCTGCCGCACTTCGCTAAAATCGCTCCACAAGTCCGATAGCAGGATCACCTCGGCGAGCGCGGCGGGCGAGAAGTTCGGCGGTAGGCTCGCGTGCTCTGTGCGGTCATGCACAATTGCTTGCGCCATGCGATCGATGACATTGCGGCTGCCGGTCGGGCGCATCAAACCGGGAATGCCCACCCGTTCGCCACCCTCGACAAGGATTTCGGCCAGCGCCAGCGTTATGACCAGCGTTCGGAAAAGCTTGGTGTCTCTTCCGAGCACCGAAGCAAATGCCATCGACGCCGATCGGTCCGGCCAGATCCAAACAGTATGCGCCGCCTCCCATTCCTGCTCGCGGACGTAGAGGTGGTCGTCGCGCGCCGAGCGCCGCCAGTCGACTCGCGACGCCGGTTCTCCGGATACGAAGCGGCGGTACTGCCAAAAATTCTCTCCTGAACCGGCGCGGCGGCGGCCATGCAGACCGTGCAGCACCGTAGCGGCCACGCGGCGCGCATCCAAAATCAATCGAGGCATCGCCGCGGCAAGCGTACGGCCCTCGCCGGCGGCGCGTTGCACTACCGCATGATCAAGGCCGGACGTACGCGTCGCGTCGGTCGCCATCCATTTATCCAATGCGCGACTTCAGGCGGCCGATGACGCTGTCGACTGTTTCGCCTTCGGCTCTCGCGCTAAACGTCAGCGCCATGCGGTGCTTGAGCACGGGCGTTGCGAGATCGAGCACGTCATCGATTGAAGGCGCAAATCGCCGGTCGAGCAGCGCGCGGGCGCGTACCGCCAGCATCAAGGCTTGGCTGGCGCGTGGCGAAGGTCCCCACGAAATCTGTTTGGCGGCTTCTCCACCTTCCGGCCCCGGCCGCGCCGAGCGGACCAGGGCAAGAATGGCCTCGACTACGGATTCACCGACCGGCAGCCGGCGCACCAGGCGTTGTGCGGAGAGCAAGTCTTCGGCGCTCATTGCGGGCTTCGCCCGCGTCTCCTCCGCGCCCGTGGTGTCAAAAACAATCCGCCGTTCGGCGTCGCGGTCGGGGTAATCGACGTCGATTTCCATCAGGAAGCGGTCGAGTTGCGCCTCGGGCAGCGGGTAGGTGCCTTCCTGCTCAATCGGATTTTGCGTGGCGAGGACGTGAAAGGGCCGCGGCAGATCATGGCGCGTGCCGGCAACGGTGACGTGTTGCTCTTGCATCGCTTGCAGGAGCGCCGATTGCGTCCGCGGGCTGGCGCGGTTGATTTCGTCGGCCATCAGCAGTTGGGCGAACACTGGCCCAGGGATGAAACGGAAGCTGCGTTTGCCGGTCTGACTCTCCTCCAGCACTTCGGTGCCGAGAATGTCCGAGGGCATCAGGTCCGGAGTGAATTGAATGCGCTTCGCATCAAGCCCGAGCGCAATCCCCATGGTCTCGACGAGCTTGGTCTTGGCGAGACCCGGTACGCCGACAAGGAGGCCGTGGCCGCCGCAGAGTATAGTGATGAGCGCCTGTTCGATGACGGCGTCCTGGCCGAAGATCACATTAGCGATGGCAGCCTTGGCCGCGCGCACGTGGTCGGCGCTAGCCTCCGCCGCGCGCACAATCATGTCTTCCAGCTTTTCGAGCCCTTCTCCGCCGACAGCGGCCATGGCCAACTCCTCTTCGCCTCGTCGCGCCAGCGAATCAGATTCGCTGCTCGTGAACGATTGCAAGCGTTCGACTTTGCACCGGTATTTTGCAATGCAATAGCAGCAAAAAACGGCAGGCGCTGATTCTTACATTCACCGGGAACACAAATTAGGTTTTGCCGCGACGCGGCGCCGGCATGACAATCACGTTCTTGCGAGCGATGCCGCCCCGGACTTAATGTTCGAGGCGGCAGGTTCAAGGTAAACCGTGGCAAAGACAGGGCAATCGGGCTTGGAGGCGATCACAGGCGCGCTAGGTCGCGCGTCTGGCGGAACCAAAGGACCGCCACCGGTCGAGCGCTGGAACCCGCCATTTTGCGGCGATCTGGATATGCGGATTGCCGCCGATGGCACCTGGTTCTATGCGAAAACCCCGATCGGCCGGCCGGCCTTGGTTAAGCTCTTCGCCTCGGTGCTCAAACGCGAGGGCGATAAGTATTTTCTGGTCACTCCGGTCGAAAAGTGCGGCATCCAAGTGGACGACGCACCCTTTCTCGCCGTCGAACTGGAGATCAAAGAATTATCCAGAGGTCGGGTTCTCAACTTCCGCACCAATGTCGACGACTGGGTGGAATGCGGACCGGCGCACGCGCTCCGCTTCGAGCCGGAAAGCGGGACGGACGGGCTTAAACCGTACCTTCACGTCCGCCGTGATTTGTGGGCAAAGGTGACGCGCGCGTTGTTCTTCGACCTTGTCGAACTCGGCGAAGAGCGCGAGTTTGAGGGCAAAGCCATGTTTGGCGTAGCTTCCATGGGCGCTTTCTTTCCCATGGCGCCGGCGGAAGAGGTGCGGAAATTTGCGTGAGCAAGCGGCATCTGCCCTTGCCGGGGCGGGGAGGGATGACTTCTTCGAACGGGCGCGCGATCGGCTGACGTTGGAGGTACCTCCATCGCTCCTCGATCCGATGGCCGAGGGCGCGCGCGGCGATCTCGATCTTAATCCATCGATGTGGGAGGCCGCGGGCGTCAGCGCGACCAAGCCGGCCGCCGTGCTGGTCCCGGTCGTTGATCGCAGCGAACCGACAGTGCTGTTTACGGTTCGCACCGCAGACCTCGCCAGCCATGCCGGGCAAGTCGCGTTCCCGGGTGGCAAAATCGACCCCGACGATGAAAGTCCGGTCGCCGCCGCATTGCGGGAGGCAAAGGAGGAAGTTGGACTTGCTCCCAGCCTTGTCGAGCCGCTCGGCTATCTCGACCTTTACTTGACCTTTTCAGGCTTTCGCATTCTGCCGACGGTAGCGCGGGTACAGCCGGAGTTTGTACTGACGCTCAATCCCACAGAGGTCACCGAGATATTCGAAGTGCCGCTGAGATTTCTGATGACTCCGGCCAATCACCAGCGTCGCAGCCGCGAATGGCGAGGCATCAGCCGCGAATATTACGCCATCCCGTTCGGTGACCGTTACATCTGGGGTATAACGGCCGGTATCGTGCGAAACCTGTATGATCGCGTCTGCGTATGATCAGGCCAATCGCCACCGAAGTCCTACTTTTTCTCCTGCCGTTCGTCGCCTACGCAGCCTTTTTGTTGGCGACGCGCTCCGGTGTCTTTTTGCCAGACGCGTGGACCTTGCGACGCATAGCCGGTTTGATTATCGCGTCGCTCGTCTTGATGGCCGGCAGTTTTTTCGCGCTCGCGCAGTTTTCGGGCGCGCCGCCGGGATCAACCTACGTGCCCGCGCATATTGAAAACGGCAAGTTCGTGCCGGGCACTACGCGGTGAGCGGCACCTCGCAACTCGCCGACGCCGGCTGGCTGAAGCAGGGCGAAGTCGCGCGCCTGCTATCTCTGCTCGATCGGGACGGCGAAGAAGCGCGTGTCGTCGGCGGCGCCGTCCGAAATGAGCTGTTGCGGCTTCCTGTAGGTGAAATCGATGTGGCGACAACGGCGTTGCCCGAAGAGGTCATGCGGCGCGTTGCGGCCGCCGGCGGCAAGGCGATCCCCACCGGTATAGAGCACGGCACCGTGACGGCGATCATCGGTCATCGTCCCATCGAAGTGACGACGCTGCGCCAGGATGTCGAAACATTTGGGCGCAAGGCGCGCGTCGCGTTCGGCCGCGATTGGCGGGCGGACGCCGAACGCCGCGATTTCACAATCAATGCGCTCTCGGTCACGGCCGCGGGAGAGCTCTACGACTACGTCGGCGGAAGGGATGACATTGCCGCGCGTCGCGTTCGCTTTATCGGCGAGCCGCAGCGGCGGATAGAAGAAGACTATTTGCGCATTCTGCGCTTCTTTCGATTTCATGCGAATTTCGGCGAGGGCGCACCGGATAGCGCCGCGCTGCACGCGTGCATCGTGGCGCGCGCGGGCCTCGATGCGCTGTCGCGCGAGCGGGTGCGCGCCGAGCTCCTTAAACTTTTGCTGGCGCCACGCGCGACCGCCACGTTGGCGATCATGGCCGAATGCGGTCTGCTCGGCACGATCCTCGCCGGCGTCGCTTATCTCGCGAGCTTTGAAAACCTGGTCAAAGCCGAAGCGGCGCTCGATGCCGAACCGGACGCAGTGCGCCGTCTCGGCGCGATCGGAGTTTGGGTCAAAGAAGATGCCGAACGGCTGACGTTCCGATTGCGATTATCGGGTGCCGAGTCCGAGCGGCTTTTTGGTCTGGAAGGTTGGTGGAGGGTTGCGGCACATTCTGATGCTCAGCCGTCGCGGGCGCTGCTCTACCGGCTTGGGCCGCAATCCTTTGTCGACCGCGCGCTCATCGCCTGGGCACGGTCCGACGCGGGCGTTGCTGACGACAACTGGCGGCAACTGGCGCGCCTGCCGCAACATTGGGGCGCGCCGGATTTTCCTCTCAAAGCGGCCGATCTGATGAAACGCGGCATTCAGGCCGGCCCGGCGCTTGGCAACGCGCTGCGCGCGGCCGAGACGGCGTGGATCGCGGCGGATTTTCCTGCCGAGCACTCAATATTGAACGAAATCGCGGACGAAGCGGCTCGGGAGGTTTTGGCAGGTTGATCGTTCTTCGCCTTCGCCATGCCGTTCAAAAGGAATTCTGTGATCGGCCGTTTATTAGCAGGATTTTTCCCGGCGGATTTTAGAAAAAGCAGGATTTTCTTGTTGTGCGCGCTAGCGCTTGAGTGTCGTTACGCCGCCGATGATCAGGACATCCGCTCGCGCAGGAGCTGCAGCCGCCGCCGCGCCACGGGAGCGAGTGTTGCGAGACGCGGCCGCATCAGCGCCATCATCTCTCGCGGGCCGGGCCGCTCGACCCGCATTTCGTTGCCGCGCCAGGCAAACTCGCTGCCGCTCAGCGCTTTGACGAACAACGCCGGCAACAAAAGATCGCGCAGCAAGCAGGCGAGAGGATAGCGCAGCGACAGGTGCCAGCTCGCTATCGAGGCGAGAAGCATCTCGCCGCCATACCAGAGCACTGCGAGCGAAACAGCGCTCAACGCCCGCGGCAGGCCGATAGCGGGCGCGATAGCCTGCAAGTAGCGCAACCGGCACGAGCCCGCTCGACAACGCCTCCGGGAGGAAGCAGCCGAAGAAACTGGCGCGACGCAGCCGCGCCCAGCGCAATTGCCGATGCCAAATCTCGGACGCACTGCGATGGCCGAGCGGCTGCGGAAACGGTTGCGCCACAAGCCGGACCTTGCGACCGGCCGCGCGCACAATCTTTGTCGAGGCGGCGTCTTCGGCAACTTCCTTCGCCAGCGCCTCGATGCCGCCGGCTCGTTCAAGGTCGGCGCGCCGCCAAAGCATGGTCTTACCCTGCGCGAAACCAAAACCGAACATGTCGGCGACATACTGCCAGCGCGCTTGATAGGTGTTGAGGAACGCGCATTCGACCTCGGCCCAAATTCCGCGCGGCCGCGAACCAATGGGCGGCGAAGCGACCAGCCCGGTATCGGCGCGCCAGCTTGCAAACAACAGCCGCAGATAATCCGGCGGCATCAGTACGTTTGCATCGGCGAGTACGATCCATTCATGCTGCGCGGCTCGCCACCCTTTAAGCACGTTATTGAGCTTCGGATTGTTGCTTGTTCTCTCGTCGCCGATGAGCAATCGTGCGCCCGCGTTAGGATGCTCGGCCATCAGCGCATGTACCAGCGGAACTACGGGATCGGTTGGCCGAAGCGATACAGAACAGGATTTCGTGGTCCGGATAATCGAGGCGAAACGTCGACCTCAACGTTTCGGCGGCGTGATTGTCTATTCCGCATAACGGCCGCACCAAACTCACCGCAGGCAAGTTTTGCATCGCGGGAGAATGGCGCGTGGCCGGACGGCGCAGGCGAAACGCCGCGACGGCAATGCTGACGAAATGGATGATGGTGGTCACGAGGCAGAGCGACGTTGCGGCGAGAAGCGGCGCTGTCATCGGCATCCGCCTAGCGTACGGTCGTGACAGCGTTGTGACTCAGTGGGTCCGCAATAGAGACCCATGCGCGCCGAGGCGGCATTTGAGCGGCGTTAACTTTTTCTGTCATGCCGCTGCAATGGAATCTACTTATAGGCAACGCCGTGTCGAACGGGCGAGAGATCAAACATCGTGACACTTGAGCACGGCACGCGTCTGTTCCGTACTCTGTTCATTTCGGATGTTCATCTCGGCGCGCGCGGCTGCCAGGCCGAACGCCTGCTCGACTTCCTGCGCTGGCATGATGCGGACACCATTTATCTGGTCGGCGACATCATCGACGGTTGGCAATTGCGCTCAGGGTGGTACTGGCCGCAGCCGCACAACGACGTGGTACAGAAGCTGCTGCGTAAGGCCCGCAAGGGGGCCCGCCTGATTTACCTGCCCGGCAATCACGACGAGTTTCTGCGCGATTATTACGGCACTCATTTCGGCGGTATTGAGGTGGCGGAGACGGCCACGCACGAGGCCGCAGACGGCCGGCGATATCTCGTGGTCCACGGCGACGTGTTTGATCTGGTTGTCAAACACGCCCGCTGGCTGGCGCTGCTTGGCGACACCGCTTACGACCTCGCCATTGTGGTCAACCGTTATTTCAACGCCATCCGCCGCAGGCTCGGTTTCTCGTACTGGTCGCTGTCGCAATGGGCCAAGCACAAGGTCAAGAACGCGGTGAATTATATCGGCGCCTTCGAGGAAACGCTGGCGGCCGAAGCGCAGCGCCACGGCGTCGACGGCGTCATTTGCGGCCACATCCACCACGCTGTGATCCACGACAAGTTCGGCATCCGCTACATGAATTGCGGCGATTGGGTCGAGAGCTGCACGGCGCTGGCTGAACACCCCGACGGCCGCTTTGAAATTTTAAGCTGGTTTGAAACCGGTAATGCCGAGCCGGCGTCTGAACTCCATTCCCTCGGCGATGACGAAGAGCAAGGGATCGCGGCGTAGTTTGGATCCCGTTTTCTTTGTAATCGACACTTGAGGCCGCCGAAAGCGCGATCATACTGCGCTTCGCATGAAACTCTCCGCACGCATCGAGCGCTGGCCGTTGGCCGGTGCATTCACCATCAGCCGCGGCAGCAAGACCGAAGCCGTTGTCGTCGTCGCTGAACTTAACGACGGCGTTCACCGCGGCCGCGGCGAGGCCGTTCCGTATGCGCGTTATGGCGAAGTTCCGGAGCGCGTGCTCCAGACCATTGAGGCCTTGTGTCCCGCCGTCGAGCGCGGTCTCGATCGGGCGGAGTTGCAGACAATGCTGCCCGCGGGCGCAGCACGCAATGCAGTTGACTGCGCCTTTTGGGACTTTGCCGCCAAGCGATCGGGCCGCCGCGCCTATGAATTGGCCGGTCTCGGTTCGCCGAAGCCGGTGAGCACCGCGTATACGATCTCGCTCAGCACCACGACCGAGATGGCCGCTGCGGCCGAACGGGCCGCCTGGCGGCCGCTGCTCAAGGTCAAGCTCGGCGGCGACGATGACGCCAAACGCATTGCCGCAGTTCGCCGCGCCGCGTCGCGAGCTGAGCTCATTGTCGACGCCAATGAAAGTTGGACCCCCGATAATCTGACGGCAAACCTTGCCGCATGCGCCGATGCCGGCGTCACCCTCATTGAGCAGCCATTGCCGCAAGGCGCCGACGAAATGCTGGAAGGCTACAAACGGCCGATGCCGATCTGCGCCGACGAGAGCGTCCACGATTGCTCGTCGCTTCCCTCACTCGCCGGCAAATATGACGCCGTCAACATCAAGCTCGACAAGAGCGGGGGGGTGACACAAGCGCTGGCGCTGGCGGCCGAGGCCGAACGCCGCGATCTCCTCATCATGGTCGGCTGCATGGTGGCGACGTCGTTGGCAATGGCGCCAGCAATGCTGCTCGCGCCACGAGCGCGGTTCGTCGATCTCGACGGTCCGCTTTTGCTTGCCCGCGACCGCGCCGAGGGGCTGCGCTACGAAGGAAGCCTCATTTATCCGCCGCAAGCTGCGCTGTGGGGATGAGCGGAATCGAGCTGCGCGATGGCCGCCAATTTGCGGCGCCCGATTGCGGCTTTCGCGCTTGTGGTGTTGAATTGTTGCATTGGAGTCGTGATGGCCAAAAATCCCCGGCCTTCAGAAGCGTCTCGCGAATCGCCGCGCGATCCGCAATACGACGCCATTTACGCTGAAATCGTCTCAACTCATCACGGGCGGCGCTTTCTTGCCGAGTACGCCAGGCGTCACGACTGCACCGCACCGCAGAGCCTCGTCGGCACAATCGCGCGAATCGAATCGTCGTTCCGCAACCTTCCGCCGACGCTGGCGCCTGCTTCGTTGATTCGCAGCCTGCTCGACCTGGCGGAGGCGATCGAGCGGCTGGAAGCGGCTGCTGTGACACGGCGCGGCGCCGAGGGCGCGCCTGAGGCCGAGGCGCTTTTGTATGCGGCGTTGGACTCCGCCACGCGGGAAATCAATGCCGCAATCGAGGGCAGCAATGCTTCAACGGTGCGCAACATGCATGGGGTCGAGTTGGTGCGCGACGTCAGACGCCGCGTCGGCCACATGGTTGCGCTTTTGATTGCGATCGTGACGCCGGAACTCATCCCGGCAAGTGACGCCGCGGATCGGCCCGATGTCCAGGCAGGAGCGAACGCCGACTCTCGGCCGCTTCAAAGCCTAGCGAACCGCGACGCGCTCAAGCCGCTCGCGACGTTGAGCGAAGAAGAAATCATCGCACTGTTTAGCTAGCGCCAATTTGCCTCTCCATGTTGTCCGATTCGCGCGATCGGCGCCAACCGGATTTCTTTGCATGTCGTTTATATTAATTCTTTGTTAAGTACGTGTGTCATCCCATAAGCTGATTCGGTAACCGGCACGGAAGTTGCATTTTGAAGGATTGATGCGGCTCAACAACTAAAACGACCAGGCGGTGTTGTCTCCAAGTCTGCTGGATTGGACCTTTTGTCGTTGGTCCGCATGCAAATCTTGTGGAGGCCATGATGCGCAGATTAACCGGTCCCTTGGTGGCGGTTGTGGTGTTGTGCATGAGTCAATTCGCGCCCGGTAGCGTTTCCGCACGTGACGACGGCCGTTATGCCAATGAACCCTTGCACGCCTGGTTCGATCAACTCGCGAGCGGCAAAGGCTTGTGTTGCTCTTTCGCCGATGGTGTGAAAGTCGAAGATGTCGATTGGGATACTCAGGACGGCCGCTATCGCGTCCGCTTGCAAGGCGAGTGGATCATCGTACCGGAAGCGGCATTGGTGACAGAGCCGAATCGTTTCGGTCCTGCGGTGGTGTGGCCGTATATGGATGCTGAGGGCTCGACGCAGATCCGGTGCTTTCTGCCGGGCGCCGGCGCTTAAAGCTCAAGCGACCAGGCGGGAGAACACCTCCGGATCGACGTTGCCGCCGGAGAGCACCGCTACGGCGACTTTGCCGGTGACGTCGACCTTGCCGGTCATAACCGCGGCCAGCGCGACCGCGCCTCCCGGTTCGACCACGAGCTTGAGCTCGGCGAACGCAAAGGCGACGGCGGCACCAACTTCCTCATCGCTGACCACCACACCGGCTCCAACCAGCGATTGATTGATCGCGAACGTAAGCTTGCCGGGCGTGCGCGCCATCAGCGCGTCGCAAATTGTGCCGCTCAACTCGGCGTTCTGCTCGCGGCGGCCGCTGCGAAACGAGCGGGCGTGATCGTCGAAGCCTTGTGGTTCGGCCGTGTAAAGCGCGGCGTTGGGAGCGCGCGCGCGAACCGCGAGCGCTATGCCCGCGACCAGTCCACCTCCGGATGCCGTAACCACTATGACATCGGGCGTCAGACCGAGATCACGCAAATCGTCGACGATTTCGCGGCCCGCGGTGCCTTGGCCGGCGATGATCAGGGCGTCGTCATAGGGCGGCACCAGGATCGCGCCGCGGTCCGAGGCTATTGCGCTTGCAATCGCTTCGCGATCATCATGGGCCCGATCGTACAGAATGACTTCGGCGCCCAGCGCCTGCGTACGCTCGCGCTTGGCACGCGGCGCATCGCGCGGCATCACGATCACGCACGGCATGCCAAGGAGCTGAGCCGCCGCAGCGACGCCTTGCGCATGATTGCCCGATGAATATGCCACAACGCCGCTGGCGCGCTGCTCCGGCGGAATCGCTGCCAGCCTGTTGTAAGCGCCGCGGAACTTGAACGAGCCGGTACGCTGCAAGGTCTCGGCCTTGAGAAACACGCGCCCGCCGGTCAAAGCGTCGAGCGCCGCGCAAGTCAGAAGGGGAGTGTGTAGGGCAACGCCGGCGAGGCGGCGGCCGGCCTCGTCGACATCTGCGACGGTCGGCAAGGAAAGAGGGCCATCCATGGCCTAACGGTAGCGCCGCTATTGCGCCGCAAGCAAGGCCGCGGGACGCCGTTTGCGGCTTGCCGGCGGGGCGGTGTTTGCGGCCGCACCGACGACCCCACAGCCCCCGCCGGCGTTACGTTACTGGTCGAACCGGCCGGCTGCGTGGGCGAGCATGGTGTAAACCTTGCCCGTATCGGACGTGAGGTACGTGCGGGCCACCGCGCCGCCACGTTCGCCGCGCGAAACATCTTCAAGGAGGCGCTCGAATTCCTGGATGTATTGCTCCACCGTCTGGCGGAACTCGGGATCGCCGCGATACTTGCGGCGGATTTCATCGAATGCGCGCTGCCCTTGCGGCGTGTAAAGACGCCGATTGAACAAGCCACGTTCGCCGCGCTTATAGCGCTCCCACAACTCGGCAGCGGCGCCGTTGTCGATCATGCTGGCTACATCGACGGCGAGCGTCTCCAGCGGGTCGACACTTTGCTGGCGTTCGTCGATGCGCGCAGACTCGCGCGCAGTCGGTGCCGGAGTGATCGGCGGACTGTCTTCACGCGAAGCCCGCGTCAGAAGATCGCTCAGCCATCCACCGCTGCGGGCGCCGCCACCGTTTTGCTGCGCGCCCGGTGCAGCTGGGCGCGGCGGGGCGCCTGTGATGTCGCCGCGAATCGGGGTCTGCGCTGTCGAAGTTATGTCGCCTCGCCCGGGCCGCGGCGGCGCTGTCCGCGCCGTCGCGCCGGTATATGCGGGCTCGGGTTCGCGCCGCGCCGGTTCCGGACGAGTCGGTTCCGCGGTATCGAGCGAACGCCCGTGCCGGGCGACGATGCGGTTAAGCTCGGCCAAGGCTTCGATTTGATCGACGATCACGCGGCGCATTTGCGCCGCGCTTTCGGCGGTCTCCTGCGGCAGCTCGAAGATGCCGCGGCGCAGCTCGGCCCGCGTGGCTTCGAGTTCCTGTTGCATCTCCGCAGCCATTTGCTTCATGCCCTGCATGATCTCGGTGAAGCGGTGGGCGGATTGGCTGAACAGGGTATTCGCCTGCGAACTGGCTTCCTCGTACACGGCGTTCAGCGTCTCGCCGGTGCGCTTGCGCTCTTCCTCGGAAGTGGTGCGCACCAGCTCGAACTGACGCTCGATGGTCCGCACGCTGTCGTTGCTGGTTTGCGCGATAACGCCGGCGATTTCGCTCGCCCGGCTCGCGGCCGCGTCGAGCAACTCGTCGAGCACGGTGGAGAAACGTTGCAGCCGTTGGCCAAAATCGTCGGCGCGCGAGTCGAGCGTGGTCACCAGCGTCTCGATGCTGCTGCGCCGGGTCGACACCGATTCCTCGGCGCGGCGATTGCTCTTGTCGAGCAAATCCACCGCTTCGGCGAGCGAGCGTCCGTGGGTGTTGAACTGGCCAGCGAGTTCGGTGAGCTCGCGCAGCGCTTTGCCGGTCACGGCGTTGAAGGTGCCGGCATGCCGCTCCATCATGCTGGTCGAGGCGTCGCTTTTGCTGTTGAGGTCGTTCATCGCGGCGACGAACTCGGAGACGCGCGTCACCATGGTGCGCTCGAGCGAGCTCATGTTTTCGTGGGCGCCGCTGAGCACCTCCTGCAACAGAATGTTTGCTTCGCGCAGGCGCTCGAACAAGCCGGTGGTGTCGGACCGCAGCATGCCCTGGGTTTCGAGCATGTCCGCCAAAGTGGCCGACGCGGACTGCTTCGACTGCTCGATGGCCGATTTGGTCGCGCTATGCAGGTCCTCGAGCGTTCGCGTGACCGTCGTTCGCGCCTGTTCGCTCACGCCTTGAGCGCCTTCCTGCAGTTGGCCGAGCGTCCGGGTCATGGCGACGGTTGCGGTTTCGCTCGCCTCGTTGATGAGCCTTGCGATCTCTTCGCTGTTGTCCATCATCGTCTGGGTGAAGACGAAGCTCTTCGCCTCGATCGATTTCACGGCCTGGTCGGTGATGCGGCTGACCTCGCCGGCAAAAGTCTCGCCTTTTCCGGACAGGGCGGCCAGCAAGCTGTTCGATTTTTCGTCGAGGATGCGCGACATTTCGCCGACGTGCCGCGAAACGTTGGCGGTAAATTCTTCCGCCCGGCCGGTGACGTTGCGCGCAACGTCTGCGCTAATTCCGGTGAGCGTGCGCTCGGCTTCCGCAGCGCTGCGGCCGATTGACTCGGTGGTCTGGGTCGCGGCGCGGGTAACATTCGAGCTGATTGCGGTGAGGGTGCGCTCGGCCTCGGCAGCGTTACGGCCGATGGCTTCAGTGGTGGCCGCGGCGGTCCGCGAGATCAGCTGCGTGGCGGTCGAGGTCGTGGCGCCGATGGAATCATTGGCTGCCGTTGCACTCTGATTGATGGTGTTGCTGAGCGCGCCGGCGCTACGGTTGAGCGATACGGTCGCTTCCGCGGCGCTGCGATTAAGCGACTCGGTTGCCGCCGCGCTAGCGGCCGCGCTTTTGTTCAAGGCATCGACGGTCTTGGTTGCGAGTTCGCTGAGTGCAGTATCGGCGTTTCCAGCATTGGTCTTGATCGCCGTAGACAGCTCTTCCATCCGCGAGTTGAGGAGATCGGCGGCGGCACGGCTGCGCACGTCGATTTCCTGGGTCACGGCCTGGGCGCGTCCGACGAGCAATTGCTCCAGATGGGCGATGCGGCTGTCGAGCGTATTGGCGACGCGCATTGCTTGCGTCCCGAGCGTCTTGTCGATTTCCGCGGCCCGTTCGCCGATCAGGTTGGTCAGTTCAGCGCCGCGCGTGTCGATGACGCTGGTAACTTCGTTGGCGCGCTCGCTTATCGCGGACGTCAGCTTCTCGCCCCGCGCATCAATTACGCCGGTGACGTCGGCGATTTGCTTGTCGACCGCGGTGACGACTTCGCGGCCGCCGTCGGTCAACGTCTTTGCGATATCAAGAACGCGGGCGGACAACGCCTCGTTCAAAGTGGCGGTACGGGTGTCGAGCGTTTGCTGGAAATTGCTCAACCGCTCGTCGAGCCCGGAGGCAATTTCGCTCGCCTTGGCGGTAACGCGGTTGTCGAAGCTGTCGACGTAACTGCGCATCGACTCGGAAACGTCTTGCGTCCGCGCGCCGAGCCGCTCGACCAGTTCCGATCCGTAGGTCTTCACCGTGCGGTCGAATTCGGCGAGATGACGGGTGATCAGGTTGCCGAGCGTCGAAGAATCGCGCGTGATCTTTTCGCCAAGCTCGGAACCGGAATGGTTGAGCATTTGCTCGAACGCGGTGAGCCGCGTCGACAACAACTCCCGCAATTGGTCGCTGTGCGCGGTGACGACTCTCGCCACGTGCTCGGCGCTTTCCTGCAACGTGTCGGTAATGGCGGCGCTGCGCGAATTGAGGGACTCGGAGACGCTCGCCGCGCTGGTCCGCAAGGCGTCGGTCACTTCGGTGCCGCGCGACATGAGCTCGCTGGCGAGGCGGTTGCCGGATTCCTCCAGCCGTTGCGCCACTTCGTTGGTGCGCTGATTGAGATCGATAATCAGCGAGTCGCCGGATGCCCGCAGCGTCGAGTTGACCGCGTCGGCGCTGGTGGCGATCGTGTCGGCAAGCTGGCTCGAGGTGTTGACGATGGTATCGGTGAGTTCCTGCGAGCGTCCGACCATCATGTCGACGATAGCAAGCGATTTCTCCGAGAAGCCGTCGGTGACCTGATCGAGCCGCGAGGTCATCATGTCTTCAAGGCCGCGCGCGATCTGGGCGAATTCTTCGCCGACGTGGTCGGTCTTGAAGTTGAGTCCGGCGGTGAGCTGATCCGCCGCCGAGGTGATGGCGGTAGCGGTGTCTTCGCTGGCCGTCTCCAGCCGCACCAGCAGATCTTCGCCGCGCTCGCTCAGCTGCTGGATCATATTGTCGCCGATCTGGCCGAGCGCCGCAGTGATGTGCTCGCCCTTCTCGGCCAGTGACTGGGTAATGCGTTCGGCCGCGGCGTTGACCTGCTGGCCGACGAGATCGCTGATGGTCGAGAGATCCTGCGTCAGGTCGATATGCACGTTGCTGACGGCTGAACGCACCTGTTCGGCTTGTCCGACCAGGGTATCGCGCTGGTTAGCGAGCTCTTGCAGCAAACCGCGAATGCGGACTTCGTTGTCGCTGTAAGTCCGCTCAAGCGCGGCGACTTCGTTGTGAACCAGCGCTTCGAGTTCGCTGGCGCGCGCCAGCGCACGCTCGACGCCGTCGCCCATGGCCGCCACTTCGCGGCGAACGGCTTGTCCGACGGTCACCACGGAGTCGCGCGCTATTCCTTCCGGCTCGCCAAGCTTTAGGGCAACCTTCGCCATCGATTGCGCGATCACGCGCAATTCCTGTGCGCGCCACGCCATGTGGGCGACGCCGAAAAAGAAGATAATCGGCAGCAAGGCGGCAGCGCCCAGCGCGACGAACAGCGCGGTCGGCGGGTGGCCGGGACCCAGAGTGCTGCTCAGGTCCGACAAATAGAACCACGCGAGTGCGAGGCACCCGATTAGCCAGGCCGCGGAAAACAGTGACGCGACGACAAATGACGTGCGGGCAGGGCGCTGCTGCAGGAGCTGGAGTACTTGGCCAATCGATTGCTGATCGTCGTTGGCGGGGAAGGCGTTCGGGCTGCTGCCGCGGCCGCTGATTTCCTCCGCGTCAAGGACCTTTTTGCCCAGAGGAGAAGTCGGCGATTTATCCCAACGGTCGGAGTCGGACCCGGTGGCGCTCGCGGCGCTATCGCTGCGCTGTCCCGGCTCGGTCTCATCGTCGCGAACCTTGAGTGCTTCCTGAATAGCCGAAAGCGCTGCCTCGGTCGGATCCACTACCTTTTTCGTGTTATTGGCCATGTGGGTCGTCGCCTCGCATGTTACGCCGCGCCCTTCGGGCCCAAGCAAAGCTCAGGCCGCGTCAAGGCGCGCAATCGCCTAAATCCTCATCGGCCACGCACTTGGGCGGCCCGCCCTCACGTCATGCTGCCGTAGCGCATCCTATCGGTCTGGCGCATCAAAAGAAACCCGGATGGTAACCACCTTTTAATCATCGTTAACGATTTGGTTACCATGTTGGAATTGCCTTTGGCATCAGCGGTAAAAGCCATTTTCCGGCCAAGAATGAGGCTCGTCTGGGATGTTGCGCGCCGTTTCGTCGCGCGATACGCGAGGCGACGATGGTTGGTCTCCGAAGCCACCGTGCAGACCCCGGCTCAGGGCCGTTTCGTCAGATGGAGTAAGACGTTACTCACCATCGAAGCGAAACGAGGCGCCTCTGTCGCGGTCCTATCGGCCCGATTTACCTGGCATTCGGAACTCTACCCACAAATGATACCGCCGCGCGGGACAAAAAACGAAAGCGCGAGCGGGGAGAGCGTGTCATGGAAAATCACGGGAGGGCGGCCGATTTCAGCCAAGCGTCCGCGGACGGCGCCCTTGACGAGCGCCACCTGAGAGAGATGACGCTGGGCGATCAAAACCTTGAACGAGAGGTTTTGCAGGTCTTTGCCCGTCAAATCTCCCTTATGCTCAACCGGATCGCGCGCGCCGAACCGGCTCATGCGGCTGCGGCAGCGCACACACTCAAAGGTTCGGCACTGGGGCTCGGCGCTTGGCGTGTCGCCCAGGCCGCCGAACGGGTAGAACAGGCGGCAACCGGCCCGGATAATTTGGCCGAGGCCATTGCGGAACTGGATATCGCCGCCGGTGAAGTGCGTGGCGCGATCGACGCGCGTTTGCAAGACGCCGGTGCCGAGTTCTCTGCGCTCTACGGCCACGTGAGCGTCTATCCTGTGTAAACCATCGCGTCTGGCGCCGCGCTGCGAGAGTCGATAGAAGACGCCGCGGTTCTTCTCTTTCGTCTTCTTCGTGGCTTGACCTGCCACACGCGGCATCGTTGCCATCCTTATGGTGAAAATCACTTTTATCGACGCCGCAGGCGTTGCTCGAACGGCCGACGGCGAGGTCGGGTCGACCGTCATGGAGACGGCGATCAACCACGCGATCCCGGGAATTGAAGCCGAGTGTGGCGGCGCATGCGCCTGTTCAACGTGCCACGTTTATATCGACCCCGCGTGGCAGGAGAAGGTCGGCGGCCCGTCGCCGATGGAAGAGGACATGCTCGATTTCGCTTACGGCATACAGCCTAACTCGCGACTATCGTGCCAAATCAAGGTCACCGAAGAGTTCGACGGCCTTGTAGTGCGCACCCCGGAGCGCCAAGCCTAGCCGGGGCGAGTCTGAGACCACGGGCCTCAGCCGTTCGCGTTGGAAACCATCGAGCTTTGTTGGCACTTCCCCGGAACGGCCGCGCGCGCTAGACACACGCCAACTGAGCGGACCCGGTCCGCCGGCTTAAATTCCAAACCACATAACGAGCGAGTGCGGATTGCAAATGAGTGAGACTATCAGAACAGACGTTGTGATCATTGGCGCGGGTCCGGTCGGACTGTTTGCGGTGTTCGAGCTCGGACTGCTCGACATGAAAACCCACTTGATCGACATTCTCGACAAGATCGGCGGGCAGTGCGCGGAACTCTATCCTGAAAAGCCGATCTACGACATTCCGGGGATTCCAGTTACCAGCGCGCACGGGCTGGTCGATGCCTTGTTGCGGCAAATCAAACCGTTCAACGCGCAATTTCATCTAAGCGAGATGGTCGAGAAGGTCGAAAAGATCGGCGACCCACTGTTTCGCGTCACCACCGACCAGGGCAAGACGTTCGAGGCCAAGGTCGTGGTGATCGCCGCCGGCGGCGGCTCGTTCCAGCCCAAGCGTCCGCCGATCCCCGGCGTGGAGCCGTACGAAGGCAAATCGATTTTCTATGCCGTGCGCAAAATGGATGCATTTCGCGGCAAGCGGCTCCTTATCGTCGGCGGAGGCGACAGCGCACTAGACTGGACGCTGAATCTTGCGCCGATTGCCGAGCACCTGACGCTTCTGCACCGGCGCACCGAGTTTCGCGCCGCGCCGGATAGCGTCAACAAAATGATGGCGCTGGTGGGCGAAGGCAAAATCGATTTCTTGCTCGGACAAGTGACGGCGTTGCATGGCGACAACGGTCAACTCAGCAAAGCGACGATCAAGACCAATGAAGGCTCGGTAATGGAGCTTGCCTGCGACGCGCTGCTGCCGTTCTTCGGATTGACCATGAAGCTCGGCCCGGTCGCCAACTGGGGTTTCGAACTCAAGAACAACGAACTCATTCCGGTCGAGACGGCGAGCTTCGAGACGTCGACGCCCGGCATTTTTGCGATTGGCGACATCAACTGGTATCCGGGGAAGCTCAAACTGATTCTATCCGGCTTCCACGAGGCCGCACTGATGGCGCAGAAAGCGCATCATTATGTCCATCCGGACAAGCGGTTGGTGTTTCAGTACACCACATCGTCCACGAGCCTGCAGAAGAAGCTTGGCGTTGCGCCGGAGCCGAAAGCGAAGCAACCCGCCTAGGCCTCGGACGTTATCCCGCCGGGATGCGAGGACAGCCTAGAGGCGGTAATGCCCAACGCGTCGATTACCACCGCATGCTGCGTTACCGGCGGCGGCCCGGCTGGAATGATGCTGGGCTTTCTTCTCGCCCGCGCCGGCGTCGACGTCGTCGTTTTGGAGAAGCATGCCAATTTTTTCCGCGATTTTCGCGGCGACACCATACATCCCTCGACGCTCGAGTTGATGTATGAGCTCGGTCTGCTCGACCGGTTCCTCAAAGTACCGCATCAGAAACTCGAGCGGCTCGCCATTCAGGTCGGTGACACGCGCCTGCAGATGCTCGATCTCACTCATCTGCCGACGCACTGCAAATATATCGCGCTGATGCCGCAATGGGATTTTTTGAATTTCCTCGCCGAATGCGGCAAACGCTACAAAACTTTCCATGTGCGAATGGAGACTGAGGCGACCGATCTCATCGAGGAAAACGGTCGCGTTGTCGGCGTTCGCGCCAGCGGCCCCGACGGCGAATTGGCAATCCGCGCCGACTTGGTGGTCGCTGCCGACGGGCGGCACTCGACGCTTCGCGCCCGCGCCGGGCTGCAAGGCGACGATTACGGTGCGCCAATGGATGTTCTTTGGTTCCGGCTCACCCGCCGGCAAACCGACGAGCCGGAAATGTTCGGTCACATCGAGATGGGAGCGATGTTGATCATGATCGACCGCGGCGATTACTGGCAATGCGCCTTTGTCATTCCCAAAGGCGGAATGGAGCGGGTCAGAGCAGGGGGGCTGGACGCATTTCGTGCGCGCGTCGTGGAAATGTCGGCGTATCTTGCGGACCGCATAAACGAGCTGAAGAACTGGGACGACATCAAACTTCTCAGCGTTGCCGTTGACCGGCTGCGACAGTGGTGGCGGCCGGGCCTTCTCTGCATCGGTGATGCTGCGCACGCCATGTCGCCGATCGGCGGCGTGGGCGTCAATCTTGCCGTCCAGGACGCCGTCGCCGCGGCCAACCGGCTTGCGGCCCCGCTGAAAACCCGGACCGTGAGCACCAATGATCTGCAGGCGGTTCAAAACAGGCGGATGTTTCCGGTACGTGCGACCCAGTGGTTACAGCTCATCATGCAAAATCGGATTATCGGTCCGGCGCTGTCGGGCGCGCATCCGAAGCCACCATTGCTGTTCAACCTGTTGGATGCGATTCCCGTTTTGCGCCGGATTCCGGCCCGCGTTCTCGGCCTCGGTTTCAGGCCCGAGCATATCCACACGCCGGACGTATTGTCGGCGCCCTAAATCAGCGGCAAATCCGCGTTGGGCCGAACATTCCCGCGGCCCTTGAATGGCTAGCGCTGTCACTCCATCTGCGGACGAACAATTTCGAAAACCGGAATTGCACCGGGGATAGCCGCTATGACCACGATCGAGGAGCAGAAATCGGAGAGCCGCCCGTTTGAGGCCGATGTCGCCAAGCTGTTACAGCTCATGGTGCACTCGGTTTATTCGGAGAAATCGGTCTTTCTTCGCGAACTGATTGCCAATGCTGCCGACGCTTGCGAGCGCTTGCGTTATGAGGCGATCGCTGCGCCCGCGCTGCTCGGCGACGATCCGAAGCCGCGCGTCACCATCTCGCTCGACGCCGACAAACGCCTGCTGACGGTCGAGGACAACGGCATCGGCATGGCCGACGAAGAGATGGCGGAGGCGCTCGGCACGATTGCCCGCTCCGGCACCAAGGCGTTCCTCGATCGTCTCGAGACGGCGCAGGCCGAGGAGGATTCCGCGCTCATCGGCCGCTTCGGCGTCGGCTTTTATTCAGCCTTCATGGTGGCGGACCGCGTCGAGGTCGTGTCCCGGCGGGCCGGAAGCGACTTAGCCAATGTTTGGTCCTCTGACGGCAAAGGCAGCTTCTCCGTCGTTCCGGCCGATCCGACTGCGGTCGAGGCGCCACAGCGCGGCACCCGCGTCGTCTTGCATCTTCTCGAAGACGCCAAGGAATATACCGAGCGCGCCACCATCGAGCGGCTTGTCCGCGCGCAGTCGGGTCATGTGCCGGTGCCGATCACCCTTGTCGAAAAGCCCGGCGCGGCGCCGGCGGAAATCACCGACGGGGCGGCGCTTTGGGCGAAGCCGAAATCGTCCATCACCGCCGCCGATTACACGGATTTTTACCGCAGCATCGCCGGTCAGTTCGACGAGCCGGCGCTTACGATTCATTTTCACGCCGAAGGGCGTCACGATTACACCTCGTTGTTCTTCGTGCCGGGTTCGCGGCCGTTTGATTTGTTCGATCCCGACCGCAGCGGGCGAATAAAGCTTTACGTCAAGCGCGTGTTCATCACCGACGATGCCGACATTTTGCCGCGCTACCTACGGTTCGTTCGCGGCCTGGTCGACAGCGCCGACCTGCCGCTCAATGTGTCGCGTGAAAAAATCCAGGAAAGTCCGCTGCTCGCCGCCATCAGAAAGGGCGCGACCAGCCGCGTGCTCAGCGAACTGGAGCGGGCGGCCGAGAAGGAGCCGGAAACCTACACGAAAATCTGGGACACGTTCGGTGCGGTGCTGAAGGAGGGCCTCTACGAGGATTTTGAGCGGCGCGATACGCTGCTGGCGCTGGCGCGGTTCAAGACAACAGGCGCCGACGGATGGCGCAGCCTGAAAGATTATGTCGGGGCCCTCAAGACCAACCAGACGGCGATCTATTATGTGGCCGGCGACGACATTGAGCGGCTTAAATCGTCGCCGCATCTCGAAGGCTTCCGTGCGCGCGGCATTGAGGTGCTGCTGCTACCCGATCCGGTCGACACATTCTGGACGATGTCGTCACCCGGCTACGACGGCAAGCCGTTCAAGTCGGTGACCCAAGGCGCCGCCGATTTGGCGCTCATCCCGCTTGTCGACGCCAAGGAAGAGGCGGCGGCGGAATTGCAGGATGACGTCAAAAAGTTTTTGGTGTTCGTGAAAGACACACTCGGCGACGCGGTTGCCGAAGTGCGCGCCTCGGAACGGCTCACCGACAGCGCGGTTTGCCTGGTTGCGTCCGACAAGGGTCCCGATCGGGCGCTGGAAAAGCTGCTCGCAGGGGCGGGCCGGCTCAGCGCCGCATCGCAGCCGATCCTGGAAGTCAATCCGCGTCATGATCTGGTCGTAGCGCTCGCGGCGCTTGGCGACGATCGGCGAACCTTCAAAGAGGACGCGGCGCACCTTTTGCTGGACGAGGCGCGTGTGCTCGAAGGCGAGCGGCCGGCGGACCCAAAGCTGTTTTCCGAACGGCTCGCGCGCGTCCTAGGCAAGAGCGCGGGCGGCGGCGCCTAGCGCGCCGGCAGCGGACGAGACACCTGAGCAACGCACCATTCGCCTTTTCCGCTTGCGGAAACCAATGTGACGCGCGGCGGCGCAAACCTTAGTTGCAATCCGCCATTAACCTCGGCATCATCCGAAGGCCGGGTGGGTGGGCTTGCCATGGCAAGTAAGCAATTTCGGATTGTTCTGATCAAGCCGTCGCATTACGACCGCGACGGTTATGTCATCCAATGGCGGCGCTCAACCATCCCGTCGAACAGCCTGGCAAGCGTTTATGGCCTGCTCGCCGAATGTGCCCGCCAGCGGGTCTTGGGCGATGACGTCGATATTGTCATCGAGGCTTACGACGAGTGCAACACGATCCTTGACGTCAACGGCGTCATTAAGCGGATCGGGGCAGCGGGCGGCGGTTTCGTCGGCTTGGTCGGTGTGCAATCGAACCAATTTCCGCGGGCGCTCGACCTCGCGCGCCAATTCCGCGCCTCGGGTCTTAGCGTGGTCATCGGCGGATTCCACGTTAGCGGCTGTATCTCGATGCTTCCGGAGTTGCCCATCGAGCTGCAGGAGGCGAAGGAGCTCGGCGTTGTTTTATTCGCCGGCGAGGGCGAAGGACGAATGGAGGCTCTGCTGCTCGAAATCGCCGGCGGAAAGCCGCGATCTGTCTACAATTATCTGAAAGACCTGCCGGGGATGGAGGCGGCGACTTTTCCAATATTGCCGCGCGACGTTGTCACCCGCGTCGCCGGGCACTACGCGAGCTTCGATGCGGGGCGCGGCTGCCCGTTTCAATGCAGCTTTTGCACTATCATCAACGTGCAGGGCCGCAAGTCGCGCTATCGCACAGCCGACGATGTCGCGGCCATAGTGCGCGCCAACGCCGCGCAAAACGTGACGCGATTTTTCGTCACCGACGATAATTTCGCGCGCAACAAAAACTGGGAACCGATTCTCGATCGGATCATTGAGTTGCGCGAGCGGGACGGCTTCAAGATTCGACTGCTGCTGCAGGTCGATACCCTTTGCCACCGCATTCCGGGGTTTATCGAAAAAGCGGCGCGCGCCGGCTGCAACATGGTCTTCATCGGCCTGGAAAATATCAATCCGGAATCGCTGTTGGGAACCAAGAAGCGGCAGAACAAGATTTGGGAGTACCGCGAGATGCTCCAGGCCTGGCGGCGGGCCGGAGTCATGACATGGGCGGGTTATATCCTGGGTTTCCCCACCGATACGCCGGAAACCATCACGCGCGACATCGAGATCATCAAGCGGGAATTGCCGATCGATATTCTGGAATTCTTCTGCCTGACGCCGCTGCCGGGTTCCGAGGACCACAAGAATCTCTATTTGCAGCAGGTCGCGATGGATCGCGACATGAACAATTACGATCTGGAGAATGTCTGCACCGCGCATCCTGCGATGTCTCAAGAGGCGTGGAAGGACATTTATCGGAGGTCCTGGTCGATTTATTACACCGATGCGCACGTCGAGACGGTGCTCCGCCGTGGCGTTGCCAGCGGACTTAATCCGCGCAAGATCGTCGACGCGCTGACGATTTTTGCCGGCGCCACTCGGATCGAGGGCGTGCACCCGCTGCAATTCGGTTTCGTGCGCCGCAAGGTGCGCAAGCAACGTCGCTTCGGGATGGCGCTCGAAAATCCGATAATTTTTTATCCGCGTCGTGTGCTGGAAATTGGCCGCTCCATCATCGATTGGGTGCGGCTGATGCGGCGTTATCGGTCGATTATGAAGCGCGTCGTTGCCGATCCGGAGGCTGGAAAATATACCGATTTTGCGCTGCAAACGCTCTCGGAGGTGGAACAGGAGCACGATTTCGTGCATGCGACGTTCGCCGACAAGATTCCGAAGACGCACGGCGCGCCAAAGCGTCGGGTCGCGTAGATTGCGGGCTGCTACGGACTAATGAAAATCCCTGCTTTTGAGGAGCTTCGTGTCGAGCGGATGCGCGGTCGGCTGCGGGCTTGGAAATAGTTTGCCGTTATCGGGAGCCGCGCTCTGCGGCGGTGGACCACCGGAAAATTTCGGCAAGAACAAATCGCCGCCTTCACGCAGCCGATCTTCCCGTAACATTGGCAGCTCGGCAGAAAGATCGATAAACCTTTCGGCGACAACGTGGATGACGAGGCCGGCGCGCTGCAGGCGGCCGCGCACGGCGAGAAAGCGCGCCGTCATCACGGTGCGGCGATTGTTTTCGAAGACCTTCGGCCAGACGATGATATTGGCAATATCGGTCTCGTCCTCGAGCGTCATGAAGATGACGCCCTTGGCCGTGCCCGGGCGCTGGCGTACCAGAACAAGGCCAGCCACAGTCACGCGGGAGTCCTGACGCAAATCTTCGCCGCGCAGCCTGGTATTTTCGATGACGCCGAGCCTGGTCAGCCGCTCGCGGAAGAAGCGCACCGGATGCTCTTTCAACGACAGCCCGGTCGCCCCGTAATCTTCCACGACATGCTCGGAAAGCGGCATCGGCGGGAGCGCGACGGAAGGCTCCGGGAAAAGCTCGTCGCTCATGTGCCGCTTCAGCAGCGGCAGCGCTTCCCTTCTCTCGTCATCCTGAACGGCCACCTCAGGATGACGTTTCCGTACAACTGGCTTGGCGCCGATCATGTCAAGCCGACGCGCCGCCCATAGCGCCGCGCGGCGATCGAGGTTGAGCGAACGGAACGCATCGGCTTCCGCCAGGCGTTCGATGGTGAAGCGGGAAACGTCGGCGACCGAAGCCAGTCGTTCGATCGAGGAATAGCCGTTGCCGCGTGCGGCAATGAGTTTTTCGGCTTCCTCTTCGCCGAGCCCGTAGATCAGGCGAAAGCCGAGGCGGACGGCATGGCGTTCGTGCGCGCTCGGCTCGAGCGTGCAATCCCAATCGCTGAAGTTCACGTCGACGGCGCGGATTTCCACATTGTGCTGGCGCGCATCGCGCACGAGCTGCGCCGGCTGATAAAAACCCATCGGCTGGCTGTTGAGAATGGCCGCGCAGAACACGTCGGGATAGCGGCATTTGATCCACGACGACGCATAGACGAGCAGTGCAAAGCTTGCGGCGTGACTTTCGGGAAATCCATATTCGCCAAAACCCTCGATCTGGCTGAAACAGTTTTGAGCAAAGTCAGGGTCGTAGCCGCGAGTGACCATGCCGTTGATGAATTTGTCGCGGAACAGATGGACCGTGCCGTTGTGCCGGAAGGTTGCCATGGCACGGCGCAGCCCGTCGGCTTCGTCGGGCGTGAATTTGGCTGCGGTGATGGCGATCTGCATCGCCTGCTCCTGGAACAGTGGCACGCCGAGCGTGCGTTTGAGCACGTCCTTTAATTCGTCCTTGTCGCCTTCGGACGGATGCGGCGACGGATAATCGGGCTCCTTCCCGGTTTTCAGCGCGTCGCGGCGGCGCAGGTAAGGATGCACCATGTCGCCCTGGATCGGCCCGGGGCGCACAATCGCCACTTCGATGACGAGGTCGTAAAAACATTGCGGCTTTAGCCGGGGCAGCATCGACATCTGCGCGCGGCTCTCGACCTGGAACACGCCGACGGAATCGGCGCGCGACAGCATGTCGTAGATGGCTTTATCGTCCTGCGGCAGCGAGGCGAGCGAGTATTCCTTGCCGTAATGCTGTTTCAACAAGTCCAATCCACGGCGCACGCAGCTCAGCATGCCAAGCGCGAGCACATCGACCTTCATCAGGCCGAGCGTATCAATGTCGTCCTTGTCCCACTCGATGAAGGTACGCTCGTCCATGGCGGCATTGCCGATCGGCACCGTCTCGTCGAGCGGTTCACGGGTGAGCACGAAACCGCCGACATGCTGCGAGAGATGGCGCGGGAAACCGATCAGATCGTCGGCAAGCTGCACCGCCTGGCGGAGCACCGGGTTGAGAGGATCGAGACCGGCTTGGCGGATGTGCTCGTCGGGCAGGCCGTCGCCATAACCCCAAACGGTCTTTGCCAGCGCCGCGGTCACGTCTTCGGTCAATCCCATCACCTTGCCGACCTCGCGAATGGCGCGGCGCGAGCGGTAATGCACGACCGTCGCACAAATCGCCGCGCGGTCGCGTCCGTAGCGCTGGTAGATGTATTGGATGACTTCTTCGCGCCGCTCGTGCTCGAAATCGACGTCGATGTCGGGCGGCTCGCCGCGGTTCTCGGAAATAAATCGCGCGAACAGAAGACTGCTCTTGTCCGGATTAACCGACGTGATGCCGAGGCAGAAGCACACGGCGCTGTTGGCCGCCGAGCCGCGGCCCTGACAGAGGATTTCCTTTTCCTGCCGGCGGGCGAAAGCGACGACATCGTGCACGGTGAGGAAGTAGCGCGCGTAGTCGAGCTTGGCGATGAGCGCGAGCTCGTCGCGCAGGCGCTTCTCGACGTCGGACGGGATGCCGTCGGGGTATTGGTCCTTGGGGTAGCGGTCCCGCGCACCCGCGAAGGTCAGATCCTCGAGATGGGCTTGCGCGGTTTTGCCTTCCGGCACTGGTTCGTCGGGATATTCGTATTTCAATTCCTTGAGCGAAAAGTTGCAGGCATTGGCGATGGCGACGGTGCGGGCGATTGCGTCGGGAAAATTTTTGAACAGCCGTGCCATTTCCGCCGGCGTTTTAAGGTAGCGTTCGGCGTTGACGGCAAGACGCAAGCCCGCTTCGGCGAGCGTGCATTTCTCCCGCACGCAAGTGAGCACATCGAGCAGCGGCCGCCGCTCCGGGACGTGATAGGAGACGTCGTTGACGGCGACGAGCGGCGCGCCGCAGCGATCGCCAAGTTCGGCCAGCAAGCCGAGACGGCGCGGTTCGTCGCCGCGATGGTAGTGGATGCCGGCAAGGAACGTGCGTCCCGGCGCCGCGCGGGCGAGGGCGGAGAGGCGCTCGGTGAATATCGTCAAACCCTCCCCTGGAGGGGGAGGGTGGCGAGCATCGAAGATGCGAGCCGGGTGGGGTGGCGAACTTCGCTGCTCTATCACCCCCTCCCGGTCCGCTGAGCGGACCGACCTCCCCCCTCCAAGGAGAGGTGTTTGATCGGGCCTCCGCAATCGGATCAACAAATAACGTTAGCGGTGGGATGGCGATCAAAATCTGGCCGGCGCTGGCGCTGAGAATTTGTTCGAAGGTCAGATGGCATTCGCCTTTTTTGGCTTTGAGATTTCCCGCCGTGATGAGCTTGCAAAGCCGGCCATAGGCTGCCCGGTCGGTCGGGTAGGCGACCACCTCAAACCCATCCATGGTCACGAGCCGGGTTCCGACCAGGAGTTTTATTTTTCGATTCCGCGCCTCATCAAAAGCGCGCACCACGCCGGCAAATGAATTGCGGTCGGCGATGCCAACGGCGAAGCAGCCCAGCTCGTCGGCGGCGGCCACCATTTCCTGGGGATGCGAAGCCCCGCGCAGAAAAGAAAAATTAGTTGTTACAACAAGTTCGGCATAAGCAGTCATCTGCGATCTCACGCGAGAAAACTCACGCAAATAAACCTTGCACGAACCAGCGGGCCGACGCTGTCTCGCGCTCGTAAAGGCCTTCGCGGTAAAGCCAGAAGCGGTGACCGCCGGTGTCCTCGACGAGGTAATAATCGCGCGTCGGCTCGATCGACCGATGCCCGTCGGCATTTCGCCACCATTCGCTGGCGATGCGTTCCGGACCCTGAGGGCCGGTGACTTCATAGGTCGCCCCGCGCCAGCGAAAACGCCGCGGCGGCCCGTCGGGAATGAGCGCCATGACTTCGGTCGGCTCAGCATGCGGCAACAAGAGAAGCGGGCGCGGGTTTTGCTCCGGTTCTGCAACCGCCGTCGCTTTGAGCTTTGCGGAATTTGAGGCTGCGACCGGCAGCAACGCTTCGGCGCGCTCGGGAATATGGCTCGCGACCGGCGTAAACCAGCGCACGCTGTGCGGTCCGAGCCGCTGGCGCAGGGTATCGATCAAGGCGGCGCAGCGCTCAATGCCCTCGTCATCCGGAACGGCGCGCCAGAGGTTCGAATCGAACGGGGTCGCCGAGGTGCCGGCGAACTCAGGGTGATGGCGGATATCAAATTCAGCCTGTTTCGCCGGCATCGGCTCGGCGCGGGTGATGGCAAGTCCGATGGCCTCAAAACCGAAGCCGGCTTCATCCATGGCGGATTGGGCTTCGAGTTTGAGATCGAGCAGGCGCGCCACGTGAGCGACGTCGCGTGTCGGTAGCGTCAGCGCGACATCGATCGCTTCCACCGCTCCATCGACACGATAGAGCGAAAGCCGCAACGCCCGCGCGCCGACGTCGTCACGCGTCAGCACGTGCGTCAGCGTTTGCATCAGCCGGCGCGCCAGCCCGATGACGGCTTCCTGAGTGATGATTGGCTCAATGAGATAACGCAATGAGTGATAGAGCGGCGGCGCAACAACAGGGACGAGTGGCTCTTCGAGGCGGCCAAGCGCCTGGTCGATACGGGACAGAAGTTCGGCCGGAAAACGCGCGGCAAAAGGCGCGCGCGGTTTATCGAGAATAGCGCCTACAGTTTTGAAGCCGAGGCGGCGCAGCGTCGTGCAAGTCTCCGGCGAAAGCCGCAAAGCTTCGATCCGCAGCGGCATCAACGCTTCGGCTTCGCGGCCGTTAGGAAGGATTAAATTGCGCGCGGCGTGAAAGCGTGACAGCGCCCAGGCCGCGCCGGGCGTGCCGGCAACGGCGAGCCGCGCCGGCAAACCAAAATTTTTCCCCAGCCGGGCCGACAGATCGGCGAGCAGCGCTTCTTCGCCGCCAAACAAATGCGCGGCGCCCTCGATGTCGAGGAAAAACCCGTCGGCGCCGTTCTCCGCGTTCCAGGGCGAGGCGGTCGGCGTATAACGCGTCGCCCACAATGCCAGGCGGCGTAGCGCGGCATTGTCGGTGGCGCCATCAAAGGCATGCACCTGCATGTCGCCCGCTTTGGCGCGGGCATCGGCCAACGGCTCGCCGAGCACGAGGCCTGCGGCCTCGGCCGCCTCGTTCAAGCCGGCGATGCACGGCGGCTTGCCGCCGCTGTCGATCAGGATGAACGGCCGCTCCGGATCAACCGGCGTGCTGGATGGATTTTTGGCTTGCGTCGCGAGGAAGCGCAGAATCGGCCAGCGCGGCAACCAGACTGAAACGATGCGCGACATGATCGTACTCCACCATCCATTCGCCTGCGCGTCCGTTGCGGCAGCGTTCCAGCATCAACCGCCAGCGTGCCCGCGTGATCAGGCCGAAGCGATCGCGCGCGGCGGGAAGCGCTCCGACGCGCCAGCGCGTCGCTGCGGCGCTGGCTTGCAAAATTTCCGCGGGGCGAAGCAGGAAAAGCGGCAGGCCCGCATCGGTGGCGGCGTGTTGCAATCGTTGACTTAAGCGCAAGTCGAGCTTGTCAGTTACGCCGACGACAGCGGCGGGCGCGCGCGAATGCAACGCTTCCTCGATGGCCCACAGGGTGTCCTGGCGCTGCGCCGTCTCCACCAGGATAAGACGGTTTGGATTAAGCCCGAGCGCGCTCAGGCCATGGCCGTACAGGCGGCCGTAACGGCGAAGCCCATAACCCGGGATGACGAAGAAGAACGTGCGAACGGGGGCAAGACGAGTAAGCAGCGCCACCACAAAACCAAAGGCGGCAGCGAGCATGTCTTGTTCGGGAACAATCTCATGCAGAGCGCCACCGGCTAGCCCGCCCTGCGGCAAATAACGGTCAATAGCGGCAAGCCCGAAGGGGATCGGGGCAACTTTCCTTACCCCTTCCATTTTCGGCAATAAGCGGCGCAATTCCTCCACAACCGCCGTGCGGTTACGCAATACGGAAAAGGCAGGCCCAAGCGGCATATCGCGCGTCCTTCAAGGGGAAAGCGATACTAGAACAAAACATGAACACTGCCAAGGGGGCCATTTCGGTGCTTGCGATTTAATCCGCAAAAGCGGGCTCTTTTCACAGCCGTTCGCAGGCATTAACGCGGCAAGCCGCGCCTTGCCGCCGTACCAGCGATGCCGCATAGGTCGCCTGATTGGCGCAGGCCCGCCGGATTACCCGCACAACGAGGAGCCCATGCCTGAAGTCGATAAGGAAGGCGAACGCTACGCCGCCGATCAGCCGCAGCAGGCGCCAGGTTTCTTTCTCAAGGGCTGTCACCAGCTCGATTGGGGAATGAAGAACCGGATGGCGCGGGTGTTCTCACCCGCCAGCGGCCGCACCGTGATGCTCGCCATCGATCACGGCTACTTTCAGGGACCGACCACTGGGCTTGAGCGCATTGATCTTTCTATTGTGCCGCTATTGCCAGACTGCGACGCGCTCTTCTGCACTCGCGGCATCCTGCGGTCGCTGATCCCGGCAGACTCGTCAAAGCCCATGGTGTTGCGCGCAAGCGGCGGCCCGAGCATTCTGCGCGAGGACCTATCCGACGAACAGATCGCGATGGATATGGACGACGCGGTGCGATTGAACGCCGCCGGCGTCGGCATCCAGGTTTTCATCGGCGGCGAATTCGAGACGCGTTCCATTCACAATATGACCAAGCTGGTTGACGCCGGACTGCGCGCCGGCATGCCGGTCATGGGCGTCACCGCCGTCGGCAAGAACATGGTGCGCGACGCCAAATATTTTCGGCTTGCCTGCCGCATCATTGCCGAGCTCGGCGCCCAATACGTGAAAACCTATTATGTCGAAGACGGCTTCGATACCGTCACTGCCTCATGCCCGGTGCCGATCGTCATGGCGGGCGGCAAAAAGCTTCCCGAACTCGACGCGCTCACCATGGCTTACAACGCCGTCCAACAAGGCGCGGCCGGCGTCGATATGGGACGAAATATTTTTCAGTCGGAAGCGCCGAAAGCGATGCTCGCCGCCATCAACGCGGTCGTGCATCAGCAAGCAAAGCCGAAAGACGCCTACGCGCTGTTCAGCTCGCTAAAGGCTGGTGGCTAAGCTTTTTATCCGTAGGTCCGCTGCGGCGCGGAGCCGATCAAAAACCAGGCGATCGTTCCCGCGGCAACCGCACCGGCCAAAGCGGCCATGACTTGCGCGATCCAGCCGGGACTGCCGACCGCCAATGCGGCGGCCTGTGAGACAGGCGTGGCAGCGGCGACTTTGAAGAAATCGGCCTTTGACGTGGTATCGCTGACGACGGCAACGGCGGGCGCCGATAAAGCGGCAGCCTTGGTGCTCGGCGCGGCGTCAACTGGCGTCGCATCGGCCGGCGACGCCGGCGACGCATTCGCCGATGCGGTGCCGGTTTTATCGGCGGCAAGATCGAGGGCATTGACGTCCGCCTGCGAGGCAACGCCGACCAACTGATTCCCGACGACGAGAGTGCCAATCGCCGGAGCGCTCGGTGTCGGCGCCGGTTCTGCGGCGGCAAAGGTGGTCGGCGGGGCAGTGTCGGCGTCTTCCACGCTGACACCGGGCGGCGATGCGTCCTGAGCGGTCGGTTCGCTTTGTTCGACTTTAGCCTCGGCGACAACAGTATGCCGTTTGAGGTTCCGCATGGCGGTGGCGCGGTGCAGTGCGGCGTAAATCCTGTTGTGGGCAACGGCCTTTGGCCTCGCCGGCGCCTCGATGATGCGCAGGAGCTGAAGTGGCTTGCCGGGCGCGTCAGTTGTCGCGGTCTGCGCGACCGCCACGTTGATCGCCACGCCTGAAATAAACAAAACGACAGCGCCAGTGGTGACCCCGCGCAAGCTCAGCATTTGATTCTCCGTTGCTGTTCCACCAGCCGCATAGAGGTCAGGCCGGAATGTCCTGAGCGTGACCCAATTGCGGATTTTTTGGCGCGAAGGGCTGACCAAAATCGGTCAACTTTAACCATGGGTTAGCCCGAGGTCGGTGCTCACAGGCTGTCCGGGCCATGGTATCGTCGATGAAACCCGCCGGTCGGCGGGCCTCAAGCGCGAATGAAAACCCCCATGATCGATCTGAAAACCGACATCGGCATCGCCACAGTCACTATTGCGCACGGCAAGGCCAACGCGCTCGATATCGAACTCAGCGAAGAGCTGGCGAAGTGCTTTGCGCAGATAGCCCAATCCGACGCACGCGCTGTCGTGGTCACGGGGCAGGGGGGGATATTTTCGGCCGGAGTTGATCTGATCCGCTTGAGTTCGGGTGGACCGGACTACGTGCGCAAGTTCCTTCCTGCGCTGCACCGGACCTTTAGCGACTTGTTATTTTTCCCGAAGCCGGTCGTGGCCGCCGTCAACGGTCATGCCATCGCCGGCGGCTGCGTGCTCGCCTGCTGCGCCGACCGCCGCATCATGGCCCGCGGCAATGGCCGCATCGGCGTCACCGAGCTTTTGGTGGGGGTGCCCTTTCCAGCGGTCGCGTTCGAGACGATGCGCTTTGCGGTGCCGGCACGGCATTTGCCGGAGCTTCTTTACACCGGCGCCACTTTCGACGTTGACGCCGCGCTTGAACGCGGTCTGGTCGATGCGGTCGTCCCGCCGGAAGAACTCATGCCGCGCGCGATAGCGGCGGCGGAACAGCTCGCTTCGCTGTCGCCTGCGGCATTCGCCCAGACAAAAGCGCAATTACGCGCGGAGGCACGTGAGCGCGTCGAACGCACGGGTGCGGCGACCGACAAGATCGCGACTGAGATTTGGGCGGCGCAGCCGACGCTCCGATACATCCGCGATTACGTGGCGCGCACGCTTAAGAAAGCCTAGCCGCGTAGTCACAAATCGGACCCATGTCGGCTTCGACCGACAGCAACGTGACCACTAGACGACCTGCAATTGGTCGTGCCCGGTTAGATGGAGACTAGGGGCTCGATGTCGTGTCAATGTTATGCGCAGACTGAGAAGCCACTGTCTGTTGGTGCAGCTTTCGGACATCGCGAGCCATTTCAAGGCAGGTGATCAATTCAGTATAGCTCAATTCCCCACCCATCTCCGATTCACTTATGCAATGCGCGCGGTCAGCCGCATCGAACCTTTCCCATACTGCCATTAGCTGATTGCGGATGCGCTCTTCGCTATTAACGCAATCTTTCTTCGTGTCCACTGTATCGGGTTTGGGAACGTGCGCCATTAGCGGTTCGTGCAAAGTAGCGCCGCCTTGCTCGGCAATTCCTCGGCAGACTGGCTCTACATCGAGATTAGGAACTCGATCTGTCGCGGGCGACGTCCCACAACGGGTGATATTGTTGTCAGTCGAGGTCGACTGCATGCCTCGTCGACACAAGTTGAATATCTAGTTTGCCGCTGAACCCCGCATAAAACTGCGGAGGCCGGTCAACACAAGCCGCCAGCATAAGGCCGAGCAGCGCGCCCGAAAGGCCAAACCGCATTGCGATCCCCGGGTCAGTTTGTAAATCATTGAGCCGCGCAAACGCACGTGCCGATGAAATGCCAAGACTTCGGGACTTGGTGATACTGTGCCGCTGACGCAGCGACTGCGACATGGCTACGACAACGCCGCAGATTACGGGAACGAAACGCAAGATAGTCGCAATCCGAATCGCTTGCGACCTGCGGCCATCGATGTTGTTGGTACGG
>CAVWBV010000011.1:0-15438 GCA_963753355.1 uncultured Alphaproteobacteria bacterium
GTGTGGGTTCGGGATGTCGGCTCTAACTCAGGAACCGGACATCAGGACCGCCGGTGCGTTTATGACTGCACCCCACAGTCAGGTCAGCCGAGCTCGGTGATGATTTCGGGAAAGGCGTGGAGCCGTTCGCTCGGACCGCCCGCGTCGATCAGATAATTGTCGCAGACCCAGGAAAGCACACCGCCGCGGATGTAGGTCGGGTGCACGACAATGTTCATGTCCTTGGCGATCGCCATCGGCTCGTCATTCCGGATCAGGGGGCGTTCGACCAGGTCGTAACCCTGGCCGTGGCAGTGCAGGCGTCTTTCTTCCGGCCGGCCGTTTTTGCGCATGAAGTCGTTGTAGGCGGCGAAAATCTCTTTGGCAGGCGTCCCGGGCTTGAGCAGGTTGAGATTGAATTTGCGCGCCTCCAGCGTAAAGGCAAACTCGTCCTTCAGTTCCGCCGAGGCTTTGCCGACGACGCAGGTGCGGCCGAGCTCGGTATACATGCCGCCGGGACCGGAATCCTCGACGAGCAGTGCAACCGTGTCGCCTTCCTCGATAACGCGGTTCTGGAAATGACGCTGGCTGAACTGCGCCGGTTGTTTCGCCGGCATTGATGCGCACAGATAGATGCCGTTCTCGCTCCCGTGGCGTTGGCTGTAGCATTGGGCGATGGCGGCGATGTCGCGGTCGCGCATGCCGGGCTCGACCGCGGCAAACGCGGCGCGCATGGCGCCGTCCTGCATGCGGGCCGCGCGGCGGACGAGTTCGCGCTCCTCGGCGCTTTTGATCACCTTGATGCGGTCGACCAGGTCGGAAGCGTCGATAAAGCGCGAGTTCGAGAACCGGCCTTTTTGCAGATAGTCGACGAGCGCGAACGACATCTGATAGGTGCCGACGAGCCCGATGGTGCCGCCGGCGTAAGGCGCAAGCGCCTGTGCGGCAAGTTCGGCGTCATAGCTCGCGGTATAGCCGCAGGAGGCAAAGCTCGGTGTGGTCAGCCACTGCTTCACGCCGCGCGCGGTGCCGTCGCCGTTGGCAGTCGGCGCGCCGCCGCCACCGAACGGGCCCATGCTGACCAATGTCATGAGATCGTCGCGCGGAAAGACCACCGTCAGAGGATAACCATTAGTCGCCGGCAGATCGGTGAAGTATTTGACGTAACCGCCCATGTAGTCGTTGTTGTTCTGCATCAGCAGCACGTCGATCTTTTCCCGTTCCATGGCCTCGCGCACGGCCGCCCAGCGCCGCTCGAGTTCGGCGGTCGAGATTGGCGTCTGCAGGCGGGGAGAAAGCTGTTCCATTGTTGTCTCTTTCAATTCGGAGGGTAGTGAGCGCGCGGATCGGATTTAGCTCAGTGTGCAGTCGCGCTTGAGCGCAACCTCGATTAGACTGTGTGGGATCGTCTTTGGGTTGGCGAGACAGGAGCGGACAATGCCTATCGATTTGGCGACTGTTAATTGGACCTTCGTGGCTTTGATGGCGGTCTTGGCTTTCGTCGCCGCGTTGCTCGGCAGCCTTATTGCGTTTCGGAGCCGGTTTCTGGGGGCCATCCTTGCCGCGATATTATTCGCCATCGGTTTTGTCGCCTGGAATTACTATCCGCATAACTTCGGGCTCCCGATCATCAAATCCATCGGACTGGATGGCATCGCCGTCTAGTACGCTAGTTGACCTTTCCGCCGCGGTTGTTATCCCTACGCCGACATTTCGGGGCAGGAAAGGGAGCGTTCATGAATAAGGTCTATGCGGACGCGCATTCCGCGTTGGCCGGTTTGCTCAAAGACGGCATGATGATCATGGCGGGCGGGTTTGGCCTTTGCGGCATTCCCGAAACCCTGATCAATGCCATCCGCAATTCCGGAGCGAAAAATCTCACGGTCGTCTCCAACAATTGCGGCGTCGATGGCAAGGGTCTCGGCGTGCTCCTTGACACCAGGCAGATCAAGAAAATGATCGCGTCCTATGTCGGGGAAAACAAGACATTCGCGCAGCAGTTTCTCGCCAACGAACTTGAGATCGAATTCAATCCTCAGGGAACGCTGGCCGAGCGCATTCGCGCCGGTGGCGCCGGCGTACCCGCATTCTACACCCGGACCGGCGTCGGTACCGAGATTGCCAAAGGCAAAAACGAGGACGAATTCGACGGCCAGCGCTATGTCATGGAGCGCGGGTTGGTCGCCGACCTTTCGATTGTCCACGCCTATATGGCCGACACCGAAGGCAATCTCGTCTACCGGAAGACCGCGCGCAACTTCAACCCGGTGATGGCAACCGCCGGCAAGGTGACGGTCGCGGAAGTGGAGCACCTGGTGCAGCCCGGCGATATCAACCCGGATCACATCATCACGCCCGGCATTTACGTGCAGCGCATCGTTCATGTCCCGAATGCCGTCAAACACATCGAGCAACGCACCGTCCGCAAGCGCCAAAAAGCCGACGCGCCGGCCGGGACGGGGGAGGAAGTCTAATGCCTTGGACACGCGACCAGATGGCGGCGCGCGCCGCCAAGGAATTGCACGACGGTTTTTACGTCAATCTCGGCATTGGCATTCCGACGCTGGTGTCGAACTACATTCCTCCCGGCATCAGCGTGCAGCTGCAGTCGGAGAACGGCATGCTCGGCACCGGCCCGTTTCCGTTCGAGGGCGATGAGGACGCCGACCTGATCAACGCCGGCAAGCAGACCGTGACCGAATTGCCGACCACCAGTTATTTTAGTTCCGCCAATTCCTTCGCCATGATCCGCGGCGGCCATATCGACATCGCCATCCTCGGCGCGATGCAGGTTGCCGAAAACGGCGATCTCGCCAACTGGATGATACCGGGCAAGATGGTGAAGGGCATGGGCGGCGCCATGGACCTGGTTGGCGGCGTCAAAAAAGTCGTCGTCGTCATGGAGCACTCGGCCAAAAACGAGCCGAAGCTGCTGCACCGCTGTAATCTGCCGCTGACCGGCGCCGGCGTGGTCGACATGGTGATCACCGATCTCGGTGTCTTCACCGTCGATCGCCAAGGAGGCGGCATGACGCTGATTGAGCTGGCGCCGGACGTGAGCCTGGACGAGATCAAGTCCAAGACGGAAGCCAGCTTCAAAGTCGCGAATACGCTCAAGCAATAGCGAGGCGCAGCGTCACCACGAGCGGTGGCTCCGAAAAATAGGAGCCGCCTAATCGTCGGTGATCACGACGCCGATTTTGTTGGCGGGCACGTTGCTGAGTTGCACGACAAAGGGCGCCGCGTCGAGATTGAACTTGACGCTCTTGCGGATGCCCGTGCAGCCCGACGCCCCGGTGTGCGCGGTCGATTTCAAAAAATGCCCGTCTTGCACCACGTCGATCCACGCCTCCGACGACAATGTGACCTTGTAGCTGCCGGCTTGTGGCGAAGCCGGAACAGCAACGAAGCCGGCAAATGAACTCGGTTGCTTGGGCGCGCGCTCGGGCGGCATCGGCAACTTGGCGTCCGCAAACGGCAACAGATCGATTGTCACGGCGACGGGAAGAGGCAGCGCGAGCTTCATGCCCGAGGCCACGGTGATCGTGTCGGCGCTGGTGAGGAGGGCGCGTTCCTTGTCGAGCGGCCACGTAAATTTATCGCAGCCGACGGGCTCTTCGGCGAACGCGGGTGCTGCGAGCACGCAGCACGTCAAAAGAACAATGGCAGCTTTCATGGTGCGGACCCGATCAAGCTGCGGCTTAATCAACCGCGATCATCACTTCCGAAGCCTTGATCACGGCAAACGCGGTCATGCCGGCTTTTAGTCCGAGTTCGTCGACCGCCTCGTTGGTGATTGACGAGGTAATCACTTGGTTGGGGCCGATCTCCAGGCGAACATGGGCCGTCGTGGCACCCTTTTTCACTTCCAAAATCTTTCCCTTGATCTGATTGCGGGCGCTGATTTTCATGACGTTTCTCCCTGCTAGCCGCACGGCAACCGTGCGGCTGGAATGGATACATATAGGCAATAGCCTGAGCTTCCGACGTGTCGGCGGGTAAAATATAGGGAACGCCATCCGCGCGCAAAATGCCGCGCCCTTAGTTAATTTGCATTTGTTCTCTTTACGCCCGTCCAGAAGCCGCCGAAACTATCGCTCGGGAGGAAGTGGTGACGGAAGAGCCTATTCTGGTAACCGAGGATTTGACCAAGGAATTCGCCGGTTTTCTGGCCGTGCGTTCGGTCAACTTGAGCATCCGGCGCGGCAGCATCCACGCCTTAATCGGTCCCAACGGCGCGGGCAAAACGACCTGCTTCAATCTCCTTACCAAGTTTTTATCGCCGACGCGGGGACGTATTCTCTTCGCCGGCAAAGACATCACTGCGCTTCGGCCTGCGGATGTAGCGCGATTGGGGCTCGGCCGTTCCTTCCAAATCTCCGCAGTATTTCCGCATCTGACGGTGCTGGAAAACGTTCGGATCGCACTTCAGCGCCGGCGCGGGCACTCGTTTGATTTTTGGCGCTCCAAGCGTGTGCTCCGTGTGCTCGACGATCAGGCGCAGGCGCTGATCGCCGACGTCGGGCTCGCACCCTATCTCCGGTCGCCGGCGGCCGAGCTGCCGTACGGCCGCAAACGGGCGCTCGAGTTTGCGACCACGCTCGCGCTTGGCCCGGAATTGTTGTTGCTCGACGAGCCGACCGCCGGGATGGGCCGGGAGGATATCCTGCGCATCAGCGCGCTTATCCGCGCGGCGGCCGCCAACTGCACGGTGCTCATGGTCGAACACAATCTGAGCGTCGTCGCCGATCTCTGCGACCGCATCACCGTGCTCACCCGCGGCCAGGTTCTGGCGGAGGGCGACTACCAGACCGTGTCGGCCGATCCCGCCGTGCGCGAGGCCTATCTGGGGACCGGCCATGCCTGAGACGGCCGCGCTCCTTACGGTAAAGGACCTGCAAGCCTGGTACGGCGAGTCCCATGTCCTGCATGGCGCCAATTTCGAGGTTCGCGCCGGCGAAGTCGTGACTCTGCTCGGCCGCAACGGCGTCGGTAAAACGACGACGCTCAAGGCGATCATGGGCATCATCGAGAGCCGCACCGGTTCGGTGCGCTACGAAGGCGCGGAATTGATCGGGTGTTCCTCGGACGTGATTGCCAAAGCGGGCATTGCTTTTTGTCCGGAGGAGCGCGGAATTTTTTCCAGCCTCGACGTGAAGGAGAATTTGCTGTTGCCGCCGGTAGTGCGCCCCGGCGGCCTCGATCTCGAGCGAATTTTCGCGCTGTTTCCCAATCTGCGCGAACGCCTGTCGAGTCAAGGAACAAAACTCTCCGGTGGCGAGCAGCAAATGCTGGCAATTGCCCGAATTTTGCGCACTGGAGCGCGGCTTCTTCTGCTCGACGAGCCCACCGAAGGGCTCGCTCCGGTCATCATCAAGCAAATCGGCGACACGATCGGCAGCCTTAAAGCGCAGGGCTTTACCATCTTGTTGGTGGAACAAAACTTCCACTTTGCAGCGACGCTCGCCGATCGCTACTACGTCATGGAACACGGTCGGATCATCGACCATTTTGCCGCAACCGAACTAAAGGCGAATACCGAAAAACTGCACGAGTATCTCGGAGTTTGATATCAAGGAACGATAATGCGGGCGCGGCTCGCAATCAGGGAGGCTATCCTAATGAGGTTCAAATCCACATTAGCACTCGCGATCGCCGTCTTTGCCGGCGCAACAGCCGTCGCGCGTGCGCAGAGCGAAATCCCCGTCAAGATCGGTGTGCTGACCGATATGTCGAGCCTCTATTCCGATATCGGCGGTGTCGGTTCGGTGGCCGCTGCCAAATTGGCGGTGGAGGATTTCAATCCGTCAGCCTATGGCATGAAGGTCGAAGTCATCGGCGGCGATCACCAGAACAAGCCGGATATCGGCGCTAATCTGGCCAGGCAATGGTACGACGTCGATCATGTCGACGTCATCGCCGACGTGCCGACTTCAAGCGTGGCGCTCGCGATCAACGAAGTCACGCGCGAGAAGAACAAGGTATTTTTGGGCTCGGGTCCCGCCAGCTCCGATCTCACCGGACCGAAATGCTCACCCAATTCCGTGCAGTGGACCTACGATACCTGGATGCTCGCCAACGGCACCGGCAAGGCGGTGGTCAAAACCGGCGGCGATACGTGGTTCTTCCTGACCGCCGACTACGCGTTCGGCCACGCGCTCGAGCGCGACACTGCCGCGGTGGTCGAGAAAAACGGCGGCAAGGTTCTCGGCCAGGTGCTGGTGCCACTCAATACTCCGGACTTCTCTTCTTTCCTGCTGCAGGCGCAGGCTTCGAAGGCAAAAATCATCGGACTGGCCAATGCCGGCGGCGACACGGTCAATTCCATCAAGCAGGGAGCCGAATTCGGCATTACCGCCGGCGGCCAGCATTTCGCCGGGCTTCTGGTGTTCATCAACGACATCGAGGCGCTTGGGCTGAAAACCGCTCAAGGCTTGGTCCTGACCGAGACCTTCTACTGGGACATGACTGACGCAAGCCGCGCCTTCACCAAGCGGTGGCAGGTGGCGTCCGGACGGGCCGGCAAATTTCCCAGCATGGTCCCGGCCGGGGTGTATTCGTCGGTCTTGCATTACCTGAAGGCGGTTGCCGCGCTTAAAAGCGCCGCCGATGGCAAAGCGGTCGTCGCCAAGATGAAGGAAATGCCGACCGACGACCCGCTGTTCGGGAAGGGCTCGATTCGCGCCGACGGGCGCAAGCTTCACAACGCTTATCTGTTCGAGGTGAAGAAGCCCGAAGAATCGAAATATCCCGGCGACGATTACAAATTGCGGGCGACTATCCCGGCGGACGAAGCATTTCGTCCGCTCAAGGATGGCAATTGCCCGCTGATCAGCGGGTAACTTCGCGCTTTCGCTTTGCAGGAGAGGAAGCGGGGAAGCCAGTTTGTGCCTTCCCCGATTCAGATACGCTTGAGGGCGGTTCAGTGTTCCTGGGAGCGGCGGGCAGGGGGAAAGCATGTTTGAAATTTTCGGCATCCCCTCGCAGGCGCTGTTCGGACAATTGCTGCTCGGGCTGATCAATGGCTCGTTCTACGCGCTGTTAAGTCTTGGGCTTGCCGTCATTTTCGGCATGCTCAACATCATCAACTTCACCCACGGCGCCCAGTACATGATGGGCGCGTTTGCCGCTTATTTGTTGCTGCAACATGCCGGCATCAATTATTGGGCGGCGCTGGTGATAGCGCCGATTCTGATCGGCTTGACCGGAATCCTCATCGAGCGGCTTTTTCTTCAGCACTTGCGCAAGCTCGATCCGCTGTACGGGCTCCTTCTCACCTTCGGATTGGCGCTGGTGATCGAGGGCCTGTTCCGCAATTACTTCGGTTCCTCCGGCCTGCCATACCAGGTGCCCGACGCGCTACGCGGTGGCCGCAATCTCGGCTTTATGTTTCTTCCCAACTATCGCGGCTGGGTTATTGTGCTGTCGCTGGCGGTCTGTCTTGCCACCTGGTTTGGGATCGAGAGGACGCGGCTCGGCTCGTACTTGCGCGCGGCCACGGAAAATCCGGTTCTGGTGCGCGCGTTTGGCATCAACGTGCCGCGCATGGTGACGCTCACCTACGGATTTGGCGTCGGCCTGGCGGCGCTGGCCGGCGTGATGGCGGCGCCGATCTACAACGTCTCGCCGCAGATGGGTTCCGACCTCATTATCGTGGTGTTCGCCGTGGTCGTGATCGGTGGCATGGGCTCGATCATGGGCGCCATCGTCACCGGCTTTACGCTCGGCATTGTCGAGGGCCTGACCAAAGTCTTTTATCCGGAAGCCTCGAACACGGTGATTTTTGTCATCATGGCGATTGTGCTGCTGGTCCGCCCGGCCGGTTTGTTTGGTCGGACGGCATGACCGAGCGCGTTCTCGATCCGCCCGCGCTCGCGCGCCGCCGCGACAGCGATGCAAGTCTCGGCATCGCCATTGCGCTGATGATCGTATTTTTTGTTGTGGCGCCGTTCTTCTTCTATCCGATCTTTCTGATGAAGGCGTTGTGCTTCGCACTGTTCGCCTGCGCCTTTAATCTGTTGATCGGTTATGTCGGCCTGGCGTCGTTCGGTCATGCGCTGTTCTTCGGCTGGGCGAGTTATTTCACCGCTTACGCCGCCAAATCCTGGGGCTGGCCGCCGGAGCTTGCGGTGATCTTGGGCGCCGTCGGCGCCGGTGGGCTCGGCGTAGTTGCCGGCGCACTCGCCATCCGCCGGCAGGGAATTTATTTCGCCATGATCACGCTGGCGCTGGCGCAGATGATGTACTTCTTCGCTTTGGAAGCGAAGTTCACCGGCGGCGAAGACGGCATCCAGGGCGTGCCGCGCGGCCGGTTGTTCGGGTTTTTTGATTTATCGCATGAGATGACCATGTACGCCTTCGTCATGGTGGTCGTGGTCGCCGGCATTCTTTTCATCTATCGCATCGTCAACTCGCCGTTCGGCGAGGTCCTCAAGGCGATACGCGAGAATGAGCAGCGCTGTATCTCGCTCGGATTTCGTACCGAGCGTTACAAGCTGCTGGCTTTTATCCTGTCGGCGACGCTGTCGGGCCTGGCGGGTTCAATGAAAGCGTGGGTGTTTCAGCTCGCCTCGCTCACCGACGTGCACTGGACCATGTCGGGCGACGTGCTGCTGATGACGCTCCTCGGCGGGCTCGGCACCATGCTCGGGCCGGTGGTCGGTGCGTTCGCCGTCGTCGGCATGCAGAATTACCTGGCGCCGTTCGGCCAATGGGTGCTGGTCATCCAGGGGGCGATTTTCGTCGTCTGCGTGCTTTTGTTCCGCCGCGGCATCGTCGGCGAGCTGGCGCATCTGTTGCGGGTTCGGCTGTGATCGGCGCGGGCGTGGCCGGCCGTTGCAGAAAAACAATTCTCCCCGATATGAGATGGCATGAGCAGCGCACTTTTTTCGCCATACCGGCTCGCCGATCTTAATCTCGCCAACCGCATCGTCGTCTCGCCGATGTGCCAGTACAGCGCCGACGACGGCGTGGCCAACGACTGGCACATGACCCACCTCGGCACGCTGGCGAATTCCGGCGCCGGTTTGCTGGTCGTCGAATCCACGCACGTCGAACGGGAAGGCCGCATCACCCACGGCTGCCTGGGGCTTTACTCCGACGCATGCGAGGCCGCGCTCGATCGCGTGGTGGCGCATTGCCGTCGCATCGGCAGCGCCAAGCTCGCGATCCAGCTTTCGCACGCCGGGAGGAAGGCCTCGGCGCAGCGGCCATGGGAAGGCGGCAAGGCTTTGCCGGCCGGCGAAGATCCGTGGCCGACCATCGCTCCCTCGGCGATACCGTTCGGCCCGGACTGGCATGTGCCGCGCGCCATGAGCGAAGCCGACATGGCGCAGGTCCGGAAAGCCTTCATCGAGGCGGCAAGCCGCGCCGTGCGCATCGGCTTCGATGCCATCGAATTGCACATGGCGCACGGCTATTTGCTGCACGGCTTTCTGTCGCCGATATCTAACCGCCGCAACGATGAGTGGGGCGGCGCGCTGGAAGGCCGCATGCGCCTTCCGCTCGAAGTCGCCCGCGACGTTCGCGACGTCGTTCCGCGCGGAACGCCGCTCGGCGCGCGCCTGACCGGCAGCGATTGGCTCGATGGCGGGCTTACGGTCGCCGACGCGGTGGCGCTCGCCAAAAAGCTGCGAGAAGCCGGGCTGGAGTATGTCGACGTCTCCTCGGGAGGCGTGAGCACGCAGGGTCAGGCGAGTGTCCCGGCCGAGCCCGGCTATAACGTCCCGCTGGCTCGCCAGATACGGCTCGAGGCGGGCCTTCCCACGCGGGTCGTGGGTTTGATCGCCAGTCCCAAACAGGCGGAGGCCATTGTTGTCGAAGGTTCGGCTGACATGGTGGCGCTCGCGCGCGCATTCCTGGACGATCCGCACTGGGCCTGGCACGCCGCGCTTGCGTTGGGCGGAGAGGTGACGCATCCGCCGCAATATCGGCGCGCCGCGCCGGGTCTCTGGCCGGGAGCGAAACTGCGCGCGTCCACATGATCGATCCGGTCGTCGTCGAAGTCGTCCGCGGCGGCATGGTTGAAAGCCGTCACCGTGGCGCGGTCGCGGTCGTCGACTCCAGTGGCACAAAGATTTTTGCCGCCGGCGACGTGGGAAGACCTGTTTTTCCCCGCTCGGCGGTGAAACCGTTGCAGGCGCTGCCGCTCGTGGAAACGGGCGCCCCCGATAAATTCGCGCTCAGCGACGAGGAGCTGGCGCTTTGCTGCGCTTCGCACAGCGGCGAGCCCGCGCACGTTCGCGGCGTCGCGGGGATATTGGCGAAAGCGGGTTTCGACGCGTCGGCGCTGGCGTGCGGTACCCATTGGCCGTCCTCGCACGGCGCCGCCATGGCGCTGGCGCGAGCCGGCGCGGCGCCGTCGGCGCTCCACAACAATTGCTCGGGAAAACACGCCGGCTTTCTTTGCGTGGCGCGAGCGATGGAGGTCGATCACGCCGGCTACTGGCGCCCCGACCACGCGGTGCAGCAGCGGGTGCACGCCGTTCTCGAAGATTTGACTGCAAAAGCGTTGCCGCCGGATTGCCGCGCGGTCGATGGCTGCTCGGTCCCCACCTGGGCGGTGCCGCTGGAGAATCTCGCGTCGGCCTTCGCCAAGTTCGGCAACGGCCGCGGGCTCGCTCCGGAACGCGCGGCCGCGGCGGCGCGCTTGCTCGCCGCGTGCGTGAAGGAGCCGTGGTACGTGGCAGGGAGCGGCCGGTTTTGCACCGAGATCATGCAACTTCTCGGCACGCAGGCGCTGGTCAAAACCGGAGCCGAGGGCGTCATGTGCGCGGCGTTGCCGGCGCTTGCTCTCGGCATTGCGATTAAATGCGACGACGGCGCCGGCCGCGCCGCCGAGGCGCTGATGGCGGGAACGCTGTCGCGACTCCTGAAATTGGACGATCACCAGCGCGCGGCGCTGGCGCGCTTCGCGCAGCCTAAGATACGCAACTGGAACGACATCGAAACCGGCGAACTGCACGTCTGCATCGAGGTTGGCACACTCGCCGGTGGCCGCTAGAGCGTGATCCCGAAAAGTGGACACCGGTTTTCGGAAAAGATCATGCTCCATCAACAAGCGAGCTGTTGGCGGCGTGCGGCACGCAGCGCAATGAGCAAATTTTCGGCAGCCACAAGCGCCGCGGCAAACGATGGTGCACGGTATTTCCGTTTCCGCTTGGGACGGGACTCGAATCGGACGCGCGGAATATGAACGAACTGGACCAGCGGACGGTTTCCGCGCCCGGCGATCTCAAGCGCCCGCCAATACGAGTAATTGCAAACGTACCGGCCCGCGTCACGTGACAAGCGCGCCGGCATTCGGCTTGCGCGCGCCGCCGCAAGCAATGGGGCGAAGGGTGCGCCGCCGCGGAGCGCGGCCGGTCCTCCCGGCACAATCACGCTGCGCGCCGGCCGGTATCCGCACACATCCGGAAACAATACCGAGCGCGCGTTGCGCGCTTTCGTTTCGATACAAAGCTGCCGCCGGCGGGCGGCAAGCCCGAACATCAGAACAATGTCGGGACGGCCGGCGAGCAATCTCGGCAGCTCGCTGTCGACGGCGGCGTAAGTCGTGGCAAAGACGTGTGCGGTTCGGATCGTCGCGGCGAGCGCCGGGCGCCGCCCGCGCGCGAGCCGCTCGGCCAGGATCGCGCTGGGATTGCGCGGCGCTCCCGGAAACGGTCCAAAGCCGACGAGGAGGACGCGCATCAGCGCATGATCCCGAAAAGTGGATGCCGGTTTTCGGAAAAGATCATGCGCCAACTTAAAAGCATGATCCCGAAAAGCTTGCCCTTGGCCTGACCCGAGGGTGATACCGGTTTTCGGAAAAGATCATGCGCCAACTAAAAAGCATGATCCCGAAAAGCTTGCCCTTGGGCTTGACCCGAGGGTGATACCGGTTTTCGGAAAAGATCATGCGCCAAGAACAATTAATTCAGCGCCGGCGGTCGAGCATGTCGGCAATTTCCTCGACAGCGGCATTGGGCGCGAGCCGGCTGGCGGCGACTTCGGCTTCGATGCGCGGCAACGCCGTTTTCAGGGACCGCTCCGAACGCAATGGCGCCAGCAGCCGTTCTTCGAGCATCTCCCACATCCATTTAACCTGCTGTTCGCCGCGGCGTGATGCGAGTTCGCCCGCCGCCGTTAGCTTGGCTCTATGGTCGAGAACAAGCTTCCACATTTGCGGGATGCCATCCCTGGTCAATGCCGAATAGGTGACGACCGGCGGCGACCAGTGCGGCGATCGCGGCGAGAGGATGTGCAACGCGGCGCGGTATTCGGCCGCCGCGGCCTTGGCGCGCACGATGTTGTCGCCGTCGGCCTTGTTGACGGCGATCATGTCGGCCAGTTCGACCACGCCTTTCTTCAGTCCCTGCAACTCGTCGCCGGCGCCCGGCAGCATCAACACCAGAAAGAAGTCGGTCATGTCGGCGACCGCGATCTCCGACTGGCCGACGCCGACCGTCTCGACCAGGATGACGTCGTAGCCTGCGGCTTCGCACAGCAGCATGGTCTCCCGCGTTTTCGCGGCGACGCCGCCGAGCGTGCCGGATGCGGGCGAGGGGCGGATAAAAGCGTTGGCGTCGTTGGCAAGATGCGCCATGCGCGTCTTGTCGGCGAGGATCGACCCGCCGGTGCGCCGCGACGACGGATCGACGGCGAGCACCGCGACCTTGTGGCCCTTTCCGGTCAGCATGGTGCCGAGCGCATCGATAGTGGTCGATTTGCCGACCCCCGGCGCGCCGGTGATGCCGACGCGAATCGCCTTGCCGGTTGAGTCGAGCAGCGCCTGCGTCAGTGCGGTTGCGGTGCGCCGGTGGTCGGCGCGCTTGCTCTCCGTCAGCGTAATGGCGCGCGAAAGCACGCTGCGATCGCCGTTGCGGATGCCTTGTGCGAGCCGGCCAATTTCAGCGGATGGAGCGGGTGGGGCCATGATCTAGCGACTCGCCGATGCCGCGTGGGTTGCCGAACTATTATGCATCAAGATGGCCCCGAGCGTGTCATCGGGGCACCACTTCGGGCAATAGCGTGTCGTGTGTGTAAACGCGCGCTGGCCGTCGGCGGCTTTTGTCTGGCGATGAGGTATCCGTCATGCCCGCGCTCGTCGCGGGCATCCACGTCTTGAGCTACCTTAAGAGGAAGTCATGGATGACCGGGACAGCGCGGCCTCATTGGCGGCGCTCGAGCTTATCGGCGGAAATATCGACGCGCGCTTTACCCGCTGGGCCCCGACGCACGAGACGGATGCCTCTTGATGGTTCTCAACGGCTATTTCGACGATAGCGGAAGCGATGCGATGTCGCCGGTGTTCGCCCTCGGCGGCTTAATAGCGAGCGTTGATAGTTGGAAAAGCTTTTCCGCCGAATGGGACGCCAAACTGAAAGAAGAACCGTCTATCGAGTATCTTAAAATGAGCGACGCAAACTCGTTTAATGGCCAATTTCGGCGAGGTTGGAATCCGCGCTTACGCGATCAAAAGTTATTAGAACTGGCAGAAATTATTCCCAAACATGCTTTGTTTCGTGCCGACATTTCGATGTCGCCGGAGATTTGGCGCCTCTACATCAAGGGCACCATGTTCACGGAGAGTGTGAACAGTCCATATTTCTATTTATTTTACGCCTTGTTGACGGCGATCGCTATCCACAACAAACGCCTTGGCCTCATCAAACAAAATGATGATCTCGACTTCATTTTCGACAATGGTGATTATGCGTTTTTCGTGTGCCATCAAAAAATCATTTGAGTGGCGCGGTGTCGAACAAAAGCCCGCGCGGCAGAATGGTTTGATTCAACAACTGAACTAAAGCGGTTGCGAGAGTTGCTTCAAGCAGAGATGATCACCTATGAGGAGTATCTTTCAATTCTGAGAGATGCGAAGGCCGACCCCCGCGCTCCTCTGTTTCGCTATGAAAATGCGCCGGATCAGCACAAGGGCCTAACGCACCCGTGCTCTCACTTTCATATCGGAAATAGTCCTGAAGGTCGCTGGGCAATAAATCGGGTTCTGACCCCGCTCGCGTTTACTCTGTTGATTTTTAAGTATTTTTATACAGGAGCGTTGTCGGAAATCGGAGCGGACGAAGCGGCGGAGTATGGAAACGCTCTTGAGGCCCAACTTATTAGCGAAAAGGCAAATTGCAGAATTATTGGGGACGCTCTGTTCTTGCCTGAAGAAGGAAGAAGCTTTTTCTTCGGCTAAATGCCGACGCGCTCGCGTTCGCATTCGGCAACGCTTTCAGGCCGCCTCCTTAGACACGTGTCCTGGCCCCCTCCGCAGCGTTTCCCAACTCGCGGGGGAGTTTAATTTATTTTCCTTCTAAGAATCATTTCGCAGCGCTTGCTTTCAAGAAAAGCCGCGCATCGCGAAACGTTTTGATTTATCAGCACAATTCAAACGCCTTTGACTTTGCCGTCGCGAGGAAGATAACGGCGCCCGTCTCGCTCGTTGTTAAGGGACGTCAACCGGTGACGCCGAATTGATGAAGAGCGAGATGCGGTGCCCGCGCGCGGGAGTTCGTCCCTCCCGTTCCCGGGCGGCTTTGGGTCCCCGGTCGACCGGCACAAGGACCGGTCCGCACGGAGCGTGCTTAACCGCGGCACTTTTTGGCGAAGCGGGCAAAACACCTGCCAACCAACGCTGCGGGAAACCCGGTTCTGGAGCTGAGCCATCGGGGTAGAAGCCGGTGGCGAGTGGGGTGGCGAGTGCCGCAAGCGTGAGCGCCGAAAGGTGGGCGCGCTGGAAAAAACAGTGCGCACGCCGCGCTTATCGCGGACATTGGTAGGACAATGCGCCTTTCGGCGTTCCGCTTTCCCTTTTTCGTGCGCGTGACCTTGTCCGAAAACCGCAGCTGCACTTTTCGGGATCACGCGCGCCGGAAGCCTGCCATTTAGTTGGGCTTCGGCAAATGGTCTCGCAGAGACCGCTTCGTTTTTCTGTTTGTAGGCAAAGCTCGGATGCGACCGCATCGCGAAAATGCATTCTCATGCGTCATTGCCGGACTTGATCCGGCAATCCATGCGGACGTGGAGCACGATTGACGGTGAGGTTTGCCAAGCGGCAGCTCAGCATGGACCACCGAGTCAAGCCCGGTGGTGACGAAGAAGAACGCGCCGCGAGAACGGACGGCCTCATCCTGAGTTGCTCGGCGCTTTTGCGCCGAGCCTCGAAGGATGCTGCTGGAGTGTCCGGGGCCTCATCCTTCGAAGCTCGCTCCGCTCGCACCTCAGGATGAGGAGTTGAAAATGCGCCGCGAGAACGGATTTATATTTCACCCTCCCCTGGAGGGGGAGGGTCGCACCCGAAGGGTGCGTGGTGGGGTGATGAAGATTTCTGACAATGAAGTTCACCCCCTCCCGACCGGCTACGCCGGTCGACCTCCCCCCTCCAGGGGGAGGTGAAAGATGTTCGGCGGGGAAGCGGTTGTTCTTTATGCCTCTTCAGCGAGTGTAACGCGTGCTGTCAATGCGTTCGGA